>JAVJOR010000004.1:0-1240624 GCA_040216675.1 Hoeflea sp. | reverse complement strand
GCATCAATCTGGTCGTAGGCCTTGAAATCACCGAAGAACTTGGTGATCGCTGCCGTCAGCGACGTCTTGCCGTGGTCAACGTGACCAATCGTGCCGATGTTTACGTGCGGCTTATTGCGCTCGAACTTACCCTTTGCCATCGTCCTGTATCCTGTAATTCTATTGGCAGACAGTGGAACCGGAGGCGATTGGTCCGTGTCCCGTGAGAAGTCAACGCGACATAAGGGTTTCGCCCGGCTTTCGCAAGCAAAAAACTCCGGACGCGAAATGCCCCGAATGTAAGCAAGGTGTGCGAATTCCGGCGATGTCGGCAGCGGTTTGCGCCTCCGCTTCTATCCACACTCAAGCCTTGCGGAAACGCTCGCCGTTTGCCGTCGCACGACCCATCGCACCCAACTTGATTGTTGGCCGGTCTTTTTTCAGAACAATTGCCGCTTCTTGCGGAACGAAACGGTCCATCGGGCATTGTCCATTTGTTTTCAGTTACGCGTCCGAGATTATCCGACTGTTCTGGTTACGGAGAACAACATGAAGATCCGTCCCCTGCCCCGCCTCTCCAACCATTTCGGGGCCATCGCTCTCTTAATAAGCATTGCAGGCATCACCAGCCCCGCGATGGCGGCGACGGACGACAGCAATGTCGAGCGGGGGCACTATCTCTCGATCATGGCGGGCTGCAGCGCGTGCCACACAGCTCCAGACGGAGAACCCTATGCGGGCGGAACGGTTCTCAACACCCCTTTCGGCAAGCTAGCCGCTCCGAACATCACCCCTGATCCAGACACCGGGATAGGCTCCTGGAGCGCGGCCGACTTTGAAGCCGCATTGCGCCAAGGCAAGAACCGGAATGGCGATCCGCTTTATCCGGCCATGCCCTACATGCATTACACAAAGATAACGGATTCCGACATCGACGCCCTTTGGGCCTATGTGAAGTCACTCAAGCTGGTCAAAAACGAAGTCGAGGTCAACCGGCTTCCTTTTCCTTTCAACGTGCGCAGTTCGCTGTACGTGTGGCAGGAACTCTATTTCGAGCCGGGCCGCTTCGCTCCCGATCCCGAGAAAAGTGATCTTTGGAATCGCGGAGCTTATCTGACCGCTGCCCTTGGACATTGCGGTTCCTGTCACACGCCACGAGATGCCCTCGGAGGCCCGATCGTCGAGCAGCAGTTCAAAGGCGGACCGATTGAAGAATGGTATGCACCCGATATTTCGAACGGCAAGAATTCTGTCATCGCTGACTGGGATAAGGCTGAACTCAAGGACCGTCTTTCAGGCGCCGGCGATCAAAATCACGTTCTGGTTGGCTCGATGCGCGATGTGGGCGACGATCTCTCGCAGATTAGCGACAAGGATCTCACCGCACTGGTGACGTACCTCAAAGACCAGCCACATGATAATGGTGGCAGTACGACGACTTCACATCCGGCAGAGGCCCGGATCAATCCGGAAACGAAAAAGCTCTACCAGACCAAATGTGAAAGCTGCCACGGAGCCGATGGCCAGGGCACACCGGGCATTGCTGCCTCACTGGTGGATGCGGGTGCGGTGGTGGCCGAAAAGCCATACAACGTGATCTCGGTCTTGCTCGAGGGGATCGCCCCCAAGGGCGACTATGGCGTGATGCCGAGTTTCAGCTCCATCTCCGACACCGAGATCGCGCGACTGACCAATTATGTTCGCTCCTCATGGGGCAACGATGCGCCGGCGACCGCGACGCCCAGCATGGTTCACGCGATGCGTCAGATGGCCAAGCCCGACCCCGAAGCCGTTGACGCATCCGTATGCGTGAATGTTGCTAAGGAAAAGGTCGACGAAAAGCTTCGCGCCCGCCTCGCAGAGCTTGCGACCCGGACCGAAATCTCATCGGCCGATGCAGAACCGCTTGTCGCGCGCTACGACGAGTTGAACCCGGATGCCACTCGGTCCGAACGCCTGCAGGAGCTCGCCGGTGTGCTTTGCCAGGAAGCGGTGAAAGCCGGCGCCGGTAAATCCGTCGCGATCCTGCGCGAGATCGAATTGCTGGATGCGATCGTGAACACCGGCACGAACTGAAACAGCGCGGGCGGCAGGCTGTCGCTGATCGCCGACATCCGCGCTTGGAATCTGCAAAAACGGGCTGCGCCAGTCAGAGCGCAGCCACGCAGATGATCTCGACCTTGTAGTCCGGCGTCGCAAGTCGCGACTCGCCCGCAGCACGGGCCGGTGTGTGGCCCGGAGCCACCCAGGAATCCCAGACGGCGTTCATTTCGGCAAAATCATCCATGGAATCGAGCCAGATCGTGGCTTGCAGGATCCTGGTCTTGTCGGTGCCGGCCTCTGCGAGAAGCCTGTCTATGCCTGCGAGGATCGCCTTGGTCTGCTCAGCGACGCTGGCCCCCGGCGAACCCACCTGGCCGGCAAGATAAACTGTGCCGTTGTGGATCACCGCCTGGCTCATGCGCGGGCCGGTTTCGATGCGTTTGATGTCGCTCATGTGACTAATCCCTGTCCTTGATTCAATGTCGCCCGCGCGGGGCTGAGTGCTTCTATTACGGTTTGCGGCAGCGGCGATAGACGGCCAAGGCACAAATCCGCTGCCAGTTGCGAGAGCGCAGGCGCGGTCTGCATCCCGTAACCGCCCTGCCCCGCCAACCAGAAAAAGTCCTCAGCGTCCGACGCGAAGCCAACCACGGGTGTTCGATCAGGTGCGAAGGTGCGCATGCCGGCCCACGAGTGCTCGACGCGCGTGACCGGAACCGTCACGGCCTGCTCGTAACGGTGAAGCCCCTCGGCAATCACCATGTCATCGGCCCACACATCGTGCGGCTCGACCGGATCCTCGTCCGCGGGTGAAATCATCAGCTTGCCGGCCTCGGGCTTGGCATACCACTCATCCCCGGCGCTGGCGAAGAGCGGCCAGCGCGATATGTCGTGGCCGTCCGGAGCCGGAAGCAGCACCGCCGACCGGCGAAGCGGCATCAGGCCGAGCGGCCCGACCCCGGCCATTGCCGCAACACTGTCGGCCCAGCCGCCCGCGGCATTGACGATCAGCGGGGCGGAATGCGTGCCCGCCGGAGTGCTCACCGTCCAGACGCCATCCTTATGGGAGATCGACTGCACCGGCGCGCCGGTCACGATGCTG
The DNA here is from genome assembly GCA_040216675.1 of Hoeflea sp. Lineage (GTDB taxonomy): Bacteria > Pseudomonadota > Alphaproteobacteria > Rhizobiales > Rhizobiaceae > Hoeflea. Next base: position 1,237,500 of record JAVJOR010000004.1, on the reverse strand, counting down.
CCGCCCGATCCACGCAGCTGGCGGGCAAACCCCTGCAGCATGCGATCGACGTCGATGTCCTGCGCGTCCCACTCGATCGCGGCTGCCGCGATCGCCTCTTCCCTAAGGATCGGCACCAGGTCCCGCGCCTGCCGCGCCGACAGACGTTCAAGCCCTTCGCTGCCGTCGAGATAGGCGTCAAGGCTCGAAAGGTCGGCCTCGGTTGCAACCAGCATCTCGCCGCGCGGCGACAGCAGGCTGGTCTCCGATACGCCTTCCGGCTCTGCAAGAAACGGTGCAGACGCAGCGTTGAGCGCCCGCAGGGTCGCGTTGCCGTAGTTGCGGATGAAGATTGCCGCCGAACGCCCGGAGGAATGATGCCCGATCATCGGCTCGGATTCGAGCACGGTAACGCGCGCATCCCGCGCCAGCCGCGCCGCTGCGCTGATGCCGGCAATGCCGCCGCCTATGACCAATATGTCCGGTGAGGAGCTCATGCGTCCTGGTATCCGAGGAGAAAACTGGTGAGATTGTCGCCCAGATCCGAAGACAGATAACCGCCTTCCTGGATGATGACTGCCGGCAGGTTCATTCCCGCGATCCTGCCCGCGATCTGAGCAAAGCCGGGCGTGCTCACCTTGAAGCCGTGGAACGGATCATTCTCGTGCGCGTCGAGCCCGAGGGCCACGACCACGGTATCAGCGCCGAACGCCCTGATCCGCGCCAGAGCGAGATCAAGCGCATTGATATAGTCCTGATCGCCCGTTCCGCGTGGCAGCGGGAGATTGAAATTGTAGCCCATGCCCTCGCCGTCGCCACGCTCGCCCGCATGCCCCCAGAAGAACGGGTAGAAGCGGGCCGGATCGGCGTGGATCGAAACCGTCAGGACGTCGCGGCGGGCGTAGAAGATGCCCTGTGTGCCGTTGCCGTGGTGAACATCGACATCAAGGATGGCCGGGCGCCGGCCGGCGCGCAAAAGCGCCTGTGCCGCGATTGCGGAGTTGTTGAGAAAACAGAATCCTCCCGCCAGGTCGCCAAAGGCATGATGGCCGGGCGGGCGGCACAGCGCATAGGCCGCAGGCTCGCCTTCCAGCACAAGGCCGGTCGCGCTCAGGGCTGTCTGGGCCGACCAATAGGCCGACTGCCAGGTTCCTGACGTGATCGGGCAAGATGTATCGGCCTGGTGAAATCCGGACTGGCCGGTTGCGGATTTGGGATAGCTCACGGTGCGGCGATCGGGATGGATGTTCGGGATCACTTCGTCGGAAGCCCCTTCGGTCCGGATCCACCGCCCATGAATGGTCTCGAGGAAGGTGAGATATTCCGGCGAGTGGACCTCGGCAATCGGTCCCGCTCCATGGTCTGCGGGCGCGATCATTTCGCATCCGGCAGCTCGGGCGCCGCGGGTAAGCTCCTCAATCCGCTGCGGCTGCTCGGGATTGGGCGAAAGCCTGCCATTGGCCATGAAATGCTTGGGATCATGGGCGCGCTGGCGCTCGTCAAATACCGCCTTCATGACGTCTCTCCCAGAGTTTCGAACGCGGGGCCTGCCAGCGTCAGGAATTGGGTCTCGGACGCGTGGACAAACCCGATGCGTTCATAGAACGCCAAGGCCGACGGATTGTCGTGGTAGACGCCGAGCCGGAGGAACCGCGCGTCCCATTTGTCGATTCCCGCTGCCCGGACGGCTGCCAGCAGACGTTGCCCGAGCCGCTTGCCGCGTATGTTCTCCTCCACCCAGAGGTCGGACACGTAAATTCCGGCGGCCCCGTAGACGGTGGAAAAGAACGGCGAATAAGCCACCACGCCAACGATCGTTCCATCCGCATCTTCTGCCAGCAGGGCATCAATAACCGGTGCCGGGCCGAAGCAGACACGGGCGATATCCGCATCGCTTGCCAGATGCTCGTCACCCATGTCTGCCGACAGCCGTCCCAGCGCCCGGTTCAGGCCCGCCGCATCATCAGGCACCGCCTGCCTGATCTTGATCTCAACCATGATCAGAACCCCACATCGGTCTTCCCCTTCAGGTCCAGCATGGCGCGCGCCTCGTCGGGTGTGGCCACCTCTCGGCCGTCGGCTTCAACGATCTCGCGGACCCTTTTCACCTGTTCGGCGTTGGATTTCGCCAATTGGCCCCGGGCGATGTAGAGATTGTCCTCAAGCCCGACCCGCACATGGCCGCCCATCGCTGCACCGAGACGGGCCATTTCCATCTGCCCGCGCCCGGCGGCAAGAACGGAAAACATGTAGTCGTCACCAAACAGCCGGTCGGCGGTCTGCTTCAGATAGGCGAAATGCTCGGGCTCGGCTGCAACGCCACCAAGCACGCCCATGACGAACTGGATGAAGAACGGCGCGCGGATCAAGCCCCGGCTTCGAAAGTGATCGAGCATATGGAGATGGCTTAGATCGTAGCATTCGAATTCGAAACGCGCGCCGCGTTCCTCGCCCATCAGCCTGAGCACGGTTTCGATGTCGCGTGGCGTGTTCTTGAACACCAGATCGTCCGAATTGCGAAGAAACGGCTCTTCCCACGCGTGCAGCCATTCCGTACGCTTGCCGAGCATCGGATAGAGCGCAAAGTTCATTGTGCCCATGTTGAGCGAGCACATCTCGGGTCTGGCCGCAAGCGGCCCTGCCAGACGTTCGTCCAGGCTCATCACCGCGCTGCCGCCGGTGGTGAGATTGATCACGGCGTCGGTGCCGGCCTTGATCGCGGGCAGGAACCCCATGAAATGCTCAGGCAAGGCCGATGGCCGCCCGTCGGCGGGATCGCGCGCATGCAGGTGCAGGATCGCCGCGCCGGCTCCGGCTGCCGCGATCGCCTGCTCGGCAATCGCCTCGGCAGTCACCGGAAGATAAGGCGACATCGAGGGCGTGTGAATAGAGCCGGTTACGGCGCAGGAAATGATAATCTTCGACATGCCGATCCCTGTCAGTTCGCGGCCACGGACAGTCCGGCCCTGGCGGCGAACTTGTCCAGCGCCGTGCTCAGCATGTCGATGATTTCGTCGACCTGCTCCTCGTTGACGATCATTGGCGGGCAGACAAGAAAATGATCGCCTTCGATACCGCCGCGAGTCCTGCGCGAGTAGATGATGAGGCCCTCCTCATAGGCCAGACCCACCAGTTCCGAATGGGCGTTGAGCGCCTTTGGCAAGGGCTCCATCGTGTGCCGGTCGGACACAAGCTCGAAAGCCAGCAACAGGCCCTCGCCGCGTACGTCGCCGATGAAAGAGAACCGCTGCATCAGATTTTCGAGCCGGGCCTTGAGCATGCCGCCTATCCGCGCGGCATTCGCCATCAGGCTTTCCGTCTCGATTTCCTCGATCACCGCAAGTCCGGCTGCGCATGCCAGAGGATTGCCCGCATAGGTGTGGCCATGCAGAAACCCGCCCGCGTCAAGGACGGGATCAATCAGACGATCCTGGGCGATCATTGCGCCGAGCGGCGCGTAACCGGCGCCGAAGCCCTTCGAGATCGCAATAATGTCCGGATCGACCCCGAAATGCTCCGCGCCCATGAATTTGCCGGTGCGTCCGCCGCCGGACATCACCTCGTCATGGATCAGCAAAACGCCATAGCGATCGCAGATTTCGCGTACCGCCTGCATGTACCCCGCAGGCGGCACCAGCGCGCCCGTGGACGCGCCTCCGATCGGCTCATGGATGAACGCCAGAACAGTCTCCGGGCCCTCCTCCAGGATCTTCGCCTCCAGCATCGCGGCGTAATGGACCCCGGTGGCAGGATCATCCATGGGCAGGCCGTCAAGATAGGCGCGCGGCGCAGGTATTTTCGGCATTGCCTGCATCATAGGCGTGAACGGATCGGACAGCGGCGCATACCCCGTCAGCGCCAGCGCCCCCAAAGTCGAGCCGTGATAGCTCGGATCACGTGAAATCACCTTCCAGCGAGATCCCTGTCCAACGGTAACCGCATATTGCCGCGCAAGCTTGATCGCGCTCTCGACCGCCTCCGACCCGCCTGAAACGAAGAACACCTTCTCCATGCCCGAGGGCGACAACGAAGCCACCTTGGCGGCAAGCCGTTCGCTCGATTCGGTCTCGAAATGCAGCCGGTAGCCGAAAGTCGACTTGTCCATCTGCCGCCGCATCGCCTCCAACACACGGGGGTTGGAGTGACCGATATTGGAGACCATCGCGCCGGACGAGCCGTCGAGATAGCGCTTGCCGTCGACATCCCACATGTAGACGCCGCGTGCCTGGGACAGCACCGGGCGGCGGGCGCGGGTCTGATAGAAAAGATGACTTTGGGATTTCACGAACGGCTCTCCACCGGCAGGGCTGCACAGTCCTTGGCACGGAACTGCAAAATGGCCTCCGAGCCGGCCGCGAAGGGGTGATCCTCGATCATGTTGATGGCTTGCATCTGGTGGTCACCCACGCGCAGGAAATAGCGCGCCGACTGGCCCTGATAGTCGACATTCTCGACCAGCGCGTCGACGGTCAGATAACCGTCAGAAGGTGTTCCCTGGGGTTTCAAATGAAGCTTTTCGGCCCGAATGACCAGTTGCGCCGGCCCCGTACCGGAAATCTTGGGCGCACGATCCGGGGGAACCGGAACCACCGGAAACCCGGGCAATTCCAGCGCGACACCACTGCCGGAAACGTCCTTGCAATGGGCCGGAAGCAGGTTCGATGCGCCCAGGAACTTCGCCACGAACTCCGTGGCCGGAGTGTTGTAGACCTCTTCGGGCGCGCCGACCTGCTCAACACGTCCATTGGACATGACAATGATCCGGTCCGACATTGCCAGCGCCTCGGTCTGGTCATGGGTGACAAACACGGTCGTCACGCCGATGCTTTGCTGGATGCGCTTGAGTTCGACGCGCATGTCCTCGCGCAGGTTGGCGTCAAGCGCCGAAAGCGGCTCGTCGAGAAGCAGCACATCCGGTTCGATCACGATGGCACGCGCCAGTGCGATGCGTTGCTGCTGACCGCCTGAAAGCTCCTTCGGGTAACGGCTGCCGAGATGCGGCAATTGGACCAGTTCCAGCGCCTGGGCCACCTTTCGCTTCGCTTCATCCTTGCCGACGTCGCGGTAGTTGAGCCCGAAGGCAACGTTCTCGGCGACAGTCTTGTGCGGAAACAGCGCATAGTTCTGGAACACCAGGCCCAGATTGCGCTTGTGTATGGGCACGTCGTTCATCCGCCGCCCCTTGATGGAAATCTCCCCCTCGGTGGGATCGAGCAGCCCCGCGATCATCCGCAAGGTGGTGGTCTTGCCGCAGCCCGATGGACCGAGCAACGTCACGAAACTGCCCTCGGCGATATCCAGCGACATCTCGTGCACTGCAGTGAAATTGCCGAAGCGCTTGATGATATTGTTCAGGGAAACGGCGCTCACAGGCTCATGCCTCCGGTTGAAAGTTGGGCCGGTCCCGCTTCAAGGAGCGGGACCGGTGATCGGTTCAGTACCCGCGCTGGACGCGTCCGAATTCCTTGGACCATTCGGCCTCATTGCCGTTCCAGTAGGTCGGATTGGCAAAGGTCAGGCCCGACAATGTGCCGGTCGGATCGAAGGCAGGAAGCTTCGGGATCTTTTCACCAAGATCGACCTTCGTGGGATCAAGCGCAGGCGGATAGCTCTGGCCTTCGGCGACTGCGATCGAAGTGTCCTTGTCGAGCATGAAGTTGACCAGTTCCTCGCAGGCCGCCATCGGGCTGCCCTTGATGACGAACAGGCACTCCTGCCAGCCGAAGCCGTTCGGCGGGTCGTAATAGCCGATGTCGTGACCCTGCTCCTGCAGCGCGTAGATGCGCCCCGACCAGCCCTCGGTCACGTGGATTTCCTCTTCGGCGAGAAGGCTCATCAGTTCGGCGCCGGACGCCCAGTACTTGAGTGCCAGATCGCGGTGGGTGCGCACCGCATCCCACGCCGCTTCGGTGTCCTCGATGTTGTTGGGATCCTGCCCGGTCTGCAGCGCCGCGTACCACATACGCGTGCGCCAGTCGCTCCAGCCGCCGATCTTGCCCTTGTGCTTCTCGTCGATGAGGATCTTCGCGCCCTTTTCCCTGATTTCCTCGTCCGAGATGAACTTGCGATTGTAGGCGATGCCGGTGGTGCCGTAGTCGTAGGGTGCGGCACTGAGGCTGTCCGGCGTGATCGACTTGAACGCATCCATCAGCGCGGGCATCACATTGGCCATGTTCGGGATGTTGGCGAGGTTGAGTTCGCTGTTCAGATCGAAGCCGTGATAGCGGGCATAATCGAACACGCCTGAAAGATGGGCGATGTTGTATTCGCCTGGCTGGCTGGCGCGCACCAGGGCAAGATATTCGTCTCCGCCCGGGAACGTTCCGTCGACAACCTCGATGCCGGTCTTCTTGGTGTAGGGATCGAAGGCGTGCTTGCGGAACGCTTCCGAGACCACGCCACCCCAGCCATCAAAGCGGACCTGGCTGACATCGCTCTGGGCGAAAGCCCTGCGGGCGAAGGGCATCTGCAGTCCGTAGGCGGCGCCGGCGGCACCGAGCAGGCCGAAAAAGTTGCGGCGGCTGATGTCGCCGTTCTGCAGCCGCTCGCGAAGCCGTTCATAGCGTTTGGTATCATCCATTCTCGTTCTCCATCTCTGGTTCAGGTTCATGTGGGCGGTTCATCCGCCGCTTCTTGTTGCAAGTTTTCGGGCGATCGCCGCACCGACGAGCGGCAAGCCGACCGTCAGCACGATCATCACCGTGCCAAGGGCGTTGATCTCCGGAGAGATCGAATTTCGAAGCATCGAGAAGATCTGGGTCGGTACCGTCTCCACGCCGCCGGGCTTCCAGAACAGGGTCCCGGTGATGTCGTCGAAGCTGATGGTGAAGGCAAACAATCCGCCCGCGGCCACCGCCGGCATCAGCAACGGAAGCGTGACCGCAAAGAACGTTTGCCGGGGCGATGCGCCGAGACTGAGCGCCGCCTCCTCCACGTCGCGCTTGATGCTGACGAGACGGGCCTGGACGACCAGAATGACAAAGGGCAGCGTGAAAATGACATGCCCCAGCAGCAGCAGCGTGAAGCTCTTGCCGATATCGAGAAAATTCAGGAACAGCAGCAGCGCCACCGCCAACACCACTTCCGGCACCAGGATCGGCGCAATCAGCAGCGTGGTGATCATGTTGCGGCCGGGGATCCGATACCGGACGAGCGCAAGGCTCGCGAGCACGCCGAGGACCGTGGAAATCACCGCGGTCATGAACCCGAGGACCAGTGAGGTCCGGAAGGCGCGCATGATCGCATCGTTGTTCCATAGAGCCTCGAACCAGCGCGTCGACAGGCCGGTCATCGGGAAACTGCCGAACTGGTTGGCGTTGAACGACAACAGCACCACCACCGCGATCGGCAGGAACATGAACAGGTACACCAGGATGGTGTAGATCCGGATCAGCCGCCAGCCCATCAGCCAAGCCCCTTCGCCAGTTGCGCCATACCGAGGTAGCGATTGTAGATTGCCACCAGCACACCCAGGACCAGAAGCAGCAGCAGCGACAGCGCGGAGCCCAGCGGCCAGTTGAGCTGCCGGATGATCGCCTCGTAGACCAGATTGGCGAACATCGCGTCACGCGGCCCGCCAAGCACAACCGGCGTGATGTAAGTGCCGGCCGCCAGCACGAAACACAGCAACCCTCCGGCTGCCAGTCCGGGCATCGAAAGCGGCAGCGTGACCTGGAAAAAGCCCTGCAGCTGGGTCGCGCCGAGCGATGAGGCGGCATCCTCGAGGTTCCTGTCGATACCGTCGAGGCTCACGAATATGTTGAGGACCATGAACGGCAGCAGGAAATGCACAAGGCCGATGATGACGGTGGTTTCATTGTACAGCATCTGTATCGGCTCGTTGATGATGCCGGTCCAAAGCAATACGGAATTGAGCGCGCCGGAGACGCCGAGAATGTTGATCCAGCTCATCGTCCGGATGATGTAGCTGATCCAGAAGGGCAGCATGAGCAGAACCAGCAGGATCAGCTTGTTGCCCTTCGAGCGCGCAATGAAATAGGCGGCCGGATAGCCCAGCACGGCGCAGACGAGCGTGGTGACGGCTGCGATCTTGAGCGTGTTGAGCAGGATATCCCGGTAGAACGGATCGGTGAGCGCTTCCTGCCAGTTGTCCAGGTAGAATCCCGGCGTGTCCGCGCCGACCGCGCTTTTGAGCCAGAACGAGTAGACGACGATGAACATCAAAGGGACGATGAGCAGCAAGACGATCGCCGTCAGTGCCGGCGTCAACAGGATCCACGGCTGACGCGCTTCCCTTTTTTCGATGCTCATGTTCCCAACGCTCCCCGGCGTTTTTTGTTGGGAACATGATGTTGCCAAGCGGGGCATTGATCAAATAGATAATCAATATCCCGTCCATAGATGAGTTTTATAGTGCATGAGCAGCCTGACCCCACCCGAACGCCTTGCCCGCGATCTTGACTGGAATCTGCTGCGGACCTTTCTGGTGCTGGCGGATTCAGGCTCCGTCACGGAGGCTGCGGAAAGGTTGAGCCTCAAGCAGCCCACCGTCTCCAGTGCGCTCAAGCGGCTGGAGGACAGGCTCGGCAAGCGGCTGATCAACCGCAGGCCCGGCCGGTTCGAACTCACCGCCGCCGGCCGCCTTCTCTACGAGGAAGCCGTCGACATCCACGGCGCGATCCTCAGGCTCGGAACGGTCATTCGCGATGTCGAGGACGAGGTCAGCGGCCATGTCAGGATCGTCATGGCAAGCCATGTCGTCAGCCCGCTGTTCAATGAAACGCTGACCCGCTTTCATACGGACCATCCGCGCGCCACCTTGTCGATCGAGGCGATGGCCAGCCGCAGCGCTTTGAGCGCAGTCGCCGCACGCCGGGCCTCGCTTGCGATCTGCCTGGTGATGGATCGCAGCCCGCAGCTCGAATATCGACGACTGTTCCGGGAATTTTTCGGCTTCTTTTGCGGGCCGACCCACCCGCTTTTCGGACACGAGGGCGTCACCATTGCCGATCTGGCCGGCCACTCGTCAGTGAGTTTCGTCACCGACCAGATGGATGACGCGCTGCGTCCGGTTGCGCAGATGCGCGCCGAAGCCCAACTTGATGCCCGCATCGTCGGCACGTCGCCGAACCTCGAGGAAGTCCGCCGCATGATCATTGCGGGTCTGGGGATCGGCCCGCTTCCGCTGCATGTGGTGCGTGAGGATGTGGAACGCGGCCGCTTGTGGCGGCTTCCGCCCTATGACACTCCTCCGGCCATTGATGTGCATGTGGTCTGGAATCCGCACGCCAAGCCCAACCGCGCCGAAGCGGCATTGCTCAAGGGCCTGCTCGATCTGATCGCGGACACGCCGATGGACCATCGCATCTACAGCTGAACCAGGCTCCTTTTCCGCACCGGGCACTTAGTGACGCGCAGGGAGCCCGCCGCAATATGCACAAACCTCAGATCGCTGTAACCGCGCGGAACTGGCTAGACTTTTGAACAGAAGAGAAATGAATGCGATCAACCACTTGGGTTGGAGCGGGTAGCGGGAATCGAACCCGCGTATTCAGCTTGGAAGGCTGCCAAAATCTTCAATGATTTCAAGGGGCCGTTTCACTCTCACCACCTTACCACCGCCTGTTACCCGTTCTTGAGTGAAACGGCTGCTGGCCAGCGACACTGGCAATCCAACGACCGAAATTAGCATTCTTTTGGTTTTCCGGCGCTGAACAGGCTGGGCTTCAAATGACCCGATCCTTTCACTCTTCAGTACTTGTGCGATGAGCCGCAACCGAGCCGTCGCTTGGGCAATTCAATGGGCAGCAGAAAGATAATCGTGCAATATGCTTACGATAAAGAACAAAAACAGAACCTATCTATGGCTCTCTGAGTCATTTCATGTCATCGTGTCAAAAATTGACACAATGAGGGCATGATTCGTGGGACCGCGGGAAGAAGACAAAACAGAATTCACCAGATTGCGTGAGCAGGCCGGGCTGACGCTGGAGGAAGCGGCGCGCGTCATCAAGGTATCGCTGCGTTCGGCCTACCGCCACGAGAACGGCGAATGCTCGCCATCGCCGCTGGCGCTGGACATGCTGCGGCTGATGGCGAAGAGCCACACACGGACGAAGGACGCGGCTAGGTTCCGCTTTATCGATCTTTTTGCCGGCATCGGCGGACTGCGTATCGGGTTTGAGAACATCGGCGGAAAGTGCGTTTTCACCAGCGAGTGGGACAAGTACGCCTCCGAAACCTACCGAAAGAACTTCCCCGAAGACGAGGAACATGTGTTTGCCGGAGATATCCGGGAGTACACAAAAGATGAAAAAGCCCTTGCGAGAATTCCAGACCACGACGTGCTTTTGGCAGGTTTTCCCTGCCAGCCGTTCTCCATTGCCGGTGTATCCAAGAAAAACGCTCTGGGGCGTCCGCACGGCTTCCTGGATGCGACCCAGGGAACCCTGTTCTTCGATGTGGCGCAGATTATCAAACACCACCGGCCGCAGGCCTTCCTGCTTGAAAACGTGAAAAATCTCAGGCGGCACGACAAGGGGCGCACCTTCGAAACCATCATGGCCGTTTTGGAGAGGGAGCTGGGCTACCGGGTGGAAACCCGTGTGATCAGCGCCCGTCCCTGGGTGCCCCAGGGGCGTGAGCGGGTGTTCCTGGCCGGATTCCGGGATCCGGATGCCGGGTTCTCCTTTGATGATGTGGCCATCCCCGAGGGACCGGAGCCGACCTTGGGCAGCATCCTTCTGGCCCGGGTGGATCCCAAATACACGCTGACCCCGAAGCTCTGGGACTACCTCCAGGGCTACAAGGAGAAGCACGAGGCCAAGGGCAATGGCTTCGGGTTCGGCCTGTGCGGACCGCGTGACGTGGCCAGAACGCTTTCGGCCCGTTATTACAAGGACGGTTCGGAAATCCTCATCGACCAGGGCAAGGACAAGCGGCCACGCCGTCTGACCCCGAAAGAGTGTGCAAGGCTCATGGGATTCGAGCGTGGCAACCGGACCTGGGAAATCCCGGTCTCCGATACCCAGGCCTACAAGCAGTTCGGCAACGCCGTGGTGGTCCCCGTTGTGGAAGCCGTGGCCGAAGCCATGAGTCCCTGGATCGTCCCGGCGCAGGGCGCCGATGTGATTCCGCTTCGCGCGGATGCCGGCAACCGCAACAAAGCCCTGGCGCATGGCTGATATTGTTTCGGCCGAGGTCCGCAGCCGGATGATGTCCGCCATTCGCGGCAAGGACACGCGGCCGGAAATGACCATCCGCAAGGGACTGCATGCCGCCGGGTTCCGCTACCGGCTGCATGACAGGCGGCTTCCGGGGAAGCCCGATCTGGTGTTCCCGAAACACCGCGCGGTTGTTTTTGTGCACGGCTGCTTCTGGCACGGACATGACTGCCACCTGTTCCGCCTGCCGGCGACCCGGAGCGACTTCTGGCGCGGGAAGATCGAAGGCAATGTGGAGCGGGACAGGCTGGTCTCCGGCCAACTCCGCGAACAGGGCTGGCGCATCGCCACTGTCTGGGAGTGCGCACTGAAGGGGAAGGCCCGGATGCCGATCGAGGACGTGCTTCGCCGTCTGGCCTCTTGGCTGCAGGGCAGTGCGGACAGTCTTGAAATCAGGGGTTTGCCGGCATGATCCAAACTCTTGAGGCGCTGTCGGGGCTCATGCGCCAGGACGGTGCCGTCCGTATCTATGCCAAGAAGCTGGCCCCGAATGACAATTCCAAGAACCAGATCTATCTCGGCGGGGACTTTTCGGTACTGAACATTATCCCGCACGGTGAGGTGCAAACCGATGATGCAGAGTTGGCCGGGAGTGTCCGCGACCGTGCCAAGGCCAAGGTCCGATTCTCGTGGATCGACGGGAATGGTCGCCATGAAGGCCCAAATACCCAGCTCATCCTTTACCCCAAATACCCCGAAGTCAGGATGTCGGGCTTCCTGAAGGGGTGCCGAAACGCGCCCGCAGATGTGATGCGGGTCCGGGACGAGGGCCGGGTGCTGTTTATCGGGATTACCCGTGACGGCCGGGTGCTTGGTTATGCAGCGGCCGCCGGTAGTCCGCTGGCCCAGGCTGTGTATGGTACCCCCGACCTTGAACCGGTCGGCGTCTTTCTTGAAATCCCGGCCGAACCGGCGCTGGGTTCAACGCGCGATCGCCTTCTTGAAACGCTGGCGGCTATCTACCGGAGGAGCTGGATCCAGTCCCGGAAGCTCGGCAGTGACGGTGTTATCCGGCCCTATGCGGCGCGAAACGGCGGGGGATACACCCTAGAAGCCGAGCTCGGGATTTCACCCAATGGTTACTCGGAACCCGACTTTCTGGGCTGGGAAATCAAGCAATATGGCGTCGGCGATTTTGACCGCTTCAGGCCAAAAAGCCCGGTCACGCTGCTGACACCGGAGCCGACAGGCGGTTACTACCGGGATAACGGTGTCGAGGCGTTCATTCGTCGGTTCGGGTATGCCGACAAGAGTGGCAAGGCTGACAGAATTAACATCGGTGGCATTTATGCTTGCAACAGGACTTATCACGCCGATACGGGCCTTCAACTCCGGATGACCGGCTACGATGCAGTGCGCGGCAAGATCACCGATATGAACGGCGGCATTGCCCTTATCGACAGGCAGGACGAGGTAGCGGCCCTCTGGAAATACACCGGCATCATCGAGCACTGGAACCGGAAGCACGCGCAGGCGGCCTATGTTCCGTCACTCTTCAGAACACCACCCCCGGAATACCGGTACGGCCCCCGCATCCAGCTGTGCGAGGATACCGATCTGACCCTGTTTCTGCAGGCGGTCGCCACAGGGACTGTCTACTATGATCCGGGCATCAAGCTGGAAGGCGCTGACGGGCCGCGTGCTGCCGTCAAGCGGCGTAGCCAGTTCCGCGTGCGTCATGACCAATTGGGTCAGATGTATCACCGGACGGAAACTGTCGAGTTTGTTTTGTAGTTGCTTTTGCTCGATCCTCTGTGACTACCGAACGCAAACTTATGATTGCATTCGGCAGTCTCTTATCGCTAATAGTAGATCTCACAGGAACACTACACTTTACGGGTACCGGAGGAGAGTGGCTGCGGATGTCAACATTTGATCTGGCGGCGAAAATTGTCACCACACAACAAAAGGCGTGGGTGGTGCATGCCGGTATTGCACAGCGTCATTCCGGGGAGTTCCTGCGGAGTGGTGTTATTTTTCTCGAAACTCCCGACTTGGACTTGAATGGAGTAAAGCTCGACAACAGGCAGGATGTGCGCCGCGCCTTGCGGCGCTCTCTTGCATTAGACAAGCACTACCATACAACCGGAAGCACAAAACCTTCCATAATTCTCGGCGACTACGATGGGGATCCCTTCGATGACACATCCCTCACTGCGCTTGCCGGCGGGGTCGCCCGCATGTTCGGGAAAATTGCAGAAGGTGATGTTGTTATGTCGCCCGGGATCATAAGGGGCGCTGAATTTAATACACCGGTTATTCATTTTGGGGAGGTTGTTACGCCATTCGATAGCGATGATGTGTTTTCCGGAAATCACAGAACGTCACGATCGGTCCCGGTGCGGCGGGTCAACTGGCTTAGCGCTGTCCCCAGAAAGGAAATAAGCCTGCACTTAGAGAGGAAAATAAACAAACCGCCTGCACTTCGCGAGATAGCGATAGATCGGGAAACCGAAGAAATTCTTCAGCATACTTACAAGTCGTATGTCTTTGAAAACACATCCAGCAGCCTGATCGAGGCGTCGAAATATGACGGAAGCGATTTCATCACGCTTACGAATTCCCAATACCTTATTGCGGCGCTTGTTGCGGCTCACTACGCGGTTACCAACGACCAAGTAACTGGTCAAATACCTGACTTTGATGCGTTTGTACGCGAACATTTTCAGAAAGCGCCGGTCGAAAACATCGTTGTCGATTTTGCTTCTCCGGGGTCTTGGCGACTGATCGGAGCGTCTGCTTCTATGGCCGCCTTTGTTGCACTTGGAGTGGCAATTTTCACGAGCGATCTGGACTTAAAAAAGCTGTCTATAGATCTAACGGTAACCAACTCGGTTTCCGCTCAGGGATCAGCGGAGTTGGCAACTCAGGAAAACATGAAAACCTTCCTCCGATCTATTGATCACATTAACATCAAAAAGCTGAGAGAGCAGGCACAGGAGGGGAAACTGAAAATAGGACTTTCGTCCTCGGTCCAGCAGGTAGCCCCATGATAGCAAAAATCGGGAGGTTTCTGGGATATCTCCGGAATGTTGTGTGCGGTGAAAAGGTGCCGGTGTGGTTGACCATCCTGTTGATCATACTCGGTGCAGTCGGCACCTATTTTATTGCACCCAAACTAAACGAAGGCTTCCAGCTCCAGATTGCGAAGCGGGAGTTCCTCGTCGCATCCATGCAGGATTTCGCCGGGACCACCAAATCCTTTATCGATGATGTCGCAAGGCTGGTGAATACAGACGAGCCAGATGCCCAGCAGCGCGTCGAACTGGTTGCAAAAGCAGCGGAATTGAATTTTTTCGCGGTGCAGCTTTCATATATCATCCCTGATGAACGGGAGCGGCTCCTCCGGTTTCAGGAGAACGTAGAGCGAGTTCAAAAATCCATCGCACAGAGTGATGGGGTGGACGACAACGAAGCAATAATCGCTGAGCTTAAGGAAGTGGGTGCTCAGGCGCTTCATATTTACGAAGCGCTCGCAAAAGAAGCCGGATTTGGAGAGTAATGAATTTCGCGTTTTCATTAATCGAGATTTTGCAACACGCTACGCCCGGCGCACCGTATTGGCGCTGACCTTGAACAGGTTCGCAATCTCGGCTGGACCGCGGCCTTCTTCGTCGCGCATCCTGCGGACTTCCTGACGTTGATCGGTCGATAAGGCTGGCGGCCACCCACCTACCCTCCCGCGCCGCTGCGCGGCGTCGAGGCCTTTGCAGGTACGCTCAGAGATCCCCCCACGCTTCAACAAGGTTCTGGATGCGAAGACGTGAAAAACCAGACGACCTGCCGGCGTAGTGGTTTCGATATCCTCAGCCAGAGATCAGAATTTCGCGCCGCGAGATTGTACCGTCTCTAAAATCTCCAAAAGGTCACGTAGAGAGCAAGCCAAGCGATCGTACTTGGTGACGAGCAGAAAATCCCGCAGACTTTTATTGACCGAAGCCAACACACCGCCGCAGGAAGCAGACTAGCAAGTCGTGGCCTCCGAGGGCGCTGCCGACAGCTCGGACTGAGACCGGGTTCGTGGGACGAAGCCCCGACGCACTTTCCCTTAGAGTGCCCCGCTAGCGGTAATTCTCCCGCACCTGTCACCCCCCGATACACGCCGAGTGTAGTGCCGACCGACTCAGCCGTTGTCTGCAGTCGTTTGCATCCGACCCTTCGGGCTCTCCATACCCCCTGCTCTGCGCGGGGGCTTCCCGCATCACCGCGACCAAGCTCTTGCGTGGGCACGCCCGAACGGGCGGATGCAAACGAGGAAGAACGGAAATGACCAAAATAGACACAATAATGGCTTGCCAAGTCAGTCAATCATCGTACATTATAAGTATATTACGCTAGAATACGGAAACATACACATGCCAGGTGGTCAGCCCCCCGCACGCTACGCATTTAGAGATCGGCGGAGGATTATGGAGATTCTTCAAGCCGGCAACCAAGCTGTCGATTTGCAGCGTATTCTTCGTCAAGTCGGTCACAACACGCCAAATGATCGAACCATTGCTCGTATTTGCTACGCGGGTCAGTTGATGAAATCTGGCATGGCATTTTCGATGCTGCGGGCGTTTAGAAAGTATGCTGACGAAGAAGGCTTGGCTTACGACGCTGATACGCTCTCTCCGTCAGGAGCGTTGGTTGAATTCAACTACGAAGTTCAAGGGTTGGCAGGTTCACTTGCCCAGGCAACCGGCGGCCTTCTAAACGCTGACGTTGATCCAGTTGCAGACATCGCAAGTCATATGGGCACGACGCCCGAGGCGGTGTTGCAGGCGGTGAAGGGGCGTTGCGTTCTGACGCCGTATGAGTTCGCAAACAATTTATCCATAGCAGCAAGCCAAGTATTGAAGCGGCCTAGCCCTTTTACGATCATGGCCTGCTTGGAAAACGAAACCGCAAGGAAGCCCATTGGCGGTAACGGTCTAGAGCAAGGCAAGCCACCGCATGCTTGTTCTGAGACTGCGAGGATCAGAAGCGCTGTCCTTGAAAGCCTCGCATCCGCCCAGCTTGCGGCGTAACTTACGCTATGTTTCAGTTCATTAATCTTAGCCCCGCTAACGGCGCTATTGAATTCGCCAAGCGATCCTAGAACGACACATATGTCATGACGGATATAGGCACTGTCTCGTGGTGAGACAGTGCCTTCTCGCTTGTCGCGTCATCAACACGACAGCTGTGGTAGGCCGTCAGGATACCTCCTGGGCGGCGGGTGAGCAAGGCATTTAACTCTGTAGAGGGAATGCCATGCCTGTATTCAAAAACAACTGCCAGAAGACCTGTGCGTCGTGCCTGAAGTACACGACTGCGCTTTCGCCAGCCGTCGACGAGATCGAGGTCAATGCGGAGTGCCGCGATGCGATCACGGATTTCATCGTGCGCTCTGACGCCAAGGCGCTCGATGAAGCTCCGACGGACACGGCAATGCATGCGGCGCGCCTCATTCAAGAGAATGCCGACCAGAGCGTTCTGAACGAGCTCGACCGGTTCTCGATGCGTGATGCCGACGCTCTTATCCTGCGCGGTGCTTTCAAGGTGCCCGATGATCTCCCACCTAGCCCTAGGGAGGGTCAGGAAGACATCGTCAGCCGCTGCCAGGCCATTGCGTCAATGGCATATGGGCAAGCCGCCGGTTTCAAGCCTGTCAGCTGTGACAACGAAAACGGCGGTCTCATTGATCGTTCCGTTGTCGCAAAGAAGGGCTTGGAAGCGTCGCGCGGATCTCATGGGAAGGGTGGGCTGCATGACCACACGGAACATGCACAGGCTGGCTTCTACGGTCATTCGTCACCGGATGGGGTCATCAGGTCTTCCGCTTCGGTTGATGCGCTGATCATCGCGATGTTGCGCAATCCGACAGATGACCCCACGACGGTGGTCTGTCTGCCCGACGTGAGTGATTTGCTGCCGGAGCACATTGTCGAAACGGCCCAGCTGCCGATATTCGACATGGATGCGTCGGACAGCACCACTTCATCTGGCGTGACCCAAGGTGTCAGTCTTCTCCGCCGCCGTTTCGGTCGCTTGGAGATCGTTTGGAACGCGGCCCAGCTACGGTACTCCGACGATCCTCGCGCCCAAGCCGCCATCGACTGGCTGTCTTGCGTGATCCGTGATCCGATGGTCCGCCGCAAAGCGGCGCTCAAGCCGGGTGACGTGCTCATCTTGGACAATCGCACCGTGATCCACGGGCGTGACACGCCCAAGTCTGAGGATCGTTGGTTCAAACGCGTGTTCGGTGCCCGCACCGGCAGCCCTAACGTTTCGGCCGACGCTGGCAAGCCTTGGCTGCTGAAGATGGATCTCTCCTGAGGCCAACCGGCGGGGGCAGGAGCCCCCGCCAATGCACCCGTTCCAAAGGAGATAGGGCTATGACAAAGCAGCAAAACCTATTCTATTCCAACCCCGATCTTACCGCCACTACGACTAAGATCGTCGCGGTACGGCCACATTTCTTCGGCGTTGCCATTGCGCTCGAACATAACATTGTCCGCGCGTCGGGCGGTGGCGAACCTCGCGACCTAGGCACTGTTGATGGCATGAAGATACTCCATGCCGAAAAGCAGGACGGCCTGACCTGGACCGCACACGATGCCGATGCGGACAGGTTCGCCGTCGGCAAGACGGTCGATGTAGTGCTCGACGCAGAGCACCGAGAACATCGGCGGCGGCTTCATACCGCGACGCACCTCTTGATCCGCTGCGCTTACAATCACTTCAGCGAGTTCAATGTGGCCGTAGCAGACATCGAAGACGATGCGTCGTCGGCGCTTATCGTTGCGCGCACTGACCGCCCGGTCCGTTCCGAGGACATCTCGCTGGTTGATCGGCGAATGCGCTCAGAAGTCCTGAACGGTCGATCTGTGCATGCGGCGAAGGCCAAGTCCGTCGAGCATGCGGAGAGCGAGTACGGCGCACTTTTTCGCGTCAGTAATCGTCATGCTTTTCGTGGTCGGATTCGCCTGATTTGCATCAATGGCCTTGATGCCAATCCTTGCTCGGGTCTCCACCACCCCACAACGGACATCGGTCCCTACAAAGTGGTGCCTGAACATTTGCCCGAGGCCGATCCGTACACGTTCGCCGTTCGGCTTAAGCCTACCGGGGCGTGGATGTACTGGTTTGGCGAAGGAGTGGGTACATGACCGTTCCGTCGCGCTATTTCGAAATTGTGGGACAGCACGTCGCCGCGTCGGCTGCAATCGGTGTGCTGGGCGCTTTTGCGTTCGGAGCCGATGTTCCGCTTGAACAGGCCCTAGATTTGTAGATGTCTTCTTCCCTAATTTTGAGGCAAGGAGGCCATGATGGGCAAAGCCAATTTTAGCAACGACTTCAAACGGGACGCGGTGGCGCAGATTGCCGAGCTCGGCTATCCGGTCGCTGAAGTGTCGAAGCGGCTGGGCGTTAGTTCGTACTCGCGCTACGCTTGGAATAGGAAAATCTCACAGCAACCTGCCGGCGATGACAGGGACGCCGAGATCAGACGGTTGAAGCGCGAACCGTCGAGAGTCACGGAAGAGCGCGACAGCCTAAAAAAAAGCGACCGCGTATTTCGCCAAGGATGCCCCCCTCGCGACGATGTGAACATCGTCTGCCGGGCAGCGAGTTAGATACGCGTTGGTTGCCGATCATCGCCCGCTATTCTCTGTGCGGGCGATGCGCCGGTGCCTGCGCATCCAGCCGAGCGGCTTATATGCTTGGCTTAAGAGCCTGCTTAGCACGCGGGCGAAGGAAGACGTCCGTCAGACCGAACTCATCAGCAAGGCCTGGAAGCAAGACAGCAAGGTGTGTGGCTACCGCAAACTTCATGACGATCTGCTGGATCAGGGTGAGACCTGTTGTCCCAACCCCGTTGCACGTCTCGTCAGTTTGGCAGGCATCAAGGCTCAGATCGGCTACAAGCTCCAGCCGGAAAGCTATGGCGGCAAGCCGTCATCGGTCGTCGACAACTCACTGGACCGGCAGTTCAATGTGGATGCGCCGGACCGGATCTGGCTCACTGACATCACCTATATAAGGACACTGGAAGGCTTTGCCTATCTGGCTGCCGTGATCGACCTCTATTTCCGCCGCATCGTCGGATGGTCGATGCAGAGCCGCCAGGCGATGGACCTCGTCCTGCAGGCATTGTTGCCGACAGTGTGGAGGCGGAAGCCAAAGCACGAGGTGCTGATGAACTCAGATCAGGGTTCCCTGTCCACCAGTATGGACTAAGCGTCATTCCTCCAGGCTTACAACCTGGAGCACTCCATGAGCCGGCGCGGAACCTGCCATGATAACGCCGTCGCCGAGAGTTCCTTCAACCTGCTCAAGCGGGAGCGGATACGGCGCCGAACCTACAAGACAGACCCGCGTCGAAGCCCGGCAGGATGTGTTCGACTACATCGAGATGTTTTACAACCCGAAACGCAAGCACGTGAGGAACCGGATTCTGTCACCCGTCGAGTTCGAACAGCAGCAGAAACCGAAGACCGAGGGTGTCTAGAAAACTCGGGGCTATTCAAAAGTTGCAAAATCGCTCGTGGATCAAGATTGATGCAACGCCTGCCGGCCTGAGCAATTTCAACGCACTTTGAAGTGCTCCCCGTCTTTGGATCGCCCCGGGCCGGAATTTCCGGGGTTTTGCTCTGGGACCGAACTTTGGATCGCCGGGTGGTGGAGTTTTCCGGCTCATTGTTACGGTGACGGGCTGGCTACGCCACCTGGATTATGCAGCGGCATCCGGACAAGCCGAACGGGTCCGAAGCCCTCATGGCCGAACTGAACGTGGCGATTGACGAGGCCAAACGGGAAATCGAAGGCGACTAGACGAACCATGGGAACCTCGGCAAAATTCCTGCAGGCGGATATCGAACGGTGCATACGCGCCGCGCGAGCAGTCGGGGCCATGGTGGAAATCAACCCGGGAACAGGAACCATCAACATCTACCCTGTTGATCAATCAGAGATCAGTGGAAGTGGAGCCCGATCGAGAATGCCGCCCAGGGACAATTTTGTCCCGGATGGAACAGAGGACTTCACCAATGATTAGAACCGACAGGCCCGGCTATCTGAGCCGAAACAGGAAGGCCGGTCGCGCCCACTACTGGAGCCCGCAACGGGCGATCAAGGGCGC
Organism: Hoeflea sp.; assembly: GCA_040216675.1. Classification (GTDB taxonomy): domain Bacteria; phylum Pseudomonadota; class Alphaproteobacteria; order Rhizobiales; family Rhizobiaceae; genus Hoeflea. The sequence continues at coordinate 1,217,232 of JAVJOR010000004.1, read as the reverse complement.
TCCACCAACCTTCAAGATCAAACGACTTCCCGACGATCTGACCGACGAGGAAATCGCGGAAGAATGCCAGCGTCTGACAAACGAATTGCGCGCCAAGATAGGCAATCCACACGCGCCAGCAGTCGAGTACAACGGCACCATCGATTCGCTGATCGAGTTGTTCCGCACCGATCCCACAAGCAGTTTCCACACGGTCAAGCACTCGACCAGGGTGCGGGACTATGGTCCCAGCCTCCGGATCATTTCCAAGAACGTGGGCAAACGGCGTGTCGACAAGCTGCAGGCGTCGGATTTCCGGCGCTGGTATTCCGAATGGCGCACCCGCGGCCACCGCCGCGCGGCAGGCATCATCAAGCTGTTGAGGCTTATCCTGACCTATGGCGCCGGCGAACGCCTGCCGGGGTGCAAGGACGCGCGGGACATTCTTTCGGGAATGCGTTTCGAGCAGCCACCCGCGCGGCGCGTTGCTATGACTTACGACCAGTGCCGGGCGATTGTTCTCAAGAGCGCGGAAATGGGCCACCCTTCGGTGGGTTTTGTCGAAGCGCTGAAATTCGAATCGGCGCTGCGCCGGATCGATGTGATCGGGGAGTGGGCACCAGACGGCGACGGGCCGTTCCGCTGGCGCGGGCTCACCGTGGGGCAGATCAGCAAGGACCATATCCTGACGATCACCACCAGCAAAACCGGTGCGGCTGTGTCCCGGGACCTTTCGCTTTACCCGCTGGTTCAGCTGGCGCTCGAATCCTACACCATCCCCGAGGTCGGCCCGGTGGTGATCGATGAGAACACGGGCAAGCCCTATTGGGAAAATCGGTACACCACCAAATTCCGCGCTGTCCGCGAGGCTGCCGGCGTTCCCGCGCATGTCTGGTCGATGGATACCCGTGCCGGCGCGGTGACCGAAACCGTCAACGCCACCGGTTCGCTAGACAGCGGCCGGGATCTTGCGACCCACACCACGGTTCGAATGACGGCAAAATACAATCGCGGCGACGGGCTTGAGAACAGCCGCGTTATCGCGTTGGCGCGGGCCGAAAAAAGAGGGAAAGCTGCCGAGTGAAACGGCGGTGAAACGGGAGTGAAACGGTTGAGCAACAAGCCCTTGAAATTGTTGGAGCGGGTAGCGGGAATCGAACCCGCGTATTCAGCTTGGAAGGCTGCTGCTCTACCATTGAGCTATACCCGCATTCACGACCCGCCGGCGGTGGTGGAGGGAGTTGGATTTGAACCAACGTAGGCGAAGCCAACGGATTTACAGTCCGTCCCCTTTAACCACTCGGGCATCCCTCCGTTCCATCCGCGAGGGTCATGCATCCAAGTTGGAATGCCCGACCTGGTCGGGCGGCGCGGGCTGAGCAACGCTTTCCGTCGCCTCATCCGCGGTCGGGGTTATGACCGTGCAGGCATCGCCTGTCAACATGGATCAGAACAAAATCGAGGTGTTTCGGCAAGGTTGGGTTCCGGCTTGCAAATCCCCGGTGGCGCCACCGGTGCAAAATGCGCCATTGGCCAGGTCCGGGCAATGCTTTCCCGGCAAAGCCAACGGTGATTGCACAGGCGTTATATTGGCGTATAAGCCCCCCATGAGCAAGGATGACGAAACGGGCGCGGCCGGGTCGAACCGCGACACACATTACGCAAAACTGCGCCGCGCGCACCGCGACGCAAAGCGAGAACGCGAGGGGCTTCCGCCCGCGCAACCGCGGTCAAAGCGGGATATGCCCGCGCGAAAGGGGTCGCTCTACGCGGACCGCGGCCCGGCTGGCACGGTCTATCTCTACGGTCTTCACACCGTACGCGCGGCGATCGAGAACCCGGCGCGCGCAATCCGCTCGCTCAAGGCCACCCGCAACGCGCTTATGCGGCTGGAAATCGCCGAAGACGCGGCCCTGCCCTTCCCGCTTGAGATGGTCTCTCCGCAGGAGATCGACCGGCTGCTCGGAGACGACGCGGTGCACCAGGGCGTGCTTCTGGAGGCTCAGCCCCTGGTACCGCGCCCGCTTGCGGACCTGGGCGACGCAAAGCTCATTGTCATTCTCGATCAGGTCACTGATCCGCACAATGCCGGTGCGATCATGCGCTCGGCGGTGGCGTTCGGGGCTGGCGCCCTGGTTACGACACAGCGGCACAGCCCTCAGGAATCCGGTGTGCTCGCAAAATCGGCCTCAGGCGCACTCGAAATGATCGATCACATCGAGGTGCGCAATCTCGCCAGCGCCATCGACGACATCAAGGCGCAGGGTTTTTTCACCGTCGGACTTGATTCGGAAGGCCCTGCTCCGTTGGAATCAGGGTTTTCCGGTGGTCGCATCGCTCTGGTTCTGGGTGCCGAGGGCAAGGGATTGCGCCAGAAAACCCGCGATACGGTCGACATGCTGGCCAGGCTCGACATGCCGGGCGCAATCAAGTCGCTGAATGTTTCGAACGCCGCGGCCATCGCGCTCTATGCCGCATGCCAGCATCTTCGGAGCCTGACAGGGGACTGAGCCCGGACGGATCCCGTCTGAACGGGTTTCGCGATCCGCCAGCGGGGCTCAGGCCCCGCGCCTACCGCCGGTTCGCCACCAACCCTTGAAAGCCGTGCGGACACGATCCCGATCGGCCCCGAGCCATCGTCCCGGCGGGCAGCACAAAGCGCATCCGGGCCGCGTTTTTCGCCTTGATCCATATGGGCGTAGCACCAAGTCCAAAATGCGTCTTCGAGCACCCTCTCGCTTCGAAACAACGCCTGAGCTGCGGATTTCACTTTACAGAAACGTTTGATGTGGTATCCGCATCGCGCTGCCCTTGTAGCTCAGTTGGTAGAGCACCTGATTTGTAATCAGGGGGTCGCGGGTTCGAATCCTGCCGGGGGCACCACTTTTTTTTTTCAAGAAACTGAATCGCTCGGATGTTCCAGTGGCCCCATCATAAGGTCCGGGGTACCGTTTCCGCGTGTTGATAAGCCGTCCAGCTCAGCGCCACGTGGGGATGGCCGCGATCAAGGCCTTTCCGGTTTGGGATTGAGGATCCGAGAAGACTGCATCAGCGTCCCCGGTTTCGACGATCCTGCCCTGATCCATCACCGCAACGCGGTGGGAGATCATACGCACCACTGCGGGGTCATGGCCGATGAAGAGGAAGGAAATGCCCTCCTCTTCCTGCAGACGCACCAAGAGCTCCAGCATCTTCCCACGCAAGGAGACATCCAGCGCCGAAAGCGCCTCATCGAGCACGACGAGACGCGGGCGGCTGGCGAGTGCGCGGGCCAGCGCAACACGCTGGCGCTGACCGCCCGACACCTCGTGGATGCGACGGCCCGCCATCTCGGCGGGAAGCCCGACGCGCTGCAACAGGTTTGCTATCGCCGCATGACGGGCGCCCCTATTGCCGATCGCGTGAATCCGGAGCGGATCCATGATCGCCTTGCCGATCGTGGTGCGCGGATTGAAGGCTGAAAGCGGGTCCTGAAACACCATCTGGATGCTGCCTCGCCGTTGGCGCAGCGCCTTTGGCGACAAGGCCCGCCAGTCTTCGCCATCGATGAGGATACGGCCCGCATCCGGCTCGACGAGGCGCAGCAGGACCCGGGCCAATGTCGATTTGCCGCTCCCGGAAGGTCCGACGATGCCGAGCGTTTCGCCCATTCCGATTGAAAAGGTGACATCGTCGAGTGCCGCAACGGTCCGGCGGCGGTCGGCGAAGCGTTTCGACAGACCTTCGACACTGAGCAATTCACCGGACATAGGACGCACCCACAAGCCGCGGTGAATCAAGATCGATATGGGTGGTCAGCAGTTGCTTGGTGTAATCAGCCTGCGGCTCATGGACGATCGTCCGTGCTTCACCGCATTCCACCAGTTCGGCGGTCCGGAAGACGGCGATCCGGTCGGCCAGGCTGGCGGCTAGTCCGATGTCATGGGTCACGAAGATCAGCGTCATGTCTCCGTTTTTCACGAGATCCTCGAGCAGCACGGCAATCTCCGCCTGGACGATGGTATCAAGCGCGCTGGTCGCCTCATCAGCGATCAAGACTGATGGTCCCGCGGCAATGGCAGCTGCAATCGCTATCCTCTGGCGTTGACCGCCGGAAAACTGGTGTGGGTAGGCGCTGACAGCATTCTCCGGTTGCGGGATACGAACCCTTGAGAGCAGTTCCACCGCCTTTTCCCGTGCCGCCTTGCGACCGAGGCCCAGATGGCGGCGGGCGCCCTCGCCCACCTGGTCCCCGATGGTCAGGACCGGATTGAGACTGGATCCGGGGTCCTGGAAAACGATGCCGATGTCGCGCCCGGCCACAGGATCGAAGCCCGGTCCGGGCCATGATATGCCGCCTTCGACCAATGCTTCGTCAGGCAGCAGACCGGTGAGCGCCAAGGAAAGCGTGCTCTTGCCCGAACCGCTCTCGCCGATGATCGCCAGTTTCTCGCCTGCGAAGATGTCGAGATTGACCGACTTCAGCGCGTGTTGCACGCCTGCCGGGGTTCGGTACGACACGGATAACCGTTCGACGTTGCAAAGCACGGTCTTCACAAACGTCTCCCGCGAATGGACAAGGCTTCGACAAGCCCCTCGCCAAACAGGTAGATCCCGACGACAGCACTGACGAGGCCGAGCCCAGGAATGATGGAGAGAAAGGGTGCCGAGCGCAGCAGGTTTCTCCCGTCTGCGATCATTCCGCCCCATGTCACCGAATTCGGATCGCCAAGCCCGAGGAAGGACAATGCAGCTTCGATCAGCACGGCAGCGGCGACGATGACCGAAACCAGCGACAGCACCGGCGGCAGCGCATTGGGCAGAACTTCACGAAAGGCAATTTCCGCGGGATGCATCCCAATCACCCGTGCCGCCGCAACATAGTCACGTTCGCGTATCGACAACACTTCGGCGCGCGCAAGGCGTGCCGGACCAGTCCATGCGCCCAGTCCGATGGCCAAAACGATGACGGCCAGGGAAGGCCCTGCAACACTGACGAAAGCAAGCGCCAGCAGGAAACCCGGGACGATCTGAAAGGCATCGACGATGCGCATGAGCCCCTCGTCCACAAGCCCCCCGGCCAATCCAGCGACGGTGCCGACCAGCGTACCCACCACGATTGCGACGACCGCGGAGGCAAAGCCCACCGTCAGCGACGCCTGCGAGCCGTAGACCAGCCTGGTCAGGACATCGCGACCGAGCTGGTCAGTTCCCAGCGGAAACGACGCATCGGCAAACGGTGGCAAAAGCGGGCGTCCGACGAGGGCCGCCGGGTCGCCGGGTAGAATGAAAGGTCCAAGAACCGCCGCAAGCACGAGCGACATAAGAAGAAGGGCACCGACGACACCTTCCGGCGAGGACACGAAACGTCTGATCAACGGTTTCATCGGCTTGCCGCCTCCGAACTGCCGACCCGCGGATCGAGCCAGGCATAGGCGATGTCGACGAGAAGATTGACAATGATGACCAGCACGGCCGACACGATGATGACCGCCATCAGAAGGGGCGCATCACGTCCGGCCACGGCCTCCTGCGCGAGCCTGCCAAAGCCGGGTATCGCAAACACGCTCTCGACCACCACCGAACCGCCAAGCATGGTGGCAGCTTGCAGACCAAGCATGGTCACCAGCGGCAGGAGTGCGTTTCGGGCAACATGGTGGACAACGATACGCCTGCGGCTGAGCCCCTTTGCCTTGGCGGCGAGCACGAAATCCTGACGCCAGACCTCGCCCATTCCGGCCCGCATCATGCGCAGGAAAAGTGCGAGATAGATGAAGCCGAGAGACGCGACCGGGAGAACCAGGTGACGGGCGATATCGAGGGCGCGGGCGATGCCGACCTTTCCAGACGCGATCGTTTCAATGCCCGAGGTGGGAAGCCAGCGCAGTTGTACCGAGAAGACCAGGATCAATACCAGCCCCAGCCAGAAGCCAGGCACCGCATAAAGCGTGAGTGAGCCAATAGACAGCACGCGGTCGAGAGCGCTCCCGGGCCGGGCGCCGGCAAGGATTCCCAAGAGCGAGCCGAGGGTGAAGGCCAGTGCCGTCGCGGCGCCCATCAACCAGAGTGTATTGGGCAGCCTTTCCAGCACGATGTCCAGAATCGGCCGGTTGAAGACGATGGACCAGCCAAGATCGAGCCTGGCCAGCGAACTCACATACAGCCACAGCCGACTTAGGGCGGACTGGTCCAGCCCGTAGCTCTGCCGAAGATCGTCCGCCAGTCCGGAATCGCCCCCGCCCAGCGAGACGAGATAGGCATCGACGGCGTCGCCCGGTGCGAGTTCCATCAAAAGGAAGGTTCCAAGGATGACGATCGCCAGCACCGGAATGCTGGCGACCAGTCGCCGTTTCGTCAAACGCCATGCACGATGCATGTGGTGCTACCCAGCTCTGGTATCAGCCCGCAATCGCCGTGTCGGACCAGTTGGAAACGACCCACCGGGGATTGTTTGCGACGTTCTTCACGTCAACGCTTGCAACCGAGGTGAAGCCCCAGTCAGCAACATTGATCAACGGAAGGTCGGTAGTCACCAACTTCTGAAACTCGTTGTAGAGTTCGATGCGTTTCTCCGTGTCGATCGTAACAAGCGCTTCGGCGATGATCTTGTCGATCTCGGGATTGGCATATCCGCCCTGATTGGAGAAGAAGGTGCCGTCGGGGATTCCGGACTGGACAAGGTTTGTCGTCGAAATCGCGGGGTCTCCGCGGAAGACGGCCGCACCGATGGACAGATCGAAATCGTGATCCTTGTAAACGGCGGTGAGATGGCCCGGCGCATCATTGCTGACCAGTTCCGCCTCGACGTCGATGGCAGCAAGCGCCTGTTTCAGATAATCGCCCATTGCGCGCGTTTCGGAGAAGAAGGGCGCGGGCAAGAGACGGATCGAGAAACGCGCGCCGTCATCCTTGGCGGGATAGCCGGCTTCGTCGAGCAACGATTTGGCTTTCTCGACATCGAACGGGTAGAGCGTCACGTCGGGTTCATAGAACTCCGGCGCGTTCTTCGGAACCGGACCGGTGGCTGCAGCGGCGTAACCCAAGAACACCGTATCGACCACGAAGCTCCTGTCGATGGCGTGGGCAATGGCCTGGCGGACCTTGAGATTGTTGAGGATTTCGTTGCGATGGTTGATCTCGACGATCAACTGATAGGTCAGCGCTTCATAGCCCTTGGTGACGACCTCAAGCTCGCTGTTGGCGGAAAGACGATCCAGGTCGGAAAGCGGCACCTGCGAGAAGGCCGCAAGCTGAATTTCGCCAGCCTCAAGTGCGGCGGCGGCCCCTGCACGGTCCGGCAGCACCCTGAAGATCAACTCGTCAAGCTTCGGCTCGCCTTCACCCCAATAGGATTCATTGCGCGTCAGCCGGTAATATTCGCCGGCGCGATGCTCGGCGAACACAAAGGGACCGGTTCCAACGGGTTCGTTATTGGCCGGGTTGGCAGCGATATCAGTGCCCTCATACAGATGCCTGGGCAGGACGCTGCTGACCACCGGAAGAGCGTTGCGGATCAACTGCAGCGGGGTGGGCTCGGAGAACTTGAACACGGCCGTCAGGTCGTCCGGTGTCTCCACCGACTCCAGATTGGCGAGCACCGAGCGACCGATGTTCTGCAACGGCTTCCAGACCTCCATTGCCGAGAACGCGACATCGGCGGAGGTGAAGGGCTTGCCATCGTGCCAGGTTACGCCTTCACGGAGCTTGAAGGTGATGGAAAGCCCGTCGTCGGAGCCTTCCCAACTGGTCGCCAACCGGGGCGCCAGGCCGTCCGTCCCGTCGAAGGATGCTTCGGCCAGCGGCTCGATGATTTTCGACGCGATGTAAAACACACCGTTTGAGGCCACGATGGCCGGGTTGAGATTGCGCGGTTCGGAATCCGCGGCCACCACCAGCCTGCCGCCCTCGATGGCGCTCTGCGCAAAGCCAAAACGGGGAAGAACGGCCCCTCCGGCGAGAATGACAGTGCCCCCCAGCAACCGGCGGCGGGAAATCTCTGAAATCGACATGGCATTGCTCCTTGGTTGTGACGGATCACCCGCCAGTGAAAGGGTATTGCTAACTATGCAGGACACCCGGATCGCTCAATAAGCCTTTGCTGCGCCCGGTCAGCATGGCGGGTGCCGGAACTGACGTCCATAGCATTCCGCCAGCTGAACCGAATGCAGCATCAAAGACGGATCATTCCCGCATCCACGTTGACACACTGGCCGGTCATCCAGCCGGCGTCATCAGAAACGAGGAAGGCCACGACCTTCGCGATGTCCTCGGGCTGCCCCTTGCCGGGCATCGCCTGCAACATCTCGACGAAACCGAAGCTCTCGGCGTGCGGGCTGCCCTTCACGCCATCGGAATCGATGAGGCCGGGGGTCACCGCATTGACGCGGATACCGTATTTGCCCACTTCGGTCGCCAGCGCACGGGTGAAGCCGACGACGCCGCCCTTCGCCGCCACATAGGCCGACATGTTGGGCGTGCCTGCATAAAAGGCGTTGGAAGCGATGTTGAGCACGGTGCCCTTGCGATCGGCGGCGCGCATCATGTCGGTTGCCTTGCGGCTGGCGATGAAGACACTCGTCAGGTTGGTGTCGATGATCTTCTGCCAATGCTCCATATCGACGTCGTCCCAGGCGATATAGGGAACGATCGACGCGTTGTTGACCAGGATGTCGATGGCGCCGATCTCGGCTGCGTCCTCGAGCATCTGGTTGACCTGGTCAACCTTGGTGGAATCGCAGGTCACGCCAACGGCGCCATGTCCGATGTCCGCGGCGGCGGCTTTCGCGCCCTCGCCGTTGATGTCGGAGATCACGACCTTCGCACCTGCCTCGGCAAGCGCCTTGGCGATGGCCTTGCCGATGCCCTGTGCAGCTCCCGTGACGACCGCCTTGCGGCCTTCAAGACTCTTACTCATCGCTTTTTTCCTTTCCTTTTTGCCGTTCCCGGCCTTATGCGTCGATTGATGCTTCCCATGCGGCCTGCGCGGCAGCCAGTCCCGCCGCCACGTCGACCTTCGCGCCGGCGGCGTTGAGTGCTCCGCCCATGGCGGCGACGGCAAGAAGCGCGTAAGCCGGTTGAGCGGTCGGTCCCATGTGGCCGATGCGGATCAGCTTGCCGAGTGTCTCGGCCCGGCCTGCCGACATCGAGATGCCATAGCGGGACCGTGCTTCGGCCAGAACCGGCGCGGCATCGATGCCGTCGGGCATCCGCACCGAGGTCGTCGTGGGTGAAGCAATTTCCTCTGTTGCCGGCCAGAGCTTCACACCCATGCCCTTGATGCCTTCACGGCAGATTCTGGCGGTCACCGCATGGCGTTCCCAGACGGCCTCCGGTCCCTCGTCGAGGTAGCGATCCAGTGCGGCATCGAGGCCATTGATCTCGGCCACCGAGGGTGTGAAAGGAAACTTCTCGGTTTTCTTCCAGGCATTCTTCCAATCGCCGAGGCTGAGGATGGAGGCAAACGGCGCGTCGGGATTGGCCTCGATCTTGGCCCAGGCCGACTCGGAGACGGATACCAGCGAGAGGCCCGGCGGGCAGCCCAGGCACTTGTTGTTGCCCGTGACATAGATTCCGGCCTTGCAGCCATCAGGGCTCGTCTTCATGCCGCCCCAAGAGGAGACGGCATCGACGATCAACAGCGCGCCGGCTTCGGCAGCCGCTGCGCCAATCGCATCGATGTCATTGATCGTGCCGGACGGCGTATCGTGGTTGCACACGCAGACCACCTTGACCTCGGGATGTGCCTTGAGGAAGGAGCGAACCTCTTCGGGATCAATGGACGTGTCGTACGGCACCTCGATCTCTTCGACCTTCTTGGCATAGCGCGCCGCCCAATAGCCGAAACCCTTGCCATAGACGCCGGAGGCAAGGTTGAGAACCACATCATCCTTGGCAATAAGACAGGCGGCGGCGGCCTCCAGCGCCAGAACCGGTTCGCCCTGAAGGATCAAAGGCGGCGTATCCGTTCCCATCGCCTTCTGCGCCTTGAGCGCGACATTTTCGTAGAATGCCTGGAAAGCGGGGTCGTAGTCGTAAAGCACGGTTTTTCCGAGCGCACGCAGGACTTCCGGATAGGCGTCCACGGGACCGGCGGTCAGAGTGAACACCGGCGGTTTGGTTTCAGAATATCTCATTGATTTCTCCTCATCAGCCGTAGAAGTTCACGCCGGTCTTGTAGTCCTTGAAACTCTCCGGATCGTGGCTGAAGAGAACCTCAGCATCCTTTTCCTTCTCGATTTGCTTGAGACGGCGCATCGAATTCACGCCGGCCACCGGATCGATATGGAAGCCAGCATTGATGTCATTGTCGTAGTTCTTGCGGGTGTAGGCCGCATCAAGCGTCAGCAGCAGCGGACGGCGATTGTCGAACTCGACCAGCAGCGAATAGTGCCCGACGGTATGGCCGGGCGTGTAAACAAGGGTCACCCCGGGAGCCAGTTCGACGTCGCCCTCGATCAGTTCGAACTTCGTGTTCCCGGCGGTCTGCCCCGCAGTGAGCTGATCGGACATCCCGCGCGCCTCTGCCACATCGGTGGAGAAAGCCAGATCGGAATAGCCGAGAACCTCGAAGGGCTGGCACTTGGCAGCCTGTGGAAGTTCGTCCTTGTGGCAAATCTTCTTTGTGTCTGGGAAAAACCTGTTGCCGCCAACATGATCGAAGTGGAAGTGCGAGTTGAACAGGACATCAATGTCCTTGGGTTCCAGTCCCAGCAGCTTGAGCGCACCGGGGATGGTCTGCTGCTCGGTCTGCTGCGGCTTCTCGAAGGGCAGCACCTTCTGCACGTGATCGAAATCGTAACCGGTGTCGATCAGGAACTTGCCCTTCGGATGGTCAACGAGCACCGAATAGACCGGAAAGCGAACCTCGCCGCCGGGACCCTTGTTCCACCAGATGTGAAACCCGTCCAGAACCAGCGAGCCGCCGTCGAGCAGGAAGACTTTGGTATCGGCCATGTCACTTCTCCTTTGTTGTACCTGCGCCTTTTTCCAAAAGCAGGCGTTGTGGGGTGCGTCCTAGCGGGCGCCGCGTTCATAGGCTGCGCCGAGCGCCGAGGGCAGTTTCGCCCGGCGACCGAAGATCACCAGCACCAGCATCACTGCCGCGAAGGGCAGCATCTGGATGACGTCGGTGGGAATGTTCGAACCGGCGACCTGCAGGGCCGTCGTGAGCGACAGCGCTGCGCCGAATACCAGCGCTCCGATGAGAACCCAAAGCGGCCGGCCACGCGCCAGCATGGCGAGCACGATCCCGATGAAACCGGCACCGCCGGTCATAAACGGAATGAACAACCCCGCGCCGATGTTGGCAAGGAATGCTCCGCCAAGCCCGGCCATGGCGCCTGTAAACAGGACCGCGAAGACGCGGATTGCAAGCACGTTGCCGCCCGCCACATCGAGGGCAGCTGGCCGTTCCCCCGCAGCGCGCAGGGTCATTCCCAGATTGGTGCGTCGATAAAGGACAGCCAGCACCACGACAGCCGCAAGCGCGATATAGACAATTGGATGCCGCCCGAAGAGCGACGGCCCGATGATCGGCAGGTCGGTAAGGCCTGGAATATCCACCCGCTCGGGGGCCGGCAGCCTCGGATAGGTTCGCGAGAACTGGAAATGATGCAGCAGCGCAGTCAATCCCTCGACGCCAAGGGTCAGCCCGATACCGATGACAATCTGGTTCAGACCCAGCCGCACGCACAGCACCGCCATGGCGATGGCCGTCAGCACACCCCCAAGAATGCCACCCAGGAATCCAAGCCACAGCGAACTGGTCTCGAAAGCAACGAGAAAACCCATATAGGCGCCCATCAGCATCATACCCTCGATACCGATGTTCAGCACACCCGCCTTTTCGGACATCTGCTCGCCCAGTCCGGCCAGCAGAATAGGAATGGCGGCGACGATGGCACCAGTGAGGAGAGACGAGAGGAACGCCTCGGTCAGCAAACCGCCCATCTTAGCGCTCCTTCTTCCGTTTGCGTTGGTCGATGAATTCTCCGAGACCGAGGCAGATCAACAGACTGGCGACCAGCACAAGCGTGAAATCCTGAGGCACGCCAAGCCGTCGCGCAGCACTCTCGCTGCCGATCATCAGAGCCGAGTAGAAGAAAACCAGCACGATGGCCCCCACCCCGTGGAACCGGGCAAGGAAGACCAGTGGAATGACCATGAGGCCATAGGCCGGATCCCAGTTGGCGCGCACATTGCCGGCGACGCCGAGGATTTCCGATGCACCGGCCATGCCGGCAAAGCCAGCAGACAGGCCGAAGGTCGCCATCGTCAACAACGGCACGGACAGTCCTGCATGGGCAGCCGCGGCCGGATTGGCGCCGACCATGCGCAACCGCAGCCCGAAAGCGGTCCGCGTCATCATCAGGTGAACCAGGAGGACAGCGATGAGACCCCAGATCAATCCGCTGGAAATGGAAGTCTCGAAGAGCCGCGGCAACCGGTCCTCGACCGGAAGCGTGCGGGTCTGCGGCACAGTTGTGGTGGGGTCGCGGAAGACCAGCTTGACCAGAGTGGAAGCCAGCAGCACGCCGAGAAAGGACATCATCAGGGTCGTGATGATCTCATTGACGCCCTGATAGGCCTTGAGAAGAGCTGGAATAACAGACCATACAGCACCGACGAGCGCGGCCAGTACAAAGCCAATCAGCAGCAATGCCCATCCGGGAAGCACGCCGACAAGAAGCGGAGCGGTCGCGGCGGAAATCACGGCTCCGAGCAGGAATTGCCCGTCCGTACCGAGGTTCCAGATCCCCGCACGAAAAGCGATGATGAGGCTTGCCGAAAGAAACAGAAGCGGCGCCATGCGGGTTGCCGTCTGCTGCAGGCCGAGACCTGAAAAGAGCGAGCGCTCCAGGATGTAACCGTAATAGGTCAGCGGGTTCACGCCGACCAGCATCAGGATTATCGCGGACAGCACGAACGCCGCAACGATCGGGCCGACCGTGACCGTCAGAATGCGCTGAAACGTGCTGCGCTCTGCCGCCGGAGTGGCGGCATCGGCCGGATTCGTCCCTGCGTCCGCCGAAGCGGTTTTGATGTCATCTTCCATGGTCATGCCGATGCCTGTTTGTGTTCTTCCTCGCCGGCCATCATCCGGCCTATGCGCAGGCGGAGAGCCTCGCCGCTCCCGTCGTTGTCGACGATGCCGCGTATGCGCCCTCCCTCCATCACAAGGATGCGGTCCGACAGCGCCATCAACTCGTCGAGGTCAGTGGATATGAGCACGACACCAAGTCCGCGTTCTGCGATCTCCGAGATCCGTTGACGTGATGTATCGATGTTCTGAAGGTCCAACCCGTAGGTTGGCTTGTTGAAGACCACGACGCGCGCCTCTCCGTGGAGTTCGCGGCCAAGCAGCACCTTCTGGATGTTGCCACCCGAAAGCCGGCCTATCGGCGTGGTTTCGCTCGGTGTGCGAACGGAGAAATTGGCAATCATCTCGCGCGCATGCTGCGCGATGCGCTGGGGACGCTCCAGACCATTCACCCAGAACGGAGGCTGCCCGATATCCTTGAGCACCGTGTTCTCCGAAACCGGAAATGCGGCAACGGAGCCTTCCTCAAGCCGGTCATCGGTCAGGTAACGCAGTCCGCGGCGGCGTCGATGCGCGACTGTGGCCTTGGAGATGTCCTCGCCGTCGAGCATCACGCGACCCGAAGTAACAGGAAGCTGGCCGGCCACCGCCTCGGCCAATTGCTTTTGACCGTTGCCGTCAATCCCGGCGACGCCGAGAATTTCACCCGCCCGCAGGGTCAGAGAAATGTCCTGAAGGCCCATGACGTCGGCGTCGCCCGGCGTGGTCAGCCCCTCGACCTGAAGAACGACTTCGTCGCGTGCGGTGGATTCGCGGTGCGTATTGGAGGTGGTTGCCGCCTCGCGGCCGAACATCATGCGGACAATCTCGTCGATGGCCTGGTCCTCGGACATCGATCCGATCTGCTCCGGTCCCATCTGGCCGGCCAGCGCGCCCTGTTTCAGCACGGAAATGCGATTGCCGAACCGGTACGCCTCGGCGAGCTTGTGGGTGATGAAGATCACCGCCAGCCCGCTCTTGACCAGCTTCTGCATGCGGGCGCCCAGCTCCTCGGCGCCCTGCGGCGTCAGCATGGATGTCGCTTCGTCGAGGATCAGTACCTTGCTGTCACGCAGGAGTGCGCGCGCAATTTCGATTTGCTGCTGCTGACCCAGAGACAGCTCGCCCGTAATGGCGTCGAGCGGCAGCGACAATGCGAACTCGTTTTTCAGCTCCGCCATGCGTGCTGCGATCCGGTCGCGCGGCGGACGCTCATACCATGGAGCACCCAACGTGAGGTTCTCGAGCACGGTCAGCGTCGGCACCAGGACGGAATGCTGAAATACCGTGCTGATCCCCGCATCAAGACTGGCAGACGGGCTCGACAGGCGTGTCTTCTGTCCGTTGAGGGACAGATAGCCCTCGTCGGGTTCCTGAAGACCAGCAAGGATTCCCACCAGCGTCGACTTGCCGGCGCCGTTCTCACCCAAGAGGACATGCACCTCGCCGGGATGGAAAGTGAGCGATGCGTCGTTGATCGCGATGACCCCGGGGAAACGCTTGGTTACGCCGTGTATCCCGATGATGCCTGCCCCCTTTTCGGGGGGCAGGTTTGTCGGTGTTTCCGTTACGATGTCCACGGATCCGCTCACTCGGCCACGGTGACCATTGCGCGGACATCCGCGGCATCGAACATCGGCTCGACCTTGATGTCACCTGCGATGATCTGGTCACGCAGCGCCATCACCTCGGTCCATGCCTCCTCCGGGACCTGCGGGGTCTTGAGCAGCTTGACGGAATCATCGGCCAGGCTGATCGAATAGCCGTGGCTGCCGAACTTGTCGGCCTTCAGATCCTGAATCATCGCTGTGTAGACGGGCGTCATGTCCCAGACGACCGACGTCAGCAGATGGCCCTTGTCGAGCTCGGACTTGTCACCGATGACATCAATGAAGAGGACATCCGATCCGTCTGTGGCCTTGTTCGACTCCACCGCCTGGATCATGCCGAAGCTCGACCCGTTGCCCTGGCCTAAGATGATGTCGGCGCCGGCCGCGATGACCGAGGTGGTTACGCGGTTGCCGCCAGCGGCATCCGAATAAGCTGCCGGGCCGATGACCGAATACAGGATCTTCACTTCCGAATTCTCGGCCTTCACGCCCTCGGCAAATCCAGCCGACTGGGAGTTCCACGACGGAGGCTCACCTGAAACGACGATACCGACGGTGCCGGTCGTGGTCATCTTGGCGGCCAGGCGGCCTGCGAGGTAGGCGCCCTCATGTCCCGACAGGGTATAGTCGGCCACGAGGCCCTCTTGCAGAGCGTCTGGGCTGTCGACAATCGACACCGGAACGCCGGTTTCCGCTGCGATTTCCGGACCGGCCGTGTTGTAGCCGCTGGCATGCGCGATCATCAGATCTGCGCCTTCGGCCGCCAGTTCCCGCATCGGAGCGCGGACGTCGCCGTATCCGAGTCCTTCGGCGACGATGATCTCGACGCCCTCGGCTTCTGCCGCGGCCTTTGCCGCGTCCACGCCCTGCTGGTTCCAGCCATAGTCACTTCCCTGTTCCGGAGTGAGGATGGCTATGGTATCGACATCGGCGGCAGAAGCCGCTGAAGCGCCTAGCACAACGCCGAGCGCGGCGGAAATAAGTAGGTTTTTCATCATGTTGTTCCCTGTTTGGTTGCAAATTCCCCATCAGAAATGGGACGCTTTTGGCAGACTTTTTGTTGTTACGGCCCTGTCTGCTGGGCTTGGTTCGCTCCCGGCCCAAGCCGAAAGCGGAGAGTATGTGCCTTATTCAGGCATCATCCACGGAACCGACGGCGCGGATCCGGTGGAAGTTCGTATTGCCAATGCGACCGGCGGCACCGTCGAGTGCGAGGCGGCGCTGGCCCACTGGTATTCCGATGATCTCGGACAGATCGCGCCGGGCGACGAACTGACCTTGACGCTCTGGCATGACCGGGAGACCGGCGTTCTCAACCTGATGAACGCCACCGATGACCGGATGCCCGTTGAAGCGGTTTGGTGCTCCAACGAAACCGCCCGCTCGCGCCTGACCCTGCCGATTGCCAGCGGCAAGGCGGAGGCGACGCTGCGCTACTCCTGCCATCCCGGCGGCGAAGCCGGTCTGAGCTGTGAGGCTGCGGGCGGCTAGGCCGATCATTTCGCGCGAACCTCTTCGAGTTTGGAAACGATGCGATCCTTCACCGCGACAACCTCAGGCTGGTCGGCGATGACGTCGTTTGCGACGTTCACAAAGGTTTCCTGCAGTTCAGCCTGCTGGTCCTCGGGCAGCACGTGCACTTCACCGCCATTTTCCAGCCATGCCTTCTCGGCACGCTCGACGTTCTCGACGCCCCAGGGGAACACGGTTTCCTCGGCCGCCCTGCCCGCCTCGATGATCGCCGTCTTGACTTCGTCGGACTGAGACTGGAACCAGGCTTCGTTAACGAGTGTCACCGAAACGATCTGGTTCATGTTGATGTTGGTCACGTGCTTGGCCGTGTCATAGAACTTGAAGGCGGTCAGGATCGGGATCCCGGCCAGCATGCCGTCGATACCGCCTGCCTGCAGCTGCGGGGTGACTTCCGAAAGCGCCAGCGGCGTCGGGTTCACGCCGACCGCCGACATCGGCTCCATCTGCAGCGGCGAAGCGAATGTGCGCACCTTCAACCCCTTGAAGCCGTCGAGCGTGGTGACCGGCTCGCGGGTCAGGATCTGCGTCGGCGAATTGAAGATCGCGCCGATGATCCGCACACCCTTGTCGAGGAAAAGGGTCTCCATGTAGTCGCGGAAATCCTCGTCGTGGATGACCGCGTCGACTTCATCGGCATCCATGAAGAGGCCTGGAACGTCGAAAGCCTGGAAGCGCGGATCAACGTTGGTGACAAACGAGGTCGGGGTCGTGAAGGCCTCGATGGTGCCGAGAAGGACGCCTTCTGACATGCGCGGGATCGCGCCGAGCTGCGAGGCCGGATAGATTTCGACATTCAGCGCGTCGCCGACGCGGGCTTCAACTTCCTTCTGGAATTCCTTCTGCCATTCGTGCTGCACATCGTTGATGGTGGCCGAGGCCAGCTTCATCGTCTGTTGCGCTTGTGCGGCGCCGGTAAACGGCAGCCCGAAAGCAAGGCCGGTGGCCAAAGCGCAGCCCATGAGTTTGCGGCGGGTCATCTGGATCATCATTGCCTTGTTACTCCCTATGTTTGAGCACCCTCAGGACATGCCGTTGAGCAGCCAGAGCGAAAGTGCGGGTATGAGTGTGATCAGAGCGAGCGCAGAGATCTGAACCCCCATGAAGGGCAGAACTCCACGGTAAATGTCGGAGGTGCGCAGACCGAGCACGGACTGCGCGACGAAGATGTTCATGCCGAAGGGCGGCGTGAACATGCCGATGGCGAGATTGACGGTCATGACCACGCCGAAGTGGATGGGATCGATGCCAAGCGAGACCGCGATGGGCACCAGGAGCGGTGACAGGACCAGGATCGCGGATGTGGGATCGAGAACGCAGCCGATGGCGAGCAGCAGCAGGTTCACGGTCAGCAGAAAGCCGAGCGGCGACAGGCCGGCATCGGTGGTAGCTGCAATGAGGGCCTGCGGCACACCTTCAACGGTCAGAACCCAGCTGACGACGCCTGCCGCCGCCACCACAATCATGATGCGCGCGGTCATCATCGCCGAACTGACGGCGGCTTCCAGCAGCAACTGGAAATTGACCGTACGGTAGACGACCAAGCCCAGGAAGGCGGCATAGGCACAGGCAAAGCCGCCCGCCTCGGTGGGCGAGAAGAAACCAGCGTAGATCCCCACCATGACAAAAGCCGGCATGGTGAGCGCCCAGAAGGCCTGCCTGAACGCCTGCCAGGCGACCCGGGCGCGAAAGCTTGCTTCCCTTGGTATGCGCGCCATCATCGCCGAGATCGCGATGTAGCCCGCCATCAGCAGCGCCATGACGATGCCCGGAATGATGCCCGCGATGAACAGTTTGGCGATCGACTGCTCGGCCGAGGCGCCATAAAGGATCATGGCGATCGAGGGCGGAATGACGATATCTATGGCGCCGCTCGAGGTTATGATACCGGCCGCGCGCTGCTTGCCGTATCCGCCTTCAATGAGCTGCGGATACATGTTGCGGCCAACGGCGGCCACGGCTGCCGCCGAGGAGCCGCAGATGGTGCCGATGAGGGTCGAGCCGCCCAACGCCGCGATCCCCAGCGAACCCGGCACCCGGCCAAAGAGCGCGCGCACCAGATTGATCAATCGGTCGGCGATGCCGCTGATGGCCATCAGTTCGCCGGCGAAAACGAAGAACGGCACGGACAGGAGCGCATAGGCATCCAGACCACCGAAGATTGTCTGCTGGAGCGCGATCAGAGGAGGCCCGGGGAAGAAAAGGAGCGCCAGCGACGCCGCGGTGAGCAGGGCAACGAAGATCGGCGCGCCGAGCGCAATCAGGACGACGACGCTGATGCCGAGAACCCAGCTCATTTGCGACCTCTTTCGGAAACCGAGAGCCGGGAAATGTCGACGATGGTCAGGAAGGCTGTGACAGCGGCGATGCCGGCAAATCCGATGAGGATTGCCGAATGCGGGATGACCATCGGGAGTCCGAGACCCATGCTGGTCTGGTTCAAGGCTGCGATCCGCGAGATGAAGTCAAAACTGTGCCAGGCTATGAAAAGGGAGACGGCAACCGTCGCGACGTCGATGACGATCTGCACGGTCGCCGCCAATCCGCCGCTCATGGCCGTCGGCAGGAGGTTGATCGAGAGATGATCTCGGCTGCGAGCGGCGAGAATGGCGCCGAGCATGACAATCCAGATCATGCCGTAGACCAGCAGTTCGTCCGCGCCGACGAGCGAGAACCAGCCGCTGTAACGGCCGACCGCATTGGCGACATTGACCAGAACCATGGCGATCAGGGCGAGGCCCAAGAGGATCCCGACAAGCCGGACGACCAGCGCCTCGGCCCGGATGAATCCGTTGCCGCTCGTGCGTCCGTCTCCAACACCCGGTCCTCTGGTCATGGCGCTAGTCTCTCCCCTCGAGAATGCGGCGGATGGCGACGAGCTTTCTCGCGCGTTCCGGCTGCAGCTGGGCGATCTTCTCGGGCGTGTAGGAATAGACCCCCTCGCCCGACTTGATGCCGAGCTTGCCGGCAGCCATCTGTTTGGTGACCAGCGGCGCGACATCCTTCCGGTCGCACAGGTCCTCGTTGAGGAACGAGGAGACCGAGTGGTAGATGTCCATGCCAGCCATATCGAGGAGCGCCATGGGGCCCACAACGGCGAGCTTGTAGCCGATGCCCCAGGAGACACAGGTGTCGATGTCCTCGGGCTCGATGACGCCGCGTTCGACAAGGTCGACCACTTCCCGCAGGAGCGCATAGAGCACGCGGTTTTCGACAAAGCCCGGAACGTCCTTTTTCAGGAGGACCGGCAGGAGGCCGAGCGAGCGGATGAAATCGCGGATTGCCGCGACCGTTTCCTGCGCGGTCTGCTCGCCGCCGATCACCTCGATCATCGGAATGATGTGCGGCGGATTGGACCAGTGCATGCCGACCATGCGGGCGGGATTGGAAATGTGCGCCTGCAGCTTGGTGATCGGAATGCCCGAGGTGTCGGAGGCGACGATCGTGTCGGATGAAATCATGCCTTCGATCTGCCTGTAGACCGACGCCTTGATCTCTTCCTTCTCCGGTACGTTTTCGATCACAAGGTCGGCGCCTCGCACCGCATCGTCGAGTTCGCCGGTGAAGCGAACCGAACCGCCATCACTGGCTGTAATTCCAAGATTGTCGAGAACACCGTCGGCTGCCGTCATCATCGCACGCGCCCGCTCGATTGCTTCCGGAGCGATATCGTAGGCAACGACCTCGATACCGCCGCGCGCCAGGCGGGCGGCCATGCCGGGACCCATCGTGCCTAGACCGATTATGGCTACTCGCTGGATCATGCCGCGACCTCGCTTACCTGTGATTGCTGGATGAGATCGGCCGCTTTCTCGGCGATCATGATGACTGCGGCATTGATGTTGCCGCACGGGAGATCCGGCATGACCGAAGCATCAACCACACGCAGCCCGCCGACGCCGCGAACCCGCAGATCCGGATCGACAACGGACCCCTCGTCTGTACCGGCGCGGCAGGTGCCGGCTGGGTGATGAACCGTGATGCAGGTCTTGCGAATGTGCTCGTCGATTTCATCGTCTGTCTGGCAGTCGGGACCGGGGAAGAACTCCGCCTGGATGAAGGGTTCCATGGACGGCTGGGCGGCGAGATCGCGTGCGACCTTGAAGCCGGCGCGCAGCGACTGCCAGTCCTTCTCGGCAGCCAGGAAATTCTGGTGAATCAGCGGCGCGGCCATCGGGTCGCTCGAAGCGAGTTTCACCGAGCCACGGCTTTCCGGTTGGGTGGCCACGATGCGGGTTGCAAAACCGTCCGGGAACGGTGCCTTGAAGGGCTCGAAATAGGGCCAGGCGGCAAGAGGTGCTGCTGTGAAGAGCAGTTGGACATCCGGCAACGGACGCTCGGCATCGCTCTTGAGGAAGGCCACGACGCCACCGGGGACGTCGGCCGAAAAGCCCTTGCCGGTCAGATAGGTCTTGACGAAATCGAGGCCGATCCGGTCCGCGCGCATTTTCTTGAGGAACGGGCCCGGTTCGCGACGCCGGTACATGAGGATCACTGACACATGGTCCTGCAGATTCTGGCCGACCGAGGGAAGATTGACGCGGGTCTCAATGCCCTGATCGGCGAGCTCCTCCGCCGGCCCAACGCCCGAAAGCATGAGAAGCTGCGGCGTGTTGATGACACCACCGGACAGCAGCACTTCCCTGCGCGCGGTCACGGTCTTCTCAGCGCCATTGTGGTCGAAAACGATGCCTGCCGCGCGGGTGCCTTCCATGGCGATGCGCTTGGCCATGGCGTTTGTCAACACCGTCAGGTTCGGCCGGTTCAATGCGGGGCGCAGATAGGCCGTGGCTGTCGAAGCCCGGCGTCCCTTTGAAATGGTCATCTGCAGGTGGCTGAAACCTTCCTGCTTTTCGCCGTTGTAATCGGTGGTCTGGGGATATCCGGCATGAACGCTTGCCTCACGAAAGGCGTCAATCAGCGGATCCTCATACTTGCAGCGCTGGGTGCTGAGCGGGCCCGAGCCGCCCCGATAGTCGTCCGAGCCGCCTTCCCAGGTTTCCTGCTTTCGGAAATACGGCAGGACCTCGTCAAAGGACCAGCCGGTCAGCCCGTTCGCTGCCCAGCGATCATAATCGCCGCGGTTGCCACGCACATAGGCCATGGCGTTGGTCGAAGACGAGCCACCGATCACCTTGCCCCGGGCGCATTCGACACTGCGGCCACCGACGTTTTCCTCGGGCTCGCAGAAATACATCCAGTCATGACGGCGTTCGGTCAGGATTTTACCCCATCCGAGCGGGATGTGGATCATCGGATCGCGATCCCAGCCGCCGGCCTCGAGCAACAACACGGAGCAGTTCGGGTCGGCACTCAAGCGGTTGGCAAGCACGCAACCCGCCGAACCGGCCCCGACAATTATGTAATCATAGCTTTGTGCGTGAGACATGATTTTCCTGCTTTCACCTGATGCCCCTTGTGGCGGACCATCAAAGAGGCGTGGAAAACCCTGGACTTGGCCAGGATTTCCCTTTTTGCCGGGACGCTAGGCGAGCAGCCCTGCCTGACGAAGGGTCATAGTCCAGTGATCCCATCCGCGGTCGATCTGCGCACCGACCAGCTTGCCGGCTGTCTCGATCTCGCCCGGGGAGAGATATTTGATATTGCCGATCTGCAATCCGGCCGTCTGCGCCTTGGCTTCCTGCTCGGTGTAGAAGGCGCGGAAGACGACTTCACGGACCGACTTGCCGACATTGACGACGCCGTGACGGGCCATCAGGACGACCGGATAATCGCCCAGAGCTTCGGCGATATCGGCACAGACGTCATGACCGCCGCCGAACAGATCGGTGGCATCGCCGTGCTTGTCGCGGATTTCGTAGACAGGAACCGCATCGCCGAGAAACGCACCCATGTGGGTTACGGGCCTCAGAGGCTGGTCGGTGAAGCAGTAGGGAAGCACAGCCGGCGAGTGGCTGTGAAGCACGCAGTGAACGTCCGGCCGCGCCTTGTAGATTTCGCTGTGAATGTAGCGCTCAAGATAGGAAGGCCGATTGTCCTCGGTTTCTCCTTCGAGATTGAAACGCTGGATGTCACCGGTTGTGATGTGACTGGGCGCGAGCTTCTGCGCCAGGAAAAAACTCTGGGGATCCTCGGGATCACGGGCGCTGATATGGCCAAAAGGATCGAGGATACCTTCGTGCAACAGGATTTTCGTGGCTGTGACCAGCTCTTCGAAGACAGTCTGCTGGACAGGTGTGGTGGTGGTCATTTCTGAAGTCTCCCGGATCGCTGCGGTCCCGGCGGCTGTTTGTTCTTGTTATCGCCGGGACCGTGCACTTCACTTGTTTTCGTAAAGGCCAACAACCCTGTTCTGTTCGATGATGTTGTCGGCGTATTTGGCGAGGAACTCTTCCCGTGTCGGCGTGCCCTCAACCTTTGTGTCGAGAGCGTAAACCCAGAAGTAGTAGTGGTGCTTGCCATGGCCCGCTGGCGGCTGCGGACCGTAATATTGCATGTGGCCTGCGCCGTTCGGACCGACGCGGTACTTTTCCTGCGCGTCCGAGAGATCGGTGGCCGACGTGTCGATGCCGTAGACGGTCCAGTGGGTGAAGCCGTGGGCCAGCGGGGCGTCCGGGTCATGGCAGATCACCGCGAGTTCCTTGGCTTCCGCGGGCACGCCGCTGACGGTCAGCTTGGGCAACACGTTGCCCTTGTCGCCGGCGTGCTCGTCGCGCATCATTTCGAGCGGCTCGAAATCGGAGCTGGTGATTTTCAAGTCTTTGATGTTCAGGGGCATTGCATGCGTCCTTCCGTCTGGGATTTCGGGTTAGTTGGCGGCCGCAAGATCGGCGACCGTCTTGCCGCCCACGCGATGGTGGACGCGGGGACCGGTGGCCGCTGCGACGCAGATGAGGATCTCATCCGGACGCGGGCCATCCGGCACCGAAAAGGTGATCGCATCATAATGCGACCGAATGTAGAGCTCGTCCTTGTGGGCGAGCGGAATGTCGATGGATGTACCGGCTGAGGCCACCTTGGAAGCCGAGGAGATCCAGGCCTCGCCGCCACCCACCTGCTGGCGCAGCGGGTTGCCGAATTCAGTGGTGATGCAGGCAACAACATGCTCCTGCTCACCATTCACACCGGCGATGCCGCCCTTGCCGTAGCTTTCGCACGACCGGCCGCCGAGGAGTGCCATGGCGCGTTCGCCGAGGGCATGGCCGATGGCAGCACTCGGAGCCGTCAAATCCGAGAGGTCAGCCTGGTAGGTTCCGACAAAGGGGTTGCGAATGATGACGCCCACGGCGGCTTTGACGAGGGTCTCGCCCGGTTCTCCGCCATCGTGCCGGATTTCCTGGACGGACGAGTACCAGCCACGCACCTCATAGTGCTTCTCAACTTCGGCCGAATGGTTCATTTTTGTCTCCTTGGGAACGCGCTGCCGGGGCGCGCGCAAGTGGTCTGACTGGTTGTGATTACTGGTTCTGCGGCCAGGAATAGACGCGCTTGATTGGGTCGTAGCGCGCCGCTTGCAGGGCCTCGTTGGTGAACATGTTGCCCTTCGACAGCGCGCGGTTGGCCGCATATTCGCCGGAGAGGTACTGGGTGTGATCGGTGATCGGGCGGATGCGCTTCTCCCAGGAGACAAGCGCGTCTTCGACCGACGAATCCTCGGCAAGGTCCTGGGCGAGGCTGAAGGCGTTGACCATGGCGCAACCGGCACCCTGGGCGAGCGCCGGGCACATGGCATGGGCTGAATCGCCGACCAGCGCCACCTTGCCCTTCACCCAGCTATCGAGCTTGGTGGTCGCATACTTGTCGTAGCGGGCCTGCTGCAGCTTGGCGGCGTCGGCCAGGCAAGGCTCAAGGAAGGGGAACATTTCCACCCAGACGTCCAGATCAAGCGGCACCTTCGAGCCGCGTGGATCGGCGGCAGGCGCCATCAGGCCGAGATAGAGTTCGTCCTTGTTGCAGGGCGAATAGAGGATGCGCTGAACACGCGGCTCGAAATTCCACATGTCGATTGTGTTGTCCCAGTTGGCTTCGTCGCCGAGCTTGTCCTTGTGCCGCGGGACGATGAGACGAATGATGCCGTCGGTGGAGACCCAGCGATCCTGTTTGAAGCCGAGAGAGTCGCGGACCTTGGAGCCGACGCCGTCGGCGCCAACGATCAGGTCGGCCTCGACAACCTCGCCGGACTGCAGGGTCAGGCGACCCTCCGCCTCCGCCGACACAGCCTCGGAATTCGTACGGACATTGACGCCGACCTCAATGGCCCGCTTGACGAGGGCGTTGTGCAGGTGCGCACGCGTCATAATGCGCCAGGGCAGACCGTTGAACGTTTCCTTGGACACCGATTCATTGTGCATCCAGGTTTCATAGGCTGGCGGCGTGTGGGTGCCGTGGAGCACATCATTGAGCGCGTCGATGCCTTCGAGGACGCGCAGGCCGTTGTGCCAGAGGTAGATGCCGGCACCGAAGGCGCGCAGCTCCGAATCCTTTTCGTGCAACGTGACATCCCAACCGTTCTGGCGGAGGGCGATTGCAGCCGTCAGGCCGGCAAATCCCGCACCGGCGACCTGCGCACGAAGAGCTTTTCCAGATGTCTTGTTTATATTCGCCATAGTCCAAATCCTGTTGCGTACAAATGAGACGGAAGACCCGCCGTCAGGCATCGATGAAGTTGGTGATCGCCTTGAAGGTGATGTCCGGGGCCACCTCGTTGACGTAGTGGTCGGCGCCCGGAACGACGACGACCGGGAGATCGGGCCGCAGACTACTGGTCTTCGCCAGCGCCTCGGCCGAAACGAGCTTGCTCTCCCCTCCCCGCATCAACAGCACGGGCCTGGTGACCGCGCGATAGGCGGGCGTCAGATCGGCGCGCAGACCGGAAGCGATCTGCGCCATGGCGGAGGGGGAAGCCAGCGGGCGCAGGCCGCCCTCGACTTTCTGGTAACCGGTTTCTGCCCTGATCCTGATGGCGGGTGCCGGAATGTTGGGATAGCGGCCGGCGAGATAGGTCTCCACCGCGTCCTGATCCTTGAACAATTGATCGCCGGCGTTGACGCGGGATTCCAGGGCGCCAAAGACCTCATCCTCAATATAGGGCGTGAAATCGATCGCCACGACGGAGCGCACCAGTTCCGGGTTTTTCGCCGCAGCCGTGACTGAATTGCGCGAACCGAGCGAGTGACCGACCAGAATGGCCGGGCCGCGATCGAGTTTCTTGATGAGTGCTACGATATCCGCTGCGAAATCGGCAGCTTCGTAACCGCTCTCGGGCTTGTCGCTGAGCCCGTGGCCGCGCTGGTCGACAGCGATCGTGTTGAAACGATCGGCAAACCGCAGAGCTAGCGGTGCAAGGGTGCCGGAATTGGCGGTGATGCCATGGAAGAACAGCATCAGCGGACCGCTGCCGGCCTCACGCACATTGAGCGTGATGCGACCGGTATCGATACGCCGCATATTCATATCCTGGGAGGAGGCATTCGCCGCCATGATCAGAACCCCATTTGTCTTTTCTTGTTGACCGAGAGCATGACAGAAATGAAACCGGCGTCAAGCCGATTGTCAGACATTCTTTCAATCTTACGTATTGACAGTAGTGGTGTTCCTGCTGTCAAATTCGGGTGTGGTCGCGTAGTGTATCCGGGTTGGCGACCCTCAAACCGTGAGACCAAAAGATGCCGCCAGATATGAATCTACGGATTTTGCCGCGTACTGTGCAGCAGGAGACTGTCGACAAATTGCGACTGGCAATTTTCTCGGGGGTGTTCGAACCCGGAAGCCGGCTCATCGAAAGCCAGTTGTGCGTACAGCTCGGCATCAGCCGGCCGTCCCTGCGAGAGGCATTGCGGAGTCTGGCGGCCGAACGCCTGATTGACATCGTACCGAACCGGGGACCATCGGTTCCCGCACTCACCTGGGAAGACATGACCGCAATCTACGAGGCCCGAGAACTTCTTGAGGTGGAGGCTGTCGGACGCTGTTCCCAGAGGATTCCCGCGGAACAATTGTCAGAGCTCGAAAAGGCTCTTTCTGCCTTTGCGGAAGCTGCATCCAGCAACAACAGCCTGGCCAGGGTTACGACCGCAGCGGACTTCTATTCCATCATTCTCAACAATTGCGGAAACCCTATTCTGGAAGAAATCCATCGTGGTCTGGTCGCCAGGATCAGCGTCTTCCGGTCGCGCTCGATGTCCCTGGAAGGCAGGGCGCAACAAAGCCTCGCCGAAATGCAGGAAATCTACCAGGCGATTGCCGCCAGGGACGAAAAGGCCGCGCGCAAGGCGTCTAGAAAGCACATCCTGAAGGCAATGGCTGCCGCCAAGGAATCCATGGAAAGCGCCAACTGATCTTCCTCGGCTGACCGCCGGGAAGAAGGGCATGCAGACAGGGATTTCGAATTGCGGATCCCGCGGACAAACGGCTCGGTGTCGCGACTTCTGGCCGGTTCCCCCGCCCTCTTAAAACAAAGATGCGTTACAGGAAACAATGATGAGCCACGGCCAATCCGGAGACAAACTGCTCACTGACATTTTGATAATCGGAGGCGGTTCAGCCGGCGGCCTGCTTGCGGCGCGGTTGAGCGAGGATCCCGCCCGCAAGGTCCTGATGATCGAGGCCGGTGACGAGGCGACGGACCCGGACATCTGGGATCCCGCCGCCTGGCCGGCGCTTCAGGGGCGCAGCTACGACTGGGACTATGTGACCGAACCGCAGGCCGGTACCGCAGGGCGGGCTCACCACTGGGCGCGCGGCCGTCTTGTCGGGGGATCGAGCTGCCTTCACGCCATGGGCTATATGCGCGGCCATCCGGATGACTTCGCCCCCTGGGCCGAGGCCACAGGCGATGCGCGCTGGAGCTGGGAGGGCCTGCTGCCGGCCTTCGAAGCCAACGAGGATCATGAGGTGGAAGGCCGCGACCACGGCCCGCTGACCGTCCACAGGACCGATGCCGAGGCAAGCCCGCTCACGCATGCCTTCATCGCCGCCGGCGCCAGACTCGGACTTCCGCGTCTTCAGGGTCACAACGAGGGCGTGATGGTCGGCGTGACGCCGAACTCGATGAACATTCGCGACGGCAAGCGGGTGATGGTCGCCGATGCCTGGCTCACGCCGGAAGTGCGGGCGCGGAAAAACCTGACGATCATGACCGGCGCGCTGGCCCGCCGCCTGGTCCTGACCGGCAACGCGGTTGAGCATGTCGAAATCATCGGGCGTGACGGCCCTGTCCTGATCACGGCCGAAAAGGTGCTCCTGTGCGCGGGCTCGCTCGAAAGCCCGGCCCTGTTGATGCGCTCGGGAATCGGGCCGCGCGACGTTCTCGATGCGGCAGGTGTCGAATGTCTCTTCGACATGCCCGAGCTCGGTCGCAACATGCAGGACCATCTGCTCGGCGCTGGAAATCTTTATGCAACGCGCAAGCACCTGCCCCCCTCGCGGCTTCAGCATTCCGAGTCCATGGCCTACATGCGTGCGGGCAGCTTTACCGAGGGCGGCCAGCCGGAAATCGTGGTCGGATGCGGGGTGGCGCCCATTGTCTCGGAGCGTTTCGACGCCCCTGCCCCCGGCGCCGCCTTTTCCTTGCTTTTCGGCGTCACCCATCCGACGAGCCGCGGCACGCTGAAGATTACCGGTGCGGAACCCGGCGACCGTTTGATCATCGATCCCGCCTATCTGTCGACCGAGCGCGACCGGGACCTCTTCCGCGCGGCACTCGAAGCGGCCCGTACGATCGGGCAGTCCGACGAATTGGCCGAATGGCGCGACCACGAGATCCTGCCCGGCCCGCTGGGAACACGCGAAGAAATCGATACATTCATCGCCAATGCCGCCATCACCCATCACCATCCCAGCGGCACGTGCCGGATGGGCAAGGACGATTCCGCACCCGTCGATGCCGATCTGCGGCTCAAGGCGCTCGACAATCTCTTCGTCGTCGACGCCTCCGTCATGCCCAACCTGACGGCAGGACCGATCCACGCCGCCGTCCTGGCGATTGCCGAAACCTTTGCCCGAACGATGCTCGACACCCAAAAGGAGGCCTGAGATGACTGACCGACGCCCCGAATTCCAGACAGAACAATTCGAAAAGGGCCTTGAGATCCGCCGTGAGGTTCTGGGCGACGCCTATGTCGATCGCTCGATCGCGGCGGCCGACGACGTTTCCGCCCCTTTGCAGAAACTGCTGACCGAATGGTGCTGGGGCGAAATCTGGAGCCGCCCCGGACTCGAACGTAAGATGCGCAGTGTCCTGAACCTGGGAATGATCATGGCGCTGAACCGGTCGGCGGAATTCAAACTCCACGTCCGCGGCGCGCTCAACAACGGCCTGACGCGAGAAGAAATCGTCGAAATCGTCCTTCAGGGTGCGATCTATTGCGGCGCACCGGCGTCACTGGACGCCATGAGAACCGCGCAGGCGGTGTTCGCTGAAATCGATGCAGAGACCGAAGCCCCCTGATCATCGGGCGCATGCAATCAAAACCATCGCATGTCTTGTCCGGCCACCCGCCTGGTGCATGCTACCGGCGCACCACTGACCAGATGGACATCCTGCCTGCTTCCTTTGCGTCAACATCCGCAGGCACATGTTCACCTACAGCATGTCGGGAGGCTCTTGTCCGGCAAAAAAGGCATCCAGATTGTCGAGCGCCTTGAAGCCCATGGCATCGCGCGTGCGCACCGTGGCGCTGCCGACATGGGGCATCATCACGATGTTCTCGTGCTCTGAGAAAGCGGGATTGCCCCCGGGCTCTTCGCGGAAGCAGTCGAGCCCCGCTGCCGCTAGGTGGCCGGTTTCAATCGCATCGACCAGCGCGACTTCATCGACAAGCGAGCCACGCGCTGCATTGACCAGAACGCCGCCCCTCGGAATCTGCGCCAGCCGCTCGGCATTCATCATCCCTTCGGTCTCGGGCGTCGACGGGCAGTTGAGCGACAGAAAATCCGACACCGCCAGCAGGCTTTCGAGCGTGTCGTGATAAATGGCGCCCGCCTCCTGGTCCGCATCGAGCCGTCGGCGGTTGTGGTAGTGGATCTCCATGTCAAAACCGCGCGCCTTGCGCGCCAGGGACCTGCCTACGCCCCCCATGCCGACAATGCCGAGCCGGGCGCCGGTCAATTGTTTGCCGACCAGAAACGCCGGCGACCAGAAATCCCAGTCGCCCGAACGCACGATACGGTCACCGGCCACCCCGTGGCGGGCGGCGCTGAGCATCAGCATGAAGGCAAGTTCGGCCGTCGCATCAGCCAGCACACCCGGTGTGTTGGTGACGGCGATGCCGCGGGATTTCAAGGCCGGAAGATCGCAATGATCCGTCCCCACCGAGTGGTTTGCGATGATCTTGAGCCGCGAATTCAGTTTGGCGGCGACATCGGCAGAGAAATGCTCCGAATGACACGGGATCATGCCGTCCGCCCTGGCGCTCATCGCGATGATCTCTTCGGCGGTGCCGGGCGTGTCGTCTTCCTTGCAGATGACGTCATAGTCGCGCCGGGCACGCTCCAGCGTTGCGTCCGACAGGCGTCGCGGTATCCAGATGACAGGCCTTGCTGCGTCAGTCATTGGGCTTGTTCTTGCTGGATGTGGCAAAGTCATAGGCCACCAGCGCCACGGTGAAGAGGATCACCGCAACCAGATCGGGGCTTGGCACCTCAAATGCCAGAATGCCGACAAAGCCACAGAACGTGACAAACGCCATAAGGGCAAGAACTCTGTTCATGTTGCACCTTCCTTCGTGAATTTCATTGATCCGCCCATTCGAACAGCCAGCGGGCCGTGCGCAAAAGGCGCCCGTCATTGCCGTGCGGGCCTATCAGCTGCACTCCCATCGGGAGTCCGTTCGACCCCGCAAGAAGCGGAACGGTGACGGCGGGCGTTCCGCAGAAAGTCCAGAGCCCGTTGAAAACGGGATCGCCGGTCGAGCCCAGGCCATGGGGCGCAGGGCCAACCGCCGCCGGGCAAATGATCGCGTCGCAGCGCTCGAAGATCTCCTCAAGGCCGGCATTCAGAACTGTCTTCAAATCGAATGCGGAGAGGTAGTCGCGAGCGAGAACGCTGTTTCCCTCTTCGATCGCCGCGCGGACCTCGACACTCAGATGATCTTTCGCATCGCGCCAGTAGTGATGATAGCAGCGCGCCAATTCGGCGAAATGGATGCGTTGTCTGGCCGCAAGAGCATCATTGAAAAGCGGCGGCAACTCGATGTGGAAGACCCCCTCGCCCAAGGCGTCGGCCAACTCGGCGAATGCATCCCTGGTGTCCTGGTCGGCCGTCTCCCACCCCGGCACCTGTGCGAAGGCGAACACCGGCTTGAGCGGAGGCGCAGAGCCGGCGATATCATAAAGTCTCGGATGCGGCGCCGGCGCCGTGTCGGCATCTTCGCCATCATGGCCGTACAGCACTTCGGCAAGGATCGCCGCTCCGGTCGGATCGGCCGCAAAGACACCGAACGTATCGAGACTGGGTGATTGCGGCAGGACACCCCTGCGGGGAATGGACCCGAACGTCGGCTTGAATCCGGTCACCCCGCAAAACGATGCGGGCCGGATCAGGGAGCCGCCGGTCTGTGTCCCGATGGCAAGCGGCACCATGCCATCGGCGATCGCCGCGGCCGAACCTGCCGATGAGCCGCCCGGCGTGTGATCGAGATTGCGCGGGTTGCGCGTCTGGCTCGGATGCATGAAGGCAAGTTCGGTGGTGACCGTCTTGCCCATGATGATCGCGCCGGCGGCTTTCAAACGTTCCACAACGAAGGAATCGCGCCCGGGTTTCCTGCCCGTGTCAGGCTCGAAGCCATTGCCGGTCGGCATGCCTCTGACATCGATAATGTCCTTGATGCCAACCGGAAGACCGTGCAGCGCGCCAACGGGTCGTCCCGAAATGCGGTAGGCGTCCATCGCCCTTGCCTGCTGGCGCACATACTCGGCGTCAAACCAGGCCCAGGCCCGCACCTCATGCTCACGCGCCTCGATCCGCGCAATGCAATCCTCGGCAAGATCAATCGCGCTCACCGCGCCCGAGGCGAGGCGATTACGCAATTCTGCAACAGGTAGCGCGCGGACACCCGCCGCTCTGGATGGTTTCGCTTTAGCCGCCATAGAACAGGTTCGGCAGGTAGAAAACGATATCCGGGAAGATATACATCAGGGCCATGGACACGATGACGCAGAACAGGAACGGCATCACGCCGGCAAAGATCTGCGTCAATCGCACCTCGGGCGGCGCTATCCCCTTGAGATAGTAGGCCGACATCGCCATGGGCGGGGTCAGGAAGCTGGTCTGCAGGTTCAGCGCGACGAGGATGCCGAAGAACAGCGGATCAATGTCGAAGATCGCCAGAAGCGGCAGGAAGATCGGCACGAAAATGATGATGATCTCCGACCATTCCAGCGGCCAGCCCAAAAGGAAAATGATCAACTGCGCCAGGATCAGGAACTGCAGCGGCGTAAGATCCAGCCCCTGGACAAACTCGGATATGACGTGCTCGCCGCCGAGATATGAGAACACGGCCGAGAAGGTGTAGGAGCCGACGAAGAGCCAGCACACCATGGCCGTGGTGCGCACGGTCAGATAGACGCTTTCACGCATCCTCTGCCAGGTCATGGCACGGTAGATGAAGGCCAGCACGATGCCGCCCAGCGCTCCGATCGAGGCGGCCTCGGTTGGTGTCGCCAGACCGAACAGGATCGAGCCAAGCACCGCCATGATCAAAAATGCGAGAGGCAGGAATGAGGTTGCGATCATCAAGACAAGGCGGCCCATCGGCACATCAGGCACTTCGTCATCCGTCGGCCGGGGCGCAGCTGATGGCTGCAGGATGGACCGTCCTATGATGTAGACGAGATACAGGCCGACGAGCGTCAGGCCAGGCAGAAGCGCCGCCGCATAAAGCCGGACGATGGAAACGTTGGTGGCTGCCGCATACACGATCAGCATGATCGACGGCGGGATCAGAATGCCCAGCGTACCACCGGCGCAGATGATGCCGCTGGCAAAAGAGGGATTGTAGCGGGCCTTGAGCATCGCCGGAAGCGCCAGCAGACCCATGAGTGTGACGACAGCGCCGACAATGCCGGTTGCGGTGGCAAACAGGGCGCATGTGATGAGCGCAGCCACACCCATCGAGCCGGGAATGTTCTTCGAGGCGATGTTGAGCGTCGTAAACAGCCGGTCGACGATGTTTGACCGCTCGACGATATAGCCCATGAACAAAAAGAGCGGCACCGCGGTGAGCACCTCGTTCGACATCACCGTGAAGGTCTGGTTGATGAACAGATCGAAGATGCGGTTGTTGTAGAAGCCCTCGAACCAGAGCGACCAGGATTCCCAGGTCGTGGCGGTCTCGTCGAGCCGGTTGAATCCGCGCCACATGCGGCCATCGTCGAAATAGGCGTAGTAGCCAAAACCGATGCCCATCGCCATCAGCGTAAACGCAATCGGAAATCCGAGGAAAACGAAGACGATAAACAGCCCCAGCATCATCAGGGCAACTTGCGGATCAGTCATGGGGTATGCCCTTTTTCGGCCTCATTGGCGGCGCGCATCATCATATCTTCGGTTTCGAAGACATCCTCTTCGGCTTCGATCCACTGGTTGGTGCGCATCGCGATGATGCAGCGGCAAAGCTGAGCCAGCCCCTGAATGAACAGTAGAATCCCTGCTGCAACGATGACCGTCTTGAACTGGTAGATCGGCACACCCGCGGGGCTGTTCACCGACACTTCGCCATAGCCCCATGAGCGGGACGCATATTTCCAGCCCGAGAGAATGAGTGCCGTCACGCCGGGAAAGAAGAAAATGATGTAGAGAACGAAATCGATCTTCGCCTGATTCTTGGGCTGCCAGAGCCTGTAAAGAAAGTCGCCGCGGACATGGCCGCCACGCGAAAGCGTGTAGGCCCCTCCCATCATGAACAGCGTACCGTACATGATGAACGACACATCAAGGGCCCAGGCTGTCGGATTGTTCAGGACGTAACGGACGAAAACTTCATACCCCGTACCCACCGCCATCAGGACAATCAGCCAGGCGAAAGCCTTGCCGAACCAGGCGGACAGGTTGTCGGCGAAACGGATAAATCCGATCATCGTAACCCCACCATCATTTCAGAAAGCCCCGGCGCGGAGCGCCGGAGGCCAGTGCAAGAGTCCGAAGACCGGTATTACAGGGCGAGCTTGCCCGGGAAATAATGCTCGTAGGCAAGAGCATAGTCCGGCGAGTTCATCAGTTCATAGTAGGACACACGCTCGACCCAGGCACGCTGGCTGTCGAGTGTCTTCTTCATGAACGGATCGGCCTCCAGCTCGGGGATCAATTCGTCCCAGGCCTTGAGCTGCGCATCGAGGATCTCGGTCGAGGTCCGGTGCACGGTCACGCCATCCTCATTGGCCAGCTTCTGCAGATCTGCGGAATAACGGTCCATCGCCTTTGCGGTGTTGGCAGTGGATACGGCTTCAACCGCATATTTCAGGATTGCCTGCAGGTCCGGGTCCAGATCTTCCATGAAGGATTTGGAGAACAGGAACTCGAAGCTCTCCGAAGCCTGGTGGTAGGAGGACAGGTAGTAGTTCTTGGCCACATCCTGCGCGCCGAAATCGCGGTCGGAGGACGGGTTGTTGAACTCGAACGCGTCAATCACGCCGCGCTCCATCGCCGGCACGATCTCGCCGCCGGGAAGCTGAGCCACCGACATGCCGAGTTTGGCCATCAGGTCGGCGGCGAGGCCGACCGTGCGGTACTTGAAGCCGTCCAGATCGGCGACCGAGTTGACCTCACCCTTGAACCAGCCGAACGGCTGCGCGAACATCGGAAACCCGAGGTAGCCCTGAATGTCGAGGCCCATGATGTCCTGCGTCAGTTCATCATAGAGTTCCTGGCCGCCACCGGCGTAGAACCACGACAGCATGGTCGTTGCCGAACCGCCGAAAACGGGCCCGGTGCCGAACAAAGACGCGGCCTTGTTCTTGCCGTACCAGTAGACCGGCACGGAATGGGCAGCGTCAAGGACGCCGTCATTGACGGCGTCGAGCACCTGGAAAGCCGCGACAACGGCACCTGCGGGCAGGACGTCGACCTTCAGGCGGCCACCCGACATCTCGTCGACCCGGGTCGCATAATCCTTGGCAAATTCGTCCCAGATATTCGCTGCGCCCCAAGAGGTCTGCATCTTGATGACGATCGGCGCCTGCGCAAGCACTGCGGGGGCGGCAAGCGCGCTGCCCGCGACGGCACCGCCCGCAACGGCGGTCTTTGTCAGAAACGAACGGCGGTTGATCTTGGATTCATTGGTCAATTGTATTCCTCCCTTTGCACGTCCTCACATGCTGTAAAACATTCGATCTTCGTAAGAATTCACGAACATTTGCCCTGCCCGCACACAGAAAAGGTGCCGCGGCTCCTTAGTCCTAGCAACCTTTGACTGATTTCGGCAATAGTGCTTATGGGTGAAGCTGATGACCTATCCCTGCAATACGCCGCCCGCCGGCAATCCGGTTCACTGGCCGTCTCAAGGGCTGAGATGGACATCGCGGCTCTTGCAACCCTTCCCGGCAATCGCCATTGTCAGCCCACGAGCGGGAGCAGGTCCAGTCCATGACACGAAAATTCAGTTTCATTGCTTCGGGCGCGCCCGACGCGCAGGAGGCGGCACAGCACCTTGCCGCGCTTTACGGCAATTCCCGCGAGGAAGATGCCGACGTGATCGTCGCGCTCGGCGGTGACGGTTTCATGCTGCAGACACTGCATGCGCAGATGAACTCCGGGCGCATGGTCTATGGCATGAACCGCGGATCGGTCGGCTTTCTCATGAACGACTATTCCGACACCGGCCTGTCCGACCGGATTGACGCAGCGGTCGAGAACATCATCCGCCCCCTGGAGATGGCTGCAACCGATGCTGACGGAAAATTGCATAACGCGCTGGCCATCAACGAGGTCTCGCTTCTCAGGCAAAGCTATCAAGCCGCCAAGCTTCGGCTATCGGTCGACGGACAGGAGCGGATGGAGGAATTGATCTGCGATGGCATCATGGTGGCGACACCGGCCGGATCGACCGCCTATAACCTTTCCGCCCACGGTCCGATCCTGCCGCTCGATGCGCAATTGCTGGCGCTGACACCGGTGAGCCCGTTCCGCCCGCGACGATGGCGCGGGGCGCTTCTGCCTAACAAGGTTACCGTCACTATGGAGATCCTCGAACCCGGCAAGCGCCCGGTCAATGCGGTCGCCGACCATACCGAGGTCAAATCGGTGGTCCGGGTTGAAGTGGCCGAGTCCAAGGATCTGACGGCAAGAATCCTCACCGATTCCAGTCACTCGTGGAACGACCGCATTCTGGCCGAACAGTTTCTCTACTGATCGGCCAGATACCGGATTCACCTTTCACATCGTCGCGAGGTCTCGCCAATGCCCCTGCCCTCTCCCACAACCCTCTTCATCCTGGCCGGTCTGCTTGTCTCGGTACCGTCCGCCTCCCTTGCACAGAACGCAGAAGAGATCGCCGAAGCCTTGCCGGAGCGCGTCCTGTTCGTCACAAGCGGCGGCTACTGGGAAGATGCGGGCGACGCTGCCTCTCAGGAAACGGCCACGGATGGCGAGGCGGACACAAGCGAGACGGAGGAAGCCGGCGCAGACGAAATGCAGCGCGGCTATTTCAGGCTTATTGTCGTACGCGGCGAGGACAATCGTTCCCTCGCCGAACTGCAGCGGATCGAGCTTGCCGCCGATGGTCCGGCACTCGATCAGTCAACCAGCCTTGAGGAGATCAACGAACTCGGCGCTTACGTCACCGACGTACGCCCGGAAAATTCGACAGGCACCTCAAGCCATCCGGGCTTTGCCGCCTTCGTCTATCTCAAGACAGATCCATCGGTAAGCGAGCCGGAGACCTGGACAGTGATTGTCGACGAGTTCGGTGATATCGTGGTGGAGCAATCGAGCAACTGACTGGGCAGTAAGAGAGAGCGCCGCCTTTGCAGCGCATTTTCATGTTGCAAGCAACACTGGAGCGACCATGGGTGCCACCGAAAGCCTACTGGCCATAGCCGCAGCCTTCTTCATCGTTGCGGTTTCTCCCGGCCCTGCCAACATTGCGGTGGCGACCGTGGCCATGCACTCGGGCCGACGGCCGGGTTTGCTCTTCGGGCTCGGATTATCGGTCGGATTGTCATTCTGGGGTCTGGTGGCCGCGACAGGCCTGGGCGTCATGCTGCAGAATACAGCCACTTTCCTCACCCTCCTCAAGCTTTTTGGCGGCGCGTACCTGATCTGGCTGGCGATCCAATCGGGCCGCTCCGCCGCGCGCAAGACAGTGGCAGTCGAAAAGAACTCCGCCAAACAAGGCCGCTGGTTCTGGCGCGGCCTGTTGCTCAACATCTCAAACCCGAAGGCCGTGGTCGCCTGGATGGCGGCGCTCTCGATGGGGCTGGGGCAGGAAACGGATGCGCGGGCCGTGGCCACAGCCACCGTGATGTGCATGGGTCTCGGCTTTGCCAATTACGCCGGTTACGCGCTGACATTCTCGCTGCCGGGATTCATGGCCGGCTACCGCCGCCTGCGTCGCTGGATAGATGGCGCGGTCGCAGGGCTTTTCGCACTGGCCGGATTCGGCCTCATCCGCTCAGCGCTGACACGGTAACAAAGCCGTCGCGCCACCTTCTTGGCTCCCGCCAAGGCATGAGCGCAGCAAGGCACCCACACTGCTCTTCTTCAGTCGATGTCTTCGACTTCCTCGCCACCGCCATAGACGCGCTGGGCGAGCGCGGCTTCCATGAAGGGATCAAGCTTGCCGTCGAGCACTTCCTGCGGATTGGTGCTTTCGGTCCCGGTCCGCAAGTCCTTGACCAGCTGGTAGGGCTGCAGCACGTAGGAGCGGATCTGGTGACCCCAGCCGATCTCGGTCTTGGACGCCGCCTCCTCATTGGCCGCTTCTTCACGCTTCTTGAGTTCCGCTTCGTAAAGCCGCGCGCGCAGCATGTCCCAGGCCTTGGCCCGGTTCTTGTGCTGGGAGCGTTCCTGCTGGCACTGCACAACGATTCCGGTGGGAACATGGGTGATGCGCACGGCGGAATCGGTGGTGTTGACGTGCTGTCCGCCCGCACCGGACGCGCGGTAGGTATCGATCCGGCAATCGCTTTCGTTGACCTCGACCTCGATTGAATCGTCGATCACCGGATAGGTCCAGATGCTCGAAAACGAGGTATGGCGGCGCGCCTGGCTGTCATAGGGCGAGATCCGCACCAGACGGTGAACGCCGGACTCTGTCTTCAGCCAGCCATAGGCATTGCTTCCCTTGACCAGCAGGGTCGCGGACTTGATGCCGGCTTCCTCGCCATCGTGGATCTCGAGCAGTTCCACCTTCATGCCGCGCCGCTCGGCCCACCGGGTGTACATGCGCAAGAGCATGTTGGCCCAGTCCTGGCTTTCCGTTCCGCCGGCGCCGGAGTGCACTTCGAGATAGGTATCGTTGCCGTCGGCCTCACCGGAGAGCAGCGATTCGATCTGCTGCTTGGTGACCTCTGTGCGCAATTCCTTCAGCGCCGCTTCCGCGTCGCGCACGATGTCCGCATCGCCCTCTTCCTCGCCCATCTCGATAAGTTCGAGATTGTCGGAAAGCTGGGTTTCAATCCGCTTGAGACCGTTGATGGAATCATCAAGATACTGACGCTCGCGCATCATCTTCTGCGCTTCCTGCGCATCGTCCCAAATCGACGGATCTTCGGCCTTGGCGTTCAGCCAATCAAGACGTTTAAGAGCAGGTTCCCAGTCAAAGATGCCTCCTCAGCAGGCTTACGGCCTGCTTGATTTCGTCGACAACAACCTGGGTTTCTGCACGCATTGCTATGATTTCCGTCTGATTGAACGCAGGACCGTTCGGCCCGAGGCGGGCGGACCATAAGGGCGTGGCCGAGGGTTGTAAACCCGTCAGCTTCCTCCTGGCCGATCCGACGGTGCTGGGCTCAGTAGAGCCCGCCCGACCCGTTGTTAACGGCCTGATTGGCCTGCGGAGAGATGTTCGTGATGGCATCACCGGTGGCGTATTCCTCAAGCCCGATCACCGAGTAGACATCGGATGGACCGGTGCCCGGCTTGAATGCCTCCATGATCGTGCCTTCCTCGCCGGGAAACGCCTGCATGCCGGTCTGGCGGTTGATCGCGATCAGCTTCATGCCGTCAGGCACGCGGAAATCCGCCGGACGCGTGCCCTCAAGCGCGGCCTGCATGAATTCGTTGAAGACCGGCGCGGCCAGTGCGCCGCCCGTCGAACCGCGGCCCATCGGGGTCGGATTGTCGAACCCGATGAAGACCCCTGCAACCAGATCGGCAGTGTAGCCGACAAACCAAGCGTCCTTTTCCTCGTTGGTGGTGCCGGTCTTGCCGGCTGTCGGACGGTCGAGATTGACCTTGCTCGCCGCGGTACCGCGGGTGACGACGCCCTCCATCATCGAAGTGATCTGGTAGGACGTCATCGGGTCGAGAACCTGTTCGCGATTGTCGACAACATCCGGCTCACCCTGATCGAGCCAGGCGGTGGCAACGCAGGCATCGCAGGTCCGCTCTTCGTGCTTGAATATGGTCTTGCCGTAGCGGTCCTGAATGCGGTCGATCAGCGAGGGCTTGATCTGCTTGCCACCGTTTGCGAGCACAGAATAGGCGGAAACCATCCGCATCACCGTTGTCTCACCCGAGCCCAGCGACATCGCAAGCACCGGCAGCATGTCGTCATAAACCCCGAATTGTTCGGCATATTCCGCCACAAGGTTCATGCCCATGTCCTTGGCAAGCCGGACAGTCATAAGGTTTCGCGACCGCTCGATGCCGAGCCGGAGCGTCGAGGGTCCGGCAGACCCGCCGCCGTAGTTCTTCGGCCGCCAGATCTCACCACCGGAGACCACCTCGATGGGAGCATCGAGCACGACCGATGCCGGCGTGTAGCCGTTGTCCAGTGCCGCTGCGTAAACGAAGGGCTTGAATGCAGATCCGGGCTGGCGTTTGGCCTGGGTGGCGCGATTGAACTCGGACTGGGCAAAGGAGAAACCACCGACCAGCGCCAGCACACGGCCGGTATGCGGATCCATGGCGACGAGCGCCCCTTGGATCTTCGGAACCTGACGCAGGCGAAGCCGCTCAGCGCCCTCCTCCTCGAAAGGTTCGACATAGACCACGTCGCCCGGATTTAGCACCTCGTCCGCCGATTTGACGTTGCGGCGATCATCGCCGGGAATGTTGAGACGGAAGGCCCATTTCATGTCCTCGGCGCGAATCGTCCCTGTGGGGCGCTCGGCAGCGACATCACCGGAAGCCTCGCGCCCCGGACGAAGACCGACGTCGACACTGTCCGCCGTTGCCGACAGCACAACCGCCAGCGTCCATTCGGGCACGTCACGCAACGGATCGATCTCGGCAAGCTGTTCACCCCAGTCGCCGTTCACGTCAATCTTCTTGACCGGGCCGCGGAAGCCGCGACGCTCGTCATAATTGATGAGCCCCTTCTGCAGTGCCTTGCGGGCAAGCGCCTGAAGTTTGGGATCGAGCGTGGTGCGGACGGACAGACCGCCCTCGTACAGCGCGTCATCGCCGTAGCGGTCGATCATTTCACGGCGGACCTCCTCGGCGAAATACTCCGAGGCAA
This sequence comes from Hoeflea sp., assembly GCA_040216675.1. GTDB lineage: Bacteria > Pseudomonadota > Alphaproteobacteria > Rhizobiales > Rhizobiaceae > Hoeflea. The sequence continues at coordinate 1,177,477 of JAVJOR010000004.1, read as the reverse complement.
AAAGATAGGAACCGCCGCGGCGCGGAACCACATTCAATGGCTGCTGCTTGGCCTCAGCGCCATCCGCGACGCTGACGTACCCGTTCTCGACCATCCTGTCGATCACCCAATTTCGGCGCTCAAGCGCGCGTTCGGTGTGCCGGAAGGGATGATAATTGTTGGGAGCCTTCGGTAAGGCCGCAAGATACGCGGTTTCGGCGATCGTCAGCTCGTTGACCGACTTGTTGAAATAGGTCAGCGCCGCCCCGGCGATGCCGTAGGAATTGAGGCCGAAGAAGATCTCGTTCAGATAGAGCTCGAGAATACGGTCCTTGGAGTAGGCCTGCTCGATGCGGAAGGAGAGAATAGCCTCCTTGATCTTGCGCTCGTAGGTCTGGTCTGACGACAGAAGAAAGTTCTTCGCGACCTGCTGGGTGATCGTGGACGCGCCCTGCCGGCCTCCGGTCCGGATATTGTTGACGACGGCACGTGCCAGACCGATCGGATCAACCCCCGGATGGTGATAGAAGTTCTTGTCCTCGGCGGACAGAAACGCTGCCTTGACCCGGTCCGGTATTGCCTGGATGGGCAGGAACAGGCGACGCTCGCGGGCATACTCCGCCATGAGTTCCCCCGACGCGGCATGCACACGGGTCGTCACGGGCGGCTCGTAGCTGTTGAGAACCTCGTAATCGGGAAGGTCCTGCGAGACATCGCCGATATACCAGGCGATTCCGGCCGCCACGACCAGAAACATCACGGTCCCGATGCCAAAGAAGTATCCAATCAGTCGTATCATCAGTCAGCTGCCGTTTGCGTTTTGTGGCCCCGGATGACGGGACCCTATTATCGATCCCTGCGCCAGCGCGGTCGCGGTGCAGGAATGCCTGAGAGGACCGGTTAGCCCGGACATTGTGCGTAAAATAGGGCCTCGGTCAGGTTTCCTCGCCGCCGTACCGTATGACGGACTGATCGTTGCCAAACTATCACACACGGAGAAGAGCGCCAAAGCCGCGTTTGATGAAGATCGCATCATTTTTGACCCGCCAGAATGGTTTGTCTGTACTTGACGACGGACTGGGCGAGAAGCTCCGCGGTTTTTTCCTGCCAGTCGGCATCGGTGAGCATTTTCTCATCCTCGCGATTGGAGAGATAGCCCAGTTCTATCAGCACAGACGGCACGTCCGGGGCCTGCAGCACCTGAAAGCCGGCGTGCCGGAGCGGATTGTTGATCAGCCTGACCTGTCCTTCGAACGAATCGATGACCTGCCGGGCGAGACCGTTCGAGAACACCCTGGTTTCGTTTCGTGCAAGGTCCACCAGAATTGAGGCGACATCTTCGGGCGCCTTGTCGAGCTTGACTCCGACAATCTCCTCGGCCGCATTTTCTTTTTCGGCGACCGCCTGGGCGATGGCGTCGGAGGCCCTGTCGGACAGCGTGTAGACCGTGGCGCCGCGCAACGACTTGATTCGAATCGAATCGGCATGCAGCGAGACGAGAAGATCGGCATCCTCCTCCCTCGCCTTGCGCACCCGTGCCGAAAGCGACAGGAAATTGTCATCGGTCCTGGTCTGGCTGACGCGGACATCATCCAGTTCCTCAAGTGCCTTTCTGAAGGCTTCCGCGAAGGCCAGCGTGACGGTCTTTTCCAATGTCCCCGCCGGCCCCTCCGCGCCTCCATCGATACCGCCGTGCCCCGGGTCGATCATGATGTTGAGAGTTTCCCGCTCGCCCGCGTTCACCGACGCTTGATCGTCCCCGGCACCGAGCGGCGTCCAGACAGTCCCGTCGACCTGGCGCAGGAAATCCTCGTCATCGATCGCCACGGCATCGAAGACCAGCCGGTGTAACGGTCCGGATGTTTCCCCGCCACCTTCGAAAGGCTCCAGGCGGGCGGGCTTTGCGAGTTCGAACACGATTCTGGCCCGGCCCTGGCCGGCGCTGCCGTAGCGGACTGACGAAACGAGGCCGCGGCTGCTCAGGGACGGTTCTTCAAATGCGAAAACGGTTTGCGGCAGATCGATCACTGCCCGGTAGGGAGCGGCCAGATAGCGCACCGCGTAATCCGGATCCTGCTGGAATTCCAGTACGATCCGGACGCGGTTCTCATCTCCCGCCATGCGCGCGCCTACGGCCACCAAACGCTTGCCATCGGTTTCCCCAGCCTCCTGTGCGGACTGCGCCGATGCTGAGACAATACCGACCGCGCCCACGCCAAGACCGACGAGAACAGAAAATGCGAGCTTGCGAATGCAACCGCAGACCCGGCCAAGCGAACCAATGTTGCGGTTCGCAGCCATACCTCCGTTTTGAAGCTTTTCTGATCCTGCGTGTCTAGGCACTGGCCGGCCTCTTTGCTGAGCCAAAACGCGTCCTGCCGTTAGCCGGCTTTCCGTATCCGACTGCCCGCGGACCCTTCCGCCAAAGTGTGACATGAAACAAATCGATTCGCGGCTGGGGCGTCTTAGTATCCTGATACATTCTGGTTAACCATGCGTTTACCATAGCAACCTCACGACGGGTTTGTTGCCCACCTTCCCCAACGGCAACCGGACAGGACTTCCCGGCACCGGGACATCCGAAAGAAATGTTTTGAGCTTGCCAGACAGGTTCGCACCTCATAAAAGCGTTGATTGGGAAAGTATTTTGACGGGATAGTTCTGTCACCCTTCGGCCGCCGCCCTAGAAACGGGTCCCCGGCGCCAGGAACTCGGAACATCCGTCGTCCTCAAGAATCCTTCCCCGGAGCAGCCCGCCCGGAGTTTCCAAATCGGGAACACGCAAGGTCTGCTCATCAAAGGCAAAATGGCCGAAATTGCGGCGGAGCGTTCCTAGCTTTCCGCAACCCGGCCCGGACACTGATCAAACCCGGCGGGAACTTGGTTTTCGCCACAACCTTCGCGGCAGTTTGGCCGCACGTCCCCACGGGGACTTCCATCGGTCCGAAAGGACTACACGCAAATTGAATCTCCGGCCGGCTCTTATGGTGCAAAAGCGGACATCCCACAGTGTGAACAGGCTCCGGGCAGTTAGTGCCCCGGCTTCAGCCCCTTCACCCTCCGCCACAGCCCGCGCTCCGGAATCACATTCATCCGGCACATACCACAGTCAACCTGCGCCGAACCGGTTTCCGGGACGAGGCTACAGGTCGATCGGCATGCGCCGAGGAGCTTATACTCAATGGCAGAAAAAATGCTTATCGACGCCTCCCATCCCGAGGAGACCCGCGTCGTTGTTGTTCGTGGAAACCGCATAGAGGAATTCGACTTCGAATCGCAGCACAAGAAGCAGCTGCGAGGCAACATATACCTGGCCAAGGTGACCCGCGTTGAACCGTCGCTGCAGGCCGCGTTCGTCGACTATGGCGGAAATCGCCACGGCTTCCTGGCCTTTTCGGAAATCCACCCCGATTACTACCAGATCCCGCTCGCCGACCGGCAGGCGCTGCTCCAGGCAGAAGCCGAGGACGCCGCCAACGATCCGGACTTCGACAGCGCGGACGAGCCCGAGCCCAGCAAGCAGAAAGGCAAGAGCCGCTCGAAAGGCAAGTCACAGGAGGCCAAGTCCCAGGACCAGCAGGAGAGCGGCGAAGAGACCGGCGACGACGCAAAGACGTCGAAGTCCCGTCCCCGACGCTCGCGCCGCGGCAAGAAGTCCGGCGACGATCAGGCCCAGGCCGAAACCTCCGCCGCAAACGCCGATGAGGCGACTTCCGATGGCAACAACGGTCCGGACGCAAGCCCGACAGCCGCGGAAACACAGGCGGGCGCCACCAACGAAGACAAGACAGTTGAAGACAAGTCTTCGGACTCCGATGGCGACGGCGGCAAGGACGACGGAGACGACAAGCCCACGGAAATGTCGGCCGACGTGGAAGCCGACGAGATTTCCGAACCGGTCTCGCGACGCGGCCGCAAGAGCCGAAACGATCGTGACGACGAAAACGGCTCTGACGACAATGGCGGATCGGACGACGATGACGTCGAATCGGTCGGCTCGGAAGACGCGCTCGAGGAGCTGCCGAGCCGTGCCCAGCGCAAGCCACGCAAGCAGTACCGGATCCAGGAGGTCATCAAGCGCCGCCAGATCCTGCTGGTGCAGGTGGTCAAGGAAGAACGCGGCAACAAGGGCGCGGCGCTGACGACCTATCTTTCGCTCGCCGGCCGGTACTCGGTGCTTATGCCGAACACCGCCCGTGGCGGCGGCATTTCGCGCAAAATCACCAATCTGCCCGACCGCAAGCGTCTCAAGGAGATCGCACGCGAACTCGAAGTCCCCAAGGGCATGGGCGTGATCCTGCGGACCGCAGGCGCCAACCGCACCAAGGTCGAGGTCAAGCGCGACTTCGAATACCTCATGCGTCTTTGGGAGAATGTGCGAAACCTGACGCTCAAATCGATTGCTCCCAGCCTCGTCTACGAGGAAGGCAGCCTGATCAAGCGTTCGATCCGCGATTTGTACAACAAGGACATCTCGGAGATCGTGGTTTCGGGCGAGGAAGGCTACCGGGAAGCCAAGGATTTCATGAAGATGCTGATGCCGAGCCACGCCAAGGTGGTTCAGCCCTACCGGGACCTGCATCCGATCTTCGCGCGTTCGGGCATCGAAGCCCAGCTCGACCGGATGCTGCAGCCGCAGGTGACGCTGAAATCCGGCGGCTACATCATCATCAACCAGACCGAGGCGCTGGTCGCCATCGATGTCAACTCGGGCCGTTCAACCCGCGAGCACTCGATCGAAGACACCGCTCTTCAGACCAATCTCGAGGCTGCGGACGAGGTGGCGCGCCAGCTCAGGCTTCGCGACCTGGCCGGATTGATTGTCATCGATTTCATCGACATGGAAGAAAACCGCAACAACCGGGCGGTTGAAAAGCGGATGAAGGACTGTCTGAAAAACGACCGGGCACGCATCCAGGTCGGACGGATCTCGCATTTCGGTCTTCTGGAAATGTCGCGTCAGCGCATTCGCGCTTCGGTGCTCGAAAGCACCATGCAGGTCTGCCCGACCTGCGGCGGCAACGGTCACATCCGGTCGCAGTCTTCCGTTGCGCTGCATGTGCTGCGTGGCGTCGAGGAGTATCTGCTCAAGAACACCACACACGACATCTCGGTTCGGGCGACGGCGGACACAACGCTGTACATGCTCAATCACAAGCGCGACACGATCGTCGACTTGGAAAACCGCTTCGGTGTCTCGATCAGCTTCGCCACCGATGAAGACATCGGCGCCCAGCATTTCGCCATCGACCGCGGAGCGGCAGTGGAAACGCCGGTCAATGTGGACCACATCACGGTCGACGCGCCCACCTACCCCGAGGATGACGACGACGTCGACATTCCGGATGACGACACAGACGAAACCGGAGACAACGGTGAGGCCGACTCGGGCGCGGAAGCGCGCGGCGACGACCGCAACGAGGACGGGTCCGGTCGCAAGCGCCGCCGGCGCCGCCGGCGCGGCGGACGCAAGCAGGACGGCGATAACGGCAATCAGGACAACGGCCAGCACGACAATGGCCAGTCCGATGACCACTCTGCGTCCTCAGACGAGGACTCCTCGGGGAACAACGGCGATGACGACAGCCAGTCGTCGGCATCGGGATCCGATGGCGATGGCGAACGCCGCGGCAAGCGTCGTCGCCGGGGCAAGCGTGGGGGACGTCGCAACCGTGAGGACGACAACCAGTCGGCCGGCGAAAACGCATCCGGCGGCGACAATGAGTCGAACGCAGATGCGGCTCAGGCCGGTGATGACGCCCCGGCGACCGCAGCTGACGAGACACCTGCCCGCGCAGCGGAGGCAACATCTTCCGAGGTCAGCGAGTCCCAGCCCGAAGCCAACAGCGAGCCAGAGAAGAAGCCCGCTCGGAAGCGCCGCCGCACCAAGGCCCAGATCGCCGCGGATGAAGCGGCAAAGGCTGCGGAAGAAGCCGGGGTGAACGAACCCGCAGAAGCAGCGGCAACAGCAGCTGACGAGCAAGTCTCGTCCGAACCGGACAGTCAACCTGATGCCGTGGCGGAATCGGAAACCGCCGCGGCCGCTCCCGCCGTCGTTAAAGACACCGGCCCGGATGAAAAGCCGGAAGACAAGACTTCCGGGAAAAGCAGTGGCAGCAACGAGGCCGTCGCAACCGCACCGGTGGTTACCTCCTCGTCGGACCAGGCCGACAAGAAAGACAAGCCGAAAAAAGCCGGCTGGTGGCAGAAGCGCGGATTCTTCTGAGCTTGGTCGTAATGTGACATTGAAACGGCTGCCGTGAGGCGGCCGTTTCTATTTCCGACCCGCTTCTCTGCGGGCGCCACGGTGATTCCGGTCTTGAGGCAATCAGACAGCCGTCTTGCGGCGCTCCATGATCAGGACCGGACTTTTCTCGCTGCCGAACCGCCCGTAGCCGCCCTCGGCAAAGCCGTTCTTCTCTGCAACACGGATCGACGCATGATGATCGGGTGCGATGATGCAGACCGTTCGCTCTGCGCTGAGCCACCTGTCGCTCCAGTCGAGCGCCGCGGCAACGGCTTCAGTCGCAAGCCCCCGCCCCTGGGCGTGTGCGGCCATGACCCATCCTATCTCGGGCCATGGCTCGAGCGAGGGCGTCATGTCGCGCTTGTAGTCGGCCAGCCCGACTTCTCCGAGAAACAGGCCCGTGTCGCGGTCCTCGACGACCCAATAGCCGAAAGCCAGCGCTTCCCAGTGGCCGATATACCGAAGCAGGCGCGACCAGGATTCGGAACGCGTCGACGGCTTTCCGGAGATATGACGGACAATCCCGGGATCGGCCCAGAGTGCGGCTGTGTCGTCGAGATCGTCAATCGTGTGACGCCGCATGCGGGTCCGCTTGGTCAGGATATCCGCCCGCGCGGTATCCTCTCCTGGCCCGGTCAGCTCATCCGTCTCCCGGTCCTTCATCTTCTCGCAAGCCAGGACTCGATCCGGTCCAGCGCGCGCTCCATCTCGTCATGGCTTCCGGCGTAGGAAAAGCGCATGAAACGCGCGCCGTCGACCGGGTCGAAATCCCGGCCCGGCGTTGCAGCGACATAAATCTCCGACAGCATCTGGCGGGCAAACGCCATCGAATCGTTGCTGTGAGCGGACACATCAACCCAGGCGTAAAACGCCCCGTCCATGGGAGCGGCCAGGGGCAAACCCAATTGCGGCAGGCGCTCTGAAAGAAGCAAGCGGTTGCGCCTGTAGCCCTCGCAGACTTCATCCATCTCACCGGTCGCCGAAAGCGCCGCCTCGGCAGCAATCTGCGAGAGTTCCGGAGCGCTGATATAAAGGCTTTGGGCAAGACACTCGACCGGACGGACCAGATCCTCCGGCAGCACCATCCAGCCAATGCGCCAGCCGGTCATGCAGAAGTATTTCGAGAACGAATTTATGATCACGGCGTTGTTTGAAACCGACAAGGCCGTGGCTTCCTCTCCGCTCCAGCTCAGGCCATGATAGATCTCGTCCGAGATGAAAGCCACGCCCCGCTCGGCACACCAGGCGTCGAGCGATGCAATCGCATGGCCGTCATGAACCGCGCCGGTTGGGTTGGCCGGGCTCGCGATCAGGACCCCGGCAATGCGCGCGCCAGCTTCGGCCTCGGCGCGCTCCAAGGCGTCGGGCGTCAGAGCATGCCCGGTCTCCGGCCCGACCGGGATTTCAAGGACCCTGAGCCCAAGGGCTGCAAGAATGTTCCGGTAGGCCGGATATCCGGGCCGGGTAATGACGACAAGGTCGCCGGGATTGAACAGTTGCACGAATGCCAGGTTGAAGCCCGCTGACGAGCCCGTGGTGACGGCGATCCTGCCCGGATCCACATCGACCCCGTGACGGGTCCGGTAGTGCTGCGCGATCGCACGCCGCAGACTGCCGATCCCGAGCGCATCCGTGTATCCCAGACGCCCATGTTCCAATGCGCGGGCCGCCGCCTCCCTAGCTGCTCGCGGCGCCGGGTGGGCCGGCTGGCCCACTGCCATCGAGATCACGTCCCTGCCCTCGGCCTTGAGTCGCGTGGCTTGCGCCAGCACATCCATGGCGTGGAACGGTTCGACCGATGGTTTGCGCGTCAGGGTCACGGGGGAAGCTCCATGGCTTGATCAGGCCGGTGTTGGCGTGGCCGCACAAATGCCCGAATGTCATGTCCATCACAAGTGCGCGAGCGAAACCGTGGACAGGGTTTCGACAATTGCAATTCCGGCCCATGCCATTACCCTGACGACAACATGGAGAAATGAGCCCCGATGCACTTTAGACTGAATGAGCCGCAAGCCATCCAAACCCGACCGGCGCCTGTGCGGAAAAGCAGGTTCCGGCGCGCGGCGAGCGGCATGTTCGCGATGCTGCTTGCAGTTTCCATGTCAGCGCCGGCGCATTCCCAGGGGCGCGTGGCCGTGGTCCGGGATGCCGAGATCGAGACGCTGCTCAAGGACTACGCAAAGCCGGTGCTGCAGGCGGCCGGCCTGAAGGCCAACCGGGTCGAGATCGTTCTCGTCAACGATCGCAGCTTCAATGCCTTCGTGGACGGTCAGCGGATCTTCATGAACACCGGAGCGCTGATGGCGGCCGAAGTCCCCAACGAGATTATCGGTGTGTTGGCACACGAGGCCGGGCACTTAGCCGGCGGACATCAGCAGCGGATGCGTGAACAGATCGCGGCGGCGCGCACCATGACCATCGTGGGTGGCTTGCTCGGCGCCGGCGCCATCGCCGCGGGCAGCATTTCCGGCAACTCGGGTAGTTCCAGAGCCGGTGGCGCGCTGATTACCGCAGCACCCGGTCTTGCGCAGCGAAATCTGCTCAGCTACCGCCGCTCGGAGGAAATGAACGCCGACCAGGCAGCCGCGCGGTACCTCAACGCCACAGGCCAGTCCATGCAGGGAATGCTGACCACCTTCGAGCGGTTTTCCCGCAGCCTCTCGCTTGCCGGCGTTCAGGTGGACCAGTACCAGATCAGCCATCCGCTGCCGCGCGAACGCATCGCGCTGCTGGAAGAACTTGCGCGCAAGAGCCGGCATTTTGACGCACGCGATCCCGCGCACCTGATCCAGCGGCACAACCTCGCCCGCGCCAAGATCGCTGCCTATTCCGGTGGCGCGCAGGCCGTCGCCCGGCTGTTTTCAGATGATCGCGGATCACTCGCTGCACGCTATGGTGATGCCATCGCGACGGATCTGTCCGGCAGTTCGGCGGCTTCCCTGACCAAGCTCGACGCGCTCATTCGCGAGCAGCCGAAAAATCCCTATTTCCATGAATTTCGTGGCGAAGTTCTTCTGAAGCTGCGGCGCAACGACGAAGCTGTGAAGGCTTTCCGCAACGCGGTCGCCCTCGATCCTGCCAAGTCGCCGCTGATCCGGGCGCGCCTCGGCTTCGCACTCGTAACCACGGGGAATCCTGGCAATATGGGCCGCGCCATCGACGAATTGCGCGCAGCTGTTCAGGCCGATCCGGACAACTTCAACGCCTACAGGACGCTATCGCAAGCCTACGGGTTTGCCGGTGACATCGCCAATGCCGAACTGGTGATGGCCGAGGGCAACTTCCGCGCCGGCAACACGCGCGAGGCCAAGGTGTTTGCCGCACGGGCGTTGCAAAAACTTCCGAAGGGTTCGCCCGGCGCAATTCGGGCCAATGACATCTTAACCATCGGCAACTAGAAAACATGGCCTGTGGCCGCCAGGCACAGGGGCAACCCGAGAGGATCGATTCTGATGCAGCACAGCACCCGTAACGGGCTTTTTTCACTTCTTGTCGTGGGTGTTGCGGCGGGCGTGGCCGGCGGTTTCGTCTACGACCTGATGGCAGGCAACCCGGCAACCACGACGGCGATCGAGCAGGCGGCGGAGCCGGATGACGTCGGTGAAGAGCGCATCGGTGCGTTGGTCCGAGACTACATTCTGGCAAACCCGGAAGTCCTCGAAGAAGCCCAGCAGGTGCTTCAGGCCAGGCGCGCACAGGAAAGCCGGCAGCAGGCGATGGCATCCATCGAGACCAATCGTGACGCGATCTTCCATGCGCCGGAGGACATGGTTATCGGCAATCCGGAAGGCGACATCACGCTTGTCGAGTTCTTCGATTACAATTGCGGCTACTGCAAGCGCGCCATGGACGACGTTGTCGAAATCATCAAAACCGATCCGAACGTCAGGGTGGTCCTGAAGGAATTTCCGATCCTCGGGCCAGACTCCGTGGCGGCGCATCAGGTCAGCATGGCGTTCCGGAAACTCGCACCGGACCAGTATGGCGAGTTTCACATGGCGCTTCTCGGTGCAGATGTCCGGGCGAGCGAAGCTGTTGCAATCGAGTTGGCCAAGCAATACGGCGTCGAGGAGGACGCGCTGCGTGAGGCCATGAACGATCCGGCAATCGAGGAGTCCATCCGCCGCTCCTATCAGTTGGCGGATACGCTCGGCATTTCCGGCACGCCCTCTTTCGTGCTCGGCGACGAAACCGTGTTCGGCGCCGTCGGTTCGGAAACGCTCCTGGCCAAGATCGAAAATGTCCGGCAGTGCGAAAGCACCGTCTGCTGACCGCGTGAACGCATACCAAGCGGGCCGGCAAGCAGACATTGGCTTGTGGACAATCCGTCGCTCTTCGCAATGGCCTTCCCTTGGGATCGGATGCCGGTGTATGACTGCCGGTAGTGCACAAAAACATTCGGAAGGAGTGATTTGGCGGCTAAATCATAGCTCCCGTTCTTCATGATGGCTTGTCACCAGGCCACGGGGAACTGTAAAGGGACCGTCAAACCGCGACACGGCGTCTTGCCGTCTCCCGTCAACAAAAGCAGAGGCAAAAGTCCGATGGCAAACCGCAAACCGTCGATCGACCAGGATCTGATCCGGGATCTGGCCAATATTCTCAACGACACCGATCTGACCGAGATCGAAATCGAGCAGGACGATTTGCGGGTGCGCGTGAGCCGGGCCGGAACGCCCCAGACCGTTCATGCTCCGGTTTCCCACTCTCAGGCGCCTGCACCGGCGGCGGAACCAGCGTCGCCCCCCGCACCCGCCGCAGCGACCACACCGGCCGCTCCGTCCGCCAATGCGGTCACGGCGCCGATGGTCGGGACCGTCTACCTCGCTCCGGCGCCCGATGCGAAGCCTTTTGTAGAAGTCGGGCAGACCGTGAAGGAAGGTCAGACCATTCTCATCATCGAGGCTATGAAGACCATGAACCAGATCCCCGCACCGCGCAGCGGCAAGGTGGTCGATGTGCTCGTCAACGACGGCGATCCGGTGGAATTCGCAGAACCCATGATCGTGATCGAATAGGTGAGCGGGCCCATGTTCACCAAGGTTCTTATCGCAAACCGGGGCGAGATCGCACTTCGCGTTCTGCGGGCGTGCAAGGAGCTCGGCATTCAGACCGTCGCGGTGCACTCCACTGCCGACCAGGACGCCATGCATGTGCGCCTTGCCGACGAGAGCGTGTGCATTGGCCCACCGCCTTCGCGCGACAGCTATCTCAACATTCATCAGATTGTCGCTGCGTGCGAGATCACCGGCGCTGACGCGGTTCATCCCGGATACGGCTTCCTGTCGGAAAATGCCAAGTTCGCCGACATTCTCGATGCTCACGGAATTACATTCATCGGCCCCACCGCCGACCATATCCGGATCATGGGCGACAAGATCACCGCCAAGAAGACCGCTGCAGAACTGGGCATTCCAGTCGTTCCCGGTTCGGATGGCGAAGTGAGCACCGACGAGGATGCCGTGCGGATCGCCACGGAAATCGGCTTCCCGGTGATCATCAAGGCAACCGCGGGCGGCGGCGGACGTGGCATGAAGGTCGCCAACAACCGAGAAGAGCTCTCGATGGCGCTTTCGACCGCGCGTTCGGAAGCGGGCGCGGCCTTCGGCAATACCGCAGTCTATATCGAGAAATATCTGGGCCGGCCCAGACACATCGAGATCCAGGTGCTGGGCGATGGTGAGGGCAACGCGGTGCATCTGGGCGAACGCGACTGTTCGCTGCAGCGCCGCCACCAGAAGGTCTGGGAAGAGGCCAATTCGCCTTCGCTGAATGAAGACCAGCGCATGGAGATCGGCGAGATCTGCGCCAATGCGATGCGCAAGCTCAAATATCGCGGTGCGGGAACGGTCGAGTTTCTCTATGAGGACGGAAATTTCTATTTCATCGAGATGAACACCCGGCTTCAGGTCGAGCATCCGGTGACGGAAGCAATCACAGGCATCGATCTGGTCAACGAGCAGATCCGGGTCGCATCCGGAGCCGGCTTGTCGATGACCCAGGATGACATCCGCTTCCATGGCCATGCGATCGAGTGCCGGATCAATGCGGAGGATCCCAATACCTTCGTTCCCTCGCCCGGCACGATCACCCATTATCATACACCGGGTGGTCTTGGCGTGCGGGTCGATTCCGGTGTCTATCAGGGCTACAAGATCCCGCCCTACTACGACAGCCTGATCGGCAAGCTGATCGTTCATGGCCGGACGCGGGTCGAATGCATGATGCGGCTCAGACGGGCACTCGACGAGTTTGTCGTCGACGGCATCAACACCACCATCCCGCTGTTCCGAGAGTTGCTTGCCAACCCGGATATTGCCAATGGCGACTATGACATCCACTGGCTGGAGAAGTTCCTTGCCGCCAAGGTCGGAAAATGACCCCGGCGGGCTGAATGCCGGCCGGGACGGCTGATCGATGGCGCGCGGTACGCATTATCAGTTGACCCCTGACCTTCTCCTGCGCGCCTATGCGTCGGGGCTGTTTCCGATGGCGGATTCGGCGGATGACCCCGAGCTGTTCTGGGTCGAACCGGAGATGCGCGGCATTCTTCCGCTTGATGAATTCCACGTCCCCAAGCGGCTGGCGCGGAAGATCCGGCAACGACCCTTCGAGATCAGGGTCAACACGGCATTCGAGGATGTGCTGGCAAGCTGCGCCGAAAGCGTCGAGAACCGGCCTTCGACCTGGATCAATTCCACCATCGCAGAACTCTACGGCAGCCTGCACAGGCTTGGCCATGCGCATTCCGTGGAGGCGTGGAGCGACGGCGAACTGGTCGGCGGCCTGTATGGCGTTTCGCTGAGGCGCGCGTTCTTCGGCGAAAGCATGTTCAGCCGCGCCACCGATGCGTCGAAGATCTGCCTGGTTCATCTTGTCGAGCGGCTGCGCGCACGCGGCTTTGTCCTGCTCGACACGCAGTTCTCCACGGAGCATCTGAAGCGCTTCGGTGTGATCGACGTGCCGCGGGAAGAGTATTCCGTGATGCTCACCCGGGCGCTTGAGGGCGATGACCTCGCATTTGCCGACGACGCCTGATCACGCTTCGCTGGCGGGCACGCGGGCGTCGTGTCCTTTGCATCCCAAGCACTGGCTCACCCCAATCCCCTCCCCGCTATGCGGTCGGCCGCCTCGCACGCGGGTGCTGCGGGAACCTCGACAGTGTCCGGGCGTTGTTGTTGCGACCCTACGGCTCACAGACAGGAGATGCCCGTGACATCTACACGAATTCTACTCGCCTCCACCGCCATCATCGGCCTGACGGGCCTTGGCGGAGCCCAAGCAGCGATGATTGCCGCGCCTTCAGGTCACCAGGCCGCGAGTTCCCTGTCATCCGTCAGGGCCCCGAATTCGGCGGTTCATCCGGTTCAGAACCTGCTTCCTGAAGACGAGGAGGCACCTCTCGCCGCCGTCGAAGAGCTGCCGGTCGAAGAGCCCGATGCAGCTCCCGAACCCGCTCCCGAGGTCCCTGAGACAGAGGCCGCTCCGTTACCGGGTCCCGAGGTGATCCCGGATCCTGTCGCAGAGCCTGTTCCAGTGCCAGAAAACCCCGAGCCGGCCCCCGGATCGGCAAACGACGTGCCGCCAGCGCCCGAGCCGGTTGAACCGGAACAGCAAGCCGCGCCTGAAGAGCCTGCCGGTGAAGCGGTTGGAACTCCCGTGGAGGCCGAGACTCCTGTGGAGCAGGAAGCCGCACCAGCGGAGCCCGAACCGGCAGCCGAGGAAGTTCCCGAAGCCCAAGCCGCACCCGAGTCCGAGCCCGCAACCGACGCTCCGGAAGCGCCTGTGAGCGAGCCGGAGCAACCGGCGCCTGTTTCTCCCGAGAGCGAAGTCCCGGCTGAAGTCGAAGATGCCTTGCAGGACGCGGCACCCGAAGCGCCGCAGATCGAGACACCGGAACCGGTCGACGAGCCCGTTCAAGAGCTTGAGGAAAACCTGCCCTCCACCAGTCAGGAAGCGATCGCTCCGGAGCAGCCCGCTGAGAGCACTCCGGAAGCAACCACTCCCGAAACGGAAGACAGCGAGGCGGCGCCGGTTGAGCCCGAAACGCCCGTCGAGTCGGCCGAACCCGCCGCTGAATCGGCTGAGACCGACGGAACCGACCAGTCAGATGCCTCACGCGAGGAGCAAGCCGCGCCAGAGCAGGAAGCGCCGCTTACGCTTCCGGTCGAAAATGGCGCACCGGTGCTCGACAGCCAGAAGGACCCGGTGGAGCGGTCAGAAGGCGACGCGCAGCCACAACAGGAGGCGGCGCCAACGCCTACAGAAGATACAGCGCCGCCGCCGCAATCTGATGCGGAAGCCCAGGGCGACAATGTGGGTCCTGCACCTGAACAGGCCCTTTCCGAGCCCGGCGAGCGGATTGATGCAATGCCGGCCAACGAAGAGCCGACAAACGTCACGATCATCAACCGCACGGACAATCGAACGGTCATCGAAGTCGACAACCGGACGATTGTGCGGAGCGACGACCGTCGGCGTCTGCGCACTGGAGCCGACGAGGTCTATTACGAGCGGCTCAGGGGCGGTCGTATCCGCGAAGTGGTGGTGCGCCCGAACGGCGTGCAGCTTGTGACCATCACCAATCGCTGGGGCGATGTGGTCCAGCGAAGCCGGATCATGCCGGATGGACGCGAGTACGTGCTGTTCTATGACCGCGCGAACACGGACGGCTCCCGCCAGCCCTTCATCGATCCCGGCCGCGACCTGCCGCCGCTGCGCCTCAACATCCCGATCGAGGACTACATTCTGGATGCAACCCAAGCCAACCCGTCAGCCTTCCTGAACTTTCTGCTTGAGCCGCCTGTCGAACGGGTGGAACGGCTGTACTCGATCGACGAGGTTCGCAGTTCCGCCCGCCTGCGCGACAAGGTTAGGCGGGTCGACTTGGACTCACTCACCTTCGACACCGGCAAGGCCACCATCTCGCCTGACCAGATCGACAGGCTTTCCAAGGTGGCAACGGCCATGACGGAAATCCTCGAGCGCAATCCGGCCGAGACCTTCCTGATCGAAGGCCATACCGATGCGATCGGCAGCGACCAGAGCAATCTCGTCCTGTCCGACCAGCGCGCCGACACGATCGCCGTCGCCCTGACCACCGTCTTCGGAACCCCGCCGGAAAACCTGGTGACCCAGGGCTATGGCGAGCGCTATCTGAAGATCAAGACTCAAGAGGCCGAACGCCTCAACCGCCGGGTCACGATACGGCGCATCACGCCTCTGGTGTCCCCCGTGGCCGCCCGCTAGCGACATCTGCAAGGCCATTTGACGCAAAAGCGCCGCGCATCCATCCCCGATGCGCGGCGCTTTGTTGTTTCCTTCAAAGAGGCTTCGGCAGCGGCGTCGCCACCTGTGAGGCTGGCCCTGCCCTCACCTGAAAACTCAGTTGACCGGCGTTTCTTCGGTTGGCGCAGGCACGTCCGATTGCTGTTTGCATTCCTTGAGCCAGACGTCATAGACGGCGTGATCGACGGCATTGAGCCCGGGAGAGTCAGCAAACATCCAGCCGGTGAAAAGCCGCCTGATCTTCCGGTCCAGCGTGATCTCGTCCACCTCCACGAATGTGGTGGTTTTCGGCGGCTCGGTTTCATCGCGACTGTAACAGACCCTCGGCGTCACCTGCAGCGCGCCGAACTGAACGGTCTCGCCAACATAGACGTCAAACGTGGTGATTCGTCCGGTGATCTTGTCGATGCCGGAAAATACGGCGACCGGATTTTCGATGCGCGCCGCGTTGACGGGCGTCAGCGCGAACATCACCGCAGCGCCCCCGAGTGCGACCTTGAGAGCGGTCCTGACGAAAATCTTCGCGTTCACTGTCATCTGCTTCACTCGTCAAATCGTCCGCAGCACGGAAGATGCGGAGCATTGTCAGCAGCGACATCGGTTCATCGCCGCCGATTGAGCCTTGACCATGCAATTGTGGCACGGCTAAGCCAAAGCACCCGCGATTGTCAGGATTTCGGCGTCCAGGCGTCGTAATCCCCGGTTACCGTCGGGCGAGCGCCCTGATTGAGGATCGAGCCCTTGGGCCGGTAGGCGCGGGCCGTGCCGGTCAGGTTTTCCTGGTGCGGCTTTTCCCACGGCTTGGCGGTATAGGTTTCGGACGACGGCGCGATCTCTGTGCGGTGATGCATCCAGCCATGCCAGCCGGCCGGAATCGCCGACGGCTCGGAGGGGCCATTGTAGATGACCCAGCGCCGGGTGCGCCCTTCGGAATCCTTGCCGCCCTGATAATAGACGTTGCCGTTTTCGTCCTCGCCCACACGCTCGCCATGACGCCAGGTATGGAAACGGACCCCGATGGTCTGACCGCTCCACCAGGTGAAAATCTGAAGCAACAACTTCTTCATGAAAGCCTCTTGTGTCGGGACCTGCCGACAGCCGATTGTGCCGGTCCTTGCTTCGCCTTATGGCGCGCCACGGCGTTGATGTCCAGAGTCCGCCCGGTTCTGCCTACGGCATTTTCATCTTGAAACCGTAATGACTGCGGCTGAAGCCCAGCCGTTCGTAAAACCGGTGCGCATCTTCGCGTGTTGCGTTGGACATGAGCTGCACCAGCCGGACACCGTTTGCTCTGCCCTGTTCGATGACATGGCGCAGCATCGCCGCACCGATTCCCCGTCCTCGACGGTCATGGCGGGTGTGCACCGCCTCAATTGTCAGATTGGTCGCGCCCCTGCCCGTGAGCGACGTGATCAGCGTGGTCTGGAAGGTTCCCACCACCTCCTGGCCGATCAGCGCCACAAACAGCCCGTCATTGGGGCTTGCGGCAATACGGTCGAACGCGGCGAGGTAGAGCGGCAGATCGGCGGGGTCTGCGCTGTCGCCGTGGCCGCCCAGAGTATCCTGCGCGAACATTGCCGCAATTGCCGCGACGTCTTCGCGCCGGGCTTCGCGAATGAGGACTTCAGCGGTCATGAACAAGGCTCCGTCTCGGTCAACGGCCGGCCGGCAGGGCAGGCAAACCCGATTAGCACATGCCTGTGATCGCTTCATCTCAAAACAGCGCGGGACTCTGCGGGCCGCCCTCAGTCTCAGAGGCCGCGAAAAAATTCTGGGCCAAACGGCCGATGCTTGCCATGATGGGGCTGTTTACACATCAAATAGGGGGGAACCACAATGCCGCATAAGCTCATTCATCTGGCAGCATCTGTCTGCTTTCTGGCCGCATCTGCCATTGCGCCCGTTCAGGCGCAGGACGGCCCGATCGGGATCGCCTTCGCGTTGGCACCGGAACAATCCTCGGGCGTCTGCACCGGTCAAAGCACGGACAAGACCCTCGCCTGCGCGCGCGAGAAATGTGCTGAAGGCGGGGCGCTGGCATCGGACTGCCTGCGGGTGAAATGGTGCTATCCGGCGGGTTGGTCGGCGGATCTTTTCGTTCAGCACAAGGAAGGCATCCACTGGCACGAATATCTGTGCGGCTGGGATTCCAGGGAAGCCCTGATGGCCGCCGTCGCGGTTGCCTGCGATCTCTCGCGCAGGGATTTCATCCGGGAGTGCTCCGCGGTCCGGTTCTGGGACGACAATGGTCAGGAAATGGAAGCAAACTAAGGCGGCGGGGGTCTAACCGACCAACGGCTTGGTCATGATCAGGGCCGGAATGCCCGACTGATCCTTGCCGCAATTTTCGGTCCGGCCGGTCTGTTTCATGCCGTGCGCTTCATAAAAGGCAATGGCCGGCTCATTGCCGGGGTCGACTTCCAGCGTCAGGCTCTGCGCGCCGGGAAAGCAGGTCTCGATCTCGGCGAAGAGATCGCGTCCGATACCGAGCCCCTGACATTCGGGCCGGACATAGAGCTGGTGCAGGGAGACGCTGCGATTGGAGGCGGCGTGACTGGCAAAGGCAACGCCACCGATCCGGCTGCCGTCGTCGGCGACCAGAAACTCGCCATCAGGCCGGTCAAGCGACGCCTTGATCGTCTCCTCCGAGTGCCAGTCGGCGATGATCTCCTCGACCTTCGCAGCACCGTAGAACGGGGCATAGGTCGCCCGCCAGGTTTCCGCAAGCACCTCACGGATCGCCGGGATGTCGCGGCTTGAGGCGGATCGGACGAAGAACATGGGCCCCGTTCTACTCCTCGATGCCGAGCTTGGTCTTGACCAGCTCCTGAACGGCCTTCGGATTGGCCTTGCCGCCGGTGGCCTTCATCACCTGGCCGACGAACCAGCCGGCGAGCGCTGGTTTGGCCTGTGCCTTGGCGACTTGGTCCGGATTTGCGGCAATCACCTCGTCGACGGCCTTTTCGATGGCGCCGGTATCGGTGACCTGCTTCATGCCGCGCTTTTCCACTACGTCGGCCGGGTCGCCGCCCTCTTCCCAGATGATCTCGAACAGGTCCTTGGCGATCTTGCCGGAGATGGTGCCGTCCTTGATCAGATCGATAATGCCGCCGAGTTGAGAAGGCGAAACCGGAGTCTCTTCAATGCCTTTGCCGGATTTGTTCAAGGCCCCTAGAAGATCGTTGATGACCCAGTTTGCGGCCATCTTGCCGTCGCGTCCGGCAGCTACCTCCTCAAAATAATCCGCAATCGCCTTTTCGGACACCAGGATCGAAGCGTCATAGACGCTCAGGCCCATGTCAGCGACGAAGCGGGCCTTCTTGTCGTCCGGCAGTTCCGGCAGGTCCGCCTTGAGAGACTCCACGAAGGCGTCGTCGAATTCGAGCGGCAGCAGATCGGGATCGGGGAAATAGCGGTAGTCATGCGCATCTTCCTTCGAGCGCATGGACCGGGTCTCACCCTTCTGTGGATCGAACAGCCGGGTTTCCTGATCGATTTCGCCGCCATCCTCGATGATCGCGATCTGGCGGCGGGCTTCGGATTCGATGGCCTGCCCGACGAAGCGGATGGAGTTGACGTTCTTGATCTCGCAGCGGGTGCCGAACTCGCCGCCGGGCTTGCGCACGGACACGTTGACGTCGGCGCGCATGGAGCCCTCGTCCATGTTGCCGTCGCAGGTGCCGAGATAGCGCAGGATCGAACGAAGCTTGGTGACATAGGCCTTGGCCTCGTCGGCCGAGCGCATGTCGGGCTTGGAGACGATCTCCATCAGTGCCACGCCGGAACGATTCAAATCGACATAGGACATCGACGGATGCTGGTCATGCATCGACTTGCCGGCATCCTGCTCGAGATGCAGGCGCCCGATGCCGATCTCGATGTCCTCGAACTGGCCCTGACGGTCCGGCCCGACCGAGATGATGATCTTGCCCTCGCCGACGATCGGGTCCTTGTACTGGGAGATCTGGTAGCCCTGCGGCAGATCCGGATAGAAATAGTTCTTGCGGTCAAAAACCGAGCGCTTGTTGATCTGCGCCTTGAGGCCAAGGCCGGTCCGCACCGCCTGGGCCACGCATTCCTCGTTGATCACCGGCAGCATGCCCGGCATCGCCGCATCCACAAGGCTGACGTTGGAGTTGGCAGCGCTTCCGAAATCGGTCGAGGCGCCGGAGAACAGTTTGGAATTGCTCGACACCTGGGCATGAACCTCAAGCCCTATAATGATCTCCCAGTCGCCGGTGGCGCCTGAAATCAGCCGTTTGGGTTCTGGGGTGCGGGTATCGACGAGGCTCATGGACTGACCTTTGTCTTGTCATTGTCACGGGAATAGCGTTGCCCTGTCCGGTAGAACAAAGCCGCCCCGACTGCAAGGCTTTGGAGCCCGCTCAGGCCACCCATGCCCGCAAAAGCCCGGTTGACCGAGATCAAAGCGGCCGCTCCGCATCCATGCGATTCTGGCCCTACGATCAAAAGGGAGTGGACCATGAGTGTTCTGGATATCTTCAGCCGTCTGACGAACCGGGCTGACCTTATGGACAAGATGATGGACAAGCTTGGCGTGGCCGACGAGATGCAGCATATGCCCGACCAGGCCGGTGTACTGCGCCGCGCGGCCAACCGCTGCCTGACCTGCGAGAAGCCCGATGCCTGCCAGCAGTGGCTCAAGACAGAGATCGATCCCGACGAAGCGCCCTATTTCTGCAAGAACCACGATCTTTTCGAGCGCGTGCTCGACAAGATGGACACGGAAGCCACTGCGTCCTGAGTTCTGTTGTCCGCTGTGCAGCGCCACACATGCGATTGGATGGGCACGCTATAGCGCCTTGAGTTCATGCATGTACGGTACCGCTCAATCGTACCCGATTGAACGCTGAGATGC
The DNA here is from genome assembly GCA_040216675.1 of Hoeflea sp. GTDB lineage: Bacteria > Pseudomonadota > Alphaproteobacteria > Rhizobiales > Rhizobiaceae > Hoeflea. The sequence goes on along the minus strand of JAVJOR010000004.1, from coordinate 1,157,084 downwards.
CCGAGGCAGAGCTATCTTTGCCCAACTCGCAACCCGGACACGTCCCGATCGTTTCCGGGGCTTTTTTTGGCAAAAACCCGACCTTCAAAGCCCGTAGGTGCCGTCCTCTTCCGGGTCTTCATTCGCAGCTTCCGTGCCGGGCTCGAACTCGCGGATCATCTCGACCGTATCGATATCCTCGTCGAGCGGTTCGGAATAAGTCACGAAGTAGGATTTGACGCGATAGCCCAACCGTTTGAACAGCCTGATTGCCCCGGCGTTGCGAGCGTGGGTGTCCAGCCGGGCCGAGGGATAGCCGCGCTCCCTGATCCCGCGCTCGATCTTCAAGAGCAGCGCGGTTCCGATGCCGCGGCCCTGATACTCGGGCAGAACCCAGAGATCGGTGATGAAGTCATCGGCTTTTTCACAGGCCCCCCAGCCGGCAAGCTCGCCATCCCACTCGGCAACCAGAATGTCGGGCCAGGACCGTGTGCAGAAGGCGTGATAGGCCTGCCGCGCATTGTCGCGCAACCGGTCGGCGTCCTCGCCCCACACACGGATCGCTTTCTCCCAGGACGCAAGCCCGACCTTCGCCAAATCCTGGGCTTCTGCGGAACTGGCCGGCCGGATTGAGAGCATGCGCAAGGCTCCGATTCTGCGACCCCAAGTCTCGGGGCGGAATACCCGACTGTCGCCGTTCTTTGCTTTGCTATCAAGCCCCGCGTTTTTTTCATCGCTTCAGGGTTGTGGCAATGCCGGACACGCGCCCTGAGACAAAGATGCCACAGACCCGTGCCCTCGGCTCCCCGGCATAGCGCGAGAGTGTTGACCCTGGAGCGACCCCGACCTATCCGGGAACAGTCCCATATTGGAGTTTTGATGTCCACTTCGTCCGAGGCCCGCTGAGGGGCCACGCCTTATCCGCGCCACCGGCGCAAGGCCTGGCCCGACAAAAGCATTGAAACCGCCGCCTCTCCCGAGCCGGCAGATGTTTTTGTGCGCTCGCACGAGCGCCCGATCCGGACACCAAGACAATGGACATATCACGCGCCGAACAGCGCATCCTGCACCTGCTCGCCCAGGGCGGCAGGATCGAACTCATTCGTGACGACCAGCGAAAGATCGCCGACATCAAGCTCATCACCCGCGAAGGCTGGCTGTTTTCCGATCTCGATCTGGAAACCTTCCGCAAGCTCAAGCGCAAGCGCGCAATCCGCTCCCGCCAGGGCCAGCCCTACATGGTCACGCGGAGAGGCCTCGAACTGGTACGCGGGCAACTCAACAACAGGTGAAACCAGAAGCGGCGCCTTCGGGCGCCGCTCATTTTCATGCCTTCACGGGATTTACCACCACTTCTTCGGCTCGAACCGGCCGGCGGCCTGTTCGATCACGTGGGCGGTCTTGAACAATGTTTCCTCGTCAAAGGGGCGGCCGATGAGCTGGAGGCCAAGCGGCAGGCCCTTGCGGTCGAGGCCGGCGGGCACGGAGATCCCGGGAAGGCCGGCCATGTTGACGGTCACGGTGAAGACGTCGTTCAAGTACATCTTGACCGGATCGCTCGCCAAGTCCTCGTCACCGATGGCGAAGGCCGAGGACGGGGTTGCGGGTGTGAGGATGGCGTCGACGCCGGCGTCGAAGGCGAGTTCGAAATCGCGCTTGATCAGCGTGCGCACCTTCTGGGCGCGCAGGTAATAGGCGTCGTAATAACCCGCCGACAGCACGTAGGTGCCGATCATGATGCGCCGCTTGACCTCCTGGCCAAAGCCCTCGGCACGGGTCTTCTCGTACATGTCGGCAATGTCCTTGCCGGGCACGCGAAGGCCGTAGCGCACGCCGTCATAGCGCGCCAGGTTCGAGGAGGCCTCGGCAGGCGCGACGATGTAATAGGCGGGCAGCGCGTATTTGGTGTGCGGCAGTTCGATGTCGACGATTTCGGCACCGGCCTCACGGAGCCAGTCGATACCCTTTTGCCACAGCGCATCGATCTCGCCATCCATGCCGTCCATGCGGTATTCGCGCGGGATCCCGATCTTGAGACCCTTCACCGATCCGCCCAGCGCGGCTTCGTAATCGGGAACCGGGAGATCAACCGAGGTGGTGTCCTTGTCGTCGACCGAGGCCATGGATTTCAGCAGGATCGCCGCGTCGCGCACGTCGCGCCCGATCGGGCCGGCCTGATCGAGCGAGGACGCGAATGCGACCACGCCCCAGCGCGAGCAGCGGCCATAGGTCGGCTTGATGCCAACCGTACCCGTAAACGCGGCGGGCTGACGGATCGAGCCGCCGGTGTCGGTCGCAGTGGCGCCGGCGCAGAGCATCGCGGCCACGGCGGCGGCAGAACCGCCCGAGGAGCCGCCCGGGACCAGCCCGGTGTTCGATCCCTCGGCACGCCAGGGGTTGGTCACGGGACCGTAATAGGAGGTCTCGTTCGACGAGCCCATGGCGAATTCGTCCATATTGAGCTTGCCCAGCATGACGGCGCCATCGGCCCAGAGATTGGCGGTGACGGTGGATTCGTAGCGCGGCTGGAAACCATCAAGCACATGCGAACAGGCCTGGGTGTGCACGCCCTCGGTTCCGAACAGGTCCTTGATGCCGAGCGGAATGCCCTCGAGCGCACCGACCTCGCCCGCAGCCCGGCGGGCATCGGAGGCTTTCGCCATATCACGCGCCTTGTCACCTGTAATTGTGACATAGGCATTGAGACTGGGATTGGCTGCCTCGATCGCGCCCAGATAGGCGTCGGTCAGCTCGGCGCTGGTCAGCGAGCCCTTTTTCATCTCGTCACGCGCTTCGGCGATTGTCAGGCGGATCAGGTCACTCATGCGGACAACTTCTTTTCAAAGAACCGGGAATATTCGGATTCGGGATAGTCGAGCACGGCGCCACATTCGGTGAAGCCGTGATTTTCATAGAGCCGGACAGCGGCGGCGAGCCCCTCGCCCACGCCGGTTTCAAGCACCAGGCGCTCGATACCGAGCCGATTTGCTTCGGCTTCGATCGCGTCGAGCAGGGCCGAGCCGACCCGCTGACCGCGAACCGCCGGAGCGGTATACATGCGCTTTATCTCGCCCAGGCGTAGCGCCTGAAAAACGCCGATCTGCTTGAGCGCGCCAACTCCGACAGCGGTGCCATCCACGTTGCGCGCGACGAAGACGGTGGTGTCCTCGCCCGCCATCTCCTCGATATCGAGACCAAAATTGAATTCGGCCGGCGCAAGCGGGGCCAGATGCGCATCCAGTGCTTCCACCAGAGAGCGGATATCATCCTGACGCGGGTTCTCGACGGCAATTGAAATTGCCGGGCGCAAAACCGACGCGGAGAGACCGGATTCGGGCGAAACGGACATGATCCTACTCGACCACCTTCGGAACCATGAAGAAATTGTCGGTCGATTCGGGCGCGTTGGCGACGATGTCTTCGGCCTTGGAGCCGTCGGTGACGACATCCTGGCGCTTTTTCATCGCCATCGGCATGACCGAAGTCATCGGCTCGACGCCGTCGACATCAACCCCCGACAATTGCTCGACAAAGCCGAGAATGGCGTTGAGTTCGCCCTCCATGCGTTGCGCTTCCTCTTCGGTAACCGCAATTCGGGCGAGATGCGCAACGCGTTTGACGGTGGCAAGATCTACGGACATCAGGTCCTCATCGGATGGTGTGAACGATTGGCCCCGCTATAGCGGCGAGCAGCAGAACGCGCAACTGTGCGGCATTCATTTGTCCCCGGACGACGCCGTTCAGGCTTCGACTGTCTCGCCGGATTTCGGAACCGTAACGCTTTCCGCATCCTCCTCCATCGCCTTGAGGAAGGTATCCGCGGTCTGGTCGATGATCGGGAACGAGCCGTAATGGCAAGGGATCACTTTGCCAAAGGAGAAGAACCGGCGGCAGGCAAGGGCTGCCACCGCGCCGCCCATGGTGAAACGGTCGCCGATGGGCACAAGACCGATCTCGGGCCGGTGCAGTTCGTTAATCAGCGCCATGTCCGAGAAAATGTCGGTGTCGCCCATATGCAGCAAGGACGGCTCGTCCTCGAAATGCAGCATCAGCCCGTTTGCGTTGCCGAGCGAATGGGAAACGCCGTCGCTTGTGATCTGCGCGGACGAGTGCAACGCATTGGTGAAGGTCGCGGAGAAGCCGCCGAGCGAGATCGTGCCGCCGGTGTTGCCGGGTTCGAGCTTGTCGAGTCCGTGATGGCTGCCAAGCCAGGCGGCAAGATCGGCATTGGCGAGCACCACCGCACCGGATTCCCTGGCGATCTGAGCGGCATCGCCGACATGGTCGCCGTGTCCGTGCGTGAGCAGAACATGGGTGACGCCCTTTGCGGCCTCCTTCATGTCGTTTCCCTCGAAACCGGGATTTCCGGTGAAAAAGGGATCGATCAGGATGGTCGCTTTCGCGGTTTCCAATCTGAACGCAGAATGGCCGAGCCACGTGATCTTCATTGCATATACTCCCTCGCCTTCGCCGGGGTTGTTCGATAAACCCGCGTTGCGCCGAACCTAACCCGGCTCGCCCGATGGCGCAAAGGCGGAGTGTACGCAATGGCGGTGATCGAAATTGAAGACCTGGAAGGCCTGCTTTCCAAAGGCCAGACCATAGCCGGGCTGGATCTCGGCACGAAGACCATCGGCATGGCGGTGTCGGATCTGTCGCTGTCGCTGGCCTCGCCGCGCCCCGTGATCAGGCGCCGCAAGTTCACGCTTGATGCAGTCGACCTGATTGGCGCACTCGAGCGTGATCGGGCTGGCGCCGTGGTGATTGGTCTTCCCGTGAACATGGATGGCAGCGAGGGGCCACGGGCGCAGGCAACGCGCGCCTTCGTGCGCAACATGGTCGAGAAAACCGATCTGCCTTTTGTGTTCTGGGACGAACGGCTGTCCACGGTGGCAGCAGAACGGGCGCTGATTTCGATGGATGTGTCGCGCAAGAAACGTACGGAAAGAATCGATTCGGCAGCGGCAAGCTTCATTCTTCAGGGCGCGCTTGACCGGCTCAAGGGCCTGCGGATGCAAGATCGGCAAGGCTCATGAAGCCCGGGGATACTCCGCGACGTCCACAGATTCGGCCGGGTCCGCGCCCCGCTCCGCTTGATCTCCGCGTCCTGCCCAGCGCTTCAATGTCGCCCAGATCTGCTTGCGGCGACGCTTGAGCATGATCAGGCCGAGCACCAGGAATGTGTCTAGAATGATCGCCTTGAGCACAAGCGGCGGGATCGCTTCGGGCCTCATGCCCAGAAGATCGCCGTAGATCAGGAAAACGAGATCGTGCAGATCGCGGCTGAGGATCCGCCAGCCAAAATTCATGTCGTAGTAGGACAGGCCGTACCAACTGCCCAGAAGCACAATCGGCGTCACCCAAAGGACGAGAAAAACCTTCATGACTGGAACTCCCGGCGCGTCAGATTGGCGAGTCGGGCACTGAATGCGGCGTTGGCGGCTGCGTGATTCGCGATCACATCGTCCAGGTCGGCGGTCGCATCATGTTTTTTTGAAGCTTCAACGCTTTCAGCCTGGGAGACGGCCAACGCGACCAGCACCAGTCCGGCCAGGGCCAGCAACTGGAGGAACAGCAGTTGCCCGATCTGGCCGCCTGCCAGTCCAATGACGATTGTGACGGCGCTCGCAACGGCGGCGCATCCCGCCGCCCCTTCCGAGAGGGGCCGCGCATCGCGCTGCTCGTCCTCTTCACCGAACACGCGAAACAGCATGGCAAACAGCACGAGACCGGCGGCGCCGAAGTTGAGCCCGCCCAACAGGCCGAACACAACGCTTCTTGCGGTATCGGAAAGGCCGATCGCCGCCATCGCTGTCACTTGCCCCTCGACGAGAGCCGCACCGGCGAAAAGATTGAGCCCTGCCACGCTTACCCCGCCCTGCGGCGCATAGGTAAAGACCATTGCCAGCATGGCCAGAAAGACCATCCAGAACGTCATCATCACGGCATAAAACAGTCGGCTCGGCTTCATCAGGTATCCGTTTGCAGTCGAGAATGGCAGGTTGCTCCTTGGCCGACCATGAAGGCCATGGACCAAGGCCGCAACGTAAACCATTCATTAAGGTTAACGCGGATGGGAACGGACCGCCCTTTCGAATGTCATCCGGCCATTGCCCTTGGCGTCTCACACGCCTAAGAGAAACCGCAATCTGGTACGGCATTTCTCATGATACCGATATTCGAAAGTATTCTGCCCATCTTTCTGATCGTGCTTTTCGGTGCGGTTCTCAAACGGGCCCGGTTTATCGACCAGAGCGTCTGGCCCGGTCTTGAAACCATCGGATACTACGTGCTGTTTCCGTCTTTGTTGTTCATGACACTGGCGCGCGCGGACTTTTCGGGGCTGGAGCTCGGAACCGTGGCCATCGTGACCCTCGCATCGGTGGCGGCGATGACGGTGCTCCTCCTCGCACTTTATCCTTTCACGCGGCTGCGTGGCCTGAGCGACGCGAGTTACACATCCGTATTTCAGACCTCCTCGCGCTGGAACGCCTTCATCGCCCTTGCGGTGGCTGAGAAAATTTCGGGAACAGAAGGCCTGGCGCTCGTAGCCCTCGTCATGGCGCTTATCGTCGTGCCTCTCAATCTGATCAACGTGGCGGTGCTGGTGTGGTTCAGCCCCGGCACGCGCAGTCTTTCGGTGCTTGCCAGAAGGATCGCGGGAAATCCGCTGATCCTGGGATGCATCGCAGGACTGGCGGTCAATGCCGCTCCGTTCGATCTCTATGCGCCACTGGCACAATCGGTCGACCTGATCGCCCGGTCGGCGCTCGGCCTCGGCCTGCTGATGGTCGGTGCGGGACTGAAGGTCGGAGACGCGCTGCGGCCCGGCACCGCAGCCCTTCTCCCGACCGGGCTTAAGCTCATCGTCTTTCCGGTCATCATGGTGGGGCTGGCGCTGGGGGCGGGTTTACCAGGCGAAACAGTGACGATCCTGGCGCTTTGCGCGGCTGTCCCGACGGCCATGAACGGCTATCTCCTCGCCCGCCAGATGGGCGGCGACGCCCCGCTCTATGCTGCTGTCGCCACATTGCAGACGGCGGTCTCGTTTCTCACGCTTCCCGCCGCGCTATGGGCAGCGGCTCAACTGGCCGGCGGATAGAGCAGATCGACGATCTGTCGCGCGTCAAAGCGGGCGTCTAGCATGCCGTAGGTCGACCGCCATGCTCCTCCCAGACGGGTCTCGACGAAGGCTTCGGCCACATGCCCGGCGCCGAGCCGCGTCAGTTCGGCGGCGGCGGCCGCCAATGCGAGCTGTTCGGTCAGCAACCTCCCTGCCCCCTCGTCGCTTTCAGCCACCGCCATGCAGGCACGCAGAACGTCGAGCGTCTTCGGGCCGGCGGCTCCGAGATCCTTGTTGATGCTCTGAAGCGCAACCTCGCACAGTTCCTTGCCGCGTGTGAGAACGCGCAGCACGTCGAGGGCCATGACATTGCCCGACCCCTCCCAGATCGCGTTCACCGGCGCTTCCCGGTAATGGCGGGCCAGCGCGCGGTCCTCGACATAGCCGTTGCCGCCCATGCACTCCATCACCTCGTAGATGACCGAAGGCGCGATCTTGCAGACCCAGTACTTGACCACCGGCGTCATAAGCCGCGCAATCGCCGCCTCGGCGGGGTCGTCACGGGCGTTGTCGAACGCGCGGGCAAGGCGAAGCGACAGCGCGGTGGCCGCCGCGACATCGAGTGCGAGGTCGGCCAGCACCCTGCTCATCAGTGACTGATCGATGAGCAGTTCGCCGAAAACGCGCCGATGACGGCAGTGATGCACCGCCTCGGCGAGGCTCGCGCGCATCATGCCCGCCGAGGCCAGTGCACAATCGAGCCTGGTCAGCGTGACCATGTCGAGGATTGTGCGGATGCCCTCACCTTCGCCGCCAAGAAGGAAGCCGTAGGTATCGGAGAATTCGACCTCGGAGGAGGCGTTGGAGCGATTGCCGAGCTTGTCCTTCAATCGTTGCAGCCGCAGCCCGTTGAGCGTTCCATCCTCCAGGATCCGAGGCACCAGGAAACAGCTCAGCGCCTCGCCTTCAGCGCTTCCGGTCTTGGCGAGCATGACAAAGGCGTCCGACATCGGCGCCGACAGGAACCACTTGTGCCCCTCAAGCCGGTAAACCCCCTCGCCGGCGCGCACCGCGCGGCTCTCGTTGGCGCGAACATCTGTACCGCCCTGTTTTTCCGTCATGCCCATGCCGATGGTCACGCCGGTCTTCTGCATGGCCGGCCGGTGGCTCGAATCATACCGCCGGGAAACGACCTGCGGCGCCCAGCTCTTTTCGATCCGCGGCGCCGCCATGATCGCGGCGATCGAGGCGTTGGTCATGGTCAGCGGACACAAATGGCCGCATTCAAGCCCGGCGGTGAGATAAAACCGGATGCCGCGGGCCTGGTGGGCAAAACCCTTTTCCTCGCGCCGGCCTTCCCACACAGAGCCCTGCAGGCCGATCGAGACCGAGCGGCGCATCAGTGCGTGCCAGCTCGGGTGAAAATCCACCTGATCGATCCGATTGCCGGAGCCGTCATGGGTCCTCAATTCCGGAACCGAGCGATTGGCGATACGGGCCAGATCCTGCGCTTCGGTCGAACTGACGAACTTGCCCACGGTCTCGAAATCGGCGCGCAATCCCCTCGGCATGTCGGTCGCGATATCCTTGAGCAACGGATCCGAACGGAACGCGTTGTGCCCGGAAAAGGACGGGCTCTGGTTTTCCGCCTTGTGGGCTGAGGATTGTATCGGACTCATTGAACCTCGCTTGCGTGACGCTCGAATACAGGATTCGTCCCTTATGGCATGGCGAACGGGCGATTGCATGGGGACATCGCGAAATTCACCGACGCTTTGCCTGCCCTCGTGCTTGCCCCTGCGCGAGAACCTTTCTATGAACGCCGGAGATCTTAAATCACAGGATGTCCGATGTCATTTCCGCACCGCCATCTGCTCGGCATCAAGGGCCTTACGGAAGCCGACATCCACTACCTGCTGGACAAGTCGGACGAGGCGGTCAAGATCTCGCGGCAGCGCGAGAAGAAGACCTCGACCCTTCGCGGGCTCACTCAGATCAACCTCTTCTTCGAAAACTCGACCCGGACGCAAGCCTCGTTCGAGCTCGCCGGCAAGCGCCTCGGCGCGGATGTGATGAACATGTCGGTCGCCAATTCGAGCGTCAAGAAGGGCGAGACGCTGGTCGATACGGCAATGACCCTCAATGCCATGCGGCCAGACGTCCTTGTGGTGCGTCATTCCTCTGCCGGTGCGGTGGCGCTGCTGTCGCAGAAGGTCGGCTGCCCCGTGATCAATGCGGGCGACGGGGCTCACGAGCATCCTACGCAGGCGCTGCTCGACGCCCTGACCATCCGCCGTGCCAAAGGGAAAGTCGGTCGGCTGATCGTCGCCATCTGCGGCGACGTGCTGCATTCGCGCGTTGCCCGCTCCAACATCCTGCTGCTCAATGCGCTCGGGGCCCGCGTCAGGGTGGTCGCGCCATCGACGTTGTTACCTTCGGGAATTGCCGAGATGGGGGTCGAGGTGTTCCAGCAGATGTCGGATGGGCTGAAGGACGCCGACGTCGTCATGATGCTCAGGCTGCAGCGCGAAAGGATGCAAGGCTCCTTCGTGCCGTCGGTGCGCGAGTATTTCAGGTACTACGGGCTGGATGCGGAAAAGCTCGCAGTGGCGCGCGAAGACGCGCTGGTGATGCATCCGGGCCCGATGAATCGCGGCGTCGAGATTGCCTCCGACATTGCAGACGGACCGCAAAGCGTCATCGAGGAGCAGGTCGAGATGGGAGTGGCCGTACGCATGGCGGTGATGGAAACGCTGATGCTTGAGGGGGAGCTGGCCCGATGACCGCCCGCCTGCTCACGAATGTCAGGATCATCGATCCCTCGCAAGGCATGGACGAGGCCGGCTCGATCCTCATCGTCGACGGCAAGATCGCCGAGGCCGGCGCATCGGTCTCCACGTCGGACGTGCCCGAGGGGTGCGAGGTCGAGGATTGCGGCGGTCTGCTCGCAGTTCCCGGCCTTGTCGATGCCTGCGTGCATATCGGAGAGCCCGGCGCCGAACACCGCGAAACCATCGCCTCGGCGAGCCGGGCAGCCGCAAGGGGTGGCGTAACGTCGATCGTCATGATGCCGGATACAAACCCGGTGATCGACGATGTTGCGCTGGTCGATTTCGTCCAGCGGCTGGCGCGCGACGAGGCCGTGGTTCACGTCCACCCGGCGGCTGCACTGACCAAGGGTCTGGACGGCAAGGAAATGACAGAGTTCGGGCTTCTGCTCGAGGCCGGTGCCGTATGGCTGAGCAACGGACGCAACACGGTGGAGAATCCCGCCGTGATGCGGCGCGCGATGACCTATGCGCGGGATTTTGACGCGGTGGTCGCCGTCGCCACGCAGGACCGCCACCTGAGCGCGACAGGCGTGATGAATGAGGGCCTCTTCGCAAGCTGGCTGGGTCTGCCGGGCGTCCCGCGCGAAGCCGAGATCATCCCGCTCGAACGGGATCTGCGGCTCGCGGCGCTGACCCGGTCGCGGTATCACGCGATGAGCATATCGGTGCCCGAATCCGCCGACATCATCCGGGCCGCCAAGCGCAACGGAACGATGGTCACGGCGGGAATTTCCATCAACCATCTGACCCTGAATGAGACCGATATCGGCGAATACCGCACGTTCTTCCGGCTTTCGCCGCCGCTGAGAACCGAAGACGACCGCAAGGCCATGGTAGCCGCCCTGGCCGATGGCGCAATCGACATCATCGTCTCGGCTCATGACCCGCAGGATGTGGACACCAAGCGCCTGCCCTTCGCCGACGCCGAGAACGGCGCGATCGGGCTTGAGACCCTGCTTTCTGCGGCGTTGAGGCTTTATCATTCGGGCGATGTGCCGCTGATGCGCCTGATCGAGGCCCTGACCACGCGTCCCGCCCAGATCCTCGGGCTTGACGCAGGCTCGCTTCGGGCCGGCGCCCAGGCGGACATCGCGCTGATCGATCCTGACTACCCCTGGGTGCTGAGCAAGGACGACATCGTCTCGAAGTCCAAGAACAGCGCGTTTGAGGATGCACGGTTTACGGGCAAGGTGTTGCAAACAGTGGTTGCAGGTGCAACAGTTCACAGAGCCTGAAGCCGTTTTTCCGTTCGTGCATTTGCATTCCAATCAAGGAAATCAGTGTCGTGCCTGAATTGATGAGCTGGACCCTTTCGCCGACGATCATGGCAGCAGCACTGCTGTTCGGTTATCTGTGCGGTTCCATCCCCTTCGGCCTTGTCCTCACCCGGATGGCGGGGCTGGGCGATGTCCGCAAGATCGGCTCGGGCAATATCGGCGCAACCAACGTACTTCGCACCGGCAACAAGAAGCTTGCGGCGGCCACTGTGCTGGGAGATGCGCTCAAGGGAACTGTCGCGGTTCTCGTCGCCGGCTGGTTCGCCGGACTGGAAGCGGCGCTGATCGCCGGGCTGGGCGCATTCCTGGGACATCTCTATCCGGTCTGGCTGAAATTCAAGGGCGGCAAGGGTGTCGCCACCTATCTCGGCGTGCTGCTTGGGCTTGCGCCGCTGATCGTGCTGGTGTTCGCGGCGGTCTGGCTCGGCATGGCCAAGCTGTTCCGCTACTCGTCGCTGGCGGCACTTGCGGCAGCGATCGCGGTGCCGGTCGCACTTTATCTCTACGGACGCCCCGAGATCGGGTCGCTGTTCGTGGTGTTGTCGCTGATCACCTTCCTGAAGCACCATGAGAACATTCGCCGGCTGATGGCGGGCACTGAAAGCCGCATAGGGGACAAGGGCTGATGCCCCCGGGCGGCGAGGGACGGCGCGGTGTCGTCCTCTCCGACCGCCAACGGCTAGACTGGTTGCGGCTGATCCGGTCGGACAATGTCGGCCCTGCCACCTTCCGCGACCTGATCAATCATTTCGGCTCCGCTGAAGCCGCAATCGAGCGCCTGCCGGAATTGTCCCGTCGCGGCGGCTCGTCCCGTCCGATCCGGATCGCGAGCATGGACGACGCCGAGCGCGAACTCGAGGCCGCCCGGCGTTTCGGCGCGGTCTTCATCGGCATCGGAGAGCCGGACTATCCTCCCGCGCTCAGACGGATTGACGGTGCGCCACCGCTTTTGGCCGCAATCGGCGACCTGGCGCTGGCAACCCGGGTGACCGTGGGGATCGTCGGCTCGCGAAACGCCTCGGTGTCCGGCGCCAAGATGGCTGCCCGGATGGCCCGCGAACTGGGATCCGCGGGATACGCGATCATCTCCGGCCTGGCGCGCGGGATCGACGCGGCGGCACACCGGGCAAGCCTCGACGCGGGAACGATTGCGGCCATGGCAGGCGGGCTGGATCAACCCTACCCCCCGGAGAACCTCGATCTTTACGACGAGATCCGCTCCGGCCAGGGCCTTGCGATCAGCGAGATGCCGATGGGATGGGAGCCACGAGCGCGCGATTTCCCGCGCCGCAACCGTTTGATCGCGGGCGTCGGTCTCGGACTTGTCGTCGTGGAGGCTGCGCAGCGCTCGGGATCGCTGATTACCGCACGGCGGGCTGCCGATTTCGGCCGGCTGGTGTTCGCCGTTCCCGGCTCACCGCTCGACCCGCGTGCGGCGGGGACCAACGGCCTGTTGAAGGATGGCGCCATCGTCACCACTTCAAGCCAGGACGTTATCGATGCCCTGGCTCCCTCCTCCCGAATCCAGACCGACGAGGATCCGGCGCTGGAGGAACCAGGCGACGATGATGCGGTGCCTTTCGGGGAACCGGCTGAGGAAGACCGGGCCCGGGTGATCGAGGCGCTGGGCCCCTCGCCTTCGGAAATCGACGACATCATCCGTCATACCGGCGTTGCCGCGCAGACGGTGTATCTTGTACTTATCGAACTTGATCTGGCAGGACGCCTGCACCGCCATCCCGGCGGCATGGTCTCACTGGCTTTTGACGACTTTTAGCGGGCGCTGCCCCGCAAGAACGTCACCGGCTTCAAGATAGGCCATCTCGATCAGGTAACACAGCATGTCGGCATTTTCCGCCTCCGCAACCTCGCGCAATTCCGACAGCACCTGACGGATATAGGTGATGTTGTGCACTGTCCGGGCGCTCTTCAGCGAGTCTGCTGTGGGGCCATTTGCCATTCCGGATCCCTTGGCTCAATCCATGCCTTGCCTGCCCACCGGGCGGTCAATTCCGACCTGAAAACAAGATAGAGCATTTATCTTTAATTGCAATAGAGTTGCAATCGCGCAATGGTTGTATTCTGGTGTGAAATGGCGGGATTTGCCAAGATGGGCTTGACCGAACCGGATTCCCTGTACATTTCGTGGGCCAATCGGCGCGTCGCGAATTCGCGCGAGCTGCCGAAACCCCGGCCGAATGTGAGCAAAACATGAATGTAGTGGTAGTGGAATCGCCTGCGAAGGCGAAAACGATCAACAAATATCTCGGCTCGGGATTCAAGGTGCTTGCTTCGTTCGGTCACGTGCGGGATCTGCCCGCCAAGGATGGTTCGGTGCTGCCGGATGATGATTTCGCCATGTCCTGGGAAGTGGATACCGCGTCGAACAAACGGCTCAAGGATATCACCGAAGCGCTCAAGGGTGCAGATTCGTTGATCCTTGCAACCGACCCCGACCGCGAGGGTGAAGCAATCTCCTGGCACGTACTGGAAGTGCTTACCAAGAAAAAGGCGCTCAAGGACAAGTCCGTCAAGCGGGTGGTCTTCAACGCCATCACGAAGAAATCCGTGCTCGACGCGATGGACAACCCGCGCGAGATCGACACGCCGCTCGTCGACGCCTATCTGGCGCGGCGCGCGCTCGACTACCTCGTCGGCTTCAACCTGTCGCCGGTTTTGTGGCGCAAGCTGCCGGGCGCGCGGTCGGCGGGCCGGGTGCAGTCGGTGGCGCTTCGGCTGGTATGCGACCGCGAAGGCGAGATCGAGCGCTTTGTGTCAGAGGAATACTGGCAGATTTCGGCCGATCTGAAGACCCCGCGCGGCGACGGCTTCACGGCACGTCTGGTTGCCCATGATGGCGAAAAGCTCACCAAGATGTCGGTGACCAATGGCGATGCCGCCGGCTCCATCCGCGACATGCTTGAGGGCGCGTCCTTCAAGGTCGACAGCGTCGAGGCCAAGCCGACGCGCCGCAACCCCTCACCGCCATTCACCACGTCGACCCTGCAGCAGGCTGCCTCATCCAAACTCGGGTTCAACGCCTCGCGCACCATGCAGGTGGCGCAGAGACTCTATGAAGGCATCGACATCGGCGGCGAAACCGTCGGTCTGATCACCTACATGCGTACCGATGGCGTGCAGATGGCGCCGGAGGCGATCGAGGAAGCAAGGACGGCGATCGAGACGCGCTTTGGCGCACGTTATGTACCTGAAAAGGCGCGGATTTACTCGACCAAGGCGAAGAATGCGCAGGAGGCCCACGAGGCCATCCGCCCCACAGGCTTCGAGCGCACACCCGACGATCTGAAGAGATATCTCGATGCCGACCAGCTCAGGCTCTACGATCTGATCTGGAAACGCGCGACCGCCAGCCAGATGGCGTCGGCCGAGATCGAACGGACCAGCGTTGAGATCACGGCATCCAACGGCGGCAGGACCGCCGGCCTGCGGGCGACCGGATCGGTAATCCGGTTCGATGGTTTCATCGCGGCGTATACCGATACCAAGGAGGATGGCGAGCAGAGCGACGGCGATGATGACGACAGCGCACGGCTGCCCGAGATCAATGAAAGCGAAGCGCTCGCCAAGGACAAGATCAATTCCACCCAGCACTTCACCGAGCCCCCGCCGCGCTACTCGGAAGCCTCGCTGATCCGGAAGATGGAAGAGCTCGGCATCGGACGGCCGTCGACCTACGCCTCGACGCTCGCAACGCTGAGAGACCGAGACTACGTGGTGATCGACAAGCGGCGGCTGATTCCTGAGTCCAAGGGACGGCTGGTCATCGCGTTTCTCGAAAATTTCTTCGAGCGCTACGTCGAGTTCGGCTTCACCGCCGACCTGGAGGAAAAGCTCGACCGCATTTCCGCCGGCGAACTGGCCTGGAAGGACGTCCTGCGCGAATTCTGGGTGGAATTTCATGCCCATATCGACGAGACCAAGGACCTTCGCGTCTCGCAGGTTCTCGATGCGCTCAACGAAGAACTCGCACCGCTGGTCTTCCCCGCCCGCGAGGATGGCTCGAACCCACGCATCTGCCCGACCTGCGGCACCGGAAACCTCTCGCTGAAGCTTGGCAAGTACGGAGCGTTCGTAGGATGCTCCAACTATCCGGACTGCAATTTCACGCGCCAGCTTTCCGCAGATCAGGATGCCTCAGCCGACGCGGCACTGGCCAACGAGCCGAAGGATCTGGGCAAGGACCCGCATACGGAGGAGCCGATCACTCTTCGAACCGGTCGTTTCGGCCCCTATGTCCAGCGTGGCGAGGGCAAAGAAGCAAAGCGGTCAAGCCTGCCCAAGGGCTGGACTCCCGACAGCATCGACCACGAGAAAGCGCTGGCGCTTCTGAGCCTGCCGCGCGACATCGGACAGCACCCGGAAACCGGCAAGATGATTTCGGCCGGCCTTGGCCGCTATGGCCCGTTCGTGTTGCATGAAAAGACCTACGCCAATCTCGAAAGCATCGAGGACGTCTTCTCCATCGGGCTCAATCGGGCGGTTTCGGTGATCGCCGAGAAAGTCGCCAAGGGGCCGGGGCGCGGTCGCGGAACTCCGGCAGCGCTGAAGACGCTTGACGACCATCCCGACGGCGGCGCGATCACCGTGCGTGACGGCAAGTACGGTCCTTATGTCAACTGGGGCAAGATCAACGCCACCCTGCCCAAGGACAAGGACCCGATGTCGGTCACCACGGAAGAGGCGCTTGAACTGATCACAGCCAAGGCGGGCGCGGCCGGCAAGAAACCCAAGTCATCCGCAAAAAAGCCAGCCGCCAAGAAGACGGCTTCCAAGAAGACGACCGGGGCGAAGACGAAAAAGGCCTCGACCGCCAAATCCAAGAAGGAATGAGCTTGGGCTCCCCTCCCCGCAAGACCGGATCGGACAAATCCCGACCAACGGACAAACGCCCGGCAGCCGAAAAAGGTGGCAAGGATGCGCCCGCATTCCGGCGCGGTGACATGCCGGACCGGCAAACGCTGCTTCGGTTTCTCAGCGAGAACCCCGATCGCGCCACCAAGCGTGACATCGCCAAGGCCTTCGGCCTGAAGGGGGATACCCGCGCCGAGCTCAAGTCGCTCTTGCGCGAACTCGAGGATGAAAGCCTGATCGAACGCGACCGCAAGACCCTGCGGCGACCGGGCACTCTGCCTGCGGTGACCGTGCTTGAGATTACCATGCGCGGCGCCGATGGCGATCTCATCGCCCGTTCCGCCGAATGGCTTGAAGAGCACGGCCCGGCCCCGGTTGTGAACGTTCGTCAATCCAATGCAGCGCGCAGCAAATCGCGCGGTCCTTCCACGGCCGCGGGAATCGGGGACCGTGTGCTGGCTCGCATATTTGCGACGTCTCGGGGCGACTCCACCATCTATTCCGCAAAGGTGATGAAGGTTCTCGATCGCCGTGGGGGAGCGATTCTCGGCGTCTTCAAGGAAACGCCGGGCGGCGGCGGGCGGCTACTGCCGATTGAGCGGCGCGGAGAGGAATACCTGATCGATGCCGATTTCACCGGCGACGCCAGGGACGGCGATCTGGTGGAGGTCGAAACCGCAAAACTCGGACGGATGGGGCTGCCGCGCGCCAAGGTGATGACCGTGCTCGGCTCAGTGGAGGGCGAAAAGGCGATCTCGATGATCGCCATTCATGCCCACGGCATCCCGCACGTCTTTCCCGCGGAGGTTCTGAAAGCGGCCGACGACGCGCGGCCCGCGCCGCTGTCGGGCCGTGAGGACTGGCGCGACATTCCGCTGATCACCATCGATCCGGCGGACGCCAAGGATCATGACGACGCCGTCTTTGCCGAGGAGGACACGGCCCCCGGCAATCCCGGCGGCGTCATCGTCACCGTGGCGATCGCCGATGTCTCCTTCTATGTCCGGCCCGGCTCGGCGCTGGATCGCGAAGCGCTCAAGCGTGGCAACTCGGCCTATTTTCCGGACCGTGTCGTGCCCATGCTACCCGAACGGATTTCCAACGATCTGTGTTCGCTGCGCGAGGGCGAGGACCGCCCGGCGCTTGCGGTGCGGATGACCTTTTCGAGCGACGGCAAGAAGATCGCCCACCGGTTCCATCGGGTGATGATCAAGAGCGCGGCCAAGCTCTCCTATCAGCAGGCGCAGGCGGCGATCGACGGCAAACCCGACGAAGCCACCGGGCCGTTGCTGGAGCCAGTGCTCAAGCCGCTCTGGCACGCCTATTCGGTGCTCAAGCGCGGGCGCGACAAGCGCCAGCCGCTCGACCTCGACATGCCCGAGCGCAAGATCCTGCTCACACCCGAGGGCAAGGTCGACAAGGTGGTGGTGCCCGAACGGCTGGCCGCGCACAAGCTCATCGAGGAGTGCATGATCCAGGCGAATGTCGCTGCGGCGGAAACGCTTGAGAAACGCCGCCAGCCGCTGATCTACCGCGTGCATGACCAGCCCTCGCTCGCCAAGCAGGAGGTTCTGCGGGAGTTCCTGGCGACGCTCGGTCTTTCGCTGGCGCGGGGCGCTGCGGTGCGCGCAAGTTCGTTCAACGGAATTCTGGCGCGCGCTTCGGGGGAGCCGCACCAGATCATGGTCAACGAAATGGTGCTCAGAAGCCAGAGCCAGGCGATCTATTCGCCCGAGAACATTGGCCATTTTGGCCTCAACCTGATGAAATATGCGCATTTCACCTCACCGATCCGCCGCTATGCCGATCTGATCGTGCATCGCGCGCTGGTGGGGTCGCTGGGGCTTGGCGAGGGTGCGATCACGCCCGAGCAGGAGGCCGCGCTTGAATCCATCGCGGCGGAAATTTCCACCACAGAGCGCCGCGCCATGGCGGCAGAGCGCGAGACGGTCGACCGGCTCGTCGCGCATCATCTGGCCGGGCGGATCGGCGAAGCCTTTGACGGCCGGGTTTCCGGCGTGACCAAGTCCGGGCTCTTCATCAGCCTGCCGCAATTTGGCGCAGACGGTTTTATTCCTGTATCTACGCTCGGATTGGACTATTATCATTACGACGAGGCGCATATGGCGCTGACCGGCGAAAAGACAGGCCTTGGATACCGTCTCGGCGACAGCGTCGAGGTCAAGGTGGTGGAGGTCATTCCGCTGGCCGGTGCGATGCGATTCGAGATGTTGAGCGCAGGCCGCAAGATGCCCGCCGGCACGCGCTCCTTTCACAAGTCCGGAAAGGCTCGCCGCGGCAGTGGGAAAAAGCCGGGGACCCGCCCACCGCGCGGCGGTCGCCGGTAAGCGGCCTCAACGGATCAACTTGAAAAAGATGCGGGTCATGTGAGCATCCGCAGGAACGCAGGAGATGAAGATGCTCGAATATGGCGGCAAGGCAGACAAGCCCGAAAACAGCACAGGCTCCCGCAACACGGGTCTGGCCATAAAGCGCGGTTTTATGAGCCGCTGCCCGAATTGCGGAGAGGGAAAGCTTTTCCGCGCCTATATCAAATCGGTCGATAGCTGCGCGGTCTGCGGCGAGGAGATTTCGCATCACCGCGCCGACGACCTTCCCGCCTATCTCACCATCTTCATCGTGGGCCATATCGTTGTGGCCGGTTTCATGGCGACCGATACATGGCTTCTTCTCGAAAGCTGGCAGCATCTCATGATCTGGATCCCGGTTACCATCCTGTTCACGCTGGCATTGCTGCAACCCGTCAAGGGCGCCGTCATAGGCCTTCAATGGGCCTTCCGGATGCATGGCTTCAGCGGAACGGAAGAAGAGCCGATGCTGGAGCCCGCCGCCGAGGACGGGCGATGAACGCTGGCAGTTCGGCCAAAGCCGCGCTCCTGACAGAAGATCTCAAACACCGAAACGAAACCCGGCATCCCCCGCGGCGGCCGCGAGACGCCGCCTCGCTGATCCTGGTGGACCGCAACCACCCAGTCCCCCGGGTTCTGGTCGGCAAGCGCGGCAAGGCACATGCATTCATGCCGGAAATGTATGTGTTCCCTGGCGGACGCCGAGATCCGGGAGACAACAGGGTCGGCCTCGCGCGGCCACTGAATGGGGCCGTGACGGAGCAATTGCTCAGACGCACCCAGGCCCGCTTTGGGGAAAGCGCGGCCCGGGGGCTCGCGGTTGCCGCAGCGCGAGAGATGATGGAGGAAGCGCACCTGTCGCTCACTCCCGCTGGAGAAACGGAGCCTTTGCGCCCGGATGTCTCACATTTCCGCCTGCTCGCCCGCGCGATCACTCCTCCGGGTATGCCACGCCGTTTCGACACGCGATTTTTTGTCTGTTTCACCGACGAGGTCGAAGCAGATACAGCCGAGGTGCGCGACAGCGACGAATTGCAGGATCTGACCTGGCTTCCGATCGACAGCCATGAGACCGTCGCCCTGCCGCGCATCACCAAGGTCGTTCTTACCGACTTGAAGGAAGCGCTTGAGGCCGACCGGACTTTACCTTTTCGAAGGATGATTCCGTTCTACTATTTCCAAAATGGGCGATTCGTTCGTGAATTGATTTAGGCTCTTTCCATGGATCACTCATCACCTGAACTGCCCACGCCTGATCTGACGGGGATCCGCGAGAACATCCACTGGCCTGCATTGATCGCCGCCGTCGCATCGATCACAGCCGTCGGGATCGCAATCGGCCTGGGCTTGCCGCTGTTGTCGGTGATCCTCGAAAAACGCGGCGTTTCCTCCAGCATGATCGGCCTCAACTCGGCGATGGCCGGTGTCGCCGCCATGGCCGCTGCCCCCGTGACGACATGGATTGCAAGGCGCGTCGGGGTGGTCAACACCATGGTCGCGGCGATTGTGGCGGCGGCGGCCAGCGCGCTCGGGTTTTTTTATGCGGAAGCACTTTGGATGTGGTTTCCGCTGCGCATCGTTTTTCACGGGGCAATCACGGTGCTTTTCGTGCTTTCGGAATTCTGGATCAACACCGCCGCGCCTCCTTCCCGGCGAGGCCTTGTTCTGGGAATCTATGCCACGGTTCTGTCACTTGGTTTCGCTGCGGGACCGCTGATCTTCTCTGTGCTGGGATCGGACGGAATCCTGCCGTTTGCGGTGGGCGCCGCGATCATCCTGTCGGCCGCGATTCCCGTGCTGCTCGCGCGCAAGGAAGATCCGGTCATAGGCGTTTCCACCAACCTTCCGTTCCTGCGCTACGTGTTTCTGGTGCCGACCGCCACTGCGGCCGTTTTCGTTTTCGGTGCGGTGGAATCGGGCGGGCTGTCGCTGTTTCCGATCTACGCGAACCGGACGGGTTTCACCGAGGCGCAAGGAGCGCTTCTGCTGACCATGATCGGGCTTGGCAATGTCCTGTTCCAGATTCCGGTGGGCCTGATCGCCGACCGCATCAACGATCGCCGGCGGCTGCTGTCGCTGTTCGCGCTTATCGGTCTTGTCGGCTCTCTGTCCCTGCCCTTCCTCATTCACAACTGGCTTCTCACAGCGGTCATCCTGTTGTTCTGGGGCGGTTGCGTTGCAGGGCTCTATACGGTCGGCCTCGCTCACCTCGGCGACAAGCTGCACGGCGCCGATCTGGCTTCGGCCAACGCGGCCTTCGTTTTCTGTTATGCGCTGGGCATGCTCGTCGGGCCGCAGACCCTCGGGGTTGCCATGGATGTGACAGGTCACCACGGGTTTGCTTGGGCGCTGGCCTTCTTTTTCGGCCTCTATGTGGCTTTGACGGTGTTTCGCCTGGCTCTCAGCCCAAAACCCACTTGACTTTCGGCCCGGCTTTTGTAGTTTCCGCGCAAGTTTCGCCGTGGAGCCAGATGTGCTGTCCGCGGCTTCATTTTTGAAGAAGGCAAGACATCATGGCCAAGGCGACCACAATCAAGATCAAGCTTCTGTCGACTGCTGACACGGGCTTCTTTTACGTTACCAAGAAGAACAGCCGTACCTTCACCGAAAAGATGGTGAAGACGAAGTACGATCCCATTGCCAAGAAGCATGTGGAATTCAAGGAAGCCAAGATCAAGTAATCGGGCTGCCGCTCTCAGCGGAAAACCTTGTATCAAGAGAACAAAAAACCCGCTTCCTAACGGAAGCGGGTTTTTTGCATCGAGGGCCGATCAAAACTAGGGCGTGGAACGAGGATCCACATAGCACTTGGTCTTGATCGGCCACCCCACGACCCAGGAGATGCGGCGGACCTGAACATCATGGGGTTTTCGTATTCTATGTGCCAAGGCACGGGACAGTTGTCAGCCCGCCTAGGCTTTCTTGTCCACAAACATTTGTATCAATCGGCCGAAAAATCAACAGTTTCTTAAGGTTTGACCTTGCCCATCCACGATTGTGGTTAATTTCGGGTCACAAATCACAACGGTTTGCGTCGAAGTAACAGGGCGTTAAGCATTTCCGGCGTGAGAGCGACTCAGGCCGCCTCGCCCACCACCCGATTCCGGCCATCGGTCTTCGCCTGGTACAGCGCTTGATCCGCACGCCGGAGCAGCGAAGCCCCGTCCTGATCGTCGGCTTCCAGCATGGCGACGCCAACGGAGGTGGTTACCTGAGCGCGGGCTCCGGTGGCAGAGACCTTGAAGGGAGCCGCGGCAACGGCGTCACGCAATCTTTCAGCAACTTGTGAAGCAATCTCCAGCGTGGTGTCGGGCATGACCACCACGAACTCCTCGCCACCATAGCGGCAGGCAAGGTCAGCACCGCGCACGGCGCCCCGGACCCTCCGCGCGAACTCACGCAGGATGTCGTCACCGCCCTCGTGCCCATGGACGTCGTTTATCGTCTTGAAGTGGTCGATATCGGTGATCAGCACCGACAGCGGGCGACCGCGCTTGCCTGAACGCTCGACAAGGGTATTGAGGTGGGTGTCGAGATAACGGCGATTGTTCAGACCGGTGAGCGCATCAGTCACCGCGAATTCCACCGACCGCGTGAGACTCGAGCGCAGGCAATCGGCATAGCGTTTGCGCCGGATTTGCGTGATGCTCCGGGCCACAAGTTCGTTGGGATCAAGCGGGCGAACGAGGTAGTCATTCACGCCAAGTTCAAGCGCACGGATCACCAGATCCTCTTCCCCCTGCTCGGCCACCATCAGCACCGGAATGAACCGCGTGCGCTCCAGCGAGCGCAATTGCGAGCAAAGTCTCAGCGGGTCGTAATCCTCAAGTGCCGAGGAGACGACGATCAGTTCGTAAGGCTTCTCCGCCGCCTCGAATAGTGCTGCCTGGGGGTCGCCGATGACCGTCGTCATGGCGACATCCTTCAGAGCCCGGTTCATGCGCTCCTGCGCGTTTGCACGCCCTTCGACGAGAAGAACCAGGCCCGGTTCATCAAGTGTGCCGTCATGCGGCGCGAGCAGGGCCGAGGTATCGAGATCGCGTGCCGATTCGGCACGAACCCGCAGTTCGTCGCTCAATGCCTTGAACCGGATCAGGCTCTTGACCCGCGTCATCAGTTGGAGGTCGTTGACCGGCTTGGTCAGAAAATCATCGGCGCCCGCCTTAAGCCCCCTGACCCGGTCGGCGGGTTGATCAAGTGCTGTGACCATGACCACGGGAATGTGCGCGGTCTTGGGGTTTTTCTTGAGCCGCTCACAGACCTCGAAACCGTCAATGCCGGGCATCATGATGTCGAGCAGGATGAGGTCGACATGCGTCTGATCGCAAATCGACAGTGCCGTCATGCCATCGGCTGCGGTGAGCACATCGAAATACTCCGCCATCAGACGGGCTTCGAGCAGCTTCACATTGGCCGGGATGTCGTCCACCACCAGGATGCGCGCAGTCATGATCAGCCTCCCGGACTACGCATCACCAAGATAGGTCTTGATGGTTTCAATGAATTTCGGAACCGAGATCGGCTTGGAGATATAGGCCTCGCATCCGCCCTGACGGATACGTTCCTCATCCCCTTTCATCGCGAACGCGGTGACGGCGATGACGGGAATCACATGCAAGTCATCATCCTGCTTGAGCCATTTCGTGACTTCCAGGCCCGAGACCTCGGGAAGCTGAATGTCCATCAGAATGAGATCCGGACGGTGCTTTCGGGCCAGATCCATCGCTTCCATGCCGTTGCGGGTCTGGACGGTCTTGTAACCCGAGGCTTCGATCAGGTCCCGGAAGAGCTTCATGTTGAGTTCGTTGTCCTCAACAATCATCACCTGTTTCGTCATGTCCGTTTCCACCCCCGAAACCAACCCGCCTGTTGCCGGTCAGATCCTGCTGATATTGCTGCGCGCCGAACGACATATTTTTCGCCGTGGCCGCGGTCCGAAACCCAGACAATCGACTGCCTGATGGTATTCCTTACTCTCACCTTAGTTTCATTAGGTTGAAAAAGTGGTAATCGGACCATTGCAATCCGGCAAATGAACACAAACGGGGTCGGCAGAACGATGGCGGACGCGGAAGACACAGCAATATCGGTTCTCGCCTGGCTCGCCAGCCAACCGGAACTGTTGGGCCGGTTTCTGGCTCTTACCGGACTTGAGGCCGGCAATCTGCGGGAAGCCGCTCGCGAGCCGGGCTTTCTGGCAGGGGTTTTGGCTTTCCTGATGAACCACGAGCCGACCCTGATGGATTTCTGCGCTTCCAGCGGCACAAGCCCCGAAAGCGTTCGACGGGCATACCATGAGCTTGGCGGTGAGGCGGCATGATCCGGATTCCGGACGCGGAACACGACACCTTGCGACTTGGAGAGCGCCCGCTCGTGGTTTGCGACATTGACGAGGTGGTTCTCGAATTCGTCACTCCGTTTCAGGGCTTTCTGAAGGCGAACGGGCACGAACTGCGCCCCCGGTCCTTCCGCCTCACCGGCAACATCGTCAACCTTGAGGACGGCCGCGAAACCGAAGCGGAGGACGTCGGCCGGTTGATCGAGGCGTTCTTCAGTGAACAGGCGGAATGGCAGACGCCGGTCGAGGCGGCAGCCGAAAGCCTCGCAAACCTCTCTGACGATGCGGACATTGTCTTCCTGACAGCGATGCCGCCCCGGCATCGAAGCATGCGACGCGAGCTCCTGAGCCGCCATGGCTTCGACTACCCGATGATCGCCACTGAATCGCCCAAGGGACCCGCGGTCAGGGCGCTTCACGGAGACCGGACGCATCCTGTCGTCTTTCTCGATGACATTTTCGTCAATCTGCATTCGGTCCGGGAGCATATGCCGCAGACCCTGCTGATCAATCTGATGGCCAATCCGACCTTCCGTGCACTGGCTCCGGATCCTGGCGATGGGGTCAGCGTTGCCACGGACTGGCCGCACGCAGAATCCCTGATTCGGGCGCATATCGCCGCCTGAGCCGGCCGCCTTCCCGGACGCAAGCGAACTGCAGGTGCAGCCATTCATGAAGCCGGCCTCAGCACCTTGCGCATCAGTGGCCGGCCGGGCTTGCGTTCGGCCACCACCGAAAAGCCTGCCTTTTGGAAGACGGCGACCGAGCCAGTGAACAATCCGGGGGATCGCGAATGCTTCGCCCGGGCGATCGGGCAGGCCTCCACGATTCGCGCACCGCTTGATGCGGCGTGGGAAACGGCGGCTTCAACCAGCGCATGGCTCAGCCCCTGCCCGCGTCTTCGTGATGTGACAAAAAAGCACGAGATCGCCCATAGGCCGGGATCTTCCGGATAGTCGCTATCAAGCGGTCTCGATACGGTACGGTTCGTGTTCCAGCGCGGCACATGTGAGCGCGGCGTCACCTGAACCCAGCCCACGGGCCGGTCCTCCTCGAATGCAATCAGTCCCGGCGGCAGCGGAGCCCCGGTGGCCGCCTTCAGCAGCGCCTTGCGTTCGTCCCGATCCATCGCCTGACGCAGTTTGGGCGCAACGCGGAAGTGGCTGCACCAGCAGCCATAGCAAGCGCCCTGCGGACCGAACAACGCTTCCAGTTCAGGCCAGATGTCGCCGGTTGCCGGACGAACTTCGAAGGTCAAGATCAACACTCTCCAGAGTGGCGGGACGGACTTGTGAGTCGAAAGGATATTGCGTAATCTGCAAATGTTCAATCTTTGTTCCCTGCGTGCCGGAGACAATGACCCAGCCACCAGAGCAGACCAACCAGGAGGTGTCCGGCTTTTGCCGCGACTGCCTAGCGCCAGCACGACCGGCCGGCCGGCGTTGCCACGTGTGCGGCAGCCCGCGCCTTGTTCGCCATCCCGAGATCGATGCGCTGACGCTTGCGCATGTGGATTGCGACGCGTTTTACGCAGCGGTCGAGAAGCGGGACAATCCGGAGCTTGCCGACAAGCCGGTGATTGTCGGCGGCGGCAAGCGTGGCGTGGTTTCGACCTGCTGCTACATCGCGCGCATCCACGGGGTTCGATCCGCAATGCCGATGTTCAAGGCCCTGGATGCCTGCCCTGATGCCGTAGTCATCTCTCCCGACATGGAGAAATACGCCCGCGTCGGCCGACAGGTGCGGCAGATGATGGAGGAACTGACGCCGCTGGTGCAGCCGATTTCCATCGATGAAGCCTTTCTGGATCTCGCGGGCACCGAGCGGCTGCACAAGGATACTCCCGCGCGCACACTGGCGCGGTTCGCCTCCCGCGTCGAAACGGAAATCGGCATCACGATTTCCGTGGGCCTGTCCTATTGCAAGTTCCTGGCCAAGGTCGCCTCCGATCTCGACAAGCCGCGTGGGTTCTCCGTCATCGGCAAGGCCGAGGCGCTCGATTTTCTCGAACCCCGGCCGGTGACGCTGATCTGGGGCGTGGGCAAGGCCTTCGCTGCGACGCTCGAACGCGACGGCATCCGCACCATCGGCCAATTGCAGAGGATGGATCAGGAAGCCCTCATGCGAAAATATGGCGTGATGGGAAAGCGGCTCTACCATCTGGCGCGCGGAGAGGACGACCGGACAGTCCATCCCAACGAAGGCGCGAAGAGCGTTTCGGCGGAAACCACCTTCAACACCGATCTTTCGCGAGCCGAGGATCTGGTTCCGGTTCTCAGGCGCCTGTCCGAGAAGGTTTCGGCGCGGCTGAAGGCTTCCGGCGTTGCCGGTCACACGGTGGTTCTGAAGCTCAAGACCGCAGACTTCAAGAGCCGGACGCGGAACTTCAAACTCGAGGACCCGACGGTGCTGGCCGACCGGATCTTCCGCACCGGAATGCATCTGCTCGACAAGGAACTGGGCTCGGACAGGTTCAGGCTGCTCGGCATCGGCGTCAGCGAACTCACCGATGCCGCACGCGCCGACCCACCGGATCTGGTTGATCCGGCAGCGGCGCGGCGCGCCGTGGCCGAAAGCGCCATCGACAAGGTGCGCCAGAAATTCGGCAGGGACATCGTCGAAACCGGCTACACATTCGGGACCTCGCGCAAGATCCGGCAGTCGGACAAGGACTGATGAGAGTGGCGCTCGACCGCCTTGCCGAGCGCCGAATGCGATGGCTTGCACGCCTTAACCAGCTCCCGGCGCCTCCAGCCGGCCTAATTTCGGCATCGATTCCCGTGAGGAATTATTGATTCTTATTAGTTGTTTATAAGGAGATTCTAAAGTTATATTCGAGCGTGTTAAAGTGTCATATCAACCCGGGCTGGACCTGCTGGACAATCACACAAGTTCCACATCCAACACACCTGGTGCGGCCTTCAGCGCGGAGGCGATCTGCGGTGATATCTTGTAGCGGTCGGCGAGCGTGACTTCAATTTCGCGGCGCCCCTCATCCTTGATCATGATGAAGGAAACCTGACCTTCCCCGCGCGACCTGAGGTGCGTCGTCAGCGAATTGAGCGGCTTTGCATCCCGCAGATAGACCCTAAGCGCGGACTGGCCACGGGCGGCCCGGTCCTCCAGCGATTCGGCTGTCTGGATCCTGAGGCCTATGCCTTCGGGCCGCTCTTCGGCAGTGACCGTGATCACGATCGATTTTCCGGGTTCGAGCAGTTCCCGGTGAAGCGCCAAGCCTTCCGAAAACAGCACCGCCTCATATTGTCCCGAGCTGTCGGAGAAGGCCACGATGCCCATCTTGTTTCCGGTCCGGGTCTTGCGTTCCTGCTTGCTGGTCACGGTGCCCGCGAGGCGGCCGGCGGTGGCGCCGTTCTTGACCGCAATCGAGAAATCGGCCCAGGTCTGGACGCGCATCTTGCCAAGCAGGTCCGCATAGGAATCGAGCGGGTGCGCCGAGAGGTAAAAACCCAGCGCCTGATATTCGCGGTGCAGCTTCTCTGCCGGCAGCCATGGCGTTGCGGCAGGCAGGTGGATGGTTTCCATGCTTTCTGTCGCGCCCGCTCCGAACATGTCGCTCTGACCGCTGATGCGGTTTTCCTGGGCGCGTTGGGCAAAGCCGAGAATGCGATCCAGACCGGCCACCAGCGCCGCGCGGTCATGGCCGAAGCAATCGAGCGCCCCGGCGGTGATCAGGCTTTCGAGAACCCGCCGGTTGACCTGGCGCGGATCGATACGCAGGCAGAAATCCTCAAGCGAGGCGAATTCTTCGTCGCCGCGCACTTCAACAATATGCTCGACAGCCGCATCCCCCACGCCCTTGATGGCTGCGAGCGCGTAATAGATCCGGTTCTCACCGGTCTCGAAATGGCGGAAGCTGGTCTGGACCGAGGGCGGCACCACTTCGATGCCAAGCCGGCGGGCATCCTGGCGAAAATCGACGAGCTTGTCGGTGTTGGACATATCGAGCGTCATCGACGCAGCCAGGAACTCCACCGGGTAATGCGCCTTGAGGTAGGCGGTCTGGTAGGACACGATGCCGTAGGCGGCGGCGTGCGACTTGTTGAAGCCGTAATTGGCGAATTTGGCCAGCAGATCGAAGATCATGTCGGCCTGCGGCTTGGAAACATCGCGCTCGACCGCGCCCTCGACAAAGCGGACACGCTGCTTGTCCATTTCCTCCTTGATCTTCTTGCCCATGGCGCGACGCAGCAGGTCGGCTTCACCGAGCGAGTAGCCCGCAAGAACCTGGGCGATCTGCATCACCTGCTCCTGGTAGACGATGACGCCCTGGGTTTCAGCCAGCAGCCCGTCGATCTTGGGATGGATCGAGGCGATTTCCTCCTCGCCATGCTTGCGCGCATTGTAGACCGGAATGTTTTCCATCGGGCCCGGACGATAGAGCGCCACGAGCGCGATAATGTCCTCGATGCGGTCCGGCCGCATGCCGATCAGCGCCTTGCGCATGCCCGCCGATTCCACCTGGAACACACCGACCGTCTCGCCGCGCGACAACATCTCGTAGGTGGGCTTGTCGTCCAGCGGCAGGGCTTCGAGATCTATGGTGATGCCGCGCTTGGCAATGAAGCCAACCGCGGTCTTCAGCACGGT
This sequence comes from Hoeflea sp., assembly GCA_040216675.1. GTDB lineage: Bacteria > Pseudomonadota > Alphaproteobacteria > Rhizobiales > Rhizobiaceae > Hoeflea. Next base: position 1,128,747 of record JAVJOR010000004.1, on the reverse strand, counting down.
GAGCGTTTTCAGCCCGAGAAAGTCGAACTTGACCAAGCCGGCCTGTTCGACCCATTTCATGTTGAACTGGGTGACCGGCATGTCCGAGCGCGGATCGCGATACATCGGCACCAGTTGCGACAGCGGCCGGTCGCCGATGACGATGCCGGCGGCGTGGGTGGAGGCGTGTCGGTAGAGCCCCTCAAGCTTTTGAGCGATATCGAGCAGGCGCTCAACCGCGGGCTCCTTTTCCATTTCCTCAGAAAACCGTGGCTCTTCCTCGATCGCCTTGTGCAGCGGCGTCGGATTGGCCGGATTGTTGGGCACGAGCTTGCAGATCCGATCGACCAGGCCATAGGGCATTTCCAGCACCCGGCCGACATCGCGCAACGCCGCGCGCGCCTGCAGGCTTCCGAAGGTAATGATCTGGCCCACCTGCTCGCGGCCGTATTTCTTCTGCACGTAACGGATCACCTCCTCACGGCGATCCTGACAGAAGTCGATATCGAAGTCGGGCATGGACACGCGGGCGGGGTTAAGAAACCGCTCGAACAGCAACGAGAACCGCAAAGGGTCGACATCGGTGATGGTCAGCGCATAGGCCACCAGCGATCCGGCACCTGAGCCACGTCCCGGCCCGACGGGAATGTCGTGATCCTTCGCCCACTTGATGAAGTCGGCCACGATGAGAAAGTAGCCCGGAAACTTCATGTTCTCGATGATGTCGAGCTCGGTCTTCAGCCGATCGGTATAGTCGTCACGTGTGTATCCCTCCGCAAGGCCGATGCGCTCCAGCCGGGCCTCAAGCCCCTCGATCGACTGACGCCTCAGCTCTGCTGCCTCCGCCGCCAGCGCCGCGTCCGGATCTGCTTCTCCGCCGCCGGTAAAGCGCGGGAGAATCGGCGCGCGCTTTTCCACGATGGCCGAGCAGCGCTGCGCGATTTCCACGGTGTTGCGCAGCGCTTCGGGGATATCCGCGAAAAGCGCGACCATTTCCGCCCGGGACTTGAGACAATGGTCGACACTCAGCCGCGGCCTGCGGTCATCGGACATGACTGCATTGTTCGCCACCGCCATCAGCGCATCATGCGCCTCGAAATCATCGGGTGTCGGAAAAAATGCCTCGTTTGTGGCAACGAGCGGCACGCCGGCGTCGTAGGCCAGAGCGATCATCCGGCTCTCATGCGCCCGGTCGTAGCCGTTCTGACGCTGCAGTTCGACATAGAGCCGATCGCCCAAGGCTGCACGGAGCCGTTCCAGCCGGGCGGCTGCGCGATCCGGATGCCCTTCACGCATGCACTGGTCGACAGGCCCACCCGCCGCGCCGGTCAGCAGGATCAAGCCTTCCGCCGCCTCCTCCAGCCACGACATCAGGAGATGCGGCCGGTCACCGCCGTCACCTTCGAGATAGGCGCGGCTAACCAGCGCCGTAAGGTTCGCGTAGCCCTTGGGCGTCGAGGCGTAGAGAACCACGGAGGGCAATCTGGCCATCTGTTCACGGTGCGAGGGCCTGCGTTCGCCGGTCTGACCGTCCTGCATATCGAGATCCAGCTGGCAGCCGATCAGCGGCTGAATCCCCGCCTCCATTGCCTTGGCCGAAAACTCAAGCGCTCCGAAGAGATTGTTGGTGTCGGTGATGGCCAGCGCGGGCTGTTCATCGGCGACGGCACGCTTGATCAGCGTCTTGATCGGCAGCGCGCCCTCGAGCAGTGAGTAGGAAGAATGGACACGCAAATGCACGAAACCCGGCCATCCGGGTCCGCCTGCAGGTGCCTGCGGTTGCCTCTCGCCCGTGCCGGAAGACGTCGCTCCCGAAGCCAGGTCGGCCAGCATCCTTGCTGACTTGCTTTCCCGCGCCATGATGTCTCCTGCAAATCGGTCCGGGTCCGCGACGCCGCAATAACGGCCCGAAGACTCACAGTCCGATTGTGAAGACCCGGCTCGGAAAGTCCAGAGGCGGTTGGCACCGATAGCGTTCTTACCCCCAGGCGCAGCACCTGGTGAGACCGGTTGCGAAGCTTCAGCAAATGCGGCGGGACAGCAGCCGCCTGTCCGGCATCAAAGCGCCATGGCGATGACGGCGAAGCTTGCGACGAACAGCGACATGGAAACGAATGCGGCGAGATCACGGGCGAATGCGGTCATGGTCAACTCCTGCAAAATCTGTTTATGTACTTTTTATGTTCTATTTTTGTTCCCATGTCAATCGTCATTATCGACCATGTTCGAATTGTGCCGCCATCGGAATTCATGCAGCGTGGACCCCATGACCGGATGCGGGAGCCAGCAGCAGCACCGCATCAAGAGCCGGGACGTGTCATTCGATTCGTTCGGGCAAACGGCAAATTTCTTTGTTGATGGCTTGCACAAGGCAAAGTGTTCCGACCACTAAAAAACCCGGAAGACAGCGTCTCCCGGGTTTCCTGTTCGTTGATCCGGCACCTTGTTCTCCGGCTTCTGCGCGCACGGAATGCGGCGCGCTCGATCCGTGATGGTGCCTTCAATCTGCGCCGATCACTCTGTCAGCGTTCAAACGAACGCAGTCACCAGAATGCCGTGGCAGTCCTAGTTGCAGGCGTCCTTGAGACCCTTGCCGGCCGAAAACTTCGGCACGTTGCGGGCGGGAATGTCAACTTCCTTGCCGGTCTGCGGGTTGCGACCCTTGGAAGCTTCGCGGCGCGACACGGTGAAGTTGCCGAAACCGATCAGGCGGACATCGCCGCCATTCTTCAGTTCGCCCGTGATCGTTTCAAAAACCGCCTCGACAGCTGACGTTGCGTCCCCCTTGCTGATACCCGATTTCTCGGCAACAGCGGCCACGAGTTCGTTCTTGTTCATTTCCTTCCCTTCCTGGCGTTAAGCCGACTCAGTTTATTCGATGGGCTGATCCTACGCATCTTGGGGTGCCACGCAACCAAACACGGTGCAAAACCAAGGGTTTTGGGCGGTTTTCACAGGCCAAGACGGCAAAACGGGCGGGAAAACCTCCCGCCCGTTGAAAAGCCCATGCTTGCCTTAGCAAACCCTAATGGGCGATGGTCGCTCCGCCTTCTTCACCGGCATCAGCCGTTATCGGCGTTTCCGATTCAGCATCCGGATCCCATGTGATGGCCTCGGGCATGCGAACCAGCGCATGCTTGAGCACATCGCCCATCTTGGACACCGGGATGATCTCGAGGCCGTTCTTGACGTTGTCGGGGATCTCGGGGAGATCTTTGGCATTGTCCTCGGGGATCATGACGGTCTTGATGCCACCGCGAAGTGCGGCAAGCAGCTTCTCCTTCAGCCCGCCGATGGGAAGCACCCTGCCCCGCAGCGTGATCTCGCCGGTCATGGCAACATCGCGGCGTACCGGAATCCCTGTCATGATCGACACGATCGAGGTCGCCATGGCGACGCCGGCAGAGGGGCCGTCCTTGGGCGTGGCGCCTTCGGGAACGTGCACATGGATGTCGCGCTTGTCGAACATTGGCGGTTCGATGCCGAAATCGACCGCCCGGGAGCGAACATAGGATGCCGCCGCCGAGATCGATTCCTTCATGACGTCGCGAAGATTGCCGGTCACGGTCATTTTGCCCTTGCCGGGCATCATGACGCCTTCGATGGTGAGCAGTTCACCGCCGACCTCGGTCCATGCAAGACCCGTCACCACGCCAATCTGGTCGTCGGTCTCGGCCTCGCCATAGCGGAAGCGGGCAACGCCGAGATAGTCGGCGAGATTGTCTTCGGTCACGCTGACACTCTTCGAGCCGCTCTTGAGGATCTCGGTCACCGCCTTCCGCGCAAGCTTCATCAACTCGCGCTCGAAGTTGCGCACGCCGGCTTCCCGCGTATAGGTGCGGACGACCTGCAGAAGAGCGCCATCGGTGATCGCGAATTCCTCGTCCTTAAGCGCATGGTCCTTGACCGCCTTGGGCAGCAGGTGCCGCCGGGCAATCTCAAGCTTTTCATCCTCGGTGTAGCCGGCGATCCGGATGATCTCCATCCGGTCCATCAGCGGCGCCGGGATGTTGAGCGTGTTGGCCGTGGTGATGAACATCACGTTGGACAGGTCGTACTCAACCTCGAGATAATGATCCATGAAGGTCGAGTTCTGTTCCGGATCAAGCACCTCGAGCAGTGCCGAGGACGGATCGCCGCGGAAATCCTGACCCATCTTGTCGATCTCGTCGAGCAGGAAGAGCGGATTGGATTTCTTTGCCTTCTTCATCGACTGCACGACCTTGCCGGGCATGGAGCCGATATAGGTGCGCCGGTGACCACGGATCTCGGCCTCGTCCCGCACGCCGCCAAGCGCCATGCGGACATATTCGCGGCCGGTCGCCTTGGCGATCGACTTTGCGAGCGAAGTCTTGCCGACGCCGGGAGGTCCGACGAGGCAAAGGATCGGGCCCTTGATCTTCGACGACCGCGCCTGGACTGCGAGATACTCGATGATCCGCTCCTTGACCTTCTCGAGGCCGTAGTGATCGACCTCGAGCACCTTCTCGGCGGCATTCAGGTCGATCTTGACGCGGGACTTCTTGCCCCAGGGCAGCCCCAGAAGCCAGTCGAGATAGTTGCGCACGACGGTCGCCTCGGCCGACATCGGGCTCATCTGCTTGAGCTTCTTGAACTCGGCCTCGGCCTTTTCGCGCGCCTCCTTCGACAGCTTGGTCTTGGAAATGCGCTGTTCGATCTCGCTCATCTCGTCGCGGCCTTCGTCACCGTCGCCGAGTTCCTTCTGGATCGCCTTCATCTGCTCGTTGAGATAGTACTCGCGCTGGGTCTTCTCCATCTGCCGCTTGACGCGGCTGCGGATGCGCTTTTCCACCTGCAGGACGGAAATCTCGCCTTCCATGAAGCCGAGCGCCTTCTCGAGACGGGCCTTGACGGAGACCGTCGAGAGCATGTCCTGCTTTTCGGGGATCTTGATCGACAGATGCGAAGCCACCGTATCGGCAAGCTTGGAATAGTCGTCGATCTGGCTCGCGGCTCCCACCACTTCGGGCGAAATCTTCTTGTTGAGCTTGACGTAATTCTCGAATTCCGAGACCACGGAGCGCGACAAGGCCTCGATCTCGACCGCATCCTCTTCGGGCTCGGCAAGTTCGACAGCGTGGGCTTCGTAATATTCCTCGCGATCGGTGTAACGCGTTACTTCCGCACGCGTGCGTCCTTCAACGAGAACCTTCACGGTCCCGTCGGGCAGCTTAAGAAGCTGCAGCACATTTGCGATGGCGCCGATCTGGTAGATGCCGGAGGGATCCGGGTCATCGTCGCCGGCATTGATCTGGGTCGCCAGCATGATCTGCTTGTCAGAGCCCATCACCTCTTCCAGCGCGCGGATGGATTTTTCGCGCCCCACGAAAAGCGGCACGATCATGTGCGGGAACACAACGATGTCGCGCAATGGAAGAACGGGGTAGATACCTGCCTCTTCGGGCGCGTGTGATGAACTCACGTTTTTGTCCGGCATGTCATTTCCTTTCCTGGCCCTATCGGCCCGGCCGCTGAGGCCTGTTGGCAACGCACGCGGCGACCCCGGAATTCCAGCAGCCAGCCATGGCGTCCTTTTGAAGGTTCTCGCCTCCTTGTGTGTAGGTGGAGAACCAGCGAGCTGTTTTCAAGTCGACGCTGTTTCAAACAGACCTTGCCCTGCAGACGCCCTATCACCGATTCGGAGAATATTAGAGAACGAAAGTGGCGGGAAGCTGGAGACGCGGGAAAACACACTATTCAGCCCCTGTTCGGAGGCTTTTCAACCATGGATCCGCCTCCGCGCCGAACCAGTAATTCCCGGACCTAAATCAAGGTGACTTTTGTGAGTGCGCCGCACGACCGCCAAGGCCTGAGCGAGGTGTCAGACCACGCGCGCGGCCTTACGAGAACTGCGCCGCCACTTGCCTGCGATGCGGATGCGCACGGTGCTCGAATAGATAGATCCCCTGCCAGGTGCCGAGCATCATCTTCCCGCCCGACACCGGAATCGAAAGTGACACCGGCAGGAGCGCCGCCTTGATATGCGCGGGCATATCGTCCGGTCCTTCCAGGGTGTGGCGCAGATACTTCATGGACGGATCGTCCGCCGGCGGCACAAGGCGCGACAAATACGCGTTCAAATCCCGCCGCACGTCGGGATCGGCGTTCTCCTGAATGAGAAGCGAACAGGATGTGTGGCGGACAAACAGCGTGAGCAGACCGTCGCCCGCGCCTTCCCGTGAAAGCCACCCGGCCACATCGGGCGTGAACTCGGCCAGACCCGGACCGTCCGTCGATATCTCGAAAACCGTTTGCATGTATCCATCCAACTCAAAGAGGCCGCCCTTTCCCACCGACCGGTCAGAACCATCGGAGATCCAGCCATTCCGGAAACCAGGGCGCGGGAATTGCCGGTGCAACGTGATCAGGCAGCTATCACTGCTCTCGCGCCGGACTTCAGCGCGCGTCATCCGGAGCGGAAAACCGAAACGGGCCCCGTGGGGCCCGTTGGATAAACTCACCCATGTTGAGACAAGCGGATCAAGCGGACGCCGATCCCTTGTTCTCGTCGTCGCGCTCGGCATAGATGTAGAGCGGACGGGCATTGCCGTTGACCACCTCGTCGGAAATGACCACCTCGCGTACGCCTTCGAGCGCTGGCAGTTCGAACATGGTGTCGAGCAGGATCTTCTCCATGATCGAGCGAAGTCCGCGCGCGCCGGTCGCACGGATGATCCCGCGCTTGGCGATTTCCGAAAGCGCGCTCTCGTGGAAGGTCAGTTCCACATCTTCCATTTCGAAGAGCCGCTGATACTGCTTGACGAGCGCATTCTTCGGCTCGGTCAGGATCTGGATCAGCGCCGCCTCATCGAGGTCCTCAAGCGTGGCCAGAACCGGCAAACGACCGATGAATTCGGGAATGAGGCCGAACTTGACCAGGTCCTCGGGCTCAAGCTCGCGCAAAACTTCCCCGACACGGCGTTCGTCCTGAGCGCGGACGCTTGCAGAAAAACCGATCGAAGTCTTTTCTCCGCGATCCGAGATGATCTTGTCGAGGCCGGCAAAAGCGCCGCCACAAACGAACAGGATGTTGGTGGTGTCGACCTGCAGGAATTCCTGCTGCGGATGTTTGCGGCCGCCCTGCGGAGGAACGGAGGCAACGGTACCTTCCATGATCTTCAGAAGCGCCTGCTGCACGCCCTCGCCCGAGACATCCCGGGTGATCGACGGATTGTCGGACTTGCGGCTGATCTTGTCGACCTCGTCGATATAGACGATGCCGCGCTGGGCACGCTCGACATTGTAGTCGGCCGATTGCAGCAGCTTGAGAATGATGTTCTCGACATCCTCGCCGACATAGCCGGCTTCCGTCAGCGTCGTGGCATCGGCCATGGTGAAGGGCACATCGATGATGCGGGCCAGTGTCTGCGCAAGATAGGTCTTGCCGCATCCGGTTGGCCCGACCAGCAGGATGTTTGACTTCGCCAGTTCCACCTCGCCCGACTTGGAGGAGTGGTTGAGCCGCTTGTAGTGATTGTGAACCGCAACGGAGAGGATCTTCTTGGCCTGATGCTGTCCGATGACATACTCGTCGAGGGTCTCGATGATCTCCTGCGGCGTGGGGACGCCGTCGCGCGACTTCACCATCGAGGATTTGTTTTCCTCGCGGATGATGTCCATGCACAGTTCCACGCATTCATCGCAGATGAACACGGTCGGACCGGCAATGAGTTTGCGCACTTCATGCTGGCTCTTGCCGCAGAAAGAGCAATAAAGGGTATTTTTGGAATCGCCGCCGTTGCTGCCGCTGACCTTGCTCATTTCACTTTCCTTCCCGCGATCCGGGCGCATGACCCGGATGTTTGGCGCCTGACCGGCAATGACACGTACAGGTCACGCCGGGGTGGCAATTTCGGGGTACAAATCCGGCTTTCAGTTAATCCTTCCCTGAAGCCATTGGCAACGAATCCCCGCACATTCCGGCGATGCTACGCCCGAGAATTTGAATATAGACTTAACGCGCAATATTAGCGCGGTCCAGCCGACAGGCCACCCCGCACCCACGAAATCGTGTTGCATGGATGTTGCAATGACGGAGAATTCTTGCCTCATTCAGGCCCAATCAGCTTTCAGCCGGCGCTTCAATGTTTTCGCGCTTGTCGAAAACGCGGTCGATGATACCGAATTCATGCGCCTCCTCGGCGGTCATGAAGTGGTCGCGATCAAGCGTCTTTTCAACCGTATCGTAGTCCTGACCGGTGTGCTTGACATAGACGTCGTTGAGCCGCCGCTTCATCTTGATGATGTCCTGGGCGTGACGCTCGATGTCGGACGCCTGCCCCTGGAAGCCGCCCGAAGGCTGGTGCACCATGATGCGCGCGTTCGGCGTGGCAAAACGCATGTCCTTTTCGCCGGCGCACAGGAGCAGAGATCCCATCGAGGCAGCCTGACCGACGCACAATGTCGAAATCGCCGGCCTGATGAACTGCATGGTGTCGTAAATCGCCATGCCCGCGGTTACGACGCCGCCGGGTGAATTGATGTAGAGCGCGATCTCTTTCTTCGGGTTTTCCGCTTCGAGAAACAGAAGCTGGGCGCAAACGAGCGTCGCCATCTGGTCTTCCACCGGGCCGGTGATGAAGATGATGCGTTCCTTCAGCAGACGCGAGAAGATGTCGTAGGACCGCTCACCGCGGTTGGTCTGCTCGACGACCATCGGCACCAGTGCCATGGCGGTATCGACTGGATTTTTCATGAAGCTTCCCTTGTCAAAGGCCCGGCAGGCCGATCGGCAGCCGGGAATCAGTCATATTTGAACTCACTACATAGAGTGTGCCCCCCCGGCCGTTCAAGACGCAAGGACTCGAAACGGTTTGCGCTGTTGTTCCCCAGCGACGTTAAATTGAGGTTACGGAATCGGAAAAGGCTGCGGGCGAGCCGGAGATTTTACGGCAGAACGCTCCGTTTTGCGCCACTCGCCGGGACCGATGCCGAAGGTCGCGACAAAGCGCCTGCTGAACGCCGGCACCGAGACATAGCCGCAGCGGGCGGCGATCTCCGCCATGTCGAGCCCGGGTCGGGTCAGCAATTCCCTCGCCTTGATCATCCGCCATTGGGTCAGATAGGCCATGGGCGCTAGACCGACTGTCACGGTGAAGAGCCGCGCGAAACGCGAGCGCGACATGCCCGCAACAGCAGCCAGGCCGCCCACCTCCCACTCCGCTTCAGGCCGCGCATGGATGGCCGCCAGCGCCTTGGCGAGCCTAGGATCAGTCAACGCCAATGAAAATCCCCCGGCCGACGGCGGCGCGGCCGCAAAGCCCGCCCTGACGGTCTGCATCAGCAGGATCTCCACGACCCGCTGCACGATCGACGCTTGCGGCGGACCCGAACCGCCTGCCTCAGCACTCAAAAGCGCAAGCGCGGCGCTGATCACCGAGGACCCAGGGCCGTCCGAAGACCGCAGGACGACCAGCGGCGGCAGGCTTGCGAGCACAGGGTGATCGAGCGCCTCGTCAAACCGGAGGAAACCGCAGAGCAGCCGGCACAGCGGGCCGGCCTCGCCAAGGCTTAGCACCCCTTCAACCGGAGGCGACCGCGCCAAAACGTCACCAAGCGGGAGAGCCGCATTGACGCCGGGAGAAGAGGAGAGTGTTTGCGGTGCTCCGTCGGGAATCAGCGCCAGATCGCCCGGCGAAAGGCAGACCTGCTCTTGGCCCGGAACGGTAACGAAGCAGCTTCCCTCGAGAACATGGTGAAAGCGAATGCGCCGCCGTTCCGCATCGAGGCTGACGGCGAAATCCCCCTTGAGGCGGGCGGTGAAATACAGCCCCGCCTCCAACCGCAGTGCCGCGAAGACATCCGAATAAACATCCATGCCACCAGACAATCAAAATACGAGACGATCTGCAAAGAAAACGATGCTTTTGCGCAGTGAAGCACTCAATAGTGCTTGCTAGAAGCAGGCATTCAGACACTTTGGGGAATTCAAGACCATGCCGCTCGATACCGTTCTCGCCCTGGCCGGCTTTGCCTTTGTCATGTCCGTGTCCCCGGGACCGGGCAATTTCCTGCTGCTCGCATCGGGCGCGAATTTCGGCTTTGTCCGCTCGATTCCGCTGATCTTGGGCATCTGCCTGGGCTTCTTGAGCATGGTGGTGCTGGTGGGGCTCGGACTTGGGCAGGTGTTCAAGGCCTATCCCTTGATCGGCATCGCCATCAGAACGGCATGCGGAGTCTATATCGTCTGGCTTGCCGCCAAACTTGTCCGCAGCCGCTCCCTTGGCGCCGAGGACGGCCCGCGCCTGGGACAACCGTTCACCTTTCTGGAAGCTGCGCTGCTTCAGCTGCTCAATCCGAAAGCCTGGACCGTCGCCCTGATCGTAACCGCCACCTATGTCGATCCGGGGGCACCGGTCAAAAGCCTGCTGGCGCTGGTGGTGCTGTTTGCCGGGGTCAACATTCCCTCGATCAGCATTTGGGCAGCGTCAGGAACAGCCTTGCGGAGATTTCTGGCACAAGACAACCGGGCCGCGGTCTTCAACATCGCCATGGCGATCCTTCTTCTTGCCTCAATGGCGCCGGTCCTGCTGTCCACGCTCGGATAGAGTGCCCCGACCGCCAATTGCCGTGTTGCCTCGAAGGTCGATACAGGCTTTACTGATATCCGAAAGATGATGCGGCACAGTTGGTTCAACATATCGCGAAGACGGTGATCAAAACCGCGCGCGATCAGGGAGCGCGCATCATGATCAATCTCCTGCCCATCCGCCGCGGACTTGTCGCGGGCCTTCTGGCAGCCTCCGTGGCATCCCCCGCATTCGCGGGCGGCAAGTCGCTTGCCTGCTATCAGCAACGCCATCAGCCGGCGGTCTACAAGACCGTGCATGAGAATGTAGTGGTGCGTCCGGCTGGCGTGGTCCATCAGACCATCTCCGCCCGCTACGGGCAGGTGACCGAGAAAGTCCTGATCGAACCCGAGCGGGTGATTGCGCGCCATGTTCCGGCGGTCACGAGGACCGTGCATCAGAAGGTTATGGTTCGCCCGAAATCGGTCGGATGGGAATGGCGGCATATCAAGGGTGTCAGGACCTTGTGCAAGGTGGTTCATCCGGCACAGTATGCAACCCAGGCCCGAACCGTTGTCGTTCATCCTGCAAGAACCGTGCATGAACGGGTTCCGGCCCGCTACGCCCACCGCACCCGAACGGTCGTCATCGAGCCTGCGCGCACCGTCACCCGGCACGTGCCGGCCGTGGTCAAGACCGTGGCGCGCACCGTTGAAGTCCGCCCCGCGTCTTCAGGCTGGGTGCAGGTCTCGGGCCACAAACGCTGCAATTGAATCCTCGCCGCAACGGGGACGGCAACTGGCCGTCCAGGGCGTACTGATAGCCGTGTGGCTTCGCCTGGCGCAAAAAATGAATGGAGAGGGACGGATTTCGCTGCGCCCTGATCCGCGCTAAACCGCAGCATGACCAGACATGTGCTTTCCGTTTCCCAATCGCCCCGCGATCCCGCCTTCGTGCAGGACCCGTACACGTTTTACGCCGAGATGCACCGCGCCTCGCCGGTCTTCTTCTGGGAAGATTATGGCGTTTGGTGCGTCGCGGGTTACGACCAGGTGAATGCGCTGCTCCGCGACCGCCGGCTCGGCCGTGAAAACCGCTGGGGCGCGCCCTTGAACCCGGTCGAGGGTCGCGGACACCTTGCTGATTTCGACCGGATCGAAAGCGGTTCACTGCTCGAACGGGAGCCGCCTGCACATACGCGCCTGAGGACTCTGGTGAACCGCGCCTTCGTTTCGCGTTCCGTCGAACGGCTCAGACCGCGCATCCGACAGCTTGCCGGGGAGCTTGTCGACGCCCTGCCCCAGGATCAGGCTTTTGACCTGCTGCCGGCCTTCGCCACGCCGATACCGCTGACTGTGATTTGCGAATTGCTGGGCGTGCCGGTGGAGCGCGGCAATGATCTTTTGAACTGGTCACATGCGATATGCGAAATGTACGTGCCGCATCGCTCGCGCGAGACCGAGGAGCGCGCCAATCGCGCCTCCGCCGAATTCGGCGCATTTCTGACCGGGCACATTGAGGACCACCGTCACAATGGAGCCGATGACCTGCTTTCTGCGCTGATTGCGGTGCGCGATACCGGTGAGAGACTCTCGGACGACGAACTGATATCGACCTGCGTTCTGCTGCTCAATGCCGGGCATGAGGCTACCGTGCACCAGACGGGCAATGCGGTGAAGACGATCCTCGACCAAGGAGGCGATCCGCGCCGGTTCTTCGCCACGCCCGAACTGGCCACAGCCACGGTGGAAGAAGCCTTGCGTTACGACGCGCCGCTGCACATGTTCACGCGCTACGCCTATGAACCGGTCGATCTAGGCCCCTTGACTCTTAAGCCGGGCGAGCAGGTGGCGCTGCTGCTGGGAGCGGCCAATCGCGATCCCGCCGCCTTTGACGCACCGCATGAATTCCGGCCCGGTCGGCCGGATCAGAAGAACGTGAGCTTTGGCGCGGGCCTTCATTTTTGCATCGGTGCACCGCTTGCCCGGCTCGAACTTCAGGAATCGCTGGCTGTTCTGTTCGAGCTGCTGCCGGATCTCAGGCTGGAACAGCCCGTCCGCTATCGCGACAGTTTCCATTTCCACGGGCTGGAAAGCCTGAAGTCGCAGCGCCGGACCGGAGGTCAAAACACGGCGTGATCGCCGCGCTCGACGCTGAGCCCTTGCCGGACCACATGCTCGTAGAAGCCGAACAGCGTATCCGAGCCGAAGGATGGCGTCGCCTCCTCATCGTAACGGCCGGTTTCGGGATCGAGCACCAGCATCGATTCGGTCGCGTAATAGCGGCCGATGCGGGCCAGCTCCGCCTTGTCCTTAAGCCGTGGCGAGACGCGCCCGGCCAGGACCAGGCCGCGAATGATTGCGTCCATCAACCCCACCGGAACGCGCTTGAAGGCCGGCTTGCGGTCCAGAAGCCGGAACAGTTCCTCGCCCTGCTCGCGCGGCGTGATTGCAGGTCCCGGACCACCGATCGGCAGAATACTGTTCCAGCGGCCCTTGTCGTCAACGCACCCGGCGATGAAAGCACCCAGATCGCGGTCGCTGATCGGTTTGCAGGCGGTCAGGTCCCCGTTGCCAAACAGGAGAAACGGCTTCCCGTTGCGCAGCCGATCAATCTGGCCGGAGAGCGATTTGAAGAAGGCGGTCGGACGGACGATCGAATAGGTCATGCCGGAGGCGATCAGTTCGGCCTCGAAGGCGCGTTTCGCCTTCTGGAACTCAAGCAGCGGCTTCTGCACACAGATCGCGGAGAGCAGGACCATCTGCGAAATGCCCGCCTGCCGGACAGTTTCAAGAGCATCTGAATGGGCCTGGTAATCGATCGTCCAGGCATCCTCTGGCGCGCCGGTGCGCGAAGCCAGGCAGGAGACCAGAGCGTCGAAATCTTCGCCGCGGATACCGTCACGCGAGAGGCTCTCGGGGTCGGTGACATCCGCTTCCCGGACTATGAGGCCTGGCGGCAATGTTGCAGCAAACGTGGCCCGACGGCCCGGCCTGACAAGACAAACCACCTGGTGGCCGCAATCGAGCAAGGCCATCGCAGTGGCGCGACCGATTGTGCCGGTGGCGCCAAGCAGCAGCACCCGTTTGCCCAACGCCGACGCTCCGTTGCGGGCAACGATGCTCATGTCCTACAACCGGATGACATAATCTTTGCGAGTCGTTTCAATAACTTCCCAGCCTCCCCTGAAGCCCGGCCTGAGCACAAAACTGTCACCGGCGCGAACCGTGACAGCCTCCCCGTCATCCTCGGAAATCACCGAGACTCCTTCGAGGATCCGGCAATACTCCCACTCGTCATAGGAAATCCGCCAGCTGCCCGGGGTCGATTCCCAGACCCCGCAATAAAGCCCGTCCCGCTCCTCAAGGTTCCAGGTCGTGTGAACCGGATCACCGGAGAGCACTTTGGACGCTTCTGGCCGTGAGATCTCCGGCTCGACATCGGGAGTTACAAAAAACAACTTCGGATCGGTCATGAAGCCTCGCGCACTTGGAATGCAGCCCCTATATTGACCGCATGCGGATCGACAAGGCAATTGAAAGCTCAATGGCTATGAGCGACGCGACCTGGGCGCGTCATGCCAACCCGTGGAGTTTCTGGACGCGGGTACCGCTCCTGATGGCACTGACACTCGCCATCTGGTCACGCGTCTGGATAGGCTGGTGGTGCCTTGTTCCGGTGGCGGCACTCCTCATCTGGACCTTCATCAATCCGCGGGCTTTCGCACCGCCCCCTCATCTCGATGACTGGGCCTCGCGCGCGGTGCTCGGCGAGCGCTACTGGCTGGCGCGCAAGGACGAGCCGATTCCGGCTCACCACGCCCGCGCGGCAATGGTCCTTTCCACACTTTCCGGCCTTTCGCTGATTCCGGCGGTGTACGGCCTTTGGATGCTCGACCCCTGGGCCGCCTTTCTCGGCGCGGCGCTGGCATCGGCCTTCAAGCTGTGGTTCTGCGACCGCATGGCCTGGCTCACAGCCGACATGGCCGGGCAGCCTTTACCCACCCGCGCTCAACAGACCTGAACGCCGCATTCGCTGATGCTGAACTCCGCCGAGGGCTCTGTGCGCGCGGCATCGAACTGCCGCCCGTCGGCGCACTGGGCGCGCGCTTCGAATGTCAGCCTGCCAGCCAATTCACCTTCCCGGATATTGAGATAGTAGTCCACCGCGCACTGCTTTTCGCTTGCCAGCTGCGCGGACAATTCGTCGAGCCAGGCGGGATCGGCCGACTGCGCCATGACCTGGGAAGCAAGCCCGAAAAGGCAGGCCGATACGAAGCTGGCGCGCGAAAGGGTTTTTCCGATCATGGGGACCTCCTGTGGTTGTCTGGAGGGTCAGGATAGCGGATAGCCGACGCGAGCTGTTTGCGTCAGATCAATCAGGATGCCGCTCAGTTGCCCAGAGCGTCGGACAAGGCCTGCGGGGTGACATACTTGAGCTCATCCTCCGAAAATTCGACCCGCACGGTTCCAGGCGCCCCCGGATTGGTGTTCTCGACCTTGCGGGCAACGAGATCTCCGAACCGGGCTTCGGTCCGGCCGGCACCGGTCAGGATCTCGTAGCTATGGGTGTAGCACGCGCCCAGGCCATCGCCGCAGGTTCCGGCGTTGTCGGAATGGGTCGAGATGAACCCGAGATCGACGACACGGTCCCCGATCGCGCCGAACACGTTGACACCTCCCTCGGTGTAACCCTGTCCAGTGTAGTAGAACTCCATCAGCCAGCCGTGATTGTCCTTGCCGAGTTCGACCACACGGAAGAACTCTTCCGGGGGGACCTGTCCCCACGATCCGGCATCGACCGCGAGGTTGTTCCTTGCAACCAGGGCAAGGCGATTGCCCTTTGGACGGAGAATGACAAGGCCGAGCTTGCCGGGACACGCATGGCAATCGGCGCGTCCACCCTCCGGGGTTACCGCGTAGCCGCCCATGGCGACATAGAAGGTCCGCGCTCCATTCTCGACGACCTCGGCCAGATGGTGCGGGCGCATGCACAGCGCCTCGGACGCCCCGCCGGTGACCCAGCATTTGCGGCGGTTGTCATAGCGTCCGTAAAACTCCTCCATGGTGGCTCGCCACAAGGCTTTGGGGTCGTCAATTGTCGATGCCGGAATGGCGGTCAGCACCTCCGCACGCGCCGATATCGGCACCTGAAATGCCGGCGCGAGCCCCAGGATCAGCCAAAAAAATGTCGCACGAAACATGGTGCCCCCCACAATTGTATTGGCCTGATCAAACCAGCGACTTGCATGACGGGCAAGTGCATCGCCGCAAAATCCCGGAGACTACCGGGATCGCACAGTGCCAACTCGCGAACCGCGAACGAGGCCCCCTGTCCTTCAACAAAAAACGGTCCGGTGGGGATCCACCGAACCGTTCAACTTCAAATCCGCGAAACCGGGCGTCAGGCCTTGGCCAGCGCCTGTTCGAGATCTGCGATGATGTCCTTGACATCCTCGATGCCGATCGAGAGCCGCACCACGTCGGGACCGGCTCCGGCGGCAACCTGCTGCTCCGGCGAAAGCTGGGCGTGGGTGGTCGAGGCCGGGTGGATCACCAGCGAGCGGGTGTCGCCGATATTGGCCAGATGCGAGAACATCTCTAGGCCCTCGACCAGTTTGACGCCGGCCTCGTATCCGCCCTTCAGCCCGAAGGTGAAGACCGCGCCGCCACCCTTGGGCGAATAGCGCTGCTGCAGCGCATGGTTTTCATGCTCCGGGCGGCCGGCATAGGAGACCCATTCCACCTTGTCATGCTTGGCCAGCCAGTTGGCGACTTCCAGCGCATTGTCAGAGTGGCGCTGCATGCGCAGTGCCAGCGTTTCGATGCCGGTCAGGATCATGAAGGCGTTGAACGGCGAGATTGCCGGGCCGAAATCGCGAAGACCCAGAACGCGGCAGGCTATGGCGAAGGCGAAATTGCCGAAAGTCTCGTGCAGAACCATGCCGCCATAATCGGGCCGCGGCTCGGAGAGCATCGGGTACTTGCCAGATTTCGACCAGTCGAACGAACCGCCATCAACGATCACGCCACCCATGGAGTTGCCATGGCCGCCGATGAACTTGGTCAGCGAATGGACCACGATGTCGGCGCCGTGCTCGATCGGCTGGATCAGATAAGGCGAGGCCATGGTGTTGTCGACGATCAGCGGCAGGCCGTGCTTGTGGGCAAGCTCGGCGATGGCGTTGATGTCAACGAAGGTGCCACCCGGGTTTGCGAGGCTCTCGATGAAGACCGCCTTGGTACGGTCGTCGATCTGGCTTTCGATGCTGGAAAGATCCGCGGGGTCTGCCCAGCGCACCTGCCAGTCGAAGGACTTGAAGGACTGGCCGAACTGGTTGATCGAACCGCCATAGAGGCGGTTTGCGGCGATGAAGTTGTCGCCCGGGCTCATGATGGTGTGGAACACGAGAAGCTGGGCTGCATGGCCGGAGGCAACCGCAAGGGCTGCAGTGCCGCCTTCGAGGGCCGCAAGGCGTTCTTCGAGAACCGCCTGGGTCGGGTTCATGATGCGGGTGTAGATGTTGCCGAACGCCTTGAGGCCAAACAGCGAAGCGGCGTGATCGGCATCGTCGAAGACGAAGCTGGTGGTCTGATAGATCGGCGTGGCGCGCGCTCCGGTGGCCGGATCCGGCTGCGCCCCGGCGTGAATGGCTAGCGTGTTGAAACCTGGTTGATTGTTAGACATGGACCTCTCCCCTTGTGCCCGACATGAATGGTGAAGGGGTTATCCCGCATGTCCGCATGATGGTCAAAGAAGATTTTTGCGCGAACACGGGCCTCAGGCCGCCCGAGCGTGCGCAACGGCGTCATCACGGGGAACAAACGTCCAATTTCAGGGCCGGAGCGGCGCCCTGGGGTTACTGGGCGACGATCTTCCAGTACTGACCCGAAAAATCCCCGCTGGGCGCAAGCCTGAGCCTGTTGTTTGTGCCGTCATTGACGACATCGAGAGACTTGCCTGTTCCTTGCCACTGCGTCGTCAAACGATAGTATCCGTTGGGCTGACGCTCGATACGCCAGTGCTGCCCCGAATAGTTGCCGGTTTCAGCAAGGATCAGCTTGTCGTTCACTCCGTCATTGACCACATCGAGTGACTTGCCCGTCCCCTGCCATTGGGTGGTCAGCCGATAATAGCCGCCGCCCAGGTTCGTGAACTTCCAGTACTGGCCCGAATAGTTTCCCGTATCGGCAAGGATGAGCTGGTTGTTGACCCCGTCATTGACGACATCAAGGGACTTTCCGTCACCCTGCCACATGGTGGTCAGCCGGTAGTACCGGCCATTGTCGAAATCCTGAGCCTGAACAGACAGAGGGAGCGCGAACATGAACGATGTCATCAGGCCCAGCACGATCCGTCGGCGGATTGTCCGCCTTTTCGAAGGATTGGTGACACCATCGGTGTGCATTCGGTTCTTCATGACGCGCGTCCCTCATCCCATCGAATTGCAAGTGAGAGACTAGTCATGATTGTCCGGTGCGGTCAAACCGGTTCTCGCTGGCTTCGCGCTGATCTTTGTTCACCTGCAGAGCCCACCCGGGCACTGCCTCTACGACCGCAATGCCGGTCAGGGGTCGCGTCCGCCATCGGAGGATCCGAGAACGGTTTGCGCGACGGGAACCGGCTCATCGCAATCGGGCATCCGCGACAACAGCCAATCGCGTGACGGCCTGACCTTTTCGGGCAGGTCCTGCAGCACATCGTCGACCACTTCAGCCGAGACAGCGCCCACCTCACAGCCATAGGTTTCGAGATCACCGTCGGGATTGTCTTCCTTCCATTCCAGATAATCCTCGCGCTCAAAGACAACGGCCGCGGCAATGCCCGCCACCGGAACCACCACCAGCGCCCGGCGCAACCGCGCCTTGGCCTTGGTGCGCAGCACGGCGGCCGCAATGGCCTTGCGGTTGGCGATCGCGGCTGCAGCGGCACTTGCCGTCATCGTGGTCACCTGTGCGGTGAGCGAAATTGCCCAGATCCCCATGCTCACCGCCGTCGTTGCCAGCGAGACGCAGAGAACCACTAGAAACGCGGTGGTCCGCATGAATTTCAGGATCCGGATCATGTTCTACACCCAGCCAAATCTGCCGCGACAATCGCGGGTTTTGCGCGCGATCACGTCGCCATCACTGCACCGTCCATGCATCGCAACTGTGGCCCGAAATCGGCAGACCCCGCGAAGGACGATGCTCAGCTTGGATCTTCAGACGGCTTGGAGCGCAATCCGTAGCTCTGATAGCCGGTTCGCATCACCGGCTTGCGCGATGAAAGAACGCCCGAATTGACGCCGTTCCAGCCGATCTCGCCAGATAGGCGGGCATATTCGATCTTCGGACACCGGTTCATGACGACCTTGATTCCGGCCGCTTCAGCGCGCGCAGCGGCTTCGTCGTGGCGCACGGTCAATTGCGTCCACAGGACCTTCGGCAATGGCTCGAGAGCCAGAACCTCGTCCACAACACCGGGCACCGCATCGGAGGCGCGAAACACGTCCACCATGTCCACCGGCTCGGGAATGTCGGACAGCCGCGCATAGGTCATCTGGCCCAGAATCGGCTTGCCGGCCTGCCCCGGATTGACCGGGATGACGTGGTATCCCTTGTCCAGCATGTACTTCATCACGAAAAAACTCGGGCGCACCTCGTTCGCGGACGCGCCGACAACGGCAATTGTCTTCACGGAATGAAGCAGATCGGCGATGTATCCGTTATCGTAACTGTCGTGATCCATACCGAGCCTTCCGGAGTTGCAGGTCGCACGTCACTGGCAACGCGGACACCCGTTTCGCGGCCACCCGCCGCTTGTCATTGCTTTTGTTGCAATGGCGGGTCCCGGCGTCAAGCAGCCCTTGCCAAGGACGCGGCCGATGCCAGATGAATCGGTCAGGGGTGCTGTTGAACGGAATGATTGAGCACGAGGACCCGAAATGAAGACCAGACACGCGTTTCCCTGGCTACGGACCATCCCGGCCGCTGCCGTGCTTGCCGCCGGCGTCATTGCCGGCATGGCTCCGGCATCGGCCATCAGCCGCATAGAAACCACACGGACAGATTGTTCTGCCATTCGCGCCGTGCTGGTGCGCGAAGGAGCGGCGATCCTGCGGCATACCTCGAAAAAGGGCTTGCCGATCTATGACCGCTACGTTTCTTCGTCGCTGCAGTGCCCCGGAAACTCGATCGGGGTCTGGGCCAGCGTGCCCGCGCGGGACACCAAATCCTGCAGGGTCATCGCCTGCGACCCCAATGCCAGCTTCGACGACGGCTTTTTCCGCTCACGTCCCCTGCTACGGATTACCGAGTAGCCGAGCCGGCGATGCCGCTTTCAAGCTCGGCGCCTCTCATCCGGTGAAGACCAAGCAGGCCTAATCCGGCAATGTCATATGACCGTTTTCATCAAGCTGGGCGAAGGGGTTGTGCGCGAGTTCCCAGAGATGACCGTCGGGGTCGGCGAAATATCCCGAGTAACCGCCCCAGAACACCTCTTCCGGCTTCTTGACGGGTTTGGCGCCGCATTCCACCGCAAAGGTCCAGGCCGCATCGACCTCATCGCGTGACCCCAGATTGTGCGCGAGCGAAACGCCCCGGAACGAGGGCGCAGGCCCTGCATCAAGACCCGCGTCAGCAGCCAGTGCCTCGTGCCCAAAAAGGCCGAGCACCGTGCCGTTCATGTGGAAGAAGGTCACACTGTCGTTGGAGGCGGAAGAGCGCCTGAAACCGAGCTTCCGGTAGAACGCTGTGGAGGCAGCCACATCGGCGACGCCGAGCGTGACAAGAGTGATGCGAGGTTCAAGAGCCATAAGATATCCCCACTGCCGCTCCACCGGAAACAGCTGAAAGCGGACATAAAAATCAGAACATAAAGCGAACATATGATGGCGAAACCGGCCCGTCAATCCTGTTTCCCGGCTCATGAATGAGCTTTGGCTGGGTGGCTTACTCGCCCGTCCACTCCGGCTTGCGCTTGCCGATGAAGGCGTTGATGCCTTCCTCCGCGTCGCGCGCCAGCATGTTTTCCACCATCACCTGGGCTGTGTATTCATACGCCTCCTCCAACGGCATCTCCGCCTGACGATAGAAGGCCTCCTTGCCGATCTTCACCGTCAAAGGTGACTTGGAAGCAATGACTTCGGCATATTTCATGACAACCTGATTCAGGTACTGGCGCGGCACGATCCGGTTGACGAGGCCGAATTCGCGCGCCGTCGACGCGTCGATCGTCTCCCCCGTCAAAAGCATTTCCATGGCCTGCTTGCGGTGCACATTCCGCGATAGCGCCACCATGGGCGTCGAGCAGAAAAGGCCGATATTAACGCCCGGCGTGCAGAAGGCGGAAGTGTCGGTGCAGATCGCGAGGTCGCAGGAGGCAACGAGCTGGCAGCCTGCGGCGGTAGCAAGCCCGTCGACCTCGGCGATGACCGGCTTGGGCAAATGGACGATGGTCTGCATCAGCTCGGCGCAGAGCTTCATGGTCTCCGAGAAGAATGCCCGGCCCCGATCCTCATCGGCGCGATGCACGGTGAGTTCCTTGAGGTCATGGCCGGCCGAAAACAATTTGCCCGGGGTCGCCGATGCGAGAACGACGACGTGAACCGACTTGTCGGCGGCGGCGGCCTCCAGTTCGGACTTGAGGGCCTGCATCATGGCGATCGAAAGAGCGTTGGCCGGCGGATTGTTCATCTCGAGGCGCAGTACCCTGCCCTCCCCGACCACCTTGACCGGACCTGAAGCTGCTTGTTGTTTCAACTCGACGACGTTCATGTGATTGGCCCTTTCCTGTCTGCTTCCGATCCTAGCGCGGCGTCGGGGCGGCGTGAACCCCACCGAGGCCGTTGACCGGACAGCCAAGTTCCGCAAGGAATGATGAAAACGAATCCGGCGCAGACCGTTGATGGACCGGCCGGCCGCGACCCGAAAAGGCTTGAGGCGAAAAAGCGGCTTTCACCGCAGCAACAGGGCACGGGACGGCAGGCTTCCGGTCTTTCACCCGCCTCGCCGCCGCACATCGAGAGGAACGCGCCTGATGCCCGCACCTGCAAACCCTGTCATGTCCGCACCCGAGGTTTCGGCCTACCTCGACGAGGTGTTTCCTCAGATCAAGGCCAATGGCGACGACATCTCCGTGATCGAGGTCCAGCCCGGCTCGGCGCTTGTGCGGCTCAATGCCGACGACAAGCATCTCAGACCCGGCGGCACCGTAAGCGGACCGACGATGTTCATGCTCGCGGACCTCGCCGCCTACTCCGTGATCCTGGCGCATATCGGACGGGTGGCGCTGGCGGTCACCACCAATCTCAACATCAACTTCCTGATGAAGCCCCAGCCTGGGCCGCTCGACGCCACCGCCATGGTCCTGAAACTGGGCAAACGGCTGGTGGTCACCGATATCTCGATCCGCGATTCCGGCGGCGACCTGGTAGCGCACGCGACGGCCACATATTCCATTCCGCCGCAAAACTGACCCGAACGGGGTCGAATATATACGGTATTTATATACCTCACAAATAAGCTTCTGTTTTTGCTTGTTTATTTTTGATTTGCGCCAGACGCGTTCGCTTGACGCTGGTTTTCTCCTCGCCTATAACCACGCAGCGTCGGCACCTCAGGCAGGAACCGGCGCAATCGTTGATGCGAACAGGTGCCAACCGGCACCACCGCAGCAACACAAGCAACAAGAAACGTCCGCGCCGGCCAGTCCGGTTGCGGATCCCGAATTGAAGAGAGAACTCAAATGAAAACCTTCTCGCAGAAGCCTGCAGAGGTGGAAAAGAAGTGGGTCATCATCGACGCGACAGATCTCGTCGTCGGCCGCCTCGCCACCATTGTAGCAAACCGCCTGCGCGGCAAGCACAAGGCCACCTACACCCCGCATGTTGACGATGGCGACAATGTCGTGATCATCAATGCCGAAAAGGCGGTGCTCACCGGCAAGAAGTACACCGACAAGAAGTACTACTGGCACACCGGCTATCCCGGCGGCATCAAGGAGCGCACCGCGCGCCAGATCTTCGAAGGCCGCTTTCCCGAGCGCGTTATCGAAAAGGCTGTCGAGCGCATGGTTCCGCGCGGCCCCCTCGGCCGTCGCCAGATGAAGAACCTGCGCGTCTATGCCGGTTCCGAACATCCGCATGAAGCCCAGCAGCCGGCCGTCCTCGACGTCGCCTCGCTGAACATCAAGAACAAAAGGAGCGCCTGATCATGGCTGAACTCAATTCGCTTGAGGAGCTTGGCGCATCGGTCAACGCTGCCGAAGCTGCACCGGAAGCTCCGGTCCACGTGCGCAAGGTCGATGACCTTGGCCGTTCCTACGCCACCGGCAAGCGCAAGAACGCGATCGCGCGCGTCTGGGTCAAGCCCGGCACCGGCAAGATCACCGTCAACGGCCGTGACTTCGTCAAGTATTTCGCCCGCCCCGTGCTGCAGATGGTTGTACAGCAGCCGGTTGTCGCCGCTGCCCGCCAGGGCCAGTTCGACGTCGTCTGCACCGTCACCGGCGGCGGCCTCTCCGGCCAGGCCGGTGCTGTTCGGCACGGCATCTCCAAGGCGCTGACCTACTATGAACCCGGCCTGCGCGGCGTTCTCAAGAAGGGCGGCTTCCTGACCCGCGACAGCCGCGTGGTCGAGCGCAAGAAGTACGGCAAGGCCAAGGCCCGCCGCTCGTTCCAGTTCTCCAAGCGCTAATCCGCTTTTCGGAACTGCAAGACATTGGACGGGGCTTCGGCCCCGTTTTTTGTTGTCTTGACCCGTTTGCGACCGCTTCTATTTGCCATTGCGTTGTCAATCGCAGCCGTTGGAGGCCCGCATGCCCATTGATCAGACACGCCGCGGTTTTCTTGGCGCAGCCGCTCTTGCGCTCTTTCTTCAGCCATTTCCGGCCGTCGCCGAAAACCTGCGCGATGTCACACCCAAAGCGGCACACGAGGCGATCGAGGCAGATCCGTCGATCGTCGTGCTCGACATCCGCACGCCCGGTGAGTTTTCACGTGGCCATGTCAAGGGCGCGATAAACATTGACTATTATGCCGACGATTTCGCCAAGCGTATCGCCAGCCTCGATCCGCAAAAGACCTATGTCATGTACTGCCAGGCGGGCGGGCGCAGTCACGCGCTGATGCGGGCCTTCTCGAAGACCGAGTTCAACGACGTGATGCACATTCCCGCCGGTTTTTCCGGCTGGCGCCGCGAGGGACTTCCCTACGTCGACTGATCGCGAACGCGGGAACCTGCATCCTATCTGCCGGACAGGATTCAGACGATCAGGTGACGCGCTCGACCGCCGGACGCGGAGCCGATGGCTCCAGGAACCGCCTTGTCCGCCGCGAAACCCAGCCCGACAGCGGCTTTTCGACGACGCTGTAGAAGACGGCGGAGACCAGCGTGCAGATGGCGATCAGCGCGAGATAGTGCAGCGGCCATGGCACATCGTAGCCATAGACCGCCGAAATGGCGAACTTGATATAGAACGTGATGACGAAAACGTGGGTGAGATAGAGCGCGTAGGACCACTCCCCCAGCCGCGCCAATGCGGGGCTGGTAAAGCGCAGCACACCCAGCCCGCCATAGAGCACGGCCATGGCCGGAACGCCCCAGAAGAACGTGCGCCACTCGGTCAGCGGCCGTTCCCATTGCACCATCAGCAGCACCATGCCGAGGACAAAGGCAAACCAGGACAGGACGCTGAACGTTGCTCCGTCGCGCTTCCGCCACACCCGGAAGACGATGATCCCGAAGACGAATTCGAGTAGAATCGGATCGCTGTAGAAGGCAAGCGTCTGATGGGCCGGCTGAAACACCACGCCCAGCGCCACCAGGCCGCACAGAACCGCGGAGGTCTTGAGCAGGTTCTCGTCCCCCAGGATACCAGCGGTTAGCGCCACGACGAGGTAGAAGAACATCTCGTAATTCAGTGTCCAGCCGACCACCAGCAACGGACCGGTATGGCCAGAACCGCTGTCGGCGGCGAGAAAGGACAATGATGTGAGAAGATGCGGGATGCTGGCCGTGGTCGAATTGAACAGGCTCGGCAGCACCAGTGCCAGCACGAAGACAAGGAACGTGATCACCCAGTAGGCCGGAACAACCCGGGCGACCCGACGTAGCCAGAAGTCACGGGCACTGAAGCGGTCGCCGGATCGCGCGACGATCATTGCCATGATGAAGCCCGAGATGACGAAGAAAAGATCGACACCCGCCGCACCGACATAATCCACCTGGGCCGGATCCAGTTGCCAGGTTTCCTGCGAGAGCACGGATATGTGAAACAGCATGACCACGAGTGCTGCCGCCGCGCGCAGATACTGCACCGGATAGACGGTCCCCGTCAGGTCTTTCGAAGCACCGGCAGAACTCATCATCAAATCCGTCATTTCGTGCCAAACCGGCACAGTTTCAGCGCTGAGACTACAGAAAAGAGTTTTCAAAACCCCTAATGTTGCGGCGGAGTGTACCTTCCGCACCCGAGTTCATTTTTCCGGGGCGCACGGCTGCGGTATCGGATGCCGGCGCTTTATCGGAAGAGGCGATTGGGCTAGACAGGCGCGGACACATTCATGCGCCCCGGGAGCACCTCATGGCCAGCAAGTCCATCGATCATGCCTTCACCGCCCGCAGCCTGACTTCGGCGGCAACAGATCCGACCTATGCCGGAGCCCTGTCGTTCATGCGGCGCAAATACACGAAAAGCCTCAAGGGGGCGGACGCAGTGGTCTGGGGCATCCCGTTCGATGCGGCGGTCTCCAACCGGCCAGGCGCACGTTTCGGTCCGCAGGCAATCAGGCGCGCCTCTGCCATCTTTGACAATGATCCGCAGTACCCGTTTTCGCGTGACCTGTTCGAAGCCATGTCGGTGATCGATTACGGGGACTGCCTGCTCGACTACGGAAATCACCAGAAAACACCGGCGACGATCGAGCGCGAAGCCGCGAAGATCCTGAAATCCGGCGCGTTCCTGCTCAGCCTCGGCGGCGATCATTTCGTCACCTGGCCGTTGCTCAAGGCCCATGCCGCGAAATACGGCCCGCTGGCGCTGGTCCAATTCGATGCGCACCAGGACACCTGGGACGATGACGGCAAGCGCATTGACCACGGCTCTTTCGTCGGCCGCGCGGTTCGTGACGGCGTGATCGATCCGAGCCGCTCAATCCAGATCGGCATCCGGACCCACGCGCCGGAGGATTGCGGCATCCGCATCCTCTACGGCCACGAGATCGAGGACATGCGCGCAAGCGAGATCGCCTCGACCATCCTCGATCATGTCGGGGATCAGGCCTGTTATTTGACGTTCGACATCGACTGCCTGGATCCGGCATTCGCGCCGGGAACGGGCACACCGGTGGCGGGCGGCCCGTCAAGCGCGCGCATGCTGTCGGTGCTCCAGAAACTAGGAAGACTTGATATCAAGGGCGCAGATATAGTAGAAGTCGCGCCAGCCTATGACCACGCGGACATTACCGCGATAGCCGGAGCTTCCGTCGCCATGCATTACCTGGGACTGCTTGCAGAACGCCGAGCCCGACGATAGGGCTCGCATCCTGAATGAACGGCCTCGGAAATCGATTCCGGCGAGCCGAACAAGTCCCTGATTTTTATGCATGAACGGAGAAGCCCGATGGCTCCCAAGATCTTCATTGACGGTGAACACGGCACCACGGGCCTGCAGATTGTCACGCGGCTTTCCGGACGGACCGATATCGACCTGATGTCGATGCCGGCGGAACAGCGGCGCGACGCGGACGTGCGGAAGGCGTTTCTGCGCGACGCCGACATTGCCATTCTCTGCCTGCCCGACGACGCGGCGCGGGAAGCCGTGGCGCTCGCGGCCGACGCGGGAACCCGCTTCATCGATGCCTCGACCGCGCACCGGACCGCGCCCGACTGGGTTTTCGGCTTTGCCGAGCTCGACCCCGATCAGGCCGGCCGGATCGCCAAGGCGCAGTTCGTTTCGAACCCGGGCTGCTATTCCACCGGCGCCATCTCCCTGCTGGCGCCGCTTGTCGCGCGCGGCATCCTGCCCGCCGACTATCCGGTCACCATCAACGCCGTCTCCGGCTACACCGGCGGTGGCAAGCAGATGATCGCCCAGATGGAAGACGCCTCCCGTGACGATGCCATCACCGCTCCGCATTTTGCCTATGCGCTGACGCTGGCCCATAAGCATGTGCCGGAAATCGTGGTCCGCGGCGGGCTTGCCCGCAAGCCCGTTTTCACCCCGGCCGTCGGGCGGTTTGCGCAGGGCATGCTCGTCAATGTGCCGCTGCATCTGGATCTGATGGCGGACGGCGTCACCGTCGACGCAATTTTCACCGCGCTTTCAGAGCATTACGCAGCCAGCGACGTTGTCGAGGTGGCGGGGCCGACTGATGCCGCCGCTTCGATCCGGCTCGATCCGGAGGAACTCAAGGGCAGCGACCGGCTGAAGCTCTATGTCTGCGCCAATGAAGATGCAGGCCAGGTCAATCTGGTGGCCTCGCTCGACAATCTCGGCAAGGGCGCATCGGGCGCGGCGGTGCAGAACCTCGATCTGATGATCAGGGGCTGACCCTGGCACGGTTCGGTTTCGGGGTCAGCTCTTACGAGCCTTTTTCGAAACGCTTTGCGAGATCGTCCATATCGTTTGCCCTGAAATAGCGCATCTCGCGAATGATGCGCATGGTCGGCTTCAGTGCAAAGCAGAACGAACCGATCAGGAAGCACCAGGTTCCGGCGGTCTGCCACTCTTCAGAGAAGAACATCACCGAGCCGATGATGAACAGCAATGCGGCAGAGACGTCGACAAAGGTGTAGATCAGCTCAAACCAGGCATAGAATACCGTGTCGGATACATATTGGCGGCGGTGGGACGGCTTGAAGATGGCCATGGCGGTCCTTCCGGTCTGCTCTTGGGTTGCGATTCGGTGTGATCAACTCCGCAAACGGATTTCGGTTTCCATCGGATAAGCCCCAAAAAAACCGCGCCAGTGGGCGATCGCAAAGCCGAGCACAACGACAGCCCAGCCTTGATGCGCAAGCGCCCAGCCAAGCGGCACCTGGGTCAGGATCGTGACGATGCCGATAAGCGCCTGCACGGCAACAAGAGCGAACAGCACGACGGCACGGCGGCCATGGGTGGTCCCCGGTGCAGAGCGGAGCGCCGCAACCATGTGCCACAGGGCGGCACCGAACACAAAATACCCGCCGAAGCGGTGAACGAACTGCACGGTGAGCGGATTCTCGAACGCATTCAGCCAGACCGGTGAAAGTTCCCACAGCCCTTCGGGAACAACGGCGCCGTTCATCAGCGGCCATGTCGATGAGGCAAGGCCGGCATCAAGACCGGCAACGAGCCCGCCGAGATAGATCTGCACCAGCACGAGAAGGGAGAGCGCCCCTGCCCCGCGCTTGAGGCCCGGACCGGGAACCGGATCGGAGGAATGCGGCGCAAGCCCGCGCATCACCCAGACGATCGCGGCAAAGATCAGGCAGGCCAGCGTCAGATGCGTTGCAAGCCGATACTGGCTGACATCGACCCTGTCGACGAGACCGGACGCAACCATCCACCAACCAACCGCGCCTTGCAGACCGCCGAGAACCAGCAAGCCGAACAGCGGCCAGCGCAGGCGCTTTTCGATACGCCCTGTCACCAGAAAGAACGCGAGCGGGACCGCAAACAGGATCCCGACACCCCTTGCGAGAAGCCGGTGCGCCCATTCCCACCAGTAGATCGTCTTGAATTCATCAAGGCTCATGCCCTTGTTGATCAGCTGGTATTCGGGAATCTGGCGGTAGAGCTCCAGCTCCTCCTGCCATTGCGCCTCGCCGATCGGGGGAATGACGCCGTGGATCGGTTTCCACTCGGTGATCGAGAGCCCGGAATCAGTAAGCCGTGTCGCACCGCCAACCAGAACAAGAGCGAAAATCGCGGCAAGCACCACACCGAGCCAGACCCGCTGGATCGCACGGTTGTGGTGTATCCTGGACTGCCGGTCCACGACTGATTTCGCATCTGGAAACGGCGCATCGGGCTGTCCCGGCTGCATGGAAACGGTGCTGGCACTCATCGGCGATGTCTTTCTGTGGATTGTGTGGGACATTTGCCCCACCGGGCTCTCCAAGGCAAGACCGAACGCTTTGCGGCATCAGGTCGCGGCGGAGCACGGTCCGATGCAGGTCCTGGCGCAGATCAGGGCTTGCGTTGACAGGCAAAGCCGCTATGTCGAGCGTAGACGTTTCGCGCTGGGCACCCCGACGCGCAACGCCGGACCAGCTTCCAAGGACCACAGGTCATGCCCGTTCGCCTGAAGAAACTCATCGGTACCGTGATCATTGTCGCGCTGGTCGTCATCTACGCGCTGGTGGCGACGACCGTTGCAACCTACCGGCTCGCCGAATCTCCTTGGTACGTGCATCTTCTGTATTTCCTGTTTACCGGTGTGTTGTGGGTGGTCCCGGCCATGTTCGCGATCCGATGGATGGAACGACCGCCGAAGACCCGCCAATCCTGATCGGGATAAGCACGGCTCAACCGGCGCATTAACCTCTTGTTAGCCTTGCGCCCCGCTTTTTGTCCCGGCTGCCCCTTCGTTTACAGAATTCTTGAAGCTGCAATGTGATGCTGGCGTGTGCAAACACGAACCAGACGAGCATTGCGATCATGGTCAACGCCCACGACATCTCGGCAAATCCGGTTTTCGGCGCTGCCGTTGCGCCCCGGCGTCCTCGTGTGACGGCCTATCTGAGTACGGATCTCGCGGCGGCCAACCGCAACTGGGCGCAACTGGAGCAGAATCCGGATGTGAGTTTTCATCAAAGCCGCGCCTGGGTCGGCGCATGGGCCGGCGGCACCGGGATGCCTGTTTCCGTGATCACGCTTGACCAGGACGGGCAAACATTGGCCGTGCTGCCGCTGGAAATGAAGAAGGCAGCAGGACTCAGGATCGCCCGCTTCGCCGGCACTGCATTCTCGAACGCCAACACCGGCCTTGTGGCTGACGTCAGCCTGCCCGAAAACGCCATTTCACCCTTCGACCTTAAAGAAGCCCTCGCACGCGCCGGGCTGAACGCGGACATCATTCTCTTCGACAAGATGCCCCCGGAGGCAGCCACCCGCGCGCCGTTCGCTCAGCTTCCCCGCGTCCTGCATCAGAATCCGAGTTTCCAATTGCCGCTGTTTGAAAACTTCCAGGACGTTCTGGCCCAGATCAACGGCAAGCGGAGGCGCAAGAAGTTCCGGCTGTCCGAGCGCCGTCTCGAGGCCATCGGCGGATACCGGCACATCACCGGAGACGACGACGAGCAGTCGATGCGGCTTCTGGAAACATTCCTGAAACAGAAGCCGACGCGGCTTGCGGCACAAGGGTTGCCGAATGTGTTCGCCGATCCCGGCGTCCGGTCGTTTCTGGCGCGGCTGGCGATGACCCGCAGCGCCTCCGGTGAAGCCGCGCTGGAGCTTCACGGAATCGAACTTGCCGGCGGTGAACACGAAGGCACGATCATCGCCGTTGCCGGACTGACCCGGAAACAGGGCCATGTCACCTGCCAGTTCGGCTCGATTGACGAAACCATCGCTGCCGATGCGAGCGCGGGCGAACTGCTGTTTTACCGTATGATCGAGCGCGCTGCGAAAGCCGGTGAGAAAGTGTTCGACTTCGGCGTCGGCGACCAGCTTTACAAGCGGTCCTGGTGCCCGGTGCGCACCGATCTGGTCGACTGCTACCTGCCGCTGACGCTCAAGGGACGGGTTGCAGCGCCGATGATTGCCGTCGCCATTTCAGCAAAACGGGTGATCAAATCCTCGCCCGCGCTCAAAAAGTCCGCAGCCTTCCTGCGCGGCCTGACTGTGCGGGAAAGCGCCGGCAGCAGCCCCCATTCGGATTGAAAGCTGAACGCTCGTCCCCCGTATCGGTTGTCCAGGCTCAGGCTGCCGAAGTGCGCGTGCCGAGCGGGCTCAAGGGCTTGCCTGGCGTCATCAGCAGCACGTTTTCAAATCCCTGCTCATGGAAGTCCGCAAGGAAGTTCGACACCGTTTCCTCGTCGGCGCGCAGGATCGACAGCACGATCTCGCCTTCGTCAGAGCGCGCGATCCGGGCCACCGCTTCGGCATCAGCCGCTCCACACTCGACAATCACGAGGTCGTAGGCCTCCGTGAGCGCGTCGATGATCATGGGCAGCCTGTCAAGTGCGCGCATCGCGCGACGGGCGTTGGCGTTGCCACGCGGGATGATATGGGCCGACGACAGACGATCGGGATGAATGGAATCGGCGATCGCAATCTCACCGCACATCAGGTCGGTCAAACCGGGCAGCCGCATGGACTCCGCCATCAGTTCGGTCGGGCAAGCCGATCCGGTCAGATCGATGATGAGAGCCTGCCGGCCATCGCTGGCGACGGTGCGGGCAAGCATCACCGACGACGCCGATCCCTCGTCACCTTCGGGCGACACGCAGATGGCCACGGGGACCCGCTCGCCGAGCAGCTGATCGGCAACCGCCTCGACGGTAAAGTCTTCGGCATCATTGGCAATGAAAGGGAGAGGCATCACACCGCTACCGGCCGGCGAAGGATCCGGCGCCTGCTCCGCCGTCGAGTTTGAACGGGAGCGTTGATCCGGAAGCGCCGCAGAGGATGGGCGAAGCGCCCTGCCCGAAAGCAGTTCCGCCAGCATGATGCCGATGGCCGTAAGCAGGAACGTTGCGAGCGCCGAGACGATGATGATCGGACCCGTCTTGGGGAAATAGGATTCGGACGCGGGCACTGCGCGCGAAATCACCCGTGCATCGGCCGGCAACGAATTCGGTTCGGACCGCGAGGCAGCCTCTCGGTACCGGCTCAGATAGGTTTCAAGCAGATCGCGCTGGGCGGCGGCCTCGCGTTCGAGGGAGCGCAGCTCCACCGTTTCCTCGCCCTCGCGGGCCGATCCCGCCTTGAGCGCGTTGAGTTGCGCGACCAGTTCGGCCTCCCGGATCTTGCCGGTGCGTGCGTTGCCTTCAAGGCTCGAAAGAACCTTGCGGGTTTCGGAGACGATCTGACCCTCGATATCCTGCAACTGGGCCCGCAGTCCCTTCATGCGCGGGTGGTTATCAAGCAGCGTGGTCGACAGATCAGCGATCTGGGCGCGTACGGCCCCTTCGCTTTCGCGCAGGCGCTGGACAACCGGGGAATCGAGCACATCGGAAATGGCGTCAACGGACTGGCCGTTTTCGAGCGCATTGCGCACCGATTGCGCGCGTGCCTCCGAGTCCGCGCGCTCGGCCCTGACACGGCTCAGTTCCGTGGAGATGTCGGAGAGTTGCTTGGCCGCGATCGTGTCCTGCTGGTTGACCAGGAGAAGTCCCTTTTCGGCGCGGTACTTCGCGACCTTCTCCTCGGACTCGCGAACCTTTTCGCGCAGCTTCGCGATTTCAGGCTCCAGCCAGGCGCTCGCGTCGGTGTTGTTCTCAAGCTTTGCGCCGGACTGAAATGCGAGATAAGCATCCACCAGAGCGTTGGAAACGCTTGCCGAAAGCGCCGGGTCCTCGGACGAGAACTCGACGCCGATCACCCGGGAGCCGGGAACGGCGTAGACGTCGAGCTTCTTGTAGAATTCCTTCAAGATGCGCTCGTCGGCGGGAACGAGCAGCGGATCCTTCTTGAGACCCAGCGTGATCAGGATATTGCCCAGCGCCGAGACATCCGCGGCGGGGTCGAACTCGCTGTGCGAGGACAGATCGAGCTCTCTTGCGACCTGCTTGACCAGATCGGTTGAGCGAAGGATTTCTACCTGGCTGGTCACGGCGCGCTCGTCGAGCAAGGCCGCATCGGATGAAGGCTGCGCCTGATCGGACGAATAGACCGGCTCGCGGGTTTCGATGAGAACCCGAGTTTCCGCCTTGTACAAAGGATCGATCAATCCGGTCACGACAAAGGCCAGCACGGCCGCACCGGCCGTCAGCCCGGCGACAAGCGCCTTTTTGTCCCACACCGCCTTAACAAGACGACCGAGATCGATATCCGCGTCGGGTTGAGTTGATGGTCCGCCAGACATGATCGGCATACTCCGTACTTACACAGAGCCGGAAGGGTAAAGGAACATGGTAACGCAACGGTTAAGGCGCCGGTCAGAGTTCGTTTACCTCTCGTACCCCACCCCGCGGATGCACTGATTTCCCGGCACGAAAGCAAGCCAGGGCGATGGAGACGCGAAATAATCCGGTGGGTTTTACCGCCCGTTAACCCTAATGGATCGATAACAGGGTTCGAAATGCACACGGTTCGCGTGGAGACTACAGCAGCATGAAACCGGTCCAGCCCCCTGCCCAGCCTCGTGGCGCGTTCCGTGGCAAGCCACAGAGCGCCGCAAGCGGCAAGTTCTCCGGCGCCTCATCTTCCGGTGCCTCAAGGGCCGCTATGTTCCTGGCTGCCGCCATGACATCGCTGGTGCTTGCCGGATGTTCCGGCTACCATCCGGCTCCAAAGGCCTTCCATGAAGCTGTTATCCAGCCATACCGGCTCGATTCGGGCGACCGCCTGCGGATCACGGTGTTCGAGCAACCCGGGCTCACCGGAACCTTCGCCATCGACCAGTCAGGCTATATCGCCTATCCCCTGATCGGCTCTGTTGCCGCACGCGGCCGCACGCTGCAGGAGCTTGAAGGCTCCATTGCCGCGAGCCTTCGCCAAGGCTATCTGCGCGACCCCGACGTGACCATCGAGATAGACCGCTACCGTTCGTTCTTCGTGATGGGCGAAGTGGGTCAGGCCGGTCAGTACTCCTATGTCCCTGGCATGACGGTGCAAAACGCCATCGCCATCGCCGGTGGATTTTCGCAGCGCGCCAATCAGCGCAATGTCGACATCACCCGGAAGATCAACGGGGAAATCATGACGGGCCGCGTCTCGATCTCCGATCCGATCCTCGCCGGTGACACCATTTACGTGCGCGAACGGTTGTTCTGATCAGATGGCTTCGGTCCCCCCCTTGCGGATCCTGCATTGTTTCCGGTCGCCCGTCGGCGGCATTTTCCGGCATGTCCGGGATCTTGCCGAAGAGCACTCCAGGGCAGGTCACCAGGTCGGAATCCTGTGCGATTCCTCGACCGGCGGAGCCTATGAGGATCAGCTGTTCGAAACCATCATGCCGCATCTGAGCCTCGGCCTGACGCGGATGCCGATACGGCGGTCCCTGGGGCCCTCGGATATCGGCGCGGCATATCGAACTTATAATGAA
This sequence comes from Hoeflea sp., assembly GCA_040216675.1. Classification (GTDB taxonomy): domain Bacteria; phylum Pseudomonadota; class Alphaproteobacteria; order Rhizobiales; family Rhizobiaceae; genus Hoeflea. The sequence continues at coordinate 1,095,063 of JAVJOR010000004.1, read as the reverse complement.
ATCAAGCAATTGCAGCCTGACATTCTGCACGGACACGGCGCCAAGGGCGGCGCCTTCGTGCGATTGGTGGGCTCACGTCTACGGGTATCAAGGTCTCGCGTTGCCCGTTTGTATTCGCCCCATGGCGGCAGTCTGCACTACGACAGAAACAGACTGCGGGGCCGGACCTATTTCGCCATTGAAAGGATGCTGGAGCGCTGGACGGACAGTCTGATCTTTGTCTCGGACTATGAGCGCCGCACCTACACCGACAAGATCGGCGCGCCGAGCGTGCCTTGGCAGCTGATCCACAACGGCCTGCGCGAAAAGGAGTTCGAACCGGTCGCGAACGCGCCCGACGCGGTCGATTTCCTCTATATCGGCATGATGCGGGACCTCAAAGGACCCGATGTATTCATCGAGGCGGTGCGTCGTGCGGAGCAACTTGTGGGCCGCCCCCTGCGTGGCGTGATGGTGGGCGACGGCGACGACCAGCCGCGCTACCAGTCCCGTATCGACATGCTGGGCATGGGTGCGCGGCTTACCATGCGGCCTGCCATGCCGGCACGCGAGGCCTTCGCACTGGCGCGCACGGTGGTCATCCCCTCGAGGGCGGAATCGATGCCCTATATCGTGCTCGAGGCCGTGGCTGCCGGCAAACCGGTGATCTCCACCAAGGTTGGCGGGATTCCGGAAATTCTCGGTCAGGATTTTGATGGCTTTGTCGCGCCGGGCGACATCGAGGCCATGGCCGTTGCAATGGCCCGTGCAATCTCAGAACCAGCCTGGCTTGCAGGCGCGATGCCAGATCCGATCGGGTTTCGTGCCCGCTTTTCTTCGACCGCAATGGCCGATCGCATGATGAATGTGTACCGGAACTGCATTTCCGTTGCCGCCGGCGAAGCACAGGCCCAGACCGCGTCAAGTCTTTCTTAGGGCGCTCCATGCTATCCGGGACAGGAATGTTTCCCGGGAGAGTTCAGCCGTGAACAAGATGGAACGCAGCAGCGCATTCGATTCCAAATCCGTCCGCAAGGCGATGGAGGAGATCGAGCTCAAGCCTGAGGCCGAGAAGGACGGCGACACGTCCATGAGCCGGCTGGCGCGACAGACCGCCAACCGGCTGTCGCAGGAAAACTACTCTCCGAGAATGATCATCGGCATGCTGCGCCTTGCCGAATTTCTGCTTCTCACCGCCACAGGTTTCGGCGTTTACGCGTTTTATGTCGGCTTCAGCCACGAGACGATACAGCTCTACTACGGACCCGCCGTGCTTGCCGGTTCAGCGCTTGCCGTCCTGCTGATCCAGATTGCCGATGGTTACCAGGTGCCGGCGCTCCGCAGTGCGCTCAGGACATTGCCGAAGGTGCTCACCGCCTGGGCATCCGCCTTTGCGGCAATCGCGCTTGCGACTTTTCTGTTGCAGTCGGGGCTCATTTTCTCTCGTTTCTGGTTCATCACCTGGTTTGCCACCGGTGCTGCGGCGCTGGTCATCAGCCGCAACGTGGTTGCTTACGGGATAGGCCGCTGGGCCCGCAACGGCGTGATGGAGCGCCGCGCAGTGATCGTGGGCGGCGGAAACCTCGCCAAGGACCTCATCAGGGCCATCGAGATGGATCCCGAGAACGATATCCGTATCTGCGGTATTTTCGACGATCGCGACGAGCGCCGTTCGCCGCCCGTTGTGGCGGGCTACCCGAAGCTGGGCAACGTCAACACGCTTGTGGAATTCGCCCGGCTTGCACGGATCGACATGCTGATCATCGCATTGCCGCTCAATGCGGAATCACGGGTGCTGGAACTGCTCAAGAAACTCTGGGTCCTGCCGCTCGACATCCGTCTCGCCGCCCACGCCAACAAGCTTCGCTTCCGGCCGCGGTCCTATTCCTATGTCGGCGCGGTGCCGATGCTCGACATCTTCGACCGGCCGATCACCGACTGGGATTCGGTCGCCAAACGGGCCTTCGACATCTTCTTCTCGCTGGTTGCCATCGCCCTGCTCTGGCCGGTGATGATCGCCACCGCGATCGCCATCAAGCTCGATTCCAAGGGTCCGGTTCTGTTCAAGCAGAAGCGCCACGGCTTCAACAATGAAGTGATCGACGTCTTCAAATTCCGCTCAATGTATACCGACAAGTGCGACCCCACCGCCCGCGCGGCGGTGAGCAAGGGCGACCCTCGGGTTACCAAGGTCGGCCGGTTCATCCGCAAGACCTCGATCGACGAACTGCCGCAGTTCTTCAATGTCCTGCGCGGGGATCTTTCGCTGGTTGGCCCAAGGCCGCATGCGGTGGTCGCTGCGGCGCATGACCGGCTGTTTGCCGAGGTGGTCGACGGATATTTCGCTCGGCACCGGGTCAAGCCGGGCGTAACGGGCTGGGCGCAGATCAACGGATGGCGCGGCGAGATCGACAATGACGAGAAGATCAAGCAGCGCACCGCCTGCGACCTTTATTACATCGAGAACTGGTCGCTGCTGTTCGACCTGAAGATCCTGTTCCTGACGCCCATCAAACTGTTCGATACGGAAAACGCCTATTGACCAGCGCCGCCCTCCCCGCTCCGGCCAGCTTTCATCCGCAACGCCAGGCGTTGTCGATGCTGGCTTCGTTGTGCGTGGCGTTCGGCGTCTTCCTTTCGGGCTTCGTCATCAACGAACCGGCGCCCTACGAGCTTTTCCTCGTCGTCCTGATCGCGGTATGGGCGCTTTTCGGCCTCAGGCTGTCGCGACATATCGCACCGCTGATTGTGCTCTACGTCGTGTTCAACATCGGCGGCATGTTCTCGATCCTGACCATGGACGCGGTCAAGCAGACACCGATGTACATCGCCGTGTCTCTGTTCCTGGCGTTCACCGCGATGTTTTTCGCGGCGATCATCGAGGCTGATCAGCGCCGGCTGTTGCTCATCTTCCGGGCCTACCTGGCCGGCGCGATCATCACGGCACTTCTGGGTATTCTGGGCTATTTCGGCGCGATCCCGGGTGGCGAGGTATTCACCCGCTACGGCCGGGCGATGGGCGCCTTTCAGGACCCGAACGTGTTCGGTCCGTTCCTGGTGCTGCCGACACTCTACCTTCTCCACGGGCTGCTGACAGGGACGCTGAAAGCCGCGCCGCTCCGGGTGCTGGGTCTAGTGATCCTCGTGCTCGGCGTCTTCCTGTCGTTTTCGCGCGCTGCCTGGGGACTGCTTGCCATCACCATGGCGATGCTCGTGCTCGTCATGCTGATCAAGGAACGCACCGGCGCCTTTCGCCTCAGGATCCTGATCATGTCGATGGCGGGCTTTGTGCTTCTTGTCGCAGCCATCATCATTGCGCTTCAATTCGATCAGGTGTCGGAACTGTTCTCGGATCGCGCCAAGCTCGTGCAGGAGTATGACGGTGCGCGCCACGGCCGGTTTGCCCGCCACGCCATCGGGTTCCTGATGGCAATGGAACATCCGCTGGGCATCGGTCCGCTCGAATTCGGCCTGATGTGGGGCGAGGACACCCACAACATCTGGCTCAAGGCCCTGATGGACTATGGCTGGCTCGGATTTGTCAGCTACGTCACGCTGATGGTCTGGACCTTCACGCTGGGGTTCAAGTACCTGCTGCGCGACCGGCCCTGGCAGCCCTACATGATGCTGGCGCTGATCGTCCTGTTCGGACACACGGTCATCGGCATGGTGATCGACACGGATCACTGGCGGCATTTCTACCTGCTGATGGGGGTTGTCTGGGGCTGCTTCGCGCTTGAGGCGCGCTGGCAGACAACCCCTGAGCGGACCGGCGGCGCCCGCGCGACGCCGAAACAACATCACAGGCCGGGTTCAGCGAGGGTGGCCACGAGCCTCTCTCCGTACTGATGCATGTCGGCGCATGATCGCGCCTTGTGCACACGCCTTTGGATGCGCGGCGCTCCAAGCCGAAATGCGCAGGCCGAACGGCGGCAATCCGATGCCGGTTTCCAAATGCCGTTGATTTCGAGAAATGGTCGGAGCGGCGGGATTCGAACCCACGACCCCTTGTCCCCCAGACAAGTGCGCTACCGGGCTGCGCTACGCTCCGACTGGAAAGAGGCCTTAGATCATCAGGGTTTTGCGGGCAAGGGCAAAAACAACGCAATTCCCGAAAACCTGGAATTCCACGCGACGCAATGCGCTCCGATAAGCACTTCGACTGCTCTGCGCGAAAACAATCAGCGGTTTCCGCCATCAACAATGTGCACTTGATCAAACCGTTGCGACTTACAATCCCAGTGCCGTTTCCCCGAATGGATCGACCTCGAAATAGGCTTCAAGGATGACCGCGCCAAGGATTGAACGGTAGGCAAACCACCACTCGTGGTCCGTCGCCTCCTCCGTATCATTGCACGCCCTGCCGACGGACTCATCGGTCTTCGTTGTCACGTAACGCGCTGTTGCATGATCATCGATCATCAACTCTACGGCCCTGAGGGCCGCCGCCCGATGGGAAGTGGACCGCATGTTCTACCCCGTTTCAGCAATACCGACTCGCTTTGCAAGCGCTTTCATACTCGATACACATTGCTGAATTTCGATGTTAATTGCTATAATTTTTTCTAATCGCAACGAAGGTGCTTTGTCCCAGGAGTTTCTGCGCTTGCCGCGACGACTGGCTCCGAAGCGCAAGCAAGACGGCGCAGCAAGCTGCCGAAGGCGATCAGGATCGCCCCGCCTTCGGCGTCCCGTCAGATCCTGTCTCCCGAATTGTCCCAATGAACAGCCCATCCATCGAGGCCGCAATTCGTTGCAGAATTACATTCAAATTTAGTAATATGTTTACCCCGATCCGAAACCCAATATTCAAAGTTTCTAATTAGTCTGGCTCCTGAACGCATATCAAATGCGATTGGCAAGCTGGAAGCGGTCAGGATGTCCTGCGGCTTAGGCAACGACGGGAGTCTCGGGGATGAACAAAGGATTTTTCAGAGATACATCCGGCAATTTCGCACTGACATTCGGCGTCCTCGCCGTACCGGTAATGGTCGCTGGCGGTCTCGCCGTCGATTACGTCGGCCTGAGTCTGGAGAAAAGCAAGCTCCAGAACGCGGTTGATTCGGCGGCGCTCATGGTCGCGCGCGAAGGCAAGCTGACCGAGGAGCAGGCACTCAAGATCGCTCAGCACACAGTATCCGCGAACTACGGGATCGACACGGCCCAGATTTCGGTGGCACTGGCGAGCGACAAGGCCACCATTCGCGCGACCATGGGTCAACCGCTGGTTTTCGGCGGGTTCATGGGCAAGAAGAAAGCCGACGTGACCGCAGAAGCCACAGCCAGCTACGCCTACACCAAATACGAGATCGCGCTGGTGCTCGACACCACCGGCTCCATGGCAGGCGGCAAGCTGGTCTCGCTTCAGAACGCTGTTGTGGGACTGGTCAACGGGATGGCAGCGCTGGGGCTGGAGAAGGACCAGATCAAGTTCTCGCTTGTTCCCTATGCAGGCTTCGTCAATGTGGGACCGCAATACGGCCCGAAGATCAACGGTGGGGGCAAGGTTCAACAACCAGCCGCGTCCTGGATCGACCAGGACGCGAAAGCCCCAATCCCGCAATCGGACCTGCCTTCCGAATTCAGCCGCTTTGCCTTGTTCAACCATCTCAAGGTCGACTGGCCCGGTTGCGTGGAAACGCGGATTCCGGTCGGCAACGCAAAGCATGATGTCGATGACACGGTACCGGACCCAAACGATGTGAATTCGCTGTTCACGCCGTTCTTCGCGATCGATGAACCCGACAACAAGTGGGGTTACCCCAATTCCTACCTGCCGGATGGCGGCAAGCCGGTAAAGGGCAACGGCAAGAAAACGAGCGAGGCAGAGAAGGTCGATCAGCTTACGCGATACGGCCGCACAACCAAGTACAACAAGCCGAAGAACACCGATGACGCAATCGCCGCAACCGCCAAATGGAAGCAAGTGAAAGTCGACGATTCACCGTCGAAATTCTATTCCAACAAGAACGACCCGAAGGGGCCGGGCTTTGGCTGCGAGGTCGAGCCACTGGTTCCGCTGACCACCGACTTCAAGCAGATCACCGACACCGTCAAAAAGCTCGAAGCGAACGGGTCGACCAACATGCTCGAAGGCGTGATGTGGGGGTGGCGTACACTTTCAAGTCGCGAACCCTTTACCGGCGGCGCGCCTGAAAGTGACAGCTCGGTCGAAAAGATCATGATCTTCCTGACCGATGGCCAGAACTCCTTCGGCAATCTCAACAATGATCTGGGCTCTGCCTACACGAGCATGGGTTACCTGGTGGACGGTCGCCTCGACGGGATGACGGCGGGCAATATCGGCCAGACCAACGATGCGCTCGACGCGAAGACGCTGTCTGCCTGCACCAATGCCAAGAAGGACGGTGTCGAGGTCTACACGATCCGGCTCGAGGAGCCCGATGCCGCCACGGGAACCCTGCTCCAGCAATGTGCATCGAGCCCGTCTCACTTCTTTGACGCGCCGTCGCGCCAGCAGCTGGCACCCATTTTCGACGCAATCAAGAAAGGGGTGGTCAAGCTCCGACTGACCTCCTGACCTTCAGGCGCAAACCCGCCTGACACGAGATCGCCCGGAGACGCAGACGCGCTCCGGGCGATCTCGTTTTGAAGTGGCAGCTCTTGGAAGACCGCAGTCACCATGCGGCCCCGCGAAAGTGTCCGCTCAAAAAAACCGGGCGGGCGCGCCGCGAACGGTGGCGTCAACCCTTGCACCCACCCGGCAAACCGCAGGTCGTTAGGCTTCCCCGGCGGTTTTTGAGTTCAGAAGGACGACATTGTCGCTCCGTTCTGAGAATGCGAGTTTCATCTTCAATCGCAGCAAGGCCTCAAGATTGGTCTCCTTGCCTTGTGTCGGCTCTTCCCCCTCCCAGTCGAGAGCTGTTTGAAGAACCGCCATGTTGATCAGGTTGCTCAAGCTGTCGAGCTTGAGCCGGTCGGCCTCCTCCCTGCAGGTTACGAGGGTCCGGATAATCCATGCGTATGAGCCAGTTTCGGCGGCGTCCATGATCGGCTTCCTCCTACGCATGCGCCGCCGGATAGTCGGGCTGCTGCGCAACCGACCGCTCCAGAGGACCCGGCTTGTGCCAATTGCCCTCGGGACGGATAAGGCGATAGGGATCGTCCCGGAGCGACAGCGCGGTCGATGACGGTTCGATCTCTTCCAGCATCTCCACGAAGACGTGATCCGAGAACGAGAACGGCGCACCGTTCTCCTTGAGCTTGAAGCCGAAGCTCTGCCAGAAGGGCAGATAGTCCTCGCGGGCGTGACCATAGATCCGCCGGTAGCCCTTCTCCTTGCACAGCGCCACGCTGGCGCGGACGAGATCAAAGGCCGTGCGCGAACGCCGGAACTCCTTGCGCACCGCAAGCCGCTCCATCTTGGCGAAATCGGCAAAGAACCTGATGCGCATGCAACCGACCGGCTCGTTGTCGATGAAGGCGAGCAGATGGGTTGCGGCGAGATCGTTGCCGTCGAATTCCTCATCGAATGGACAGAACTGCTCGCCGATATAGACCGCGGAGCGAATTGCGGCGACGCGCATCATGTCGTCAAAACCGTTGACCACCCGTATGCCGGTCGGGCGCAGAGCTGGCTCGTATGTGGCGTAACGCGGCAAGCGTTCGGTGAGCGTCTTGCGCCTGCGCGGTATCATGTAAAATCCGTCCAGGAAGCGGCCGTCGTGCCAGACGCCGTGCTCGAAACCGCGGCGCACCATCGCCCGGTGCCCGCGAACGGTAAACGAGGTCGAGATCACGTCGGCTTCCGCATAATGGGGAGAATCGAAGCGATCCATCACCCGGTTGATGCCCGCAGCCAGCACTCCCGGCGTGAAACTGGCCCAGACATAGATCGCGGCAGGGCGTTCGTGCTGGCTGACCAGATACTCGTCCTGGGGATCGAGGAGATTGAGGTCGCCGTCGAACAATGCACCACGCCCCGCCTCATTGAGAAGCAGCGCGGACATGAAGCCTTCCGGGCGCGCACGCCCGCGGCGGGCGAAAAGCCATATCGCGTCCGGGTTTTTCTCGCTGATGCGGATCACCGTTTCCGGCTTTGCAAGCTGCCCGATTGCCTTGCCGGCCGCCTCGAGAAGCCGCGGCACATCGGCGGGCTCCAGATGGTTGGTTACGGTTACCAGGGCCGAGGCCCGGCGCATCCGCTCGGCCTCGTGAGCGGCTTCAGCGGCCAGCGCACTTGCATTTGCCGGCGAAAAACTATTTTGTGGTGTGGTCGGCATAGGTTTTGATCCCTCTGAATTAAGGGTAATCTAATCGCTGGCGAACCGTTTGACTTTGGCAATAACGAGCACAGAGAGTTCCACCCATGGAACACCAATGGCGTAACGCTGACTGGAACAGCATTCGGGTTTTTCTCGCAGTGGCGCGGCTATCGAGCTTCCGCAAGGCCGCCGAGGAGCTGGGGATGTCGGTCAATACCGTGCGCAGAACCATCTCCAGGCTGGAGGATCAGCTCACATACCCCCTGCTTTACCGGGAATCGGAGGGCGTAAGGCTGACCGATGAAGGGCGCCGCGTGGTGCTGGCCGCACGCGAGGTGGAAAGCTCGGTTTCGGACATGTGGCGGGTGGCGGCGATGGCCGAGCGGGAAGCCAGCGGCCCGATCAGGCTCGCCATCACCGAGGGGCTGGGCAGCTTCTGGCTCACACCCCGGATCGTCGATCACATGAATGCAACCGGCGCGCCGAACCGCATCGAACTCCAGTGCGCCATGCGATCTGTCGACGTGTTGCGGATGGAGGCTGACATCTCGGTCCAACTCGAGCGGCCCAACCGCCCCGAGCTCAAGACCAAGAGGCTGGGCTATCTGCATCTCAAGCCGTTTGCCAGCCGCTCCTATCTCGAGAAATTCGGGCATCCCAAGAATGTGGCCGACATGGTCAATCACCGGGTCGTCGAACAGCAGACCGACCAGTTGCGCGGATACGAACTGGACAAGATTTTCGGCCCGAAGATCGCCGACCGCATGGTGCGCATGAAAACCAACTTTTCCTCTGCCCACTATTGGGCGGTGGCGAAAGGCGCCGGGATCGGCCTCATGCCGAACTATGCGCGAGCGATCGGCGGCGATGTCGAGCATATCGATCTGGGATTCGATTTCCGCGTCGAGATCTGGCTTGCGACCCATCCGGAGGTCGCCAAGAGCGCGCGGCACCGCAGCTTTATCGATTTCTTGACCGACAGCTTCGACGACCGCAAATATCCGTGGTTCGGCGCGGAATCGATGACACCGGAAGAGATCGAGAAAAAATTCACCCGGGAGGATCTGCGCTCCTATTTCGAGGGCTTCACCGCGAGTTCGTGAACCATCCGGCAGCGGAGCGGTTCATGGCCGGCAGCCTCCAGCCAGGCATGGCCAGGGCACGTCACCGGACCTGGTCGAGAAGCCGCTTGCATTCGAGCAGGTCGTAGAGAGCTTCCTGCAGCAATGAGCGGTCGTCACGGGACAGGCCCGCGCCGTTTTCGGGCCCTTGCGCTGCCTCGTCGCCATTCTTACCCGCCTCGCCGCCAAGCCCGAAGAAGCGCCGGGTGGATGGCAGCCTTGCCTTGCCTACAAGCTGATCCTCATCGGTTGGAGCCGCACGCAGCGCTGGAGTTGCCGGCTTCTCCTCCGCCATGCTGGCCGAGAGCGCCTCGACCGCATCCATATCGCCGGATCCGATTGCTATGACGAACTTGTTGCCGTTTTGCTTGAGAAGCTTCTGGACGCCCTTGATGGTGTAGCCCTGATCGTAGAGAAGCGTCCGTATCCCCTTGAGCAGTTCGATATCGTCCGGCCGGTAGTAGCGTCGCCCGCCTCCCCGCTTCATCGGCTTGATCTGGGTGAAACGGGTTTCCCAAAACCGCAGCACATGCTGTGGCAGATCCAGATCTTCGGCGACCTCGGATATTGTGCGGAACGCGTCTGGGCTCTTGTCCATGGGACCACTCCGTTTGTTCGTTTTCACCTGCTTCAGGTCAAACCGGAACTGTGCCTGGGCGGGAGCGGCCATGCGCGCCCATCGCAGGCACGGACGTCCGCCGCGGAGCGGGGCGAATCGCCCTGTCGATCCGGATGCTGTTTGCAGTTCAACGGTTTGGTGGGAGAATATCAAGCGCTTTGCGAATGCCTGACAGACAGGCTCACCGTTTTCCTCAGGATGCGATGCCCGATCAGCCACACTTGGCAAACGCTCCAAATGAGGCAATCGATCCGGCAAATGTCTCTGACTGAAAAGCCGGTGGGGCTTACTTTGTCTTGCCCTTGCGCGCCATATGGCCCTTGAGCACACGGTTCTTGAGCACGTTGGATGCCTTGAAGGTCATGACCCGGCGCGGACTGATCGGAACTTCTTCCCCGGTCTTCGGGTTGCGGCCAATCCGCTCCTTCTTCTCGCGCACCTGAAATGTTGCGAACGACGACAGCTTTACACTGTCGCCGCGGACAATGGAGTTGCAGACTTCGTCAAGCACCATCTCGACGAGTTCGGCGGATTCGGTTCTGGAAAGCCCGACCTTCCGGAAAACCGCTTCGGCGAGATCCGCCCTTGTGACCGTTTTTCCACTCATGATATCCAACCAAACTGGTCAGCTTCCCCGCCGCCCTTAGATCCATTAGGTTAACATTATGGATCATGTCGGGCGAGGTCAAGCAACTCTCAAAACTGTCGGGGTCTTACCGACACTGCATTTCGCGTTCAATTGATCTCAATTGGGTGACAATGCAATTTCATTCTACTAAAGCGTTACAGCGTCCTTTGCAGATCAACCAGCAATTCCGGGGTTGCAGTCGCAAGAAAATCCGGGCCGGCAACCGGGTGCAATGCTTTGGCGGCAAAAACTCTACCAGCGCAGAAGCACCGAACCCCATGTAAAGCCCCCGCCCATGGCTTCGAGCAACACCAGGTCTCCCTGCTTTATCCGCCCGTCCGATGCCGCCTCGTTGAGCGCCAGAGGAATTGAGGCAGCGGATGTGTTGCCGTGCTTGTCGACGGTGATCACGACTTTTTTATCGGCAATCCCGAGCTTTTTCGCCGAGGCGTCAATAATCCGGCGGTTGGCCTGGTGCGGCACGAACCAATCAATGTCCTCGGATGTCAATCCGGTCGCATCGTAGGCGGCCTCGATGACGTCGGTGATCATGCCGACGGCATGCTTGAAGACCTCGCGTCCCTCCATCCTGAGATGGCCGACGGTACCGGTGGTCGAGGGCCCCCCATCAACATAGAGCTTTTCGCGATGACTTCCGTCGGAGCGTATATGGGCGGTCAACACGCCGCGGTCTGCGATGGTGCCAGCCCCCTCTTCCGCTTCGAGGACGATCGCACCGGCGCCATCCCCGAACAGCACGCATGTTGTCCGGTCGGTCCAGTCGAGAATACGCGAGAAGGTTTCTGCGCCGATCACCAGTACCCGGCGCGCCAGTCCCGACTTGATGTAGCTGTCGGCGGTGGTGACCGCGAACACAAAGCCGGAGCACACGGCCTGGAGATCGAAGGCTGCGCCGTGCCTCATGCCCAGCCGGTTCTGGATGTTGACCGCCGTGGCTGGAAAGGTGTTGTCCGGCGTCGAGGTCGCGCAGATGATCAGGTCGATGTCGGCCGGCACCATCCCGGCGCGGTCAAGCGCGGCTCGCGCCGCCATTTCGCCCAAGGATGCGGTGGTTTCGTTTTCCGATGCGATGTGGCGCTGACGGATTCCGGTCCGCTGGACAATCCAGTCGTCGCTGGTCTCGACAATGCCTTCGAGATCGCGGTTCTCCATTATCCGCTCGGGCAACTGTGCCCCGAAACCACGTACTACTGAACGGATCATGCTTGCTTCCTATTTCGAAGAAACGTCGTCGGACGACAGGTTCAAGGCCGAGCGGCGCTTGTGATAAAGATTGAGATCGTCCTCGATCTTGGCCTTGAGGCCGTTGCGGGCCATGTCATAGCCGACATCGACGGCGGCCGCGAATCCCTCGCTGTCAGCCCCGCCATGGCTCTTGATAACGACACCGTTGAGACCGAGGAACACGCCGCCATTGACCTTGCCCGGATCCATCTTCTCTCGCAGCCGGTCAAACGCTCCCTTGGCAAAGAGATAGCCGATACGCGCCATGAGCGTGCGAGACATTGCGGCACGCAGATACTCAGCGATCTGCCGTGCCGTGCCCTCGGCGGTCTTGAGTGCGATGTTTCCCGCAAATCCCTCGGTCACTACGACATCGACCGTTCCCTTGCCGAGATCATCGCCTTCCACAAAGCCATAATAATCCAGGCTCGGCATTGCGGCCTCGCGAATCAGGCGCCCGGCCTCCTTGACCTCTTCCTGGCCCTTGATCTCCTCGACGCCGATGTTGAGCAAACCGACGCTCGGCCGCTCGATTTCAAACAGGGCGCGCGCCATGGCGGCACCCATCATTGTGAAATCGATGAGCAATTGGGCATCGGCGCCAACAGTGGCGCCCACGTCCAGAACGATGCTTTCACCGCGCAGGGTCGGCCAGATCGCCGCGATGGCCGGCCGTTCGATGTTGGCCATGGTCCGGAGGCAGAATTTCGACATCGCCATCAGGGCGCCGGTGTTGCCGGCCGAAACGCAGACATCCGCATCGCCGGTCTTTACCGCATCGATCGCGCGCCACATCGAGGACTTGTAGCGCCCCTGGCGCAGCGCCTGGCTCGGCTTGTCGTCCATGCGCACCGCGACTTCGCACGGAACGAATGTGGATGCCTCGCGCAGCGCCGGGAACCTTGCCAGCACCGGTGCGCAGGACTTTTCTATCCCGAAGAGAAGGAACCTGATCTCGGGGTGTCTTTCCAGCGCCTTGGCAACGCCCGGGACGACCACTTCCGGGCCATGGTCCCCCCCCATCAAGTCGACCGAAATTCTGATCACGCCCCGTCCTTTTTCTCCGGCGCTTCCGGCCGGATTGGTCGGCCGAAAATACTGGTTTTCCCACCGGGTACAACAGCTTTGTCCAGGCCTTGGGTAATGCCGACGCTATTCATCGCGCTTCAACCCCTGCAAAACAGCAAAGGGTGACGGTTTTTTGTCCGTCGTCTCATCACTTTCAATGCGATCCGCATAATCGAGGTCGGGTTTGCGCGGATAGGGATCAATGGCAAGCGCAGCGAATTCCGCGGCAACTGCGCCGACGTCTATGGTGTCGCCCGAAAACGTGTCCGGAAGATCAGGCCCTTCGGGATCGAGAAACATCTCGCCGCTGCCATCGGTCATGCGCTTTGCAAGACGGGAGTTTTCGGGAAGGAAAACGGTTTCGACCTCCTCGTCAATCTGCTGCTGGACGGGGTCCAGTGTGACCACACAGGCCTGCTCAATGGTCGCGCGCACCCTGCCCTTGAGCCGGACGCCATCGCGTTTCCAGCGCCCGATGGCAATCTCCGCATCGAAGGCAACAACATCCAGCACATCCCACTGGGCCTTCAGTTTCTCGAGATCCGCCTGGTCCGCGGATATGGTGACAGTCACCGGATTGGCCGACACATGGCCGACCTTGACCGGGAACGAAAATGCCGAACTGTCGTGACTTGTCATTGGAACGGTCCTATTCGCCAGCTTTCGGGAAAACCAACCGGCCCTGCGCGAGCGTTTCTTCCCCGACATTGGCAAGCTCTTCCGATGCCATCAACATCCAGTCGGCCAGGGCATCGCTCGACGGCGCATCACTGCCGGCCTCGGGATGGATATTGCGGGATAGCGCCGCTGCCAGTGCTTGCCGGTCGCGCGCCTCAAGCGCTTGGCCATAGGAGTTGGCCCTGCCATAGAACATGCGCGCAAACTTCTTCATGCGCTTGGGCACACCCATGTCGCCGATCCCCAGTTCGCGGATGGAGTGATCAACATCTTCGAAGAATGCCTCGAGCACCTCCTGGGCAAGCCCCTGCACGGCCTCTCCGGCGGACGCCGTGCGGCGCAGATAGAGGACAAGGTGGATCGCAATCATCTCGAAGCGTCCCATCACCGTATCCGGCACGCCCATCCCGTCGTAGAACACGGGTGAACGCGCGGCGCCGGTGATCGTCTCGTACTGGCGCACTACGAGCGCCTGATTGGATTTTTTTCGTTTCAGCAGAGACCAAATCATTAAATTGCCTTCAATGGCGGTTCGATATCATCGCGATGATGGGAGACTGGCGTGTTGCATCCGTGCGGAAGCTGGTTTACCGAATGAAACGCAAAACGCAATGGCTGCGGCTTACAGGCATGCCAAGGGGAGATGTCGTTCAAGATGAGAGTTTTCAAGGCAACCGGGCGGAATTTGCGTCTCGGCGCCGCAGTTGCGGTCATCTCCACAATCGGACTTGCAGGCTGTTCCACCAGTGAAGTTCTCAACCAGGGCTACGTGGTCGACCAGACCGCTCTCGATCTCACGCCCGTGGGTTCAAGCCGCGAACAGGTGCTGTTGTCGCTGGGCACACCCTCAACGACCGCCACATTCGACAATGAAGTGTTTTACTACATCTCCCAGAAGCGCGTGCGCGGGGCGATGTTCATGAAGCCGAAACTGGTAGAGCAGTCCGTGCTGGCGGTATACTTCGACGAAGAAGGCACCGTTAAGCAGATCGCGAACTACACGCTGCAGGACGGCCGGGTCTTCGACATGATCACCCGCACCACGCCGACCGGCGGCCTCGACAAGTCGTTCCTGGCCCAGATCCTGTCCGGCGCGAGCGACCCGCAAGCCGGAAATTCGATTGCACGAAGAATCATCGGCGGCGGCCAGTAGCACCGCCCGTCTACCCGGACCCGCGCCCAACTTTTCAATCGCCGAGACGACCCAATGTAAAACCCCGCGGTGATCGCTCACCGCGGGGTTTTTGCTTCTCGTAGCCTACCGAAATCACCGGCAGGCGCAGTCGGTCTCAGTGTGCAAGAACCGCCAGCAGCAGAAGCGCAACGATGTTGGTGATCTTGATCGCCGGATTGACTGCCGGACCGGCGGTATCCTTGTAGGGATCGCCGACCGTGTCGCCGGTGACGGAAGCCTTGTGCGCTTCCGACCCCTTCTCGTGCTTGACGCCGTCCTTGTCGACGAAGCCGTCCTCGAAGGATTTCTTGGCGTTGTCCCATGCACCACCACCCGAGGTCATCGAGATGGCGACGAACAGGCCGTTGACGATCACGCCAAGAAGCGAAGCTCCGAGCGCCGCAAAGGCCGAAGCCTTCGAACCGGAAATCAGCAGGACGCCGAAATAGACGAACAGCGGCGCTAGCACCGGCAGCAGCGACGGCACGATCATTTCGCGGATCGCGGCCTTGGTCAGGATGTCCACCGCACGGCCGTAGTCCGGCTTCTCGGTGCCTGCCATGATGCCCGGCTTGTCCTTGAACTGACGGCGCACTTCCTCGACGATCGAACCGGCAGCTCGACCGACCGAGGTCATGGCGATACCGCCGAACAGGTACGGGATCAGACCGCCGAAGATCAGGCCGGCAACCACATAGGGGTTGGACAGGTCGAACGAGATCTCGCCCATATCCTTGAAGTACGGATAAAGGGTCGACCCTTCCGCATTCGCCTGGCGGGCAAAGAACTGGAGGTCGTTCGAGTAGGCCGCAAACAGCACCAGCGCGCCCAGCCCCGCAGACCCGATGGCATAGCCTTTGGTGACGGCCTTGGTGGTGTTTCCGACCGCATCGAGAGCATCCGTCGCCTGGCGGACTTCCGACGGAAGGCCCGACATTTCGGCGATTCCGCCGGCATTGTCGGTGACCGGACCGAAGGCGTCGAGCGCCACGATCATGCCGGCGATGCCGAGCATGGCGGTGACGGCGATGCCGGTGCCGAACAGGCCGCCGAGCTGGTAGGTCGAAATGATGCCGCCGACGATGACGATCGCCGGCAGAGCGGTCGATTCCAGCGAAATCGCAAGACCCTGGATCACGTTGGTGCCATGACCGGTGACCGAGGCCTGGCTGATCGAGTTGACCGGCCGCTTGTTGGTGCCGGTGTAGTACTCGGTGATCACGACGATCAGCGCGGTCACGACAAGGCCGATGATCCCGCAGATGAACAGGTTCGTGCCGGTGATGGCCTTGCCATCGATGACAGCCATTTCACCCCAGCCGATGGTCAGCGAGGTTGCGCCGCCCAGACCGATGATCGACAGCAGGCCGGTGACGATCAGGCCCTTGTAGAGAGCGCCCATGATCGAGCCGTTGGTGCCGAGCTTGACGAAGAACGTGCCGACAATCGAGGTGATGATCGACGCGCCGCAAATGGCAAGCGGATAGAGCATGGCGGAACCGAGCACATCCATGCCGCCGAAGAAGATGGCAGCCAGAACCATGGTGGCCACCACGGTCACCGCGTAGGTTTCGAACAGGTCGGCCGCCATGCCGGCGCAGTCACCGACATTGTCGCCCACATTGTCGGCGATGGTTGCGGGGTTGCGTGGATCATCCTCCGGGATGCCGGCTTCCACCTTGCCCACAAGGTCGCCGCCCACGTCGGCGCCCTTGGTGAAGATGCCGCCGCCCAGACGTGCGAAGATCGAAATCAGCGAAGCGCCAAAGCCGAGTGCGACGAGCGCATCGATCACCTGGCGGCTGTCGGTGGCAAGCGCCATCGGGCCGGTGAGGATCCAGTAGTAGACCGCCACGCCCAGAAGCGCGAGGCCGGCTACCAGCATGCCGGTGATCGCACCTGCCTTGAAGGCGACGTCGAGACCGCCAGCCAGATTGACCGCAGACGCCTGCGCCGTGCGAACGTTGGCGCGCACCGAAACGTGCATCCCGACATAGCCTGCAGCACCTGAAAGGACCGCGCCGATCAGGAATCCGATGGCGGCGGTCGCGCCAAGAAGTATCCAGGTGATGACAAGGACGACGGCGCCGACAATGGCGATGGTGGTGTACTGGCGGTTTAGGTAGGCCTGAGCGCCTTCACGAATGTACCCTGCAATCTCCTGCATGCGTGCGTTGCCCTGATCGGCGGCCATCACCGATCTGGTCGCCCAAATGGCGTAAACAACGGAAAGCAATCCACAGGCGATTACAGCAAAAAGAACTGACATGCTGATATCCCTCCAAAAAAGCCGGAGCCAATTGAACTCCCCCCGGCCAGCATCTGATGCGGCGAAAGAAGCACAGGCCACATGCCCGGGCTCCCTGCTGCATCGCGGCGGATGATTGCGGTACGAGACGGGCAACGTCAAGGGCGCAGATGGTCTTAGAGGCCGGACGAGGGATTTAGCCTTGGGAAACCCTCCCCGGGACAAACGCATGGCTGCCGAGGCTGGCATCCGGCGCCGGCATTCCGGCCATGATTCACGCAGCGGCGCGGCTGCGCTCCCAGAGGTTCTGGGCGCCAAGAACCAGCAGGCAGAAGGCGGCAACAGGCCAGAACATAGCGTTGAGCGCATCCCAGCCCCAGGCATTGAGAACCTTGCCGGACATCAGCGACGAGAAGGCGACAATGCCAAACAGGGTGACATCGTGAAAGCCCTGAACCTTGTTCTTCTCGGACTGGCGATAGGTCATGGTGACCATCGTCGTGGCCCCGATAAAACCGAAATTCCAGCCGATCCCGAGAAGCACCAGCGCCAGCCAGAAGTTCCACAATTCGATGCCCATATGGGCAACGATTGCGCAACCGAGCAGGATGACCAGGCCCGTCGCGGTGATCGTGTCACGGCCGAATCGGGCAATCAGCTTGCCGGTGAAGAAGCTCGGCGCGAACATCGCCATTACATGCCACTGAATGCCAAGCGTTGCGAGTTCGGGCGAGAACCCGCAGCCGACCATGGCCAGCGGTGCGCCGGTCATCATGAACGTCATAAGAGCATAGGAGCCCACGCCGCAAACCATTGCCGTGACGAAGCGGGACTGGGTGATGATCTCACCAAGCGGACGAGCCGGGGTTTCATCATGTCCTGCCTCCCCGGGCCGCGTGTCATTCGGAATACGAAGGAACCACAGGATCGTCATGGTGATCAGCGCCAGCGGCAGAAGCGCCACAAACGATCCCGCAAACATCACCGGCGCGAAGAGTTCGCGCGTGAAAATCACGGTCTGCGGGCCGATGATCGCGGCGAAGACGCCTCCCGCCAGCACCCAGGAAATGGCTTGCGCCTTGAAATTGGTCGGCGAACCGTCGGCGGCGGCAAAGCGGTATTGCTGCACGAAGGCACCGCCCAGCCCGATAAAGGCCATGCCGAAGGCGAACAGCCAAAATTCATGGCGGAACAGGGCGATCGCCGAGATGATGCCGCCGAGCGCCGTCATCATCATTCCCGAAAGAAAGCCGTACCGTCGCCCGACAAGGCGCATCAGCCAGGCTGCGGGGAGCGCGCCGACAGCAACGCCGAGATTGAAACCGGTCACGGGCGCCGTCGCGAGCGACTTGTCCGCACCGAGCAGGTAAAAACCTGCAAGACCGCCCATCGAGATCGCGATCGGGGCGGCCGCCCCGCCAAAGGCCTGCGAGGCAGACAGCAACAGCGCGTTGCGGCGCGCGAGGTTCTCCGCCTCGTTGGAACCGGACAAACCGACCCGATCAAGAAACGCCATGTGTATCAGTCCTGTTTCGCAGACGGGTCCGAGCGGTATTTGCGTGCAAGCCGGTCAAGGACCGCGTTGACGATCTTCGGCTCGTCCTCCTCGAAGAAGGCGCGCGCAATATCGACATATTCGGTCACGATCACGGGC
This sequence comes from Hoeflea sp., assembly GCA_040216675.1. GTDB lineage: Bacteria > Pseudomonadota > Alphaproteobacteria > Rhizobiales > Rhizobiaceae > Hoeflea. Next base: position 1,076,424 of record JAVJOR010000004.1, on the reverse strand, counting down.
ACCGGAACGTCCTTCTTGAAGGACAGCTCCCATGCGCCGGCGCGCAGAATGGCGCGCAGGGTGGCGTCAAGGCGCGAGAGCGGCCAGTCTTCCGTCAGGCTTGCCCGGATGACCGGATCGAGCGCGCGCTGCTTTTCGACCACGCCCGAAACGACGGCGCGAAACCAGGCCGGGTCAGCCGGGCGATACTGCTCGCCGTCGATCTCGTTTCCAAGCCGGTGGGATTCATATTCGGCCACCACCTCCAGAACACCGGTGCCGCCGATGTCCATCTGGTAGAGCGCTTGGACAGCGGCCAGCCGTGCCGCGCCGCGCTGGTTGGCTGTCTTGATCTCGCTCGGCGGGTTTTGTTCTGTCGTCACGATCAGCCTGCCAGCCTGTCTTTCAACGCAATCATGCTCAGTGCGGCGCGGGCCGCGAAGCCGCCCTTGTCAAGTTCATCCTTCTTCACCCGCTCCCACGCCTGCTCGGCGTTTTCAGTGGTCATGATGCCATTTCCGATCGCAAGCGATTCAGAAACCGAAAGGGTCATCAGCCCACGGGCGGATTCGTTGCAGACGATGTCGAAGTGATAGGTCTCACCGCGGATGACGACGCCCAGCGCAACGAAGCCATCATATTCGGCGCCGCCCTCGTCCATCGCGTCGAGCGCCATGGCAATGGCTGGGGGAATTTCCAGCGCCCCGGGCACGGTGACGACATCGAAGGTTGCGTTTGCCGCCTCGAGCGCGGATTTCGCGCCATCCAGCAACGCGTCGGACATATCGTCGTAAAAACGCGCCTCAACGATCAGCAGGTGCGGAGATTTCGGGTTCGCCATCGAGGCATTCCTTCTGGTTGGCCATCTGCGTGACCGTGGGCGCCGGTCATTGCGATCTCGTTCCGTCCGGAACGGTCGCACGGAACAGCCTTTTCGGGACTGCCGCAAACCGTTACCGGATGGGCGGTCCACGACTTGGACAGTGTCGGGTCAGAGCGGCGGTCAAACCACTTTGTTTGCCGCTTGGCAAGGAAAAACCGCAGCCGGAATGCCGCGCCTTCGGTGTGGCCGGAATCCGGCGATCTTTTCGCTCAGCCGCGACTCCGTTAGACAGATCCGCAAAGAGGGCGAACATGAGCACTGCCAGACCCCGCGAAACCGATCTCTACGGGCCGATCAAGACGCTGTTTGAAAGCCAGGGCTACGAGGTCAAGGGTGAAATCGGCGCCGCTGACGTCGTCGGGGTGCGGGGCGACGAAGACCCGGTGGTGGTGGAGTTGAAGACCGGATTTTCACTTTCGCTGTTTCACCAGGCAATAGACCGTCAGGCGATCACCGACGTCGTCTATGTCGCGGTGCCGCGCGGTACGGGGCGCGCATTCCAGAAGGCAGTTGCCGCCAACACTTCGCTTTGTCGCAGGCTTGGCCTGGGACTGATCACGGTGCGGCTCAAGGACGGGCTTGTGGAGGTGCACGCCGATCCCGGTCCCTACCAACCCAGAAAATCCAAGATCAAGAAGGCGCGGATGCTCAAGGAGTTCGCCAAGCGCACCGGCGATCCGAACGCCGGAGGCGCGACAAGACAAGGCCTGATGACCGCCTACCGTCAGGACGCGCTGCGCTGCGCCCGAGTGCTTTCCGAGCTCGGCCCGACAAAAGCGTCACTGGTCGCCAAGGCGTCCGGGGTCGAAAAAGCAAGAGCGCTGATGTCGGACAATCATTACGGCTGGTTCGAACGCGTGACCACGGGCGTCTACGGGCTGTTGCCAAAGGGCTCGGAAGCTCTCGCACTGCTTGGCGATCCGGACAGGGATGCCACCGGAACCGGTCCCGGTGCAGGGGACGCGCCGATATGATGATGCCGCGCTTCACCGCCAGCGCAGCACCCGGTTTTTACCATTGATTAACCATAAAGGCCGATGCTCGGAGCCTCAGACCTCTCGTCCAGGCATTGGCATGCGCGCTGTATCACCCTACCCCGCCGGATCACACGGTGCGGTGCTGGCTCACCGGCATCCGTCGTCGGCCACGGCGCAGCCTTCGCTGGCGGCACGGCTGTCGCCGGCGCGGCCTTCGCTTGTGAGCGAACGGGTGATCCGGCTGATGACGGTGATGGTTTCCGGTCTCGCGCTGGCCTTGATGCTGATTTCGCTGCGGCCGTTCGCGGCCCGCCTCACCTTCAGCTCCGGTGCGGAGAATGCGGGTGACGCACTCAACCAGTACGGCTTTCTGGCCGCCGGCGGGATCTGCTCTCTGGCACTCCTCAGCCTTGCCAACAGGCGCGTTCTTGCGAGCTTGTTATCACCCGGTTTTCTGCTCCTGGGGTTGGTTCTGGCGTTCAACCTGATGCGCTCGCCCTATCCGGACCTGATGATGCGCGCGCTTCTGTTCACGCTGATCGGCATGCTGATCGCCTTCACAATGGTTGCCCTGCCGCGCAACCAGGCGGATTTCCGGCTTGCGCTTGGGCTTGGCGCCGGTGCGGCGCTGGCGCTCTCCTATATCGGCCTGGTGGCCTTTCCGGATCTCGCCAAGCACGGATTTGATGCCTACGAGCCCCAGCATAGCGGGCTCTGGCGCGGCCATTTCAGCCACAAGAACATTGCCGGACCGGTGATGAGCGTGATTGCCATCTTCGGGCTGTACTTCATGCGCTCGGGCCAACGGCTCTTCGGCTTCATCATGTTCGCCGCCGCTGCACTCTTCGTCGCCAATACCGGGTCGAAGACGACTGCGGGCCTGTTTCCCGTTTCGATCATGATCGTGATGATGGCGCCGATCTTTGCGAGCGCCGGCATGGCAATTCTGACAAGTATCGGCGCCATCGCGGGCGTCGGCATTTTCACGCTCGGCGTGCTCTACAGGCCCGACATCTCGCTTCTTGTCGCCAAGCTCACAGGCGACGAGACCTATACCGGCCGCACCACACTTTGGGAATTCAGCCTGTCGATGATCCCGAACAAGCCGTGGCTCGGCTATGGTCTTTACAATTTCTGGCAGACCGAAAACGTGCTTGGCCTCGACGCGCCCTTCGAGGCAGCATGGGACTATCGCTACATCGTCCACGGCCATAACAACTATCTCGACATCCTGCTGAACCTCGGGATCATCGGCGGAGCCGTCTTGTGCTGGGTTTTGTTCGTCGCCCCGATGATCAACTACGCGAAGGCCCGCCAAAAGCCCGCCAAGCGGGCGATGGCCGACATGTTCTTCATGATCATCGTGTTTGCGAGCCTCTTGTCCTTCATCGAGACGTTTTTCCTGGCGCGAAACGACGCGATATGGCTGATGCACATCATGGCCGTCTTCGGCCTGCACCTGCTCGCCCGTTTCGAAATCGACCCGGGACCTTCCGCGAGGGCATCGCGGCGCTCCCGCGCAGCTTGGCTCAAGTTCAGCGGCCCGGCGTCATCTCCGCCAGCCGCGCGGCATAACGCGCCATCTGGTCAACTTCGAGGTTGATCATGTCGCCCGTCTGGCGCTCCGCCCAGGTCGTCACCTCCAGCGAATGCCGGATCAACAAAACGTCGAATTCGCGGCCGTTGACGCCGTTGACCGTCAGTGAGGTTCCATCTAGCGCAACGGACCCCTTGGGCGCGATGAAGCGGGCCAGGTGATCCGGCGCGCGCAGCGTGAACCGCCGGGCTTCGCCCTCATCGGTGACCGCTACAAGTTCGGCCAATCCATCGACATGGCCACTCACCATGTGACCGCCAAGTTCATCGCCCATCCGCAAAGAGCGTTCCAGGTTGATGCGTGTTCCCTCGCGCCATTGGCCTATGGTTGTCAGCCGAAGCGCTTCTTCCCAGGCTTCGACCTCGAACCAACGGGTGTTGTCTCCCTGCTCCGGCAACCCCGTGACCGTCAGGCAGGTGCCCGAACAGGCAATCGAGGCGCCAATGTCGATGCTCGCGGGATCCCAGGAGGTCTCGATGCGCAGCCGAAGCCCCTGATCCCGCTGGCTGATTGCAGCTACGCGGCCAATGTCTGTGATGATGCCGGTGAACATGGCTCTAGACCCTCTCGTATTCATGCATTGTGTCGTCGCCAAAGCTCATCGAAGATATCTTTCGATATCCGTCGGGCACGGTATCGGGCGTGACCGGCGCATCGACGCCGTCATCCGCAATCACGGTCTGTGCGGCAAACAGAATGATGCGATCAACCAGGCCTTCGGCGAGAAAGCCGCGCGCCACCTGCTCGCCGCCTTCGACGAAGACACTCGATAGTCCTCTTGCGGCGATGTCCTCGAGCAATTCGGGAAGCGCAACGCGCCCATCGTGGTTTTCGGACGCGACAAACTCCACTCCGGCCTGCGCAAGGGGTGCGCGAGCCGGGTGCTCCTGTCCGGCGGCAGTCGCCACCCACAGGGGGGTCGTACGCGCCGAGCGCACCAGCGCCGAGTCGGGTGGCAGTCTCAGATCGGTGTCGAGCACCAGCCGGATCGGCGATCTGTCTTCGAGACCGGGAAGCCGGCAGGTCAACACCGGGTCGTCGTTGAGCGCGGTGCCGACGCCGATCAGGATCACGTCCGACAGCGCTCGCAATGCATGAACCTGCGCGCGCGTCTCATTGCCGGTAATCCGCACCTGGCCCTGGTCGCGGCGGCCGATCTTGCCGTTGCGTGAAATGGCGAGCTTCAGTGTGACATGGGGACGGTTCATCGTCCGCCTTGCAAGATAACCCGCAAGATCCCGGGCAGCTTCGCCGGAAAGCACGCCCTCGACAACCTCGATGCCTGCCGAACGCAGGATCTCGTAGCCCCTGCCCGACACCCTTTCGTCGGGGTCGGTAGCAGCCGCCACCACACGTTTGATTCCAGCCCTGACGAGCGCTTCCGCGCAAGGCGGTGTCCGGCCGTGATGAGCACAGGGTTCGAGCGTGACATAGGCGGTGGCGCCGCGGGCGAGGTCTCCGGCCTCCTCGAGCGCCTGCGGCTCGGCATGCGGGCGTCCGCCCATCGCTGTAACCCCGCGACCCACGATCACCCTGTCGCCGTCGATTTCGCGCACGATCAGCGTGCCGACGGACGGGTTTGATCCGGTCAGCCCCTGATGCCAGCGGGCCAGACGTATCGCAGCCGCCATGAACCGCCGGTCAAGCGTATCAGCGGCCATCGCGTCAATCTTCCCTGGCGGTGCTGTCGCTTGCGATCCGCGCCGTCAGTTCGGCTATCGTGCGTTCGAAATCCTGCGGCCCGGCGAAATCGCGGTAGACCGAGGCATAGCGGACAAATCCCACGTCATCGAGCGCCTTGAGCGCTTCGAGCACCAAGAGCCCGATCTCGTCGGTGGCGATCTCGGTTTCACCCGAGCTTTCCAGCCGCCGGACGATCCCGGAGACAGCCCGGTCGATGCGTTCGGGGTCGACCGGCCGCTTGCGCAACGCGATCTGGAAGGATTTCGCCAGCTTGTCGCGGTCGAAAGGCACACGGCGCCCGGTCTTCTTGAGCACCTGCAGATCGCGCAGTTGCACCCGCTCGAAGGTGGTGAACCGGCCACCGCAATCGGGACAGACGCGCCGGCGGCGGATCGCGGCGCCGTCTTCAGCGGGCCGCGAGTCCTTCACCTGACTGTCTTCGGAGCTGCAATAGGGGCATCGCATCAGGGATCACCCGAGGTGCGGATAGATCGGAAACCGGTCGGTCAGCGCAATCACCTTGGCCTTCACCGCAGCCTCGACTTCGGCATTGCCCTCTTCCGAGTTGGCCTTCTTGAGACCGTCGAGCACTTCGAGAATGAGCGCCCCGATCTCGCGGAACTCCGCCTCGCCGAAACCACGGGTGGTGCCGGCGGGTGTTCCCAGACGCACACCGGATGTGATCGTCGGCTTTTCGGGATCGTTGGGCACACCGTTTTTGTTGCAGGTGATGAAGGCGCGTCCAAGTGCGGCTTCGGACGCCTTGCCGGTCAGGCTTTTCGGCCTGAGATCGACAAGCATCAAATGGGTGTCGGTGCCGCCCGAGACGATCTGGAGACCGCCGGCCACGAGCGTTTCGGCGAGGACTTCGGCATTGCGCACGACATTGCCGATGTAGGACTTGAATTCCGGCGTCAGGGCCTCGCCGAAGGCAACAGCCTTGGCTGCGATCACGTGCATCAGCGGGCCGCCCTGCAGACCGGGGAACACGGCCGAGTTGATCTTCTTGGCGATGTCCTCGTCGTTGGTCAGCACGATCCCGCCACGCGGTCCGCGCAGCGTCTTGTGCGTGGTCGAGGTGGCGACATGGGCGTGCGGGAACGGGCTCGGATGCGAACCGCCTGCCACGAGACCGGCAAAATGCGCCATGTCGACCCAGAGAATGGCGTCGACAGCATCGGCGATCTTGCGGAACCGGGCAAAGTCGATATGGCGCGAATAGGCCGAGCCACCTGCGATGATGATGCGCGGCTTGTGCTCAAGCGCCAGAGCCTCGACCTGATCGTAGTCGATCACGCCGGTTTCGAGATCAAGACCGTACTGCACAGCGTTGAACCACTTGCCCGACAGGTTGGGTTTTGCGCCGTGGGTCAGGTGGCCGCCCGCATCAAGGCTCATTCCCAGGAGCGTGTCGCCCGGTTTCGCCAGGGCCAGGAGCACCGCCTGGTTGGCCTGGGATCCGGAGTTGGGCTGGACGTTGGCGAAGCCGCAGTCAAACAGCTGCTTGATCCGTTCGATCGCGAGCTCTTCGGCCACATCGACAAAATGGCAGCCGCCGTAATAGCGCCGGCCCGGATATCCCTCGGCATATTTGTTGGTCATCACCGAGCCCTGGGCTTCCAGAACCGCGCGCGAAACGATGTTCTCGGAGGCAATGAGTTCGATCTCATGGCGCTGCCGGCCCAGCTCGTCCTTGATCGAGCCGAACAACGCGGGATCAGCCTCGGCAAGAGAGCGATTGAAGAAGGCGTCTGAAAAACGGGCTGCGGGGGTCGCGTTCGACATGGGGCCGGGTTCCTTGTTGGCTCGGGTATCGGGCACGGTTCAGTCGCAGCGGCAGAATGGAATGCGGGGTTCGGCGCTGCGGCAGATGGTGCGAATCCGGCATCGGGCAATACCCGACCGGATGCGGCTGTTTAACGCTCTCGCATGGTCAGGGCAATATCCGCCGTCCTGATTGCGTCACCGCACCGCGGTAAAAGCAAAAGCCGCCTCGGTCGGCGGCTTTTGTCAAATCGGCATTGATGCGGATTGTCAGCGAAGCGCCAACTCGTCCACGCCATCGCGCTGGTAGACATCGTCGCGGAACTGCACGACCCCGTCCTCGGAAGCCCAAGCGGTGAAATAGGTGAAATAGACCGGCACCGGCTCGGACAACGGAATTTCCGTGTTCTCGCCCGATGCGATCGTCGCCTCGATGGCCTGACGGTTCCAGCCGGGTGTATCGCGCAGAAGCCAGGTGTTGAGGTCGCGAACGTTCTGCACGCGAACGCAGCCCGAACTTTCGAACCGCATGAGCTGGTTGAAGACGCCTTGCTGCGGGGTGTCGTGCATGTAGACGGCATGCGGATTGTGAAAATTGATCTTGGTCGAGGCCATGGCGTTGCCCTTGCCCGGATCCTGCCGGAACATGAGATTCGGGGCCTCTTCGGCGTTCCAGTCGACGAACTCCGGGGGAACTTCGTTGCCCTGGTTATCGAACAGACGGATGTTGTTGCGCGCCAGGTAGGTCGGATCCTTGCGCATCAGCGGCATGATGTCCTTCTCGATGATCGAGCGCGGCGAGGTCCAGTAGGGATTGAGGATGATCTCGTGGATCTTCGAGTTGAGGATCGGCGTCTGGCGGTCGATCTTGCCGACGATCGCCGTATGGCGCAGCACGACGCTGCCGTTCTCGACAGCCTCGATCTGTGCGGCGGGAATGTTGACCATCACATAGCGGTCGCCGAGGAAGCCCGACATTGACCGCAAGCGCACCAGATTGGTCTCCAGCTGGCCAAGGCGAACCTGGGCCGACACGTTGAGAGCCTGATAGGAGTAGTTCCCGAGCACACCGTCCGGCGGCAAGCCATGGCGCGCCTGGAATTTCTTGACCGCGCCGTCGACGTAGGAATCGAAGGCGTTGGACAATCCGGTGTTGGCCGACAGGTCGCCCGAAGCGATCAAGCGCTGCCGCAGGATCCGAACTTCAGGTTCGGAGACGCCCATGCGCAGCTTCTTGACGGGCGGAACATAGGGCCAGCCGCCGCGGGCGACGATGTCCTGATAATCGAAGATCGCGCGCTCGACGAAAGCGATGGTGTCGGCGCTGGAAATCGGATGACGGGTCGCTGTCGCTGCGACGGACCGCGAACTCTTCGCATCGAACTGATCATCCCATGATCCGCGCTGCGGAGCATTGATGATCGCCTCGATGGCTGTCTGCGCCATGGCCGGACCCGCCGCAGAGGCCATTGCAGCGGCACCAGCGGCGCGCACCAGAAACCGGCGGCGGTTGAGTTTGTCTAATCCGGTCGGCGTTTTCATGCGTAATCCACCATGCAGTCGAATGTAACGTCAGCGCAGGATACCTCAGTACCCCTATTAGCGTTAAAATTTGGGGACCAAAACCCTCCCCTTCAAGCCAAACGTCACACTTTTGTGTGACCTCGCAACCAAAGAGAGAGACCATGGACCCGTTCCTCGTCACGAGCCTCGTCGTTACCCTAATGGCTTTCACGGCAATATGGCTAATTCATGTTCCACTCGAGGATGCGGGGATCATCGACTATTACTGGGGTCCGGGTTTCGCGGTCATCGGATGGTCGGGACTTGCGTTCGGCGCGGAAAGCTCCGGGATGAAAATCGCGCTGCTCGGCGCAATCACCATCTGGGCAGCACGGCTTGCCGGCCAGTTGATCCTGCGTCACCGGCTTATGAACGGCGAGGATGCCCGCTACCTCAAGATGCGCCGGAGCGGCGGTCCGCAATGGTGGTGGCGCAGCCTTTACAAGGTGTTCCTGCTGCAGGCGGTGATTCTCTGGCTGGTTGCGAGCCCGGTCCATGCGATCGTGATGGCCTCCTCCTCCGCCACGTTGTCTTTCATCGGCTTCGCCGGAATTGCGCTCTTCTTGGCCGGCCTTGCCATTGAAACCGTCGCCGACTGGCAGCTTTATCGCCACCGGCTGAACGGTCAGGCTGCCCAACGAACGCTCGACAGTGGCCTGTGGGCTCATAGCCGGCACCCCAACTATCTGGGAGAGATCACGCTCTGGTTCGGGCTCGGGCTCGCGGCACTTGATCTCTCCGGCGCGTGGTGGGCGCTTGCCGGACCGGTTGCGCTGGCCGCGGTGATCCGTTTTGTGTCACTTCCCCTCACCGAACAGCACCTGATGGAGTCACGCGCCGACTATGCCGCCTACGCCGCGCGCACGCCCGTCCTGTTTCCCCTGCCCCGCACCCACCGGCTGACGACAGACCCGGCGGAATGACCTGGAGCCCCGCGCATCCGGATGGATCCGCGGGGCTCCAGTTCGTTGAAGCCGGATTTGGATGTCGTCGTGCGATTGAAGCCAATCGAACGCCCCCGCATTACAGGCGGTAGAGAATCTGGTCGTTCCAGAACCGGTCGAGACGTTGCATCAGCTTGTTGAGTTCCTCGAACTCATTGGCGCCGATTCCACCGACCTTGGCGATGGAGTTGATGTGGCGGTCGTAAAGGCCGGCGATGATTTCGGCCACTTCGATGCCGTGTTCTGTCAGGCTGATCCGAACAGCGCGACGGTCGACCCGCGAGCGCTGGTGGTTGATATAGCCCAGATCGACCAGTTTCTTGAGGTTGTAGGACACGTTCGACCCGAGATAGTAGCCTCGGCTGCGCAGTTCGCCAGCGGTGAGTTCGGAATTGCCGATGTTGAAGAGCAGCAGCGCCTGAACTGCATTGATGTCGGTGCGGTTGTTGCGGTCGAATTCATCCTTGATCACGTCAAGCAAGCGGCGGTGCAGCCGCTCGACCAGTTGCAACGATTCCAGGTAGAGATCCTTCAGGACCACGGACTCATCATCGGAAACATCTGTTTTCGGGTCTGCGGCAAGCGCGGAATTGGTAAATGACATAATGACTGCCTCACTGTTTGTTGTGGCGGATTTTGTTCCCGCCTTGAGACAGACCCTAGCGAATACGCATAAAATTCTACTTAAAGTGCAGGCTTAACAGGCGGTTACCGGGACCGCACTCGCAATTACAGTGAATCGCTTGTTACCTGCCTGAGGTTTTCCTGGCGCCATTTGACAAACATCATGATCCGGAAACCCAGATAAACCGCAAACACCACACCATGGGCGATGACCAGAAGCGGGCGCTCTCCGAAGAATTGCGGAAGCCCTGCGTGCATGAGGATTTCAGCGCCCGCAGAGACGACCCAGACCACCGGTCCCCACGACACCTGCATCCACAGCCCGACGGCGGCGACGGGCAAAAGAACCGCCAGAGAGGCCGAGGCGAACTGCCAGTAGGAAGGAATGAGATCGAACCGCGACAGTCCGCCGTCGCTGAACCCGATCAGCCGGGCCCAGTACTGAAGGCCGGCGACGAGGCAGGAAAGGGCCACCAGCCGGACAAAGAACCGGAAGGCCGTTTCCAGACTGCCCTCCCCCGGATCCGGCGCTGTGCCGAGTTCCAACATTGCCATGAGCCTGCCCTTTCCCCGCCCGGCGCCGCGTGGACTGCCGGGGATTCGCTCGAAACCAATACCAATCCCACGGCGTGAGCAAAAGTCCTGAAAGCGGGGTCGACGGCACACCCTCCCCTTTTCACAGCGGTTCAGGCCATCAAGGCGCGTGTTCCAGCACGCGCGTCTTGACCCTGTGGCCCGCTGTGCGGTCTAAAGCCGTAACCGGGCGTGCGTGCCTGTATCGATGCGGGAAGCAGAGGCCCGCAGAGTTTCTTGAAGGATCGACCACCATGACATCATTGGGAAAGAACACGGCAGCGGGATTGCGAACGGCCGCATCGAGCGATGTCGACGAGATCACCGGCCACCGCAGAATGCGGCGTAACCGGATTGCCGACTGGTCACGCCGGATGACGCGGGAAACGACTTTGAGCGTCAACGACCTGATATGGCCGATCTTCATCATCCCGGGCACCAACATCGTCGAACCGATCGAGGCCATGCCCGGCGTCAGCCGCCTGTCGGTCGACAAGGCGGTCGAGGCCGCCCGAATGGCGGCGGATCTGGGCATTCCGGCGCTGGCCACCTTCCCGAATGTGGAGATGGAGCACCGCAACCAGACCGGTTCCTACGCACTCGAGCCCGACAATCTGATCAACCAGGCCACCCGCGCGATCAAGGCGGCAGTGCCGGAGATCGGCATCATAACCGATGTCGCCCTCGATCCGTTCACCGACCATGGCCATGACGGGGTCCTACGTGACGGAGAGATCGTCAATGACGAGACGGTGCGCACCATTGCGGCAGCGGCTGTGCACCAGGCTGACGCCGGCGCCGACATCATCGCGCCGTCGGACATGATGGACGGGCGCATAGGGGCCATCCGCCGGGCGCTGGATGCGGCAGGCCACCAGTCGGTCGGCATCATGTCCTACGCCACCAAGTTCGCTTCCGCACTTTACGGCCCTTATCGCGAGGCCATCGGCACCTCGGGGCTTCTGAAGGGCGACAAGCGCACCTACTACCTCGATCCGTCCAACGCCACCGAGGCGGTGCGCGACGCGGGCCTCGATGTGGAGGAAGGCGCCGACATGCTGATGGTCAAGCCGGGCCTGTGCTATCTCGATATCTGCCAGGCCCTGAAGGAAACCTACGGTCTGCCGACCTTCGCCTATCAGGTGTCAGGGGAATACTCTATGATCAAGGCCGGGGCCGCCGCGGGCTATATCGACGGCGAACGGGTGATGATGGAAAAGCTTCTGGCCTTCAAGCGCGCCGGCTGCGACGGGGTGCTGACCTATTCAGCGCCGGAGGCGGCGCGGCTGATGGCGAAGGGATACAGCGTCTGACAATGCCGAGGCGCCGCGGTTGCTCCGCCCTCCGCCCTTTAATCAGGCGGCTTTCGTTCCTACATCAGCTTTGGTCGAGACGATCGACAGCCCGATGACAGGAGATGACCGTGAGCCATTCTTATAGCCCTGAAGCCGAAAGCCGCACTGTCGAGGCGCTCGACGACATCGCGCTCTATGACGGCGTGCGCACACGGCGTGTGCTGGCGTTTTTCATCGACTACGCCATTGTGCTTGCGCTGTGCGTTCCCGTGGCTGTGCTGATCTTCTTCATCGGCATCTTCACCCTGGGTCTCGGCTTCTTTCTTTATCCGATCCTGTTCCTGCTGGTGGCCATCCCCTATATCGGCCTTTCGCTGGGCGGGCAGAACCAGGCGACGCCCGGCATGCGGATGATGGGCGTGCGCATCGCCCGCCTCGATGGCCGTCCGGTCGATTTCATGCTCGCCGTCGTTCACGGTGTGCTGTTCTGGGCTTTGAACGCGGTGCTGACACCGTTCATCCTGCTCGCCACCCTGGTCCTGGACCGGAAGCAGGCCGTGCATGACTGGCTCCTGGGCACAGTGGTGATCAGGATCCAATAGGCCCGCCGCTGCCCCGGGCGCTCCCGGAAAACGCATCCCCGATCCATTGCGCGAACATTTGTCCAGGACGAGAGAGCCGGGTAAAGTCGCGCGCAACAAGGAAGTAGGCGCCAAAGCCAATCGATCGATCGGAAACCCGGACGAGCCTGCCATTTTGCACATCATCGAAGATGATCCGGGTATCGATCAAAGCGACGCCCTGGCCGCCTAACGCGGCCTGCCTCACCAGGCCGCCATCTGCCAGAACCGGCCCGCGCCGCACCGAATCCGGCGCCGCGCCTGTTGCCTGGAACCATTCTTGCCACACCGATCTGGTGTCCTCGTGCAATAGGACATGGTGGCCAAGTTCGAGCGCGTCTGAGGGCAGGCCCTCAGCTTCGAACAACGCCGGTGAGGCGAAAGGTGCCATCTCTACATCGTAGAGCCATCCTGCCTGGGTGCGCGGCCAGTGGCGCTGGTGCAGACTGAACCTGATCGCCAGCTCGGCGTCTTTCGAGCGGAATTCGGTAAGGCTCGAACTCGATTCGACCACCACATCGATGTTGGGATGGGCGGCACGGAAGCCACCCAGGGCGCCCACCAGCCATCCGCTTGCGAAGGAAGGTTCAACGCTGAGCCGGACCTCGCCGCCCTCCCCACGGTCAGAAACTCCGTCGAGCCCGTCACCGATCGCATCGAAGGCGCCGGTCAGAACCGCAAGCAGTTCAGCCCCCTCAGCGGTCAACCGGATCTGACGGTGGTGGCGCTCAAACAGCTTGCGCCCGAGCAACGTCTCAAGATCGCGGATCTGACGGCTGACCGCCGCTTGGCTGACAAACAACTCCCGGGCGGCAAGGGTTACGCTTTCGAGACGGCCCGCAGCCTCGAAACTGCGTAGGGCGGTCAATGGCAGGCGGCTGCGCTTCATTCGCATAACCTCAAGTCAATCCACTGCATCCAATAGCTCGTTTGAAAATCGGCTGCAAGCGGAGCCTTGTAGATGCAAAGGAGCACGCCATGTCAGCCATATTCGAAATCCTGCGCGAGGCTATTCTCATTGTCACTCTTCAGCATCGGGGAGGCAGCCCGACCCCGCGGACCCCTGCCCCTCAGCCCGAGAGGCCACGCAGGCAGCATTCGACGCGTCATTGCAGTGGCGACAGTTGACAGGCTCCGCGCCGCGCCACCCACCGCCTCCCCTGTCTTTTGGTTGAGCTGCTTAAGCATCGATTGGTCCTGACTTTCTCGACACCTGAGGATGTGAGCAGAGCCGCGCCGCGCCAGTCCGGCAAGCATCCCGGTTGCACGAATGCGGAGGCTTTTGCCGCCGGCATTGCGTGAGGACGGTGCACCCGGGAATATTCGTTCTATGCGCAACCGCCGATGACGCGGTAAGCTGAAGGTTCGTTCGCGCTCAAGGAACAGCTTTCCAGCCCATGGTCGATTTCCACCTCATCGCAACCTTCGCCATCATCGCGGCGGCCATCGTCGCCTACGCGTCCGAACGCTGGTCGATGGAGGCGGTTTCGCTGGTTTCGCTGGCGGCGATCCTGCTGCTGTTCGGCGCCTTTCCCTATGCCGGATCTGCCACAGGAGGTGAGAGCGACGTGCTCGGCGCGGAGCAGTTGCTGGCCGGATTCTCAAATCCCGCGCTTGCCACCGTGATTGCCCTGCTGATTGTCGGTCAGGGCCTCTTCGCAACCGATGCCATGGAAGCGCCGGCCCGCTATCTGGGACGGCTTGGCGGAGCCAGCAGTTACCGGCCGATCCTCTTCATCCTGGTGGGCGCCGGCCTGATTTCGGCCTTTTTGAACAACACGCCGGTGGTGGTCATCTTCATCCCGGTTCTCGTCGTCATCGCGGCAAAGCGCTCCATCCCGGCGAGCCGCGTGTTCATCCCGCTGTCGTTCATTTCGATCCTGGGCGGGATGACGACGCTCATCGGGTCCTCGACCAACCTTCTTGTCGCCGGTGTGGCGCGCGACTACGGCGTGGAGATCGGGTTTTTCGACATTACCGGCATGGGCGCCGTGCTGGCGCTGGTGGGCAGCATCTATGTGCTGTTCGTGCTGCCGCAATTCATGCCCGAACGCAAGGCCGAGCTTGCCGCAGGCGCCAAATCGGGTGCGCAGTTCATCGGCGAAATCACATTGACGCGCGACCATCCCCTGGTCGGCACTTCCGCAAAGGCGGGAATGTTTCCCGGACTTGGCGATTTGACGCTCAGAATGCTGCAGCGGCACGACGTCCCCCACCTGCCCCCCTTTGAGGACCTTGTCCTTCGAGCAGGCGACACGCTGGTGATCTCTGGAACGAGGCGCGCCTTTTCGAAGGCGCTGTCGCAAGGCAGGGCAAGCGTCGAGACCGAGGAAAGCGATGGCGAGGAAACCGGCCAGGAGGCGCCTCCGGGTCCCGACTATCATCTCGCCGAAGCCGTGGTCTCGCCGGGGTCGCGCTATGCGGGGCGCACCATTCAGTTGTCCGGTCTGAGACCAAGATTCGGAATTTCCGTGCTCGGCGTGCAGCGCAAGAGCCGGATGGCCCGGTCGGGCCTGTCGGACATTCGTCTGGAACCCGGAGATACGCTGCTCATCGGCGGACCGATGCAGGCGATCACGCAGCTCCGCGGCAATCACGACCTGCTCATGCTTGAGCACTCGGCGGAAGCCGTCCCGCAATCACGCAAGGCGCGCACTGCTGTGGCGATTTTTGCCGCGATCGTGCTGGCCTCGGCATTCTCGGTGGTGCCGATTGTGGTTGCGGCGATCTGCGGCGCTGTGATGATGATGCTCACGGGCTGCCTGTCGCTTTTGCAGGCGGCACGCGCCTTCGACCGTCAGATCTTTCTGCTGGTCGGGGCATCGGTGGCGCTGGCAACGGCGCTTGAAGCCACCGGCGGGGCGCGGCTGATCGCCGATTCGTCGCTCGGGCTCATGGCGGGCGCCGGTCCCGCCGTCATCCTGTCGGGGCTGTTCCTGGTGATGGCCGTTTTGACCAATATCCTTTCCAACAACGCCACCGCCGTGCTGTTCACTCCAATCGCGCTCGGTATGGCGAACGGCCTGAATCTTTCGCCGGAACCGTTTATTGCGGCAGTGATTTTTGCCGCCAACTCATCCTTCGCCACACCGATCGGCTACCAGACCAACCTGCTGGTGATGGGACCTGGCCACTACAAATTCAGCGACTTTGTGCGCGCAGGCACCCCGCTTGTGATCATCATCTGGTTGACCTTTTCGCTTCTTGCGCCATGGTATTACGGTCTCTGATCAGCAGTCGAACGCAAAGCATGACAAACCACCCGGTCAATTCACCCCAGTTCTTTCTCACCGCACCCTCGCCCTGCCCCTATCTTGAGGGCGAGAGCGAGCGGAAGGTGTTTACCCATCTGGTGGGCGACAAGGCGCCGGAACTCAACGACCTTCTGACCCAGGGTGGCTTCCGCCGGTCGCAGAACATCGCCTACCGGCCGGCCTGCGAATCCTGCCGGGCCTGCGTTTCGGTCAGGATCCTTGCGGAAGAGTTCAAGCCGACGCGATCGATGCGCCGAATCATGGCGGCAAATCGAGATCTGGTTGCCACCGAATACCACGCCGAGCCCTCCAGCGAGCAGTTCCGGCTGTTCCGGACCTATCTCGACAGCCGGCACCGGCGCGGCGGCATGGCGGACATGAGCATCGGCGACTATGCGATGATGGTCGAGGACACCCATGTCGACACCCGCATCATCGAATACCGCGCCAAGGTGGAGGGAGACGGCTTGCAGGAACAGCCGTCGGGACCGCTCATCGGGGTGGCCCTGACCGACCGCATGGGCGACGGACTCTCGATGGTCTATTCCTTCTACGATCCCGAAGAGACCGCGCGGTCACTCGGCACCTATATGATCCTCGACCACATCGAGCGGGCCAGAGCGCTCGGCCTGCCGCATGTCTATCTAGGCTACTGGGTGGAGGGGTCTCGGAAGATGGAGTACAAGATCCGCTTCCAGCCGCAGGAGCATCTCATGGCCCAGGGCTGGGAGCGATACGAAGGCTGAAACAGGCACGCTGAAACCAGCCGGTTTTCGTCGATTCCGGGCTTCTTCCACGGATAAAATCGAAAGGTTGCGCGGGTGCGGCCGAAAGCCTATGGCTTTTTGCATTCAAACCGGTCCGCGCGACCATCAGCAATATTTTCCCAAGGCGGCGGCACCGGCGACAGCTTGCGGAATTTCCCGGGACGCGTCACACGAAGTCTCCGGCTGTCCATGACACCCTTTCGAAGGCCACTCCGATGCAAGACCACATTCAGCAGGCAGCCGATCATCGCAAGGGGCTGCTGATCACCGCGTTCGGCGGGATGATGCTGACGATCGACATTCCCCTGATCAAGCTGTCGGGCGGCGAAGCCTGGTCGGTGGTCGCATCGCGCGGCGGCATGACGTTCTTTGCCGCGCTGGTCATGTGGGCAGGCCTGAGGCTTTTCACCTCCAACCGCGAGCCGGTCATTCCCGGGCGAACGGGGCTGCTCGTCACCGGCCTTTACGGCATCGCCGCAATCAGCTTCATGATGGCGGTGTTTCACACCACGACCGCCAATCTGGTGTTCATTCTGGCCTTCAATCCGATGTTCGCGGCGCTGATGGGCTGGCTGCTGATCGGCGAGCGCCCCAAGCCCCAGACCTTTGCGGCGATGATCGCCATGGTGTTTGGCGTTGCGCTCATCGTCTCGGACGGATTGCAGGCGGGAAACATGCTCGGCAACGGGCTTGCCCTTTTCACATCGCTGATCCTATCGCTGATCATCACCATCAGCCGCAAGGCGCGAACCGGCATGGGATTCGCGCCGCTGTTTGCCGCCATCGTGCCGTGCATTGTCGGACTGATCATCATTGGTGGTCCGTCGCAAATCGTTCTGCCGCAGCCGGGCTGGCTGATGCTCAACGGTCTGATCGTCATTCCCGTGGCCTTCTGGTGCCTCGCAACCGGACCGAGATATCTCTCTGGCCCCGAGGTCGCGATGTTCTATCTGCTCGAGACCATTCTCGCGCCGGTCTGGATGTGGCTGATCTTCTCCGAGGCCCCTACCCGGCTCGGCCTGGTTGGCGGTGCCATCATCATCACGGCTCTGGTCGCACACTCGCTGTGGCAATTGTCGGCGCACCGGCGCGCAACCCGCAGCCTGGCGCCGCGACATCCGGTCTGACGCCGTCGCCGTATTGTTGACGCAGACCGGTGATTGGATTTGCCGGATTCAAACCGACCATGTCAGGCGTCATGAAAAAACTCTTCCTTGCCGTGTTCCTGTGCTTCCTCGCGCCGGCGCTGGCGTCGGTGGGCGTCCAGGCCGCTGGCCCCTATCCCAATTCGTGGCGGAGCGCGGACTGGTCCTCGTCCGGCCAGTTCCCGAAAGCCCGGGACGACCGGCAGGCGGCGGTCTATGTGATGGCCGCCAGAACCGGTGGGCTCAAGGGTGCCCTCGCCTCCCACAGCTGGATCGTGACCAAGCCCGAAAACGGCAGCTACACGCGTTACGACAAGGTGGGATGGGGCAGCCCGATCCGGGTCAACGGCTATCCGCCGGACGGGCGCTGGTATTCGAACGAACCCCGAGCGCTTCTCGTATTGCGAGGAGAAAAAGCGGAACGCCTGATTCCAAAGATCGAGGCTGCGGTTGCGGCCTATCCGCATTCCGCGCGCGGCGATTATGTCATCTGGCCGGGACCCAATTCGAATTCCTTCGTCGCCCATGTGCTGCGCGCAGTGCCCGAACTGGACATTGCTTTGCCGCCGGAAGCGGTGGGCCGCGATTACAGGCCTTTCGGGGAATTCATCACGCTCTCGGAGAACTGGCGCAATCTCGAACTCTCGCTTGGCGGCTATGCCGGGTTTGCCGTGGGCGAGATCCACGGCTTCGAAATCAGGCTTGCCGGTCTGGTCTTCGGGATCGACGTCAGGCGTCCGGCGCTGAAGCTTCCCGGTTTCGGACGCATCGGCATGCCGGCATGGGCTGGCGAAAGCGAACAGAGCCGGGTTCGGACAAAACACCCTTCCCCCAAGACGGCGCAGTCCGGCACTGCTGCTATCAGTCCAGCTGCCGGTTGAGCAGCCTGCGGTCGCCCGTGCTCAGCCGATCAGCTGAACTTGCCTGAACGCGGGAAGCCCTTGGGCACCAGCCGGCCTGCCTGGGCGCGGTCCGCGATCCATTCGGCGAGTTCGGACTGCGTCCGGTTGTGGGCGCGGCCGGCGCTGTCTTCCCAGGTCAGTCCCTGTTCCATGGCGAAACAGCGGATGTCGGAGATGCCGCCATCCTTGTAGCGCTGCAGCCGGACGCCCTTGCCACGGCTCATTTCCGGCAATTGCGAGATCGGGAAGATCAGCATCTTGCGGTTCTCCCCGATGACGGCGACATGATCGCCCTTGACCGGAACACACAGCCTTGCTTCGTCGGGCAGGCTCACATTCATGATCTGCTTGCCCTTGCGCGTGTTGGCCACCATGTCGCTCTCGGCCACGATGAAGCCGTTGCCGGCGGTCGATGCCAGCAGAAGCTTGCGCGTGGGATCATGTACGAAAGCCGTCAGAACCGCCTGATCGTTGTCCATCTCCACCATGATCCTGAGCGGCTCGCCATGGCCGCGCCCGCCCGGCAGCTTGTCGGCGCCCAGAGTGTAGGCCTTGCCGCCCGTGGTGACGATGACCAGCTTGTCGGTGGTGTTGGCGTGGAAGGCGATCTTGAGCTGGTCGCCATCCTTGAACTGCAATCCCGCAAAGTCGGCGAGATGCCCCTTCATGCCGCGGATCCATCCCTTTTCGGAGATGACCACGGTGATCGGCTCTTTCTCGATCATCGCCTGCTCGATGGCCGCCAGATCGGCAACCGGCGCTTCGGCAAACTTGGTGCGACGAGCGCCAAGCTCGGTCTCCTTGGAGAAGGTCTTTCGGACGTTGCCGATTTCCCAGGCCACCGTCTGCCATTGCTTGGCCTCGGAGGCGAGCAGGCTTTCGATCTCGGCCTTCTCATTGGTCAGGCCGTCGAATTCCTTGCGGATTTCGAGTTCCTCGAGCTTGCGCAGCGAGCGCAGCCGCATGTTGAGGATCGCTTCGGCCTGCACATCGGAAAGCTCGAAGGTCTTCATCAGCTCGAGCTTGGGTTCATCCTCCTCGCGGATGATGCGGATCACCTCATCGAGGTTGAGATAGGCGATCAGGAAACCCGAGAGCAGTTCGAGCCGCCGTTCGATGGCCGCCAACCGGTGACGCGAGCGGCGCTGCAGCACTTCGCGGCGGTGTGCCAGCCATTCGGAAAGAACTTCGCCCAGGCCCATGACCTTGGGAACACGGCCCATCGAGAGCACGTTGAGATTGAGCGGAATGCGGTTTTCGAGCTCGGTCAGGCGGAACAGCGATTCCATGAGCAGGTTCGGATCGACGCTGCGGCTCTTGGGAACCAGAACCAGCCGCACATCTTCTGCGGATTCGTCGCGCACATCGTCAAGCAGCGGCAGGCGGCGGGCAATCAGAAGTTCGGCGATCTTTTCGATCAGCCGTGACTTCTGCACCTGGTAGGGCATCTGGGTGACGACGATCTGGTAGCCGCCCCGCCCGGTCTCCTCAACCTCCCACTTGGCGCGAACGCGGAAACCGCCGCGGCCCGTCTTGTAGGCCTCAAGCATGGCCTCGCGGCTGTCGATCACGATGCCGCCGGTGGGGAAATCCGGACCCTCGACATGGGCGAGCAATTCTTCGACTGTCGCCTCCGGCTTGCGGATCAGGAGCAACGCCGCATCGCAAAGTTCGGCGGCATTGTGCGGCGGGATCGACGTCGCCATGCCCACCGCGATCCCGGTGGCGCCATTGGCGAGAAGGTTCGGAAACGCGCCAGGGAGAACCGAGGGCTCGCTGTTTTCCTCGTCATAGGTGGTGCGGAAATCGACGGCATCCTCGCCGATACCCTCGAGCAGCAGTTCTGCGACCGCCGTCATCTTCGATTCGGTGTAGCGCATGGCAGCCGCGCTATCGCCGTCGATATTGCCGAAATTGCCCTGGCCGTTGACGAGCGGATAGCGCACGGCGAAATCCTGCGCCAGCCGCACCAGCGCATCGTAAATCGCCTGGTCGCCGTGGGGATGGAAGTTACCCATCACCTCGCCCACCACCTTCGCGCATTTCTTGAAAGACCCGGCCGAGCGCAGGCCCATCTCGCTCATCGCGTAGACGATGCGGCGGTGCACCGGTTTCATGCCGTCGCGCACATCGGGCAACGCCCGGTGCATGATCGTCGACAGCGCATAGGCGAGATAGCGCTCCTCGAGCGCCTTCTTCAGATCGATGCCCTGAATGTCATCGCCGCCGCCGGGCGGTATCAAGCTTTTTCCCATGCCGCTGGATTAGAGGATGGGGTGATTCGGAGCAAGGCGCGGCATGGCGTCGTCCAAAGGCAAGATTTTTCGCCGGCCATGTCGAAAGCGTCTCCGCCCGTTCGTCCTGTTGACGTAAGCTCAGGCCATGGCGGACAGCGCAGTGGCCCCAACCAGCGAGGAAAGGATGAAACCCATGAAATATCTTGCACTGATCTACGCGGCGCCGGGCGCCGGACCGGACTACGGCACACCGGAGTTCGGCCCCTACATGGACGGATACCGGAAGGCGACCGAAACCTATCAAAGCGACGGCGTCATGCTGGCGGGCGAAGCGTTGCAGGATACCTCAACCGCAACAACGGTCCGGGTGCGCAACGGAAAGACCGAAACCATGGACGGGCCATTTGCCGAAACCAAGGAACAGCTCGGCGGGTTCTACATGTTCGACTGCGCCAATCTTGACGAGGCGATCAGATATGCTGCGATGATTCCCTCCGCCGAGCACGGATCGGTGGAAGTTCGCCCGATCATGGAAATCAACTTCGATCAATGAATGCCGCGGCATCCATGACCGAAGACGGCGCGCGCAAGGCGATCGAGGCCCTTGCGCGCGCCGAAACCGGCCGCCTGCTCGGCGCGCTTTTGCGCGACACCCGGGATTTCCAGATGGCCGAGGACTGTCTGCAGGAGGCCATGGCATCGGCGCTCGAGCACTGGAGCCGCAACGGTTTGCCGGCCGCACCGGCAGGCTGGATCCTCCAGACCGCACGGCGAAAGGCCATCGACCGGTTCCGCCGCGACCGCAATTTCGACCGGAAGGCGCAGGAGTACGGCGTGCTTCTCGAGCTCGACCAACAGACCGCCGCCGGCGACGATCCGCCCGCCATCCCGGACGAGCGGCTGAGGTTGATCTTCACCTGTTGCCACCCGGCGCTCGAAAGCAAGACCCGCGTGGCGCTGACGCTGAGAACCCTGTGCGGGCTGACGACGCGGGAAATCGCACGCGCCTTCGTCGACACCACCGAGGCCATGGCGCAGCGGCTGGTCCGGGCGCGCCACAAGATCACCAAGGCCGGCATTCCGTTCGAAATTCCTGAACCCGAGCACTGGGGCGAACGGTTCAAGTCGGTGCTTGCCGTGATCTATCTCACCTTCAACGAGGGCTATTCGGCCACGGAGGGCGCGGCGCCCTTGCGCCGCGACCTGTGCCTGGAAGCCATCCGGCTCGGCAGGCTGATGCTGGAGCTTGCGCCGCGCGACGCCGAATGCGAGGGGCTGATGGCCTTGATGCTTCTCAATCACGCTCGCACACCGGGCCGCCTCGGTCCGGATGGCAGCATCATTGCGCTCGACCGGCAGGACCGCAGCCTGTGGAACCGGATGGAGATCGCCGAAGGTCAGGCATTGCTCGACCAGGCGCTTTCGCGCAAGCAGCCCGGCCCGTTCCAACTCCAGGCGGCCATCAGCGCACTCCACGCCGATGCGCCCGACCACCAGTCCACGGACTGGCGGCAGATCGTCCTGCTCTACGATGCGCTTTACGGGTTTGTGCAAAACCCTGTCTTCCTGCTCAACCGTGCTGTCGCGCTCTCCTTTGCCACCGGGCCGGAGCAGGCGCTTGAGGCGCTGTGTACCATTGAAACCGAGCTCGATGCCTACCAGCCCTTTCATACCGCTCGCGCGGATTTTCTGCGCCGGGCCGACCGGTCAATTGACGCCAGACAGAGTTATCTCCGCGCCATCGAATTGAGCGGCAACGAGAGCGACAGACTGTTCCTTTCCGGCCGCATGCAAGAGATCGAGTGAAGACCGATCCGTCGCTTTCGGCCCGGCCTCATCAGCACCACAATGCTGTGGACCATGGCCGCCGACGCCCTAGTTGATCCAATTGTCCGGCAGCATTGTCGTTTACGCCGGAGCAAAAGCGTTCCCAAGAGGAGAGTTTTCCCATGCCATTCCCGTCTCTGTCGTCGCGCCTGTTTTCAGCTTCCCTTTTGGCGGCCGGATTTTCGTTTTCCGCGCTGCCGGCATTGGCGCTGGATGGCGATGACTTCGCCACCAAACTGGCCAACGTCATGGGTCAAGGCGGCGGGACAATGACGTTCTCCGCGGTGGAGGCGGATGGCGACGAAGTGACTGTCAGATCCGCGCTTCTCAGTGCACCGGGCCAACCGGATATCACGCTGGGCGACATCACCTTCGAAGGTGTGGAGGAGCTCGATGACGGCGGGTACACCGCGGACCGAGCCGATTTTCAGGACATCGAGTTTGAACAGGACGACGCCCGTGTGACGGTCAGAGACATCGAAATCACCGAACTGACAGTGCCGGCCACGAGCGACTTCAGTTCACTGGACAGCCTGTTCTTCTACTCGAATTTTTCGACCGGTCCTGTGGAAGTCAAAATCCAGAATACGGATGTTTTCTCGGCGGATGGAATGAACATGCGCGTTGATCGCAGCGATGACCTGACCTCCTACAACATGCTGATGAGTGTCTCGAGCATCCGGATCGCGCTCGATATTCCCGGGGTGCCGAAGTTCGACCCCCAAGGCGACCCGACTCCGGGTGAGGTCATGAAATCGCTCGGTTACGAGCAAATCGCCGGAGACCTGACATTCAATGCATTGTGGGATGCCGAGACCGGCACGATCGATGTGCGTGAATACGCGCTGTCGCTGGATGAGATCGGACGTTTTTCGATGAGCTTCTCCCTCACCGGCTATACGCTTGAAGTGATCGAGGCAATGGCAGGCGTTCAAAAGAAGGCGCTCGCGAATCCGGACGAGGAAGCCTCGCAGAAGGCTATGGGCATGGCCATGCTCGGCCTGATGCAGCAGTTGGACTTCGTCTCGGCTTCGCTGTCCTTCGAGGATGACTCGCTCACGGAACGGCTTCTCGATTACTACGGCAGTCAACAGGGCCTGAGCGGAGAGCAGATGGGCCAGGGTCTCAAGGTCATGATCCCGCTGACGGCCGGACAACTCGGGATCCCTGCCCTCCAGAAGCAGATTGCAGCAGCGGCGAACACCTATCTCGACAATCCGGGCTCGCTGACCCTGAGCGCGGAACCGGCGGAGCCGCTGCCATTTCCTATGATCACGGGCGCAGGCATGGGGGATCCGCGTTCGCTGGTCGACCTCCTGAATGTCGAGGTCGAGGCCAACACGCGCTGAGATCTCTCGCAGATCAGGGCCGAGCCTCCGCGGCTCCCCTATCCGGGCAGGGCGTGTGCGGCACTGATGCCGTTCGCGCCTGCCCGCCTTGCTTGTTGCCGTGCTCGGGCGCACTGTAACCTGACCGAACCTGACCGGCCGGAATGAACAGAACCCGGCGGTTCGCACTCTTACCCCACAGGACCCAGACCATGATCCGTTTCAAGCCGAAAGCCGACGATTCCCCGAGCCCGGCTGCAAAGAAGCCGCCCGAAGACGCCGCTTCGCCGGGGAATGCGCCTGCACCCGGCAAGGCAGCGGCGAAACCCGCGTCGCGAAGCAGGGCCGGCACAGCAAAGGAGCCAGACCTCCTCGACCGGGCCAAGGATCAGGACGACGCTGAAGCAGACACATCGCCAAAGGCCTGAGAAACAGAAAATCCCGGAAAACCAATGGTTTGCCCGGGATTCTCCAGAATGTGATTCGATCTGTTGAGAAATTGAATCAGGTCAATCTGACTTCGGCGGGATGGCGCGGAGCGAAAGCTCCCGCATCTGCGCCGGAGATGCCGGGCTCGGTGCGCCCATCAGCAGGTCCTGGGCCTGCTGGTTCATGGGGAACAGCGCCACTTCGCGCAGGTTCCTCGCGCCGACGATGAGCATGATCACCCGGTCTACACCGGCTGCCATCCCGCCATGCGGCGGCGCACCGTACTGGAACGCGCGGTAGAGGCCGCCAAAGCGCTCCTCCACATCGGCCTGGCTGAGGCCGACCTTCTCGAATGCCTTGACCATCAGTTCGGGTGACTGGTTCCGGATCGAGCCCGAGGCGATCTCGAAGCCGTTGCAGACGAGGTCGTACTGGTAGGCCTTGATGGTCAGCGGGTCCTGGTTCTCCAGAGCTTCCATGCCGCCCTGGGGCATGGAAAACGGGTTGTGGGCAAACTCCACTTTCTTGGCGTCCTCGTCCCATTCGTAGAACGGGAAGTCGACGATCCAGCAGAGTTCAAACCGGTTCTCATCGACAAGACCGAGTTCTTCGCCTGCGCGGGTGCGGGCGTCGCCTGCGAAGCGCGCGAACTTGGCCGGGTCGCCGGCTGCGAAGAAGCAGGCGTCGCCATCTTCAAGCCCCATCTGAACGCGGATTGCCTCGGTGCGCTCAGGGCCGATGTTCTTGGCAATCGGGCCCGCGCCCTCAAGCGTGTCACCTTCCTTGCGCCAGAAGATGTAACCCAGCCCCGGCTGGCCCTGACCTTGCGCCCAGGAGTTCATCCGGTCGCAGAAGGCGCGGGAACCGCCGGTCTTGGCCGGAATGGCCCAGACCTCGACCTTGGGATCATTGGCGATCATGCCGGCGAAAACCTTGAAGCCTGATCCGGCGAAATGCTCGGTCACCGCCTGCATCTCGATCGGGTTTCTCAGGTCCGGCTTGTCGGTTCCGTATTTGCGGACCGCCTCGTCATAGGGAATGCGGCGGAATTCCTGCGTGACCGGCTTGCCGTCGGCGAATTTCTCGAACACGCCGCGCATCACCGGTTCCATCGTGTCCCAGACGTCTTCCTGGGTCACGAAGCTCATTTCGAGATCGAGCTGGTAGAATTCGCCCGGCAGACGGTCGGCGCGCGGGTCCTCGTCGCGGAAGCACGGCGCTATCTGGAAGTAGCGGTCGAAGCCTGCAACCATCAGAAGCTGCTTGTACTGCTGCGGCGCCTGCGGCAGCGCATAGAACTGGCCCGGATGAATGCGGCTCGGCACGAGGAAGTCGCGTGCGCCCTCAGGGGAGGACGCCGTCAGGATCGGGGTCGCGTATTCGGCAAAACCGATCTCGGTCATGCGGTTGCGCATGTCGGCGATCACCTTGGTGCGGGTGACGATGTTCCGGTGCAGCGTCTCGCGGCGCAGGTCGAGGAAGCGGTACTTGAGCCGCACGTCTTCCGGATAGTCCGGCTCGCCGAAGACCGGCAGAGGCAGTTCCTTTGCCGATGACAGGACCTCGATTTCCTGGGCAAAGACTTCAATTTCCCCGGTGCCGAGATTTGGATTGATGGTCTCGGCCAGGCGCTCCTTGACCACGCCGTCGATGCGGATGACCCACTCGCCACGCACGGTCTCGGCAACCTTGAAAGCCGGCGAATCCGGATCAGCCACGACCTGGGTCAGTCCATAGTGGTCGCGCAGGTCGATGAACAGCACGCCGCCGTGGTCGCGCACACGATGCACCCAGCCCGAAAGCCGGACATTGGCGCCGGTGTCGCTCTTGCGAAGCGCGGCGCAGGTGTGGGAACGGTAGCGATGCATGGCATATCCTCGATGGCTGGGGCGTTGCACTGAAACCGGCGGATCGGCGGATGGTAGGACGCGATCCGTCACCGGGTCGGCGCACGGTCAAAATCGCGCGGAAAAGCGCATGACGCACCCCGTTTGTCAAGGCGAAAGGGCGCATTCGGGACCGCTGATGGCGGCTTTTCAGGGCGACGGACCAGGGTTTTCGTTGTAAGGGTTTGGCCAGTCAAATCCGACGCCCGGACCATCATGCATTCGCTCCGCCCGCTTTTCCCGCTCTTGATCACCGCAGGCGTTCTTCTGGCGGGCAACGGCCTGCAAGGCACGCTCGTCACCCTGCGCGGGTCGGCGGAGGGGTTTTCGGCCACGGTCATCGGGCTCGCGGGAGCAGGCTACTATCTCGGCTTCATCATCGGTTGCTGGGTGACGCCGTGGCTTCTCAGGACCTCCGGCCACATCCGCGCGTTCGCGGCCATGGCGGCGATCGCGGCCTGCGCGTCGCTGGCCATGGTCATCCTTATCGATCCGTTTTTCTGGTTCCTGATGCGGCTCGTCACCGGCATCTGCTTTGCCTCGATGTTCGCGAATGTCGAAAGCTGGATCAACGCACAGGTCAACAACACCAACAGGGCCCGCACACTTGCGATCTACCGTTTCGTCGATCTGGGCGCGGTGACGCTTTCGCAATACATGCTGCCCGTTTTCGGGATCGGCGGGTTCGAGGTCTTCGCGGTGATGACCATGCTCATCATCCTTTCGATCGTGCCGGTGTCGCTTGCCGACCGTACCAATCCGGCCCCGCCTGCGCCGTTTTCATTCAATCCCAGGCGCCTGTTCGCTGTTTCGCCGCTGGCTTGCGCCGGCGCGGTCACCGTGGGGCTGACCACCGCATCCTTCCGCTCCGTCGGGCCGCTCTATGCCGAAGGGCTGGGGCTCAATGTCTCGGACATTGCCTCGTTCATGAGCGCGGGCATCATCGGCGGGATCGTGCTGCAATATCCGCTGGGCTATCTCTCGGACAAGATCGGCCGCCGCTCGGTTCTGCTGATGGCGACAACCGGATCCACGCTGACCGGCCTCGCCATGGTCTGGTTCGCCGGCTCAACCCTTGCGCTCACTCTGATCGGCATCTTCCTGTGGGGCGCATTCACCATGCCGCTCTATTCGCTCTCGGCCGCCCACGCCAACGACAAGGCCGAGGCGGGAGAATACGTGCAGATCGCGTCGGGGCTGCTGTTCTTCTGGGCAATCGGCGCCTCGATCGGTCCCCTGCTGTCCGCGATCCTGGTCGACTGGTTCGGCGCAGTTGCCTTCTTCACCTATGTCTGCACCATGCATGGCGGCTTCGTGGTCTACACCATCATTCGCATGGTCCGCGGTGCGCCCGACGAACCCGACCGCCAACGCTTCGCGCCGCTCCTGCGCACCTCGCCGGTGTTTGCGCGCATGGCGACGCTTTCGGCCAACAGCAAGGCCGGGGTGGAGCGGCAGTCGACCGTTGATAGCGGCCAACAGGCACAAGACAAACCGGAAAAATCCGGCTAAAGCCCTGATATGGACATGATTACCACGACCGAGGCGCTTGCCGCCTTTTGCGCCCGCCTTGAAGCCCACGACTTCGTTACCGTCGACACAGAGTTCCTGCGCGAGACGACCTACTGGCCGGAACTGTGCCTGATCCAGATGGCCGGCCCCGAAGATGAGGGTATCGTCGACCCTCTGGCCAAAGGCATTGATCTCAAACCATTTTTTGACCTGATGGGAAATCCGGACGTGGTCAAGGTGTTCCATGCCGCGCGCCAGGACATCGAGATCGTGGTCAATCGCGGCGACCTGGTTCCGCATCCGATCTTCGATACACAGGTGGCCGCGATGGTATGCGGCTTCGGCGAATCGATCTCCTATGACCAGCTGGTGTCGCGGATCACCGGCGCGCATATCGACAAGTCCTCGCGCTTTACCGACTGGAGCCGGCGTCCGCTCACAGACAAGCAACTCGACTATGCACTCGCCGATGTGACGCATCTGCGCGATGTCTATCTGGAGCTGCTCTCGCGCCTGAAGGCGGAAGGCCGCAGTCACTGGGTGGCCGACGAGATGGCGGTTCTGGAATCGCGCGTGACCTACGAGATGGACCCTTCGGATGCATGGCGGCGCCTGAAAATGCGGGTGCGCAAGCCCATCGAGCTGTGCGTGCTTCAACATGTGGCCGCTTGGCGCGAACGCGAGGCGCGCGCACGCAATGTCCCGCGCGGACGCATTCTCAAGGATGACGCGATCTACGAGGTGGCGCAGCAGCAACCTGCCGACGCCGAGGCGCTGTCACGGCTCAGGACCATTCCCCGCGGCTGGGAGCGCTCGGCCCAGGGCGCCAAACTGATCGAGATGGTCAACGAGGCGCTGGCCACGCCGAAGGAAGACATGCCGCGGCTGCCCAAGCCGAAGCAGGCGCCCGAGGGCGCACAGGCTGCCATCGAACTGCTGCGCGTGCTGCTCAAGCTGACCGTCGAGAAGGAGAATGTCGCCGCAAAGATCATCGCCACGTCGGATGATCTCGAGGCCATTGCCACCGAAGGCGAGAATGCCGATGTCGCAGCCCTCAAGGGCTGGCGGCGCGAGTTGTTCGGCGATCGGGCGCTTAAACTGATCCGTGGCGACCTGGCGCTCAAATTCACCGGCAAGAAGGTGGATGCGGTCGAGCTGTAGAACGGACTGATCGCATCTCCGGCGGTCAGATCCTGGCCGGTTTCGCTTTAGGCGCTGTTATGGCGAGAGTGGTTCTTGCCGACAAGCCGAATGCTGCACGGCTTGGCAGACCATCAGGTGTAAAGTTCGCGGCGGGTCGGCGGCAGGCCGGAAGGGCCCCGGCGGGTTTTGGAAACCACGGATTGATAAATCCGTGCGCTGTTGCGCTCGAACACGACCGAACAGCCGCCGAGATAAACCAGCCAGAGACGCGTCTTGACCTCTCCGACCTCTGCGACCGCCGCGTCGTAGTTGGCGAGCAACCGGTCATGCCAGTGGCGGCAGGTGCGCTGATAATGCTCCCGCCAGTCCTCGACATCGTGGACCTCGAAACCGTGCTGCTCCAGCATCATCAGTGTGTTGCCGATATGGTCGAGCTCCCCGCCGGGGAAGATGTACTTGGTCAAAAGCGCGAAGTCCCTGTTCTTGCGGCGGAATGCCTTGGCGTCCATTTTCGCCGGTCGCGTGATGGCATGATGAAGATAGAGCCCCTCCGGTTTGAGCAGGCGCGCAATCGTGGAGTAATAGGTCGGATAATTGTCGATGCCGATGTGCTCGTGCATACCGATTGAGCTGATCTTGTCGAACTGGCCGTCCACCTTGGCGTAATCGACAAGCTCGAACCGCACCCGCTCCGACAGGCCCAGCGCCTCTGCCTTGGCGCGGGCATAGCGAACCTGCTCTTCCGACAGCGACACGCCGGTGGCCTCGACGCCGTAGTTCGCTGCAGCATGGAGAACCAGCGCACCCCAACCGGATCCGATGTCCAGCATGGTCTCGCCCGGCTTCAGTCTCAACTTGCGGCAGATCATCTCCAACTTGTCGAGCTGCATCTGATCGATATCGTTGTTCCAATCGGTGCAATAGCCGCAGGTGTACACCATCTCCTTGTCGAGGAAGAGCGCGTAGAAAGCGTTGGATACATCATAGTGATACTGAATGTTCTTGCGGTTCTCGTCGGCGCTGCCGTCGGATGGTTTCTCCGAAGGCTGCGCCTCCAGTGGCCACGGCCCGCCACGGTCCAGGAAGACGAACTTGCGAAGGCTGTTGAAGACAAGAAACTTGCTCAGTTTCCTGCGGATCTCGCGGGTGCGCACTTTGGGCCGCCGCGCCAGCAGATCGAACATGTCGCCATTGACGAGATCGATGCGTTTGGAAACCCAGAGATTCAGCAGTGTTTCCGGGTTGGGAGACCGCAGCAAAGCCGCCACGAGATTCTCATCCGCCAGCGAAATTGCAAAAGCGTCCGCGGGAAGGCCTTCAGGTACGGTGGAGCCATCCCAGAGCCTGAACCCGAACTGCAGTTCCAAAAGTTCATGGGCGTGAAGAATGAGCTTGCGAAAGCTTTTCAACCGGCTGGCCGCACTCATGCCATTCCACCCCGCAGGTTCGTCTGCTGAACTCCGACGCATGTCGACGCTCTCTTGCCCCCGGGCGCATGCGTTCGGCGGCTCGGTGTACGACTGCGAGAGTACAGTATCATGGCCGCGCGAAACGATCCAACGGATGGACGGCGGCATGGTGCATCCGGGTTTCCGGCGCCGCCGAGAGGCAAATGTGCGCATCCGCCTCAACAGCAGGTGGTCTTCCGGCATCGGGTGATATGTGCGGTGACGACACTCAATTGTCATGCCAGGATCGTAGGCACTTCTCGCCGGTGGAAACCTTCTCATGCCAAGCGGAATGATCTCACTTGATACACAGCGACTGGCCCTCAGGCCGCAAAGCCCCGACGACTTTGAGGCTTATGCGGCCTTTCTGGCTTCCGACCGATCGGCAGGAATGGGTGGCCCCTTCGACAGACGCGCTGCCTGGGGAATGTTCTGCCACGACCATGCTTGCTGGAGCTTTTTCGGTCACGGTGCGCTGATGATCGAGCTCAAAGCAACGAAGGAATGCATCGGTCAGGTTGGCATCAATCACGGGCCGCTTTTCCCCGAAAAGGAATTGGGATGGCTTCTTTACGGGGGGCATGAAGGCAAGGGCTACGCGTCGGAAGCCGCCGCCGGCATGCTGGATTGGGCCTGGCGAACACGCAAATTGAAGACCGTTGTGAGTTATGTGGATCCGGACAATCTGCAGTCCCACGCAGTCGCCAAACGGATCGGGGGAAGGGTTGATCCCGCAGCGCCGCGGATGGACCCCGAAGATATTGTCTACCGCCATTTTCCCCCCGGCTCTTGATTCTGCCCGCGTGTCGATCTGTTTGGCCACAATCGGATCTTCCGCGCCTTTAATCAGGCCCGGACCTTGCAATCGCGTCCAGACACCCCATATCATGGTCAACACGGAATTTGTCTCCACCCTGACCACGGATGTACTGGCAGGTGTGTTGAGGCAATAGGAAGGTCGGTGCGAATTTCGCCCGGCCTTTTTCCTTTTCTGGCTCCTCGAAATTGCCCGGTTCGAGGCCCCACGCGCACCCGCTCAGGTTCGCGGAACCTTTTAGCTTGCGGACATACCAACCGGTTGGTATGCAAATAGCAAAGGATCGAACATGTCGCCTCGCACCCTCAATGCCCGACACCGACTGCTGGAATCCGCCCGCGATGTCATACGCGCGCAGGGTTTCGCCGCGACTTCGGTCGACGATCTCTGCAAGGCGGCGGGCGTGACCAAGGGCGCGTTCTTCCATCATTTCAGAAGCAAGGAAGAGCTTGGCGTGGCGGCAGCCGAATTCTGGGCGGAAACCACCTCCGAGCTGTTCGCGGCCGCGCCCTATCACCAACTCAAGGATCCGCTCGACCGACTGATCGCCTATCTCGAGTTCCGAAAGGAGCTTCTGGCCGGTGAGCTGCCCCAGATCACCTGCCTTGTCGGGACCATGACGCAGGAGACCTACGAGAGCGCTCCGGCGATCCGCGACGCCTGCAACGCTTCGATTTCCGGGCATGCAATGACACTCGTCGACGATATCCGCGCGGCCATGCGCATGCACGGCGTGACCGGAGTGACGCCCGAAAGCCTGGCGCTGCACACGCAGGCCGTCATCCAGGGCGCTTTCATTCTCGCCAAGGCCCGGGGCTCGGCCGACATTGCGGCAGACACCATCGATCACCTGATCCGCTACATCCGCCTTTTGTTCGACAAACCCGCGCCGGAGGAGACGCCGCAGTGAGTACCGATTTTCCACAAAGCCGCGAACTGGTGCTCGACCGTCTCGTCGATGCGCCACGTCCCGCTGTCTGGCGCTGCTGGACCGAACCGCAACTGCTCGTTCGGTGGTTCACATCCGCCCCGTGGTCAACGAAGAGCGCCGACATCGATTTGAGGCCGGGCGGTCGCTTCAACACGGTCATGCAGGACCCGGAAGGCAATGCGCATCCCAATGCCGGGATCTATCTCGATATCGCCGTGGGCGAGCGGCTGGTCTTTACCGATGCGATGAGCGAAGGCTTCGCGCCTTCAGACAACCCCTTCATGGTCGCCACGCTGACGTTCACGGACGAAGGCCATTCCACGAGATACCACGCCGTAGTCCGGCATTTCTCCGAGGAGGCCAAATTGAAGCACGAGGAGATGGGATTTTTTCCGGGCTGGAATGCCGCCGCCGATCAACTTGAAACGCTGGCGAAAACGCTTCGGCACTGATGCGAGATTTCACCGCCATGGTGGCGGCAATCAAAGGGAGAGTGACATGGCTTACATACAAGGATTTCTGGTGCCCGTCCGCAATGACAACAAGGTGAAATACACCGACATGGCGAGGATGGGCTCGCGCATCTTCAAGAAGAACGGCGCGACCAGCGTGGTCGAATGCTGGGGCGTCGACGTGCCTGATGGCAAGGTCACGTCGTTTCCGATGGCGGTGAAACTCGAGGAGAACGAGACCGTCGTCTTCTCATGGATCGTCTGGCCGGATGCGGAAACGGCCAAAACGGGGATGGACGCCTCCATGAAGGACTTCGAGACGGAACTCGGACCTGAAATGGCGGACATGCCCTTTGACGGCATGCGCATGATGTGGGGCGGCTTCGAGACGATCGTCGAGGACTGAAGGCGCTCCGCGGAGCGGATTCGCCCCCCTGCCCGTCAGCCCAGCCGGAAACCCAGTTTCTTTCCGGTGAGCTTCGCCAGTTGCTGCAGGCGCCCGTTCAGGCGCTCGCCGATGAAGCCTTCGCAGTCCCTCGGCGCGACCAGCACGATGTCGACATCGCCATCGTCCGGCCCCGCCGGCTCGAAGGCCAAGCGCGGGACGATGCCCGGCATCGAGGCCGAAAACAGATAGACCACACGCAGCATGCCGCCCAGCAGCTTGGCGTATTCAAGATATTTCGGCCCGGCGATCGCCGACAGGCGGGACGATACGCCGTCGTCACTGAGGCCTTCGAAACGAAAATAGTTGGTCAGCGCGATATAGGCGCGGCCGCCATGATCGATTCCGGTGAAGGTGCTGTGGGCGATGATGTTGAGGGCCTGCAGCCCCCGGTAATCGGGATGCGCGCGCCAGGAAATATCGGCCAGAAGGCAGGCAGCCTGACGATAGCGCGAATCGACGACGGTCTCGGTAATCCCGAAGACCGGGAACATCCTGCCGGTCCAGGCCGCGAGTTCACGGGCATGTTCGGGTGAGCGGGCGCGCAGGACCGAGAGTTCGCCGGCGGCGGTCAACAGCGGATCGCGCCGTGCCTCTGCCGGACCGAGCAGGGAGTAGAGAAAGCCTTCACGCACGCCGAGCGCGGAGAAGCTCACGCGCGACGGCCCCATGGATTTCATCACTTCCTGAAGCGCCACGGCTCCGAAAGGCAAAAGGGCGCGGCGGTTGCGTGAAATCGATTTCGCGCCCTCGATCTTCGAGGGTTTCATTGACGCGACACTGCCCAGAAACTCAAGCGCTTCTTCGGCTTCGATCTGGTAGTCGTGCATCATGTGCAGCGGATAGTCGCGCAATTCCATGTGCAGTTTCGCAATGTTGCGCCAGGTTCCGCCGACGGCATAGAAGGTGCGCCCTTCCCCACCCTTGAGAACCGCGGCCTTCTTGAGATGCTGCCGGGCAATGGATCGGGCCTTGGAGACCGAGTTTCCGGACAGTTCCGCAAGCCTGAGCCCGCCGAGCGGCAGGGTTTGCTCGCCGGAATGGGATGCGCCCTTGACGTCGACGAGTTCGAGCGACCCCCCTCCCAGGTCCCCGGCAATTCCATCGGGCTCGAAATACCCGGCGATGATGCCGAGCGCGGAGAACCGCGCCTCCTCCTCGCCGGTCAGAACGTAGATCGAGCGGCCGAGAATGGCTTCGGCGTCGGCGATGAATTGCGCGCCGTTTTCGGCCTCTCGCGCGGCGGCCGTGGCCATGACGTGCATCTCGAAAGCGCGGGCCTGCTCAGACAGGGCGCGAAACCGTGTGAGCGCGCGCAGGGCTCGTTCGATTGCGTCATCGTCCATGCGCCCGGTCGCGGCAAGCCCCTTGCCCAGCCCGCAAAGCACCTTTTCGTTGAACAGCACACTCGGCGCGCGGCTCAACCCCTCATAGATGACGAGACGAACGGAATTGGAGCCGATATCGACCACTGATATTGGATTGATGCCGGGCAACCGCCCCTGAGCTTCAGATTCCACCATGGTCAGGGCACATCACTGTTGGCCGTTTGGTTCTTCATACGGACTGAGCTTTGACCCAAACACAAGGGGTTTGGCAAGCGCACAGTGACGCCTCGCCCCAAATTGCCTTTGGATAAAGCGACTGAAATGCCTGCTCAAGGCGGCCGCTTTCGGGATCAGCGGCTCGCCTGGGTGGATTGCGCCACACGGTGCGCGATCAGCTTTGGCGCATTGGATTTGAGGGCCTCGCCCCGTCCCGACAGGCTCGGGTTGGTCATGAAGTAATGCTGCGCGTTGAACGGCTCCTCGTCCGTGCCCGGCTGGATGCGACGCGAGGTTCCATCGGCGAGAATTTCGTAGCTTTGCTGGTTGTCGATCATGTTGCCGAGCATGATTTGCGAGAGAACCTGCTCATGAACGGTCTTGTTGCTGATCGGCACCAGCGTTTCGACACGGCGGTCGAGGTTGCGCGGCATCAGGTCGGCGGAGCCGATATAGACCAGCGCATTGGGCGTGGGCAGGCCCGCACCATTGCCGAAGCAGTAGATGCGGCTGTGCTCGAGAAACCGCCCGACAATCGATTTGACCCGAATGCGTTCCGACAGTCCCGCGACCTGCGGCCTGAGACAGCAGATACCGCGCACAACCAGGTCGATTTCGACACCGGCCGCGCTTGCGCGGTACAGCGCGTCGATGATTTCCGGATCGACCAGCGAATTCATCTTCATCCATACGGCTGCCGGACGACCGGCTTCCGCGTGGGCGATCTCCGCCTCGATGTGTTCGATGATGCGTGCGCGCAGGTTCAGGGGCGATATCGCAAGGCGGCTGAGGCTCTCGGGTTCACCATAGCCGGTGATGAAGTTGAACACATGCGCCACATCCCGCGCGACCACCGGGTCGCAGGTAAAGTAGGACAGGTCTGTGTAGATCTTGGCCGTGACGGGATGGTAATTGCCGGTTCCGAGATGGCAATAGGAGACCAGACGGCCTTCCTCACGGCGCACGATCAGCGACATCTTTGCATGGGTCTTGAGCTCGATGAAGCCGAAGACAACCTGAACGCCGGCGCGCTCGAGGTCGCGAGCCCAGCGGATATTGGCCTCCTCGTCGAACCGCGCCTTGAGTTCGACCAGCGCGGTCACTGACTTGCCGGCATCGGCTGCGTCAATCAGCGCGCGTACGATGGGGCTGTCATTGGAGGTGCGGTAGAGCGTCTGCTTGATGGCCAGGACTTCTGGGTCGCGGGCGGCCTGGAACAGGAACTGCACCACCGCGTCGAAGCTCTCATAGGGGTGATGGATCACCAGATCCTTTTCCCGGATCGCGGCCAGCGTATCGCCCGCATGTTCGCGGATGCGCTCGGGGAAGCGGGCATTGTAGGGCTCAAACTTGAGATCGTCGCGCGGCGCCTTGGTGATTTCCGACAGCGTGTTGAGCGCCAGCAGTCCCGGCAGCACGGCAACCCGGTTGTCGGGCACGTTGGTCTCATGGACCACGAATTCGCGCAGGCTCTGGGGCAGCTCGGAATCGAACTCGATGCGGATCACCGAACCCCGGCGGCGGCGTTTGAGAGCGCTTTCGAACAGGCGGACAAGGTCTTCCGCCTCTTCCTCGACCTCGATGTCGGAATCACGGATGATCCGGAATGTCCCCGATCCGCGCACTTCGTAGCCGGGATAGAGCGAGGAAATGAAGAGGCTGACCACATCCTCTAGCGTGATGAAGCGGATTCCTCCGTCACGATCCGGTAGCCGCAGGAACCGGTCCAGCGCGACCGGCAGACGAATGAGCGCCGTCATCGGTTCGTTGGCTGATTTCGATGCCAGCTGAAGGCAGATGGAAAAGCCGAGGTTGGGAATGAACGGGAACGGATGGGCCGGATCGATCGACAGCGGGGTGAGCACAGGAAAGATCGACTGAAGGAACTCGTCCTCAAGCCAGGCCATGTCGTCCTCATCAAGCCCCGAAGGGCGCACGATGTGGATTTTCTCGCTCGCCAGATGCTGCTGCAGGATGGCAAGCGAGGCCTGTTGCTCCAGTTGCAGGCCGTCGATCTCTTCCAGAATCTGATCGAGTTGTTCGGCCGGAGACAGCCCGTCGGGCGAACGGTTGGTGATCCCCTCGCGCACCTGCCCCTCGAGGCCGGCCACGCGAACCATGAAGAACTCGTCCAGGTTGGCGGCCGAAATCGACAGGAAGCGGACCCGCTCAAGCAACGGATGGTTGGCGTTGAGCGTTTCCTCAAGCACACGGCGGTTGAACTGAAGCCAGGAAAACTCGCGGTTGACGAAGCGCTCCGGGCTGCCGGACAGATCGGTCCCGGGGGCCATGTCCGTTTCCGGGTTCACCCTGAGTTCGCCCACCGCGCCTGCTTCAACCGTATCCATGTCCCGCTCCCCTCAGCCTGCTGATTTTCGAACCGTCTATAGCACAAGAACGAAGGAACTATGACGGTTCAATGTCGGAAACGCCATTGTCCATTCGCGCCAGCGCCTCGGCCGCAAGCGCCCGGTTTATCTTGGTCCCGCGGGCCAGGGCAAGCTGGTCGAGCCGGTCGACGATCAGGCGCGCAGCGGCCAGCGAACGCTCCATCCGTGCGACGAGCCAGTGGATGATGCGATCATCCACACTGACCTGCCGGTCGGCAAACAGCTTGACCATCACCTGGGCCAGAAGTTCCTCGTCCGGTTCGCCGATTTCCACCACCGTCGCAGCTTTCAGCCGCGACGCCAGATCGGGCAGCGCGATCCTCCATCCGGCCGGAAACTGGCGCGCGGTCATCAGCATGGAAGAGCCGTGGGCGCGCACCGAATTGATCAGATGAAACAGGGCGCTTTCGTCATAGGTGGAGCGATCCACGTCCTCGACCAGAACCGGCGCCCGCGCCGCCGCTTCGACCGCGTCATCGGCGGATGCCGTCAGGTCGACCCGGCAAGCATCGGTCCGCGCCGCCCAGATCGAGGCAAGATGGGACTTTCCCGATCCTGTCGGTCCGGCGAGGATGACCACCGGCGAAGGCCAGTCGGGCCACTTGTCGATCATGGTGACCGCCGCATGGACGCTTGGGGATATGATCAGGTCATCACGGCTGGTGGCCGGTTCATGGTCGAAGACAAGCGGCAACTGCCGGACTGGTGGCGGCTTGTTCATCGTCAGGGCTGCAGATCATCTGCTTTGGGACTGCGGTTCTTCTCCTCGGGAATGTTCGCCGCATGCCGGTGCCGCCCGTGGTAGAGATCGCTGTCGAGGTAGCGCGACAGCGCAAAGCGCACCAAGACGCCCACGGAGGCTGCAGCGGGCACAGCGATCAGCATGCCGACAAATCCGAACAGGGCGCCGAAGGCGAACAGCGCAAACATGAGCCAGACCGGGTGCAGTCCGACCGAAGATCCCACCAGACGCGGCTGCAGGATGTTGCCTTCGAAGAACTGGCCGACGAAGAACACGCCGGCGACCACGCCGATCATGATGAAATCGGGCCAGAACTGTACGACCGCAACGACCAGAGCCAGCACAAGGCCCACCGTCGAGCCGACATAGGGAATGAAGCTGATAAGGCCTGCAAACAGGCCGATCAGCAATCCGAAATTAAGCCCGACCACCGACAGGCCGACCGCATAGAACAGGCCGAGAATGAGGCACACGCTGCCCTGGCCGCGCACGAAACCGGCAATCGCGGCATCAACCTGCCGGGCGAGATCCCGAATGGTCTCGACATTGTCGCGCGGAATCCAGCTGTCGACCTTCTCGACCATCCGGTCCCAGTCGAGCAGCAGGTAAAAGGCCACCACCGGCGTGACGACGAAGAGCGCGGCGATATCGAGAAGCGCCATTCCCGAATTCCAGATCTGCTGGAAAATCGTGCCGACAAAACCGGCCCCCTCCTTGAGGAGCGCAGAAAAGCTGTCCTTGACCTGGGCAAGCTGATCGCTGATCCACGTGGGCAGGATCGTCGTGTCGGAACTCAACATCGCCTGCAACTGGCTGATATATCC
The DNA here is from genome assembly GCA_040216675.1 of Hoeflea sp. Taxonomy (GTDB): domain Bacteria; phylum Pseudomonadota; class Alphaproteobacteria; order Rhizobiales; family Rhizobiaceae; genus Hoeflea. The sequence goes on along the minus strand of JAVJOR010000004.1, from coordinate 1,037,899 downwards.
CGGTATCCTGCCGCCGAGATCCGCCGCCTGGGTGACGAGAACCGGTATGATGCCGATCAGAGCGATGGCGAACAACGCCAGGAAGATGATCAGGATGAGGATCGTCGCCATCAGCCGCGACAGCCCCCTGCGTTCGAACCAATCCGCCACGGGATCGAGGAAATACGCGAGCGCCATGCCGGCGATGAAGGGCAGCAGAATGGAGCTGAACACCATCAGGAACGCGATGAACAGGGCCGCAGCGAGAAGCCAGAAGAAGATTTGCGTGCGAAGCGCGCGCTTGTCGATCCGGGTTGTCATTTCCACCTCGCTTGGCCACCCCCTCGGGCTGCCCTGGGGGTCCAGTCTATCCGGCTTCGTCAGTGCTTGCCATATGCCGGAGCCAGCTGACGAGATAGGCGCTCGCCGAAGCCACGGTCAAGCCCGCGACCAGATAGATTGTCCAGTCCACAAGAACCCCAAAGTCCATGAGGCCGGCAAGTTCGGCCATCACCAGCACCACGAGGACGATCTGCATCAGCGTATTTGCCTTGGAGACCAGAAGCGGCCGCATTTTGACCTGCTTGTTCATGAGGCCGGACAACACGACGGCGACGACGATCAACCCGTCGCGCGTCACGGCAAGCAGCACCACCCAGACCGGCAGCGCGCCGAGCCAGCCGAGCATCACGAATACCGCCACAAGCAGGAACTTGTCGGCGATCGGATCAAGCCATGTACCGAGCTCGGACCTCTGATTGAACTGCCGGGCGATAAAGCCGTCTATGCCGTCGGATACTCCGGCCAGCAAAAAAAGGATAAATGCGAGCAGCATGTATCCGTTGATCATGGCCAGGATGATGACCGGCACCATGATGAAACGGGCCACTGTGATGTAATTGGGCAGCGTCATGTTTCAGATTTACTCCCGACTTCAGCGGATATGGCGATGGGAGTGACCCATTCCAAGTCCCCGCGTACGAAGCCCGGGAACCCGGCATGGCCACGGGCGCATGAGCGGATGGGCATCTTGCCGCCCCGATCCACATCTTTTGTTCCCGGACGGATACGCACCCGGCTTGCGGAGACGGCTGCAACATGCGATCCCCCAGCCCATGTCCCAATCCACAAGAGCTGAGGCGATGGCGCAATGGCGGATCTGAAGAATGGTCTCACCTATGCCGACGCCGGTGTCGATATCGATGCCGGCAACGAGATGGTCAACCGCATCAAGCCGCTGGTGCGTGCGACGCGCCGACCCGGCGCGGATGGCGAGATCGGCGGCTTCGGCGGATTGTTCGACCTCAAGGCCGCCGGCTTCACGGATCCCGTGCTGGTGGCAGCCAATGACGGAGTCGGCACCAAGCTGAAGGTGGCAATCGAATCCGGGATCCATGACATGGTCGGCATCGACCTGGTGGCCATGTGCGTCAACGATCTCGTTGTCCAGGGCGCCGAACCGCTGTTCTTTCTCGATTACTTCGCGACAGGCAAGCTCGATCCGGAACAGGGGGCTGCCATCGTCGGCGGTATCGCCAGGGGCTGCACGGAAGCGGGCTGCGCGCTGATCGGCGGGGAAACGGCGGAGATGCCGGGCATGTACCGGGATGGTGATTATGACCTCGCGGGCTTCGCGGTCGGTGCGGCCGAGCGCGGGCAATTGCTGCCGTCGGGCAGCCTCGCAGAAGGCGACGTGGTGCTGGGACTTGCCTCTTCCGGCGTGCACTCCAATGGCTATTCGCTGGTTCGGCGGATCGTGGAGATGAGCGGGACCGGTTACGACGCCCCTGCCCCGTTCGACGAGACTCAAAGCCTCGGCGCGGCGCTGATGACGCCGACCCGGATCTATGTGAAATCACTTCTGGCCGCGATCCGGACCACCGGCGCGATCAAGGCGCTCGCGCACATCACCGGCGGCGGCTTTCCGGAAAACCTGCCGCGTGTGCTGCCCGAGGGCCTTGCCGCGGAGATCGATCTGGGCGCGATGTCGCCTCCGACTGTTTTCTCATGGCTTGCCAGGACCGGCGGTGTGGCCCCTGAGGAGATGCTGAGAACCTTCAATTGCGGCGTCGGAATGATCGTGGTCGCCAAGGCCGAAGAGGCTGACGCGCTCATCGACGTGCTCGGCGAGGCGGGCGAAACGGTGACCCGGCTCGGACGCCTGATCGAACGCGGCGAAGGAATGCCCGGGGTTGTCTACCAGGGCGCTCTCAAACTGTGAGCGCTGCTTCCAAAACACCTGTGGCGATCCTGATTTCGGGACGCGGATCCAACATGGGCGCGCTGATCGCGGCCTCGCTCGACGAAAGCTATCCCGCCCGCATCGTCGCCGTGATCTCGGACAAGGCGGATGCCGCCGGTCTTGACCATGCCCGCGGGTTTGGAATTGCCGCCAAGGCGATTGCACGCACCGATTTCGGCAGCAAGGACGCCCACGAGGTGGCCGTGCGGGAAGCGATCGAGGCTTCCGGTGCGAAATTCGTCGCGCTTGCGGGCTACATGCGGCTTCTCTCGGCAGAGTTTGTTCGCGCCTATGAGGGGCGCATGATCAACATCCACCCTTCCCTGCTGCCGGCCTTCCCGGGACTTGCGACCCACGAGCGCGCGCTGGCCGCAGGATGCCGCGTGCACGGCTGCACTGTACACTTTGTCACCGAAGGCATGGACGAAGGCCCGATCATAGAGCAGGAAGCCGTCCGCGTGGCGCATGACGACACCGCGGAGACATTGGCCGCCCGGGTTCTGGAAGCGGAACACCGGATCTATCCGAAGGCGCTTGCGATGCTGGTCCGCGGAGAGGTTCGCATGACCGGCGACGGCAGAAGCCAGTTCAAGTTTTGAAGCCGGCCGCGAACGACCGAACGGCATTTGCTTTTTGAAACAAAGACTTTGACAACCGGAAAACGGTTCGTATCCTGATTGTGGCGGGATCCGGAACATTTGTGCGCGCAATAAGTTCCAGGCTCGCCGCCGGCATTGCGTATACACGCAGCCATTGCACGAGATCGCATTTGCAAAAGGAATTTTATCGGAGCCGTAGATGTTTTCGCTTAACGGATTGCTTGAGAAGGTCATCAAGAGAGGCCGACTGACCCTGGTCGACGCGAAAGGCGAAACCCACCGTTTCGGTGGAACCGCGCCCGGGCCCGAAGCTGCCATCCGCATTACCGATCCGTCCGTGCCCCGGCGCATCCTGCTCAATCCGGAACTCAATGCCGCCGAAGCCTACATGGACGGCGGTCTGGTGATGGACGAAGGCTCGATCCACGACCTTATCCGGCTGTTCTTCGCCAACAAGCGGGAGTTCGACCTTTCGCCCAGCCAGATCTTCTGGCGCGGAGTGGCGCGGGGGTTCCGCCGTTTTCAGCAGAACAATGTACTCACCCGCGCCCGCGCCAATGCGAAGGCACATTACGACATCGGCGAAGAGATCTACCGGCTGTTTCTCGATGACGACATGCAATACTCCTGCGCCTACTTCCCGACCGGAGAAGAGACGCTCGAGGAAGCCCAGACACAGAAAAAGCGGCATATCGCTGCCAAGCTCTGCCTCAAGGATGGTCAGCGCCTGCTCGACATCGGCTGCGGCTGGGGCGGGCTCGGGCTCTATCTCGCCCATGTGGCCGACATCGAAGTGGTGGGCGTCACCCTTTCCGAGCGGCAACTGGCTGTGGCCCGCCGCCGCGCCGAGATCCTCGGTGTGAGCGACCGGGTGCGTTTCGATCTGATCGACTATCGCGAAGTGCGCGAGAAATTCGACCGGGTGGTCTCCGTCGGCATGCTCGAGCATGTCGGAGCACCGCATCTGGGATCGTACTTTCTCAACGTCCGCGACCGCCTCCAACCGGATGGCCTGGCGCTGATCCACTCGATCTCGAGCAAGGCGCCTCCGGGCGTGACCGGCCCGTTTCTGCGCAAGCACATATTTCCCGGCGGCTATGCGCCGTCGCTTTCGGAAATCGTCGCCGCAATCGAACGCTCAGGTCTCTGGAGCCTCGATTGCGAGATCTGGCGCTGCCATTACGGTCACACGCTGAGGCACTGGCGGGACCGCTTCGCGGCCAACCGGGACCGCGCAGCCGAGGTGATGGACGAGCGTTTCTGCAGGATGTGGGAGTTGTATCTGTCGATGTGCGAATGCGTCTTCATGCAGGGCGCAAGCAATGTCGTGCAGGTGCAACTCGGCCGCGAGCGGGACTCGGCACCGCTGACACGCGACTATATCGGCCCCGAAAAGGACAGGATTGCGGCTCGCGAAGCCGAGTTCCTCGAACGCGTGGTGGCCAGCGCGAAGCAGGCGCTTGACGAGTAACCTGACCCTCGCAAAACAAAGGACCCGATCCTACGAGGATCGGGTCCTTCGCGGAAGTCTGATGCTTGCGCCTGATGCTCAGGCAAGCTCAGGGGTAATGTTCAGCGTGCCCGACGTGGCGTGCGAAGAGGGCCAGACCTTGTGGCCGCCGGCCACGACATCTTCGGCGACGTCCTTGTCGAGGCACGGCAGGTTGACCTTGATCTTGACGTCGAGCCCGAAGCCGGGGTCCTCGCGCGGGCCGATGCCAACTGTCACGGTGACCTTGGCGTCATCCGGGACTGTCACCTTTTTCTGGCCGGCGTAGAATTTCAACGCGCCAAGAAAGCAGGCCGCATAGCCGGTTGCGAAAAGCTGTTCGGGGTTCACGCCGCCACCCGGGCCGCCCATCTCGGTGGGAACGGCGAGGTTCACGTCAACCGCGCCGTCATGGGTCTTGGAGTGGCCATCGCGGCCACCGGTGGCCGTCGCGGAGGTGGAGTAGACAACTTTGGTCGGCATGATGAATTCCTTTTTTGCACGATTTAATCGTGCACGATATATATAGTCTGGTCCAAGCCCTTGCAAGGGATCACCCGGGCAAGTTAATGCCGGGAAGGCCCCGAACCAGATGTCAAACGAGGAGAATGCACGGATGTCCGATGCAATTTTGCCCGACAGTTTCAGCCTGAGGCCGGAATCGATGCTATGCTTCGATCTTTATGCCACCCACCATGCCGTCGGGCAGGTCTATCAGCCGCTGCTTTCCGAATTCGGGCTGACCTACCCCCAGTACCTGGTGATGATCGTGCTGTGGGAAAGTGACGGCAGCACCGTCAACGAGCTGGGTGCGCGGCTCGATCTCGCCTCCTCCACTCTGACGCCGCTGATCAAGAGGCTCGAGGCCCAGGGCCTTGTCGCCCGCAATCGCGATACCGAGGACGAACGCAAGGTGCGCGTCCGCCTGACCGCGGAAGGTCGGACGCTGAAACAAAGAGCAGCCCATGTCCCCTCATGCGTGGCGAAAGCCTTCGGCCTGAGCGTCGAGGAATTCGTGCAGTTGCACGAGATGCTGGGAAAGCTGCGCGCGGCGATCAAGAACCGTCAGCAGACGCCATCCGGGGTGGCAGACCAACAGCCGATCTCAGCGGCCCCCTAAGCTGCTGTCAACATGGTCCGGTAGGACCGGTTTTCGATCGACGCAGCATCCAGCCCGAGTTCGAATGCAAAAGCCTCGACACGCTCCGTCCAGTCCGCAAGGCTATCTGCATCATCGGTCATCACGGCGACCTCGACGAAAGAGCCAAGCCCTTCGAGATGATCGAGCGTCACATGGTAATCGTCGATGAAATAGATGTCCCGGGCCTTGGTCAGCCGCCCGGTCTCCTCGAAGCCGAGCGCCGTCAGCATCTCGAGCGCCTTGTCCGGATTGTCGAGGTCCATGGCGACGCAACGATCGGCGCCGGGCCCCTTGCATATCCACAGGACCCGTCCGGACGGCTGCATCACGCGCAAGACCTGCTGCTGCTCCGTACCAGCCAGACGCCCGTCGGGCATATCGAGAAAAATGTCGGTCTCCCGATTGCCGAGGGTGAAGGCTGCCGCGCCTCTTGCGGCGAGCTCTTCCCTTACGCGTTCAAGCGCATCAACCCGGAACTTGCGCTCGACCTCGTAACGTCCGTTGAAATGATCGCCGGGATCGCAAAGCATGCCTTTCACCTTAAGGCTCGTTTGAGATGACGTCGCTTCAGCCACGCTTCAGCCTTTCCTGACCCAAACCTTGGTATCGTGAAAGGCAGCGCCGCCATAGGGCGCGCAGGCATCGGCGCCCGTGAGCACGTTGATGCCCTCCCCGCCCTCGAAGGCGGAATTCGGCCACAGCCCTTCATGGATCACCACACCCGACCGCTGACCCGGATCGAGACGCACAGGCATGGCCACTTCGCCGCGGGCATTGCCGAGCGTCACCCGGTCACCATCGGCGATACCGAGCCGAGCCGCATCCTCGGGATGCATCAGGAGTTCCGGCCTCTTTTCCCTGGCTTTTGACGACGGCGTCTCGGCAAAGCTCGAATTGAGGAACGAGCGCGAGGGCGAGGTCGCAAGCCGGAAGGGATGGTCCGCGTCCGCGCTTTCGATCATTTCGACATGATCGGGAAAGGCAGGAAGCCGGTCGTGCGGTCCCTGCGGCCCCATCCGCCTTGGAGGCTTGTTCGCAGCGGGCGTGGTAGTCCATTCCGGCCGGAACCGGAACTTTCCGTCCCGGTGGCCAAAGCCGCCGAGAAAATGCGAGGTTTCGAAATCGCCCTGCACATCGGCCCACTTGTCGGCCCGGAAACTTTCGAAGTCGCCGAGGCCGCGTTTGCCGAGCATATGGTCGATATGCGCCCTCGGGGTCATGCCGAACCCTTCCCGGTCGCTCACGCCGAGCCGTTCGCCGAGCCCCTCGATGACATCGTGGTTCTGACGCGGCCCCTCCGGCGGATCGACAAGCTTCGGTCCCAGAATGATGTGCTGATGTCCGCCGCCCCGGTAGATGTCGTCATGCTCGAGAAACATCGTGGCCGGCAACACCACGTCGGCCAGTTGAGCGGTGTCGGTCATGAACTGCTCGTGAACCGCGACAAACAGGTCTTCACGCATCAGCCCTTCAACCACCTTGCGCTGCTCGGGGGCGACGTTGGCGGGATTGGTGTTCTGGATCAGCATGGCTGTCACCGGCGGGCCGCCGTCGAGCGCCTCCGCATCCCCGGTGAGCACCCGGCCGATCTTCGACTGGTCGAGCCACCGCACACCCGGATCGAAATAACGTGTCCCCTCGATCAGGGACTTGTCGAGCCGGAAGATGTCGGAGTTGGAATGAAACGCACCGCCGCCCTCGTGCTGAAAGCTGCCCGTGACCACCGCGAGCGAAAGTGCGGCATGCATGTTGACCGCCCCGTTGCGCTGCCGGGTGAAACCGTAGCCAAGCCGGAAATAGGTCCGGGGGATCGATCCGACCAGCCGGGCGAAATCCTCGATCTCGGCAGCCGGAACGCCGCAAATCGCTTCGGCCCATTCGGGCGTGCGCAGTTGCAGGTGTGATTCAAGACCGGCCGGGTCATCGCTGAATTTGTTGAGATATTCCCGATCGGCAAGATTCTCCCGGAAAAGCACATGCATCACTGCGCAGGCAAACGCACCATCGGTGCCCGGCTTGAGCACGATCTTAACGTCGGCCTGTTTCATGGTCGGGTTGTCGTAGATGTCGATGACGACGATCTTCGCCCCGCGTTCGCGACGGGCACGTGTCGCGTGGGTCATCACATTGACCTGGGTGGAAACCGCGTTGGTGCCCCAGATCACCACGCAATCGGACTTTGCCATCTCGCGCGGGTCCGGACCGCGCAATGCGCCCGCTCCCATTGCAAACCCGGTCCAGGCCAGATTGGTGCAGAAGCTGCCGAAATGATTGGAATAGCGCTTGGCGTGGCGCAGCCGGTTGATGCCGTCGCGCTGCACCAGCCCCATGGTCCCGGCGTAAAAATTCGGCCACACGGTTTCCGAACCGAACTCCGCCTCGGCCTTGAGGAACTTCTCCGCGATCAGATCGAGCGCGGCATCGAAGCTCGCCTCCTTCCACTTGCCCTCGCCCTTGCCTCCGGCCCGAATGAGCGGCTTGAGCAGGCGGTCGGGATGGTGGATTCGCTCGGCATAACGCGCGACCTTGGCGCAGATCACGCCTGCAGTGTAGCTGTTGCCGGCGTCGCCGCGCACCCGCCCGATGCGGTTTGCCGACAGCAACTCGACATCAAGCGCACAGGTCGAGGGACAGTCATGCGGACATGCCGAATGGCCGATGACAACCGAAGACTTCGGTGCGGCGGAAGCGGAATCAATGGGGGTCGCGTCGTTCATGCTTTCCCTATATTGGAAAGCCGGGCGCGGCGCCACGCCGTCAGCCAAAATGCGGATCAAATCAGGTTACACCAGACAGACCGATGAATTATCGTCACAGCTACCATGCGGGCAATTTTGCCGACGTGCTCAAGCACGCGGTGCTGGCGCAGATCATTGCCTACCTCAAGCGCAAGGATGGCGCTTTCCGCGTGATCGACACCCATGCCGGGATCGGGGTCTACGATCTTTCGTCCCCGGAAGCACAAAAGACCGGCGAATGGCGCGGCGGGATTGGCCGGTTGGGCGAAGCCAATCTGTCCGACGCACTCACACAGTTTCTCGAACCCTGGCTCGGGGCGGTCCGCAGCCTCAACACCGAAGCAGGGGTTGCGAACGCTGTTCACCTTTATCCCGGATCTCCGAAGCTCGCGCGGATGCTCCTGCGCAAGCAGGACCGGCTCTCGGCGCTTGAGCTGCACCCCGAGGATGCCAACACGCTCAGATCGGTGTTCGAGGGCGACTTCCAGGTTCGCGTGACCGAACTCGACGGTTGGCTGGCGCTCGGCGCGCATCTGCCGCCCAAGGAAAAACGCGGCCTGGTGCTGATCGACCCGCCCTTTGAGCAGGACGGCGAATTCGACAGACTGGTGGACGGGCTGGCCCGGGCCACACGCCGCTTTGCCGGCGGCACCTACATGCTATGGCATCCGATCAAGGCCGACAGTCCGCTTGCCGCCTTCGACAAGAAGCTTGTGGCACTCGGACGCCCGCGAACACTCATCGTCCGGCTTCTTGTCCGGGACAACAAGACTGCGCCCGGCCTTAACGGTTCGGGGCTGGTGATCGTCAACCCGCCATTTACGCTCGAGGCTGAACTGAAGGCCGTGCTGCCGGAACTCACTGCACTTTTGGCGACCGCGCCCGGCTCCGGCTTCGAGGTCAGAACGCTTGTCGGAGAAAGCTGACCGGCCGTGGCCGACGGTTTCACCAGTCTAAATGCCGCGGTCAACCGGGTGCCCTGAAATCGCGGAGCGGCCGCGCCCTGTCTTGATCAGCTTGCCGGACCTGACGAGTGAGGACAGCGCACGGTACGTGGCCTCGTGCGTCAGCCCGATAAAGGACGCAAGGCTTTTGATATCCGACCCAAGCAGACCGTCGGCCACGGCCGCAAACACGCGGGATCGCGCATCGCGGATGGCCAGGATCTCGAGCCGTCGCCGGCCTTCCTGGATCTGCCCGGCAAATCGCGCGGAAACCGCGAGCGCGAAATCCGGATCGTTGCGCATCTGATCAAGAACCGCAGTCTTGTTGATCGCAATGAGCTGCGTGGTTTCAGTTGCGATCACGTCGCAATGATAGAACGGCGAAAACAGGGCGGCTTCGCAGAATGTTTCACCGGGTTGTGGGCGATGAATGACAATCTCGTCGCCCAATTCGGTGTATCTGACCAGGGCGACATTTCCGCTTTCCAGAAAGTAGACTGCGTTGGCCCGATCGTCGCGCCTTGCAATGACTGTGCCGCGCCCCACCGGCCTTCTTGAAAGCGCGGCCGGCGGCAGGAGATGAAAGGGGCTTGGCAACATCCGGTGAGAATATGATTGAAATCATATTTGGACAATCGGACTCCGTCTAGTATCGGGTTTCCAAGGAGACAAGCACCATGAACCCCGACAATCCCCGCCCCCGACACCATGTGACGCTGATTCTTGCCGGTGTCCTGCTGGCTGTTCTCGCGATCGGCTATTTTGTTCTTTCCGGACCCCATGCATCGGAGGTCTCCCCGAATGGGCACTTGGCGCATTCCGATGGGACAAAACCTCGTGAACCGGGCCAGTCGGCCTTTGCGGCGATAGCGGAAATTGTGGCGCTGTTGGACGCAGACCCGGAAACGGATTGGTCGAGGGTCGACATCGGAGCGCTGCGGGAGCACTTGGTCGACATGGACCGGTTGACGCTCGGCGCCACGGCCAGCGCGTCCATTGTCGACAACACCGCAACTTTCCGGGTTTCCGGGGCCGGCGATGTACTGCGGGCCATCAAGGCGATGGTCCCGGCCCACGCGCGGGAACTCGACAATCTCGATGGCTGGCAGGTCCGCACCGAAGCCACGAGCGACGGTGTCCTCCTTGCAATCACCGTGGATGACCCGTCTGAAATCGTGCGCATCCAGGCACTCGGCTTCTTTGGTCTCATGACTCTTGGATCGCACCACCAGCCGCATCATCTGGCGATGGCCAGGGGCACGATGACCGGCCACTGACCCACGTCTGCCAGGAAGCATGGCCGCCCGTCATCCTCGTCCTTCGCAGAGTCCTCCTGCCTTTCGGCCTTGCCGAAACACCGTCACAGGTCCTATACCGTGACTCGTTCTGGATGGAGAGCCGGTCATGACCATCAAAAGCCTGTTTCTGGCCCTTGGCCTTCTGATCGCCGGATTTGCGACGCCCGCGTCGGCATTCAGCGGCGGGAGCTTCCCGTCATGCGATGCACCGCAGGTGCTCAATTACATCCAGAAGCGCTTTCAGTGGACCGACCGGGTGCTGCTTCAGCGCGGCCTTGCGATCGAGCACATTGAACGCCCGCATCTCAACAGAAGTACCTATGGCGACAAATACTGGTCGATCCCCAGGCTCTATTGCCACGGTACCGCGCACATGAATGACGGGCACAAGCGCAAGATCTGGTGGCTGATTGAAGGCGGCCAGGGCTTTGCCGGACTGCGGGACAATCTCGAGTTCTGCGTTGCCGGTCTCGATCCGCTCAAGGTGCATGGCGCCTGGTGCCGGTCGGTGCGCTGAGCCAAATCATGACAAAACCCGGCGGCATCGCGACATTGGCGGCAGCGTCCGTGTTGATGCTGGTCTCGGCCTGTTCCGACGAACACGGACCGGTCGCGGATACGAACACCGATGCGGTGTCGGTCTCACGGGCAAATGCCGCGGAACTGCCGATCGGCAGCGGCTTCGATTTCTACGTGCTGGCGCTGTCATGGTCGCCGGCCTACTGCATTGCCGAGGGCGACCGCGCCAACCGGCAGCAATGTGCTGCGGACCGTGACCTCGCCTTCGTGGTGCACGGGCTCTGGCCGCAATTTGAAACCGGCTACCCGGAGTACTGCCCTTCGCGCCAGCCGGAACGCGTTCCTGCACAGCTTGGAAACAACTATCTCGACATCCTGCCGAGCATGGGATTGATCGGCCATCAATGGCGCAAGCACGGGTCCTGCTCCGGCCTGAACCAGAAGGACTATCTCGATCTTACACGCGCCGCACGCGAGAGCATCGTCATTCCGGACGATTTTGCGCTGGCAAACCTGCCGGGCGAAATCGATGCGGCGGAAGCCGAAGACGCTTTTGTCGCTGCCAATCCCGGCCTGAGCCGAGAGGGGATCGCCGTCAAATGCGAGCGCGGCATGCTGCGCGAAATCCGGATTTGCCTCTCGACGACTTTGGGCTTTCGCGATTGCCCGGAGGTCGACCGGAAGGGCTGTACGCGCAACGGCCTTGACGTTCCCGAACCGGGCTGAGGCCACTGCGCCGAAATCTGTTGTCAAACCCACGAAAGACCTCTGCCATGAAGATCCTCTATTCGCCTGCCTCCCCCTATTCCGCCAAGGTGCGCATGGGCGCGCATCTCGCAGGCCTGGACGCCGAGGCCATCCTGACCGACACCACCGCCGCGCCATCCGAGCTGGTCGACAACAATCCGCTCGGCAAGATCCCGACGCTGGTCACCGACGAGGGGCAGGCCATCTTCGACAGCCGCGCCATCATGCAGTATCTCGACCGTTCGGGCGCCAAACGGCTTTATCCGCGCAATGCGGCCAAACGCACCGAAGCCGAAGTGCTTGAGGCGTTGTGCGACGGTATCTGCGACTGCCTGCTGGCGATCATGTACGAACGCCGGTTCCGGCCGGCCGAAATCGTTCATCAGGAGTGGATCGACAAGCAGTGGACCAAGGCAACCCGGGGCCTTGATCATCTCGAAGCCAACCTGCCGCGCCTGCCGAAGACACCCAATGGCGGCCATTTGGCTCTGGCCGCGATGATTGGTTATCTGGCTTTGCGGTTTCCCGGCCAATGGGAACGCGGACGTCCGAAGCTCAAGCGCTGGAGCGCCAAGTTCGGCGTCAACTTTCCCGAACTCGACGCGATGCGGCCCAAAGCGTGAGCCTGCGCCCGGACAAGCAGACCGGGCTGAACCATGTGTTCGCCGCGGCGCGTTATTCCGCCGGCGGTGTGCGCAGGTTATGGCTGGAAACGGCATTCCGGCATGAGACCACGGCTTTCGCAGGGCTCATGGTGGTTTTCGCCATGGCGGGAGCGCCGCTGTGGGGCTATGTCGGCGCGACCCTGCTCTATCTGATCACGATTTCGATTGAAGCGCTGAACACGGCGATCGAGGAAATGACCGATCACGCATCGCCCGGGTATTCAAAGATGGCCGAACACGCCAAGGATCTCGGCTCTTTCGCGGTGTTCTGCCTTCTTACATCCAACGGAATCTGGGCCGCCTACGTGCTTTCGAGCTCACTGGGCTGGGCCTGAATTCATCTTGGATTATTGAATGCCAAAAGGCCCGGGCGGTTTCCCGCCCGGGCCTTTCGCGAATTCCAATCCGGATGGGCGGATCAGAATTTCATGCCGATACCCAGACGCACCGAGTGATCGTCAAAACCGGACGACACATTGGCGCCGCCGATGTTGTAGTTCTGCGACTCATAGTCGGAGTAACGATACTCGATCCGGGTGGTGATGGTGTCGGTCACGAATGCCTCGGCACCGGCACCGGCAGTCCAGCCCAGATGTGTGTTGCTGTCCGACCCGCCTGGTGCCGTGACTTCAGCATTGGTGGCCGCGATACCGCCGGTGGCGTAGACCATGAACGGGTTGATGTCATAGCCCAGACGCGCACGCAGCGAGCCGTTGATGCCCTGCTCCGCGGTCACGCCGCCAACCGTGGCATCGGCGCCCGAATAGCCGAGATCCGCTTCCAGACCATAGACGATCTGGTCCCGCTGCCAGTTGTAGCCGCCATAGACACCACCGCCGAAGGCGTCCGCGCCCTGGCCGGGAAGCGCGCTGAATTCGCCCCACTGATATTGCCCGTAACCGCCGACATATCCGCCCGACCAGACATAAGTCTGCGGCGCAACGTCCGCGATCGGCGCTTCGGGTGGCTGTTCCAGGATGGCGTCCGCTGCCAGCACGGGGGTGGCGAGCGGCACGGAGAGAGCTGCGGCCAGCAGTGCCAGTTTACGAATACGCATGTGTTACTCCTTGGTTTGGGTCTTTTCCCGTAGATCGGCCGATGACCGGTGGTCAGCAGCAGAATGCGGGAAAGCTGATTTCGTTCCCCCAACGCTGGCAAAGATGGCTGTCGATTGCGGCACCGCAGCAGCGGGATTGTGAAAACACAGCGGCGGAAACATGGCGGCCGAAGCTGTTGCTTTTGGGCCACATTTTTCCTGCAGGCCCGCACATGCTCCATTGCGCAGCTCCCATTCCGACCTATATGGAACCGGACTTTCCATCATCCAAAGAGCGTTGTTCCCCGGCATGTTGAGCATTCTGACCCTGATAGCGGGCCTCGTCGTCCTTGTGTTTGCGGGGGACTATCTGGTCAGGGGGGCGGTGGCGCTTGCGGAGAAATTGTCGATCGATCCGCTGATCATCGGATTAACGATTGTGGCATTCGGAACCTCGGCGCCCGAATTGTTCGTCTCGCTTCAGGCCGCTTACGACGGCGTCTCGGGAATCGCGATCGGCAACGTGGTCGGTTCCAACATTGCCAATGTGCTCTTGGTTCTCGGTGCACCGGCATTGCTGATGGCGATTTATTGCCGGGAGGACGGGATCGGGATTTCACTGGCGGTCATGGTGGTCATGACCCTGGTGCTGATGGCGATGATGTCGGCGGGCAACGGCCTGAGCCGGCTCGACGGGCTGGCGCTTCTCGCCATCATCGCGCTCTATCTTGGCTGGCAGATCAATGCCGCGCGGCATTGCGGCCCGGTCGACCTTCACGATTATCATGACGAAGTCGCCAATCTTCCGCAGGAAAACTGGAAGACATGGACGTTCATCATCGGCGGCATGGTTGGCCTTCCGCTCGGCGCGTGGCTGACGGTGGAAGGCGCGTCCCAGATCGCGAGAATGCTCGGGGCCAGCGAAACGGCCATCGGGCTGACCATCGTTGCGATCGGAACCTCGCTGCCTGAACTGGTGACATCTGTGATGGCGGCCTGGCGCAAGTCCGCCGCCGTCGCGATCGGAAACGTCGTGGGATCCAACATCTTCAACATGGGGCTGATTCTGGGCGGAACCGCCGTCATACTGCCGCTTGATGTCGATGATCGCATCATCAATATCGACATGTGGGTGATGCTTGCCGTCAGCCTGCTGGTTGTGGGTCTGGCCCACTGGAACATTCCAATCAAAAAGCTGGGTGGCGCGGCTATGCTTGCCGCGTTTGCCGCCTATATCCTGTCTGTATTCTGATCCAACGCATGATTCCCGCGCCAGCGGCGCGGGGTGAAGCACCGGATCCTTCCAGACACCGGGATATCGATGAGCGACAGAAGCAAAATCGCACTTGTTACAGGTTCCGCGCGCCGCATCGGCCGGGCGATGGCGATGGATCTCGCCGCCCATGGCTTCAAGGTGGCCATTCATGCCAGCAGTTCAGTCGGAGAGGCGGAGGAAACCGCCAGCGACATTCGCGAGAGCGGCGGCACCGCAGCGGTCTTCATTGCAGACCTTACGGACATCGAACAGATCCGCAGGCTTCATGCCGACGTGACCGAAGAACTCGGCTCACCCGACCTGATCGTCAACAACGCCTCTGTGTTCAAGAGTGACGACGCCCGGCACTTCGACGCCGAGCTGTTCGACCTGCATTTTGCACTGCACGTGAAGGCCCCATCGGTGCTCGCCGAGGCGATGGCCAACGGGCTTCCCGAAGAGCAGTCGGGGCTTATCGTCAACATGATCGACCAGCGTGTTTGGAAACTCACACCCCGATTCTTCAGCTACACATTGTCGAAATCCGCACTCTGGACCGCGACCCAGACGCTGGCTCAGGCCCTGGCGCCCAGAATCCGGGTCAATGCAATCGGACCCGGGCCAACGCTCGCCAACGAACGGCAGAAGTCGGGTGATTTCGACAGGCAGGCCCAGGCGGTGCTGCTCAAGCGTGGTCCGGACCTGTCCGAGTTCGGAGCGACCCTGCGCTATCTCTACGACAACCGCTCGATCACCGGGCAGATGATCGCGCTCGACGGTGGCCAGCACCTCGCCTGGGAAACACCGGACGTGAAAGGCGTAAGTGAATGAGCGCTGTATCCGCCGTTAACGCCGCCAGCCCGGACTGATGGCCAGGTCGCCTTAGCTTCGGCTAAGCTAATATTTTACCGGGCTTTTTTGGGGTCAATTAAGCACTGGTTTACCAGTTTCTCTCTACTGTGGCTCGGTCAGGCACGCCGCTGCAAGGTGTCCCAGTGGTTGCCACATCACGAGTTACAGAGTCCCATGACGAGTATCGCGACCAATATAGCCGCCATGTCAGCGCTGAAGACGCTGCGTTCCATAAATTCCCAGATGGAAACGGTGCAATCGAACATCTCGAGCGGTTACCGGGTCGAAACCGCGGCCGACAATTCCGCCTACTGGTCGATTGCGACAACCATGCGCTCGGACAATTCGGCACTCTCGGCAGTCGAGGATGCCATGGCGCTCGGGGCGGCGAAACTTGACACGGCCTACACCGGAATGGACGCGGCAATCGAGGTCATGGACGAGGTCAAGGCGAAGCTGCTGGTGGCACGCGAACCCGGCGTCGACAAGACCAAGGTCAACAAGGAGCTTACCGAGCTCAAGAACCAGCTGCGTTCCATCGTCGACTCCTCCACCTTCAACGGCGAGAACTGGCTGGAGTGGAACACCGCCGCTGATTCAGCCGACAAGCAGATGGTGGGATCGTTCACGCGAGATGCCAGCGGCCTGATTTCGGTGGGAACGATCACCTACGACATTACCACCGGTATGGGCATCACCGGCATCAACTACCTCGTCGACAATGGCGGACAGGGCGAGTACGGGGTTCTGACCAGCGATGCGTTTGCCACATCCGTTGGGGCCGGCGCAGCCTATGTCCTATTCAAGGGCGCAACGAACCCGGGCTCTACCGTGGAGATGGTGCTGGACAACTCGACCACATCAGCTGCGGTCGAGGACATGGTCAAGACCGTGGATGCAATGATCCAGCGGATGACGGACGTTGCTTCGAACATGGGAGCACTCAAATCTCGCGTAGATATGCAAAGCGACTTTGTCGGCAGGTTGAGGGATTCGATCGAGTCAGGCGTCGGCCGTCTGGTTGATGCAGACATGAACGAGGCTTCCACACGGATGAAAGCGCTGCAAACCCAACAGCAACTCGGCATTCAGGCGCTCTCCATCGCGAACAACAGCTCGCAAAGCATCATGCAGCTGTTCAACTGATAGCCTTCCACACGCCCC
Organism: Hoeflea sp.; assembly: GCA_040216675.1. Classification (GTDB taxonomy): domain Bacteria; phylum Pseudomonadota; class Alphaproteobacteria; order Rhizobiales; family Rhizobiaceae; genus Hoeflea. Next base: position 1,021,231 of record JAVJOR010000004.1, on the reverse strand, counting down.
CGAACTGTCCGGGTCCAACCATCGGCATGTGGTGCCATCCTCCTTGATAAGCGCAGTCGTTGACGCCAAATGACTTCAGCTGTCCTCCACGCTTGCACCCGGAGGCACTCAAGCTGATAAGATCGCGCAATGACTCGCACGCCAAACCCAACATCGCCCAAGTCGGACAAAACCGCAGCACAGGCAGACGGGGGCGTGATCTATGACGAGACCGATTCCGACGAAGAGGAAGATGCGGTCGACGAAGTGGCCCCCTCGCCTGTCGTGATCGCCGATGTCGCGGCGATCGAGTGGAACGAAAGCCCGATCGCCACGCCCGGCCTGAAGGGCGCAGAGGTGATCCAGGCCTTCGTCAAGCATCTGCCCAATCAGCCCGGCGTCTACCGGATGATGAACGATGCCGGTGACGTTCTGTATGTCGGCAAGGCGCGCAGCCTCAAGAAGCGGGTGACGAACTACGCGCAGGGTCGCGGGCATTCCAACCGCATCACGCGGATGATCACCCAGACGGCGAACATGGAGTTCGTCACCACGCGCACCGAGACCGAGGCGCTGCTGCTCGAGGCCAATCTGATCAAGCGGTTGAAGCCGCGCTTCAACGTGCTGATGCGCGACGACAAGTCGTTCCCCTATATCCTTGTGACCGGAGATCACGAGGCGCCTGCGATCTTCAAGCATCGCGGCGCGCGCTCGCGAAAAGGCCAATATTTCGGCCCCTTCGCCTCGGCTGGTGCGGTCGGGCGAACGATCAATGCCCTGCAGAGGGCGTTTCTTCTGCGCACCTGCACCGACAGTGTCTATGACAGCCGCACCCGGCCGTGCCTGCTTTACCAGATCAAGCGCTGCTCGGGTCCCTGCACCGGCGAGATCAATGCAGAGGGATATCAGCGGCTTGTGTCAGAGGCCAAGGCCTTCCTTTCGGGCAAGAGCCAGACGGTCAAGTCGCAATTGTCCAAAGCCATGCAGGATGCGTCGGAGGATCTAGACTTCGAACGCGCAGCCGTCTATCGCGACCGGCTCTCGGCACTTAGCCACGTGCAAAGCCATCAGGGCATCAATCCGCAGACAGTGGAGGAAGCCGATGTCTTTGCCATCCATCACGATGCCGGCATGGCCTGCATTCAGGTGTTCTTCTTCCGCACGGGGCAGAACTGGGGCAACCGGGCCTATTTCCCCAAGGCGGATCCCGCACTTTCATCCGGCGAGATCCTCGGCGCCTTCATCGGCCAGTTCTATGACGACAAGCCGGCTCCGCGCATGATCCTGGTCTCGGACGATTTCGCCGACCGGCCGCTGCTGGCCGAAGCGCTTTCGGTGAGAACCGAGCGCAAGGTGATCATTGCCGAGCCACAGCGCGGCGAAAAGCGCGAACTCGTCGAGCATGTCCTGTCGAATGCGCGCGAGGCCCATGGCCGTCACCTGGCCGAAACCGCGAGCCAGGCCCGGCTGCTCGAGGGCGTGGCGGAAACCTTTGGCCTTCCCCGTCCGCCCCGGCGCATCGAGGTCTACGACAACTCCCACATCATGGGCACGAACGCGGTGGGTGGCATGATCGTCGCCGGCCCCGAGGGCTTCGCAAAGAACCAGTACCGAAAGTTCAACATCAAATCGACCGACATCACCCCCGGCGACGACTTCGGCATGATGCGCGAGGTCATGCAACGGCGGTTCTCACGCCTGATCAAGGATCATGGCAATGAGGGGCCCGACGACGACACCCAGGAGGATGCGGACGCAGCACCGGCATCCGGAATGCCTGCATGGCCGGATCTGGTGCTGATCGACGGCGGCAAGGGCCAGATGAGCGCGGTCCGGAAGATCTTCGAGGAACTCGGCATTACCGGCAAGGTGACAGCCATCGGCATCGCCAAGGGCATGGACCGCGAGGCGGGGCGCGAACGCTTTTTCATGGAAGGCAAGCCGGACTTCACGTTGCCGCCGCGCGATCCGGTGCTCTATTTCGTCCAGCGGCTGCGCGACGAGGCGCACCGTTTCGCCATCGGCTCGCACCGGGCGCGCCGCAAGAAGGACATGGTGAAGAACCCGCTCGACGAGATCGGTGGAATCGGCCCTGCGCGAAAGCGCGCTCTGTTGCATCATTTCGGCACAGCCAAGGCGGTTTCACGCGCGGGCATCGATGATCTGGTCAATGTAGAGGGGATCTCCGAGGCCATGGCGGAACTGATCTACAATCACTTTCACGACGACAAGCGGTGATGCGGGAAAACAACGCAGCCATTTTGCACGCAAAGCGCAGCTATCGCTGTTAGAAAGGTTGACCTGAGAGGCCGCTCCCGCGCATCTTGCGGCAAATCATTCGACAGGGTTCTCCATGGCGTCGCCGGCACTCAACATTCCCAATCTGCTGACCTATGGCCGGATTCTGGCTGTCCCCCTGATTGTGTTGTGCTTTTTCATAGAGGGACGACTTCACGGTTCGGATTTTGCGCGCTGGTCGGCGCTGGCGATTTTCTTCATAGCTTCGATCACGGATTTCCTCGACGGGTACCTCGCCCGGGCCTGGGACCAGACCTCGAATATCGGCCGGATGCTCGATCCGATCGCCGACAAGCTTCTGGTCGCCTCGATCCTGTTGCTGGTTGCCGCGGACGGAACCATCGCCGGCTGGTCGATCTGGGCGGCGATCATCATCCTGTGCCGGGAGATCCTGGTCTCGGGCCTGCGCGAATACCTCGCCGCCCTCAAGGTATCGGTGCCGGTGACCTGGATCGCCAAATGGAAAACCACCCTGCAGATGGTGGCGCTTGGCTTTCTGCTCGCAGGTCCCGCGGGCGACAAGGTGCTGCCCTATACCACCGAAACCGGCATCGGATTGCTGTGGGTGGCGGCGGTGATTACGATTTACACCGGTTACGACTATTTCCGCGCCGGACTTCGGCATGTGGTGGATGAATGAAAACACGCATTGTCTATTTCGCCTGGGTGCGGGAACGCCTCGGCAAGGGATCGGAAGAACTTGACCTGCCCGACAGCGTCAAGACGGTCGGCGATCTGATTGCCCACCTTTCAACGCTCGGCGAAGACTACGAGGCGGTGTTCTCGGTACCCGGCGTGATCCGCGCTGCCATTGACGAGGAACATGCCGATCACGACGAGGCCATCGGAGAACCAAGGGAAATCGCCCTGTTTCCGCCGATGACCGGCGGCTGAGATGGCCGGACGCGGCGACAGCGACGCGCAGCCGGCCGCCAGCGTCACGGTGCGCATCCAACGCGATGATTTTGACATTGCGGCAGAAATCGCGGCCCTGACCGAAGGCCGCGCGGACACCGGCGCGGTAGTCAGCTTCTCTGGTCTCTGCCGCGACGAGGACGGCCGTTTGTCGAGCCTCGAACTCGAGCACTATCCGGGTATGGCCGAACGCGCGATCCGCGCCATCGCCGAAAAGGCCGTGGAACGCTTCTCGCTGCTGGGCATCACCGCGATCCATCGTTTCGGCAAGATCGCGCCGGGCGGCAATATCGTACTGGTGGTCGCGACGGCATCGCACCGCCAGGCCGCCTTCGACGGCGCCTCGTTTCTCATGGATTTTCTCAAGACCGACGCGCCGTTCTGGAAGAAGGAGCACCTGGCGGGTGGTGGCATGGGCGAATGGGTCTCCGCCAAGGATGCCGACGACCGGGCGAAAGGTCGCTGGAGGGAACCGGAATGAGTGAAATCCGGTTGGAGGAGAGCTGGAAGGCTGCGCTCAAGGGTGAATTCGACAGCCCCTACATGGCGGAGCTGAAGGCTTTCCTGAAGGAGCAGCATGCAACCGGAAAGGCGATCTTCCCGAGAGGCTCCGAATATTTCCGCGCGCTCGACCTGACGCCGCTTGACCGGGTCAAGGTGGTGATCCTGGGTCAGGACCCCTATCACGGCGACGGACAGGCGCACGGCTTGTGTTTCTCGGTCCGTCCCGGTGTCCGGGTGCCGCCATCGCTCGTCAACATCTACAAGGAGATCGAGGACGATCTCGGCATCAAGCCGCCACGGCACGGTTTTTTGGAACATTGGGCTGAGCAGGGCGTGCTTCTGCTCAACAGCGTGCTGACCGTAGAGCGTGGCCTTGCCGCCTCGCATCAGGGACGCGGCTGGGAACGGTTCACCGATCAGGTGATCGGCAAGGTCAACGGCCTCGATCATCCGGTGGTCTTCATGCTGTGGGGTTCCTACGCGCAGAAGAAGGCGTCATTCGTCGACCGGACGCGGCATCTGGTGCTGACCGCGCCGCACCCCTCGCCGCTGTCGGCGCATAGGGGATTTCTCGGCTGCAGGCACTTCTCCAGGGCCAATGCGTTCTTGGAGAAAAACGGCCTCGACGCTATCGACTGGAGCCTGCCGGAGCAGACCTGATCGTCCGCCATTGGATCGCCACGAGACACCAACCTTTACACCGAAACACACGATTCCTTTCACACCGTCCATCAGAAGGTGAGGACATGACATACAATCCGCCTGAACTTCCGATGTCGGGCCATTGCCGGTGCGGGCAGGTCAAGATCGAGATCACAACGCCGCCCCTGATCACCGCGGCCTGTCATTGCACCGGCTGCCAGCGCATGAGCAGCAGCGCATTCTCACTCACGGCGATGATGCCGGCGGAAGGCTTCGCCGTCACAGATGGGGAGACCGTGGTCGGCGGCCTTAAGGGGCCGCAGCTGCAACATCATTTCTGTCCGGAATGCATGAGCTGGGTTTTCACCTGCATCGAAGGCATCGATGACTTCGTCAATGTCCGCCCGACGCTGCTTTCGGATCCGTCATGGTTCAAACCGTTCATGGAAACCATGACCGCCGAAAAGCTCCCCTGGGCGTCAACTCCTGCCAAGCATAGCTTCGAAGGTTTTCCGTCGATGGAGGACTTGCCTCGGCTCATGGCCGCATATGCGGCCGAAGCCTGAGGCAGTAATGAAAAAGGCGGCCTCGCGGCCGCCTTTTCTTGTCTTGGTGCGCAGACGGACGACCGGCCGCGCATTGAACCGGAATCAGCCGACGATTTCGGTGCCGGCGAACCAGTAGGCGATTTCCTCGGCAGCGGTTTCCGGCGCATCGGAGCCGTGCACCGAATTTTCGCCGATCGACAGCGCGAATGCCTTGCGGATAGTGCCGTCCGCAGCATCGGCCGGGTTGGTCGCGCCCATCACTTCGCGGTTCTTCGCAATCGCGTTTTCGCCTTCGAGAACCTGGACGATGGTCGGGCCGGACGACATGAATTCGGTCAGTTCGCCGAAGAACGGACGATCCTTGTGCACGGCGTAGAAGCCTTCGGCTTCGCGCAGGCTCATCCACACGCGCTTGGATGCGACAACCCGGAGGCCTGCGTCTTCAAGCATCTTGGTGATGGCGCCGGTGAGGTTGCGCTTGGTCGCGTCTGGCTTGATCATCGAAAATGTGCGTTCAGTCGCCATGGGTCTCTTTCCTTGAGCGGTAGCCCGCGAAATGCGGGGAAATCAGGGTGCAAAAATCCGGGCCGGACGGGTTCCGGTCCCGGGTTGCGGCCTAAATAGCCGCATGCCCTGTCATCCGCAAGGGGCTCCGGCATCCGCATGTCGGCGTGCCGAATGTGATTTGATGTTTGTTCCGGCCGAGAGCACGGCGCGTGTGGTGACTTGGAACAATCCCGATTGCATTGTAGGCTCAATGAATGGCTGACGCGGTGATCGTTTCCGGAGTTGTCGCGGTCGCGGTTTTCGGGTTTGCCCCGCAAAACAACGCGATGTTGACGGCTGGGGCAGGGAAATCCTTCAAGCCGGTGATCGATGGCATGATCCTGAGCATTTGCGGCTGGCTTTCGATGTTCGCGCTGGCCCTTGGCATGCTTTACCTGTTGCCGCCATGGATGAGCGGCACATCCATGGTGCTGGCGTCGCTCCTCCTGGCCTTGTCCGGCCTGACCCGCTATATGGCCGATCCGGGCAGTCCATGGCAGCAGCAGGCGGGAGCAGTCCGCTCCGCCCTTCCCGTCCAGTATCTCAAGAGCCTCGAAAGCTGGGCCGTGGTCTTCTTCCTCGCCGGATCGGCGCTCAGCGGATCGATGACGCTGGCCGCCGCCTTTGCCGGTCTGGTGCTTCTCACGGCGACCGGGCTAAGCCTGTGGGCGGCTGCTGGCTGGTCGGGCTGCGAATACCTCGCATCGGGCTGGCACCGTCGCCACCTCGACTGGGGGCTGGGGCTGCTGATGTTCGTGGCCGCCGTTGCGGCGCTGCTCGTCGGCGCTTGAAGCGGGATCAGCCCGCGGCCGGGACCGAGCGCCCCAATCCGTCATGCAATTCCAGGCAGCGCTCGAACCAGTCATGCACCGGATCGCCGGTCTCGAGCAACCGGGCGCTGGAGACCACCCTCACCCACTGCAACGCGCCGAAGACGATGTAATCGGCAAACAGCGGCGACGAGCCGCCGATCCAGGGCTGCGACTTCAGCATCACGCGCAACGGCGTCAGCTTTGCCGAGAATCCCTCGATCTGGGCCTCGCGGCGTTCGGCGACCTCTTCGAAGGTCATGCCCAACCGGGTTTCGCGGCTCGGTTTGAAATAGGCCTGGTCGTCCGGGGCCAGAAGGTCGTTGATTTCGGCGAGCGCGATCACGTTGAGAGCCGGGTGCAATGTGGATTGCGTCCATGACTCGACGAAACGCGCCAGCGCCTGCCCACCCTCCCCGCCAAATAAGGTTGGCTGGTCGGGGTAGGCTTCCTCAAGATAGTCCGCGATCAGGAAGCTGTCGGCAACAACCTTTGACCCGTCGCGAATGACAGGCAGCGTCTTCGACACTCCATCCTCAACCTTAGGAACCTCGGTGAAGCAGACAGGGTTGCGTTCGAAATCAAGCCCCTTGTGGGCGAGCGCCATCACCGCTTTCCAGCAGTGCGGGCTGAAGGGACGCGCAGCGTCGGCGCCGACAAGTTCGTGCAGGACAATGCTCATGATGGCTCCATTCGACTGAAAACCGTCTGGTCATGGAGGATCAGGGCCCGTTTGTCACCTGCCGCCTCTTCAATTTCGCATCAACATGTTTCGATGGGCGTTTTTTGCCGGAGGGCTTGCCCGGAGCGGGATGTTTGATCAAAGTCGCCGCTCCCAAAGAACACCTAAGCCTGCGGAGCCGCCACCAAGATGTCCCTGATGAAAACCGTTGCATGCACCAACCCCGGAGAACTGGAGATCCGCGGGATCGAACGGCCGTCCCGAGGGGACGGCGAGGTCCGTGTCAAAATCAGGCGGGTGGGAATCTGCGGCACCGATTTTCACATTTTCGAGGGCAAGCATCCGTTCCTCGCCTATCCGCGGGTCATGGGCCATGAGCTCGCAGCGGAAGTGCTTGAAACCGGTCCCGACAGCGCCTTCTCCGCCGGCGACCATGTGATCGTCAATCCCTATCTGTCGTGCGGGTCCTGCCGCGCCTGCCGCAACGGCAAACCGAACTGCTGCACAGCGATTGCCGTCCTCGGCGTGCATCGCGACGGCGGCATGTGCGAGGAAATCTGTCTGCCCGAAGGCAATCTGGTGGCGTCAGACGGACTGTCCCTCGATGCCTGCGCGACCGTGGAGTTCCTGGCAATCGGCGCGCACGCGGTCAGGCGCGGCAGCGCTTCCGCGGGCGAAAAGGTTCTTGTCGCCGGAGCCGGTCCGATCGGACTCGGCGTGGCGATCTTCGCCCGCCTTGCGGGCGCCGAGGTTTCGATCCTCGATCTCGATCCGGCGCGGCTCGAGGAAGCCTGCGGCATTGCCGGAGGATGCCAGCCTATTCTGGTCGGCGCCGACACCGATGCCGAGGTCAACCGGATCTCCGAAGGCGAAGGGTTCGATGCGGTGTTTGATGCGACCGGCAATCTCGCCTCGATCCAGTCGGGCTTTGCCCGCGTCGCCCATGGCGGCCGCTACGTGCTCGTCAGCGTGGTCACCGAGACCGTGTCCTTCTCCGACCCGGAGTTCCACAAGCGCGAAATGAGCCTGATCGGCAGCCGGAACGCAACGTCGGAAGATTTCCGAACAGTCATCGCCGCGCTCAAATCCGGTGACGTTCCGCTTGACCGGATCATCACGCACCGAACCGATTTCGAGACCGTGACCGCCGACCTGCCGCGCTGGGCCCATGACAAGACCGGCCTGATCAAGGCGATGATCACACTCGACTAGAACTGTCGGCGGACCGGCCGCCAGCCCGGCGCCCTTGTCCGGTTGCGTTGCCCGGCCACCACACCGCAAGCTTCGCATGAGGGGAATTGCCGGCAAGTTGGGCCGCTTCCCCCCATCTGCGCTTGCAAATCGATCTGCTTCCGGCCAAGAAGCCGCCATGCTTACGATTACAGACCTTTCCGCACGCATCGCCGGCCGGCTTTTGATTGACAATGCCTCGCTGGCGCTGCCGGCGGGCGTGAAGGCCGGGCTGGTCGGCCCCAACGGCGCGGGCAAGTCAACACTGTTCCGCATCATCACCGGCGAGATGGCGAGCGAGACCGGCCATGTCTCGATCCCGAAGAACACGCGGATGGGTCAGGTGGCCCAGGAAGCGCCGTCGGAAGAGACCGCGCTGATCGAAATCGTCCTGCGCGCCGATCTGGAACGCAGCAAGCTTCTCAAGGAAGCCGAGACCGCCACCGATCCCAACCGCATCGCCGAAATCCAGACGCGGCTGGTCGACATCGATGCCCATTCGGCGGAAGCGCGGGCCGCGTCAATCCTTGCCGGCCTCGGCTTTGACCAGGCAGCTCAACTCCGGCCCGCCTCGAGCTTTTCAGGCGGGTGGCGGATGCGCGTCGCACTTGCCTCTGTGCTGTTTGCCGAACCCGATCTGTTGCTGCTTGACGAGCCGACGAACTATCTCGATCTCGAAGGCACGCTTTGGCTCGAGGACTATATCCGCCGCTACCCGCACACTGTGCTGATCATCAGCCATGACCGCGACCTGCTCAACACCGCGGCCAATGCCATCGTTCATCTCGACCAGAAGAAGCTGACCTTCTACCGCGGCGGCTTCGACCAGTTCGAACGCCAGAAGGCCGAACGTGACGAACACCAGATGAAGGCGCGCGAAAAAAGTCTTGCCGCGCGCAAGCACATGGAGGCGTTTGTCGAGCGGTTCCGCGCCAAGGCGTCGAAGGCCCGGCAGGCCCAGTCGCGGCTCAAGGCGCTCGAAAAGATGGGCACCGTCGACGCGGTGATCGAAAGCAATGTGCGCGGTTTCACCTTTCCGCGTCCCGACCGGGGCGTTGCCTCCCCCATCATCGCGGTGGAGGACGGCGCCGTCGGATACACGCCGGGCGCGCCGGTGCTCAAGGGACTGGATCTGAGGATCGACGCCGACGACCGGATCGCGTTGCTCGGCTCGAACGGCAACGGCAAATCGACCTTCGCGAAGTTCATCGCGGGACGGCTCGAAGCCGAGGGCGGCAGATTGAGGCTGGCCCCGCAGCTCAAGACCGGCTTCTTCGCGCAGCACCAGATGGATGACCTCAGGCCGAATGAATCGTCGGTCGCGCATGTGCGCGCGCTCATGCCCGACGCGCCCGAGGCGCGGGTGCGCGCCCGTGTGGCGCAGATGGGGTTGACCGCGGAGAAGATGAACACCCCGGCCAAGGATCTCTCGGGCGGCGAGAAAGCGCGGCTGCTCATGGGGCTTGCCACGTTCGACGCCCCCAATCTGATCATTCTCGACGAGCCGACCAACCATCTCGACATCGACAGCCGCGCAGCACTGATCCGGGCCCTCAACGATTTTCCCGGCGCCGTGATCCTGATCTCCCATGACAGGCATCTCATCGAAGCCACCGTCGACCGGCTTTGGATCGTGCGCGATGGAACTGTCAGCTCGTTCGATGGCGATCTGGAGGATTACCGCAACGAAGTGGTGGGCACTTCGGGACGCGCCAAGAAATCGGCTGAGGGCGATACAAACTCGAAAGCCGAAAAGCGCAAGCAGGCGGCAGAACAGCGCGCCAGCCTGGCGCCGATCAAGAAACAGATAAAGGATCTGGAGGCGCAGGTGGCGCGGCTCACGAAACAGGTCCAATCGCTCGACGCGGAACTTTCGGATCCCGCGCAGTTCGCCGATGCGCCCTACAAGATCGCCCAGAAATCAAAGCAGCGCGCCGAACGCGCGACTGAGCTGGAACGGGCGGAGCAGCAATGGCTGGACCTGACCAGCGAGGTCGAGGACGCCGAAGCGGCGGAGTAGCGTCGAGCCGAGCGCTCAATCCGGCCCCGTCTCGCAAGCGGAACAGTCCGGACCGCGAATCGGAACGAACATGGCGTCAGGCGTTTTTGCGGAACGCCAACGGCGTTTGGCCGACAAAGCCCCGGAAGGTTCGCCCGAACTGGCTCACGCTGTTGAAGCCGCAGGCCTCGGCCACGCTGCTGACCGGCAAACCGGTCGTTGCCAGGATCTGCTTTGCCTTCTCAACGCGCCTCAGGTTCACGTACTGGTAAGGGGGCACGCCGAAGCTTGCCTTGAAGGCCCGCGAAAAATGAAACCGGGTCAGGCCGCATACCGATGCGATCTGATCCAGACCGATATCGGTCGCGAGATTTTCTTCAATATAACCCTGGACAAGCCTGCACTGCGCATTGCTCAATGTCCCGGCAGCACCCTGTATGGCCGGCTCTGGAGCCCTGGTTGAAATCCGGTACATTTCCAGTACGGCCGCAAGTCCCATGGTTTCAGCATAGACTCTGGACGCCGGTGCGCTCTGATCCGCCATGAGACGCCCCAGCTTACGCATCGTCGCTCCAAGATCTTCGTCCTGGAAATAGATCTGCGGCCGAGCCTCGAACCCGTTGAACTCGTGCTGCAACTCCTCTTCCATTGCATTCGGATCGAAACACACGACGGTGAATGCGTTCAAACGGTTTGCGGGCTTTGCCCACCCTTTGATTGCCTGCCCGGCCGGAACGAAGGTCATCAGGTCCCGAATGTCGCCGCCGGGGACCTTTTTTTCCCCGACAACCTCCATTTCGCCGTCCAGGAGAACGAGATCGTGGTGGGCGAGATAGTGGGTTCCGCCATCCCAACTGAACTCATATTCAGCCGGCAACATCAGTCGAGAATATTGCACGCTCAGCCCGGCGCTTTCGAATATGGTGTGGATTTCCGCCGATTCCGCTTCTTCGCGGAATTCGAGTTGCAGTTCAGTTTTTTTCGTCATTATCGCCAACAACAATCAACAGCTGATCCGAATCGGATCTATCACGCCTAGATCGCAGCAGGCAAACAAAATGACAAGATCTGCGCAAAATGCGCAAAAAACGTTCGTTTCCTTGGAAAAATTTACCGTCCGTAAACATCCAACCCTCAAAAATCGAACTATCGAAACTGACCATTGCACGAAGCTTGTCGACCTGCAGTCCACCTCTTCGCGCCATGCCTAAGGGAAAAGATCATGTTGGGATTGGGAAATACTGACGCGAAAGCTGTACTGGAGGCCTTGAACAAGTCTCAAGCTGTCATCGAGTTCAAACTCGACGGCACGATTGTCACTGCAAACGAGAACTTCTGCCAGGCCATGGGCTACGACTTGTCCGAAATAAAGGGCCAGCACCACCGGATGTTTATTGAACCGGCTGAAGCTGGCGGCGATGCGTATAAGGCATTCTGGAAAAGCCTTGGTGAAGGCAAGTTTTTCCGGGCACAGTACAAGCGCATCGGCAAGGGCGGCAACGAGATCTGGATCGAGGCCAGCTACAATCCGGTGTTTCGCGGCAACAAGCCTTACAAGGTGGTCAAGTTCGCGACCGACATCACAGCCCAGAAGATCAAATCGGCCGAGGACGCAGGCAAGATCGACGCGATCTCGCGGGCGCAGGCCATGATCGAATTCGAACTCGATGGAACGATCATCACCGCCAACGAAAATTTCCTCAAGACTCTCGGCTACACCCTGCCGGAAATACAGGGCAAGCATCACAGCATGTTCTGCGAACCAAGCTTCTCTTCAAGTGCCGAATACGGCGAGTTCTGGCGCACACTTGGTCGTGGAGAATTCATTGCCAAGGAATTTGTACGTATCGGCAAGGGCGGGAAACAGGTCCACATTTCAGCCTCTTACAATCCGATCTTCGATGCAGACGGCAGGGTTTTCAAGATCGTCAAGTTCGCCACGGATGTGAGCCGGCGTGTAGAAAACGTCAAAGTGCTTTCCGATGGTCTTGAACGCATGGCCGGAGGCGATCTCGCCCAACAGATCGAGGTGCCCTTCCAGGAAGATCTCGATCCGTTGCGGGTCAACTTCAACAGCGCAATCGCGCGTCTTTGCCAGACCATGCTGTCGGTTGCCAACAATGCCAGCGCGATCGCATCGGGATCTGATGAAATCCGCGCCGCCGCCAACGATTTGAGCAAGCGGACCGAAAGCCAGGCCGCATCGGTCGAGGAAACCGCCGCGGCGCTTGAAGAGGTGACCAAAACGGTCTCGGAATCGAGCCACCGTGCCGAGGAAGCCGGCAACCTGGTCGGCAAGACCAAGATTGACGCGGAGAACTCCGGCGTAGTCGTCTCGAAAGCTGTTTCGGCAATGGCGGAAATCGAGAAGTCCTCGCAAGCCATCACCAATATCATCAATGTGATCGATGACATCGCCTTCCAGACCAACCTCCTCGCCCTCAACGCCGGCGTCGAGGCGGCGCGTGCCGGTGAGGCAGGTCGCGGTTTTGCAGTGGTCGCCCAGGAGGTTCGCGAACTTGCCCAGCGCACCGCCACCGCAGCCAAGGAGATCAAGGAACTGATCACAGCTTCGGGCGATCAGGTCAAATCCGGCGTCTCTCTCGTGGACCAGACCGGAGAAGCGCTCACGGCCATCGTCGAACAGGTCAAGCAGATCAACTCGAATGTCCAAGCCATCGTGCTCGGCGCGCGGGAACAGGCCACCGGACTCGCCGAGATCAACACCGCCGTCAACACGATCGACCAAGGCACGCAGCAGAACGCTGCGATGGTCGAGGAATCTACCGCCGCTAGCCACAGCCTGGCTCAGGAAGCGGCGTCACTGTTCGAGCTCATCGCCCAGTTCAAAACCGGACAGGAACATATCCGTCCGGCCCGATCGGCACAGCCCGCAAACGGTCCTCGCGTTGTCGCCTCCAGCCCGGCACCGGCAAAATCCGCGGCGCACCGCGCTCCGCAGTCACACGGCAATGCCGCCGTGGACATGGATAGCTGGGAAGAGTTTTAAGCCTTCCGGCGACAAGGCCGCCGCGGCCCGCAGACACAGCAAAGCCTCCCGGCATGATCCGGGAGGCTTTTTGATTTGTCCTGCAGGGGCGTGCTGCCTCTCACGATTACAGGCGGGCAGGCTCAGGCCTTTTTCTGCCAGCGGCGGTCCTCGCTCTGCTGCCAGTAGGTCAGTTGATGACCTTGCGACTTGAGGGTCTTCCAGTGTCCCCTCGCCGCCTCGAGCTGTTCCTGGTCGTGACCGTCGAACATCAGCACAAGCCGCTCAACGCCCTGAAGATCCGGCATTCCGGCGCCATCGGCTGCAAACCGGACGGAGGCGCCATTCGCGGGCTCCTGCGCCAACGTCAGAAGCACCGGCTGCCGGTCCGCCTGTTCGTCGTCGTCGGTGCCGTGGGGCAGAAAGCTCTCCTCGCGAAACGTCCACAGATGCGCGTCGAGCGCATCACGCCGTTCCTGGCTGCCAAGATGCACCGAGACCTGCCACCCGCGTTCCAGGCTTTTCTCAAGAAGCGGCGGCAGCGCGTCCTCAAGCCGGGATTCGGTCAGATGGTAGAACAGAACCTCTGTCATCCCCTGCCCGATCAGGCTTCGTAATTGGCGCGAACAAGCTCATCGAGCAGACGCACCCCGAAACCCGAGGCCCAGGACTGGTTGATGTCTGTCGATGGAGACCCCATTGCGGTGCCCGCGATATCAAGATGCGCCCATGGCGTATCCCCCACAAAGCGCTTGAGGAACTGCGCAGCGGTGATCGATCCGGCATAGCGTCCGCCTGTGTTCTTCATGTCGGCGAACTTGGAATCGATCATCTTGTCGTAGTCCGGACCGAGCGGAAGCCGCCAGACACGCTCCTGCGTCGTCTCACCGGCCTTGCTCAGCGCGGCGGAGAGGTCGTCGTCATTGGAGAACAGCCCGGCATGGTGCTGCCCGAGCGCCACCATCACCGCGCCGGTCAGCGTGGCGAGATTGATCATCGCCGCCGGCTTGAACTTCTCCTGGCAGTAGGTCAGCGCGTCGCAAAGCACGAGCCGGCCTTCCGCATCGGTGTTGATGATCTCGATGGTCTGGCCCGACATGGAGCGAACGATGTCGCCGGGGCGCTGTGCCGCTCCGTCGGGCATGTTCTCGACCAGACCGATGATGCCCACCGCATTGACCTTGGCCTTGCGGGCGGCAAGCGTGTGCATGAGACCGGTAACGGCAGCCGCGCCGCCCATGTCGCCCTTCATGTCTTCCATGCCCGCTGCCGGCTTGATGGAGATGCCGCCGGTGTCGAACACCACGCCCTTGCCGACAAAGGCCACGGGCTTGTCCTTCGGCTTGCCGCCCTGCCAGCGCATGATCGCCAGCCGCGGCGGCCTGACCGATCCGAGAGACACGCCGAGCAGTGCCTCCATCTTGAGTTTCTTCATTTCCTTTTCGGTCAGAACCTCGACCTCGACGCCCAGCGATTCGAGCGCCTTGGCGCGCTCGGCGAATTCGACCGGTCCGAGCACATTGGCAGGCTCGTTGACCAGATTGCGCGCCAGCGCGACGCCGTCGGCCACCGCCTGCCGGCTGGCGAACGCCTTCTTGCAGGCAGTTGCGTCCTCGTGCTGGATGACGACCTTGACCTTGCGCTGCGACTTGTCGTCGTCCTCGCCCTTTTTCGTCTTGTAAAGGTCAAAGCTGTAGGCGCGCATCAGGATCCCGAGCGCCAGGTCCGCGGCGGCCTCGGCAGAGACCTGCCCATCGGCGCCCGGCAGCACCGTCACCTTGTCCGCCTTGCCAACAAGCGTGACGAGCTTGCCGCCTGCGCGCAGCCAGTCGTGGGCGTTCATCTTGTCCGGCTCACCCAGACCCAGCAGCGCGATTCGGTCGGCCGCAGAGGCCGATGGCGCCAGCAGATCCATTGTCGACAGGGCCTTGCCCGAAAAACCGGCAATCTTGACCGCCTTGTCGAGCTGAGCCGAAGCATCGACCGCGCGCGCAGCCTCGGAGACCGGCTCTGAAACCGTCCCGGTGGCGACGACAAGACCCCCTGACACCTTGGCTGGCTTGGAAAAACTGACTTCAATGCTCATCGACATGACGGCTCCAATGAAAATTCAACTGATTTGGCTTGGCGGCGATCTTGGCGTTTTCGCTTCAGAAGGCAAGGGTCATGGCCCCGGTTCCCCGCAACCAGGCGCAATTGCATTTGCGACACAGCCGGTGCAAGAAACGGTTAACCGTGTTCGTTTGCCGCAGATTATCCATTTTGCGATTGAATGGGACTGGTGCAAAGCTCGCAGTTGGCCCAAATCGGCACACCTCCACGGCGCGGCACGATCCGCCCGGAAAAGGCGACATGAAGCAGATCGAACGTTACATATTGCGGCGCATGGCGTCACTGACCTTCTGGTCGCTGACGGCGGCGACGCTCTTGGTCATGACGACGCAGGTGTTGATCCGAATCGATGTGCTGACCACCACCGGACAGGCTTTTGGCGCGTTCATGATGCTGGCCGCGACAATTATTCCCTCGATGGTCTCTATCGTGGCGCCATTCGCCCTGCTGATCGGCGTCAGCCAGGTGCTGGCCGGCATGAACGCGGACAGCGAACTCGTCGTCGTGGAAGCGGCAGGTGCAAGACCCGTAACCGTGCTCAAACCGATTCTGACGCTGTCGGTGATGCTTTCGGTGCTGGTGCTTCTGATTTCCAACTTCGTCGAGCCCTGGTCCAACCGCAAGCTCTATGATGTGCTGGCGCAGGCACAATCCGACCTGTTTTCGGTGGCCGTACGGTCGGGCACCTTCATGAGGCTCGAGAACGGGCTGTATGTTCAGGTCAACGAAAAACTGCCGGGCGGAGCGCTGAGCGGCATTTTCCTGTCCGACACGAGGACCGAGGGCACGGAAGCGATCTATTACGCCAAGAGCGGCATCATACAGCCCTCCGGCGAGACGAACATACTGCTGCTTCTCGACGGGGAACTGCAGCAGCGTAATCTGTCCAACAACCAGATCTCGATCGTCACCTTTTCGTCCTATGCGCTCGACATGGCGGCCTTTGTCCCCGCTGGGCAGAACGCCGCGCGCCGGCCGAAAGAGCAGTCAACCGCCTACCTTCTCGATCCCTCACCCGACGATTTCTATTTCCAGAAGGCAAACTTCGTGATCAAGGAGGAACTGGTTCAAAGATTTTCGACCTGGATGTACCCCCTTGCCTTCGGGTTGATCGCCTTCACTTTTCTCGGCAAGGCGAGATCCAACCGTCACGAGCAGTTCCAGAACGGAGCGGCCCTTGCAGCCATCGCGCTGGGCGCCCGAGGCTTCGGCTTTTACAGCGTCGAGAAAGCAGGCCTGAACCCAACAATGGAGGTCCTGAGCTATCTGGTGCCGGCGCTGCTGATCGTCGTGTTCGGCGCGCTCGCTGTGACGGGGCGGACGCTGAGCGTTCCGAAGGCCTGGGTGCGCTTGATGGACCGGTTGTTCGAATGGGTCAGCGCAAGGCTCGCGCGCCTGAACGGCGGCCGGAAGGGCGGACAGTCGACGGCATGACGATGTTCCCGCAAACCCTTTCGCTTTACTTTTTCCGCCGCTACGTCTCGACGTTCCTGACCTATTGCCTGGCGATCTTGGTCATCATCCTGCTGGTGGACTTCAACGAATCCGGACGCAGGCTCTCAAGCGCGGCGGAATACACCGTTGCCACCGGTGTTCTGATCTCCGCACTGCGTGTCCCCACTATTCTGCAGGCGGCAATTCCGTTCATCGTGCTGATCGCCTCGATCGCCACGCTTTTGCAACTCAACCGCAAATACGAACTGGTGGTCACGCGTGCCGCCGGGATCTCGGCGTGGCAGTTCCTGGCACCGCTGATTGGCGCAAACCTGCTGATCGGCGTGATTGCGGTCGCGGGGCTCAACACCTTTGCGGCCACAGCGATGCAGTGGGCCGAAACCATCATCGTCGAGCGGAACCTGGGCAGCCGGCAGTCATCGAATGCCGCGCCATGGCTGCGGCAACGCACCGAGCAGGGCGACACCGTGGTGGGCGCGCGCGCCAGCGCCGAGGGCGGGGCCAGGCTTTCGGACGCCACCTTCTTTCTGTTCGACCAGGACCAGACCATCAAGGAACGGCTGGAGGCCCGGGAAGCCCGGCTCGGCGATGGCGAGTGGATCCTCAGCGATGTCAGGCGCATTCGCGGCTCGGCTCCGGTGGAACAGCTGGACGAGGTCAGGGTGCCCACCAGCCTGAAGGCTGAATTCGTCGGCGAATCACTGACTTCCCCGGAAACGGTGCCGTTTTTCCGCCTGCGCGAGAAAATTGCTGTCGCCAAATCCTTCGGCTTGCCGGCGACCTCTTACGAGATGCAATTCCACCGTCTGGTTGCCCAGCCAGCGCTTTTGGCCGCGATGACACTCATCGCCGGCGTCGTGTCGCTGAAATTTGTACGCTTCGGCCAGTCTTTAACAGTCATTCTGGGTGGAATCCTGGCCGGCTTCGTGCTTTATGTCGTTTCCGAGTTGATCCAGGCATTTGCCAATGCCGGGACCATCCCTCCCCTCGTGGCGGCATGGCTTCCGGTTCTGGTGGCCTCGGCATTGGGGACAACAGTGCTTCTCCACAAGGAGGACGGATAGTGGCGGGTGTGCGCCGGTCAAGAGTTCATGCGTTCGCCAGCGCCCTTTGCGCAGGTGCGGCCTTTTGCGCCCTGTTTGCAGCCGCTTCCCCCGAGGCAACCGCACAGACGGCAACCCCCGGTGATTTTTCAATTCCGGAAGGTCAGAAGCTTCTGCTGGCTTCGGATGAGCTGATCTACAACAACGATACCGGGGTCGTGATCGCCACCGGCGGCGTTCAGATCGACTACGGCAGCTACAAGCTGGTTGCCGACCGTGTCGAATACGATCAGAACACCGGTCGCATGCGCGCGATCGGTTCGGTGGAGATGATCGAACCCAATGGCAACCGGATCTACGCCGACGACCTCGACGTTACCGATGATTTCGCCGATGGATTTGTCAATGCGCTGAGGATCGAGACCCCGGACAACACCCGAATCGCGGCTGAGAGCGCCGAGCGCAGCGGCGGTGTGCAGACCACCTTCAACAACGGCGTCTACACCGCCTGCGAGCCGTGCCGGGAGAATCCCGAGCGTGCACCTTTCTGGCAGGTCAAGGCCGAGCGCGTCATCCAGAATGGCGAGACAAAAACCATCCGGCTCGAGCGGGCCCGGTTCGAACTGTTCGGCATGCCGATCGCCTATCTGCCCTACCTCGAAATTCCCGATCATACCCAGAAGCGCAAGACAGGTTTTCTGAGCCCGTCATTCCGGACGAGCGAGAATCTCGGTTATGGCGTTTCGGTCCCGTTCTATGTGGCGATTTCGCCCCATATGGACGCGACCTTCACCGGCACCGGTTACACCAAGCAGGGTTTTCTGGCGGAAGCCGAATTCCGGCAGAAGTTCGCAAATGGCGAACACACGCTGCGCATGGCCGGCATTTCACAGCTGAAGCCGGGGCAGTTTGCCGCGGGTACGTCTGACGCTATGGAAGACGAACGCGGCATGATTGCCTCCCGGGGCCAGTTCCGGATCAATCCGCGCTGGACCTTCGGCTGGGACGTCATGGCCCAGTCCGACAACAATTTCTCTCGCACCTACGGAATCGAGGGCTATTCAGCGAGCACCCAGAAGTCCGAGATTTACCTGACCGGCATTTCGAACCGCAGCTATTTCGATCTGAGAACCTACCGGTTCGACGTTCAGGACGCGACGCTGACAAACGCCGCAGAGCGGCAGCAGGCTTTCGTGCACCCTTCGCTCGACTATCAGCGCACCTTCTCGGAGCCTGTGGCCGGCGGCGAACTTGCGCTCAACGTCAACGGATACTCGCTGTCCCGCAAGGCCAACGACATCACCGTACGGCCCGGGTTTGCTGCAGTGAATCCGCTCAACGCAGACCGTTACAAGGGCTTTTCCGGAAACAATGCACGGCTGAGCGCAGAACTTGAATGGCGCAAGACGCTGACCACCGCAAACGGCCTGCGGCTCACCCCGATTCTGGCCGCCCGCGGAGACATCAACTCGGTTGACATCGACACGGCGCCGACGGACTACAATGGCACCTTTGCCGGCAACGGCTCGCATGCCAGGGGCATGGTCACCGCGGGCCTCGAAGCCAGCTATCCCGTGCTGATGACAACGGCGAATTCCAGCCACGTGATCGAGCCGATCGCGCAGGTTTTCGTCCGTCCCGATGAACGGCTCGCGGGCGGCATTCCGAACGAGGATGCGCAGAGCTTCGTCTTTGACGCCACATCGCTGTTCGAACGCGACAAGTTTTCCGGCTTCGACCGCACGGAAGGCGGCAGCCGCGCAAATGTCGGCATCCGGTACACCGGAACCTACGACAACGGACTGACCACCCACGCCACATTCGGACAGTCCTATCAACTCGCCGGCCTGAACTCGTTCGCCACCCCGGACCTTTCGCAGGCGACACGCAATTCGGGCCTGGAAGAGGATGTCTCGGATTTTGTCGGCGCAGTCGGACTGGCAACCGCCAACGGGCTTTCGTTCGCCGCCTCGGCGCGATTCGACAAGGATGACTTCCGCGCGGAACGGACCGACGTGCGTGCCGGCTACGGCAACAGCCGCCTGAGCCTCTCGACCACCTACAGCGAGATCAAGGCCCCGCGGCCGTTTACAGCTCCGGACGAAGACCGCCGCGAGGTCACCGGTTTCGCGTCGCTCAAGCTGCATGAGTACTGGAAGGTTGCCGCCACGGCGAGCTACGACCTCGTGGACAAGAAGTTCAACCGTCATGCGTTCGGAATACTCTACGAGGACGAGTGCTTCGCCTTCTCCATCGCCTACGAGGACATTCGTGACGATTTCAACACCGAGGGCCGTGACTGGAAGGTCGGGGCGCGGTTGAGCTTCCGTACACTTGGCGATTTCAATGCAGGCGGAGACGTCAGCGCGCTGCTCAATCCGAGTTTCTAATGCACCGATTTCCGTTGCTTGCCTGATTCAACCTCACCCAAGCAACGCTGCGGCATCGAGTGCCCTCCCAGGCGCCTCGTTTTCGCCGCATCGAAGAGGCATTTACGCGCAGGCTCGGATTTGCGAAACTGGCATATGAAGAATTGGCGGGAGCGCAAGCGCTTAACACTCCGTTCCATCCGCCCTCCTTCGTCCGCAACAAGGGACCATCAGCAATGAGAATTTCTGCGATACTCCGACTTTCCGGAATGCTGGTCGCAACCGCCTTGATTTTTACCGGCGCACCCAGATTCGCGCCCGAGGCAAAAGCCGCGAGCGAGATCAAGATCGTCGTCAACAAGCAGGGTATCACCAGCGTAGACCTCGCCCGGCGGAAGGCTTTTTTACGGTTGCAGCGCACCGGTGGAAATCTCGGTGAAAAGGCACGGGAGCAGTTGGTCGAGGAATCACTCAAGTACCAGGAAGCACTGCGCATCGGCGCTGTGGTTTCCAAGGCCGAGATCGATGCGGCCTACCAGCGGTTCGCCTCATCAAACAATCTCTCCGTGCAGCAGCTCAACGGCGTCCTCAATCAGGCTGGCGTTACACCGAAGCATTTCAAGGATTTCATCCGGGTCCAGATGAGCTGGCCGCGGGTGGTCCAGGCGCTTGGCGGTAGCGGCGGCGGCACCATGTCGACCCAGGACCTGGTCTCGAAGATGCTTGAGCGCGGCAACGACAAGCCCTCGACCACCGAATACATACTCCAGCAGGTGATCCTGGTGGTGCCCTCCAACAAGCGTTCGAATTCAACGTTGAACGCACGTAAACGCGAGGCTGAGCAACTGCGCGGCCGTTACCCCGGCTGCGACAACGCGGCTTCGGCGATCACAGGCCTGCGCGATGTCACCCTGCGCAACCTTGGCCGGATCATGCAGCCGCAATTGCCGCCGGACTGGAAACCGCTGATCGAGAAAACCGAGGCAGGTGGAGCCACTTCAACCCGGATCACAGACCGGGGCGTGGAATTCATCGTGATCTGCTCGGCCAAGACCGTCAGTGACGATATGGCTGCAGAGCTGGTTTTCCGGGCCGAGAACAGCGGCGAAGGCGAGAGCGAAATCGCCAAGGAACATCTGGCGAAATTGCGCGAACGCGCCGTCATAACCAACCGGTAGGATCCGCTTGAAATGACTGGTGGCAAGGCGGCGCTGGCGGTTTCGATGGGCGATCCGGCCGGGATCGGCCTTGATCTGACGCTTTCGGCCTGGCGCAACCGGGAGCAACTCAATCTGCCTCCCTTCTTTCTCATTGGAGATCCGGAAGCCCTCGAAAGCCGCGCCGTGACGCTTGGTTTTCGCGTTTCCCTGACCGAAGCGACCCCGGAGAACGCGGCGTCGGAGTTCTCGCGCGCCCTGCCGGTTCTCCCGGTCCGCCTTCCGGCGCCGGTCAAAAGCGGGAGCCCCGATCCCGCCAACGCAAAGGCCGTCGTCGAAGCGATCCGTCTTGCAGTCGAGTTGACCATGACAGGGCGAGCCCGTGCAGTCGTGACCAATCCGATTGCAAAATCGGTGCTCTATTCCGCCGGTTTCGAGTTTCCCGGCCACACCGAATATCTCGCGCATCTGGCAACCGAAGCGCTCGGCAGACCGGTAAAGCCGGTGATGCTGCTTGCCGGACCGGAACTGCGTGTGGCGCCGGTCACCATCCATATTCCGCTGGGTGACGTTCCGGGCGCGCTGACCACAGAGGCTATCGTCGAGACCGCGGAGATCATGGCCGGCGACCTTCAGCGCCGGTTCGGGGTGAACGGGCCCCGGATCGCCATTTCGGGCCTCAATCCGCATGCGGGGGAAGACGGGGCCCTGGGAGCGGAGGACGGCGAGATCATCGTCCCCGCCGTTGCGCAGCTGCGCGCACGCGGCATCGACGTGAGCGGCCCCTTGCCGGCCGACACCATGTTTCACGCGGAGGCGCGCTCGACATATGATGCGGCGCTCTGCATGTATCACGATCAGGCGCTGATCCCCGCCAAGACGCTCGGCTTCCACGATTCGGTCAATGCGACGCTCGGCTTGCCGTTCGTGCGCACCTCGCCCGATCATGGAACCGCGTTTTCGCTGGCGGGTTCGGGCACGGCACGGGCCGACAGCCTCATCGCCGCGATCCGGCTTGCGGATGCCATGTCCAGCAGCGAGACAGAACGCAGATCGAGCGCTGCCTGATGGCCCAAGCCCATGACGGCCTTCCTCCGTTGCGCGAAATCGTCGCCACGCATGAGCTGGCGCCCAGGAAGGCGCTGGGCCAGAACTTCCTCTTCGATCTCAATCTGACGGCCAAGATCGCGCGCGCCGCGGGGCCGCTCGATGGCTTCACGGTGATCGAAATCGGTCCGGGACCAGGCGGTCTCACGCGGGCGCTGCTGGCGCAGGGCGCGAACCGGGTGGTCGCTGTCGAGCGCGACCCGCGCTGCCTGCCCGTTCTCAAGCAGATCTCGGAGCATTACCCGGGTCGCCTCGAGGTGATCGAAGGCGACGCACTGGAAGTGGACCTCGCCAGCCTGTCAGAGGGTGCCCCGGCGAAAATCGTGGCCAACCTGCCTTACAATGTCGGCACTCAGCTGCTGATCAACTGGCTGACTGCTGATGTCGATAAACCGTTCTGGAGTTCGATGACGCTGATGTTCCAGAAGGAAGTGGGCTTGCGTATCGTCGCAGACCCCGGTTCCAGCCATTATGGCCGGCTCGGTGTGCTTGCGGGGTGGCTTGCGCATGCCGAGATCCTTTTCGACGTGCCGCCGCAGGCCTTCACACCGCCGCCGAAAGTCACGTCGAGCGTCGTCCAGCTGATCCCCCGCGCCAATCCCCTGCCCTGTGATCTGGGCAAGCTCGAGCGCGTCACACAGGCGGCGTTCGGTCAAAGGCGCAAGATGCTGAGGCAAAGCCTCAAGCCGCTCGGCGGCGAGGCTCTGCTGGCCAGCGTCGGCATCGATCCGGCACGGCGGGCGGAGACACTGAGCGTCCAGGAGTTTTGCGACCTGGCGAGAGCCATTTGATCGGCAAGGTTCTGAAGCACGAGCTTCAGGCGGACCACCAGACCAATGCAAGCACAAGCGGGAGAAACGGAATGAAAGCCATTGGTCTCATGGGAGGCATGAGCTGGGAGAGCACCGCGGTCTATTACCGGTTGCTCAACGAGATGGCGCGGGAGCGAATGGGCGGATTGCATTCCGCCGAAATCCTGATGCGATCCTTCGACTTCGCCCCGATCGCAGAGCTTCAGGCGAAATCCGACTGGGAGGCTGCCACGCATCTGCTTGTCGAGGCCGCGACAGGACTTGAGGCCGCTGGCGCCCGGTGCATGCTGATCGGCACCAACACGATGCATATCTGCGCCGAGGAGATTGAAGCGGCGATCTCGGTTCCGTTGCTGCACATTGCCGATGCCACAGCCAAGGCAATCTCGGACGCCGGATGCAGATCGCCCCTGCTTCTCGCCACGCGTTTCACGATGGAGCAGGACTTCTACACCGGGCGGTTGCGCGACAAGCACGGGATTGATGTGTGCCTCCCCGACGGCAGCGAGCGTCAGGATGTTCACCGGATCATCTATGAAGAGCTGTGCCAGGGCGTCATCGATACAGGCTCAAAGAAACGCTATCTCGACATCATACGGACCGCGGAACAATGCGGCGCCGACGGGGTGATCCTGGGATGTACGGAGATAGGGCTTCTGATCTCACAGGAGGACATCAGCCTCCCCGTATTCGATACCACCGTGCTTCACGCCCGCGCGGCGGTGGATTTCGCACTCTCAAGTGACGACTGACGAGGGAACACCTCAAGACAGTTTGAAACGCGCTGGCGGTTGTTTGGGGGCCAAGAGCGGGTTGCCGCTCAGCCCTCGAGCAGGTCCTGAATGAAATCGAACAGGCCCGGACGCCGGTCGCGGCGCAGGCGCTCGGCCTGCACGATCGAGCGAACCGCCGAATAGGCCCGGTCGAGGTCGTCATTGACCACGACGTAGTCATATTCCCGCCAGTGCTCGATTTCCGCGCGCGCATTGGCAAGACGCTGCTCGATCACGTCCTCCGAATCCTCGGCACGACGGTGCAGGCGTGCCCGGAGTTCGTCCATTGAAGGCGGCAGGATGAAGATCGAGACCACATCGGCGCTCATCTTTTCCTGCAACTGCTGCGCGCCCTGCCAATCGATGTCGAACAGCATGTCACGGCCTTCTGCCATGGCAACTTCGGCCGCCTCCCGCGGCGTGCCATAGAAGTTTCCATGCACCTCGGCCCATTCAAGCAACGCTTCGGAAGCGCGCATGCGCTCAAACTCGCGTTGCGACTTGAACTGATAATGAACCCCTTCGATTTCGCTGGCCCGGCGCGAACGGGTGGTAACGCTGACAGACATGCTCAGTCCCGGATCGTGTTCGAGCACGTTGCGGGCGATCGTAGACTTGCCCGCGCCTGATGGTGAAGAAATGACAAGCATGAGCCCCCTCCGCTTGATGCGGGCCGAAGGAAGGTGGGGGGGCGGCAAAGGCATCGCTACTCCAGATTCTGAACCTGTTCACGGAACTGGTCGATAAGCACTTTCAAGTCAAGTCCGATCGCGGTCACCGAGGCGGCATTGGACTTCGAACATATCGTGTTTGTTTCGCGATTGAATTCCTGGGCGATGAAGTCGAGCCGGCGGCCGGCGCCGGCATCGCCGGAAAGCAGCGCCCGGGCGGCATCGACATGCGCCTTGAGCCTGTCGATCTCCTCGCGCAGATCCGCCTTGGTGGCGATCAGCGCCGCCTCCATGTGCAACCGGTCGCGATCAAGCGGCGCGCCGGTCTCAAGGAGCGCCTTGACCTGCTCGCCAAGCCGCGCGCGAATGGCGTCGGGATTTCGTGAAGGATCGGCCTCCACCGCAAGCGTGAGGGCCTCTATCCGGTCGATCTGCTCACCCAGCACACGCGTCAGCGCCGCGCCTTCGGAAATCCGCATCGATTTCAGTTTGGCAAGGGCAGTGGCGAACCCGTCGAGCACCGCTCCGTCGCGCTCCGCACGCTCGGCATCCGAAAGCTCCGGATCTCGAAATTCCAGTACGCCGCGAATGTTGAGGAGACCGTCCAGTGTCGGCTTCCGCGCGTCAATGCGCTTGCCGAGCCGCTCGACCAGACCAATCACCGCTTCGAGCGCTTCGTCGTTGACCACGGCCTCAACGGCCGCTCCCGTGACATTCACGGACAGCGCGACCTGGACATTGCCACGTGTCAGAACGCCTGCAACGGCCTTTCGGACAGGCTGTTCCAGCGCCTCGAAGCCAGCGGGCAGCCTGAGCCGGATATCAAGACCCTTGCCGTTGACCGAACGCAATTCCCAGACAAACCTGCACCCGGAAGCGTCCCCCTCATGGCGTGCAAAACCCGTCATGGACTGGATCGCCATGAATCCCCCTTTCGATTCCCCACCGAAGCAGCATAGCTGCCCGGGGCGGCAGATCAATTGCCCCCGGAGGCTTCTTCACCGGCCTGTTTGGCCGCCTCTTCCGCTGCAGCCTGCTCGCGCTCGGCCTCGATGCGGCGCCAGCGCGCCACATTGGAATTGTGATCGTCAAGCGTTTCGGCAAAGGCATGACCGCCGGTACCGTCTGCAACGAAGTAGAGGTCGTTGGTCCGCGACGGATTGGCCACGGCCTCCATCGCCTCACGACCGGGGTTTGCGATCGGCGTGGGCGGCAGACCGTCGATGACATAGGTGTTATAGGGGGTGGGCTTGTCGATGTCGGAGCGGTAGATCGGCCGGTCGGACGGCTTTCCCTCACCGCCGAAAAGGCCGTAGATGATGGTCGGGTCCGACTGCAGCCGCATGCCGCGGTTGAGCCGGTTGATGAACACCCCGGCAACACGCGGGCGCTCGTCGGCGCGCGCGGTTTCCTTCTCGACGATGGATGCGAGGATGACCAGTTCCTCGGGCGTTTCGAGCGGAAGATCGGAGGCGCGACGCGCCCAGATCTGCTCGAGCGCCCGCGTCTGTGCGCGCTCCATCTGTTCAAGAATTTCGATCCGGCTGGTGCCCCGGGAAAATTTGTAGGTTTCGGGCAGCAGCGCGCCTTCAGCCGGCATCTCCTCGGGAAGATCGCCGACCAGCACCGGCTCCTCGCGCAAACGCTGGAAAACCTGCGCCACGGTCTGTCCCTCGGGAACCGTAAAGGCGTGGAGGATCGATTTGCCTGACTGCATCAGATCGACGATCTCGCGCATCGACGATCCGGCCTTGATTTCATATTCACCGGCCTTGAGCGTGTCGTCGCCCAGAACGCTCTTGGCGCCGAGCGAGAAGACACGCTGGTTGGTGATGATTCCCTCGCGTTCAAGGCCTCTGGCGATCTGGTTCAGGGCGGCACCCTCGCGCACCATATAGTTGGTTGTCCGGTCGAGCGGACCCTCACCTTCAAACTCGGTCTTGCCATACCAGAACACGCCCACGCCCAGAACCAGGACGAGGATGACCAGCGACAGCACGAAATTGAGGAACACGACAATCTGGTTGCGGGCGCGGCGCGACCGCTTTGGCGGCTGCGGCGCTTTTTCCGGCTTGAGGGCCTGCGACGGCGAGACCGGAACGATGGGACCGGACTCCTTGCCTGACTTGTCGCCCGCGCGGCCGAAAATGCCGCCTTTCTGGCTGTTGCGTTCGTTCACGTGTTCAACCTCCAGAGGAGTTGGGCGGGAGCAGTCTGCCCGCGGAAATCTGGTTCAGTGCAAACGGGTTCTGACCCGGCAATGTGGCGAAATGCCGGTAGCTCAGCGCCGCCGGGGAAATCCTGTTGCGGCATCAGCCCTGATAACGCCGAAGCACAAGCGATGCATTGGTCCCGCCAAACCCGAATGAGTTCGACAGCGCCACGTCGATCTTGCGCTTGCGCGCCACCTTCGGCACCAGGTCGATCTTGGTCTCGACCTCGGGATTGTCGAGGTTGAGCGTCGGCGGCGCGATGCCGTCGCGAATCGCAAGCGCGGAGAACATGGCCTCCATGGCGCCCGCCGCACCCAGCAGGTGGCCGATGGCGGACTTGGTCGACGACATCGACACATTGGCCGCGGCATCGCCGAGCAACCGCTCGACGGCTCCGAGTTCAATGGTGTCGGCCATGGTCGAAGTGCCATGGGCATTGATGTAGTCGATATCCGACGGCTCGAGCCCGGCGCGCTTGAGCGCCATCTTCATGCAGCGATAGGCCCCGTCGCCGTCCTCGGAGGGAGCGGTGATGTGATAGGCGTCGCCGGACAAGCCGTAGCCAACCACTTCGGCCACGATGTTGGCGCCGCGCGCAATCGCATGTTCCAGTTCTTCGAGGACCAGGATTGCAGCCCCCTCGCCCATGACGAAACCGTCACGGTCGCGGTCATAAGGGCGCGAGGCCTTTTCAGGTGTCTCGTTGAAAGACGTCGACAGCGCCTTGCAGGCGGCAAACCCGGCGAGACCAATACGGCTGATGGCGGCTTCCGCGCCACCGGCAACCATGACATCCGCATCGCCCAGCGCGATCAGCCGTGCCGCGTCGCCGATGGCGTGCGCGCCGGTCGAGCAGGCGGTCACCACCGAGTGGTTCGGGCCGCGCAGCTTGTGACGGATCGAGACGTGGCCCGAGACAAGGTTGATCAGGCGTCCGGGAATGAAGAATGGCGAAATCCGGCGAGGGCCCTTGTCGCGCAGGGTGTAGCCTGCCTCGACGATGCCCTGGAGACCGCCGATCCCGGAACCGATCATCACGCCGGTTGCAATCTGGTCATCGTCGCTTTCGGGATGCCAGCCGGCATCCTTGAGCGCCATGTCGGCAGCTGCGACCCCCAACAGGATGAAGGGGTCGACCTTGCGCTGTTCCTTGGGCTCCATCCAGTCATCGGCGATGAATGCGCCTTCGACCGAAGGATCGGTGGGAACCGAACAGGCAATCTGTGCCGCGATGTCGCTAACATCGAAGGCGGTGACGCGCGAAGCGCCATTCTCGCTGTTGATCAGGCGGGACCAGGTGACTTCGGTACCGCTACCCAGCGGGGATACAGCCCCCATACCTGTGATAACGACTCGGCGCATCGCCTCAATTCTCCGTCATGTCAGAAAAACAACAAACCGGCGCAAAGTGTTGCGCCGGCCTCTTGAACGGGCCGTTGGAAGGTCCGGAAAAACGCTGAACTCAGGCCTGAGCCTTGGAGATGAACTTGATGGCATCGCCAACAGTCAGAATGGTGTCAGCGGCGTCATCCGGAATTTCAACGCCGAACTCTTCTTCGAATGCCATCACCAGCTCGACAGTGTCGAGCGAATCCGCGCCGAGATCGTCGATAAAGCTCGCGCTTTCGGTCACCTTCTCTGCGTCAACGCCCAGATGTTCGATGACAATTTTCTTTACGCGGTCTGCGATGTCGCTCATGTCGGTTTCCTCGACCTGTTTTACGTTAAACTTGCGCCTCGTTACCTGCGCAAGCATGGCTAATCAAGCGTGTGGCGCGTTTTTTATGCGCTTGGCCCGCTCCCGTCAAAGCCCAAAACTGTGGATTTTGACATTTTGTCAGTCCGGCTGGTCCCCCGCCGTATCCGGGCGTGGCGACCTAGCACGCTTTTTGTGACCGGCAAAGACGGAAAATCCGCCTCTCCGGCGTATCGTGCCTCCGGCGACGAGTGCCTGGGACAAAAGTGGCAGGGCACGCACCCTCAGACCATCAGCATGCCGCCATTGATGTGAAGCGTCTGCCCCGTCACGTAGGATGCCTCGTTCGAGGCCAGCCAGGTGACCGCCGATGCGATTTCAGCGCCAGTGCCCATCCGGCGCATGGGAATCACACTCATGATGGCCTCTTTCTGCTTGTCGTTGAGCTTTTCCGTCATCGCACTTTCGATGAAGCCGGGAGCCACGCAATTGACGGTCACGTTTCGCGGCGCGATTTCCTGCGCAACACTCTTGGTGAAGCCGATCATGCCGGCCTTGGCGGCGCAGTAGTTGGCCTGGCCCGGATTGCCCGATACGCCGACGACCGAGGTGATGTTGATGATGCGGCCCGAACGGCGCTTCATCATCGGATGCGCCAGTTCGCGCGTCAGGCGAAACACCGAGGTGAGATTGACTTCCATCACCGAGTCCCAGGCCTCGTCGCTCATGCGGACGAACAGGCCGTCCTTGGTGATGCCCGCATTGTTGACCAGGATATCGACGCCCTCGAGCTCCTGCTCGGCCTTCTTGCCGAGTTCGGAAACCGCATCGCGATCGGAAAGGTTGGCGGGAAACATCATCACCCGTTCGCCAAGATCCTGCGCCAAGGCCTCCAGGCGCTCAACGCGGGTCCCGTGCAGGCCGACGGTTGCGCCGCGGCTGTGAAGCTGCCGGGCGATGGCTTCGCCAATGCCACCGGATGCGCCGGTTACCAGGGCCTTGCGGCCGGTCAGATCGAACATGAATGGTCCTTTCGGAGTGTGGTGTCGTATCAGGCGTTCTGATCCGCGATTGCGGCCAGAAACGGATCGATGTCGGAGGGGCCGGACACATTGAGCCCGGTCACCGACCGGTCAATGCGCCGCGCAAGGCCGGTGAGAACCTTGCCGGCGCCGATTTCGGCGAGCGTGGTGACGCCGTTGGCGGCAAACCAGGCAACGGTCTCGCGCCAGCGGACCTGACCGGTGACCTGCTCGACCAGAAGTGCGGCAATCTCATCGGGGTCGGAAACCGGGGCGGCGCGGACATTGGCGATCACCGGAACCACCGGCGCGGTCTTGTCGACGCCGGCAAGCGCTTCACGCATCGCGTCGGCGGCCGGCTGCATCAGGCTCGAATGGAACGGTGCGGACACCGGCAGCATCAGCGCGCGCTTGGCGCCCTTCGCGGTCGCCGCAGCCGCGGCTGCCTCGACTGCGGGCTTGAGCCCGGAAATAACAAGCTGGCCGCCGCCATTGTCATTGGCGACCTGCACCGCGCCATGGGCCGCGCCCTCGGCGCAGGCGGCTTCGACATCTGCAAGCTCAAGCCCGATGATGGCGGCCATGGCCCCCTCACCGGCGGGAACCGCCGCCTGCATGGCGTTGCCGCGGATGCGCAACAGCCGCGCCGTGTCGGCAATCGAGAACATGCCCGCAGCACACAGCGCCGAGTATTCACCGAGCGAATGGCCGGCGACGTGGCTTGCCGCCTGTTCGACCCGTAGACCGCGCGCCTCGAGCACGCGGATCAGCGCCATCGAGACCGCCATCAGCGCCGGCTGGGCGTTCGCCGTCAGGGTGAGCGTCTCCTCGGGTCCATCGAATATCACCGCCGAGAGCTTCTCGCCGAGCGCTTCGTCAACCTCGTCGAACACCGCCCGGGCTTCGGGAAATGCCTCGGCCAGATCCTTGCCCATGCCGACGGACTGACTGCCCTGCCCCGGAAATGTGAATGCGGTTGCCATGGTGCCGTCCCGTTTCCTGTCTTGCGTTGTCGGCGCTCCCGCCCGAATGCGGCAGACGCGCCGTTGCCGTTTCAATTCACATTCCGTCCCCCGGAGTCAAGCACGCGCGATGGTCACGTCTCGTTGCAAGCGCGCCGGCTGCAAACCGGAATGGCGCCAAAAGACGGTAACGGAAACTTCATTCCTGCCTGAGGTCGAAACGGCTACACTGAGCGCCAAAGGAGGATGTCCGATGGCCGAACTGACCGGGAATGTGGGCTGGCTCGCTTTGATTGCCGGGGCTTTGATCTCTTTTCTGGCCGGATGGCTGTGGTATTCGCCGCTTCTGTTCGGACCGAAATGGGCAGAAGGATCGGGCGTGGAAATGGGAACCGCCAGCGACATGCCCTTCGGGGCGATGGCTGCGCAGTTTGCCGGACTTGTCCTGATGAGCTGGTTCGTCGGCGCCGGTCTGGCGGCCAATGCGCTGCCACTGGTTGTCCTGGGAACGCTCGCATTCGCGGTGCTCGCCTATTCGGGCGGGCTGTTCACGAAACGGTCGCTCTATGCGCGCAATGTCGATGCAGGGTACTGGATTGTGGCTCTCGTCCTCATGATCGGCGTGCATTCAGTGCTTTGAGGACCGGCCGTGCTTTGAGAACGGGAAGGCAAACCGCTATGACTATGCGCAATCAACCAATTTCGGTCCGGATCGCCCGCGGCGCCAAAAAATAGTTTCGCTCAGGCGACGGAAGATCTTGTATTCCTGCCCGATCCCGCACATTTATTTTTTGTCGCGCTCAATTCGGAAGCGCCTTTGAAAGCCAAGACGATGTCGCAACCTGCGTCAAACCCATCCCCCCGACAGTTGGCCACCAGCCCGGCATCCGGCAAACGCCTGACAATTGCTGCCTTCTTCACCGCCATCGGCGCCATTGTGCTGATCGCTTCAGAGATCTGGCTAGGCGCGCTCGCCACGATCTGGGCAGCCGATGGTGTTCTCGGCCTGTCGATCACAGGCGATATCATATTGGCGGCAATCATTGCGCCGGTGGCGCTTTGGGCAACATGGATGACGGTGAAACTGGCCGTCAGCGCCGAAATGGATCCTGACAACGCCGCCTGAGCGTATCGGATATCCTGTCCAGCAAAAAAAAGAATGCCTCTGCCATGGGGCAGACCAGGAATCGTGTTCACGGCAGGCGAAAGCGGAACCGTGCCCGCGTTCCCGCGTTAATTCGATCTCACCGGGGGCCGCAAAAACAGAGGGCCCGGCTGGCGACGTTGCTGGTCCCGTGGGCCGGTGAGTTGGCTTGAACAGGCCTCAAACACCAAAGCACAGCGCCCGAGAGCTGCAACCCAAATTGGGGGCACAAGGACCAATCCATGCTCACTGACCTCATCTTGCTGGCCTTCGGGCTCGCGCTTCTGACAGGCGGAGCCGAGTTGCTCGTGCGCGGAGCGATCTCTCTTGCCAACCGCCTCGGCATGCCGCCGCTGCTGATCGGTCTCACCGTCGTCGGCTTCGGCACCTCCATGCCCGAACTGCTGGTTTCGCTTCAGGCCGCGCTGGGCGGCGCGCCCGCCATCGCCGTGGGCAATGTCGTAGGCTCGAACATCGCCAATATCCTCCTGATTGTCGGGCTTGCAGCCATGATTTCGCCGATCGCGACCAGAATTCCCAATCTTAACCGGGATCTGGTGATGATGATCGCCGCCTCATTGGTGATGCTGGCTCTGGGATTTGCTGGGATCGTCAGTTTCTGGGCCGGCATCATGATGTTTGGCGCACTGGTCGGCTATCTCGGCTGGGTCACCTACACGGACCGAAATCGCGCCGATGTTGCCGATGGCGAGGTGACGCTCCGGCTCTCGGGCTTAAAGGAAGCGCTTTTCATTATCGGCGGCCTGGCCGGCCTGTTCTTTGGCGCCGACCTTCTGGTCAAGGCGGCAACTTCGATTGCGCGCGATTTCGGGATCTCCGAGGCCGTCATCGGCCTGACCGTCGTTGCCGTGGGAACCAGCCTGCCGGAACTCGCCACATCTGTGGTTGCCGCCTTTCGCCGCCAGGCGGAAATGGCGCTCGGGAATGTGGTCGGTTCCAACATCTTCAACATCCTGGGCATTCTCGGCATTACAGCCATCGTCGTGCCGGTGCCCGTTGATCCGGGTATGATCGCTTTCGATATCCCCGCAATGGCAACCATCTCGCTTGCCTTCGCGGCTCTGATCATCCTGACGGGACGGATAGGCCGCATTGCCGGCGGAGCGATGCTGACGGCCTATGCGGGCTATGTGATCTGGCTGTTCTGACAGAGCATCAAAAGGCAAACGGGCTGTTTGCCCCTGATCGGCTTGCGCGACGGTCCGACGGCGCTATTGTGCCGGCGATTCAATGAAGGAAGCCCCAACATGAAAATGACCCCCCTCGGACGTACCGGAATGTCGGTGAGTGAAATCTGCCTCGGAACCATGACCTGGGGCGAACAGAACACCGAGGCCGAGGGGCATGAACAGATGGACTACGCGCTCGATCAGGGCGTGAACTTCATCGACACGGCCGAGATGTACTCGACCGTGCCGATCCGGGCGGAGACGCAAGGCCGGACCGAAGAAATCATCGGCACCTGGATCGCTGGCTCGGGCCGCCGCGATGACATCATCCTGGCCACCAAGATGACCGGCGACGGAATCTCATGGGTTCGCGACGGCCAGGGCTACACGCGATCCTCGGTGATGGAAGCCGTTGACGGTAGCCTGAGGCGGCTCAAGACCGACTACATCGACCTCTATCAGCTGCACTGGCCAAACCGCGGCTCGTATCATTTCCGCAAGCACTGGGCCTTTGACGCGAGCCAGCAGGAAAAAAGCAAAGCCACAGACGATATCCACGAGACGCTGCTGGGCCTCGACGACGCGGTCAAGGCCGGCAAGATCCGCGCTGTCGGGCTCTCCAACGAAAGCGCCTGGGGCACCATGCAGTTCGTGCGGCTGGCCGAGCAGCACAATCTGCCACGCGTGGCCTCGATCCAGAACGAATACAATCTGATCTGCCGGCTGTTCGACACGGATCTCGCCGAAGTCGCACATCACGAGGATGTGGGCCTGTTGGCCTTCTCGCCGCTGGCGGCGGGAATCCTGAGCGGCAAATACCAGGGTGGAGCCGCGCCGGACGGATCGCGCCGGAGCATCCAGGCCGACCTGGGCGGTCGCTGGGGGCCGGCGACTGAGGCGGCAACGGCCGCTTATCTCGACGTCGCGGCCAAACATGGCCTCGATCCGTCCCAGATGGCGATCGCCTTCTGCCTGACGCGGCCGTTCATGACCTCAGCGATCATCGGGGCCACCAAGATGGACCAACTCAAGATATGCATCGGCGCGAAGGATCTAACCCTCACGGATGCCGTGATGGAGGATATCGCCACGGTTCGCCGTGCCCATCCGATGCCGATCTGAGGGACGGCGCACGTCCCTGGTTTCAATGGAGGCGGGCGACCTTCCCAGAGAGATTGGCGCTCTGTTGCGGGACGCGGTGACGTTCCAGCCTTGCGGCCGCAGCGACGGCCTGGAGGACGGCCGCCGGAAAATCGCTGAACGGGACCGGGCGGCCGAAATGATAGCCCTGGATCGTGTCCGAGCCGGCATCGCGCAGGATCTCGATCTGACGCGGCGTCTCGGCGCCCTCGGCGGTCACCTTGATTCCCAGCTGATGGGCCATCGAGACGATCGAGCCGACAATCGAACCGGCCCGTTCGTCGGTCTCGAGTTCCTTGACGAAGGACCGGTCGATCTTCAACTCGTCCCACTCGAACGTTCGGAGATAGCTGAGCGCGGAATAGCCGGTGCCGAAATCGTCGAGCGCGACCGAGATGCCCATCTCGCGGAACTGCGACAGGATTTCAACGGCACGGTCGGTCTCCGAAATCATCAGCGACTCGGTGACTTCCAGGGTCAGGCGATGGGCCGGAAAACCGGTTTCGTCGAGCACCTCCCTGACGGTCCGGACCAGATCGTCACGGACGAACTGCACCACCGAGAGATTGACCGCGATGCCCATTTCCCGGGGGAACCTGAGCGCGTCGCGACAGGCCTTTTCCAACACCTTGCGACCCAGCGGCACAATCTGACCGGACTGTTCGGCAATCTTCGTGAATTCGGCTGGCGAAACCGGACCCAGCGTCGGGTGGGTCCAGCGGGCCAGAACCTCGGCTCCGACCACCCGTCCGGTCCCGACGTCGACCTTGATCTGGTAGTGTGGCGTGATCTCGTCGTTCTCGATTGCATTGTCGAGCTCCGACTGAATGAGCGCCTGACGGATGAAGGCATCGTGCATGGAGGGATCGAAGAGCAGGACGCGGTTCTTGCCCGAGGCCTTTGCCTGGGAGAGCGCTATGTCCGCGCCGATCAGGAGATTGCTCGGATCCCGGTCCGGCGCGCTGATCTTGACGCCCACGGAGGCGTTGACGACCAGAGTCGTGCCGTCAATGTCGTAGGGAACCGACAGCGCCTTGCGGAGCGTCTCGGCCTGGTCGAGGATTGCGTCGACATCATCCTCGGGTACGGACATCATGACGGCGAATTCATCGCCGCCCAGGCGCGCTGTCATGATGCTGTTTTCGAATGTGGCGCAGGTTTCGGACATGCGGAGGGTTGCCTGTTTGAGAAGCGCGTCGCCGGTGGGATGACCATAGCGGTCATTGACTGCCTTAAACTCGTCGAGATCGACCGCGAAGATCGCGACCCGGCCTGCCCCGGGGCGACGCAGGCGGCCGACCACCTTCTCGAACTCCACATTGAACGCCATACGGTTGGGCAATCCGGTGAGATTGTCGTGGTGGGCCAGGTAGGAAAAATCCCGGGCCGCACGCATGGCTTTCTTCCCCGCCTTGCCGAGGAAGTAATTCTGGATGGCAGCCAGGCCCAGAAGCAGCGCAATCAGCACAAAAAGGGAGGTGGCGAGCCACTTCTGGAGGCTCTGCTTCTCGTGGAGTTCCCGGCGGATGGCATCGGCATGGTTGACCGATTCCGAGTGTGCTTCGGCGCCGACCCGGTCAATCGCCCGCAACACGGTCTCGAATTCGGAAATCAATACGGAGATGCGATCGTCGGAGACATTTTCTATGCTCTTGAGTTCCGGGACGATGCGCTTGAAGCGCAGGGAGGCTTCGGTAAGCTGATCCCTGCGGGACGCCTTTGCATCAAGAAACTCTTCGAACGTCGGCGAAGCGAAGATGCCGAAGCGGCCGGTCACGATATCGGTGAAAAGCTGCACCTGCTGGGCATCACCGGGTGACTTCGTCACGGCGTAGCGGGCGAGCGACTTCTGCAGCGCATAAGCTTCAAGCCGTCCCCCTGCCCCCACCCAGGCCACGTCAAAGCGCGATGAGCGCTCCATCGCGTCCTGGGTCGATTCAACAAGGTTGGAGTGCACCAGAACGATAGCCAGGAAGGCGGCAACCACCCCGACCCCGAACAGGTTGAATATGTTGAAACGCAAACGCATGATGCCCCTCCGCGAACTAACGCGTTACTCCACGGTGATCGACCGGACCTGCCAGGCCGAGCGCGCGTAGTAGACCTCGTTCAGAAGCTCGGCGTGCGCATCAAACGGATAAACGACGAATAGCGGCCCCTTGTCGCTGACCGGCATGTAGGCGCCGTCCTGCTTGTAGGCGAGAATGACACCGAACCTGCGGAGATCGTCGACAGGAATTTCGGAATAGTAGTTGTTCAGTGCGGCAACCGAGAGAGTTTCACCTCTTGCGCCGAGATGATCGATGAGATCGGCAAGAAGCACGCCTTCGAAGGTGGTATCGCCCTTGTGCCACGGCGTTTTGGTGACGACGGTCTTGTGCTCAAGCGCTTCCAGATCCGCAATCGACATGTCGACGGGCTGGGGACTGGCGATCTTTCCATCGACAGTGAGAATGACTTCGGAAGCTGAAACCGGTACCGAAAAGAAAACCAGACCGGCTGCAATCGCAGCCAGCGCCACACGAACTGACTTGAACATGCTCGATGTCCTGGGGTTCCGGCATTCACACCGGGACGTCTTGGCCTTTCATGGCCGTCTTCCACGAGCGGTATACGCCCGGGCCGGTTGAACTCCCCTGAAACAAGTCGTTAAAACCTTACCTATTGCTAATATTCTGACACATCGGCAGGCCACAAGGCCGAAATGCCCCTCCCTCGCAGCATCTCCCGGCCAAAACCGGCGGACTTGCGCTTGCAAAGCCGCGAAAACCGTGTAGAAGCACCCTTGTTCGAACACCCGGTCATCTGGCTGGTGGCTGAACGGAGGGTGCGATCCTTGTTCAAGGGTCCTAGGGGCAAAAGCGCTCCGGCCTCCCGTGTCTCCGCTCACGACCGTCTCGATACCACGTCTTTCTTGCACGGCCTTGACGCCGACAGGACAAGTCGCTGGGGCTCAGCGCCGGATCCGGGTGATGTTAACGCAAGAAAGGCAAGTCCATCATGGCTCTTTATGAACATGTATTCCTTGCCCGGCAGGATGTCTCCAGCCAGCAGGTCGAAGCCCTCGTTGATCAGTACAAGGGCGTGATCGAAGCTAATGGCGGCAAAGTCGGGCGCATTGAACACTGGGGTCTCAAGTCCCTCACCTACCGCATCAACAAGAACCGCAAGGCGCATTATGCGCTGATGGACATTGATGCACCGGCACCTGCCGTCAAGGAAATGGAGCGCCAGATGCGCTTCAACGAAGACATCCTGCGCTTCATGACCGTGTCCGTCGAAGCCCATGAAGAAGGCCCTTCGGCCATGCTTCAGAAGCGCGAGCGCGATGACCGCCCGCGTGGCGGCGACCGCGACCGCGGCGACCGTGGCCCGCGCCGTCCGCGCGAAGACCGCGACTAAGGAGATACGCACATGGTTGATATCAATCAGATCCCGACACGCCGTCCGTTTCATCGCCGCCGCAAGACCTGCCCGTTCTCGGGCGCGAATGCGCCGAAGATCGACTACAAGGACGTGCGTCTGCTGCAGCGCTACATTTCCGAGCGCGGCAAGATCGTTCCTTCCCGCATCACGGCCGTGAGCCAGAAGAAGCAGCGCGAACTCGCCAAGGCGATCAAGCGCGCGCGTTTCCTGGGCCTGCTGCCTTACGTGCTGAAGTAGAAAATCCCGGACCCGGCGTTACAGCGCCGGGTCCATTTGCCATCCCGCGACGGGCGCGGGGTCTGGTTTCACAAAATCCCGGGTTGGGGCACGACGCCTCTAACTGCTCGAAGCAGGACAGCGACGACAATGACGCAGCAATCGACATCGCTCCTCGTGGGCCTGCTCGCCGGCATTTCCGCCGCGCTTCTGCTCGTCAGCGCCGGGTCACCCTCGGGCATCTCCTTCTTTCTGTTTGCCGCAGCGGCACTCCCCGTTCTGATCGCCGGCCTGGGCTGGTCCAATCTCGCCTCCGGTGTCGCGGTCGTCTCCGCGATGGCGGTCTTGGCGCTGACCATTTCGGTTCAGTCGGCCCTGGTGTCAGCCATCACCACCCTGGCGCCCGCTGCATGGATCGCGCATCTGTCCAACCTGGCGCGTCCGGCCGAGGAAATCGGCGGACCGGAAGGCGATGTTGCCTGGTATCCCCTGTCCGACATCGTCCTGAGCATCTGCGGCGTCGTCTGTGTCGGACTCTTTGCGGTCGGTCTTGCAATGGGCTACGGCCCGGCCTTTGTCAGCGATCTGGTCGACCTTTTCGTGACCGTGCTTCAGGAGGGAAATCCCACCTACCAGCCGACGCCCGAAGGCATCGCGGAGATGAAGAATTTCTTTCTCTTCGCGCTTCCCGCCATTCAGGCAGCGATGTGGGTGCTGATCCTGTTTGCCGGCTGGTATATCGCCTCAGCGATCGTGCGGGCCTCGGGCCGCGCGAAGCGGCCCAAGGACGATATTCCGGCAACCCTGAGAATGCCCCGTGTCGGCGGCCTGGCGCTTGCGGCGGGCGTCGTTGCAAGTTTTGCGCCCGGCGGCGTCGGCCTGATCGGCTGGACACTCATTGGCGCCTTCGGCATCGGATTCGTGGCAGCCGGATTTGCCATCGTTCACGAGCGCACGCGCGGAAAGCCGGCGCGCGGCCTGATGCTGTTTGCCGCCTATGCGACAACGATTCTGTTCACGCTTCCGCTGGGCTTCTTCTTCTTCCTCGGGCTGTTCGAAACCGCCCGCTCTACGCCCGGGAACGGACCTTTGTCGGGACCGGGGCCCGGACAAAATTCCAACACCTGAATTCATATCCACTCTTGAAAGGACAACACAATGGACGTCATTCTTCTCGAACGCATCGCCAAGCTTGGCCAGATGGGCGAAACCGTCAAGGTTCGCGACGGCTTTGCCCGCAACTTCCTGCTGCCTCAGGGCAAGGCACTGCGCGCCAATTCCGCCAACCGTGCCCGTTTCGAAGCCGAACGCGCCGTGCTTGAGGCGCGCAACAACGAACGCAAGAGCGAAGCCGAACAGCTCGGCGACAAGATCGGCGGCAAGACCTTTGTCGTGGTCCGCTCGGCCGGCGAAACCGGTCAGCTTTACGGTTCGGTGGCCGCACGCGACGTGATCACGGTTCTGGCCGACAATGGCTTCACCGTCACGCGCGCCCAGGTCGACCTCAACAACCCGATCAAGACCATCGGCCTGCACACCGTGCCGCTGGCGCTTCACCCGGATGTGAACGTGGAAGTCACCTTCAACGTGGCGCGTTCGGCCGATGAAGCCGAACGGCAGGAGAAGGGCGAGGATCTGTCTTCGGCTGACGCCATCTACGGCGTTGACGAAGAGGAAGCTGCAGCTGCCGCTGAAGCCGCGGCCACCGATCCGGACTTCCTCGATGAGGACGAAGCCGCGGAAGCCCGCGCCATTGAGGGCGACAACGAAAACGCCTGATCCCGTGCGTCCCGGTTCCACACCGGGATCATGCAACAATTGGACGCCCGGGACAGAAATCTCCCGGGCGTTTGTCGTTCAGCCGCCCCATGCCCGGGAGGGGCGTCTGTGAGTGCTGGATGCTTTCCAGCGCCTGCGCTTTGGGCTAGAGCTAGGCAATGGACTTTTCCGCCTCAGACCTGTCTGCCGAAGAGCTTCACGCGCTGATCGGATTTTACGCCGAAAGCGGTGTGGCGGATCTGTGCGAGGACGCAGCTGTCGACCGGTTCGCCCAGAGCGCGGAGGCTCAGCTGTCGCGCAAGCAGACCGCCGGTTCCGAAGCCCCCCAAGGCGGAGAAAAGCCGCGCGAGAGCGAACAGGCTCCCGCCCGTGAGAGGGCAAACCCGGCGCCGAATCCATCTTCAGGCGCAAGCAGGCCAGCGGCCTCACCGGTCGGGCCTATTCCGCAAGCCTCCCAACTCACAATCCCCGACGAGGCCGCGTTCAAGGACGCAAGAACGCTTGCGGCGGGCGCAGGCACGATCGATGAGTTGCGTTCAGCACTTGAAGGTTTTTCCGGCTGCAATCTGCGTCACAGCGCGAAATCACTGGTGTTCGCCGATGGCAATCCTGACGCGGACGTCATGTTTATCGGCGAATCGCCGGGGCGCGACGAGGACCTGCAGGGCCTGCCCTTCGTGGGCCGGCCGGGGCAGTTGCTCGACCGGATGCTTGGCGCCATCGGGATGGATCGCAGCACCAGCTACATCACCACAATGATCCCCTGGCGACCACCGGGCAACCGCCCGCCGGCACCGCACGAAATCGAACTCTGCCGGCCGTTTGTCGAACGCCACATCGCGCTTGCCCAACCAAAAATCCTGGTGCTGCTCGGCAACATTTCGACGAGGACGCTGCTGGGCCTCGACAAGAACATTCTGGCGGTTCGCGGCAGCTGGAGCAGCTATACCTCCGAGGGTGTGGTCATCCCCGCCATGCCGACGCTCAATCCGAACTATCTGCTCAGAAACCCTTCACAGAAGAAGCTGGCCTGGGCAGACCTGCTGTCGTTGCAAAAACAGATGGCGGATCTCAATCCCGGCTGAGCCGTCCGGGGATTCAAGGCCTGCCATGAAAGCCCCGTTTTGGACTCCGGTCTGCCGCCAGCGCGGAAATAAGCAACCGGAAAGTCGCAATCGGGCCTTGTTCTGTCATCCTGCAATGGCATTCTGCACGACAGAATCACGATGCAATCAGGTCTGCATGATCCGGCATGTCCGGAAATTGGGCAGGCCGCGCTCCAGTTCCAAGGAGAGCCGCCATGTTCCAGTCCGTCCGATCCGTGGCGTCGTTGCTGCTTTCGACATTCTTCCTGCTCACCGCAATGGGGTTGTCGGGTTACCTGGTCCCCGTACGGGCCGTGGCAGAGGGCTGGTCGACCTTCGCGATTTCGCTGATTGCCACCGGCTATGCGATCGCGTTCACGGTGAGTTGCATCGTCACGCCGAGACTCGTGCTCAGGGTCGGCCATGTGCGCGTTTTCGGCGCGCTGACCACGATCATGGCGATGTCGTATCTTTTGCATTCGCTGGTCGTGCATCCCGCAGCCTGGGTCCTCACCCGCGCCATGGCCGGGTTCTCGATCGCAGGCGCCTACATGATCATCGAAAGCTGGCTCAACGAGCGGGTCAGCAACGAAAACCGCGGCGCGCTGTTCTCGGTCTACATGATGGTCAGCATGTCGGCGGTGATGATCGGCCAGTACATCGTTCCGTTCGGCGACCCGATGAGCGCCAGCCTGTTCATGATCTGCACCCTGATCTGTTCGATGGCGGTCATGCCGACGGCGCTTTCAAGCGCGCAGTCGCCGCAGCCCCTCACCCAGGTGAAATTCGACGTTCCCGCGCTCTACCGGCGCTCGCCGGCGGCGGTCATCGGAACGCTGCTGGCCGGGCTCATCGCCAGCGCCTGGGGCGGCCTCGGACCGGTCTATGCCACGCAGCTGGGGCTATCCACCATCGAAGGCGCAACGATGCTCGCCATCGCGATGGTGGGCGGCGCCGTCTTTCAGTATCCGCTGGGACGCGCTTCGGACCGGATGGACCGGCGCAGGGTGATGATCTTCGCCGGGATCATCGGCATTCTCGCCTGCGTGATCACGCTGATCTTTGGCGTGGAGAACAGGATCATCTTCTTTGCCGGAATGATGTTCCTGGGAACGGTCCTGTTTCCGA
The DNA here is from genome assembly GCA_040216675.1 of Hoeflea sp. Taxonomy (GTDB): domain Bacteria; phylum Pseudomonadota; class Alphaproteobacteria; order Rhizobiales; family Rhizobiaceae; genus Hoeflea. The sequence goes on along the minus strand of JAVJOR010000004.1, from coordinate 979,590 downwards.
TCTACTCGCTCAACGTGGCGCATGCCAACGACCACGCCCAGCCCGACGAATTCGTCGAGGTCTCGAGCGGTCTGATGATCACCTACGGGGTGGCGACAATGATCGGACCGATCGTGACCGGTGTGGCGATGGACTGGTTCGGGCCGCACGCCCTGTTTGCCGTCATCGCGATCAGTTTCGCGGTCTATTCCGGCCATGCCGCCTGGCGCATCAGCCGGCGCGAGCAGCCGTCGGAGGAAATGCGCTCCGACTTCCTCGCAATGGCCGCGATGCCGGATCTCACACCCCAGAGCGCGGAACTCGACCCGCGCTCGGACCCGAGCTACTACGAAGAGGAAAGCACGGAGGAAACAGCCGATACGGAGCGCGGCTGAATCCTGGGCTGAGGCGGTGCCTGCGCAACGCTACCTGACGATGAAGACCGAAATGCCCACATGCGAGGCGAGATAGCCTGCGCGTGAGGAAAAGAAGTGGTCGAGAAAGCCCGGTACATGCGAAGCCATCACGACGAGATCCGCGCCGAGTTCCTCGGCGGCCTGCTTGAGCCGCTCATCAAGATCGACACCCGGATCATGCGAGGTCAGCGGCACCGATTCGAACGCTGTGCCATGCTTGCTTGACTGCTCGGCGGCATAGGCATTGAGCTTGCTGGCGTATTCCTCGGGATTGTGTCCTGCCGCGCCGGGTGCGGCACTGGTCACGCCGACAATCGACATCCTGGATCCGTAAAGACGGCCGAGCGCGGCCGCCGTGGCGATGGCCTTTTCGACCTGATCGGCATGGCTGAGATCCACCGGGACCATGATGTTCTTGTACATATTTCACTCCTTCGGATTGAACGGCCGATTTGATCCCGCACGAGACGGGCCAGGCCGCTTTCGCCCGCGCACTAGACCAGCCAGCAGGTGGCGCTGCATTGACGAGAGTCAAATCGTCATTTCTGCATGGAAATCACTGAATTCGCGATCAGATGCGCCGCAAAGGCGCACAGAAGCGTGCAATTGAGTGAGATTTTGCGGGAACCAGCAGTGTCCTTGAACCATCGCTGCCGGGACAGATCCACCCCCGCCGCAATCGCCGGCGCTCCGGAGCGACTCAGCCCTGCGGGGTCACGAGCCTGCGTTGCGCCTTGCGTTCCAGCCCGAGGCGATGTTCGCGCAGGATCACGAAAAGGCCCGCTCCGACCACGATTGCGGTCCCGGTCAGCATGGTCCAGGTCGGCACGTCGCCGAAGATGAAATAGCCGATCAGGATGCCGAGCACGATGGAGGTGTATTCGAACGGCGCAATGGTCGAAACGTCCGCGTGGCGGTAGCTCTGGGTCAAGAGGATCTGCCCCAGACCACCGCAAAATCCCGCCAGAGCCATCATCAGCAGGGTCTGCCAGTCCGGAACGATCCAGCCGAAAGGCAGCGAGACCAGCGACAGGACGGTGGCGGTCAGCGAAAAGTAGAGCACGATCGTCGGGGTCTTTTCGGTCAGCACCAGCTTGCGCACCAGAATCATCGCGGTGGCGCCCAGCGCCGCAGAGGTGAGCACCGCGATGGCGCCGAGCGCCTCACCGGAACCGAAACCGTCGCTGAACAGGCTGAGCCGCGGCCAGGTGATGATCAGCACGCCGCCAAGGCCAACGGCAACCGCCGACCAGCGGAATATCCGCACCGTCTCACCCAGAAACAGCGCCGCAAAGACGACCGTCAGCAGCGGCATGGCGTAGCCGATGGCAATTGCGTCGGGCAAGGGCAGATGCAGGATCCCGTAGAAGCCGCACCCCATCGCCAACACACCGACAAGGCCGCGGCGCACATGCGAAAGCGGGCTTGCGGTGCGCCATGCGCCCTCAAGCTGGCCGCGCACCGCAAGAAAGGCGAGGATGGGCACAATGGCGAAAGCGGAACGAAAAAACACGATCTGACCGGCCGGCATCGCGTCCGCGCCTGCCTTGATCAGGGTCGACATGGTGACAAAGACCGAAACCGAGGCGACCTTGAGCAGAATGCCGGTCAGCGGCGAGCCCGAACCCGTCCCGGTTCCCGTGGCGTCCCGGGAGACGGGCCGGCTTTCCTCGACAGGCGGCTGTTGGGGCGTGCTCAAAAGGTTTCCCTGACGACGGAATGAGGTGAAAGGACGCGGTTCCTGACATCTGCCGGAACCCGAATCCAACCGGCGCAATCTCCATAGCATAAAGATCGCGGCACACCGCGTCCGATCAAAAACGCTGATGGGAAGGCTGTGCCGCAGTGATGCCTATACAGGCCCGGCGCCATTGCCAAGGCTCGGGTGTCCAGGCCCTACAGAACGACGATCAGCCGTTGAGCGCTTCCCATACCCGTTGAGGGGTCGCCGGCATTTCAATGTGGCGAATGCCCCGGGCACGGTCCAGCGCGTCGATGACGGCATTGGCCACTGCCGGACAGGCGCCGATGGTGCCCGCCTCACCAGCGCCCTTGATGCCCAGTGCATTGGTGGTCGAGGGCACGTTGCGTGTCTCGAAATCGAAGAACGGGACATCGCTGGCGCGCGGCATGGTGTAATCCATGAAACTCGCGGTGAGCAATTGTCCGTCCTCGGAGTGAACCACCCCCTCCTGCAGGCACTGCCCGATGCCCTGAACGACACCGCCATGAACCTGGCCCAGCAGCAGCACCGGGTTCACGGTCACGCCGAAATCGTCAACGATGGTATATTTGACAATCTCGACAATTCCCGTATCGGGATCGATCTCGACCTCACAGATGTGGGTGCCGTTGGGATAGGTTGCCTCGTCCTGGACCACATCGGCATCCGCGGTGCGATCCGCGTCGTTCGTTGCAGCGCGGGCAAGATCGGAATAGTCGATCATGCGGTCGGTGCCGACGATGCGTGCCGAGCCCTCAACCAGTTCGATGTCTTCAGGGGCCGCCTCAAGTTCGTCGGCGGCGAGCTTCTTCATCTTTTCCGCCAAAACCTCGGAAGCGCGGGCCACCGAGACGCCGCCAAGCGGGATCGAACGGGAGCCGCCGGTTCCGCCGCCGTCGGCGAGTTCATCGGTGTCGCCCTGCCGTACGGTGATCTTGTCGAAGTCGATGCCGATCTTGTCGGCGACGAACTGGCTGTAAGCCGTGGCATGGCCCTGACCGTTGGTCTGTGTGCCGATGTAGAGCGTGACGCCGCCATCGGCGTCGAGCGTCATTTTCGCGGGCTCGGAACCGGCGAAGGCGCAAGCCTCCACATAGACGGCGGTGCCAAAGCCGCGCAGCTTGCCGCGCACTTTCGCGTCACTTGCGCGCTCCTCGAAACCGGCGGCATCCGCCTTTTCCAGCGCGCGCGTCATGTGGCCATCGAACTCGCCGACATCATAGGTGCGTCCGCCCGGCGTCTTGTAGGGCATCTGTTCGGGCTTGATGAAGTTCCTGCGGCGGAGTTCGGCGACCGGCATGCCGATCTCGCGCGCTGCAGCATCGATCAGCCGCTCGATCAGAAAGGCGGCCTCCGGACGGCCGGCGCCGCGATAGGCGTCCACCGGCGTGGTGTGGGTGTACACGCCCCGCAGTTCGAAATCGAGATTCTGAATGTCGTAGACGCCGGTCGACATGGTCGCGCCCAGCGTTGGAATGAAAGGGCCGAACTGACTGAGATAGCCGCCCATGTTGGCGAGCAGATCGATTTTCAGTCCGAGAATCCGGCCATCCTTGTCCATCGCCAGCGAGGCGGTCACGTCATTGTCCCGTCCGTGCGCGTCGGCAAGAAAGTGCTCGGTCCGGTCGCAAACCCATTTGACCGGTCGTCCGAGCCGGCGGGCGCTTTCGAGCGCGAGCGGATATTCGCGGTAATTGAACACCTTGGTGCCGAACCCGCCGCCGACATCGCGGGTGATCAGACGGAAGTCTTCGACAGGCATCTTGAAGACGTCGTTGGCGAGCGTCTTGCGAATATTGTGCACACCCTGGGAGCCGAGGGTGAGCGTAAATTTCTTCGCTTCGCCGTCCCATTCCGCCAAGCAGGCCCGTGTCTCCATGTAATTGCAGACCAGACGGTTGTTGATGAACTTGACGGTTGCGACATGGTCGGCTTCAGCAAAGGCCGCTTCCGTCGCGGACCGGTCGCCCATCCGGTAGAGAAAGGCCTGATTGGTGCCAAGATCGGGCCACACAAGAGGACTTTCCGGCTCGAGCGCAGCCGCAAGGCCGACCTGTGCATCGCCGAACTCCCAGTCGATTCCGATCAACTCGGCGGCATCCTGGGCCTCGGCCAGCGTATCCGCGACGATAAAGGCCACCGCGTCGCCGACATAACGGACCTCACCGTCGCAAAGCAATGGCACATGCTTGAGCGCGTGCTTGCTGCCGTCGGGTTGCTTGAGCGGGGTCTGACAGACCACCGGACCAAGATGCGAAAGGTCGTCGGCGGTCAGAACGAGATGAACGCCGGGCGCGGACCGGGCCGCATCGAGATCGGTGAACGCAAAGCGCGCGGAGGCGTGCGGCGAGCGCAGCACATAGCCGCGCAACTCTCCCTCGGCCCTGACATCATCAGTGAAGGCGCCCTCGCCCCTGAGCAGTTTGCCGTCTTCCTTGCGCAACGCGGATGCTCCGACGCCGAACTTGGGTGTCGCGATGTTCATGGCTCGTCCCGGGTGGTGGTTTGAATGCTGGCTCTAGAATGGATTCTTCCCGCACAACTTAATCGCCGATGCGGAAAAGTCGAGTGCCGGGTAGCGCAAGGAATGGCTCGCGTTCAAGGCGGCTCAGAAAATCGGCCAACCCAGCGCCCAGCCCCACATCAGCAATGCCTCGGCAGGCAGGATGAGCAACAGCAACAGCCATGAAAGTTTCGGACGCGCCGCCATGAAGCTTCCCGCAACCATCCACAAAGGCGCCAGGGGAAGCACAAGACGGAAGATCGACAGAATACCGGCGCTGAGCAGAAGCACCATGCCGGGAATGCAGAAGCTCGCGTGCGCCCATTGCCGTTTGAGCAAGAGCGCCATGCACAACGCCACGGCGACCCAAGCGGCGATGACGTTGGGCCAGAGGTAGACTGTAAAACCGTGGTTGCCGACCAAGGGCCCAAGCGGTGAAAACAGTGAAATGATAGGCAGCACCATGCTGCGCCCCCACGCGGACTGAATTGTTGCGAAGGCCAGAAAATCCCCTGCCCGGAAATACAGGAAAAGCATGAAGCTGCCGAGCGCGAGACAGGGCAACACCAGGGAAACCGCAAAACGCACGAGCTCGCCGCGCCCTCCGGACCCTGGAAACTCCGAGATCAGGTTCCGCGCCGACAGCGGCTGGGTGAAATTGCGCTGAAGGAAATAGACCGCCATGGGTGCAAGCAACAGCACACCGAAGTTCTTGGTCAGGACCGCTAGGGCTGCCATGCATCCCGTCATCAACCAATGGCCCTTACGCGCCATCGCCAGCGTGCCGACAATGAAAAGCAGAAAGGTCGCTTCCGAATAGGCGGAGGAAAAAACGTGTGTTCCCGGCATGACACAGAGAAAAACCACGGCCCAGTTCGCTGAGGCAGTGCCGTAGAGCGCCTTTGCTTCGGCCCGGATCCAGATCAGCGCCGCCAGAAAGCACAGGTTCGGCACCACAAGCAGCGCACCATAGCCGGACAGTCCGGTCAGTTCAGAAACCGCGTAGGCCATCATCGGATAAAGCGGGAAGAAAGCCCAATTGGCCTGTGACAGCGTGTCGGGGTTCGTCGAAACCGCTATCATGTAGCCATTGTACATCACGCTCATGAACCATCCGGTGTCCCAGACGCCCCAGATGTCGAGCCAGGTCCTCTCGTCATAGACCCAGACATACTCTTCCGGAACGAAAGCCAGATCCCGGGCAAGCAGGCCGATCAGCAGCAATGCCAGCCGGCTGACTGCGAAAGCCAGCACCGGGATACCGATACCGGAGATGAGCCCGGCCATGGAACGTGCCGGATTCGGTTCGGAAATTGTTGTCAAAGTCAGCCCGCCAGCCCTGATCCCGTCGTCCCAACACCACGGACGGCGTCGAAAACGTCGCCATACTAGTTGCCGGAGGCAATTGCGCAATGCAAGTTGAACACAAACCTTCAAGCGACTAGAACACGGTCGGTCCCAGAGCACGCGGCGTTCAGCATGAGTACGGAAATGAAATCCGATTGGCGTCATCGAAAGACGCTGAGCGTCGTTCTCCCAACCTACAATGAAATAAAGAACATCGCCCATGTGATCGAGGACATCGTCGCGCAGGATGTCGAGGGACATGTCAAGCGTCTGATCTTCGTCGACGACAACAGCTCCGACGGGACCGCGGATTTCATAAAGTCCTTTGAGGAACAAACACCGTTCGACATCGTCTGCATCGAGCGGATCGGCCGGACCGGACTGAGCTCCGCCATCACCGAAGGCATCATGGCAGCAGACACCGAACTGGTCGCGGTCATGGATTGCGACGGTCAGCACCGGGCGCATGACCTGTTTACCATGCTCGACACCGCGCTTGCCAAAGATGCGGACATTGTCATCGGTTCCCGCTTCAAGACCGTGAACTCGCAAGGGTCCCATCAGGGCCTGCGGCAATGGCTGAGCAAGACCGGAATCTGGCTGGCGAACCTCATGCTGAAGCAAAAACTGTCGGATCCCCTGACCGGCTTCTTTCTGGTGAAGCGCTCGAGTTTTCGCGAAGTTGCCCGGCTGACAAGCAATTCGGGCTTCAAGATCGTGCTCGATTACCTGTTCCACTATCGCCGCAAGCCGATCCGCGTCGAGGAGGTTCAGATCAGCTTCGAGGCCAGACATGACGGTGAATCGAAACTCGACTCTCGCATTCTGCTCGAATTTGCCGATCAGATTGCCAGCCGCCTGAGCCATGGCCTGATTCCGGAGCGTTTCGTGCTTTTCTCGCTGACCGGAACACTGGGAATCGCCGTCCATATGCTCGCGGTCTACGTTCTATACGATCTTGCCGGCCTGCCGTTTCGATGGGGGGTGCTGGGGGCCACGCTGACAGCGATGGTCTTCAACTTCTCGCTCAACAACCGGATAACCTTTCGGCGGTTCCGGCTCAGGGGGCGCGACTGGTTCCGGGGCCTGGTGGTCTTCGTGCTTGTGTGCAGCATTGGTGCAGCGGCCAATGTCGGCGTGGCTGGCTACCTCAACGACCATGCCAACTCCTGGCAGGTATCGGCACTTGCCGGCGTCTTTGTCGGCACGGTGTTCAATTTTGGACTTTCAAGACGTTTTGTTTGGAAGAACTGATCTTCGCGATGTTAACGATATCTCGACACAGCCTGTGATAGCTGTCGACACACTATTGGGATTTGCGGGGCACAGACTTCATGCGGACTGACACGGGACACGTCTTCAAGCTGACGGATTACAAGCCGACCGATTTCGAGGTCGAGCGAATCGATCTCACTTTTGAACTGGATCCGAAAGCCACAACGGTTGTTTCCCGCGTCATCCTGCACCGGCGGGATGGCGTTTCGAAGGATGCGCCGCTGGTGCTCGACGGCGATGAACTGGCTCTCGACGACCTTCTTCTTGACGGCGTGGAGATGGATGCTTCGCTGTACAAGGCAACGCCCGACAGTCTGACCATCAACGGCCTGCCCGAAAGCGAGCCGTTCGAAATCACCGTCACCACGACGCTTTCGCCGGAAACCAACACCAAGCTGATGGGGCTTTACCGCACCAACGGCGTCTATTGCACCCAGTGCGAGGCGGAAGGCTTCCGTCGGATCACCTATTTCTACGACCGGCCGGATGTGCTGACGGTCTATACCGTGACCATCATTGCGAACAAGGAAGACGCGAAGCTGCTTCTGTCGAACGGCAACTTCCTTGGCGGCGGCAACTATGACGAAGGCCGGCATTTCGCCGCCTGGTTCGACCCTCACCCCAAGCCGTCCTATCTGTTTGCCCTGGTCGGCGGCGACCTCGGGGTGGTCGAGGACACCTTCACGACGATGAGCGGCCGCGAGGTCGCGCTCAAGATCTATGTCGAGCACGGCAAGGAGCCGCGCGCGGCCTACGCCATGGATGCGCTCAAGCGGTCGATGAAGTGGGACGAAGAGGTTTACGGCCGTGAGTACGACCTCGACATCTTCCAGATTGTCGCGGTGTCGGATTTCAACATGGGCGCGATGGAGAACAAGGGACTTAACGTCTTCAACGACAAATATGTCCTGGCCGATCCCGACACGGCAACTGATGCGGATTACGCCAACATCGAGGCGATCATCGCGCATGAATATTTCCACAACTGGACCGGCAACCGCATCACCTGCCGCGACTGGTTCCAGCTCTGCCTGAAGGAAGGCCTCACGGTTTACCGCGACCACGCCTTTTCCGCCGACCAGCGGTCCGCGCCGGTCAAGCGCATTGCTGAAATCCGGCTCCTGAAAGCGCACCAGTTCCCCGAGGACGCCGGCCCTCTCGCGCACCCGGTCCGGCCTGAAACCTATCGGGAAATCAACAACTTCTACACGGCCACCGTCTATGAGAAGGGCTCCGAACTGGTCCGGATGATCCACACCATCCTGGGCCCGGACGATTTCCGCAAGGGCATGGATCTCTATTTCGAGCGGCACGATGGCGAGGCTGCGACCATCGAGGATTTCCTGGCCTGTTTCGCCGAGGCAAGCGGGCGCGATCTCAAGCAGTTCGCCTTGTGGTACAGCCAAGCGGGTACGCCTTCGGTCTCGGTCTCGACCGACTGGAACGAAGCCAAGAACACATTCGACGTAACGCTGGAGCAATCCCTCGCGCCGACGCCCGGACAGTCCCGCAAGGCCGTGATGCACATTCCGCTGGCCTATGGTTTGATCCTTCCCGATGGCAGCGAGTTCGCCGGCGAACCGACAGGCGGCGACGCTTCGGGCGGCGTGTTCCACCTGACCAAGCGCAAGCAGACCTACCGCTTTGCCGATGTTCCCGGACGTCCGGTCCTGTCGATCAACCGCGGCTTCTCCGCACCGGTGAATATCGCCATGGAGCAAAGCCCGGAAGATCTCGCTCACATCTCGCGGCATGAAAGCGATGGCGTCGCACGCTGGCAGGCGCTTAACGATTTTGCGACCCGGCATCTGGTCAGCGCGGCGCGGCTGATGCGTGACGGACGCACTCCTCCTGCCGCGACGGCTCTCTGCGATGTTCTGATCGCCATTGCAGCAGACGAAAACCTGGAGCCCGCCTTCCGGGCCCAGGCGCTCACGCTGCCGGCCGAAAGCGATATCGCACGCGAGATCGGCACCAATATCGATCCTGATGCGATCCATGCCGCCCGCGAAGCGATGCTGGCGGAAGTCGGACGTGCGGGCCGCGATGTTTTTGCTGCTCTGGCCTCAAGCGCTCCCACGGGCGCCTACAGCGCTGATGCGGCGGCTGCGGGTCAACGCGCCCTCGCCGCGGTGGCACTGTCCTACCTGGCGATCGCCGAGGGATCGCCCGAGCGTCCGAAAGCCGCGTTCGATGCGGCGGACAACATGACCGTTCAATCGCAAACGCTGCAGATTCTCGCGCACCAGTTTCCCGATGCGGAGGAAACCGCGGCCACGCTTGAGAGTTTCAAGTCGCGCTACGAACACAACCCGCTTGTCCTCGACAAGTGGTATTCGGTCCAGGCCATGGTGCCGGGCGCAAAGACATGCGACCGGATCGAGGAGCTGCTGGCAAGCCCGGGCTTCGACCGCAACAACCCCAACCGTATGCGCGCGCTGGTCGGCGCGTTTTCGGCCGGCAATCCGACGGGCTTCAACCGCGCCGATGGTGCAGGCTACCGATTGCTGGCGCGGGAAGTCATCGGGATCGACAAGCGCAATCCGCAACTGGCTGCGCGGCTGCTGACCGCGATGCGGTCGTGGCGGTCGCTCGAGCCCGGCCGGCAGGATCAGGCACGCCTGGCGCTGGTGTCCATTCGCGATGCGGGCAAATTGTCTGCGGATGTCAACGACATCGTCGACCGCATGCTCGCGGGCTGACAGACCGGCAGACTGGCCACTCGGCGGCGCCTGGCCCACAGATACGGATCACCCCGTTTGCAGCCGCAATCGGGGTGATTTGCATCGATTTGCGCGCTTGCGACCGCAGCGGGCACAAACCGAGCGACTCGAATCCGCTAAAAACGCTTCTATATCAGATTCTTAACAAATGCTTTCATTTGGGGCTGGACAACGCGAATCACCTTTGATTCATTAGGTTAGATTCGGAGATGCGGTAGTCCGGATCCCAACGGGGAAATTCAAAAATCATGGCGGATGCGCAGTTCGTACCTGCGGCCGAACGGTCGCTTCATGCTCAAAATACCGACCAGAACCAAACGCGTGGCAACGGATTGTCCGGCCACGCCAAGCTGTTTGCACAGCCCGCCTACGGGCAACTGATCGGTGCGGAGCCGTTCCTCAAGCGGCTTATTCCTGTGCTCATCGTCGCCTTCCTGATTGTCGTGGCGACCGCGCGCTATCTCAACATAAACGAGAACAGGGACCGCCTTCTGCTCGCCGCAGAGCAGATGACCGCGCTGTCGCTCGCCGCCGCCTCCGCCGCCCTGTCCGCTGACCTCGGATCGGTCACCCGGCAGCAGCGTTGGGAGACCGAAGCCCGGATCAACCGGGCGCTCGGCGCCATCCCAAAGAACCAGGGTCGCTACCTTCTGGTGATCGGTTCCGACGAACGTGTGTTTGCAGCGACCGCGGGCGGCCACCACCTGGTGGGCAAACAGCTTTCCAGTCTGATCTCCGAAGCCTCCCCGCTCTGGCTGTTCGGCGAGCGCGCCGGGGTTCAAACCATCGAGTTCGACGGTGAAGACAGCATGGCGGCACTCGCCCGCCTGCCGGAAGGGGCCGGCTCGCTGCTGGCCCTGACGCCCGTTTCCGGTCCGAACGAGGCATGGCGGCAATCGGTCTCGGTAAACGTAACGCTCTTCATCGCAACCTCCTCGATCCTGCTGGTTATTCTCTACGCCTATTTCAGCCAGGCCGGACGCGCCCAGGAGGCCGACGGCATCTACAACGAGAGCCAGCGCCGTGTGGACATGGCGCTTTCACGCGGGCGCTGCGGCCTGTGGGATTGGGACATGGCACGGGGGCGGCTGTACTGGTCGCGGTCGATGTACGAGATATTGGGGCTGAGACCACGCGACAGCGTCATTTCCTTCGGCGAGGCGTCACATCTGGTCCATCCCGATGACGGCGACCTTTACGATATTGCCCGCAAGGTGGCGTCCGGAGACCTCAAGCAGGTCGACCACCTGTTTCGCATGCGCCATGCCGATGGCCATTACCTTTGGATGCGGGCGCGGGCGCAGGTTGTGGATCCGACATCGGCGGAAACGCACCTGATCGGCATCGCGATGGACGTGACCGAACAGCACCGGCTGCAGCAACGAACGGCGGAAGCCGACCAGCGACTTTTCGACGCCATCGAAAGCACGTCCGAAGCCTTCGTTCTGTGGGACAAGAACGACGCTCTTGTGCTGTGGAACAAGCATTACCAGGAAATCCACGGACTTCCGGCAGATATCCTAGCACCGGGCACGCCGCGCGAGGTTGTCGAGAGCGCGGCAACGAGGCCGGTGGTCGAACGCCGGCTGGCCGCGCCCTGCGCGTCGGGCTCGGCACAGACCTTTGAAGTTCAACTCGGCGACGGGCGCTGGCTGCAGATCAACGAACGGCAGACCCGCGACGGCGGACAGGTTGCGGTCGGCACCGACATTACCCAGCTCAAACGCAACCAGGATCGGTTGCGCGACAGCGAAAAGAGGCTGATGGCAACCATCGGCGATCTGACCTCCTCGCAGAACGAGCTGAAGCGCAAGGCCGCCGAACTGTCCGAACTCAACCGGGATTACCAGATCGAGACCAAGCGCGCAGAGGCCGCCAGCCGCGCCAAATCCGAATTCCTGGCCAATATGAGCCACGAACTCAGAACCCCGCTGAACGCCATCATCGGGTTCTCCGAAGTCCTGCAGGCACGGATGTTCGGTCCGCTCGGTTCGGACAAATATGGGGAATATGCCGACGACATCCACAATTCCGGCATTCACCTGCTCACCGTGATCAACGACATTCTCGACATGGCCAAGATCGAAGCCGGCCAGATGCAGATCGACTGCGAGGAAATCGATCTTGCGCCGTTGCTGGAAGAGACAATGCGGCTGGTCGCGATCCAGGCCAAGCAGAAGGATATCGAGGTTCAGCAGCGCATCTCGTCGAGCCTCTCGCTTCATGCCGACCGCAGGGCGATGAAGCAGATCCTGCTCAACCTATTGTCCAATGCGGTGAAATTCACCGAGCCCGGGGGGCATATTCTGGTGCGCGCGCGTCATACATCCTGCGCTGCGACACTGACGATCCGGGATACAGGCATCGGCATTCCGAAGGCGCTGCTTTCGCGGATCGGTCAACCGTTCGAACAGGTTCAGAACCAGTTCTCCAAATCAACCGGAGGCTCGGGCCTTGGGCTCGCCATCTCGCGCAGCCTGGCCGAATTGCACGGCGGCTCGATGCGGGTTCATTCGATCGAGGGCAAGGGAACGATTGTCAGCATCCGGCTTCCGCTCGACTGCCCGGATGGTGGCAGGCTGGCTGCGGAGTAGTGATAGCCCTGCCCCGTCGCCGTCCTCGGTGTTCAGTTCAGCGCCGTATCGCATCGTCCGGGAACCGGGCAAGGCTTAGCGGCGGTCATGAATGAGCCCGTGGATGAATTCGAGCTTTGCAAAGATCGTGTCGGAGAGCACGAAGGGATAGAAATCTCCCAGCCCGATTGAACGGTTCATGGCGTTCATCGCCACCGTCAAGGGCACCCAGGCCTGCATCAGAGGCTCGAATTCGGCAGCGCCGTAAGGTCCGGCATCGGACCAGCCGCCGGGGGTTCGATTGAGACCGGTGTCGGGCGTATGCCCGTCCAGTCCGTACCATCCCGCGGTCTCCAATCCGTCGACAATGTGGAAGTAGTGCGCCCAGGTCTCGGCAAAATCCTCCCAGGAATGGGCGCAGGCATAGGAACTCACATAATTGGCTTCCCAGCCGTTTGGGGCACCCTGGTCGTAATGGCGCTTGAGCGCTTCGCCGTAATCCTCGCGCTCATCGCCGAAGATTGCACGGTAGGCATCGAGCTTGGGCGTGTTGAAGACCAGATGATCCCAGTAGTAGTGACCGACCTCGTGACGGAAGTGACCGATCAGGGTGCGGTAGGGCTCGCCCATCGCCTTGCGGTATTTCTCGCGGGTGGGATCGTCGGCCTCTGCAACATTGATGGTAACAAGTCCGTTCGCGTGACCGGTCAGGACGCGCTTGGTCTTGCCGTCCGCCGACAGCATGTCGGCCTTGAACTCGAAACGCAAAGCGGTGTCGGGTTGTTCAGCCAGATCGCCCACATCCAGCCGGAACTTCTCAAGTGAATAGAACAGCCTGCGCTTGGCTTCCTCGAGCGCAGCCCAATGATCGCAATTTTCGGGCGCCGACAGATCGGGGATCATCAGCGTGTGCCGGCAACTCCGGCAATAGTCCTCGGGGTCCTCGTCTTCAATCAGCCAGTTGCACGAGATCAGTTGCCGGTTTGCGCAGGCCTTGTAGGCGGTGGCGCCATCATGCCACTTGATATCGTCCTGAGCGGCATAGAACATCTGGTCCCACGCGGGCACATAACCCAGACGCGAATGGCAATTGACGCACTCGCTGTTGCGAAAATGCACTTCATTGGAACAGTTCGGGCAGGCGTAGCGGCGCATGGCTGAGATCCATCGGTTGAAGTCTGTTGCAGGTCGGAAGCAATGTCTGCAGCTGGTTCTACCGGCCGCGCCCGAGTCCGGTCCGATCAGAATCGGAGGAGCCCATCAGAACGCGCGGAAACGGTAAATGTTCCCCCTCCCATAGGCACACATCGGCGCCTGTATGGAAAGCAAAGACCTGAGCTGTAAGAGAAACAATGCCGCCTGCACGCCGCTCGGACGATTGGCCCGAAGCGTCGCCGACCAATCAGTCCGCCCCGCGCACCCGCGCATTGGCGTCGACCCTTGCGAGAAGCTCGAACAGCTGATCGGCCTCCTCCTCGCTTAGCCCCTTGAGCAGTTTCGCATTCACCTGCTCGTGAAAATCGCTGAGGTACTCGTAGCTGCGCCCACGTTCGGTCAGACAGACGAGAACAACGCGCTTGTCGCTGTCGGAGGGCACCCGCTGGACCAACCCAGCCTCCTCCATGCGGTCGACGATACGGGAAGCCGCCGGGGCGTTGTTGCCCGAATAGTCAGCGATCTCGTTGATGAGCATGCCATCCTGCCGCCACAGCGCCGACAGGATCACCCATTGTGCGAGCGTAAGGTCATGTTCCGAAAGCATCTCCTGACACATTGCAGTTGACGCGCCGGCGGCGAAATTGAGCACCCGCCCAAGCGCCTTTGGCCGGACTAGCGGTTTTTTAGTTGCCATGTAAATATTTCCATGTAATGCTTATCGCACACTGATTGTCCCGAACCCCGGACGACTGACCGGAATCCTGCAGCAGAAGCTGACACTTGAACAAGAGGTACATCATGAGACGATCCTTCGCATTAACATCGGCTATGTTCGGTCCGCCGAATTGCCGCTTAGACGAGAGACCCGCTTGCGCCGGGAATTCATTCAGTGGCGTTGCTCCAAACGGCAAAGGCTACATGGATAGCAAAATGGTTGAAAGCAAGTGCGATCACATTGTCCGTTCGCCGACCACCTTCGCCCGCAGCGCTTCCCTCGCCCAAGCAATGCGCTTCACCAACACTCAATCCAGACTTGAGGAAACGGACCATGCCCAGCAGAAGCAGCACTGACGCTTATGGCAGCGTTGCAATCGGCATCCACTGGCTGACTGCGGTGTTGATCATCGGACTGCTTGCCTCCGGCGTCCTGGCCGAGGGCGCGGCGGATCCGGCCACAAAGGCGACCTTGCTCAGACTGCATGCGCCGATGGGGATCAGCATTCTGGTTCTCACCCTGCTGCGGATTGTCTGGTGGTGGCGTTTCGATACCAAGCCGCTCCCCCTCGGCGGCAATCCCGCATGGCAGGACATGCTCGCGAAAGCGGTTCATGTGCTGCTCTACATTGTCATGATCGGAATGGCCGCGAGCGGAATAGGAATGTTCGTGCTGTCAGGCGCCGGAGACATCCTTTTCGGCGGGGCGCCCGGGCCGCTGCCGGATTTCGACAATTTTGTTCCGCGCGTGCCGCACGGGATCGGCGCCAAGCTGATGCTCGCCCTTCTGGCGCTTCATATCGGGGCGGCGCTGTTCCACCATTTCGTCCGACGCGACGCCACGCTCGGAAGAATGTGGTCTGCCAGCTCGAAATGAAAAATCCTGCGCCTGCCGACATGGGGCAGGCGCAGGATCCTGACCTGGTTCGCCTGTATCAGGCCGCGCGCGGCGCAGACTTCGCTTGCTGCTGGGATGAGCGTAGGCTGAACTTGCGCAGCATTCCGCTGAGGTGGTTGCTTTCCTGGTTCAGGGTCAGGCTTGCCGCGCTGGTCTCCTCTACCATTGCCGAATTCTGCTGGGTCATCTGATCCATCTGGTTGATCGCCGTGTTGACCTCGGCCAGTGCATTGGCCTGCTCGCGCGCCGCGGTCGCGATCGAGTCGACCTGTTCATTGACCTTGCCGACAAGCGCCTCGATTTCAGCCAGCGCTTCTCCGGTGGACTGCACCAGCGAGACGCCGGATTCGACTTCGGTGGCCGAGCTGCTGATCAGTTCCTTGATCTCGCGCGCCGCTGTGGCGGAGCGCTGCGCCAGTTCACGCACTTCCTGGGCGACGACAGCAAAGCCGCGACCGGCCTCGCCGGCGCGGGCGGCCTCGACGCCTGCATTCAGCGCCAGCAGATTGGTCTGGAACGCGATCTCATCGATAACGACGATGATCTTGCTGATCCGGTCCGACTCCTCCTTGATCCGGTTCATCGCGGTGATCGCACTGCTGACGATCTTGCCCGACCGGTCCGTGCTCTGGCGGGTCTCTCCGACCATCCGATTGGCTTCAGTGGCCCGTTCGGACGAGGAACGCACGGTCGAGGTGATCTCGTCGAGCGCGGCGGCGGTTTCCTCAAGCGAAGCCGCCTGTTGTTCGGTGCGGTGAGAAAGGTTGCTGGCGGCCTCGGAAATGCCGTCGGCACTTGCGCTGACGACGTCGGTGGACTGCGAGATCGACGCGATGACATCGCCCAGGGCAATCACGGCCGAGTTGAAGTCCTCGCGCAGCTTGGCGTATTCGGACGGAATATCGCCAATCTGTACGGTGAGATCGCCGCTGGCCAGCTTCTCGAGCGCAGAGCCAAGGGTCTGCATGACATCGGTCTGGCTCTCATTGATCCGGCGCTGGCGACGTTCACCTTCGCCGCGCTCCGCATCGATGCGTTCCTGCTGCTCGGCTTCCCGGACACGCAATGCCGCCCGCTCACGCACGGAATCGCGGAGAACCAGGACCGAAGCAGCCATCTCACCGATCTCGTCCTTGCGATCTGCCTCAGGCACTTCGCTGTCGACTTCTTCCCGGGCAATGGCCTGCATCTTGGCATTGAGACTGCGGATCGGGGACACCACGCTCCGGACGGTGGCGAAAGCCATGAGCAATATCGCAAGCGCGCCGATGCCGAGCGTGGCCACGGTGCTCGTGGCGTTCCTGACGAAAAGGGCCGTTAGGTCGTCGGCATAGACGCCGGTGCCAACCACCCATCCCCACGGCTGAAATCCCGCGACATGCGAGAACTTGAGCACCGGTTCTTCCGATCCGGGCTTGTTCCAGTAGTAATCGACGAACCCTTCCCCGTCCGCCTTTACGACTTCAATGAACTCGTTGAAGAACTTCTTGCCTTTGGCATCCTCAAGGCTGGAGAGATTGGTGTTCTCCAGTTTCGCGCTGAACGGGTGCATGAGCATGATATTGGACATGTCATTGATCCAGAAATAGCCGTCGCCCTCATAGCGCATCGGACGGACAGCGGCCAAAGCACGGGCCTGGGCTTCCTGGTTCGTCAGTTCGCCTGATGCTTCCATCGCGTGAAAGTGCTCGAGCATGGTCACGATGGTCTCGTTCATGGCCTTGAGCTTGGCCTTGCGTTCGACAACCATGGAGTTGTGGGAGTGGTAGAGTTGATAGGCGGCGGCGGTGGCGAAAACCGCCAGTGCAAGTCCGACAAGGAAAAACAGCTTGGCGGAGATCTTAATATTGCTCAACATGACGGAAATTGGCCCTTCTTGGGTAATGTTGCATTGCACACCAATTATCCGCGAAATCTCTAAAACTGTATAAATCGGCCCCGCGAGAAATCACCCTTCAATTCAGCCGTTCAAGTGCCTGACTTCCCCGAGCGAATACTCTGCACTCAAGATCGCCGGCACGGCTCTTGCCCTGTTGGCTTAACCCAAGTCCGCAGGCGAGGCTGGTTCGCACTTTCACTTGCGCGACGCCGGCGAGAGCTTGCCGGAACCAGGCCTGCGCATCTCAGCCCGTCAGGGACCTGAACAATGAACGCACCTTTTTGGACGTCGACTTGAAGTCGGCCTCGAGGCTCTTGAGGTCCGGCGCCTCGCCCGCGCGAAGCACCAGTTCGATCAACCCGGCGGGCGCCTCGCGCGGCGCGAAATCCCCCTCGGCGCAGAGCCGGACGATTTGGGCATGCCCGCTCCAAAGCGCCAGGGCACGCCTGAGGGTTTCGGTCTCCTCAACGCCCAGGATGTCCGGCCCGAGCCGGGCCAGTGTCGCGTCGGTTCCGGTGCACTGGTTGTATTCGGGCTCCATGGCCGATGAGGCCGGGCTGATCATCGTTGCCTCGTCGTCCGCGGATTCGCCATCGTCGTCAGGACCGGGCAGCCAGCCAGCGGCGCGGGCCTCGAGCGAAAGCATCTGCGAAATGAATTCGATGTCGATCAGCCCACCGGGAATGAGCTTCACATCATAGATGTCGCGCGGCGGCTTTTCCTGTTCGATGAGCTCACGCATCTCGGTGAGATCGGCGCGCAGTTTCGCCGGATCGCGCGGGCGCGCCAGCACTTCGTCGATCAGCCTGCGGGCGTCAGTGCACAGGCTCTCGTCCCCGGCAACGGGCCGCGCGCGCGTGAGCGCCATATGCTCCCAGGTCCAGGCGTCCTCGGTCTGGTATTTCCTGAAGGCCCGTACCGAGGTGGCGACAGGCCCCTTGTTGCCCGATGGCCTGAGGCGCAGATCGACTTCGTACAGAATGCCTTCGGCCGTTGGTGCGGAAAGGGCGGCGATGAGACGCTGGGTCATGCGCGCGTAGTAGCGCGCCGGATCGAGCGGCCTGGCGCCATCCGACTCGTCCCCATCGACATCGTGATCGTATAGCAGGATGATATCGACGTCCGAACCGGCGGTGAGTTCGCGGCTGCCCAGCTTGCCCATCCCAATAACTGCCACCCGCCCGCCGGGCAGTCGGCCATGAGCCTCTTCCATGCCCTCCATGACGGCGTCGAGTGCCGCGCCGATGATCAGGTCCGCAAGGTGGGAATACGCTCTGGCGGCGCGCTCAGGCGCGATGGCGCCGGTGAGAAGCCGGACGCCAATCAGGAACTTCTGTTCAAGCGCAACAATCCTGAGCCGGTCCAGCACCTCCTCGTAGTCATTGGCACCGTCAAGGAAGCTCGTCAGCCGTTCGGCGAGATAGTTGCGGGTGGGGAGTTCGGCCATCAGACCCGGATCGAGCATGCCATCGAACACATGCGGCTTGCGCGCGATGACGTCGGCGAGTTTCGGCGCCGCGGCCATGATGGTCACCATAAGCGACATCAGGCCGGGATTGTTGCCGATGAGCGAAAACAGCTGGATGCCGGCCGGCAATCCGGACATGAACGTATCGAAACGGATCAACGCCTCATCGGCGCGCCTTGTGGCGCCAAACACCCGCAGGAGCTCCGGCGTGAGTTCGGTGAGACGTTCGCGCGCCTCGACGGACTGGGTTGCACGGTAGCGACCGTAATGCCAGGTCCGGATGATGCGGGCGATATCGGATGGGCGCTCGAAGCCCAATTCTGACAGTGTCTTGAGCGTCTCCGGATCCTCGTCCTCTCCGGTGAAGACCAGGTTGCCTGCTCCACCGGACAATCCGTTTTCGTTTTCGAACAGCGCGGCGTAGCATTCCTCGACGCGCACGAGCACGGCGGCATAGGTTTCGCTGAAACTCTTCGCGTTCCGCTCGCCCATCATCAGCGCAATGCGGGTGAGTTCGGTTTCCGTTTCCGGCAATGTGTGGCTCTGCTCGTCGCGGACCATCTGTATCCGGTGCTCGACATCGCGCAGATACCAGTAGCTTTCGGCCATGGTGCGCGCGGTTGCCGGATCGATCCAGCGCGCGCGGGCCAGCGCCACCAGCATTTCGTCGGTGCGGCGCAGCCGGAGCTTGGGCATGCGCCCGCCCGCGATCAGCTGCTGTGTCTGGACGAAAAACTCGATTTCGCGGATACCGCCGCGGCCAAGCTTCACATTGTGGCCCTTGACCGCAATGTCGCCGAAACCGCGATGCGCATGGATCTGCCGCTTGATCGAATGAATATCGGAAATGGCGGCGAAATCGAGATATTTGCGGAAGACGAAGGGTACCAGATCCTTGATGAATCTTTCGCCCGCGGCGATGTCACCTGCCACCGGGCGCGCTTTGATGAAGGCCGCGCGCTCCCAGTTCTGACCGCGGCTCTCATAGTAGTTCAGCGCCGCTTCCACCGGGAAGGCCAGCGGCGTCGATCCCGGGTCGGGCCTCAGCCTGAGATCGGTCCGGAACACATAGCCCTCGCCGGTTCGCTCCTGCATGATCCTGACCAGCCGGCGGACCAGGCGGGCGAAGATGTCGGTCGCGTCTTGCGGATCGGCGACAATGCCCGCTTCGGCTTCGAAGAAGACGACGATGTCGATGTCCGACGAGTAGTTGAGTTCGCCCGCCCCATGCTTGCCCATTCCCAGGACGACGAGTCCGGAGCCCTGCCCGGGATTGTCGGTGTCGTGCAAGGTGAATTTCCCGGCGGCGTGATCGGACGACAGAAGATGGTCGAAGGCGGCGCCCAGACTGGCATCTGCCAGATCGCTGAGAAAGCGGGTGGTCTCGTAACAGGTGATGATCCTGGCAAGGTCGGCCAGTGCAACGGCCATCGCCACCTGGCGCTTGGCACGGCGAAGGGCCGTCATGACTTCGGCTTCACTGGCAAGCGCACCGTCGGCTTGCCGCCAGCAGGCCCTCGCCCTTGCAATCTCCGCGTTGACCAGATCCCCGACAGGATGCGTCAGGCTGCGGCCGAGCGCTTCGGGGTCGCTCAGCGCAAGGTCACGCAAATAGGGCGAGAGAGCCAGCGCCGCCGTCAGGAACCTGCGCGCAGGGGTGTCGCGCGCAATGCACTCGGCGATCTCCGGATTGTCCGCGGCGAGATCCTTGAGATCGGCCAGAACGGATTTGGCGGCGGCCGCGGAAGGTGGGGCGATCGGGTTGTCGATCAGGTCGATCAGCCTTGGATGCGATGGTGTACCGGTCATTTTCCCCTTGGCAGGACCATGGACGCCTGAAGGCCCGGGCTGGGGCCGGCGCCTGTCGAGCCATCCTCGAGTTCAAGTCGCCCACCATGCAGCGCCGCCACCGCCTGAACAAGGCTCAATCCGAGCCCTGTGCCGGGTTTTGAACGGCTTTCGTCGAGCCGGACGAAGCGCTTGACCACATCCTCGCGGCGATCGGCCGGAACTCCCGGGCCATTGTCGGTCACCGATAGCCTGACCGCGTCGCCGGAACGGACAAGCGAGACCTTGATTGCGGGCGACGGAACATCGCCGACATATTTGACCGCATTGTCGATAAGGTTGGAAAGGGACTGCGCCAGCAGTTCGCGATTTCCGTTGATGGTCAAATCGGGCGTGATATCGGCGGTCAGGACGACACCCGCTTCTTCCGCAACCGGCTCGTAGAGTTCGGCCGCGTCGCGCGCCAGCTCTGACAGGTCGACCAGGCTCATCTGCGCGGTCGAGGATCCGGCCTCGACGCGGCTGATCATCAGGAGCGCGTTGAACGTGCGGATCAACTGGTCGCTGTCCGCGATCATCTGTTCGAGCGCCTGCTGGTGGCTTTCAGCGTCGCCACCGCCCGAGAGCGCTGCTTCCGCGCGGTTCCTGAGCCGCGTGAGCGGCGTTTTGAGATCATGGGCGATGTTGTCGGAGACCTGTCTCAAACCCTCGTTCAGTCGCTCGATGCGGCCGAGCATGGCGTTGAGCGACAGGCTCAGCCGGTCGAACTCGTCGCCCGATCCGTTGACCGGCAGGCGCTGGGACAAGTCGCCCGCCATGATCTTCTTGCTGGCCTTGGACATGTGATCGATGCGCTTGAGCGCGCGGCGGCCGACGAAGAACCAGATTGCCAAAGCGCCGGCGAACATGATTGCCAGCGCTGTCACCAAAGCCTGACGGACGAGACCGCGGACCTGTTCGCGCTCGCCGATGTCCCGGCCGACCATCAGCCGCATGCCGTTCGGGAGGAACACGATCTGTGCCAATGCGCGGTGATCCTCCCCGGAACTGTCGCCCAGGCGCTCATAGCGGAACGGAACGGTCGTCCATCCCTCGTTGTCGAGGACTCCAGGCGCAATCGCGGCGATATTGCCGGCGATCAGTTCCCCGGTCGGCGCGGCGATCGCATAGAGATTGGCGCCGGGTTGGCGGGCGCGACGTTCGATCACGCGCACGAGGCCCGTGACGCCGTTGTTGCGATAGGCGCCCGCCACTATGCGCAACTCGCTGCCGATGACCCTCTGGATCCGGTCATGCTGCATGCCGACCGAGATCGAGGTGACATAAAACACCAGCGCCACGGCGCACAGTGCGAACAGGCCGAGATAGAGGGCCGACAGCCGAACGGCGGTCGTCGACAACATGGCACGCAAACGGCTCATGGCGTCTTCATCCACCCGCCTTCATCATGTAGCCTGCGCCGCGCACGGTCCTGAGCAGCGGTTCGCCGAAATCCTTTTCGATCTTCGATCTCAGCCGCGAGATGTGGACGTCGATGACATTGGTCTGCGGGTCGAAATGATAATCCCAGACGTGTTCGAGAAGCATTGTGCGGGTGACCACCTGCCCGGCATTCTTCATCAGATATTCCAGCAGCCGGTACTCGCGCGGCTGCAGCGGGATCGGCTGGCCGGCGCGGCGCACCTCATGGCTCAGGCGGTCGAGTTCGAGATCTCCGACCCGGTAGGTGGTTTCTTGGTCGCGTGCGCCCTTGCGGCGGCCGAGGATTTCGATCCGGGCGAGCAGTTCGGAAAACGCATAGGGCTTTGTCAGATAGTCGTCCCCGCCCGCGCGCAGACCGGTGACCCGGTCATCGACCTGGCCGAGGGCGGAAAGAATGAGGGCCGGCGTATCATCGCCGTTGCGGCGCAATTCGCTGATGATCGACAGCCCGTCACGCTTGGGCAGCATGCGGTCGACCACCAGGGCGTCATAGCTGTTCTCTGAGGCCAGAAAGAAACCGGAATCGCCATCGCTGGCGTGGTCCACCGTAATGCCCGCTTCCCGAAAGGCGCGGGAGAGGTAGGCTGCGGTTTCAAGATCGTCTTCGATGATGAGTATTTTCATGAGGAGGGCCCTGACAGCTCTGACCTTTCGGGGATGCCCGGTGGATCTGGACAAGTCAAGCGCGCCGGGCACCTGAAGAAGATGTCCGGCAGGAATGCCAGGCGGCAAGCCTGCCGGAGTTTCGCCTGCGTCTGATCACCCTGACAACGGGGGGCAAGGCGGGAGGTCAGATCGCATGAGCTATGTTCCGGGCGCGCCTGATTGGGGGGATACCGGCATTGCGCCCGGAACATCCGGCACGGATCGTGTCCGCGCCGGATTTCGTTTCAGGGATGTCAGCCCTGGTCGATCGGCAGGGCGACGAAGCGCGAGCGGTTCTCGTTTTCCACCTGGAACAACGCCGCCTTGCGGCCATCGCTGGCTGCGTTGTCGATGATGCCGACAACATCGGCGGCATCGGCGACATCCTGGTTGTTGACCGCGACAATCACGTCACCGGCGCGCAGGCCGCGCTCTTCCGCAGCGCTGTCGGCCGCAACCGAGGTGATCAGCAGGCCCTTGCCGTTTTCAGCCGGAACAACGGTGAGACCGAAGTCGTCCAGTGTGGCTTCCGCCTGCGGAGCGCTGGGTTCGTTCCGATCATCGGTGTTCAAGGCTGCGGTCTCTGTCGGCAAAGTTCCGAGTTCGACCGAGATGGTCTCGCTCTCGCCATTGCGCCACACGGTGATGTCCGTGGTCTTGCCTGGCTCGATAGCCGCGATCTTCTTGGCGAGATCCCGGGGGTCTTCGACCGCTTCGCCATCGACTGCGGTCACCACATCACCGGCTTCGATGCCGGCCTTCGCGGCCGGTGCATCGACCTGCGGCTCGGTGACCAGCGCGCCCTGCGGTTCGGCAAGACCGAGCGATTCGGCGATGTCGGCGGTTACCGGCTGGATCTGAACACCCAACCAGCCGCGCTCGACCGTACCGTCGTCGATCAGGTCACGGATCACTGCGCGAGCCGTCGAGGCGGGAATGGCAAAGGCGATGCCAACATTGCCGCCCGATGGCGAGAAGATCGCGGTGTTGATACCGATGACTTCGCCATTGAGGTTGAAGGTCGGGCCACCGGAGTTGCCGCGGTTGACCGCTGCGTCGACCTGGATGAAGTCGTCGTAGGGGCCCGCACCGATGTCACGGCCACGCGCCGAGACGATGCCGGCGGTTACGCTGCCGCCGAGACCGAAGGGGTTGCCCACGGCCACGACCCAGTCGCCCACGCGCACCTTGGTGTCGTCAGCGAAGTCGACATAGGTGAATTCCCGGGCTTCCTCGACCTTGAGCACGGCCAGATCGGTGCGGCTGTCGCGGCCGATCAGCTTGGCGTCGAGTTCGGTGCCGTCATCCATGATCACAGTGAATGCAGAGCCGTTCTCGACAACGTGGTTGTTGGTCACCAGCATGCCGTCTTCGGAGATGAAGAAGCCGGAGCCCTGGCTGACCGGACGAACCCGTCCGGGACGCCGCTCACCATCGGGACCGCGCCGGTCGCGTTCCGCACGGCGGTCATCGCGGTCGCGTTCGCCGCCAAAACCACGGCTGAATTCGTCAAAGAACCGCTTCATCGGGTGGTCATCCGGAAGATCTTCGAAGCCACGGCCGTTGAAGTTGAAATTGAACGGACCGTCATTGGAGACCGGCTTGACTTCGGCCTGCACGCGAACGGAAACGACGGCCGGAGAAACGGCCTGGACCACGTCGGCGAAGCTCGGAGCCTGCGGCGCCTCGACGCGGACGGGATCGGCAAACGCGCCGGTCACCGGAGCCGGAAGGCCGGTCGCGAGCATCGCTGCGGCAACGCCGGCAATCGCGGTGGTGCCCAGGAAGCCCTTGATCATCTTGCCCGGGGTCCTGGTCTTGGTGGAGTCATTTGTCTGGGGGGATTGCGACATGTCTCATCCTCTTGTGTTCTTGTCTCAAGGCCGGGTGCCCGGCTCTTGGCAATGACACATAGGGACTGTTCGCTTACGACAAGCTTTCCGGATCATTAAACCTTGGTAATGTTGAGCGCCCTGTTGCCGCCACAATGCCCATGGCGGATCTTCGGCAGACACAGTCAGGCACGCTCAAACCTTTGTTTCTCCTAGGCTCTCGGCGCCTGACTGGAATCGCGGCGTGAAGCGCTGTTCAATCGCCTTTCTCAAGCCGGGTCGCGATTTTCGCCTCGTGCTCAAGCGTCCGGTGCACCGGGCATTTGTCGGCAATTTCAAGGATCTTCTCGGTCAGTTCCTCCGGCACGCCGCCATCGACGGAAATGACCCGCTCGAAACGATCGATCCGACCTTTTCCCGAGCGCTGCTCGTCGGTGCAATCCAGACAGTCCTTGATGTGAACCTTGCTGTGGCTGACTGCGACACTGACCAGTCCGAGGTCGATGTTCTTGTGCCGGGCATACATTCTCAACGTCATCGCGGTACAAGCGCCCAGACCCGCCGACACGAGATCGTAGGGCGTCGGGCCGGTATCGGAGCCTCCGACACTGGCCGGCTCATCGGCCAGAAACCTGTGCGGCCCCGCCTGGACGGACACCTGAAACTTGCCCTGACCGGTTTCGCCTATCAGCACATCTTCGACAGGCTGGTGTCCATCGCGCGGCGCCTCATCGGCAAGGTAGCGCGCTGCCCAGGAGGCAATGATCGTGGCGGCATAGTTGGCATCGGCCGGATTGGTCAGAAGATGGTCGGCGCCATCGAGCGAGACGAAGCTCTTGGGATGTTTGGCGGCGGTGAAGATCGCGCTGGCGTTGTCGATGCCGACCACCTCGTCTCGCGGGCCATGCAGCACCAGGAGCGCCTTTCTCATGCTGCCGATCCGGTCCGTGAGCGTGGTGGCTTTCAGATCCTCGACGAATTGCTGCTGGATCTTGAAAGTCCGCCCGCCAAGTCTGACCTCCGCCTCGCCCTTCTCGGCGATCTCATCGACGTGCTGGCCGAAATTGTGGATCACGTGGCTCGCCTCGGAAGGCGCGCCAATAGTTGCCACCGCCTTTACCGAGGCCAGATCGCTTGCGACGGCCAGCACGGCCGCTCCGCCCAGGGAATGGCCGACCAGAATTTCCGGGGCCGAGTAGTGCTTTTCCAGCCAGTCCGCCGCAGCCTTGAGGTCCGCCACGTTGGAGGAAAAGTTTGTCGAGGCGAATTCCCCGTCACTGGATCCCAGCCCGGTGAAATCAAAGCGCATCACAGCAATCCCGGCCTTCGCCAGTTCGCCGGAAATGCGACGGGCGGCAAGCGTATCCTTTGAACAGGTGAAGCAATGGGCGAAGAGCGCCCAGGCGCGGATCGCGCCTGCGGGCAGATCAAGCCTGGCGGAAAGCGTTGCACCGGAATGACCTTCGAATTCGGCCCGAATGGTGTGTGCTGTCATAAGGCGCTCCTTTTTGCGTCAAGAGGCGCCTGCATATCAGGAGAGGCGATCACGGTCTTCCAACACTTTCGCGAGTTCGGCCTGTTCAGCCTCGCTCAGAACCGTTGTTCCCGGAGTGACCGTCGCCTTGCCGCGACCGCGCGCGTAGATCAGCATGACGCTGCCGCCGATCAAAAGGATCAGCACGGGCGCCCCCCACAACAGCAGCGTCTGAAATGAAAAGCGCGGCGTCAGCAAGACGAATTCACCGTAGCGCGAAACGATGTAGTCGATCACCTCTTCGTCGCTGTCACCGGCCTCCAGACGTTCACGGACCAGAAGCCGAAGGTCGCGTGCAAGCTCCGCGTTGGAATCGTCAATCGACTGGTTCTCGCAGACCAGGCACCTCAGATTGAGCGAGAGGTCGCGCGCGCGTTCCTCGAGCGCCGGATCGTCCAGCACCTCGTCCGGGTTCACCGCAGCGGCCGGCGATGCCAGCGTCAGCGCAAGCAGCATCAAAGCCGTCAACCGCATCGCGATCGCGCCGGCTGCGAACCGCAGACCTCGAACTCCCGCAACATCATTCATGCTGCGGCCTCGGTTGCCGACCTGGTCTTGGCGCGCGCCTTGTTGGGCGCGCCGATGCGCAGCCGGCGGTCGAGCAGCGAGAGCACGCCACCGATCACCATCAGGATCGTGCCGTACCAGATAAAGGTCACCCAGGATTTCCACCACACCCGGACAACGAGACCGCCATTGGCTTCCGCATCACCAAGGGCAATGTAGAGCTGGCTCGCGCCAAACGTCAGAATGCCCGCCTCCGTCGTGGGCATGCCGCGCGCGGCATAGAACCGTTTGGCCGATGCGGTCTGGTCCACGGCAACGCCGCCGCGCAGAATGGTGAATTCGCCGGACTGCGAGGTGTAGTTCGGTCCCGCATAGTCCCGGATGCCTTCGAACCGGACCTGGTAGCCACCGGCTTCGACAGTATCGCCGGGTTTCATCGCAACCACCGTCTCGGTCGAGAAGACGCTCACAGCCACCACGCCAATCACCGTGATCCCGAGACCCATATGGGCAAACGCGGTCCCGAAGGCGGAACGCGGCAGTCCGGCCAGCCGTGCAAACGCCACTCCGGCGCCGACCCGGCCAATGCCCGAGCGCAGCGCGAGGTCGGTCAGGGATCCGAGGATCAGATAGACCCCGAGCCCGATGCCGAGGCCTGCCAGAACCGGCGCTCCGGTCCGCATGAACACCACGGCCAGCGCCACCAGCAGCGATGCGCCGACGGCGAAGTAAAGCCGTTGCGCGGCGCCAGCCAAATCGCCCCGCTTCCACGCCAGCAATGGCCCGAAGGGCACTGCCAACAACAGCGGGATCATCAACGGCCCGAAAGTCATGTTGAAGAAGGGCGGCCCGACGGAAATCTTGGTGCCGGTGATCGATTCCAGCAGCAACGGATAAAGCGTGCCGATCAGAACGGTTGCGGCCGCGGTTGTCAGGAACAGGTTGTTGAGCACAAGTGCGCCTTCGCGCGAGATCGGCGCGAACATTCCGCCGGCCTTCAGCGATGCCGCCCGCAGACCGAACAGCGCCAGCGCTCCACCGATGAACACCACCAGAATGCCAAGGATGAACACGCCACGCGTTGGATCGGTGGCAAAGGCGTGAACCGAGGTGAGAACGCCCGAGCGCACAAGGAAGGTGCCAAGCAGCGAGAACGAGAAAGTCAAAATCGCCAGCAGGACGGTCCAGATCTTCAACGCCTCTCGCTTTTCCATCACCAGTGCGGAATGCAACAGCGCCGTGCCCACGAGCCAGGGCATGAAGGACGCATTTTCGACCGGATCCCAGAACCACCAGCCGCCCCAGCCGAGTTCGTAATAGGCCCAGTAGCTGCCCATCGAAATCCCTGCGGTGAGGAATACCCAGGCCGCAAGCGTCCAGGGCCGCACCCAACGCGCCCAGGCCGCATCAATGCGGCCCTCGATGAGCGCGGCTATGGCGAAGGCGAAGGAAATCGAAAACCCGACATAGCCGAGATAAAGCAGCGGCGGATGGATCGCGAGCCCGATATCCTGAAGGATCGGATTGAGATCGTTGCCTTCGGCCGGGGCCGGATCCAGCCTGATGAACGGATTGGAGGTCAGGAGGACGAACAGCAGGAACGCGACCGTGATCCAGCCCTGAACGGCGAGCACATTGGCCTTCAATGTGTCAGGCAGGTTGCGCCCGAATAAAGCCACCAGGCCGGAAAACAGCACCAGGATCAGGATCCACAGGAGCATGGATCCCTCGTGATTGCCCCAAACACCGGTGACCTTGTAGAGCATCGGCTTGAGCGAGTGGGAATTCTCGACCACATTCTGCACCGAGAAATCCGAGACGACATAGGCGTGGGTCAGGGCGACGAAGGAAATTGCCACCAGCATGAGCGAGGTCATCGCCGCCATCGGCCCGATCGCCATCAGCCCTGCATCGCGGCGGCGGGCGCCGACCAGAGGTGCAACCGACTGAACCAGCGCGGTCGCCAATGCCAGGACAAGCGCAAAATGGCCGATTTCAGTGATCATGACGTTCTATCTCCTGCACTGCCTATCTCCTGCACCGCGGGGCCTCAGGCGGGTCAATCGCCGGACTGTGTGTTCGGCGTCCCGCCCTGCCCCACGCCCGGCACCGGGTCGCCTTCCTGCCAGACACCTTGCGCCTTGAGCGCATCGGCGACTTCCTTGGGCATGTAATTCTCATCATGCTTCGCGAGCACGGTATCCGCCATGAAGGTGCCTTCCTCGGGCGAGAAAACACCCTCCGTCACCACGCCCTGCCCTTCACGGAAAAGATCTGGCAATATTCCAACATAGCGCACTTGCACCGAGGCGCTGGTGTCGGTCACGGCAAAAGTCACGGCAGAGTTTTCCCCGCGTTCGACCGAACCCTCCTCAACCAGTCCGCCGAGCCGCACCCGGGTTCCCGGAGCCAGCGGCTGCGCCAGCACGTCCGATGGCGAATTGAAAAACACGATCTGTTCGCGCAAGGCAGATGTCACCAGCGCGGCTGCGCCGGCCAGAAACACCGCGCCCGCGGCAATGATCGAAAGTCGCTTCTGCTTCCGGTTCATTGTTCCTCCACCTTTGCCGCGATCCCGAGACTGGCGGCCAGTTCGGCAAGCGCCTGAGCGCCTTCAGATCCATCGGGGAAAGCCACCTGAGCCCTTTGAAGCGCTGATGCGGCGGCCGGAGCATCTCCAAGCACCGCGTAGGATCGCACAAGCCTCAGCCAACCCTCGAGATTGTCCGGATTTTCGCTGAGCTTTGCATCAAGCGAGGCGACCATTCCGCGGATCATGTCACCGCGTTCCTCGTTCGACAATGCGGCCGCGGCGGCGATGTCGGCCTGTGTCGGCCCCGAAGGCCCTGCAGCGGAGCCCGCATCCGCGTCGGAACCTGCGGGCGGGTCGGCCCGGGCCCCATCAAGAATGAACGGCGTCGCCGGTTTCGCTTCCGGAGCAATCAGAGCCGCCTCGCCGCCGGGCTCGGCCGGCGCCACCGGAACCCCACCAAGGGTCGAGGTGGCGACAAGGCCGAATTCGCGCGCAATCGTGTTCAGCGACCGTTTCTCGGCACTTTCCGTGGCGAAGACGGCAAAAGCCCGGTCCAGCGCCGCCTGCGCCTTGTCCCGGTTGCCCATCACCACATGCGAGCGAACCAGCCGCAGCCAACCATCGATATTGTCAGGATCGCTAGCCAGCCGTGCTTCCAGATTCTGGACCATCGAGGCGATCATGGCTTGACGCTCTTCAGGGCTCATGTCGCTGGCGGCTGCAATATCGGAGGCACTCGGATTGCCCGGAGCCGATGCGGTTGCACCCTGTCCGCCGGATGCAGGACCCGAGACGGGACCGGAAATGGTTCCCGCGGGGCTGTCGAGTGCCGCAATCTGGGCCTCCACCGCCCCAATCCACGGAGCGCCTTCCGGGGCGCTTGCAATCATTGCATCAAACGCCGCGCGTGCTTCGGATTGTTTGCCCGACTGTGCGAGACCGACAGCCAGGAAGAATTGCGGACGCGGATCATTCGGGTCGAGTTCGCGTGCGGTTTGAAACGCCAGCCGGGCTTCCTCGGTGACGAGACCTCCGCCGGCGGAGATCAGGGCTTCACCGAGATTGGTCAGCCGTTCGGGCGTTGGTCCGAGAAGCGCAATCGTCTTGCGGAACGCTTCCGCAGAGTCGGCAAACCGTCCGAGGCGCAAATAGATCGGACCGAGCACCGACCAGCCGCGCCCGTCATTCGGATTTTCAGCCAGATGCTTCTCGGCACGCGCCACCAGCATGGGCAGATCGGCATTCTCCGGATCAACCTGCAACCGCGCCGCCAGCGGCAGTTGCGGCAGGTCGGGCCGGCCGAGCTCAAGATAGGCTGTCACGGCCACGAGCGGCATGAACACCGCAACCGCGATCGCAGCGACACGGCGAAGACCGGCATTCCTTGCCTCCGGGGGGGCGGCAGACTTGCTCTTGCGCGACGCGGATAACAGACGCCTTGAGATCTCGGTTCGTGCAACCTCGGCCTGGGCCGCATCGATAAGCCCGTCCGAGAGATCCCGGTCAACCTCTTTAAGCTGATCGCTATAGACCTCCATGTCATGGAGTTCCGGGGCGTCTGATGTGGAATTGCGACTGCGCATCACCGGCCCGATCAGGGCAAGGGTGACGAAAGCGGTCATGAAGGCTGCGATTACCCAAAATAACATGGAGCTTCAATATCCGAGCATTGCATGTTTTCCAACTGCAATCGGTCGTGGCTGCGATGATGGGGCGTTTGGTCGCGTCATTTTCGTCGAAACCGGCCCGTAGCAGACGCGTTCAAGCAGAAATGAAGGTCTCCGCCCCGGTTTCGACTTTCCGCGCCATCAGCTAGCTCAGCGGTGTCCAGCTGCCGTCTGGGTTGCGGCAGGCCGCGCCCCGTCCAGTGACCGGCGTACCGTTGATTTCCGCGGTGTGGGTGTATTGCCGACAGTTCTGCTGGCCCACCTGGTAGGGTGTACCAGGGGTCACCTCGCCCGAGGTTCGGCCGATCGGTGCCTTCCATGCCACGGTCTGGCCACCGGGGGTTTTCTCAAGCGCCTGGTATTCGGCCTCCAGCGCCCTGAGGCGATCCGCACGCGACAGCGCCGAGGCAGCCTGCGCAGGCAGGATTCCGCCGTTGAGAGCGCCGAGAATCGCATCGCTACCGGCAGGTTGGGGATCAGCTGACACCGGAGCCGTAACCGGCCCGAAAGACAGCGGCTTGACGCCGCCCGTACCGGTACAGCCCGAAAGGAGCACTGCCAGCGCCGCCGCGCCCGTCAGTCTCGCATAAGTTCCCACCAGGTTGGCCATCGCCGTGTTCCCTTCTGGTTTGCGCGCCACCGTCAACTCACCGAAATGGTCAGCAGACACACTATTGCCGCGCGGCTGTGGCCGCATTGTGGCCAATCATGCAGGCAACGAAAAGCCCGCATCTCTGGTTCCGAAACGTTTCAAGCTGGCGGTCATGGCTCGGCGCCAAGACCAGGCAAGGTCAGGCGCGCCACCAAACCGCCCGAGCCCGCGCGCGCCAGCGCGAGACCGCCCTGATACTCGGTGGCAATTTCGGTCACGATCGACAGCCCCAGACCAGTCCCGGGTTTGGTCTCGTCGAGGCGGCGTCCGCGCTTGACCGCCTCGGCCATTTCCGCCTCGTCCAGTCCGGGGCCATCGTCCTCGATCTCGATGCGGAAGAAGCGCCGTCCGCGCCCCTCCGGATCACGCATGGGTCGCAGCCGGACGACGATACGGCTCCGGGCAAACTTGGCCGCGTTTTCAATCAGGTTGCCCATAGCCTCTTCAAGGTCCTGGCTTTCGACGGCCAGCAGCGCAGAGCGCGGCTCGAGATCCGCTGTTATCTCGAGGTTCGGGTTGAGTTTCGCCATCACCCGCACCAGCCTGTCGATCACCGGGGCTGCCTCGGTGCGCGCAAGAACGCTTCCCCGCTGGGCGGCGATGCGGGCCCGGTCGAGATAGGTCTGGACCTGCGCCTGCATGGTGTCGGCCTGCGCGCGGACGAGAGCCGCATGCGCCGGGGTCATGTCGCGCGTCTCGTTGATCAGCACGGCGATCGGCGTCTTGAGCGAATGGGCCAGATTGCCGACCTGCATTCGCGCCCGTTCGACGACGCGACGATTGGTGTCGATCAATGCGTTGATTTCACCGGCCAATGGCGCAATCTCGCGCGGGAAGGCCCCGTCCAACTGATCGGCCTCGCCGGCCCGGATACGCCCGAGCGCCTGGCGGGCATGGTCGAGCGGCCTGAGCCCGATCAGGATCGCCACCGCATTGACCAGCAGGCTGCCGATCCCGAACAGAGCCAGGGCCAAATAGAGATTGCGTGAGAACGCGTCGATTTCCGCATTGAGGACCGCCCGATTGCCGGCAACCCGGAACCGCGCCGCCCTTCCCTCACTGTCGAGTTCGACTTCGGTTTCGGCCACCGTCAGGGCGTTGCCGAAGCCGTCGCGGGCCGGATAGAATCGCAAGTAGCGCTCGTCGAAGGGATTGTCCGCCAGGGGTGGCACTTCCAGGGTGCCATCGCCGATCGAGACCGAAGCGAGCCTTGAACCGCTGGTGTCGGCGATCGGTTCGACCAGCCAGATCCAGCCACTGCCAGGCTGTTCGAACACCAGATCACCCAATTGCGGCTCGCCTGTAAGCCGGCCGTCCGGGTCGATCGAGACCGCGTTGATGACACTGTTGAGCTGAGCGCGCAGCAATTCCGCAAAGGCGCGTTCCGAGCCGTTTCGGTAGAGTTGTGAAATGACGACCGCGATGACGACAAGAGCGATGACCGCCCACACAGTGGCCAGCAACAGGACCCTGGCGGTAAGCGAGCCGCGTGTCATCCCGACGTTTTGCCTGCGCCGTCGCCCTCCGGCCGCGTCATCCGGTAGCCGAGCCCCCGAACTGTTTCGATCAGATCCACCCCGATTTTCTTCCGCAGGCGGCCGACAAAAACCTCGATCGTATTGGAATCCCGATCGAAATCCTGATCGTACATATGCTCCACCAGTTCCGTGCGCGACACCACCTGGTCCATGTGATGCATCAGGTAGGACAGAAGTCGAAACTCGTGACTGGTCAGTTTGAGCGTCACGCCGTCAACACTGGCCTTGGAAGCCTTGGTATCAAGCCGCACGGGTCCGCAGCTGATTTCCGAAGAGGCGTGACCGGAGGCGCGCCGGATCAGGGCGCGGATGCGCGCCAGCACTTCCTCGACATGAAACGGCTTGGTGACATAGTCGTCAGCGCCCGCATCGATACCGGCCACCTTGTCGCTCCAGCGATCGCGGGCGGTCAGGATCAGCACCGGCATGACCCGGTCCGCGGCTCGCCATTTCTCGAGCACCGTGACACCATCCATCTCCGGCAGGCCGATATCGAGAATCACCGCGTCGTAAGGCTCGGTGTCGCCAAGAAAGTGGCCCTCCTCGCCGTCATGGGCGCGGTCGACGACATAGGACTGTTCCTCAAGCGCCTCGGCCAGTTGCCGGTTAAGGTCCTTGTCATCCTCGACGATCAGAATTCTCATCGGGCCCGCTCCCCTCGCTGCAGCGACATGCATCCTTACAATAGCCGGAGTGACCCGGCGCGTTCTTGAATCCATCGCATCCGGCGGCCGGGATTGTAAGCCCCGGATCCTGCCGCATGTTTCCCGCCGGCATCATTGCGGAACGGAGACGGTGACTTTTTTCGGCCGCTCTGACCCGTTGCCGGGAACCAGCACGGTGACGACGCAGACGGTCTGACCGCCCTGGTTCTGAGATGCGGCGGAGAGCAACTGGCCGCCGGTCTGGCTTACGACCCTGGCCGCGGCACCGGAACAATCGGCTGCTGCGGCGACGATCGCGGTGCCGTCCGGCGTCCGCATTTCGGCAGCCGGCGCCGGGGCCATTGCCGTTTGCACGGCTATCAAAGCAACACTGAGAAGATTCGCGGTCATGATTGGCCTAGAAGGGGTTTGCATTTCATCTTGGCTGAATTGATACAGGATCCTGCCTGAACGGCAAATGAATGGAAACACCCTTCGCAGCGTTTGCGTTTTCGTTCATCCGATCCGCGATCTGGCCGAA
The DNA here is from genome assembly GCA_040216675.1 of Hoeflea sp. GTDB lineage: Bacteria > Pseudomonadota > Alphaproteobacteria > Rhizobiales > Rhizobiaceae > Hoeflea. The sequence goes on along the minus strand of JAVJOR010000004.1, from coordinate 945,571 downwards.
ATCCGGCCGATGATGGCGATCAGTCCGCCGATGGCCGCGCCGAGCGAGGTCATCATTTCGGTGAGTGCTTCCCGTTCGCTGTCAGCGAGATCGATCCCGGCCAGCCCGAGGGCTGCCGCAACGAGCGTCACGAGCGCACCCCACAGGGTCTTGGATTGCCACCACGGCTTTGTTGTGTCCATGGTCTATGTCCTTTCGAGGTTTGGTCGGGAAGACCGGTTGGAAATCAGACGCGCAGTGTCGCCATCCGGGCGGTGCCCCAGGGGATGCGCTTGCCCGCCTGGGCCACGCGCAGGGTCAGTTCGTTCTGCGGAGCTCCGAAATCGGCCACCTCGTCCGCCACAGCGTAGAGCCATCGAGGCGCATCGATCTCAATGGTTCTCACAGCCTGACCGCCTGAAAGGATTTCGGCGCGGTAGCGCTCGAAGCCCTCGTCGTCGGCGATCTCTGCGGGCACCCATCTGTCGGCCTGGAGCCGGCCGCGTCGAATCCACTTGAACGTGACCCCGGCGGCTTCACGCCGTGCGCTCAAATGCACCGGCGAAAGCGGCACCAGCGCGCGTTCGCCGCCAGCAAAGATCTTCGGTGTTGCACCATCGGCCGTGCCGCCCGCAGCTTCGGCGATCCAGTTTAGCGCGCGGCCCGCCTCTTCGAGCGCCAGCCCGAGAGGCAGCACCGCCCTGTCCAGAAGCACGAATCTCCCGCCCGCGCTTGCGCCTGCGCGCATGGCGTCATCGGTACCGCCCTGCCCGCGCAGCAGATTTGAAAGCCGCCAGCGTCCGGCGGCAAGCTCTTCGGCCTGCTCGAACTGCACGACTTCCCAGGCGCCGGAATCGGACCTGATCGCGGCGGCGTTGGCGCCATTGAGCAGCGCCAGCCGGCTCACGGAGGAAAGACCGCCAAAGGCAAGATCGAGTTCAATCGAATGGCGCCGGTCAATGCAGCCCTCGCCCCCGCCGGGCGGCAGGGCCGCGGTCAGGGTCCCCAGCTTCGAGGGCGCGTCGAGCACGATCCGCGGAACGTAGCCTTCGGACTCGGGTGAACTCGACAGGGCAATCCGCCTCCAGGGCGTCGCCAGACCGGCTGCGCGCGCCCACGCCGTTTCGTCATTGCCTGACAGGGCCGGCAAATCGACGAACTCGATTTCGGGCGCGAAGTGGGCGTTGATGTCGCCCTGTCCGCTCGACGGAAGTGTCCAGTCGGCGGTTGTTGCAAGCGCTCCGGCATGGGCAACGGCTTCGACGCGGCGGTGCTCGCCATCCTCGATCCGGAGTACACGGAAACGCCCCACCGGCGCATCTTCATGGTCGAGGCGCACAATGTCCCCCGGCTGCAGTTCCGCATTCTGGGGCGGCAGCGCGAATCTGAGCCGCCGCCTGTGCAGCCGGTGGTCCTGAAGCCACCGGTCGGCCACTGCACGTGCGAGCCCGGGCTCAATTGCCACGCTGAGCGCAAGGTCGCGCTGACGCAACGTCTCTCCCTCGAGCCTTCGCGAGCGCGCCGACGCTGCGGCGTGGTCCGACAACGGATCGGCGAAGAGGATCATGGCTTCGTTGGCGAACTCGGAGATTTCGCCGCGCGTTTCCTCGAACAAGGCTCCCTCGTCAGGCTCGGCAACCACCGAAATCCCGGCAGGCGCCGAGGCAGCACCCAGCCGCGAGGCGAAGACCAGGCCACGCGGTCCCTCGCGCACATCAATGCAAAAGGCCTCCAGCAGCGGCGCAAGCACCGAACGCGGCGACAAAGGATTGGAAATCACATGGCCTGTGAGCACACCGTCGACACGCTCGACATCGAATTCGGCGAATCCGGCCTCCTGGAGTACCACCGAAATCAGGTCCCTGACGCTGAGAGTTCCCAGCCTGCCGTTGAGCCAGTGTCCGGTGCGCCAGTTTTCTCCATCCGACCAGACCATGCCTGACAGAGGAAATGCCGGGAACGGTCGCGCATCCCAACTCCAAAGATAGATATGGTCGCGGCTGACCATGGCGTCGGCGTTTTGCGGCCCCGACCAGTGCTGCAGATGCGCCTCGATGAATGCGCGCTGCGCATGATCGTCACGGCCGCCGCTCGAATACCAGGGAAGAGCGCTTTCGGATGATTTCGGATCGGGAAACACGTTCGGCTGGTTCGCGCCCTTGTCGACAGCCGGGCAGCCAAGTTCGGTAAACCAGAACGGCTTTGAGCCCGGCACCCAAGGGCTGGGCGTTGCCGATTCGACCCCAGTTGAGCGATCGTGATGCAGGTTTTCCCACCACCCGCGCAGATCCTTGAACCGGTAGACCCAATCCTTGCCGGCGAGGCCGTCGGAGATTGGCAGCCGCTGGCGCCGATCCCGCCCCGCCTTGTCCGCATAGTACCAGTCGTAGCCCTCCCCACCCTCGATGGCTTCACCCATTGCGCCGGCATCATTGGCAAAGCGCGCTCCGTCCGGATTGCCCGAAATCATGTCCGCGTCGCGCCAGTCGGAAAGCGGCATGTAGTTGTCGATGCCGACCGCCCCAATCTCAGGATGGGCCCAAAGCGGATCGAGATTGAAATACACATCGCTGGAACCGTCGTCCGGGCGATAGCCCGCATATTCGGTCCAGTCCGCGGCATAGGTCAGCGTCGCGTCCGGGCCGAGGATGGAGCGGACATCGACTGCAAGTTCAACGAGTTCATCGACAAAGGGAAATCTACCGTCGCCATCGCGCAGCCGGGTCAGACCCGTCATCTCGGACCCGATGACAAAGCCGTCCACGCCGCCCGCCGCCTGGGCCAGTGCTGCGTGATGCAGCACGAAGCGCCGGTAACCCGCGTCACCACCGGTCCAGTTCACCGTCCCGCCCGCGACGGCAAGATCGGAAACTGCGGTCGCGCCGCACAGCGCCGTGATCTCATCGCGCATTGCCGGGGTTCCATCCGGGCTTCCCGGCAATCCCGGCGCCGGCCCGGCCGTTATGCGGCCGCGCCATGGATATGCAGGCTGCGCCGAAGAGTCGTCGGGCGCTGCAAGCTCGTTGCCTGCGGGAATGTCCATCAGCACGAAGGGATAGAGCGTCACCTTCAGCCCGCGGGCCTTGAGGTCCATGATCGCCTCTATCACGGAGCTGTCGTCGGGTGTGCCGCCATAGGCCGGGCCGCCATCCTTCGTGCTGACGAGATGGGCGCTGATGCGTGTCTCTCCGCCCACCTTCCACGGTCTGGTTTCGCCGGCGCGGTGCCGGACCTCGACGCCCGGACGAAACCGGCAATGGCCGGCCCGGAGGTCGTCTGCGAACCAGGCTGAGACCAGCGCCACGGATTTGAGGTTCGGGCACAGTGCCTGCAGCTCGTCGATCGACTGGCTCCAGTCGGTGGCGGCCTGACGCATGTTGCGATTGATCAGACGCTGCGCACCCACACCGACACTTTCGCGCACCGGAGTGGTTGCGTAGCCATGTTCGGTCGATCCGGGGATCAGCGCCACCGCCTCGATTGCCGTTTCGAGCGTGCCAACCGGACGAACCACCTCGAACTGAAACGCCGGTATCCGGTTGCCGAAACCGTCGAGCGGCAGCCGTTCGAACACCACATAGGCGAGCCCTCGCCAGGCAGGCACGCGCCCGCTCCCCTGCTTGGCCTCGATCAGCGGATCAGGCAATTGCGTCGCCGTGCCGCGATAGATCCGCATGTCGATGGTTTCGAGATCCAGTTCGCGCCCGTCCGCCCAGACCCGGCGGATCGATGCAATCTGCCCTTCGCAGAGCCCGAGCGCGAAATTGGCGTGATAGCTGTAGGTTTCGGTCACAGGCCCGCGTCCCTTGCCCCCTTGACGCTGCCGCGTCACCGTCTCCTCGAAGCGCGTCGCCCAGATCAGCGTTCCGGCAATCCGCATCGTTCCGTGGACCTTGAGCACCGGTGCGCCTTCGTCGGCAGAGGGAATGCGCGCACCGCTGAGCCCGCGTCCGCGTATGGTGCGGCTGGAATTGAGCAGGCTCGAATCGAGCATCCCGCCGACGGTTGCGCCGATCGCCGAGCCGATTGCCGTTCCGACCGGTCCGAAGAAACCGCCGAGCGCTGCGCCCGCCACCTGAAGCAGGAGTGTTGCCATGTCGAATTCTCGCTTTCAGAACGGGATCGGGGGAGGAATCCGGTGGATCGCGGCGATTCGCCTTCGCCACGAGAACACCAGCGCGCTTTCGATCACCCCTGCCGCCTCGTAGGCATGAACGAAGTGATCGGGACCGGTGAGGATGCCCGCGTGTTTTGCCGCCACACCCCCGCGCCACCTGAACAGCACGATGTCCCCGGCCCGCGCCTGGGCAAAAGGCACCGGACCGCCGCAATGGCGCCGCGCGGCCTCGATGAGGCGGTCGACGCCGCTGCGCTCCGCCCAGTCGGGCTGATAGGGCTCGGGGGCTTCTGCCGGGCGTCCGGCGATCTCCTCGTAAATGGCCCGAACCAACCCCAGACAGTCGCAGCCCACGCCCTTCCGGGAGGCCTGGTGCCTGTAGGGTGTGCCGATCCAGCTTCGTGCCGCATCCACGATGCGCGCACGATGGCTGGCCTCCCAATCCAGGTTGCTCATGGTACGATCGGCCTGCCGTCATGCACGGTGTCGGAATCGGCATAGCCATAGGCGAAGTCGCTTCCGGGAAGGTGCGGAAAACCCTGAAAATTGAGCGTGTTGGCGAATTTGGCGGAACAGGTTTCAAACGCCTTGTCGCACCCTGCGGTCGCCTCAAGCGCATCGCCCGGCTCAGGCTTCCGGGCAAGCGGCGCCCAGAGCGAGATCCGCGTCCCGGCCGGGTCGGGTTCGTGACTTGCGATATCGGCGGCGACACCGGCAAGCAGGCCGGAGACGAAATGCATCCGGCCGCCGGAAAACCAGCCGGACGGGCGGTCCGCAAGGCCGCTGACGATCAGCGTTACATCGTCGACCACCTCGACAACCGAACCCGCGAGCCTGTAGGGCGGCGCCGCAAGGTCAACGCCGCAGCGCTGGTCACCCAGATCCGCATCGCAGCGCTTCGAATAAAGCCGACCCATCGGCTGGTCGAGCCGGGCTGCCAGACTGCGCAATTCCACCCGGAACGCCGATCCGGCGCTTGTCACCTCGCCAAGTTCGCGGGTCGAGAGCAGAACATGCTGGGAAGGCGATTGCCAATTGACCAAAAACGTCTCCACCCGCGCGCCATCATAGCGCCCGAGCGCCAGATCGTCGGCGTTGATCGCCGCGTCCGAAAACGCACCGGCCACATCGGCGGCATCCGCTTCAAGCCCGAGCCCGGTCTCGACCTCCGAACCCCGAAACCCGGTGGCTGCCGAAAACACCGTTCCGTCGAATTCAAGGTCACGGTCGTGTTCCGTGAACCCCATCACCTGCCCGTCGGTTCGCGTGAGCCTCCAGGCATGGCAAAGCGTGGTGGCGGTGCGGGCGAGATGGGTGCCGAGTGCTTCAGGAATTTCCCTCATGGCCTGATCTCCACGAGCGGGACCACGGGAACCGATCCGGCCCTAAAGGCGGCCAGCGAGATTTCGATCCGGTCGGTGTCAAAGCGCACGGGGATATCGAATTCATAGCCGGCAGTGACCGGAACGCCCGGCGGCGGTGTCAGCCCCGGGGCGATCGTCACAAGCCCTGCCTGCGTATCGACAGTGAAATCGCCCGGTTCGAGCGCCACGCCGTCGACGGCGATCTGAACGCTCTCCTCCACGGGCTTTTCAATCCGGCGAGATGTCGAACCACCCGCGTCGGCGTAGGTCTTGGTCAGTTCGAAAAGGGTGCGCACGCCATCTCCCTCGCCGATCACCTGATCGAGCGCGCTCACGGGCTGGCCATGCGCCGATGAAACATGATCGACGGGATCGCGAAACCGGAAGCCGTAGAGCTGCCCGCGCCGGGCCTCGAAGAATTCGATCAGCTGGTACAGGTCGTCGAGGCTGCGGAGCCCGGTGCCGACATCGTAGCGGCGCCGGGAATCTGCCCATCGTGTGTTGCGCGTTTCCCCGCCATTCGACAGGGCGACGATGTCGGTGCGCCGCCCCGGACCGCCGCTTGCCCCCAGCGACAGGCGCAGAGGCAACCGGATCTCGTGAAAGCCGTCAGTCATCTTGGATCTCCATGTCCATCGGCATATCCAGCTCTCAAAGCCCGCGGCGGCCGCGGCTGACCGCGCGCGCCAGCATGGCGGTCACCTGGGTTTCCGACTTGGCGAAGCTCGCCGCGTCCTGCGTGGTCACGTTGAATGTCACCTGCACCGGTGGCGCTGAACGGCCCGAAGCGACGCCCAGCCGTCCATCCGGTCCGCGTTCGAGCGGCAGGATCGCCTCCGCCCCTGCCTCTCCCATCAGCCCGATGCCATTGCCAGGCATCGGAAAAAGCGTCGGGCCGCCGACCACCCCGCCATCGGCAAAGGCCTGCACCCTGCCCGGCACTCCGCCCTTGGCGAACGGCATGATCCTTGTAAGGTTGCCGGTGAGCCCGGCAATCGATTGGCTGATCAAACCCTCGAGCGGCCGCATGCCTGCATCGAGGGCAATGCCGATCATCCGGTTGCCGAGGCCGCGCAGGACGTTATCGAGGCTTCGTCCGTCCACCGTCGCCTGCTTCAGCGCCGTCGACAGCGCCCCGCCAAAGGCGTTGGCCTTGCGGGTAAGCTCATCGAGCGCCCGGTCGGCGCCTTCGAGATCGAAGTTCCCGCCGGGGTCGAAATCGGGTTCGTCAGTCATCGCTTGCTCTCCTCGTTCTCGCGGACGGAAGGGTCGCATTGGGACCCCCATGGTTTCGGGCCGCCTGCCGGGATGCGCTTTCCTGCGGGTCCGTGCCGAACCGGTCCGGGAACCGCGCCATCAGATCTTCAAGATCGTTGCGGGTGGCGTGCCCGGGATGGGTCTCAGCGCCGATCAGCGCGACCAATTCCGGCAGGCTCAGTGCCCAGAACGTCTCCGGTGCAAGCCGCAGGCGGCCGAGGCCGAAACGGATGACCGGCACCCAGGGAAACGGCGCCTGTTCCTTCTTCGTCACCGCGATGCCGCCTGCGTACCGCCAGGATTTGAGCTGTCCTGACGATCCGTGTCCGTGCCCTTCGCCATTGGCGGGGCTGATTGTCCTTCTCCCGCGCCGCCGAAAGTGGCCCAGAGCAGCTCGGTCGCGATGGCGGCGAACCCGGCAACCCCGCCTTCCGCGGACATTTCGGCCACGTCCTCGTCGCTTGCGATGTTGCCAGCGCCACGCAGTCCGGCGCCGACGATCCGGATGATGTCCCCGGCGGAGAGACGCCCGTGCTCAAAGCGGGCGGCAAGACCGGCGAGATCGTCCACGCCAAAGGCGCTTTCCAGTTCCGCCAGCGCGCCGAGGGTCAGGCACAGGATGCGGCTCTCCCCGTCGAGACGGGCGGCAATCTCACCGCGATGCCGGTTGGGATGCACACGCATGGCTCAGATCTCCGCAAACTGGAGCTGGCCAGCCGATTCCATGGCGATCTCGAAGGTCATCTCGCCATCGTGACGGCCGGCATATTCGAGCGCGACGATCTGGAAAGGCCCGGTGACGGTTCCGAAATCGGGGATCACCACCTGCCAGTCGCGGATCTCGGAAGCGAAGAAAACACTCCGCGCCAGCGCGTCGCTCGCCTGATCCTTGAACAGCCCGCCGCCCGAGAGTGCTGCGCGCTGCACGCCTGCGCCGCCCAGCAGTTCGCGCCAGCGACCCGAGGATTCCGCATCGGTGATGTCGACGCTTTCGGCATTGAAGGCGAGCCGGCGCGCGCGCAGCCCTGCGATGGTGACGAAGCTTCCGCCGTCGTCGATCTTGATGAGCAGATCCTTGCCCTTGCGAGCGGTCATGGCAGTGTCCTTTCCTGTGCTGATGGGGCGGCGTCGCCGTTACGGTTCGCTCACCGCGCGGAACCGCAACCGCGCCACATGCAGCGCGGTTTTCGGTGCACGGCGGCTGACCGTCCGTTCATGGCGAAGATTGACGAGGGTCGCGCCGCTGAGAGCGAGATCAGCCTCGTGAAGGGCCGAGCGCACGGCGTCAGCCAGTTCGACGGCTTCCCTGCGCCCGTTCTGCCGGGTCCATGCCTCGATTTCGAAACGGTGCTCGGTGCCGGGCCCGTCGCCGGTCGAATAATCGGTCGACACCGCCTCGCCGAGCACCAGGTAAGGCGGTTCGGCACGGGTGATGCGGCGGTCGAAAACCCGGCCCGGTCCGGTGATGGCGGAAATTGCGGCATCTTCCGAGAGCCGTTCGTAGACCGCTTGCTGCAATGCGTTGGCGCTCATGGTCGGGTCTCCTCGCAATCGCAGATCAGATAGCGGCGGCTTTCGTCGGGATCGCGCACCGCGCGAACCAGCAGCGACCGTCCGCGAAAGACGAAGCGCATCTCGTGCCGCACATCGGATCGGTGGCGGATCGTGACCCGGTGGCTGACCGGCGCAATCGCCGCCTCCGCCTCTTCGCTGGGCGTGGCGCTCAAAGGCTCCACCCGGCCCCAGACGTCGGCGACGGTGGTCCAGCCGCTGTTCACTCCGCCCTGGCCATCGTCCTCGTCCGCAGGCGCTTCAAGCCTCAGCCGCGCACTCAGGCGGCCCGGATCAAGCCACATCTTGGCCATTACAGGGCCCTCCTCATCCAGGGTGCGATCAGCCGCTCGTAGCCTGCCGGGATTGCCGCGGGTTGCATGTCCGCCGACACCGCACCTCGGAATTCGTAGAGATGCGCGGCATGCAGCAGGATCGCCCGGATCAGTTCGGGGGGTATCTCGTTGGCGGTGGCAAAACCCGCGGTGAACTCGATCTCGATGCCGTTGATCGGCTGACCGGGGCCAAGCTTGTGACTGATCGCGAGGCGGGCGGGCCGCGCAGTGGCGTCGAGCAACGCGCCCGAAAGCGTCAGTTCCTGAGGCAGACCATCGATGTCGTAAACACGAATCGCATCAATGGATTGCACCGGCGTTCTCATAAGTTCGATGACAGATCCGTCAGGCCAGTCATCAAGTACAAGTCTCAAGCCGCGCGGCATCAGCGCGGTTCCGGTCACAGCCTCGAGATGGGCGCGGGCAACGCGGATCAGGCTTTCCAGAAGCGCATCCTCGTCGTTCAAGTCGATGCGCATATGGGCCTTCAGATCGGCAAGCGTCACCGGCTCCGCCAGCGGCGGATCGGTCTCAATCAGGGTCATGGCAATCTCCGGCGGAGCAAGTCTGGAAACGGGCGGTCCCGCCGCCGGGGAGGCAACGGGGCGGGACCGCCCATGATGAAGTTCGCAAGCGTTGCGATCGGGACAGATGGATCCCACCTGTCTCGGCCGGAGCGCTAGGCGGCGAACTTCATCAGTTTGATGGCCTCGAAGTTCTGCACCCCGCCGCCGACGCGCTTGGTCGTGTAGAACAGCACGTAGGGCTTGGCCGAATAGGGATCGCGCAGGATGCGCACCCCGGTCCTGTCGACCACCAGGTAGCCCCGGCGGAAATCGCCGAAGGCGATCGAGGCGGACCCGTCGTCGATATCGGGCATGTCCTCGGCCTCGACCACCGGGAAGCCCATCAGCGAGGCTTGCTGGCCCACGCCGGCGGGCGGCATCCAGAGATAGTTGCCGTCGGCATCCTTGAACTTGCGGATCTGGCTCTGCGTCTTGCGGTTCATCATGAACCGTCCGTTCTGCCGGTGCCCGGCTTTCAGCGCATAGATCAGTTCGATCAGCCGGTCCGACGGTTCCGCACCGAAGCCACCTGCTGCACCGGTGGCGATGTGGCCGAGATTGCCCCAGCTCCACGCCGCATCATCGACGCTCGGGTAGTCGAGGAAACCGCGCGGCTTGTTCACACCGTCGCCCGCCACAAAGGCGGCTCCCTCCTGCTCGGCAAAGGCCGCCTCCACTTCGGCTGCGATCCAGCTTTCGATGTCGAGCGCTGAATCCTCGATCAGCGACGCGGTGGCCGCAGGCATGGCGTAAAGCTCCATGGTCGGGAACTGGAGTTCGGCAAGCTGCGGCGTCGTTGTCTGGGGCCGCGCGTCGGTCTCGCCGACCCAGCCGGTCGCCATGCCATCGAGCGCAAACGGCTTCTTGAGCACAGCACCTGAGACCTGCCGAACCGTGGCAATCGAGCGCACCGGCGAGAGTTCGGAGAGCCTGCGGCCGATCTCGGTGTCCAGTTCGTCCGGCACCAGATAGCCGCCATCGGCGTCACTGCCGGCCGACATGGCCTTCAACTCACCCTGGCGCAGTGCGGCCTCGTCGCCACGCCGCACATAAGCGTCAAATGCCTGGCGTATGGCGGACGTTTCGCGCCCTCCCGCACCGCCGCCGAGACTTGGCCGGGCCTGCTTGACCATCAGCCGGTCGAGCGCCTGCTTCTGCTCGTCGAGCGAGCGGTCGATGCGGGCCATCTTTTCTTCGGTCAGGACATCGGCGCTGCCGCGGCGTTCGATATCGGCGATACGCTGGTCGTTGTGATGCTTGTACTCCTCGAAAGCCGTCATGAAGCTTTCGAATGCGTCCGCCACATCGGCATCGACCGATTTGCGTTCGGGCGCATGCGGCGGTCTGATCTGGATGGTCATTGGCTTTGTCCTTTCAGGGGTAAGGGTCAGGTGTCTTGGATCAGGGTTGGCAGGCCTTGCGGCCGTTCAGGGGCCGGCCGGCGGCGTGAGCGTCCGGGTCAGGTCGCGCAGCCGCATTTCCAGCCGCTTGAGATCTTCCGGCCCGGCATCCCGCCTTTCCGAAAGGGCTGCGTGTCCGCGCGCGATAAGCCCGCGCGCCTGGCGTCTCGTCAGCCCCGCATCCCGCGTGAGCCGGCGTTCGAGTTCGCGTTTGGTCGGAGCGTTGATCCCGGGTGCGGTTTTCACCGCCGTCACCCGGGCTCCGGGCTGCATCGGAAAGGTGACCACCGAGATCTCCCAGAGATCGGCGCTCAGGATCCGCCGCACCCCACCCTTCGCCTCGTTGCGCGAGCGCAGGGTCTGAAACCCGATCGACAGCCCGTCAAGCGCACCGGATTTCATCAGTTCGTGCACCTCTCGGGCGCGTGCCACACCGAGCGAAAGCTTGCCTTCCACATGCAGGCCGCGGTCATCCTCGCGGATCGACAGCCAGCGTCCGATCGGCTGATCGGGATCGTGCTGGTAAAGCATGCGTACATCGCCCGGACCGCGCTGCCTGAGCGAGGCCGCGAAGGCGCCGGGTTCGATCACGTCGCGGCCGAGATCTATGGCGCCGAACAGGCTGGCGTAGCCCGAAAAGCTGCCGTCGCCGCTTACATCCTCCAGTGCCAGGTCGACGCGCTTGTGCTGCCGTCCGGATATGCTCCAGTCCGTTGTCATTGTGGTGTCCTTGCTGGTGTCGAAATATCTGTGTCCGGTGCGAGGCAGCGCCGACGGTGCGGCTCAGCTCCCGGGTCCGCGCCCTGCCCGGTCGGCGATCCGGGTGAGCACGCCCAGCACCCACCACGCGGCCAGGCTTGCCGCCGCCGAGCCCATCAGCACGGTCTCGTCGGGCGTGAGCAGTTCGGTCACCCCCATGCGCTGGCTCAGCGCAACGCCCGCCGGGCCGCCGAACACCAGGCCGGAGGCGATCCCGACCACTGCCCGCGCGGTCGCTTCGCGGGCGCGCCGCGGCATCATGTAGGCAAGCGACACAAGCGCCCCGCAGAGGGCGCCGGCCACACGGGCGGCAAACAGCGAAGGGTCGGGTCCCAGGATCTGCATCGCTCTTCCTCCGGAAATCTGCGGACGATCGATTTCAGAAACGGATTCAACGTGCTGCCGATCTGAATCCGTTTCATCCCGCAACACGTTGATATCCCACGGCTTCCCGCTTTTCCTCGTCGGTCAGGAAATCGGCTTCGCCAAGCCGCGCCCACAGCGCGTCACGCTCGGCGGAAAGCCCCGGCAGGCGGTCGGCGTCATGGTCGATCCGCAGTCCCGCGCCATAGACCGGCTGCAGCCAGGCGGTCAGCGCCTGCGCCGTGCGCGCCACCAGCGGCAGTACGGTCAGGCGGCAGAAGGCGCGGTTGGCCTCCTGGTAATTGGCGTAGGTCAGGTCGCCGGGAATGCCCAAAAGCATCGGCGGCACACCCAATGCCAGCGCGATGTCACGGGCCGCGCCGTTCCTGGCCTCGACGAAATCCATGTCGCGCGGTGTCAGCCCCATCGCCTTCCAGTCCAGCCCGCCCTCGAGCAGCATCGGACGGCCGGCGCGGCGCGCGCCCTGATAGCCGTCCTCGAGCTCGGCCTTGAGCCGCTGATATTGCTCCGGCGTCAGGTTTCCGCCCTCCTTCGGCTGGTACACCAGCGCACCGGAGGGCCGCGCGGAATTGTCGAGCAGCGCCTTGTTCCAGCTCATCGCCGCATTGTGCAGGTCGAGCGCCATCAGCGCCGCCTCGAGCGGTGCGAAGCCGAGATGATCGTCGAGCGGATGAAACAGCTTCAGGTGCAGCAGCCCCGGCCCCTCCTCGGGCTGCGCCGGGAACCTTTGCCGCCGCCCGCCCGACTGATGCTCATAGGCGACCGGCCAGCCGTCCGCTCCCTCGATCACCCGCATCCGGTCGGGCCTCAGCAGTTGCAGCCCGGCCAGACGCCCGCCGGCCCCGACCGGATTGATCCAGGCGTTGCCCGACAGCGTCAGGTGGCCGTAGAGCGCTTCGAAGAACACGTTGCCCGCGCCAGCCGGATCGGGACGGGTCAACAGGTCCAGCACCGGGTGCCGCTCCTGCTCGCGGGCGCCGTCGAACACCACCCAGGGAACGGAAGCCGCCGCCTCGGCGATCATGCGGATGGCGCGGTGGGCCACCGGGTTCTTCATGAAGCCCTCGCGCGCCATCGCGGCATAGGACCGCCCGCTCCACTGCGCCCCCTCCCCGCCCGAAAGTGCGGCCAGCGCGCCCGGAAGCCAGCTCTTGGTGGCCACGGGACCGGACGCTGCGGCGCGGGTCCGGTCCGCACCCGTCCAGGGAAGCTTCAATCCGAATGCCATGTTGCTCATCCCTTCAAACATCAGGAAACAGAAACCCCGCCGAGGCGACCCGGCGGGGTGAAATCTTTCGCCGCCACCCCGGACCAGATCCGGCATGACGCACTCTTCGGGTCGCGCTCACAAATGCCGCACCTGCGGCTCGCTCCGGCGGCCCAGAAGCAGCTCCGTCAGCGCCCAGACCAGCGCGTCGAGCCGGTCCGGGGACCGCCCCGAACTCAAGCCGTCCGGCCCGAAATCACACATCTGGTCTTCCAGCGCCGCGAAATGCCCGGCATGAACCACCCGGCCCTGCTCATAGAGCGCCGCCACCGGCTCGGCGCGCAGCCACTTGCCGCGCGTCGCGCGCACTTGCCGCACCGGAAGCGTCGGCTCCACGGTCCTGAGCACGCTCGTCACCATGTCGCCGCCCTGGTTGATCTCGGCCACCACGCAATCGGCATCGAAACGCCGGTAGAGGCGGGCCGTGGCTTCCGCCCATGCCGACGGGCTCGCGCCCTCCACCGACCCGTCCGCCAGCACCACGGCCCGGCCGTCGCCATCGAGCCCGACGGCCACGATGCCGCAGCAGGAATGTTTCGCCTCGCCGGATGCGGGCGGGTCTACCGCCACCACGATGCGCGACATCGGTCCGTGCACCCGCACCGTCAGCGCCTCGATCTGCTCGCGCCGCCACAGCCCGTCCTCGCGGTCGGCGATCAGTTCGCCGTCGAGCTCCTGGCGGCCGAGCCGCGTGCCGCCGTAGCGCGCGCGAACGGTCTCGATGAAGCCAGCCGCGAGGTTCGCCGCATTGTCAGCCGTTTTGATCCGCGTCATCCGCGTGGTGGCGTCTTTCACCAGCGACAGCATCAGCGGCGTCGCCCGCGGCGTCGTCGTCACCATCTGGCGCGGCGCCGTGCCGAGCCTCAGGCCAAACTGCAGCATGTCCCAGGTCTCCCGCGCATGGCGCCACTTGCCCAGCTCGTCGCACCAGGCGAGCGAGAATTGCGGCCCGCGCAGGCTCTCGGGATCTTCGGACGAGAACATCTGCGCCACCGCGCCCGAGGGCCAGACCAGCCTGCGCCGCGTCGCCTCGAAGGCGGGCCGCGCGCTTCGCGCCACTCCCAAAATCCCTGAGACGTTGTCGATCATCACCTCGCGTGCATCGCCGAAGGTTTCGGCCACCAGCGCAATGCGTCCGTCCGGCCCCAATCCTGGCAGATCGCCCAAGGCCAGCGCATGCACCCATTCGGCGCCGGCCCGTGTCTTGCCGGACCCGCGACCGCCCATCAACAACCAGGTGCGCCAGTCGCCTTCGGGCGGCAATTGTTCGGGCCGTGCCATCAGCTGCCAGTCATGGGCACTGGCGATGAGCGCCCGGTCGTCGAGCTGCCCGACATAGTCAGTCAGCAGAGCCGGCACGCTCAGCGCATCGCCCGGCCCTCCGGACTGCGAAATTGAATCATGACACTCGCTCAACCCCTTGTTTTTAATGATGTTCGGACGGGACTGCGATGCCGTGTCCCGACTGTCTCTTTCTGCGGCTGCTGCCGGCGCATGCCTCTTTAACTTCGGCGCGAGAGCCCACCCGCAAGCCAGCAGATTGCGGATCGGAAACGGCGAGCCAGGCGCCGGGTCCGACCAGACGCCGCCTTTGAGCGCCACCGTCATCGACCGCAGGATCATGCCGCACCCTTCCGATACCCGTTCAGGAAACCCACCCGTTGCAAAAGCGCTTGCCCCCCACGACCGCAAGGATCAGTGGTAAATCCGGGCCATCCTGTCTCCGTCATCCCGGACCGGATCCGGGATCCGGCGACCCGGCGTCTGCCGGGGCAGAAGACTCGCTCTCCGCACAAACCACCGGCGCATCGCCGTCATCGCCCGCCGCGCCATCGGAGCCACTCTCAGCCACCCGTTCCGCCACCATCCGTTCGGCGGCGGACAGGATGAGCTGCCGCACGGTCCGGCGCATCTGTTCGCGCTCCTCGCCGCTCAGGCGCTCGCCGGAGGCCCGGTTCGCGTCCTCGGCGATCAGCCGTTCCATCTGGTCGATCTTTTCGAGCGTGCGGGCGATCAGCGCCACCTGGTCGACCGCCGCCTTGCCTTCCAGCCCGTCCTCGCCGAGCCGCGCCGCCTCGCGGTCGAGCACGGCGCGCATCCGCGTGAGCATCGCCCGTGTGCTTTCGGCCGAAGGCTTCGCAATGATCCCGGCAGTTCCGCTCCGGTCCGGCACGAGGGGCCCGGGCAGCGGCCCGTCGCCCCCCGGTCTACCCGTCTCCGAACCACATCCGGACGGCCCATCCGAGCCGCCGTCGGGCTCGGCTCCGGCCAAAGCATTCGCGTCCGGCGCATCCGTTTCCTGCCCCTCCTCAACCGGCCCCGCCTCGCCCTGCTTCACCTCAAAGGGTTCGACCGCCAGAAGCAGATCGATCAGCCGGTCAATCAGCACCGCCTCCCGTGCCATGACCGCGCCGCCTCCGGTCGCCAGCGCTGAAGCTTGTGCGCGCACCCTGTCGGGCGCGGTCGCATTGAGGCCTTCGGTCATGGTCGATCCTCGTCTCCGTAGGCCGGTCAGGCCATCGCCGGATCACGGCTCAAGCCGTGCCCGACATCAGGCAACCGGCGGCACATCCCGACTGAATCCGAGCCCGAAGCCGCATCCGGAAGGCCGGTTTCAGCCAACAAAAAAGCGCCCTGGACCAACCAGAGGCGCTTGGCGCATTTCCATCATGTGTTTCGTCTCTCGCGAAGCCTCTCAGGCATCAGCACGCAACCCCGCGCATCAGACCAGTTCCGCCGATGCGACCGTCTCGAGGCGCTGCCCAACAAACGAGCGGCTGAACCACCCGCCCCACCGGCGCAACTCTGTGACGATGACATAACCCTACCAAAGGACCGTCACGCCGTCAAGGATTATTTTCCTAATTATATACTTGACGTACCAGATCGGATTTGGCATAAAGGACTCAAGGAGTTAAGCCAATGTTCGACCTGACAAACGAGATTTACCACGACGCAAACAAGGCCCGCGAGCATCTGGAGGCTATCCAGTGGCCCGATGGTGCGATCTGTCCGCATTGTGGCAACTGCGATCAGACGCGCATTACCAAGCTTGAAGGCGCTTCAACTCGTCCCGGTGTTTACAAGTGCAATGAATGCCGCAAGCCCTTCTCGGTTACTGTCGGCACTGTGTTTGAACGCTCCAAAATTGGCCTGCACAAGTGGGTTCTGGCAACGCACCTTCTGGCTTCATCCAAGAAGGGCATGTCGGCCCATCAGCTTCATCGTATGCTTGGCGTCACCTACAAGACCGCTTGGTTCATGGCTCACCGTATCCGCGAAGCCATGAAAGAGGACGTTGCCTCGTCTGGTCCTCTCGGTGGTGAAGGCAAAACCGTTGAAGCCGATGAAACCTACATCGGCAAGCGCGAAACCCCTCGTCAGCTTTCCCGTGGCCGCATTGCCAAGCCCACCAAGTCGGGCAAGGCAGGCGGTGCGAACAAGCGTATCGTTGTTGGTCTGGTCGAGCGTGGCGGCAAGTCCCGCATGTTCCTCGTCCAGAACGCTACCAAGGACATTCTCCGCGATGTTCTGGTCCGCAACGTTGACCGCAAGTCCAACCTCTACACCGACGAGTCCCGCCTCTACACCACGACCGGTGAGGAATACGCCACACACCGCACTGTCAGGCATTCTGCCAAGGAATACGCCCGTCGTGAGGGTGATGCAGTTGTGCACTCCAACACGATTGAGAACGTATTCTCCATCTTCAAGCGCGGCATGATTGGCATCTATCAGCATTGCGGCGAAGCCCACCTGCATCGCTATCTGGCAGAGTTCGATTTCCGCTATAACCGCCGTTCGGCTCTCAAGATCTCCGACCGCGAACGCGCCGACATGCTGCTTGAAGCCATTCGCGGCAAGCGCCTGACCTATCGGCGGATTGGTGAAGCCGGTCACGCCTAAGCAGAAGGCGCGAGCTATTCTCCGAAAACGTAAAAAGCGCTAGCTTATTTGCGGTTGTCGATTCGCCTCAGCCACACCTCTCAGGGTTATGCCTTAAGCCGGGCCACTGCCCGAGAAAGGAGGTGAGAGCGAATGTCCAAGGCAACCAAAATCGGGCGAAGCGCGGTTACGGGGCGCTTTACGACGGTGAAAACCGCAGTGAAGCATCCCCGTACCCACATCGTGGAAACCCGTAAAAAGTAAGCCAGCCTAGCTGTCTTCTTCCGGGCGGTGTTTCTTTGCCGGAGTGCCGCCCGGTTTCTGTTTCTGGTCTGAATCGCTTGTGCGAGACTTGCGTACCGGATCGGGAGGGGTTTTCAACAGGCGGCGCAAAACCTCGTCGCCCTTTTCCTGGTCTGTTTTCTTATTGGTGTCTGACATGACGGAATCCAAATCAACACCCTCGCCGGATGATTTTTCAAGGCTGATAGGCTCTGCACTTACGATGTGGGCGCAGGTAGAATACGCCCATTGTTGTATTTTCCAAACGGTAGCTTCCGGGGTCTTAGGAAATGGCGCTTTGATGAAAGCCTACTGGGCAGTCATTTCGTTTGAAGCAAGGCAGAAAATGGTGGACGCCGCAGTTCGAGAGACAGTTTCCGGGCATGATGAGTATCTCCGCATTTGGACAAACCTAAACAACCGCCTCATACGAAAAAACAAAATCCGCAACAAACTCGCTCATGGAACCATTGTGCCGACTTTTGAGTCGGGGCAGCTCGTTGACGTATATTTCGCGCCATATTTTTTCCCAAACATCGGCAAATATATTCTTGAGACAGCCTTAAACGACGAACGATTAAGCGACCACGACATCACAAGCGTGATAGAATCTTTCTCTGCTCTAAACCAAGATCTGCTAAGTTTCTTTGAACGTTATGATCGGGAACAAATTCTCTCAAGGAGTCAAGTAATGCCAGATGGAACGAGGGAGGCACCTCGATTCCATCGCCCAACACCCCCGCCTCAAATAGATGATGCGCAATCTTAATAATGGATTCCGCGTCAAGGGGCACCACTGCGGTTTCAGCACAATTCTCTTTACATCCCATTGCCATAGGAAACTCTCCGTTTCCTTGACGCACCTGCCGGCCTGTCACGCCGCCGAATCATGCCTTTTCGATTCTGGTACGTCAAGTATACAATTAGGATTATTTTCCTAATTATATACTTGACGTATCGGAAAGAAAAATCCGTTGGTCCGCGATAAGAGACCGGCACACGAAACTGAGGAAATTGAGATCACGCCTGAGATGCTAGACGCTGGCACTCGTGCACTGTTCAAGCGGTTGGGTGAATTTGATTCCGAGCGTATCGCCGCTTCGGATATCAGCGCTCTCATTCATGATGTGGTGTCTGCGGCGATTAAGGCTCAAAAGGGCACCCTAGCGTGTCCAACTCGTCGCTCAGATCCAACATAAGGAACAAAATATCGGCGGCCACTAAGTCGCCTCCAATTATTTCTCTGCCGTTATCAGCATGTGAGTATGTTAGGCCGCGCCAATTGACCGCCGCGACGTTTTGGCTGTTCCAGTCGATTCGCATTTGGTGGCCTGCGGCGTTTCTCACTATCCGAGCAAAGCGCATGATAGGGGGCCAGGTAGCTTCGTCGCGGTTGAAGCGCTCGACCCACCACGGCCGGTAGGTTTCATAGAAACGCAGATATATGGATGCAACCATCCTATTAAGTGAACGGCTTAGTGAGCCAGGGCCCTTCTCCACAGCGACCATGTCTATGTCTCTCGGCGGGTTGACAAATTTGATCGATATTCGTTCGATTTTGTCAAACATAGCGACATCGGGGAAATTGGCGCTTACCGGTAGCGCTAGCAGCTTTGTGCAGTGGGCAGGCGTCAAGGCAATCCATGATCTTGGCGGGATTAAGGGCTGATCGCTACGGACCATTAGATGGCTGTATATTGCTTCAATAATCACTGACAGGTCTACAATACTCAAAAACAGCCTATCGCGTTTGGCGGAAAAATTTCTAATATCAGAATTCATGAGCGATAACCAAAACGAACATAATTTTCGCGAGACGCTGAACAATATTCATAAGACACCATCCAAGTTACACGATACAGATAAGTTCAAAATAAGTCACGCCGAAAAGGCGACGTCATATATTATTCTCCCCATTTATCAAACAACAATTCTACGCGCCCTCTGCTTATTTGTGACATTATTTACTAATCCCTCGATAGTTTAACCGCTTACCTCCGATAACTTCAATCAGCATATCGGCTTGTTCTCGGTCTGAGATCTTGAGCGTAGTGCAGCGGTTGTAGCGAAAATCAAATTCAGCAAGGTAGCGGCGCAAATGTGCCTCTCCGAAATGCTGGTAAATGCCGATCATGATGCACGTCAAGATCGAGAACACGTTCTCAATCGTGTCGGAGTGCACAACTGCATCGCCCTCACCGCTGGCGTATCCCGTTTCGGAGTGCCTGACAGTCCTGTGCGTCACGCGCCCCCTTTCGCCACACAAAAAAGGCCGCCGAAGGAAAATCTTCGGCGGCAGGTTACGCGTTGGGGGACGCGCGGGGGGATGGGGGAGGTCTGAAAATTTATCTTGTCGCTAGGCGATGGCCACGATGCCGAGAACGGCGAGCAGGAAGATGATCAGCACGACGGCGATCAGGAGCTTTGCGCCAGTCAGCGCCAGGCCGGAGAGCTTGCCGAAGCCAAGAAGGCCGGCAACCGCAGCGACGATAAGCAGTATCAAAATCCATTGAAGCATGGGGCAGTCCTCTTTTCTTGCAATACACGCCGTTAACCTTTGAGAAAGGGATCGGTTCCCGGCCGCATCAAAAAAAGTCGGAGACTGCTTTCACAGGCGTCGCCATGCGAAGACCGCGCCTTTCCAATCGGGCCGCGGCGGACTGCGGGTCAAGGACGGCGGCTGCCCCCTGCCCGCTTTTGCGGGTCAGACTTCCTCGCCCGGCCAGTCCACCAGGTAGTCCTCGAAATCCTCGACGTCGATCCCCTCCTCGCTCTCGGTGCGGCCGCGCACGGAAACACCGGCCTGGTGCACCGTCTCGGGGTCGCCGGAGACCAGATGATGCCACCAGTAGAGGTCGCGCCCCTCGCGCACCAGCCGGTAGCCGCAGGTGGGCGGCAGCCAGGTGATCGTGTCGACCTGTGCGGGCGTCAGCCCGATGCAGTCGGGCACCGTCGCCTGGCGGTTGTCATAGTCCTTGCAGCGGCAGGAGTGCCCGTCGAGCAGCCGGCAGGCGATGTTGGTCCAGGCGATTTCGCCGGTGTCCCAGTCCTCGAGCTTGTTCAAGCAGCAGCGGCCGCAGCCGTCGCACAGGCTCTCCCATTCCCGGCTCGTCATCTCGTCGAGTGTCTTTGTTTGCCAGAACGGCTTTTCGACCATGATTGGACATTCCTTTCGGACCCGCGCCGTTTGCAGGCGCTGCACCATCCTATATATGCAGACAGACGAAATTTTCATGCCCCCGGAGGCAGGTCCGGGCCGGCTCGTGTCTTGTCCTTTGACTGAAAATCGGCCAAAAGCATAGCACAAGGGGGTAAATGCTGCAGCAGCCGACGGCATGGCCGCGCGCTGACAGACCTCCTAACCGCGGTGCAACGCGCCACCGCCCGCAATGGATCGAGACCCGTGCAAGACCCGTTCAACCAGGAAAACCGGCCGCGCAAGCGCTCAAACATCCTGCTCCGCATCGATTCCTGGATCGATTCGTCGATGTGGAATGCCGGTTTCCGCGCCGGCGAGATCTGGGAGGAGATCACCATCTTCTTCCGGCGCTTCCGCACGCGGGGCGTCTGGAAGGCCGTGTTCGAGATTGCCGGCGAAGGCATGAATGCGGGCACCGCGGGCCTCGTGCTGCTGCTGGCGCTGGCCCTGCCGGCCTTCGAGGAAACCTCGGGAAACTGGCGCACGCGGGATGATTTCGCCGTCACCTTCCTTGACCGCTACGGCAACGAAATCGGCCGGCGCGGCGTCATCCACGAGGATTCGGTCCCCGTCGACCAGTTGCCCGATCATTTCGTCAAGGCGGTGCTCGCCACCGAGGACCGGCGGTTCTTCGAACATTTCGGCATCGACCTGCTCGGCCTCGCCCGCGCCATGACCGAAAACGTCAAGGCCAATTCGGTGGTCCAGGGCGGCTCGACCATCACCCAGCAGCTCGCCAAGAACCTGTTTTTGACCAATGAGCGCACCATCGAGCGCAAGGTCAAGGAAGCGTTCCTGGCCTTCTGGCTCGAGGCCAATCTGCCCAAGACCGAGATCCTGCGGCTGTATCTGGACCGCGCCTATATGGGCGGCGGAACCTTTGGTGCCGCGGCGGCCGCGCAATTCTACTTCGGCAAGAACATCACCGAGGTCTCGATCGCCGAGGCAGCCATGCTTGCCGGGCTGTTCAAGGCCCCGGCCCGCTATGCACCCCACATCAACCTGCCGGCGGCACGGGCGCGCGCCAACGAGGTGCTGTCCAATCTCGTCCAGGGCGACCTGATGACCGAGGGCCAGGTGATCGGCGCGCGGCGCAATCCGGCCAATGTGATCGACCGGGGCACGGCCGATGCGCCGGATTACTTCCTCGACTGGGCATTCGAGGAAGTCCAGCGGATTGCCGCGGGCTTCGAGGACCACTCGCTGATCGTGCGCACCACCATCGACATCGGGCTGCAGGAAGCCGCGGAAGCGGCGGTGGAAACGACGCTCAGGCAATTTGGCGAACGCTACCGCGCGTCCCAGGCCGCGCTTGTTCTCATAGAGCATGGCGGCGGCGTGCGCGCGATGGTCGGAGGGCGCGATTACGGCGACAGCCAGTTCAACCGCGCCTCGCGCGCGCTGCGCCAGCCGGGCTCCTCGTTCAAGATCTACACCTACTCGCTGGCCATGGAAAAGGGCATGACGCCCGAGACCACCATCGTCGATGCGCCGATTGCCTGGGGCAACTGGCGGCCGGGGAACTATTCCGGCGGCTATTCCGGCCGGGTTTTGATGAAAAACGCGCTTTCGCGGTCGATCAACACCATACCGGTGCGGCTCGCCCGGGACCGGCTGGGCGAGGACGCGATCGGCCAGATCATGGAGATGGCGAAGAAATTCGGCGTCAAGACACCTATCCGCCGCGATGTCACCATCCCCATCGGCACGTCCGAGGTCACGGTGCTCGATCAGGCAACGGCCTACGCCGTGTTCACGGCGGGCGGGCTCGAATCGCGCAGTCACGGGGTTGCGCAGATCCTCTCCTACGATGGTGAGGTGCTTTACGATTTCCAGCGTGACGAACCGGCGCCCAAGCGGGTGCTTTCGGAGCAGGCGGCAGCCTACATGAACCAGATGCTGACCCGCGTTCCCTATGTCGGCACCGCGCGGCGCGCGGCTGTCGACGGCGTTCTCACGGGCGGCAAGACCGGCACCACCCAGGCCTATCGCGACGCCTGGTTCTGCGGCTTCACCGGCAATTTCGCCGCCGCCGTCTGGTACGGCAATGACGACTACACCTCGTCCAACCGGATGACCGGCGGCTCGCTTCCGGCCATGACCTTCAAACGGCTGATGGACTACGCGCATCAGGACATCGAACTCCGCGCCATTCCCGGCGTCGAAAATCCGTTCCCCGAGTCCCGCACGGGCGCGCGCGTTGCCTCGGCTGCGACCGACGCCAACGGCAATGCGCTGCCCTCGCTGCAGCGGTCGCGGACGCTCAGTCGCAACTCGACCAGCATCCTGCGCGGGCTCGCCGACGCGTTCGAGAGTGCCGAGCCGCTCAGGGAACCTGAGCAACTGGCCGCGGCCGGCACGGGCGTCGAACAGGTTCCCAACTGACAGGAACAGTGATAAGTCATGTCGCACTTTGGCGGGATTACTGGGGTGCTCGGCGAAATGCATGATTTCAAGCACTTGAAGGTCGCTGGGCCGGTCAGGTCGGCGACCGGCGAATGGCTGTGCGACCCGATCCGCGGCTCCGGCGATGCGGCGCATGCCGGCCTTGCAGCCGTGCCGCGGCTCTGACCGAGGACTTCTGCGCCCGTGTTTCGCCTCCCCATCCTGGTTCTCGTTTCGCTTGTCATCGCCTTCGGCGGCGGCGTCTGGTCGGCGTCGGTCACGCTCAAGGCGACATCGGGCTTCGGCGCCATCAGCCTCGGGCCATGGGTCGCCTATCCGGAACTGCAGACAGACAAGGCCGATCCGTTTGCGCGCGCGCACCGCTCCGGCGACGGCAAGATCCTGCTTGGACGGGCAGAGGGGCTGGTGTTCACCGCAAGCACCGACCAGGACGGCGGCAGGCTTTCCGGACGGTGCAGCTACGAGATTTCCGGATTGACGCCTCCGGCGCGCTTCTGGACCCTGCGGATCACCGACGCCGATGGCGTACCGCTGGCCGCGCCCGAGCCCTTCCCCGCCAGCCTGACCTCGTGGAACACCCTGCGCGATGCCGACGGCACCTTCCGCATCTCGCTTTCGTCCGACGCGAAGGCCGGCAACTGGATCCGGCTCGATGCCGGGGGCGGCGTCGCCTTCGTGCTTACTCTCATCGACACGCCGACCGCGGGCAGCGCCGGGCTGATGGAACTCGACATGCCGGTGATCCGGAAGACCGGATGCCGCGATGCGTAGCCTGCTTCTGGCCATTCTGATCGGGCTGGTCGGCGCCGCGCTGATCCACATCATCACGATCCTCGAAATGCCGCGCCGAACGGGAACCGACGCCTGGAGCCGGGTGCAGTCGCTGGGCGTGGAAAACCGTTTCTTCCCGCTGGCCAACGTGCCCAACGACACCGGGCTCTACAACGAGGATCCGCATATCCGCACCTCGGTCTGCAGGTTCGACATCAGCGAGCGTCCGGTGCGGATCCTGACATCCGGCGACGTCCCCCTGTGGACCTTGGTGGCCTATGACTCCGCGTCGAACGAAACCTATTCGATGAACGACCGCTCCGCGATCGGCGTCAATGTCGACATCGTCTTCGTCACCCGCCCGCAGATGCTGCAGTTGCGCAGGGTGATGCCGCAAGCGCTGGAGCGCGCGGTGCTGGTGGAACTCAGCGATCCCGAGGGATTCGTGGCATTGCGCGCTGTGGCCCCTGCCCCCAGCCAGAAGCCTGCGGCCCGCGCGTTTGTCACCAGCGCCTCCTGCGCGCCCTTCAGCATCGACCCAGCCTGACGCCGGAGCTCGCGCGCTTCGTTTCAGGCAGGCCGCGTGAGGAGGAGGAACCGTTCGAGCGCGCGGCGCGCCCGCTCCGCAATTGCCGCTTCGTCGGGAGGTGGAGCGCGGCCGATCGCCCGTCGGATCTGCAGGTCGCCCACCAGAAGATCGAGATAGAGACCCACCGCCTCTTCTGTCGTTTCGCAGTCGACGAAACCGCCCGCTCGCGCCCGTTCAAGGACCGCGCCAATCAGCGGCGCCACGGTTTCCCGGCCCTGTTCGGAAAGCAGCGCCCCCAGCTCGCCCGTCGGGTCGGCAGCCGCCGCACGGTTGAGCTGCACGGCGCGCGAACTGGTCAGCAGCGCCAGCAGCCCGGGTCCCAGAGCTTCAAGCGTTGAAAGCGGCGGCGCATCCTCGGCAAGGGCTGCCTCGAGCATCTGCCGCACCACCTCGGCATTCCGGACCACCAGCGCGCGGAAAAGACCGGTCTTGTCGCCATACCAGTTGTAGAGCGTCTCGTTGGATGCGCGTGCCCGTTTGGCAATGGCGAGCATGGAGGTGGCGGCGTAGCCCTTCTCCTCCAGCACCTCATAGGCGGCCTGCTCGATCTGGGCCTGGCGGGCCGCGCGCGTTTCCTCGCGCATCGTCACACTCCTGATTCCGTGAAAATTTCCGGTTGACCAAATCCGTAAACTCAATTACGGATTTGGTCAACCGTACACATAATTACGCTTATGGAGAGCAACATGAAACCCGCCGACCGCATCCCCTCCGCCGCCCTGGCGAGCCTGATCATTCTGCAATCGGTCATGCTCTCGGCGCTCTATGCCGGCGTACCCCCGCATCCGCCCGAAGCGATCCCGCTGTTCGGCATAGCGCCGTTTCTGGGCCTGGCGCTGTCGGTGGCGGCAGCGGCGCTGATCCTGGGGCCCGGCTCAAGCCGTGCCGGCCGCTGGGCCGGATGCCTCGCCGCACTGATGGCGCTTCTGTCCTTCGGCCCGCAGAAATATTTCGACGCCCAGTTCGCCCTGATCTGGCCGGCGGTGCTCGGCGGTCAGGTTGCATCGCTTGTCCTGATCGCGAACCTGGTCATGAAAGGCCGCTCGGGCCGCGAGGCCGCAGTTGCCGGAGCGAATTCATGATGGCTGCGCGCAGTCTTGCGCTCATCGCGCTGATGATGACGGCGGCAATCTTCGGCTTCTTCTACGCCTGGATCTGTTCAACCATGTGGGGGCTGGATACGCTCCAGCCCGTCCAGGCCATCGAGGCGATGCAGGCCATGAATGAATCGGTGCGAAACCCGGTCTTCTTCCCGGCCTTCTTCCTGACGCCGGTGGCTCTTGCAGCGGCATCGATCGCCGCGTGGCTCGCCACTCAAACCGGTCCGGCCCGTCTTTTCGCCATCGCGGCCGCAATCTATGTGATCGGCGGGATCGGTGTGACCGCGATGGTCAACGTTCCCATGAACCAGGCTCTCGCGACCATCGATGCACCCACGGCGGTCCGTAACGGCGCGGACATCTGGCAGGATTATTCCGGCCGCTGGCAGTTCTGGAATACCATCCGGACTCTTGCAAGCGGCCTGTCCGTGCTGCTGGCCGGCATCGCCCTGCTCAGCTTCCAGCGCGCATCGCATACAAACAGCGCGTCCGGACAAATGTCTTGAGCGTTTCCAATTCAAAGTCATAATCAGCCCGGTCAGGGAGACCAAAATGGAAATCGGAGCCTTGCTGGTGTTCGCCGGCGCCTTGTTTGTCGCAGCCGGATCGCCCGGCCCCAGCATCGCAGCGCTGGTTGCGCGGGTGATTTCCCGCGGACCGGCCGATGTCCTCCCGTTCCTGGCCGCCATGTGGATCGGCGAGGCCATCTGGCTCACCCTGACGGTCTTCGGCCTCGCCGCCCTGGCGCAGAGTTTCAATCTGGTTTTCATGACGCTCAAATGGGCCGGAGTCGTCTACCTCGTCTATCTCGCCTGGAAGATGTGGCATGCACCGGTCCATGTTTCGGCAGACGCGCTGCCGGAACGCGGCTCCGGGTTGCGTCTTTTCGCAGCGGGGCTCGCTGTCACGCTCGGCAATCCCAAGATCATGGTTTTCTACCTGGCGCTTCTGCCGACAATCGTTGATCTCAGCCACCTGTCTCTGACCGGCTGGTTTGAGCTGACGGCAACAATGCTCGCCGTTCTGATCATGATCGATCTTCTATGGGTGTTTCTGGCCGCCAGGGCACGGAAGCTCTTCGCTAGTCCCCGCGCGCTGCGCGCCGTCAACCGATGTTCGTCCGGACTGCTGGCTGGCGCGGCCGCAGGTATCGCCGCCCGATAGGGCTCGGCTTGCGCTTCAGGCGTTCTTGCTGCGGCGTTTGCGGCGCGCTGGCTTGCCCGGCAGCGGCTCATCGAACATCGGCTGGTGACGCCGCGCATGCGGGATGTCGTTCCCGGCTTGAAGCGGTTCGCGGCGAATGCCTGTAAACATCAAGATCTTTGCGGGACCTCTTGGTTTTGCCGAAGATTTTTTCGTGCCGCTTGCTGACTTGGGTCTTGCCTGATCAAAGGCCAGTATTGTCGTCATTTCATCTCTCCAACATCGTGGAACAGGAAATACGCTCGACATCTCTCTCCTTGCTTGCCCGCCATCAAGCCCAACTTTGGTTAACAGCTTGCTAACGGTTTGGCGATAAGTTGAGCAAAGTTTCTGTAGCGTACCAGTCAGGTGTTCCCGTGTCCGACAGTTTCCGTGATCTCGAACGGCCCGAATCGGCCCATCGCAAGGATGCGGTCTTGATGGCCGCCATCAGCGGCCTTGAGTATCTCGACCGCCCCAGCCGCCAGGATCTGGCGCGATTTTCCAAACTCTTCCTGCCCATGTTCGAGGCCGCGTCGCCGCAAACCCGCCGGACGGCGGCTGCGGCCCTTTCGCGGCTACCGCGGGTGCCCGACGATGTCGCCGAAATCCTCATCAACCAGCCGATTGATGTCGCCGCTCCCTTCATCGCCCATTATCCGGGTCTGAAGGAGAACGCGCTGACACGGGCAGTCACCAGGAACGGTGCACCGCATGCGCGCGCGGCGGCACGGAGATCAGATCTGTCGCCGCAAGCGATTTCCGCCTTGCGGGCCCTGGGAGATCCTTCCGTCGAGGGCCTGCTGGTGCTTCGCGGGCTGATCCCCGATCCGGCCAAGCAGACGTCGCGGAAGTTCGAAAGCCGGATCGAGCGCGTTGCCAATGCCGAGCGCCGCACCGTCGAGACACCGCCGCTCGACCCGAGCGAACAATTGCGCGAGCAGCTGCGCGCGCTTGCGCTGCGCGCCCCGTCGCCGGCGCCGGCCGCACCGCTGAACCGGCCCCTGAGCCCGCTTCGCCCCAAGACCGAAAGCCCCGCCCGTCAGGACCGGCCGGCAGGCAGGGCGGACACTCCCGCCCCGGGAAAAGCCCGGCCCGCGGCGTCCGCGTCCACAAAGAAGCGGCTTGCCGACGCACGGCTCGGTCAGCTGGCGCGCTATGCGAAACCCGACCATGAGAGCTGGTTTGCCACGGCACTCGCCGACGCCATGGACACGAGCTACGCGCTTGCCGAACGCATCATGATGGATCTTTCCGGACGCCAGCTTGCGACGGCGCTGATCGCGCTCGGCACGCCGGAGGCCACCACCCGGGCCGCGCTCGAGAGCTTCTTCCCGCATCTTTCGGCGCCGTCCAAACGCCAGACGCAGGCCAGTGACCTGATCAACGATCTTGACCCGAACATTTGCAGCGAGCGGCTGTCGGCGTGGCGGCGCGCGGACAGGTACACGTCGGGCGAGGCCGTGCATGTGCCGGCCCTCGCCGACGGCAAGCCCGTGCGGCGGGATCCGTCAGAGCGCAGGGCAACCCGCGAGGCAATTCGCACGAGCATGAACCGCAAGACCGGTTGAGCCTTACGCTCCAAGTCGACAGGCAACAGTCCAAGGGCTCGGTCAGGCGGCCTTTCTGACTTGCGAGGCTGACTTAGGGGCAAAAGTCATATGCCCGGTTCGCAGTCACGCATCCGGGTCTGCGATGTCGAGATAGGTTTCGGGACTGTCGGTCTCGAGTTCCACCACCCAGATGTCCGGGTCGAAACGGGCTTCACTGGAAATGGCCTCGTCAACAACGCGCCCCTCGACGCGGACCTTGCGCCATTCGAAAAGACGCGCGTCAGGCTTGGCGGTGTCAAAGGCTGTTTGCGGCGCAGGCGCCGCGAGACTTTCGAGACCATCGCGGTAGCGGATGCGAACGAGGATCGCGCCCGCCTCCTCCGCGCCCCGCCTCTCGATGGCCGCCATGCCGCCATCGGAGAACACGCGGCGCACCAGGGCAGCGACGAAAATGCCGGCCTTGAGCCTCATGATCCCACCGTCACGAAACCCGGATTACGGGCGATGTCACCGGCTGCTGGTGCCGGGCAGTGCTGACAGGACCCCGCCTTCAAAGCGCGCCGATTTCCAGGAGTTTGTCCAGAACCGCCTGATTGGGTTCACCGGTGACGGGCAGCCGGTAGTGCTTCTCAAAGGCCCTGATGGCGGCTTTGGTCTGGGCACCGGCCACACCGTCGACCCCAATGTCGGCATAGGCGATGTTGGACAGACCGGACTGGATCTTTCGAACGAGCTCGCTGGCTTCCGGCAGGGTGGCGGTGGTCGGTGCGGGCGCAGCGGCGGATTGCACTCCGGCGGCCGGAACCGTCGCCGGATCCGGCCGGGGTCTGGGAGCCGGCACTGTGTCAAGAGCAGCGGTTTCGACCGGCTGTGTCGGCACCGCTGCCGGCGGGGTCTGGGCCTGAACCGGGGCACGTTCCGGAACCTCCACCGGTGTCTGCATCACCGCCAGCAAGCCGGGGCTGGCTTCGCCGGTCTGAACATAGCCGTTGGCTTTCTCCCAGGCACGGATCGCGGCGGCGGACTTCGGTCCCATGAGCCCGTCGATCTCGCCGGAATAAAGCCCCTTTCGGGCAAGGATTTCCTGCATGCGGACGAGAACGGGATCAGCCTTTATGACAGGCTGCGGTTCAGCCGTGGCCACCGGCGCCGGCGCCGAAGCGCGGGCATCCGGCCGGGCGACAGGCGAAGACAGGGTGACAGGTGTCGGGTTCGGCACCGGGATCGAGGCCGTCGGCATCTGGTCGCTGCGCTCGATACGGAATGTTCTGACGGTGCGCGCCGGAACGTCTCCGAACATTGGCGCGGTGGTTTCAAGCGCTGGCGTTGCGGGTGCTTCGGTCAGCGCACGCGCAGCCGGCCCGGCCACGTCGCGGGTCTTGAGGATTGGCGCGGGATGACGGCCCGGCTGGCTCCACAGCGCATTGGAGGCAATGAAGCCGAAGATCACCGTGAAGGCGACCGTACCACCGGCAAGGGAGGGATGGGCGGAAACCAGGCGCCCGAGCCCGCCGAGCACGCCCCTGCCCTCGAACTGGCCCTCGAACTGGTCCGCATCATACAAATCAGGCACTGAGCGCTGTCTTGGCATGGGTCTCTTTCCTGCTTGGGTCCTGCGACCGGTCTGCCCTCGGCAAAACCGGCGGGAACGCCACCGGGGCGCCGGCATCGGCGTCGGCCGCGGAGACGTGTGAATTGGCGCGCGAGCCATCGGCCGGGATCGTGATCGTCACGACGGTGCCGTCACCTTCCCTGCTCTCGATGGCGAAGACGCCGCCGTGAAGATCGACCAGACCCTTGACCAGCGACAGGCCCAGGCCCGTGCCTTCGTAGGTCCGGGAGAGGCCGCTCTGCGCCTGAACGAAGGGCTGGCCGATATGCGCGAGCTTTTCGGCCGGAATTCCGACACCGGTGTCGCTGACGCTGAGCACCAGATCGCCGTCACGAATCTCCGCGTCGACATTGATCACACCGCCCTCTTCCGTGAACTTGATCGCGTTTCCGACCAGGTTGATCAGGATCTGCTGGATTGCACGGCGGTCGGCGACCACCTCGCCCACACCGGGCGCCAGCCTGCGGGTCAGCGCGACACCGCGCTTGGAGGCCTGAAGCTTGAGCATGGCGTCACAGCCGTCGACGACTTCGCCGAGCGCAAAGGATTCGACGAAGACCTCGTAACGTCCGGATTCGATCTTGGACATGTCGAGCATTGTGTTGACCACGGCAAGAAGGTGTTCGCCGGACTGGTGGATGAGCTCGACATACTCGCGCTGGCGGTCATTGCTGAAGGCGCCGAAATATTCACGCGCCAGAATATCCGAGAACCCGATGATGGCATTGAGCGGGGTGCGCAGCTCATGGCTGACTGCGGCAAGAAAGCGGGTCTTGGCGGCGTTGGCGGTTTCAGCCTCTTCGGCGTCCGCCGTGGCCTGCAGCTGGTCGGCGACACGATCCGAGATGTCACGGCTCTGCACCAATGCGCCTGCGAAGGTTCCGTCCGCACCGCGCTCGGCCGAGAGCGAAACGGCGGCATGAACGAATACACCCGCGACGTCGCGGCGTTCGAAGCGGATCTCGACATCGCGGCGGCGCGTCTCACCACGCCGCAGCGCGTCGAACGCATCGAGGAAGGAAATCCGGTCGGCCACATGGATCCGGTTGACGAAGCCCTTGCGATCGACCTCGCCGATGCGCGACAGGATGCTGGCGCTCTCGTCTCCCCAGATTCCGACGACATCGCCCTGTGCGTTGTGACGGGTGATCAGGCCGGGCATCCGGTTCAAAATGGCTGCGCTGTCAGTCTCGGCCGGCTCAAGCCGAGCCGAAGCGGCCGGGCCCGCTGGCGTCACGGCCGTTGCGTCGCGGTAAATTGCTTCCGAATTTGCGGAATCGGAATTTGATCCGGCTGCGAAAGCCTGAAATCCGCCGCGCACAAGTCCGTAGAGCATCAAGGAGGCAACTGCGGCCAGGCCGCCGCTCCCGGTCAGTGCCGGGCCGGAGGCGAAACCGTCGAGCGCGGCAATTGCAAACACCACGCCAAGCGCGCAGGCCAGTCCGGCGGCAAGCCCTGCCCGCGATCTGGACAGTGCGGCTGATTCCAGCGGCAGAAGCGCGACCAGCGGCAGCAGCGGCGAGGCAAGCCCGCCACTCAGGGTCGGCAATGCAAATAGGGTCGCCGAAGCGCCGCCAAGTGCCAGGACACCGGAGAGACGCAGGCTTCCGGTTGCGGCCAGGATGCTCGCGACGGCGACGGGAAGTGCGGCAACGCAGAAGGCGATGGCCAGCGCATGGGACCACTCAAAGCTTGCGGCAAGGGCGGGCAGCAGGATCAGCGGCGCAAGGATCGCGCCCGACAGGCACGATGCCATGAAGGCGACGCGGGCCTGATGGGCGGCATCGGCCGCATCCGTGGATTCAAGCCAGGACCCGGCGATCTGCCGGCCTGCTTCCACCACCCTGTCAAAGAGAATTTCCATTGTTTTCACTGCCGAATCCGTACGCGCCGCAGTTGTTTCTTGTTTGAGCAATTCTGTCAGTGGCGACTTAAGGAAAGAATAAAGAGCCGCCCTGCGCGGCGCTGCGAGGCCGGAATTCGGTCTTCGGAGCCCCAATTTCGCCCGGCTTTGGCGATCATGGTTAAGGAACGGTTGGCGCATCGTTCACAGGTTTTGCGGGTTGCGGCGAGGAGAGTGGCAATCCTGGCGGGCCCGGAACGCGGCAAAAGCGGGATCACTAAAATTTTAGACAAATTTGGCTCAAAAACGCGCACCCGTTTCAAGCCGGCTTTGAAGGATTTCCGGCATTGTGCTGTTCAAGTTCGGGACAAACCGGGCACGCCGCCTTGCAATGGCGGACAACAGGAAGGGCTTGAAAATGTGGTTTCTGATCAAGGGAAGTTTCTGGTTTTCACTGGTGCTGATCGCCTTGCCGCTGTTCAGCAGCGAATCCCGCGATGCACTCGAGCAGGCGCCGCCGCTGGAAGTGGGCGAGAGCATGGCCGCCGCCCTCGAGGCGTTTGACGACATCCGCCAGATCTGCGTGCGCAAGCCGGAGGTTTGCGAGACCGGTGGCGAGACCTTTGCCGCGCTCGGCATTCGCGCCAAGGAAGGCGCGCGCATCGCTTACGAGTTCCTCGATTCCAAATTCGCCGGCGCCGACGACGGCCTCGTGACGGGCTCGCTTCCCGCCGATGGCGGCCAGACCGCGACCAACTAGTTCGACAGCCTGCCCTCGCCCGGGCGGCGAGGACTTGAAGACCCGCCCGAAGACGCATGATGCTTACAACTGCCAACTCAAGTCGCGTTTGACGCGCCGCCGCCGGGAACAGCCCTTCCTCCCGGCGGCGTTTTCTTGTCTGGCCCTGGAGGCCGGGGGGAGCTCAGACCTCGATGAAGCCGCTCATGACCGGCACGCATGATCCGCCGATCCGCACCAGTCCGTCCGGCTCGCCCGTGCGGACATCCAGACGGCTTGGACGTTTCATGTCGACGCCCTGGGCCACCCGGAAACGCCGCGGCGAGTGAGGCTCCGGCGTAAGGTCCGCGATCAGCGAACAGGCGGCTCCGGTGGCGCTGCCCGTGGCGGGATCCTCTGCAACGCCGTCCCAGGGGGCGAACATCCGCGCGGTGAAATCGACGTCGCCATCGTCTTCCCAGAGTTCGCGGCAGTAGAGATAGATGGCGTCGGCGCCCTCGGCAGGCAGCAGCTTCGAGATCGCGCCGATATCGACCCTGGCTGCGGCGAGTGCTGCCCGGCCCGCAATCTCGACCACCAGGAATGGTAACCCGACGGACGCGATCAGCGGTGGGTGGCGGTCGACACGGATCGCCGCAGTTTCAAGCGAAAGGCTGGCCGCGACCGCCTCGGCGTCGAAGGGCGAGCCCGTCGAAAGCGTGACTGGCGCCGTCAGTTCGACGGTCTCTACCGCGTCACCTTCCCAAGCTATCGACACAGGCACCAGGCCGGCCTTCTCCTCGAAGACGAAGCATTCTGGCCGGGCCTTTGCGCCGGCGCGGCTGGCCAACACATGGGCCGTACCGACATTGGGGTGGCCCGCAAACGGCACCTCGCAGGCCGGCGTGAAGATGCGGACATTGGCGGTGTTGTGGTCGTCCTCGGGCCGCATCACGAAGGTGGTCTCGGAGTAGTTGAACTCGCGTGCAATCGCCTGCATTTCAGTGTCGCTGAGCGTATCGGCATCCAGAACCACCGCAAGCGGATTGCCGCCGAACCGTTGCCTGGTAAACACATCGACGGTTGTGAACGGATATTGCAATTCGATACCCTCCCTAAAATCTTAAGCGGCGTGCAGAACGTCTGAAGTGAACGGGCCTCAGATCGCGCGGAAATACAAGCGGGTCGGTCAAAGCGGCGTCGTTACCGGGTGTATTTCCCGGCGATTCCGCCTATATACGGCGTCAGTTACAGGACACTGACATGACATCGCTTCAAACCATCATTGACGACTTCGAATATCTCGAAGACTGGGAAGACCGCTACCGCTATATCATCGAGATCGGCAAGGCCCTGCCGGACATGCCCGAAGAGGACCGGACCGAAGACAACAAGGTCAAGGGCTGCGCCAGCCAGGTCTGGCTGGTGGCCTCGACCGAACCGGGGGATGACGGCGATCCGGTGATGATCTTCCGTGGCGATTCCGATGCGCATATCGTGCGCGGGCTTGTGGGCGTGGTCCTGGCCGCCACCTCCGGTCACAAGGCCTCGGAGGTGGAAAGTTTCGACGAGGGCGCGCTGCTTTCCCAGCTCGGTCTCGGCGAGCATCTCTCGCCGCAGCGGGCCAATGGCCTGCGCTCGATGGTGATGCGGATCAAGGCGCATGCGGCGGCGGCGCGCGCTGCGTGACCGGCTTCCGGCCGGGTGCTGCGTAGTGCCGGGCGAGCGCGGCAAGCGCGGTTCTTAGCATCAGCTTGGCAGAGCGCGCCGGCCACTGGCGTTCGCGTTCGATCAAGGACAATCCCTTCAGGAAACAGCAGGCATCGAGCGCCACCCCGGACAGGTCAGGACCGAGCGCGGCAATGGCGTCCTCCACCCGGCGACGGGCGGAGAGCGCTGCGTCAGTGAGATCGTTCAGACCGGATTGGTCGCCGACCGCCCGGCCCGCCCGCACCGGCTCCCAGCTTTGACCGATCGACGGCGTGAGATGCCCGCGGGTGAAATCCGCGCGCAACCGTTCGCCCACCTCCACCAGATCCGGCGCCAGGAAGGGCTCGCCATCCCTGCCCTTTATCCTTGCCAGCGCCGCAAGCGGAGATTCCAGATCATTGACGGCAAGCGAGCCGTGCTCCGCGTCGTGACGGACCCCGAGCCTTCTGTGCTGTTGCTGGAACGCGCTGTCGGGATCGGCGAGCAACCGCCTCAGCGCCGCGCGGCCGGCGCTGGTCAACTCGTAGCTGCGGATCGGGGCCTCGGACCGCGACCCGGGTGCGGTCTTGCAAGAGACAAGGCCGCGCGCAAGCGCCGCCCTGAGGATGGCCGGAGCCACCCTGCGCCGGGTTCCGTCGCCGCGCACAAGCTCGATCTTCGGACACGGCCCGCCGGTTCCGCGTCCGCCAACCCCGCTCCCTCCGGTTCGGGACTCAGCAGCCTCGGCGGCGCCGCGCGCCAGGAAGCCGATCATTCCGGACAGCGCCTTGCGAAGCGCGCGCATCTCAGCGGTCTTCATGAGAGAACCCGACCGGGGCGAAAACCGCGTTGACACAGCGCTCGCAGCGCTCGACGAAAAGATCGTAGCCGGGATCGTCGCGACGGTCCTCGACCACCGCGCAGGCATGGACCACCGTGCTGCGGTCGCGGCCGAAGCTCCGCCCGATGGTCTGGTAGGGCACCGACAGCACCACATGGCAAAGATACATCGCGATCTGGCGCATGTGGCACATCGGCCTGCGGCGCGCCACGCCTTCGGGCAGACCGGCGTCCGTCGCCACATCGAAGAGTTCGCTCACCAGCCGCAAGACCACCGTGCACCGCATGATGTCGATGGCCTGCCCCAATCCGGACAATCCGCCGGCAGCAATGGCATCGGAGGGCTCGGCATGCCGTCCGCCTCCACCCTGCCGGGCGATCAGGTTGGAAGCCGTGACACGATGTGGCCCCGCAAGGATGGCGAGCGCCAGATCCTGAACCCTGGCCGTATCGCCAGACCCGCCAGATGGCTGCGATGACACAGCGCTCCGCGCCGCCCCTGACACCCCTGCTTCCGTCCCTTCCCCGGCTGCGGCGGTCGTGGCGGGTTTGGTGGTGCTGGTGGACGTTCTCCGTGCGTCGTCGTGCTTGCCGGTTGTGCTGGTCATGCGAAAATCTCCTTTGATAGGAATATTTTCTTACATGATATGCAGATGATGCGGACGTGCAGCCACCCACCGGCCACACCCTCACGTTGTTTTTACGATGTTTTTCGGGTTGTACCGGCGAAATTCGAGGATTTTTTTCCTCACACCTTTGGCCATGCGCGGCCATCCGGCGGCCCTGGATGCCAGCCGACCTCATTCGCCGGGCCAGGATTCAGCAACGATTGGACGCGGGCGGCAAACAGAAAACCGTGGCCGGTTCGAAGGCCACGGTTTTTGAAGCAGTCGAAATGCTTGATGGTCATCGCCCGGCAGACCTTCCGGTGGGCATCGCGGTTCGGGGTTGACGATCGAACCGCAAGACCTCAACGGCAGCCCGTGATCGGGCGCGCAATTGCGAATTACTTGCCGCGCTTGCGCTTCTGGCCGAGGCCCATTTCCTTGGCCAGACGCGAGCGCGCTTCGGCATAGGAAGGTGCAACCATCGGGTAATCGGCGGGCAGATCCCACTTTTCCCGGTACTGCTCGGGCGTCAGACCATAATGGGTCATCAGGTGACGCTTGAGCGACTTGAACTTCTGACCGTCTTCGAGGCAGATGAGATAGTCGTTCTGGATCGAGCGACGGACAGGAACGGCCGGCTTGGGCTTCTCGACAGTTTCCTCGACCGGTGCGGTGGCGCCGCCAAGCGCGGCATGCACCTGCGAGATCACATTGGGAAGATCATTCGCCGCAACGGAATTGTTGCTCACATAGGCTGCCACGATTTCCGCGGTCAGCTCGATGAGAATATCCGATCCGCTGTCTTTGTTTGCTTCTGTCATTGTCTGGTCCTAACTGTTGTAAACAAGCCAGCCGCCGCATTCGGCATATTCTTGCTGTTCTTGCGAACGCCTAATCCAGGCGGCCTGCTTGGCGCAGTTGCTGGCATGGAATTTAATCTATGGCAAGTACTACATTTAGCCTTGCCCGTTCACTTCTTGGAAAAACAACCAAATATAACGGGTATTGATTTAATTATTACGGGAAGTTTAGATTCATGTATGCGCAGGTTGCATGCTGAATTTTCGACAACGCTAATGTGTTGCTTCTATTCTTTTGGCGCCATCTCATCGCGCACCGACGAAGAATGCAGCCGGTATCCGACCGCGTAAGCGGCTTTTGCAAGAAGATGCGAGGAGACAGGCGCTGTCAGCAGGAAGAACACCACCCCTGCAAGGGCCCGCGAGACCGTACCCACATCGGATGCATGTATGGCAAGAGCGATGAGCATCATGCAGGACCCCATGGTGCCTGCCTTGGAGGCAGCGTGCATGCGCGTGTAAAGATCCGGAAGCCTGAGCAGGCCCACCGAAGCCACCAGCGCGAACAGGGACCCGATCAGCAGAAAGACGGCCGAGACAAGTGTTGCGAGCTCTTCCATCAGTGATCTCCCCCTGTCGGAGTCGGGCTTGCCGCCCCGCCCGGTTCGGCCTTGGCGGCCGCGCCGCTGCGTTGTTCGGCTTTCCGGGCAGCCTTGGCTTCGTTGCGCGCCTGGCTTGCGGCCATGCGTGCCTCGGTCAGAATGTCATCCTCGGTCTTGCCGCGGGACAACACGAAGCGGGCAAAGGCCACCGTTGCCAGAAACCCGACCAGACCGAGCGCGATGGCGACATCGACATAAAGCGCATAGCCGGTCTTGATGCCGACAACGGCGATGAAGCCGATGGCGATGGCAACCAGCATGTCGAGGCCCAGAATCCTGTCGGGCAGGGTCGGGCCGCGCACGATGCGGAAAATGGTGATGAAGAACGCGAGGCAAAGGATCGCCAGCGTAACCCAGACCGTGAGGTCGAAGATGTCCTGAACCGTCGTCACCGGAACGCCTCCATGATCTTGCGCTCGAAGCCTTCGGCAATGTCGCGCCGGGTCGCGTCGGGATCGGATGCATCGATGGCATGGACGTAGAGGATACGCCGGTCGTCGGACACGTCAACCGAAAGCGTGCCGGGCGTCAGCGTGATCAGATTGGCCAGCATGGTGATTTCGAAATCACGATCGAGCTTGAGCGGATAGGCAATGATGCCGGGCTTGATGACCATCCGGGGCGAAAGCACCAGTGTCGCCACCCGCCATGCCGACAGGATCAGCTCGTAGATGAACAGCAAGAACAGCGAGATCACCCGACGGGCGCGCGAGAAATAGCCGACCGAACCGACCTGCTCGCGGATCAGCGAAAGCGCCACAATCGCCAGCAGGAAACCGAAGCCGAAATTGAGAAAGGTGAAGGAACCGGTGACCGCCGTCCAAACCAGCGCCAGAAGCACATTGACCAGAAACAGGCTCATTGCGACACCTCACCGGGAAACACCGACAGCACATAGTCCGAAGGATCGAGAAGCCCGAGAGCCGCATCCTGGGACAGCTTCAGCACCGGTTCGGGCCAGATCCCGGCCGCGACAGTCAGGATCACCAGACCGGCAAGCGCAACGACGGTGCCGCGCGGCAGCGAACCGGGAACATTGATTTCGGCACTGGCGATCTCCTGGGTGGCCTCAAGCCGCCCCTCCTCCGGTGACGGACGCCAATAGGCGAGCGCCCAGATCCGGCCCACCGTGATCGTGGTCAGCAAACCGGTCACCAGGATCGCGCCGGCGAGCCACCAGGCGCCGACATCGAGCGAGGCCTTGACCAAAACGACCTTGGGCCAGAACCCCGAAAACGGCGGCAGCCCGGAGACAGACAGGAACAACATCAGCGTGAGCATGGCGAGCGTTGCGTTGCGGGCATAAAGACCGCCCGCCGAGGTCAGGTTGAAACTGCCTCCCAGGCGCGCGCCGATGCCGACAGCGAAGTAAAGCGCGGTCATGACCACCATCGAGTGCGCCGCGTAGAAAATCGCGCCGGAGAACCCGGCGGGACTGCCAAGCGCCAGGCCTGCCATCATCACCCCGATTCCGGAGATGACGAGAAAGCCCAGCGCGCGGCGGATGTCGTTCTGCGCCAGTGCGCCCATGACGCCGAGCACCATCGTCAACGCTGCGGCAATGGCGATGATCAGCGCCAGCTCCTCGCGCTCTATCGGAAACAGCATGCCGAGGATCCTGAGCAGCGCGTAAATCCCGACCTTGGTGAGCAGGCCGGCAAACAGGGCCGAGACCACCAGCCGCGGCGTGTGGTAGGAGGCGGGCAGCCAGAAATTCACCGGAAAGGCGGCCGCTTTCATCGCAAAGGCCAGCAGGAACAGCGCGACCAGCGTCATCAGCGGGGCCGTGCCGCGAAGTTCCGAGGCCTTGATCGCAATATCGGCCATGTTGAGCGTGCCGAACAGGCCGTAGAGATAGCCGGTGGCGACCAGGAACAGCGTGGTGGCGATCAGGTTCAGGAAGGCATACTTGACGCCGCCATCGAGCTGCGCGCGTTCCGAGCCGAGAACCAGCAGGCCGAAGGAGGAAATCAGCAGCACCTCGAACCAGACATAAAGGTTGAAGATGTCGCCGGTCAGGAATGCGCCGAGCACGCCGGCCATGATCAGAAGCAGGAACGGGTAGAAGCCGTAGCGGCGGCCCGAATGATCGACATCACTGCGCCCGTAAATGCCCGCGGCAAGCGCCACCAGCGCCGAGGTCGCCGCAAAGAAGCCGCTCAGCGGATCGACGGTGAAGGAGATCCCGAAGGGCGGCAGCCAGCGTCCCATGGTCATGGTCACGGTGCCGTTGAGGACCACATGGGCCAGCAACCCGAGCGTCAGGCCGTTGAGCACGACGAGCGCCGGAATCGCGATCAACGGCTGCAGGTCCGTGCGCTTGCGCAGCATCAGAAGCACCGCTCCGGCCATCAGACAGAAGACCACGGGCGCGGCAATCAACCAGTCGGCCGCAGCCACCGGCTCCGTCACGAAGGCGACCGAAAGGTCTTCAAGTCCTGCAGTTTTTCCCGCCATTCAGCTGTCTCCTCAATAGCCCAAAGGCGGGGCTGGTTCGTTGACGGGTTCTGCGACCCGCATCTCGTCGCTGTCATCGGTGCCGAGCTTCTGGAACGCGCGGTATCCGAGCACCAGCAGGAACGCGAAAAACGAAAAC
The DNA here is from genome assembly GCA_040216675.1 of Hoeflea sp. Classification (GTDB taxonomy): domain Bacteria; phylum Pseudomonadota; class Alphaproteobacteria; order Rhizobiales; family Rhizobiaceae; genus Hoeflea. The sequence continues at coordinate 906,257 of JAVJOR010000004.1, read as the reverse complement.
GCGATCACGATGGCGGTCAGCACCAGGGCTTGGGGCAGCGGATTGGCGGCAGTCTGGGGGAGAACGTCGGACCCCGAACCGATGATCGGCGGCACCTCACGGGTGACCCGACCGGCAGTGAAAATGAGAAGGTTGACGGCATTGCTGAGGATTGCCGCTCCCATCAGCACACGGATGATGTGCTTGGACAGGAACAGGTAGATCGACACCGCGAACAATGCCCCGACGAGAAGTGCGAAGAGAGGTTCCATCAGTCGCGGTCCCTTTCCTCGAGCGCAAGCGCAATCGACGAGATCGCGCCCACCACGACCAGATAGACGCCGATGTCGAAGACGAGCACGCTCGACAGCGCCAGCTCGACGCCGAACAGTTTCGGGTAGATCCAGAGACCGGTCATGAACGGAACACCGGAAAACACCGAAAGCACGCCGGCGAGCGCGCCGATGAAGAGGCCGAAGGCGGAGATCGCCATCGGATGGTAATGGATCGCGCGGCGGACTGGCGCCACGCCGCAGGCAATGCCGTAGATCGCGAGCGCCGAGGCCGCGATCAGCCCGCCGATGAACCCGCCGCCGGGCTCATTGTGGCCGCGCAGCAGCACGAAGATGGAAAACAACAGCATCAGGCTGGTGAGATAGGGCGCGATCGAGCGGAAAATCACGGTACGCATGTTATCGGGCCTCCTCACGCTGCTCGGGATCGTTGTCGGCCACCGCACGGCCGTCGAAGCCGGTGCGGATCCGGATCAGCGACAGTACTGCCAGGCCCGTGACCATCACCACGGCAATCTCGCCGAGCGTATCCGTTCCGCGGAAATCGACCAGGATCACGTTGACCACATTGGTTCCGTGCGCAACGATCTTCGAATACTGGGCGAAGAAGTCGCTGATGAACGGATCGAAGGGCTGCTGGGTCACGGCAAGCAGATAGAGGCCGAAACCCGTGCCGCAGGCCAGCGACAGGGTCCCGTCGACCATCTTGTCGCGGGTCGAACGATGATCCGAGGCGGTGAGCTTGAGCCGCGTCATCACCAGGGCGAGGATCACCACGGCGAGCGTCTCGACCATGAACTGCGTGAACGAAAGGTCGGGCGCACCGAACAGCATGAACAGAAGCGCCACCGCAAAACCCTGCACGCCGAGCGAGACGATCGCGGTCAGCCGGTCGCGGGCGTTGATGACGGCGGCCAGCCCGACAAGCGCGATCACGAAAACCGCAAGCTCATGGAACTGTGCGTCGGCCGGCCAGACCGGCATTGACGGCCACTCGCCGTACCAAGCCATCGGAACGAACAGCGCCAGCGCGATCATCAGGAAGGTCGCCGTCATGTAGATATCGAGACGTCCCGGCTGGATTGCCCTGGTGACAGCCACCGACAGGCGCACAATGCCCGAGACGAACTGGTCAAAGCCCCGGTCCGGTCCCCAGCCGATGGCCGCAAGCGTTTTCGCCATCCCCGCACGCGCACCGTCGAGATAACGATAGACAAGCACGCCGAACACCACCGTGATGAGCGACAGCGCCAGGGCGGCGCCCAAATGCGGGATCAGCGAGATGGTGACGGTTTCGGTTTCGCCGGCCACGGCGCTCGCCATCGGCGAGGAGACGAAGCGATGGGTCAGCGGCGAGACGATGGCCGCGGCCAGCGCCACGATCGACAGCGTCAACGGTCCGAGCCAGAGCAGAACCGGCCCTTCATGCGCGGCCTTCGGGGTTTCCACCTTCGGACCGAGGAACGGCTTGATCGCCACCGCGAAGCCGATGACGAACATCAGCCCGTTGCCGACGACGGCAACCAGCGTGAAGACCAGCGACCAGGGGTCGGTGGCCCACAGCGCGTAGTAGATTTCCTCCTTGGCCAGGAAGCCCACGAAGGGCGGCAGCCCGGCCATGGAGATGGCGGCGGCCATGGCGGCTGCGAAGGTGATCGGCATGGCGCCGCGCAACCCGCCGAGCCTGGTGACGTCGCGGGTGCCGGCCTCATGGTCGATCAGGCCCGCGACCATGAACAGCGCGCCCTTGAACAGCGAATGCGCCACCAGGTAAAGCACGGCCGCAGCAATGGCATGTTCCGATCCGAAACCGGTCAGCATAACCAGAAGTCCGAGCGAGGACACGGTCGTGTAGGCCAGCATCAGCTTCAGGTCGGTCTGGCGGATGGCGAGCAATGTTCCCACGATCAGGGTGGCTCCACCAAACACCGGCAGGATGGTTTCCCACCAGACGGTCTCACCGAGCACCGGATTGAGCCGCATGAGCAGGTAGACGCCGGCCTTCACCATGGTCGCCGAATGCAGGTAGGCGGAAACCGGGGTCGGCGCCTCCATGGCGTTGGGCAACCAGAAATGCAGCGGGAACTGCGCGGATTTGGAGAAAGCCCCGCCAAGCACCAGAATCAGCGCCAGCAGGTAGAACGGGCTCGCCCTGAGTTCGTCGCCGAAGCTCAAGAGCAGCGACAGCTGGGTGATGCCGGTGATGTTCCAGATCACGATGAGGCCCGCAAGCAGCGCCAATCCACCGGCACCGGTGACCACCAGCGCCTGGATGGCGGCGCGGCGCGAGGCTTCCCTCGTGTGATCGAAACCGATCAGCAGGAAGGACGTGATCGAGGTCAGCTCCCAATAGATGAACAGCATCAGGAAACTGTCGGAAATCACCACGCCGAGCATCGCGCCCATGAACAGCAGGATGAAGGAGAAGAAGCGTCCGAGATTGGCGTGGCCTTTGAGGTATCCGCCCGAATAGAGCACGATCAGTGCGCCGATGCCGGAGATCAGAAGCACGAATGTCAGCGACAGCCCGTCGATCAGCCAGGAAAAGCTGACATTGTAGGACGGCACCCAGGCAAAGCCGCCGGTGACGATCGCGCCATCGGCAACCTCTGCCGAAAAGCCGAGAAAATGAATGAAGATCGCAACCGGCGCCAACGCGAGCACCCAGGCCGCGTTGTGGCCGAGACGGCGGGTGAGCCACGGCGCAATCAGAGCCGCCAGAAACGGCAGCATGAGAATGATAAAAGTCGTTCCTGGCGCGGCAGCGCTCATTGATGTTCCCCGGGACGGCTTATGATGACGCGCGGCGCGTCTTTTGCAGGTTCACTTAGTCATGCCTGAAAGCAAGGACAAGTCGACAGGCGGCGAAATCCTCCCGAAAACCTCATGTTTCCACCGGGATGACAGGCGGGGACGATAATCTGCGCTGTTTTGGCGCGGATAACGCTCGACGTTGCCTCAGGATACAACGATGCCGGTCCGCCTGAAGTGGCGCCCGGAATGGGACCGCTTCGCAACAGAGAAAAGTCGGTCCCCGTGTCAAAGGGGACATCAGCGACCCGGCGCTCAACTGCCGCGCCGATTGCGCCGCCCACCCCGGTCATGTCTTCAGATACGGCCCTGCGCCGGACGGCCGCCTACCCGGTCCGAAATGTCATATTGCAGCTTTGCGCGTTCAAACAAGGCAGGACATCATCTCTGGAAATACCACCATAGCATGAAATTATATTATAATATTAGAAATAAAAGTATAGTTTTCATCTAATAGTTGTATTTTTCATTCTAATGCATCCAATATATGCATTTTTCAAAATATTTTCCCGTATTGGCGCCGATATTACAAATATCGACCCGGATGCTGTGAGTTTTTGTTAACCGCTTTGGCCGTCTTCTACTCCCGGGACATCAGGTTTCCTGGTGCTGAGCATGAGGCTCCAACGATTTGGTTGTCCACTTTTCATCGTAGTCCAAGTCAAAAAAACTAGCCCCAAGACGCGTCGCGATCATCGCACGCGCTCCTCTTGTGCTGCCCGAACTTCCCATTTCAGCAACCATGCAACAGACGCAAAGCTCTTCGTGCTTTGGACCTGATCAGGAGAACTCCAATGAAGAATCTAAGTATAAAGTCGCAAAGTTTCATATCCGTCGGCTTCGTTCTGACCATGCTGGTGGTGCTCGCCGCAGTGGGGTATTTTTCCACCGTCAATATCGGCGGTATCTTCACCGACTATCGCGACACTGCGAGACAGACCGTGCAGGTCAAGCAACTGGTCTCGGACCTTTACGAGACCCGAATGGCCTCCTTCCGCTACCGTATCAACCCGCAGGACGCTTCCACCCAGTCCGTGGCTGACAATGTCGAGACACTCGGGGCCGAACTGCTTGCCGTCCGCGAAGCCTACCTGGAGGATCCCGAGACCTTGGCCACACTCGACGAGTCGATCCGCAAGGCCGAAGAATACAAAACCGCCTTCATCAAGATGACGCAGCTGCAAAGCCAACGCGACGCAAAGGTCGAGAGCGTCACAGCGCTGGGCAAGAGCACGCGCGAAACCGTCACCGCGATGATCGCCGCCGCCCTCAACGACGGAGATCTGGCGTCAGTTGCCAGATTGACATCCACGCAGGAAAACCTGTTGCTCGGACGGCTCTATTTCGAGAAATACCTGCTTGCCAACTCACAACCGCTTCTCGACAGCGCAAGGGCGAACCTGAATGCCGCGATCGACAGCGCCAGCGCGCTCAAGGGCAGGCTGATCAGGGGCGTCGATCCGCAGAGCATCGCCTCGGTAAGCGAAAACATCTCTCGGTATGTAAGCCTTGTCGGCGAGATCGAGGCAATCATCTCCGAACGCAATTCCATCCGCGACGAGGTGCTTGATGTAAACGGCCCGGCCATGCAGCAGGCGTTCAACGAGATCGAACAGGGCGCTCTGGCGGTTCAGGACACGCTGGGCCCGCAGGGTGCGGCAACAGTCACGACGACGAAAAGCTTCATGCTGATCTTTTCCGTATTCGCGCTGATCGCCGGCGCCGTTGTCTCAGTCTTCATTTCCAACCGCCTCTCCAGGAGCATATCCGACATGGCGGGCATCATGGACAGACTTGCGGGCGGTGATTTCGAAGCCGAGATCCCCAACACCGACAGCAAGAACGAGATCGGCACGATGGCGCGCGCGCTGCTCAACTTCAAGGAATCCGGTCTTGATCGGATCCGCCTTGAAACCGAAAGCGAATCCAATGCACGGATGAGCGAACAGGAGCGGCGGGAACGCGAAGCCCGCAAAGCCGAGGAAACCAAACAGCTCAACCGCGCAGTCACGCTACTGGGCGAAGGCATGTCGCGGCTGGCCGATGGCGACCTGACGGTCAACATCGACGAGGCGTTCATGGACACCGTCGACCAGCTGCGGCTCAACTTCAACACCGCCGTTGAAAAGCTGCAGACGACCCTGAGCGAGGTACGCATCAACAGCAACTCGATCGACGCAAGCTCCAACGAAATGCGCGAGGCGGTGGACGAGCTGTCGCGGCGCACCGAGCAGCAGGCCGCCTCGCTCGAGGAAACCTCGGCCGCGCTCGACCAGATCACCGTCACCGTCCGCGACACTTCCGCCCGGTCGACCGAAGCTGCGGAGATGTCAAACACGGCGCGCACCAGCACGGAGGAATCGAGCAAGGTGGTCGCCGAGGCCGTGGACGCCATGGGTCGCATTGAAAAGGCCTCGTCCGAAATATCGAACATCATCAATGTGATTGACGAGATTGCCTTCCAGACCAACCTTCTGGCGCTCAACGCCGGTGTCGAGGCAGCGCGCGCCGGAGAGGCCGGCAAGGGCTTTGCCGTCGTCGCGCAGGAAGTGCGTGAACTGGCGCAGCGTTCCGCAAGCGCCGCCAAGGACATCAAGGAGCTGATCACCAAGTCCGGCGACGAGGTCGACAAGGGCGTCGAACTGGTGCAAGCCACCGGCAAGGCGCTCCAGCAGATCACCGGCCACGTCAACCAGATCAGCGCCCATATCGATTCAATAGCCACTGCCGGCAAGGAGCAATCCACCGGGCTGCAGGAGATCAATGCAGCGGTCAATCAGATGGATCAGGCAACCCAACAGAATGCGGCGATGGTCGAAGAAGCCAATGCGGTCACCCAGAAAATGAGCGGTGATGTGGCGGAACTCAATCGCCAGATCAACCAGTTCGTCCTGAAGCAGAACGCGGCGGCGACGAGCCATCCAGGCGCAGAACGGCCGGCGCCCGTCGCCAAACCGGTCAAGCGCAACGGGCCGGTGGCCGTCGGCAACGCCGCTCTCAAAGTCGAAGAATGGGAGGCCTTCTGACCGGCCTCGTCCGCCAGACCAAACGATCCTGATGACAACGCGCCGCTTCCGAGCGGCGCGTTTTTTCGGTTTCCGGCCGGGCCACGCCGCAGGGACGCAAATCTTCACGCAAAATAGGTCAGTATTGTTGACATATATTTGCATTCGTGATCATTCTTGCGCGGAAACACACCGGCACGCATTTGTGTTGCGCACAAAGGGCACTTCCCGAGCGAAACCGAAAGGCGACCGCGACAAAGCGCAGCCGGGCCGGTGTTCGGAGCGCTTCGGGAGAGAGACATGACGGACCAGATGCAGCAGGAATCCTCGCAGCCCCTCAAAGACCTCGCGGGCCACGGGCTCGACTGGCCGGCGCTGTTCGCGACCCGCGCCGAGCGCATGAAGGCGTCCGAAATCCGCGAGTTGCTCAAGCTTCTCGACCAGCCCGACGTGATCTCGTTTGCCGGCGGCATTCCCGACCCGGCGCTGTTTCCGGCGGACGCCTTCAGTGCTGCGCTCACGTCGGCACTGACCGGCGACACCAAGGGGGCCGCGCTGCAATACTCGGTCAGCGAAGGCTACCGCCCGCTGCGCGACTGGCTGGTGACGCGGATGGCCTCGCTCGGCGTCGACTGCACCGCCGACAACATCATGATCACCTCTGGCTCGCAGCAGGCGCTCGATTATCTGGGCAAGCTGTTCCTGTCGCCCGGCGACACGGCGCTGGTCGGCTGGCCGACCTATCTCGGCGCATTGCAGGCCTTCAACGCATACGAGCCCGGCTACGACCGCCTCACCCCGCTCGGCAACCGCTCGGCGGAGGACTACCGCGAAACCGCCCAGGCAAAAGGCGGCAAGGTCAAGGTCGCCTATGCCTCGGCCGATTTCGCCAATCCGACCGGCGAGACGCTGGCCGAGAGCGCGCGGGAGCGCATTCTGGACCTCGCTACCGAACTCGACATCGCCGTCATCGAGGACGCCGCCTACCAGTCGCTGCGCTATGACGGCGCGGAGATCCCTCCCCTGCTGGCACTCGACATCGCGCGTAACGGCGGAATCGAAAACACCCGCACGATCTATTGCGGCTCTTTTTCCAAGACGCTGGCGCCGGGCCTGCGCGTCGGCTGGGTCTGCGCGGCCAAGCCGGTGATAACGAAGCTCGTCCTGATGAAACAGGCCGCCGATCTTCATTCGGCCACGCTCAACCAGATGGCGATCCACACGGTGGCCTCGAACGGGTTCGATCAGCAGGTCGCAAAGATCAAGGCCACCTACCAGGCGCGCCGTGACGCCATGCTCGCTGCTCTCGCCCGCCACATGCCCGAAGGGGTGACATGGACCAGGCCCGATGGCGGCATGTTCGTCTGGGTCACCCTGCCCGAAGGATTCGACGGCGCGGCGCTGCTGGCCGAAAGCCTGAAAACCGAACGCGTCGCTTTCGTCCCCGGCAAGGCCTTCTTCGCCGACGGCTCCGGCGCCAACACCATCCGGCTTTCGTTCTCCTGCGCCAGCGAGGCGATGATCGAGGAAGGCATCATGCGGCTGGGCCGGGTGGTGCGGGGCGGTTAGGACGCCGTCACGATGTGTCTTGCAGGAAGGTCTGACAGGCAGATCGACCCCAGTCCTGGCTTTGCATTTCCCGGCAAGGTTACCCTCAGCCCTTGAGCCGCAATGGACGGTCGGGGAAGACCGTCGGGCTATCAGGCCTGGAGGTAACCGGAGCGGTGCTGAGGGTGCGGCTCTTGCCGGACCTCACCCCGTTGAACATCAAGGTCAGCGCCGGGCTGCGGCGCACCGCCAGGTGGATCGCATAGGAGACCAGGGCGCCGGAAACGGCAATGATCGCAAACTCGAGCACCGGTGGCAGGTCGACGAGCAGGAAGGCGGCTGCGAGCGCCATGATCACCGGGTGGTGGAACAGGTAGACGGTGAAGGAAGCGTCGACCAGCTTCCTGACCCGCGCATCGGGACGGTTGCAGTGCCTGTGCGCCAGATTGGAAATGAAGCCGACGATCATGAGCGCGCCGATGATCCCCGCCATCACTTTCAGGGTATGGACGAACAGGTTCGGCCAGGCGCCCTGCGAGAAAATAACGAGCGCAGCACCGGCAAGCGCTGCCAGCGGCCCCGGGCGGAGCAGCAGCGCATTCAGCCTGCCGCTCGACTGGACCACCGCGCCAAAGGCGAAATAGACGACGTATAGATTGTAGTTGATGACGGCGTTGCCGTAATAGGGGCTGGCCGCGACCACGATCTCCTGCGCGCGGGCGGCGAGTTCGCAGAGGGCTGCGAAAGCCGCCAGTGAAAGAATGCGGTTTTCGGCGATCCATTCGACCAGGCCTTCGAGCCTGCGTCCGAGCGTTCCGCGGCTAAGCCACTGCAAGGCGGCAAGGCCGATGCAATAGGCAATCAGCACCCAAAGGAACCAGAGATGAGAAATCCACGGCTCTCCGAAGCGGGTGAGTTGTGCGGCGAGATGCCCGCCGAGATCCGATGGCGGGATTGCCCCATTCAGCACGCCCGCCAGGCCGGAAATCAGGATCTGGGCCGGAAGTATCAGAACCGTTGCCGACAAGAGCGGAAGGCCCAAGCGGAACAGCCGCGATTTGAGCCAGTGCCAGGCGCCCTTGCGCTCGATCAGCATCATCGCAAACAGCCCCGCCAGCAGGAAGAAGCCCGGCATCCGGAACGTGTGGATGAAATCGGCAAGCCATGTCAGAGCCTGGCTTTTTTCCGGCGAACTGACCGCCCATTCATGGCTGAGCGAATAGATCACTGCGGCATGAAAGGGTATGCCGAGCACGAGGTACAGCGCGCGTGCGAAATCCCAGTGATGCAGCCTCGTGCTGCCCGCATCACCTCGGTCAATTCCGCCCCGCTCAACTGTACTGCGCATGGTCATATCCATTTCGGCCGGCTTGTCGCCGCCCTGCCCTGCATCATGCGCCTTCACGATTAAGATCCTGTTTCAGCAATCGGCCGTATTTGACCCAGTTCCGCTCCCGGGACCCGGCACGGAAGATGGGACTGCGCACAGTTTCTGAATCCCTCCGTGGCCGGCGGATCGATGCGGCCTTTGCCTGCTCAATATCGCGGTGACGACCGCACCGGGTCCGGCCCGGATCGACGCGGTTTTCCATACGACTTCAAACCGTCTTCAATTCGCGATAGAATCCGGATCTCGTTTCGCGTCACAAGACAGGATTGTCCGACCAAAGACCTGGGCCAACTGACAGGAGACATGTGATGCCGGACTATTTCGTCGCGTTCTGGAATCTGGAAAACCTGTTCGCGCCGGAGGGGTTCCCCGCGCGCGAGCCATGGATCGCTGAAAAGAACAAAAAGGACCTCAAAGGCTGGACGCAAGCGCTGTTCGACCGCAAGATCGACCAGCTGGCCTCGATCATAGTCCAGATGAACAACGGCATCGGACCGGATCTGCTCGGGGTCTGCGAGGTTGAAAACCGGTATGCGCTGGAGGCCCTTAGCGACCGGCTGGATGCGCTGCTGCCGGGCCGCAACTACTCCATCGTGCATGCGGATTCGACCAAGGACAAGCGCGGCATCGATACCGCCTTCATCTTCGACAAGAACCGGCTGGTGATCATCGAGACGGAAATTTTCAGCCATTTCGTCATGCGCCGAACCGGCACACGCGACATCACCCAATGCACTTTCGTGACAAATTCCGGCAATCACCTGGTGGCGCTGTCCAACCATTGGCCGTCACGCTCCGGAGGGGCGGTGGAAAGCGCGGGCTACCGCATGACGGCAGGTGAGACACTCGGCTACTGGCATGAACGCATACGCGAGGAACGCAACGACGCTATCGCGGTGATCGCCATGGGCGACTTGAATGACAATCCGTCGGACGCATCGGTGATGGTGCACGCGAACGGGCGGCGCGAACGTGACGACGTGGAAGGATCAAGATCGGCGATGTTCTACAATCTGTCGTGGAACCTGCTTCGCCAGACCGTGACCACGCAAAGCAGCCGGAAACGCACGCTTTACGGCACCTACTACTATGGCGGCGACGCCAACCTGTTCGATCAGATACTGGTGTCGCGCGCAATGCTCAACGGCCCCGGGCCCTTCCGGGTGCTCGAAGAAACCGTGCGGATCGAGGCCTATCCGGAGATGACATCGAACAGCAAGAACCGGGGCGCGATCCGTTTCGGCCTGTCCAAGGGCAATGCCGCCGCGAACGTCAATACCGATGGGTATTCGGATCATTTTCCGGTTTCGGTCGTCATCCGCGAGACCGTTGGTGGATAGACGTCATTTCGCGGAACAGGTGAGGCCGGGGACCTTCATGCCAGTGGAAAGCGGCCATGTGCGGACAGCAAAAAGCCGGCAGGCCATGCGGCCAACCGGCTTTTGCGACGAAATAATCCGTCACTTTCTCCCGCTGCGCGCGGCCCCCGAGGGGCTCACGCTGTCAGCGAGGTGGACACATCAGTTGCCCTTGACGATCTTGCAGCGCGACTGGACCGTGTCGGTGAACGCCAGTTCGTCTGCCTGACCCTGGTCACAGGCGTCGACAAGCGCTGCCTGCTGTTCCGGAGTTGCGGCATCCCAGCGCGCCATGAAGTCTTCGTCGGTGCGATCGACACCCTGTTCATCCATCATGATGTCAGCAACGCTGGTGTCGCCACCCGCGTAGTTGTCAATCGCTGCACGCTGGTCCAGCGCGGTGGATGCGGCGAAAGCCGAACCGGCAAAAAACATGGTCATGGCAGTGGCGGTGATGAGCTTTTTCATAAGTAATCTCCTGTACTTAGGGCCGGTGGGCCCGTTTCTGAATGGTACGCCCTGTCAATGATCTCACCGATATTCGGTTCCAAACTTTTTTACGCTTTTTTCATTTTCCTCCGGAGCAACCCGGACAGGGTCTTCCATTTGCGGGCCTCGAGTGCGGTCCGCGACCGGGGCGACATTGCCGGCGGACCCGGCTGCAGACGCCACCGCAGGCACGAACACACAAAAGGGCCGTGGATCACTCCACGGCCCAGGTTTCGTCGTCAGATCCGGCTGATCAGTTCTTCGCTTTGTCGACCAGTGCGTTCGACTTGAGCCCCCGCGCTGCCAAAGGCACGCCAAAACAGAAAAGGCCGTGGATCACTCCACGGCCCAGGTCTTGTCGTCAGATCCGGTTGATCAGTTCTTCGCTTTGTCGACCAGTGCGTTCGACTTGATCCACGGCATCATGCCGCGCAGCTTCTCGCCGACTTCCTCGATCTGGTGGCTGTCATTCATGCGACGGATGCCCTTGAAGCGGGCAGCGCCCGAGCGGTACTCCTGCATCCATTCGGAGGTGAACTTGCCGCTCTGGATGTCATGCAGCACGCGCTTCATCTCTGCCTTGGTCTCGGCGGTGATGATGCGCGGACCCGAGACGTATTCGCCCCACTCGGCGGTGTTGGAGATCGAGTAGTTCATGTTGGCGATGCCGCCTTCGTAGATCAGGTCGACGATCAGCTTGACCTCGTGCAGACACTCGAAATAGGCCATCTCCGGCGCGTAGCCGGCCTCGACCAGGGTCTCGAAACCGGCGCGGATCAGTTCGACCAGACCGCCGCAGAGAACAACCTGCTCGCCGAACAGGTCGGTTTCGCATTCTTCGCGGAAGTTGGTTTCGATGATGCCCGAACGGCCGCCGCCGACGCCGCAGGCATAGGACAGCGCCATGTCGTGGGCGTTGCCCGACGCGTCATGATGGATGGCGATCAGGCAGGGCACGCCGCCGCCCTTGACGTATTCGCCGCGCACGGTGTGGCCGGGACCCTTGGGCGCGATCATGACGACGTCGACGGTGTCCTTGGGCTCGATGAGGCCGAAGTGGACGTTGAGGCCGTGGGCGAAGGCGATCGCGGCGCCGTCGCGAATGTTCGGTGCGATCTCCTCCTTGTAGATGTCGGCCTGCAGTTCGTCGGGCGTCGCCATCATCATCAGGTCGGCCCAACCGGCGGCTTCCGCCACGGTCATCACCTTGAAGCCGTCGGCCTCGGCCTTCTTGGCGGTGGCCGATCCGGCGCGGAGCGCGACGGCGACATTGCCCGCGCCCGAATCCTTCAGGTTGAGCGCATGCGCGCGGCCCTGCGAACCGTAGCCGATGATGGCCACTTTCTTCGACTTGATCAGATTGAGATCGGCATCGGCATCATAATAAACGCGCATGATAGTCTCCCTTTTCGCGTGTTCTTTCTGAGTGTCCTGCCGCTTCCGAAGCCAAGACGCTCCGGCTGCGACGAATTCGAAGTATCATCCCCGCCCGTACAGAGTGAGGAACTGGCGCGTGGCGCGCGCCGAAAGGGCCGCGATTTCGGAGGCGTCGGGGCGGTGATCCTCGCCCAGCAGCACCCTGATCTGGGTATCGGCGACGACAAGACCGAAGAAACAGCGGAAGGCTGCCCCGGCATCGTCAAAGGCGAGCAGTCCGGCAGCCTTGCCTGCCTTCAACAACGGCTCGAGCCGGCGCTGCATGGCGAAGGGACCGTTGGTCAGCACGATCTCGCCAAGGCGGCTTTTTGCCGAACCGGCATGACTGACCGCCGCGCGGTTGAGCGCGACGGAGAGGTCCCCGGTGATCACCGTGAGCCAGCTTGCGGCAAAGCCGGTCAGCGCCTTCTCAAGCCCTTCGCCGGTCAGCCGGTCTTCGGGCAGTTTCGGCATCCGCACTTTCGACGCCTGCCAGCGGACTGTCGCGGTCAGGAGACCGTCACGGTCGCCGAACCACTTGTAGAGCGTTTCCTTGGAGCAGCTCGCCGCCCGCGCCACCGCCGCGACAGAAAACCCGTCGCCCTCGGCCACCATCAGCTTGAGCACCGCATCGAGCACTTCCCGCTGGCGCTCGGTGAACTCGTCATCAACCGGCAGCGCGACAGCCGGGTCAACCGCCTGCCCCGCCCCGGACCCGGCACGCGCGGGCGCATTTTCGAGATGAAGGTTCAATGTCATAGACGCGCATGTACCGTACCGTACGGTACAGCGTCAAGGCGAAAAACAACCCGGAAAATTGCGACCGATGAAGTATCGCCCGCACCGGATTCCCGAAATTCTGCTGCCATAGGCAGAAATGTTTGCGCAAGCGTTTCGCTCGCCCTCACCCCAATTGGACGCTCGACACACTCGTGCGGTTGCCAATCACGAGAGGCTGAAAATGTCGCCGATGTTGTTGATGATCGCGATCATCAACGCCACTCCTGCGAACAGGAGCGCGAGCCACCAGAAGAAGTGAAACAGGACCGCCGTACAGCCCAGGCTCACGCCGTAGGCCGCATATTTCCGGTTCTCCCGCGCGATACCGGAAAACAGGGACAGAACAATGGCCACGAGCCCCAGAGCAGGCCCGGCAAAAACGGCATAGGTCGAGAGAGAAGCTGAGACTTCCGGCTGGGCCGGTTCCTTGGGCATCCCCAGGAATGTGCGCCATGCGGACCGCTTGATTTCGCCTGCGATCTCACCCACCTGTGTCGCGACAGACGGCTTGGGCTCGAAACCCGGCCCCGCGATCTGGACAAACACAAGCATGAGCGCGGCGGCACCGGCGATAACGGCCCAAAAGCCCCATTTCCGGAAGAACTCGGGTGCGTCATGATGGTGCTGGGCAATCGGGTTTTCCATAGAGACAAGCTTAGGCGACGGCTTTTAAGAAAACCCGAACAATACCAATCCAATTTGATCCGGTGTCAGCCCGCCGGATATTGTGGAGTGCAAATGAGGCCCTCGGTGTGCCCGACCTTCACTCCGGCAGATGGCAGCGGGTCAGGGACCGGGCGGTGCCGTCAATGCCGAGCTGCATCTTTTCGGCGTCCTGCATGTAGACGGTGAGCTGGCGCGTGCGGCTTTTGCGCCCGGCCTTGCAGCTGGCTTCGAACTGGAGATAGCCCTGCTCGGGTTCGCCCTGATCGAATGCGCAGGTCTCGCCGGGCTGCCGCAACGTGCCGGGCGTGATCACCGCGTAGCCCTCGAATGCCGTCTGGTCCATCATCGCGCAGGCTTCACCCGACTTTGCCCAGACGCCGACATAGGCGAGACGGCTTTGTGCGCGGTCATGGCTTGCCGCCTCGATGGTATCATCGCGCAGCAGGCTTTGCGGCGGCATCAGCGAATGGAAATTTTCGGGCGTCTTGGGGCCGGACGGTTTCGGCTTTGTCTGCGCCACGCAGCCGGCCAGGACCAGACTCAGGACGGCCAGCGCCGCGATCAGGATTTTCTCAGGCCGACTCATTTTGCCCCCGTCACATCTCCGTCATCTTCTGGCCGACACCCGGCGCAATTTCAAGCCGGATCGTCACAAGGAAACAGCCCGGGTGACAAAGCGCCCACTCTACGGGTTGGCGACGGCATCATACCGTTTGCGCGCGGCGTCCACGGCGGCAAAGTTGTCGTTCGACCAGATCACGAGATCGTTGAGGGGGCCGAGCATCGACAGGCCGAGTTCGGTCAGGCCGTATTCGACGCTTGGCGGCTTGGTGGGATGGACGGTGCGGTAGACATAGCCATCGCGTTCGAGATCGCGCAGCGTCTGGGTCAGCATGCGCTGCGAGATGTCGGGCACGAGGCGCCGCAATTCGCCAAACCGGTAGGAGCGTTCAGCCAGCGCCAGCACGAGAAGCGTGCTCCATTTGCCGAACATGCCCTGCATGACCTGGCGCACAGGGCAGTTCTCCAGCTTGTGATCGCCCTGCATCATCCGGATCCTGTCGGAAAACGGGATATGAGCGTCCATGATGGTTCCTTTCAGGTGCCTATCGGCGGCCAAACTGCCTTCTTTTCGTGATCCGCCTCATACCATATGTCATGTAACTCTCAATATGAGAGCAGCAACTTTTTTGAGATCATGAATGCATGGTCTCCGGCAAAGGATAAAACCATGACCGCAAAACTTCTCGTCACCGGCGCATCGGGCCAATTGGGAACTGCCGTGATCGAACATCTTCTGGCGAGCTTCGACATGCCGGCCTCCGCGATCGTCGCAGGATCACGCGACCCGGGAAAACTCAAGGACATCGAAGCAAAGGGAGTGGAGACACGCCGGGTCGATTTTGACGACGAGAACGGTCTTGACGCCGCCTTCGAAGGCATTGACCGGCTGCTGATCATTTCCACCGATGCGCTGGACGGCGCGGGCACCCGTTTGCGCCAGCACAAGGCCGCCGTATCGGCCGCAAAGGCCGCCGGCGTGACACGCCTGTTCTACACTTCCATGCCCAATCCGGAGGATTCGCTGATCACCTTCGCGCCCGATCATCTGGGCACCGAGGAAGTGATCAAGGCCACGGGCCTCGACCACACGATCTTCCGCAACGGCTGGTACATGGAGAACCTGTTCATGGCGCTTCCGCAGGCGCTCGCCTCGGGCCAGTGGTACAGTTCGGCGGGCAACGGCAAGATCGCCCATATCGCGCGTGATGATATCGCAAGGGCAATCGCGGGCGGCGTTGCGGCACCCGCATCCGAAAGCGCGACCTACACGCTGACCGGCCCGGTGGCCTACACCACCGAAGAGATCGCCGAGATAGCCGCGAAGGTCACCGGCAAGCCCTTGAGCGTGGTTCATCTGGATGACGAGCAACTCGCCGAGGGCATGGCCGGGGCCGGTGTCCCTGCCCCCTTCATCCCGACCTTCGTATCCTTTGACGCCAATACGCGCGAAGGCAAGATTTCCATGGTCACCGATGACGCCGCCACACTTTCCGGCACCAAGCTGACCGAACTGGAAACGTTCCTGGAAGCCAACAAGGCGGCGCTTGCCGGCTGATCAAGGCGCGGCGGCGGTCGGGAGTTCAGAGAGCCCCTACCCGCCGGCGCGCATCTTGCTACCCGCAGGCGCGGATGAAGCGGCGGACGGTTTCGGCCATTCCGTATTCAAGCGCGTCGGCGGTCAGACCGTGGCCGATCGAGACCTCGAGAAGCTGCGGCAGTGCGCGGGCAAGGCCGGGCAGGTTTTCGACGGTAAGATCATGGCCGGCGTTGATGCCGAGGCCGAGTTCCGTGGCGATCTTCCCGGCGGTCTCGAGCTTTTGAAGCTCCGCGGCGGCGCGGACGGGGTCGTCGTGTGTTCCGCCATAGGGACCTGTGTAAAACTCGACGCGGTCGGCGCCCGTCGCCTTCGCCGCTTCAAGGCTCGCGCGGCTGGCGTCCGGATCGCAGAACAGCGAAACGCGGGCGCCGTCCCGTTTCAGCCGCTGAACAACTGATCGAAGCGAGTTGCCCTTGCCTTCGAAGTCCCAGCCGTGATCCGAGGTCGCCTGTGCCGGATCGTCGGGCACGAGCGTGACCTGCTCGGGCTGATTGACGCTGACCAGCTCCAGAAAGTCCTCGGTGGGATAGCCCTCGATGTTGAATTCGGCCGCGGGAAATTCGTCGTCGATCAGCGCGCGGAGCTGCGGCAGGTCGGAAAAACGGATGTGGCGCTGGTCCGGGCGCGGATGCACCGTCAGCCCATGGGCGCCGTTTTCAAGCGCGATCCGCCCCAGCGCGGTCACACTCGGCCAGGGAAGTTCCCGGCGGTTTCTCAGCATGGCGACGGCGTTGAGATTGACGGAAAGCTTGGCGGGCATTTGGGTCTCTTGATTGGGAGTTTGCTCGCGCGGAAGGCACGGTCCGCCCCCTCGGGGCACATCCAATCATAGGACCGTGGCGCATGATGTGAAATGAATTTCTCAAACCGTGCCATTCAATCCCTGAATGGGTCCGGAGGGATGCACTGTCCCTGGGGCGCGGTCTCGCGATGCGCCGTGCGAGGGTTCACAGCTTGCCGCGACGAAGGCGGCTTGCGTAGTCCTGAAGCTGTCCGTCATAGGTTTCGATCATCCGGCGCTGCCGCCGTCTTCCGATCTTCAGTGCCCCCCAGAAAAACAGGAACGCGGCAACGGCGATCGCCGCAAAGATCGGCCCTCCGAGTTCGCTCGGGTCGGAGGTTCCGAAAACCTGCTTGAGCAAACGATCCATCTCGAGCGCATGGGCCGATCCGGCGGCCGTGACCGAGGCAAGCAGGGTGATCGTCAGTGTTGCGACTGCTGAAAGATGGCGCATTGAAATATTCCCGGTTCTGCGTGACTGGATCCAATCTACGCCCACAGGGTTAAAAAACACTCCTCTTCGGCGCGCCCGGCCGCGCGACACGAATTTCCTGCTTTAGCGGTTATTTAAAGCTTCCAAGGCAATCATGGCCAACGCGGTTGATCAGCCGAGCCAAAGCGGACAGGACACCAGATGCCGATATTCCCGTTGCCTGATACAGAGCATGAGCGCCTGGAGAAGCTGCGCAGCTATCACGTTCTGGACAGCCTTCCGGAGGAATCCTACGACCGCGTTGTGCGGCTTGCCGGAAAATTGTTTGACGTTCCCTTTGCCAGCGTGGCGCTCGTGGAAGGCGCGCGGCTTTGGTTCAAGTCCCACATCGGCTTTCCCGCAAAGGAAATGAACAGGGAGTATGCGTTCTGCAACCACACCATCTGTCAGGATGATGTGTTCGTGATCGAGGACGCCAGCCGGGACCCGAAGTTTTCCGACAACCCCTTTGTCGCCGGCCCGCCGCATCTCAGGTTTTATGCCGGTGCGCCGCTGCGCACGGACGAAGGGCTGAATCTCGGCACCTTGGCGGTCGTCGACACCCGGCCGCGCACCGTGACGGACTCGGAAAAAAGGCTGCTTGAGGATCTCGCTGCCATGGTCATGGAAGCGCTCGACATGCGTTTGCTGATTGACCGTGCGGATGCCGCTGAAAGCCGGTTCGCCGACGCGATCGAAAGCCTGCCCAACGGATTTGCCCTTTACGACAAGGAAGACCGCCTGGTGCATTGCAACGAGCGCTACCGGCAGGTCTATGCCAACAGTTCGAGATTTATCGTTCCCGGTGCGACCTTCGAGGAGATCCTTCGCTACGCGGTTTCCAAGGGACAGTTCCCCGAGGCCGCCGGCAAAGAGGAGGCATGGATCGCCAAGCGCCTGGAACAGCATCGCAATCCCGGAGAGCCGATCGAGCAGAAGCTGCCGGGCGACCAGTGGCTGCGGGTTCAGGAACGGCGCACGAGCGAGGGCGGCATCGTCGGCTTCCGTTTCGACATCACCCGGCTCAAGCACCAGGAACGTGAACTGGCGCGGCTCGCATGGACAGACAGCCTGACGGGCGCGCTCAACCGGCACCGTTTCCTGGAACTTGCCGAAAACGAGATCGACCGGACGACCCGGCACCACAAGCCGGCATCGCTCCTGGTCATAGATGCCGATCATTTCAAACAGATCAATGACCGCAACGGCCACGCCGCGGGCGACGAGGTGCTCAAAGGCATTGTCGAGCGCTTCAAGAGGACCCTGCGCTCGCATGACATCGTCGGCAGAATCGGCGGCGAGGAATTCGGGGTCATGCTTCCGGAGATTGGCGCGGATGACGCCGTCAAGGTGGCCACCAAGCTTTGCAACGCGATTTCCGAAGTGCCGTTCGCCTTCGAGGGCCAGTTGCTGCGCGTTACGGTCAGCATCGGTATCGCCACTCATGCAAGCGGCGACCACCTGCACGAGCTGATGCGGCGGGCCGATATGGCGCTTTACGAAGCAAAAGGCGCGGGCCGCAACTGCCTCGTCCTGAAAGCCGCCTGAGCCCTCACTCCGGAAAATTGCCGCAACCTTCGCCCGGTCCTGTCGCATGCAGCAGGCCCCACAACCGCGGCTTTGCCAATTCCGCATTCCGCTTGCGGATCACGGCGCTCGCTCCTACCATCAACCGGGTTGGGAGGCTCGGCGAATGGTTTTTGTTGCTACCTCGAAGAACGGGGAACGGATCGCGTATCGCGACCCGAAGCGAAGGCTATGGCTGCTTTCGGTGCTGGCGCCGTCCCTGCCGGGGCTTGCTGCACTCGCCTATCTTTCGAGCGGCAATTCCTCGTGGATCGCCGCACCGGTGGCCTTCTACTACGGGGTCCTGGTCGTTGCCGATCACCTGATCGGCGTGGATCCGAACAATCCGCCCGAGGCTGCGGTCGATGACCTCGCCGCAGATCCCTATTACCGGGCACTGCTGTTCGCCTCGCTCCCGGTGTTCTGGTTCTCCCTCATTGCCTGCGCGGTGGCCGCAGCGCAACCGGACACGCCGCTTGCGGCCTATATCGGGCTTGCGCTCATGTCAGGCATAAGTTCGGGAACGGCGATCACGGTCGGTCACGAATTCGGGCACAAGCCGAACCGGCTCGACCAATGGGGCGCGAAACTCGCCAACGCCGTTTCCGGTTACGGGCATTTCTGCATCGAACACAATCGCGGCCACCACGTTCAGGTCGCCACGCCCGAAGACCCGGCATCGGCAAGACTGGGGGAAAGCCTGTGGCGCTTTGCCGTTCGGGAAATTCCCTCCACACTGGCGCGCGGCTGGGCGATGGAGCGAGAGCGGCTTGCCCGCAAGGGGCTCGGGTTCTGGCACTGGCGCAACGACATCCTGCAAGGTTACGCGATCACGCTGAGCGTTGCGGGTGCCCTGATACTTGCCTTCGGTCCGGTGCTGATCCCGTTCCTTCTGATCAATTCGCTTGTTGGCTGGCTGCACCTGACATTCGCCAACTACGTCGAGCACTACGGCCTCAAGCGGGAACGCCGGCCCGACGGGCGGTACATGCCGTGCGAGCCGCACCATTCCTGGAACACCAATCACATCGTCACCAACCTGATGCTGTTTCACCTGCAAAGGCATTCCGATCACCATGCCAATCCGCTCAGGCCATACCAGGCGCTGCGCTCTTTCGACGATCTTCCCACCCTCCCCTCCGGTTATCCCGGCTGTTTTCTGCTCGCGGCCATTCCGCCGCTGTGGTTCAGGGTGATGGATCCGAAGGTGATGGCATGGGCAAAGGGAGATTTTTCAAAGGCAAACGTCGACCCGTTGCGCGCGGAAGCCTATGCGGCGAAATGGCGGACCGGGGCGTGACGGCGGCGCAGCTGCTCACATCGCCGGAGCGGATCGCGGCGATTCTGACATTTCTGGACGAGACCAACCGTCTCAAGGACACATTGCGCAGCGGTCACACACCAGAAGGCCGGCGCGAAAGTACGGCTGAACATAGCTGGCGTCTTTGCCTGCTCGCCATCCTTCTCGGCAGGGAGCTCGAAGACATAGACCTGCTGCGACTGGTCAAGATCTGCATCGTGCATGACCTCGGAGAGGCGATCTCGGGCGACGTGCCGGCAACCGAGCAGCGGGCCGGTGATGACCGGCCGGCCCGGGAGCGGGCTGATCTGCTTACGCTTTGCGCGCACCTGCCCGAAGACCTGAAAGCGGAAGTGATCGCGCTGTGGGATGAGTATGCCGAGGCCAGAACCCCGGAAGCCGTTATCGCCAAGGGCCTCGACAAGATCGAAACCATGCTGACGCACACGACCGGGGACAATCCCGCCGATTTCGACTACCGCTTCAATCTCGCTTACGGCGTTGAAGCGACCGACCGGCACCCGTTGCTCGCAGCCATCAGAGCCCATGTCGACACCCGGACCAGCAACCTCGCCTCTAAAGCGGACCGATAGCTGAGACCCGCATTTGCCCGGGCCGGATGAGCCCCGAAAGGCTGACGACAACGCCGCGCATCCGATTGGATGTGCGGCGCTGAAAGAGTTGGCACACGGGTGCCACTTTGCGTCTCATTGAGAGGGCGGGCTGCAGCCTTCAGCGCGCGCCTGTATCAGGCGGCCTTGCCGTAGGCCGGCCGTGAAGGTGCGGCTTGCGCCGTGCCCGAAATCTTGAAGCGCGAGGCGAGTTCCGCAAGCGTTTCGTTGATCCCGAGAAGATTCTGGGTGGCGGCATTGGTCTCTTCGACCATGGCCGCGTTCTGCTGGGTGATCAGGTCCATCGATCCGACCGAGCTGTTGATCTCGGCGATGCCCGAGGACTGCTCCTGGGCAGACCGTGAAATCTGGGCGAAGTGGTCGCTGATGACGCGCACCTGATCGCCAATGCTGCTCAGGGCCTCGCCGGTCTTGTTGACCAGGGTGACGCCGCTGAGCACATCGCTGAAGGACGCCTCGATCAGTTCCTTGATCTCCTTGGCGGCGGAGGCAGAACGCTGGGCAAGTTCGCGCACTTCCTGCGCGACGACCGCAAAACCGCGACCCGCTTCTCCGGCCCTGGCCGCTTCCACGCCCGCGTTGAGTGCGAGCAGGTTGGTCTGGAACGAAATCTCGTCGATCACGGTGATGATCTGTGTGATCTTCTTCGAGGAATCCTCGATTTTCCCCATTGCGGCGATCGCTTCGGAGACGGTCTTGCCGGATTGTGTGGCATGGTCGGAGGTCTGCTCGACCACCGCGCGGGCTTCGTTGGTGCGCTCCGCCGACTGCTTGGCAATGGTGGAGATCTGCTCGATCGCTGCGGCGGTTTCCTCAAGCGCTGCGGCCTGCTGCTCGGTCCGCTTGGCCATGTCATCGGCAGCGCCGGAAAGCTCCCGGGTTTCACTGCTCGACTGATTGATCGAGGCGACGATCTCGACAAAGGCCTCATTGAGCTTTGCCACCGATGAATTGTACTTCGCCTTGATGCCGTCGAACTCGGCGGCAAGCGGCTCATCCATGGTGTAATTCAGGTCACCTTCGGAAAGCTTTGTAAGAGCACGGTCGAGCGCGGCGAGCGCCTTGTCCTGCTCGGCCTTCAGGCGCGCCTGCTCGGCCTGCGCCGCGGCGCGCTCCTTGGCGAGTTCTTCAAGATAGACCGAGATCGAATAATCCATGTCGAGCATGGCCGCCTTGATCACGGCCGCGATGCCTGCGGCGGTCTTCTGGGCCTTCTTTCCCATTCCGAAACCACCGAGTTCCGCCTGAATGGCCGACTTGGTGATTTCCTCGAGAATGAGCGAGTAGGCGCCGATATACCACTCCGGGCAAAGGCCGAGCTTGGCATGAACCTTGCCGATCTTGGTCACCGCTTCAATGTATTGCTGATCGAAATTGCCGGTGGTGATAACCTTCCAGTGATTGATCTGCTTTTCCTTGGCGTGCTCCATGTGGCGCGCATCGCGAAAATGTTTGGCGGTTTCGGGTTGCTGGGCGGCCTGCTTGTAGAACCGGTCAAGCGCCGGGCCGAGCGACCGCTCGATCTGCGGCTTGAAGGAAACCAGTTCCTCACGTTGAGCCTGATCGATGCAAAGAAAGCTCAGCTTTTCCGAAATCTTCTTGTTGTCACTTGCGCAGTCCTGCATGGCGTATTTCCCAGTCTGCAACCGGCCCGCGTGCGTATCATACGAGCTTTCCGGTTTCCCCGATGCAACCTTCATGGTCCCGCGGTCAAATTGATGAAACTTAACTAAATTAGTGTTAAGTAATAAACATGACTCCTCGCAGGGTCACTTGCGGTTCCCTACGGCTCATATGTTTCTGAAACATTTCGAAACATGTGCGAAAATTGCAGGTTTGTGAGAATGCGCTTATGGTCGTTGCGCAACCCAGATCATGTGGCGGACACCACGCTTCCGGGTGCTGGCGCGCGTGGCGCGTTCCTCGACCGTGAAGCCTGCCTGCCGTAGCCGGCGGGTGAAGGCAGGGTCGGGTGCGGATGACCAGACCGAATAGATGCCGCCTTTGGCGAGCGCTGCATGGGCGCCGGCAAGCCCTTGCGCGGAATAGAGCGCGTCGTTGCCCTGCCGGGTCAGTCCGTCAGGGCCATTGTCAACGTCGAGCAGGATCGCGTCCCAATTGCCCTGACTTGTCCGGATCAGTTCGCCGACGTCGCCCTGATGCAGCTTGACGCGCGGATCCTTGAGGCAGCCCGCAAAGACTTCCGTCATCGGGCCGTTCGCCCAGGCGATTACTTCGGGCACAAGTTCGGCAACCGTGACCCCGGCGTCCGGCCCGAGCAATCGAAGCGCGGCGCGCAGCGTGAACCCCATGCCAAGACCGCCGATCAGGATGCGCGGCGCAGGCCTGCCCCCCAGCTGCTCGATCGCATAGGCCGCGAGCGCCTCCTCCGATCCGCTCAGGCGGCTGTTCATCAGTTCATTGGCGCCAAGCATGATGGAGTATTCGCTGCCACGGCGCATCAGCTTGAGTTCGACGCCATCTTCGAGCGTGACGCCATCGAGCCGTTCCCACGGAATCATGAATATCTCCGGTCTGCCTGATGCAGCCCGTCGCAACCGGAGCTTCCATCGGGTGGGTGTGGCGACATTGCCGGGGCCGACCAATAGGACCGCACAGCTCCCGGCGCAACGGCAATCGGCATTGGTGCGAAGCGGTGATGCCGCCGGACCGCCGATAGCGGCACGACGGAGCACCGGCCATGCAATGATGAAATGCCGGCGCGCGGCAATCAGCATTCAGGGGCGAGTTCTTGTATGAGCGCTCACCGGTCTTGTTAATATTGCACTGCCATAAAGCCACACTGGTGGTTGTGGGAAAAGATCATTCCCGTTTGGAACAGGCGAGATACTGTTGGCTTACACAGGTTGGAACAGAACGTCCGAGGCGCTGACCGGCAAGGAAGCGGACCGGATGATTTTCTGTCTCAAGATGGGCAGCTTGGTCGCGATGGCACTTGCACTTGCCTGGGCCGGTGTCTTTGCCTGGTGGCGGCAATGGCACATAGCCATGGCGGAATTGAGCCTTACCGTCGTGGCGCTGGCAGGCTGGCTTCTGATTTCGGCGGGACGGTTGAATTCCGCGCTGTTCGTCATTCAGTCGGCACTGCTCATGATCATCGTCTATTTCGGCCTGATGTTCGATGTGCCGAATGCGGACATTCCCCGGATCTCGCACCTGTACCTGCTGTTTCTGGCGCTGTTCGGATACATCAACTATCTGCGCCGGAAATCGAAGGTCCAGATCGGACTGATCGCCGCCTGCCTCGGCGCCTTCGTGGTGTTGTCATGCACGACCTACGCCCTGCCCTTTGCGCGCGTCATTCCCGATGACATCCGCTCGGTCGGGATTTGGGTCAATGCGGCAATAGCGACGGCGATGATGTGTGGCGGCGTCTGCGTGATCCAGTGGGAGTTCACCCGGCCCAAGGGCATGGCGCTGGAATTGCGCAATGCCGTGCGCAACAACGAGATGCGGCTTCATTTCCAGCCGCAGGTTGACCACGCAGGCGCGATCATCGGTGCCGAGGCGCTCTTGCGCTGGGAGCATCCGAAACGCGGGCAGGTTTCGCCCGGCGAATTCATACCGGTGGCGGAAGAAGCCGGATTGATGCCGCTGCTGGGTGGCTGGGTGCTGAAGGAGGCCTGCAAGACGCTGGCGGACTGGAGCGATGATCCCGCCCTGAGCGGGCTTGTCCTCGCCGTCAATGTCAGTGCCAGCCAGTTTCAGGTCGATGATTTCGAAAGCTCGCTGCTCGAACTTGTCAGTGTCCACGGGGTCAATCCTGCCCGGCTCAAGCTGGAACTGACCGAAAGCGTCATCGTTCACGACCTCGAGCGGACCGTTGCCAGGATCGAAAGCCTGCGCGAGACCGGCATCGGTTTCTCGCTGGATGATTTCGGCACCGGCTACTCCTCGCTGAGCTACCTGCGCCGATTGCCACTCGACCAGCTCAAGATCGATCGAAGCTTCGTCCATGAAGCGCTGGAAAACGAGCGCAGCGCCGGCCTCGTCAAAAGCATCATCAAGCTTGGCCTCGATCTGGGGTTTGTCGTTCTCGCGGAAGGCATCGAAACCCCGGCACAGCATGCGTTTCTGCTCAAATGCGGCTGCGATGAGTTCCAGGGCTACCTGTTCGGCCGGCCGATGCCCGAAGATGATTTCCGCGAGCATGTCCGGACTGCCACCCTCACCGCGGCCGATGCGTCTCCTGACCTGCTGCGGATTGCCCTGGCCGGAACCACATCCGAGCAAAGGCAGGCTGTGCGCTGATCTGCGATCCTGACAGCAGTAGAGACCGCAGCGACCGACAGCCAGGCTACCGAACGATCACCAGTCTCTCCGCCGCCCGTGTGATCGCGGTGTAAAGCCAGCGTTCGCGGGTGTCGCGGAAGGCGAAGCTCTCGTCGAACAGCACCACAGAATTCCACTGCGAACCCTGCGCCTTGTGCACGGTCAGCGCATAGCCGTAGTCGAAATCGTCGTAGCGCTTTTTCGTCGACCACGGCACCTCGCTGTCGGGATCCTCGAAGACGCTTTTCAGCAGCTTGATCTTGGCGGCGCCGCGATCCATGTCGTCATCCTCGGGCCTGACCATCAGGTTGATGCCGGGTTTGACGGTTTCCCGCGACGAGGTCATCACCTGCCAGAGCGAGCCGTTGAGCAGACCCTTGGAGGGATCGTTCCTGAGACACACGAGCTTGTCGCCGGCCTGCGGAAAGGCCTGGGTGAAACCCTTCAACTCGCGCAGGCGCATGTTGTAGCGCCGTCGGGTGCGGTTGGTGCCCACAAGCACCTGATCGGCCTCAAGCACCATGTCGCGCTCGACATCGGACTTGCCGATCACCTGCGCGGTGCCGTAATCGCCATGCATGATCTCGCGGCCCTCACGCACCTGCATCGCAAGATCGATGATCGGGTTGTCGCGGGCCTGACGGTGGATTTCAGTGAGCAGGATGTCGGGCTCGTGTTCGGTGAAAAATCCGCCACCCGATATCGGCGGCAGCTGGCCGGGATCGCCCAGCACCAGGATCGGCGTTCCGAAACTCATCAGGTCGCGGCCAAGCGCCTCGTCGACCATCGAACATTCGTCAATGACGATCAGCTTCGCCTGGGCAAGCGGGCTCTGCCGGTTGAGCGAAAACAGCGGCGAGACCGTGGTCTTGCCGGTCTCCTCGTCAGACACCTCTTCCTCGCCCTTGGGCCTGTAGATCAGCGAATGGATGGTGCGGGCATTCTTCGCGCCGCGCGCGCGCAGCACCTGCGCCGCCTTGCCGGTGAAGGCCGCAAACAGCACCTCGCCATCGACATTCTCGGCGAAATGCCGGGCGAGCGTCGTCTTGCCGGTGCCGGCATAGCCAAACAGCCGGAAGACCTGGGAACGGCCTTCCTTGAGCCATTTCGAGACGGCCTTGAGCGCCTCATCCTGTTGCGGTGAAAACTGCATAATGTCTCTTGGCAGATTCGGGCGGGCCTGTCGCGCACGGGAATTTCCACAGACGGACGATCTCTCCCGGCCTGCCGTCGCGGACCTGGCCCGGGGTCAGGCCCCACCGCTACGACGCTACGCGATGGATCCGAGGTCGTGTTTTGCGAGGGTCCGCAGGAAGGCGAGCTTGGCCTGTCCGAGCACACCCTTGAGGCCGCAGGCCGGAAGAAACGAGCAGTTCTCCGCGCCAAAGCATCCGGCAATGTGGAAATCGGGCTCCATGTGCACTGCCACGGCCTTGAGGTTGATCTCGGCTGGCGGCCGGGCCAGCCGCAATCCGCCGTTGCGACCACGCACGGTGGCAGTGAACCCTCCAGCCGTGAGGTTCTGCGCGACCTTCATCAGATGGTTCTTCGACACGCCGAATTCCCGCGCCAGGTCATCGACCGACTGAACCCGGTCCGGGGCACGGGCCAACGCCATGAGAACGCGGAATGCATAGTCGGTGTGCAGTGTAAGGCGCATGGGAAACCTCGGAGATCGTCAAATAGTGGTATTCCATATATTGCTATTTGCCGCAAACACAAATAGTGGTATTTAAAATACCTGAAAGGCATCGACATGAAAACGCTGCTCTGGCTGTTCCTGCTCCCCGGCGACCTGGTTCGCCGCAGGCTCGGCATCACCGTGGAACAGGATGGCGGGTTGATCCGCTCCTTCGTCAACATGTGCTTCTGGGGGGCGCTGACGCTGCTGATCGCGCTCGAATATTATGGCTGAACGACCCGCACCCGTCACGATTGCGGGGCGGCCCGCGCCGCCGCGCAAGCCGGCGGTGGAAATCTCGCCGCGCGAGATCGGTCTGCTGGTCGACCGGTTTTATGCCAATGTGCGCGAGGACCGGCGGCTGGGGCCGCTGTTCGAGGAGAGGCTTTCGGGCAAGTGGGATAGCCATCTCGAACGCATGAACCGGTTCTGGCGCTCGGTGCTTTTGCATTCGGGCGAATATTCCGGCCAGCCGGTGGTCAAGCACAATGGTCTGCCCGACCTTGAGGAAGACGATTTCCGGCTCTGGCTGAAGTTGTTCGAAACCACGACGGCGGAGCTGTTCGGGCCGCCGACCGCCGAACCGATTGTCGTCATTGCCCGGCGCATCGCGCGCAGCCTCTGGCTGGCCCGGTTCGGCACCCCGTTCAACCATGCGCCAGATTGGCTCAACTGATGCGTTCGGGATCGTTTTCGAGCCGGATCGGCTGGCCGTGCGGGGTTGCGTGGGCGGCGCGTTGCCAGGATTTGGTCAGCGCGTCGACCAGTTCCGGGCCGGCCACGCCCT
Source organism: Hoeflea sp. (assembly GCA_040216675.1). GTDB lineage: Bacteria > Pseudomonadota > Alphaproteobacteria > Rhizobiales > Rhizobiaceae > Hoeflea. Next base: position 878,849 of record JAVJOR010000004.1, on the reverse strand, counting down.
TTTCGGTGAGAAGGGTTTCGAGCGCCGCCAGCCAGTGCTCATAATAATCGCCGCCATCCTGCGCCGCGCCGGGCTTTGCAACCTGCTTGGACAGCGCCGCCGCCCATTCGCTCCAAGTGAAAAGGCCACGCTCGTTGAGCGCGACGGCAAGTGCGAAGGCCTGCGCCTGCCAGGGTTCGGCGAAGACCGGCGCCCGCTGGTCGTCGACCGCCGGCAGGCGGAAGGGCATTTCATGTCCCGGTTCAGACCTGCTCAAGATAACTCTCCCAGGCGTCGATAGAGACCGTGAGCGCCGGATCGGCGCCCTGCCCCCAGAGTTCTCGTCCGTCGAAGACGACCGTGTAGACGTGTTGCGGCGCTTCGCCCTTGCCATGAGCATTGGTGTCGGGAAACACGAAGCCTTCGCGCACGGCCTCGACGAAACCGGTCTTGCCGCGCGCATAGCGCGGCAGCCGCGTGTGGCCCTCCGGGTGCTCGTTGATGGTGCGCACCCGGTCGCCAGCCCTGAATTTTGGCGCGGCTTCGACCGGCCGATCACACGGTCCGCCGCGCGCCAGAACGACTGCCACATCTTCGGGATGGAGCACACGCTTGGGTTTGACGCCCGGCCAGATCGCTTGTCCGGCCTCAAGCTCATCGGCGGAGACGAACCCGTGCCGCTCAAGCAGAACCTCCAGGGCGCGGATCCAGATTTCATAGTAGCTGGCGGAATAATAGGTCGCCGGATGCAGGCTTTCGCGGGCATGGCGGCTTTCATCTATGGTCCAGGCGCCGAATGCGCCCGTGGCCAGCGTTATGCCAAGCGCACGGCGCTCCCACTCGGCATGAAACACCGGCTCCGCGGTTTCCGGCGCGACCGGTCCGAAACCCATCTGGCCGCCGAGGTCGTGCGGGCCGTTCACGGCTGGGCTCCATCGGGGAAAACCGGCGGCCACAGTGCGTCAGGGGAAAGCGAGCCGGGCCTGAGCGGCAGGCCGGTGCCGATCATCGAGTCCCGGGTCACCAGCCGCGCCAGTTCGTCCTCGTTCAGATCATCGGTTTCGGGCGGGCGCATCGGCACCACCAGGTAGCGCAGTTCTGCGGTGGAATCCCAGACCCTGATGCGCGTTTCCTCCGGCAGCACCAGCCCGAATTCGGCGAGCACGCCGCGCGGATCGATCACCGCCTGGCTGCGGTAGGCGGGCGCCTTGTACCAGACGGGCGGAACACCGAGCACGGTCCACGGGTAACAGGAACACAGCGTGCAGACGACCAGATTGTGGGCATCCTGGGTGTTGAACACCGCCTGCATGTGTTCACCCTGGCGGCCCGTGTAGCCAAGCGAGGCAATTGCCGCGGTGGCATCCTCAGAGAGCCATTTCGCAAAAGCGGGATCGGACCAGGCCCTGGCCACCACACGCGCGCCGTTGCGCGGGCCGACCTTGTGCTCATAGGTCTCGACGATCGCATCCACGGCCGCGGGATCGATCAGGCCCTTTTCGGTCAGGATCGTCTCAAGCGCCTTCACCCGCGCCGCGAACGGATCGAGGTCGTTGTCGTGGTGGTGATGATCGGGGTGGGCGTACGAATGCGCCCCGTTCCCGTTTTCGCTTTGCTTGCTCATGCCGCGAAACTATCCTGCGGCGACAGGCCCGGCAACAGGGATCCGGCCCGATCCGGCGACAGCTGTCTGCCGCTCACACCATCGGATACGCTTGATCATGGATATTCTGATTCTCGGCGGCAACGGCTTCATCGGATCAGCGGTGATGGCAGGGCTCGCCGCCGCCGGTCACAGGGTGACCGGTCTCGGTCGCAACATAGAGGCGGCCTCGCGGCGGTTTCCGGAATCCCGGTTCGTCCGCGCCGATCTCTCGTCCATGACCAGCCCGGCGGATTGGGAGAGTCTGGTCGGAGAGCACCAGGCGATCGTCAATTGTGCCGGGGCGCTACAGGACGGATTGCGCGACGATCTCGACGCAGTCCAAGAGCGCGCCATGGTCGCCCTCTACGAGGCCGCGGCAAAGGCTGGCGGCCGCCTTGTCGTCCAGATATCCGCGACCACCGACGGAGGCGGAGCAGAGCTTCCGTTCCTGTCGACCAAGCGCACTGCGGATGCGGCGCTGAAGGCCTCGGGCGTGGACCACATCATCCTGCGCCCGGCGATGGTGATCGGGCGAAACGCCCATGGCGGAACCGCGCTGATCCGGGCATTGGCGAGTTTTCCCTTCGTCATTCCGGCGATCCATGACCAGAGCATCATCGAAACGGTCGCGCTCGACGATGTCGCTGAAGCCGTGCTGCGCGCCGTCTCGGGCGAGATCCAGCCGGGAAGCGACGTGGCGCTCGCAGCTCCCGAAGCGCTGACGCTCGCGGATGTTCTTGCCAGACACAGGCGCTGGCTCGGATTGCCGCCCGCGCGTCTCGCTTCGGTTCCGCTCGCTCTGGCGCGTCCGGTGACGGTCCTCGCCGATCTCGCCGGCCGGCTTGGCTGGCGTTCTCCGCTGCGGTCTACCGCGATGACGGTGATGGCTGGCGGCGTGATCGCGGGTGATGATCGGTCGGATGACCCGGGATTTCCGCTGCGCACGCTCGACCGGACGCTCACCGAAAATCCATCGGGCGTTCAGGATGTGTGGTTTGCGCGGCTCTATCTGCTCAAGGCGCCCATCCTGGTGATGCTGTCAGCGTTCTGGCTGATTTCCGGGCTGGTCCCGCTTGGCAGGTTGACGGCTGCAACGGCGCATTTCGACGGGTTTCTGACCTATCACCCCGCCCTGTTCACGGTTCTTGCAACCTGCTTGCTCGACATCGGCCTTGGCCTCGCCGTCCTGTTCCGGCCAACCGCCCGGCGCGCCCTTTGGGGGATGATCGCCGTTTCCATCGTCTATCTGCTAGGCGCGACCGTGACCAATCTGAGCCTGTGGTTTGACCCGCTAGGCCCGCTGGTCAAGGTCCTGCCGTCGATCATGCTCACCCTGGTCGCTCTTGCAACGCTGGACGAACGATGATGACGGTCGCTGGCACGCTTCTCGTGCTGCATGTGATCGGCGCCGCGGTTCTTCTGGGCACCGGCGCGGGGATCGCGTTTTTCATGCTGATGGCCGTTCAGACCCGGGACGCGCGGCTCATCGCCCATGTCAGCGGTACGGTGGTCCTTGCCGATCTGCTTTTCACCGCCACGGCAGCGGTCGCCCAGCCGGTGACCGGCGTGCTGCTGGCATTGCAAACCGGATGGGCGCTCAGTGAAGGATGGATCCTCGTTTCACTCGGGCTCTACGTGTTCATCGGGCTGTTCTGGCTCCCGGTGGTCTGGATCCAGATCCGGCTGCGGGACCTTGCGCGCGAGGCGGAGGCAGCAGGAGGCGAACTTTCCGAGCGTTTCTGGACACTCTACCGGATCTGGTTTGCCTGCGGCTTTCCGGCGTTTTTCGCAATCCTCATCATCTTCTGGCTGATGCTCAACAAGCCGCAGATCGGCTTTTGAGAGAACAGGAACGCGGTCCCGCCATCCGCCACGATTACCGTCGGCTACCGCACCATCGGCCAAAGGCTCGCCACCAGCAGCAGGGCCATGGTGATGTTGAACCATTTCAGGCGCACGGGATCAGCAAGCCAGGTTCTGAGCGCCGAGCCGAATCCTGCCCAAGCGGAGACGCAGGGCGCGGTGGCAATCGCGAAGGCGAGGCAGATCAGCAGAACGGTGAAGGTGTACTGGTCCGGATCGGTGTAGATGCCCATCGCGGTGACCAGCATCACCCAGGCTTTCGGATTGACCCACTGAAAGGCAGCGGCCTCGATAAAGGTCATCGGCCGGGCGCCCGCTTTCGCTTCCGGCAGGGTCGCCGAGGTGGCAATCCGCCAGGCGATGTAGACGAGATAGGCGCCACCTAGGATCTTGAGCACCAGATAGAGCGAGGGAAACCGGGTCAGCAGCGCGCCGAGCCCGAAGCCCACGGCCAGCAGCAGCGCCAGGAAGCCCACCGCGATGCCGAACATGTGCGGCAGGGTGCGCCGGAAGCCGAAATTCACGCCCGAGGCAAACAGCATCATGGTGTTGGGGCCCGGCGTGCCCGCCGCCACAAACGCGAAAGCCGTCAGCGTCAGAAAAGTTTCTATCGGCATGTTCTTTCGCTCCGGAGACAGACCAGCCTATGCTTGATAGACCAGCGGAGAAACGAGACAATCAAAAAAAGCTGATCGTACCATTTGAAAATATTGATGGAACAGGCTGAAGGAGATCGCCATGACCCAGTCAGTGCCCCAGGTGCGCTTTCCGGACGGGACCACGGTTCCCGCACTCGGCCTCGGAACCTGGCACATGGGCGAGGACAGCGCCCGAGCGAGCGACGAGATTGCAGCGCTCAGGGCCGGCATCGATTGCGGCATGACGCTGATCGACACGGCGGAGATGTATGCGTCGGGCGGAGCCGAGGACATCACCGGTGCAGCGATCGAGGGGCGTCGCGACGAGGTGTTTCTGGTCTCCAAGGTTCTGCCCTCAAACGCCAGCCGCAAGGGCACCATTGCCGCCTGCGAGGCAAGTCTCAAACGGCTCAACACAGACCGGATCGATCTCTACCTGCTGCACTGGCCGGGCCGGCACCCGCTCGAAGAGACCATCGCGGGTTTCGAGGATTTGCAGGCGGCGGGCAAGATCCTGCGCTGGGGCGTGTCGAATTTCGACATCGACCTGATGAAAAGTCTGACAGGCCTTCCGGGTGGGGAAAGCTGCGCGGCCAACCAGGTGCTCTACAATCTCGCAACCCGCGGGATCGAATACGACCTGAAGCCGTGGATGGAGGAAAGGTCAATGCCGGTGATGGCCTATTGCCCGCTCGACGAGGGGCGGTTGCTCCGGCATCCAAGTCTTGGCGAGATGGCCGGCAAGCTTGGCGTCACATCGGCCCAGCTTGCAATCGCCTTCCTGCTCTCGCGGAAAGGCGTGATCCCGATTCCGAAATCATCCAATCCGGAGCGGGTGCAGGAGAACCGGGCGGCAGCGGATATCAGGCTGACTGAGGAACAACTGGCGGAGCTTGACCGGATTTTCCCGCCGCCCCGTTCCGCCGAACCGCTGGAGATGATCTGACGCTCCAGCGACGGAAAGCGCCGGCGACGTTTCGTCACCGGCGGTCCTTCCTGCACTGGCCGGCGCGAGGCGCGCGATCAGCGGATCAGTTCAGGCACTTATCGAGCAGAGCCGCATCGGGATAGTTCGCATCGGGACCGAATTCGGCATAGCAGGCCGCCGTCCATGCATGAGCAGTGTTGTCCGGCACATGGTTGGCCGAGGTCGAGACCGGGGCCAGCTTGGTGATGGTGGCGACCGGCGCCATCGGCTTGGCGGTCTTCGCGCGGCTCTGCGCCGAGGCGCCCGAGGCGGCTAGCATCAGGGCGATCGTGGCGGCGGTGGCGGTGTAAGCAATCTTCTTCATGGTGGTCTCCTCTCTCTTCAGGTTGTCGCGTTGTTGCGATGATCCCTGTCTAGAGAGGTCGGCCTGAACCTGATCCGAATGCGGCGTTCATTTGGCGTTAACCATGGCAGGGTCGTCCGTGGGCCCTGCCACACCCGGCTCACATCCCTTGCGGCCCGCGGTTCATGGCGGCAATGCCGGTGCGGCAGATCTCGACCAGACCAAGCGGCTTCATGATGGAGATGAACTGCTCGATCTTGGAGACACGGCCCGTAATCTCAAAGATGAAATGCTCGGTGTTGGCGTCGATCACCTGGGCCCGGAAAGCATCTGCAAGGCGCAACGCCTCAACGCGGTTGTCGCCGGTGCCGGACACCTTGATCAACGCCAGTTCACGCTCAAGCGGCTTGTCATGGCCGAGTTCGGCGGAGCGGACCGTCAGATCCACCACCCGGTGCACCGGAATGATGCGCTCGAGCTGGGACTTGATCTGTTCAAGCACATTGGGCGTTGCGGTGGTGACGATGGTGATGCGCGACAGATGCGCCTCGTGCTCGGTTTCGGAAACCGTCAGGCTTTCGATGTTGTAGCCGCGGCCGGAAAACAGGCCGATGACCCGGGCGAGAACCCCCGGTTCGTTGTCGACGAGAACCGAAAGCGTGTGGCTTTCGGGACGCGCGGTTTCGGCGGCGATGAAATAGGCCGAACCGGTGGGCTGGTGCTGAGCGTTCATGTCTTTCGATCCTGTTCTTGCGGTGCGATCCTGACAGATTCTACCAATCTGTCAGGACAAATCGCCCCATCAAATCAATGACTCTTGGGCTGACCTATCGAAACAGATGGAGACCATCTGCTTCGGTCAGACCACCAGGCGCTCAAACGAGCGAGCGGCCTTTTGCATCAATGGCGTTGGCGACGGCTTCGTCGGAGGCTTCGTCGGGCAGCAGCATCTCGTTGTGTGCCTTGCCGGACGGGATCATCGGGAAGCAGTTGGCGAGTGCCGCCACCCGGCAGTCGAAAATCACCGGCCGTGGCGTGTCGATCATCTCCTGAATGGCCCCGTCCAGATCCCCGGGCTTTTCGCAGCGCAAGCCGACACCGCCATAGGCTTCGGCCAGCTTGACGAAATCCGGCATGGATTCGGTGTAGGAGTGCGACAGCCGGTTGCCGTGCAGCAATTGCTGCCACTGCCGGACCATGCCCATGTACTGGTTGTTGAGGATGAAGATCTTGACCGGCAGTTCGTACTGCACGGCGCAGGACATCTCCTGGATGCACATCTGGATCGAGGCGTCGCCGGCAATGTCGATGACGAGGCTGTCGCGGTGGGCAACCTGAACGCCGATAGCTGCCGGGAAACCGTAGCCCATGGTGCCGAGCCCGCCCGATGTCATCCAGCGGTTGGGTTCCTCGAAACCATAAAACTGCGCTGCCCACATCTGGTGCTGGCCGACCTCGGTGGTGATGTAGGTGTCGCGGTTCTTCGTCATCTCGTAGAGCCGCTGGATCGCATATTGCGGCATGATCACGTCCTTGTTGGACGGATAGGCCAGCGAGTTCCGGGCCTTCCACTTGGCGATCTGGGTCCACCAGTCGGAAAGCTGGCTCCGGTCGATCTTCTTCGAAGCCCGCCACAAACGGACCATGTCCTCGAGGACATGGCCGATGTCGCCCAGAATGCCGATGTCGGTATAGACGTTCTTGTTGATCGACGAAGGATCGATGTCGATATGGATCTTCTTCGAGTTCGGCGAGAACGCATCGAGACGGCCGGTGATGCGGTCATCGAAGCGCGCGCCGATGCAGATCATCACATCGCAATCATGCATTGCCATGTTGGCTTCGTAGGTGCCGTGCATGCCCAGCATGCCCATCCAGTTCTTGCCGGATGCCGGATACGCTCCCAAGCCCATCAGCGTGGAGGTGATGGGAAAATCAGTGAGCTCGACCAGTTCGCGCAACAGCTGGCTGGCCTCGCTGCCGGAGTTGATCACGCCGCCGCCGGAATAGATGATCGGCCGCTTGGCCGTCGCCATCAGGTCCATGGCTGCACGGATCTTGTCGAGATCGCCGGAAACCTTCGGCTGGTAGCTCTTCTGTTCGATCACCGGCGAAGGCGGGGTGTAGATGCCGGTGGCGAACTGGACGTCCTTCGGGATGTCGACAACGACCGGCCCGGGGCGTCCGGTGGTGGCGATCCGGAACGCCTCGTGAATGACGCGCGAGAGCTGGTTGACGTCCTTGACCAGCCAGTTGTGCTTGGTGCACGGCCTTGTGATGCCGACCGTGTCGCACTCCTGAAAGGCGTCGGAGCCGATCAGCGAGGTCGGGACCTGTCCGGTGATGCAGACAAGCGGGATCGAGTCCATAAGCGCATCCTGGAGCGCCGTCACCGCATTGGTCGCCCCCGGACCGGAGGTGACGAGCATGACGCCCGGCTTTCCGGTGGAACGGGCATAGCCTTCGGCCATGTGCCCCGCGCCCTGTTCGTGGCGGACCAGAATGTGTTCGACGCTGTCCTGCTGGTGCAACTCGTCATAGATCGGCAGAACCGCGCCGCCCGGATAGCCGAAGATATGTTCGACGCCGTTGTCCTTCAGCGCCTGCAGAACCATTTCCGCGCCTGTCATTTCAATTTGCTTGCCGGCCATTTCGCCTGACCCCTTATCCCGTCTGTTTTCAGGCTTCATTAGCCCGGTTCATGCCATAAAAAAAGGCTCCGTGGGGAGCCTTGTGTCGCGCATGGGTGCTTTCGCCGGATGGTTACACCATCCTGCCCATGCGCCTTCCTACTACGAGAATTTCCGCGATTTTCTTCATGGAAGCTTTCGTAGCCCCCCTTACCGCTCGCGTCAACGGCTTTCTTGAGCGGCAATTGCGCGCAATTTGATGAATTCCGCATCCGTGCAACCCGGCGTTAACTTCACAATGTCACTCTGGCGCGAACATCACGGAGCCTGAAGTTGGACGGCGAGATCACCCCCCCTTCCCCAAATGCCGATCATGGCGGAGACCGTCGCAACGCGATGGCGCCGGGAAACCGTCTTCTCGGGCGGGTTGTGGGCTGCTCCGGCTCCAAGGCAACGGTGAGCGCCTATGCCCAGAAGGACGGCAACGGGCTTGCCGAACTTTGGTCGGTCGGCCGGCTGATCTCGATCACGGTCGGCGAGAACCGGGTCGTTGCCCTTGTCTGCTCGATGCAGACCGACAATGCCGTGTGGGCCGAAGCCGGCGAAAACATCATGAACATCGAGGTCGAGCTTGTCGGCGAGATCCATACCGGCATTACCGGCAAGGCCGAGTTCTCCGCAGGCATCACACAATACCCCTATCTCGGCGCCATCGTGCACCGGATGCGCTCCTCCGATCTTGCCGTGATCTACGATCCGGGCGTCAGCGAGACTGCCGTGATCGGCCAGTTGACGCAGGACACCTCGCTCGGCGCGCTCATTCACGTGCCGTCCCTGCTGTCGCGCCACTTTGCCGTTGTCGGAACCACCGGCGTGGGCAAGACCACCGCGGTGACCCTTCTTTTGCACAAGGCGCTCAAGGCCGATCCGGCGCTCAGGGTGCTCATTCTCGATCCGCACAATGAGTTCGCCGCTGCCTTTCCCAGCGAGTCCGTCGTCATCGACACCGACACGCTCGACCTGCCGTTCTGGCTCTTCCGGCTCGAGGAGTTCAGCGAGGTGCTGTTCAGGGGACGGCCCGCGGTTCCCGAAGAGATCGACGTGCTTCGCGACCTCATTCCCGAAGCCAAGAAGATGTTCAAGGGCGGCACCGACACCACGCTGATCCGGCGCGGCCCGGAGAAATCCTCGCTGACCGCCGATACGCCGGTGCCCTACCGCATCGCCGACCTGATGGCGCTGATCGACGAACGCATCGGCAAGCTGGAGGGGCGCAGCGAGAAGCCGCATCTGCGCTCGCTCAAGGTTCGGCTGCAGGCCGCGATCAACGATCCGCGCTACGAATTCATGTTCTCGTCGAACACGATCCACGACACGATCCTGACGACGATCAGCCATATCTTCCGCATTCCCGGCGACGGCAAGCCGGTCACCACATTCCAGCTGGCGGGCATCCCTTCCGAGGTTGTCAATTCGGTGGCCTCGATCCTGTGCCGCATGGCCTTTGAGATCGCGCTGTGGAGCGCGGGCGGCGTGCGCATTCTGGTCGTCTGCGAAGAGGCGCACCGGTATGTGCCGGCGGACCCGAAACTCGGCTTCTTCCCGACCCGCCAGGCGATCTCGCGGATTGCCAAGGAGGGCCGCAAGTATGGCGTCAGTCTCGGCGTGATCACCCAGCGCCCGGGCGAACTGGATCCGACCATCCTGTCTCAGTGCTCGACCGTGTTCGCCATGCGGCTGTCCAATGACCGCGACCAGGACATCATCCGTTCTGCCATCCCGGATTCCTCGGCTTCGACCATGAGCTTCCTGTCCTCAATCGGAAACGGCGAGGCAATCGCCTTCGGCGAAGCCGTCGCGGTTCCCATGCGCATGGTCTTCGAGCGCGTGCCCGAATCCATCCTGCCGCGCGCCAATTCGGGCCTGCAGCCGGTGCACAAGGACGACGCCAACGGCGTCGATCTGCGCAAGATCGTCATGCGCATGCGCCACATCGACGAGAACCTCGCTTCCCACGCCCCGGCCGCACCAACAGAACGCTTCGTTCAGGCGCCGCCGCTGGCACAGGCGGGTGATCCGCCGGAAGGGCTGACACCGCAGCGCCGAGCCGAAGATCTCGCGCCCCGGCCGGCCTATGCCAATCCCGCCGGCCCCGCACCGGCGCCGCGCTATCCGACCCATTCCGCGCCGGCACATGCAGCTCCGCCGGCCAGCCGCCCCGCAGCGCACTCCGCTCCTGCACCAGCCGATGCACCGGCATCGGCGGAGGCCAGGGATCCCGCCTATCGGGATGCTTTCGGGGATCCTGCCAGCCGTGACCCCGCGCCGCGGGGTGAACTGAGCTCGATCCGCTCGTCGCTTCTGAAGAAGCCGCTCTCCTCGCTGATCAAGCCTTAGGGTCGGAGCTGTCCGCGCCTCGCGGAGCCCGGCCTCTGCGCTATCGTCAAATTGCCAAGGATTTGCTGACTTCCGTCATGCAGGTCTGCGGACGCATCCGCGACCCGAGGTGATGCAGGGATGTGCTGCACCCACGCCTTCAGGCATTCGGCCTGCGGGCTTGCAGAAGATCGTGTTTCCGGATGTAGCCGTCCGGCGTTGCGGAACAGTAAAACCCGTTCAGGCGGCGCAGACGCGGTTGCGGCCCTGGCGCTTGGCTTCGTAAAGCTGTTTGTCGGCGCGGCGATAGAGCTCTTCGCCGCTCTCCTTGCCGTCCCAGACGGCGATTCCGGCACTGATGGTCACCCGGAGTGTCACATTCCCGCTGGTCACGGTGAGTTGGGAGACCGCTTCGCGGATCCGGTTGGCCAGATTGTGCAGCTGGCGCTCGGTGATATTCGGCGAGAGGATCGCAAACTCCTCGCCACCCAGCCGCGCCAGCACATCGTGGTAGCGTGTGAACACATGCAGGCATTCGGCGACCTGGCGCAGCACCTCATCACCGACATCGTGGCCGTGGGTGTCGTTGACGGCCTTGAAGTGATCGAGGTCGAGGATGATCATGCCGATGGGCTTGCCGATCGGCCGGAAGGCGGCGAGATACTCGCTCAGCGCCTCGTCGAAGTAGCGTCGGTTGTACATGCTGGTAAGCGAGTCGGTGATCGCGGCATGCTCCAGGCTCTGCGACCGGACCGACAGGGATTCGGTCATCCGTTTGAGCTGGCCGCGTTCCCGGAGACCCGAGGACATGATTGGCAGCACCAGCGTAAGGGCGCAGACGACGGCCAGAGCCGCGAGGACGGCGCTCATGAACGCAAATTTCGCCGCTGCTTCCGGGCCGCCGACGATGATGCCGCCGGAGATGGCGGAAAACGCAGCCCAGGCAAACGCTCCGCCCACCCCGACCAGACCGATCAGGAGGATGAAAAACAGCTCTGCCTTGTGAAAGCGCATGCTCACCGCACTGGTTCCAGAGTTCCGTCCGGGGATGCTATGCCCAACCTGTTATTTTAGCCTTAACAAAGAGCAACATATATGTGTGTTTGAATTTATTTTTCGACTCATGATTGCAATCTTTGCCATTCCGCACCCAGTTGATTTCGGAACCAGGTCATCTGGCGCTTGGCGTATTGTCGCGTTGCCGCGCGGGAGCGCTCAATTGCTTCATCGAGGCTCAAATCGCCTCTGATATAGTCCGAAATCGGCCCCACGCCGATGGCTTTCATGGCAGGATGTTGGGCGGGTATGTCGAGCGCCATCAATTGCTCGACTTCCGCGATCGCGCCCTCTTCCACCATTCTTTCAAAGCGCGCATTGATACGGGCGTGCAGCAGGGCGCGATCCGGATCGAGAACGATGCACCGCGCCTTGGCGGGATCGACGATCTCAGGGCCGCGGCGCTCCTGAAAACTGGCGATCGATTGTCCGGTCGTCATCACCACCTCCAAAGCCCGGACGATACGCTGCCGGTCGGCGGGACGCAGGCGCTCGGACATGGCGGGATCGAGCCGGGCGAGTTCGCGGTGCAGCGGCTCGATGTCCTCCCGCTCCAGCCGGGTGCGCAGCGGCTCACGGATTTCCGCGGGGATCGGCGGCATGTCTGAAAGACCGCCGGTCAGCGCGCGAAAGTAAAGTCCCGTTCCGCCGACCACGACCGGCACCGCGCCGCGCGCCCGGATGTCGGCGATCGCGTCCGCGGCCTCGTTCAGCCAGAGCCCGGTCGAGTACGCGGTCCGGGGCGTTATGTGGCCGTAAAGATGATGCGGGACCCTTGCCATTTCGTCTTGCGACGGGCGGGCGGTCAGGCGGTCGAGAACGCCATAGACCTGCATGGAATCGGCATTGACGATCTCGCCGCCCAGCTCGCGGGCAATCTCCAGCGCCAGCGCGGACTTGCCGCTGGCGGTCGGCCCGGCTATCAGGACCGCGGAGACATCCTGTCCCGATCCGTCCGGTTCCGCCCCGCCCTGTCTTTGGAGTTTATGGTCCATGGCTCTCGTTGCCACGCTTATCGCCAATCCGTCAAATCCGGTGCTGACGCCGGCGCTGGGCGAAGCCGCCTGCTCGGCGGTAGCCGGCGCAGGGCTCTACTGGCTTGCCGACGGCATTGCCTGTGACATCGCGCTGAAAGACGGGACGGACCGGGATGAGGCGCTGACAAAACTCAGGGCCGTGCTCGGCGACGAGAAGGTGGATGCTGCAATCCAGACCGCCGAAACACGGCGCAAGAAGATCCTCATTGCCGATATGGATTCGACCATGATCGGGCAGGAATGCATCGATGAACTGGCAGCTGAAGTCGGCCTGAAGGACAAGGTCTCGGCCATCACCGCCCGGGCGATGAACGGAGAGATCGATTTCGAGCCGGCCCTTCGCGAACGGGTGGCGCTTCTTGCCGGTTTGCCCGAAAGCGTGATCGCCGATGTGATCGCCAGCCGGATCACACTCACGCCGGGCGGGCGCGAACTGGTGGCGACGATGCGGGCACGCGGAGCGCGCACGGCGCTGGTCTCCGGCGGATTTACGGCCTTCACGTCGGTCATCGCGGAAAACATCGGGTTTGACGAAAACCGGGCCAACATCCTCGAAAGCGAGAACGGCAAGCTTACCGGCAAGGTGCGGGAACCGATCCTCGGCAGGCAGGCCAAGGTGGATGCGCTCGAAGACATCGCGAAGCGCCTCGACCTCTCGCCTGCAGATGCGATTGCTGTGGGCGATGGCGCCAATGATCTCGGCATGCTCGATCTCGCGGGATCGGGCGTGGCGCTGCACGCGAAACCCTCGGTCGCCGCACGGGCCGACACCCGCATCGACCATGGCGACCTGACGGCCCTTCTCTACCTGCAGGGCTATCGCAGAACCGATTTCGCGACACCATGAAGCCGCTGAGGACGGAACGCCTGATCCTGCGGAACTGGCAAGACCGCGATCGCGCCCTGTTTCACCTCATCAACTCCGATGATCGGGTCATGGAGTTTTTCCCCATGCGCCGGGACCGGGAACAATCCGATGAGATGATGGACCGGCTTGCGAACCAGATCGAGGCACGCGGTTTTGGCCTGGCAGCCGTCGAGATCGCTGACACAGGGGATGTCGCGGGTTTCACCGGCCTCAATCCCACGACCGGGGTTCCGGTTTTCGAAGACGGGACCGTGGAAATAGGCTGGCGCATTGCTCCCGAGTTTTGGGGCAAGGGCATTGCCAGCGAAGCAGCAAGGGCATGGCGCGACTTTGGCTTTCACGGCCTGGACCTTGAGCGGATCGTCAGTTTCGCGGTTGCCGACAATCACCGCTCAATATCGGTGATGCGGCGCATCGGCATGGCCGCCCGACCCGATCTCGATTTCGATCATCCGGCGGTTCCGGACACCCACCCGCACCTCAAGCGTCATGTGCTCTACGAGATGTTTGCCGGAGACCCGCGGCCCTGACGGGTTTTCGGCGAAGACGGCATGAAAAAGGCGGCCCGGAGGCCGCCTTTCCAAATTCCAGAACATCACCCCGCTCAGTCCATGCGGACCGTGACAAAGCGCAGTTCGCCGGTGCGGTTGGCGAGCATCAGCAGCGCATTGCGGCGTCCATCTTCCTGCAGCGCAGCGATGCGGGTTCGCACATCCTCCGGCGTGGACACGACCTCCTGGGCGATCTCCACGATCACGTCACCGGCTTCGATGCGCTTTTCGGCGGCAGCAGAATCCGGATCGACCTCGGTGATGATGACGCCTTCTACGCTGTCGGCGATGGCAAACTCCTGGCGGCCCTCGTCGTCGAGTTCGGCAAGACTCATGCCCAGTATTTCAGCGGAGGCCGGGACATCGGTTGCCTCCCCGTCCTCATCGCTATCAGCGCTCGCCAACTGCTCGCTGTCCTCGAGGCGACCCAATGTGACCTTGACGGTCACCCGCTCCTGATCCCGGATCACCACCACGTCAACAGCCTTGCCCACCGGGCTTTCGGCGACCACGCGGGGCAGATCGCGCATCGTCTCGATGTCCTTGCCATCGAAGCTGACGATCACGTCGCCGACCTCGATCGAGCCGTCATCGACCGGGCCGCCGCGGATGATGCCCGCAACCAGCGCGCCCATCGCCTCATCCATGCCGAGACTTTCGCCGATTTCCTCGGTCACCGGCTGGATGCGGACGCCGAGCCAGCCGCGCCGGGTCTCGCCGAACTCGCGCAGCTGGTCGATGACATTGACGGCAAGCTCCGTCGGGACGGCAAAGCCGATGCCGATCGAGCCGCCCGAGGGCGAAATGATGGCTGTGTTGATGCCGATGACCTCGCCATTCATGTTGAACAGCGGGCCGCCGGAATTGCCCCGATTGATCGCAGCGTCGGTCTGGATGAAATTGTCGTAGGGACCGGCGTTGATGTCGCGGCCGCGGGCGGAAATGATGCCCACGGTCACGGTGCCGCCAAGGCCGAAGGGGTTGCCAATGGCCATCACCCAGTCACCGATCCGCATGTCGTCGGAATCGCCGAAGGGCACTTCGGTCAGTGTCTTGACCGGCTCCACCTTCAGGACGGCCAGGTCGGTCTTCGGGTCCGCGCCGATCAATTCCGCATCGAGCGTCGAGCCATCGGCGAAATTGACCTCGATCTCATCAGCGCCCTCGATGACGTGATTGTTCGTGACGATGATGCCGTCCTCGGCATTGATGACAAAGCCGGATCCGAGCGAGGAAACCCTGCGGTTGCGCGGCCTCTGGTTCTCGCGTTCACTGAAGAATTCGTCGAAGAAATCCTGAAACGGAGATCCCTCGGGCGCGCGCATGCGCGGCCGTGTGGACCCGCTGCCGACACTCTGCGAGGTGGAAATATTGACCACGGCGTCGAGCAGGCCTTCGGCAAGATCCGCCACGGAAGCCGGCCCGGGATTCTCCTGTGCCCGGGCGGGCACCATGGTGGGCGATGCCAGCATGATGGCTGCGGCAAACGCCAACCTTACCGGGCGGAAGCGGAATTTCCTCATCAGGCGATCTCCTTGCTCAATGGTTCGTTTTTGTGTGGTCCATGGCCACTTCCCACGCAGGGGGAGCGGACACCGACCGCCGCAGCCGGAGGACGCAGCCTCGATGCGGGACCTGTTTCAAACTGCCTGCGGCGCGCCAACAGACTTCGTCTCAAACTAAGGCGCTATTCCGGCAGGTCCAGCGCCACGGTCAGGCTATCTGCGCACATTCGCGTAAAAATCACAGAAGTTTGGTCACGTAGACAAGTCCAACCCCGATCGCGAGCGCCGCAACGCCGAACACCCGCAACTGGTCGTCGCCGAGCTTCGGCAACTCCTCCGCCATCCTTCGAATGAAAGAAGGGGCCAGCGCATAGGCCAGCCCCTCCACAACAAGTACCAATCCGATTGCCAGGAACAGGGTGCTCACGATACGCCTGCCGTTACCGAGCGTAGTCTGTGGTCACTGTCACCGGCACTCGCCTGAGCCCTCAGTTTCCGGTTTCCGCGGGCGCGGATTCCGGGGCTGCAGGTTCAGGTGCGACATCCGGGCTCGATGAGTCCGAACCGGAGGCTGCAGATCCGGATTCGGAGCTCGCCGACACCGGTTCAGCCGAAGCCCCCGAGGCCGCCGACGACGCGCCATTGCTGCCTCCGGCATTCCCGAAGAACTTGAAGAACTCGGACGTCGGCGAGAGCACCATGGTTGTGCCGCTATCGGAAAGCGCCTGGCTGTAGGCGTTCATCGAGCGGTAGAACTCGAAGAACTCCGCATCGCGCGAGAACGCCTCGGCAAAGATCCGGTTGCGTTCACCGTCGCCCTCGCCTCGGATGATTTCCGCATCACGCGTGGCTTCCGAAACAATCTCCACGACCTGGCGGTCGGCGATGGCGCGAATACGCTGCGCCGCCTCGTTACCACGGGCGCGGATCAGTTCGGCTTCAGCCAGACGTTCGGCCTTCATCCGTTCGAAGGTCTGCTGCGAGACTTCCTGGGTCAGGTCGGTCCGGCGGATCCGCACGTCATCGATGCGCAGTCCGAGGGATTCGGCTTCCGGACGAAGCTGATCGCGCACTTCGCGCATCATCGAGGTCCGTTCTTCCGACAGTGCCGATTCAAAGCCGCGCAGACCGTAAACGGTACGCAGGGCGGAGTTCAGACGGGTCCGGAGCCGGGATTCGGCGGCCATCTGATCGCCGGAGACGGTCTGACGGAAGCGTCTCGCATCGGCGATCTTGTAGAGCACGAATGCGTCGACTTCGTAGAACTTGCCGCCCGAAACCTGGACACGGATGTCATCGAGATCGAAGCGAAGCACCCGATCCTCGACATACTGCACGGAGTCGGCGTCGATGAAGCCGAAGGGAAGCTTGAAGTAGAGACCCGGTTCGGTTTTCACCTCCTGGATTTCACCGAAGCGGACGACGATTGCCTGCTCGCGTTCATTGACGACGAA
Organism: Hoeflea sp.; assembly: GCA_040216675.1. Classification (GTDB taxonomy): domain Bacteria; phylum Pseudomonadota; class Alphaproteobacteria; order Rhizobiales; family Rhizobiaceae; genus Hoeflea. The sequence goes on along the minus strand of JAVJOR010000004.1, from coordinate 861,976 downwards.
CACCGATGACCAGACGAGCAAAATGACGACGGCCACAAGGCCGAGGATAAGAGGAAGACGATTGGCCATCAGTTGTTGCCTCCTGAATTCTTGCGGACTTCAGGCAGTGGCAGATATGGCACCACGCCCGAACCGCCGTCCTGCCCGATGATCACTTTCTCGGAACCGCCGAGAACTCTCTCGAGCGTTTCGAGATAGAGACGCGAGCGGGTGACCTCGGGGGCCCTTGCGTACTCTTCATAGACCGAGATGAAGCGGCTCGCCTCACCGGTCGCCTCGTTGACGACGCGGTCCTTGTAGGCGGACGCCTCTTCCCTGAGCTGCGCGGCTTCACCGCGTGCCTGACCCAGTCTCTGGTTGGCGTACTGGTTGGATTCCTCGACGAAGCGGTCCTCGTCCTGCTCGGCGCGCTGGACCTCGTCAAAGGCATCAGCCACTTCACGCGGCGGTGCGGCATCCTCGATGGCGACCTGGTTGATGGCGATACCTGCCGGAAACGCGTCCATGCCGTTCTGGATGATGGTCTGCACTTCTGCAGCTATGGCTTCACGATTGTCGCGGAAAATGTCCTGCGCCGGCCTGCGGCCCACAACTTCGCGCATGGCGCTTTCGGCGACCTGGCGAAGCGTGTCCTCGGGACGTGCGAGATTGAACAGGAATGCTGCCGGGTCCTGGACCGAGTAAAGCAGCTTGAATTCGACATCGACGATATTCTGGTCGCCCGACAGCATCAGGCCGTCGATCGAGCCGGTGCGCGACGAACCGCCAGTGCTCATTTCGCGCTCGACGATGGAGGCAAACTCGACCGTTTCAAACGGCCAGAAAATCATGTGAAGGCCCGGCTGGGAGATCTCGTCCTTGGGCTTGCCGAAGCGCAATTCGACGCCGCGCTCATCCGGCTGCACGGTGTAGATCGACTGAGTGAGCCAGAGGCCGACCAGCCCGAGAACCACAAGGCCGGCAATCAGCTTGCTGCTGCCGCTTCCCGAGCCGCCGCCGCCGCCACCGGGCAGCACCTGGCGAAGCCGGTCCTGGCCGCGCCGGATAAGTTCTTCGAGATCCGGGGGATTTCCGCCACCGCGCGGTGGCTGCGGGCCATTGCCCCAAGGGCCCTGATTGTTGCCGCCCCCGTTGTTGCCGCCGCCCCAAGGGCCGCCGCCTCCTCCATTTTGATTGCTCCAGGGCATTAAGACCTCTTTCCCTATTGTGTTAAGGCATCGGCGGAACCCTGTCCGCCAATGCGCATTGACCACGTTATAGGTATGGTGTGTGCCGCTTTCAACGCGGCAATCGGTCTTGCCTTACCGATTAGGGGGTATTCGGGACGATTTATCGGCCGCGGCGGCGCCAAACAGAGAAACATACGGAATGACTGTCGTTTTCGCCTTTCACAGGCGGAGACAGCGCCGTTCTTTCCCAAAGCTCCGAATCAACCGCCGGGAACACCGTGTCGCCTTCGATATCCGCCGCCACTTCGGTGATGTGCAGCTCATCGGCGATTTTCATCGCCAGGCGATAGATCTCCCCGCCGCCGATCACCGACACCCTGTCGGCGCCCGCTTCGGTGGCAAGAGCTGAAGCACGCTCGACGGCTTCCTCGAGCGTTGCCAGAACTTCAACACCCCCGGCCTCAAATCCGCTTCGGGAGACAACGATGTTCGCACGCCCCGGAAGCGGTCTGCCGATGGACTGATAGGTCTTGCGGCCCATGATCACAGGAGCCCCAAGTGTCGTGGCCTTGAAGTGCTTGAGATCCGAAGGCAACCGCCATGGCATGTCGCCCTCGCGGCCGATCACGCCGTTGCGCGCGCGGGCAACGACGATCTGGATCTTCGCACCGTCTTTACTGTCGGTATTCTGCATGGGTCACACCGCGATCGGCGCGGAAATCGCCGGATGCGGATCGTAGTTTTCGAGCGTGAAGTCCTCGTAGGTGAAGGCGAACAGGTCGGTCACATCGGGATTGATGCGCATCACCGGAAGCGCGCGCGGTTCTCTCGAAAGCTGAAGATGCGCCTGGTCGAAATGGTTCTTGTAGAGATGCGCATCGCCCAGCGTATGAACGAAGTCCCCCGGCTTCAGGCCGGTCACCTGGGCCACCATCATGGTGAGCAGCGCATAGGAGGCGATGTTGAAGGGCACGCCGAGGAAGATGTCTGCGGAGCGCTGGTAGAGCTGGCAGGAGAGCCTGCCGTCGGCGACATAGAACTGGAACAGGCAATGGCAGGGCGGCAGCGCCATGTTGTCGACTTCAGCCGGGTTCCAGGCCGAGACGATATGGCGGCGCGACGACGGGTTGGCCTCGATCTGCCGGACGACGCCCGCGATCTGGTCAATGGTGGTCCCGTCAGGCGCGGGCCAGGACCGCCATTGCGCGCCGTAGACCGGGCCGAGATCGCCGTTCTCGTCGGCCCACTCGTCCCAGATCGAAACGCCGTTGGCCCTGAGATAGGCGATGTTGGTGTCGCCCTTCAGGAACCACAGAAGCTCGTGAATGATCGATCTGAGATGCAGCTTCTTGGTGGTGAGCGCCGGAAAGCCCGCCGACAGGTCAAACCGCATCTGGTGACCGAAGATCGAGCGCGTGCCGGTACCGGTGCGGTCGTCGCGATCGGAGCCGCGGTCGAGAACAAGGCGCAAAAGGTCGTGATACTGCTGCATGGCCGCCATCGGATGATTCGAGGAGATGCGATCCTAGCCGAGTTGGCGCAGCGCCGAAACGATGCCGGACGGTTGTCCCCGACAACGAGGGACAGATGGCAAAACCCCGCCGCGGCCTGTTCGCCGGGACGGGGTTTCAGACTTGCCTGGTTCGGGGATCAGAGTTCGCCGAGCTTGCCCAGTTCCTTGGCGACCAGATAATAGAAGGTCACGCGCGCCTTCGAGCGATCTTCCTGCATCATCTCGCAGACCTTGGCGACCGCATCGTCAGCCGCCTGGCCGGTGACGCCGAGTTTCTTGCCGCACCATTTTTCGGAAACGCGCGCCAGCTCCGAGGGATCAGAACAAGCAACCATCGACGAATCGCGGCTTCTGAGCGCAATGCCAAGATGTTTGACAATCTTGCCGATGGTTTCGTCGGATGCGCCAGCATCGTATTTCTTCACATCGGCCGCATAGTCAGTCATGTCTCATCCCCTTTGTAGACCGTTCGCCATCCCGACAGCATTGAACTGTCGAAATGCAATGGATGCATGTTTCGCAATCGCGCCGTCACTGTCAATAGCATGTCCTTCGCCTTGTCCGGGCCACGGACCTTTTCAAACCCCGTGCAGGCCCCTATATAGAGAGTGCTGCTTACGCAGCTATGACAATAAACGAGCGATGCAATAAACCATTCGGACCCGGGGGCGGTACCCGGCGCCTCCACCATGATCCGGCCTTCGGGCCCGGCGACAACGCCAATCGGCCGCGGCCGGATGATGATGGGGGCGAAATAGGATCGACGAGGGTGTAAAGATCGACTTTTTGTCCGGCATTGTACCACCGTTATCGGGCTAAACTTGTAGTTGCAAACGACAACTATGCGGAAGCTCGTCTCGCTGCCTAATGGCGGTGTGACACTTCAAATTAAGTCCTAGGGGGTCGCACTCCTAGGCGGGGTTCGGAGGTACCTGGCAACAGAAACCTCCACTTTCATCCCGTACGCCCTGGCCCCGCACCCTCTCGCCAGATGCCGGCATCTCCGGCCTTCCGGAAACTTCGGTTTGGGCTTATACAGGGTGAGCGTCGAGCGTCGACTCGACGCCGGAAAGCTGCCGGCGGTCCACAGCGTTGCTGGCGATGCGGTGTTGACGCTCCGGAACAAAGAGTGCCAGACACAAACACCGCTGTGCGGAACAGGACGCAAGCCGGACCCGACCACACTGAGCCCCGTCAGGGGCATATTTGACAGGAAAGAACGCGCTGATGCCGCAAGACCATATTCGATACGACATTCTTGCCCAGGACGCGCTGCGCGGCGTCATCCGCAAGGTCCTGTCCGAGGTCGCGGCGACCGGGTACCTGCCCGGCGACCACCATTTCTTCATCACCTTCCTGACCGAGGCGCCCGGCGTTCGGATTTCGACCCAGCTCAAGGAACGCTATCCCGAGCAGATGACCATCGTGGTCCAGCACCAGTTCTGGGATCTCAAGGTCACCGAATCGCTGTTCGAGATCGGGCTTTCGTTTTCGGACAAGCCGGAAAAACTGATTGTACCGTTCGCCGCCATCCGGGGTTTCTACGATCCGTCGGTCAATTTCGAACTGGAATTCGACACCGTTCTCGAAGACGCCGCCAATGACGGTAGCGACCAGGAAGATGACGAGCGCTCGGAACTGGCAAGCACGATCGAGCGCATGGTCGACCCCGCTGCAAAGGACGAGACCGGCGATACGCCGGACGCCGGTGAAGACGAGGATGCCGACAAGAAGTCCGGTGCGGACGTCGTCTCGCTCGATTCCTTCCGCAAGAAGAACTGAGGGACAGGTGGCGTGAGCGGCGACGTGGTCAATCTGCGCATGGCCCGCAAGCGCCGCGACCGGGCCGAAAAGGAAGCCGCGGCCGAACGCAACCGCTTCGAACACGGGCGCAGCAAGGCCGAGCGCGAACTGGCCCGGGCCAGAAATGAAAAGACCACCCGCGATCACGACGCCTCGCGGCGCGAGGAGCCGGACGGCAACGGCGGTTCTTAGGCGTGCGGGCGCTTTCCAAGCCCGAAACGATGCGCAAGCATTCGGTCAGCATTCGCGGACACCGCACCAGCATCACGCTCGAAAACGCCTTCATGGACGCACTCAGGCAAATGGCCGGTGAGCGCGGCATTGCCGTTGCGGCGCTGATTGCCGACATCGACGGTTCCCAGGAAACGCCGGGCAATCTCTCCTCGGCCATTCGCGTGGCGGTGCTCGACTGGGCACTCAACACGGATCGCCGACTTCCTGACGTGACTGAGACATCCGAACGTCAGGATCCCATGTAACAGGCTTGTCCTGACGGCTTGCCCGCGAAGCCGCCTACCCCTCCGGAGCGATCAGGCTTCGGATCGGATCATCGACACCGGGAAGGTCATCGAAGCGCAGGCGCGGCAATCCGCCGGTTGAAGGCTCGTCGGCCAAGGCGGACGGCGGATCAACGGGAGCGGGAAGCGGCCGCCGCTCGATTGCAGTGGCGTCATTCCGGGCCCCGTTGTCTTGCTGCTGGCGGGCGCGTTCGCGTGCAGCCTCTTCTTCTGCCCGTGCTGCGGCCCGTGCCGCGGCTTCGGCCTCGCGGGCGCGGCGGGCCTCGGCTGCCTGCCTCTCCGCCTCAAGTGCTGCCTGGCGGGCTGCTTCCTCCGCAGCCTGGCGCTCGGCTTCCTCGCGTGCCTGCCGCGCGGCCTCTTCCTCTGCCTGTCTTCGGGCTTCCCGCTCGGCTTCGCGAACCGCTTCCTCCGCCGCCCGGCGTTCAGCCTCCTCGGCGGCGCGGCGCGCCTCTTCCTCTGCTGCCAGTCTTGCGGCCTCGCGCTCGGCCTCACGCTGGCGCAACAGCGCGATTTCGCGGCGCAAGCGCTGCTTCTCGACGACGCCAGCCTGCAGCAGTTCGACCTTGCGACGCTCACGTTCGAAGGCGCGCATCGACAGGTAATTGCTCATCTGAACGGCATTGATCGAAAAGTCCGGATCTACCAGAAGCCCGTTGATAGCGAGCACCACCGAAGGGTCTCCGCCGGCAACAGCCTCGACACCCGGCTCGAAACCCAGACGCCAGTCCGACTGCACAGTGAGTCCGACAAGATCGACGCGCGCGTCTCCCGTGAGCGTCGCCTCGCCGTCGACGATCTCGGCGCTGGAAAAGCGCATGACGCCACCGGTCAGTGTGAATGGCATCGCCAGACGCTCGGCACGGATTTCACCGCCGGTCATGAAATTGGCGACCATCGCGCTGACGGTACCGGCCTCGATCTCGAAATTTTCCCGGTCGGCGGCGCCAAGGATGCGCGGGAACGCACCGGCATCGACGCCGCGCACCAGAAGGTCCCGCCCCACGAGTTCGCCGCCGCCGGCAAGCGAACCGATGAGATCGCGCATCGAGCCTCCGGTACCTTCCAGATTGACGGTTGCATCGAGCCTGCCGGAAAGGGCATGTGTGCCGCGAACCGCCCGGTCGAGCCGGGCAAGATCGGCATCCGTTACGGAGATGCCGCCCAAGAGAAACACCGAGCCGGCCGAGTTGGTCAGCGTCATGTCGCCGCCGATGCGTCCGCCGAACCACGCGCCATCCACCTCAGACAGTGCCAGCGCACCGTCGCCGGTGGTCAGCTCGGCGCTGAAATCATCCGCAAAGCCGGCACGGCCAAGGTCTATGCGCGCAGCCTCGAGACTGATCTGCAAATCGGGCACCGCGGTCTGCAGCGGAAGAAACGGCGTCGAACTCCAGGTTCCGCCATCGGAACCGGCGAGATCGGCACTGAGCGACGGGCCAAGCACAAGCTCGGAAAGCCAGCCGATGTCGGCGCTGTCCACACGCAGGTTGCCCTGGCCGGCAATCGGGTCGGCGGCGCGCTCGAAGCTCAACGCACCGGAGAACCCGTTTCCGGCGGCCTGTCCCTCGATATCCGACAGCATCGCGGTCGCATCGTTGAGCGCCAGCGTCGCCGTCATCGACAGATCGGATCCCAGACCGCTGCTGGGCAATGGCAACCCATAGAGAATGGCAATGGTCTCGAAGTCAGCGGCCTGGAAGGAGACCTCGAAAAGACCGGTCGCCGGCGCATCCGCCAGGATCGATCCCGCACCACTCGCGGCAAATGAGAGCCCCGGCGCAGTCAATGTTGCATCAATTTCCAGGTCGGCATCGCCGGGCCCGGCGCCTGCCTCGACGGAAAGGGTGGCGGGGCCATCGCCTTCCAGCGGCACAACGGCGAATCCCGCCTGCTCGAGCAGCCGGTAGAGTTCGGGATTGCGAACCTCTAGCGCGATGTCGCGGGTCCCGCTTGCGCCGGGGATCCAGCCCTGACCGCTGGCCGTGATCGAGAGATCGCCACCGCCGGCGCTGCCCTGGACGCTGAGCGCGGGGCCGGCATCGGGATCGAGCTCAAGCCGGATATCCGCCGCGAGCCCGTCGAAGGCAAAGCTGTTGGCGCCAAGCCGCCGCACCATCGCATGGCCATTGCTGAGCCGGTCTGCGAGACCGAAGAGGCCATCGGCGCTCGCTGCCTCGATGCGGCCTTCAATGCTGCCCGAAGGCGCTTCGCCGTTATGGATCAGACTGGCGGAAAACGATCCAGAAGCACCCGCAAGGTCCTCGAAGGTGGTCCGCTCGAGGGTGAGTTCGCCGTTGCGCCAGAGAAGCGAGGTATCGACTCCGCCGGCGCTGTATTCGCCCATGCGCAAGGTCTCGGCCTGGATCCTTGCCGCGACGTTGTAGGCGCCGAGCAGGCCCTCTTCCCGCTGACCCGCGCCCGCCAGCAGCGCCAGCGCACGGACGGCATCGACATCGAAACTGTCTCCGGCCAGTTCGACCGACAGCGAAGGCCGGCCTTCGGACGGCAATTGCTGTTCGACACGCCCCTTGAGCCGGGCCGTCCCGACCACCACTTCAAGCGCCTCGAAGCGCTGTAGATCGGATGACAGGCTGACAGTGGCGGAAAATCCCGCCGCGGCCATGCGCCGTATCACCGGATCGACCTCGCCTGACAACCAGTTGGCGAGCCCGGATGGCTGGTTGGAGGCCACGGTGAGTTCACCGTCAAAGCTCGCATCGGCCCCGGACACCAGACGGCCGCTGGCTTCGACGACCGTCCGCCCCGGCAGATTGGAGGAAAAACTGTCGATCAGCCACGCATCGCCATCTGGGCGGGCGCGAAGCGAGATTTCCCGCAAGGTGGTGTCGCCGGCCACAATCGCAGGCAGATTGAGCTCCACCCGTCCGGGCAGCGGCGGCGGCGGAAGACGGTCGATCAGGGCATTCAAGACAGCGAGCCGGTCCTTCAGCGGAATCGGCTCTGCATCCGTTGCCGCAGACGCGGCCCCCTCCACGCCCTCTTCCTGATCGCCATCGAGGCGGTCCATATTGATCTGCTGGCCATCGGCGATCAGCAGGAAATCCGGTTCCGGACCGGTGTCGATGGTCGCCTGTCCGGTGACGATGTAGGGATCGTCCGTCAGGCCGATTTCCGCGCGCCATTCCTCGATTTCCAGGCTCTCGTTGGTAGCGGCGAAATCCCCCTTGGCGACGACCACGGGCCGCTCCGGCCTTGCGCTGCTGCCATCCTCCGAAGACAGCGCGGTGAAAGTGAACTGCCCGTCGTAAAGCGGCTTGCTGTCGGTGACGCGCGCTTCGCCCTCGGTTTCAAGCAGCACCGGGTACCCGTCCGGCGCGATGCGGACGCGCATCCGGATCGAGCCGTCGTCGCGGGCGACACCGGTGGTAATGGAAATTCCACCGCGCTGCCCTGCCAGCGCACCTTCGGCCTCGATCACCCACGGCCCCGAAAGCGAACCAGCCGAAACCACCGCGTCGATATCGCGGACCTGGTGGGTGCGGCCGTTCTGCTCGTCGATGACGGTGATGTTGGCGTCGTTGATCGCTATGTTTTCCAACACCACGGTCTCGCCGGGCGTGGTCGGCTTGCGGTTGAGCGCCCAGTCGAGGCTTCCGTCTTCCAGGATCCGCACCACCGCATCAGGCTCTTCGACGCGCATGTCGAAGATCAGGACCTCGCCGCGCAGGAAGGGCGCAAGTTCGGCGTCCATGGAAAACCGGCTCACGGTCATCGCAGGCTGGTCGCCATCGCCGACGGTCACATCGGAGAAAGTGACCGATGGAAACGGCAGCAGCCGCGCATCCGCCTCGCCGCGCACCCTCACCTGCTGGCCGACGATGCGGCTGGCTTCGGCCTCGAACGCCGTTCTGTAGCTCGACCAGTCGATGAAATAGGGAGCGATCAGCGCCGAAAACAGCACCAGCACCAACAGGCCGCCAAAGATGACAAATACGCGGAGCAGTTTAGATCCTCCTGTTACGGGTTCGCCTGACCGGCCTCCCGCGACGGGCCGTATTCACGTTGGCCGATTCCGCTTTGGCGAAGCTTGCGCCCGTTGCGGACGTACCGGCCCCATCGCCCGACATGTAACGGATGGGCGGCTACGGGTCGAATGAAAACACCTTGCCCGGGTTCATGATGTTGTCTGGATCGAGCGCACGCTTGATCTGGCGCATCATGCTGACACCCTCTCCCATTTCGAGCGTAAGATAGGGCCGCTTGCCCTGGCCGATCCCGTGTTCACCGGTGCAGGTGCCGTCCATCGCAAGCGCCCGGGAATTGAGCCGGTCGACAAACCCTTCCGCCGCGGCGATCTCCGCGGGGTTGTCGGTGTCCATCAGCACCAGGACGTGAAAATTGCCGTCCCCGGCATGACCGACGATCGGTGCGACCAGGCCGCTTGCGGCGATGTCGGCCTGGGTCTCGGCCACGCATTCTGCAAGCCGTGAAATCGGCACGCAGACATCGGTGGACACTCCCTTGGCGCCAGGCCGAAGCTGCAGCGCGGCCCAGTAGGCGTTGTGACGGGCCTTCCACAATTGGGTGCGCCGTTCCGCATCCTTGGTCCATTCAAATTCGCCGCCGCCGCAATCGGCCGCGATTTCGGCGAAGATGTCGGCCTGTTCGGCCACGCCGGCATCGGTTCCGTGGAATTCCAGGAACAGCGCCGGACTTTCGGGATAGGAAAGGTTCGAATAGGCGTTGCACGCCTTCATCTGCAGCGCGTCCAGCAGCTCGATCCGGGCCACGGGGATGCCCATCTGGATGGTCATGATGACAGCATTGCAGGCCGCCTCCACCGTCGGAAACGGGCAGACGCCGCCCGATATCGCCTGGGGGATGCCCTGCAGCCTCAGCGTGATCGAGGTGAGCACACCGAGCGTGCCCTCAGAGCCCACGAACAGACGGGTCAGGTCGTAGCCGGCAGACGATTTCCGGGCGCGGCGTGCGGTGCGGATTTCCTCGCCGGACGGGGTGACCGCAGTCACCGCAATCACGTTGTCGCGCATGGTGCCGTAGCGCACCGCATTGGTGCCAGAGGCCCGGGTCGCGGTCATGCCGCCGATCGAGGCGTTGGCGCCGGGGTCGATCGGGAAGAACAGGCCTGTGTCGCGCAGGTCGGAATTGAGCTGTTCGCGGGTCACGCCGGGCTGGACCGTGCAATCGAGATCCTCGGCATTGACCTCGAGCACCCGGTTCATCCGGGTCATGTCGATCGAGATGCCGCCATGGGGCGCGTTGACCTGCCCCTCGAGCGACGTGCCGGTGCCGAAGGGGATCACCGGAACCTTGTGATCGGCGCACGCGCGAACGATGGTCCTGATTTCTTCTGCCGATTCGGGAAAGACCACCGCATCGGGCAATTGCGCCGGGATATAGGTCGTGGTGTGGGCATGCTGGCCGCGCAACGCCTCGCCGGTCTGCACCCGGTCGCCGAAGCGCTGCTGCAGCACCCCGACAACGGTCGCGATCCCCGCTTCGTTGCGAAAACCCGCCACCACATTGCTCAACGCCATCAATCCTGCTCCCTCAGATCCCTGCCGCGTTTACCGCGTTAACAGCCAAGTGCTTGCTGCTACAGTGTGATCAGGTAATGTGCAAACTGCAGCGCACTTGTCCAGTGCAAGCTGCACCGCGCGCCCGGTCGCGCCGGCAATGCCGAGGGAGGAATCATGTCGTTTGACGCTCCGGTGACAGCGCCGCCGCGCTTGCTGGATCCAGCCTGGCTCGATTACAACGGCCACCTCAACATGGCCTATTACAATGTGCTTTTCGACAATGCCGTCGACCACGCCTTCGCACTGATCGGCTGCGGCCCGGATTACCGCGAAGAACGCAACATGAGCTTCTTCACCGCCGAAACGCATGTGTGCTATGTGCGCGAACTCCGGCCCGACGCAGAGGTGCGCGCCAGCGTGCAGATCATCGATCACGACGCCAAGCGGCTGCATCTGTACCAGGAGATCCGGCATGTCGAGGGCTGGCTGTCGGCGACGTCGGAAACCTTGCTGCTGCATGTCGACATGAGCGGGCCGCGCGTGGCGCCGATGCCCGACGATATCCTCGAAAAGGTCTCGGAAATGGCCGAGGCGCATTCCGCCCTTCCCCGCCCTGAGCGTGCAGGCCGATCGATCGGGATTTCGCGCAAGCCAACAGGCGGGGCGGCCTGAACGATGATCGAAATCCTCCGCGCCACACCGGCCCGCATCCGGCAGTGGATGACACCCAACATAAGAGCCTATCTCGAAAGCCGGCAACCGATGATCTGGTTGCTGTCGCTTGTCATCGGCCTTTCGGTGGCGCTGGCGGCGATCGGCTTCCGCTTGCTGATTGGCGTGGTGCAAGTTTACTGGCTGGGCGACACCACCGAGCAGGTCCTCTCGCTGGCCAGCAGCACGCCCTGGTACATGATCCTGGCCGGTCCTGTCATCGGCGGCATCGTGGTGGGCATCATCATCAGCCGGTTCCTGCCGTCACGGCGCACCGGCGGGGTGGCCGACGTCATCGAGGCGCGGGCGCTCGCCGGCCGGCGGCTGTCGCTGCGCGAGGGCCTAATAAGCGCCTTCGCCACGGCCTTTTCACTGGGTTCCGGCGCAAGTGCGGGACGCGAGGGACCGGTCATCCATCTGGGCGCCACGCTTGCCAGCGCCATCGGCGAACGCATGTCGCTGCCGGACTGGTCGCGCCGCACACTTCTGGCGGCAGGCGTCGCCTCTGCGATCTCGGCAAGCTTCAACGCGCCGATTGCGGGCGTGCTGTTCGCCCATGAGGTGATCCTGGGCCATTACGCCATGCGGGCCTTCGTGCCCATCGTGATCTCCTCGGCGGCAGGCGCGATCCTGTCGCGCGCCTGGTTCGGTGACGCCGCCGCCTTCATCGTGCCGGTCTACCAGATCACATCCTATTTCGAGTTTCCGGCCTTTGCGCTTCTGGGCGTGATTTGTGCCCTGGTTGCGGTGGCGTTTCAGTTTGCGCTTTTTGCGGCAGACTATATCGCCCGTCGCGCTCCGGTTCCCGTCTGGGCGCTACCGATCATCGGCGGGCTGATGGTGGGACTTCTCGGCATCGCCTTCCCGCATATATTGGGTGTGGGCTACGAGACCACGGATCTGGCGCTCTGGGGGCAATTGCCGCTTGTCCTGATGCTCACGCTGATCGTGATGAAGGCGCTCGCGACCTCGATCACGCTTGCGGCCCGCTTTGGCGGCGGCATCTTTTCCCCATCGCTCTATCTCGGCGCCATGACGGGAGGCGCTTTCGGCATCATCGCGGCCTCGGCCTTTCCCGATCTGGCGTCGAGCCAGGCGCTCTATTCGATCCTCGGCATGGGCGCGGTGGCGGGCGCGGTGCTTGGCGCGCCGATCTCGACCACGGTGATCGTGTTCGAGCTGACCGGCGGCTACGCGCTGTCGATCGCGCTGCTTCTGACGGTCGCCATCGCCCACGGCATCACCCAGGCGCTGCACGGCCACTCCTATTTCCAGTGGCAGCTCGAAATGCGCGGACTGTTCGTGCAGGACGGGCCGCACCGGGCAGTGCTCAGGAACGTGCGGGTGATGGATTTCATGACCTTGCCCGACGACGACGCGGAGCCCGAGTATTTCGACCCGGAAACCGGCGCATCCGCGCTCAGGGCAACCGACACGCTGGAGGTCGCGCTCAGAACCTTCGATGCGGGCGGGCATACGCGCCTGCCGGTGGTAACGGAAGCCGAGGACGACGGACTTATCATCGGCTGGGCCGAGCAGGCCAAGGCGGTGACCCATTTCAACCGGCGCCTGATTGCGGCCAGCGAGGAGGAACACCGTTGACCCCGGCTCAGGACAACAGCCCGCACCGAAAGAGCGCGTGATGAAACCAATCACATTCAGCCGCGAGGAAACGCGGGCGATGGTCGACGAGATCCGAGATTATTTTCGCGATGAACTCGACCAGGACATCCGAGCGATGCCCGCAGAGATGCTGGTTCGGTTCTTTGCCGAGCGGATGGGGGCATATTTCTACAATCGCGGCCTGTACGACGCGCAGAAATTGATCCAGAAGCGGATGGACGGACTTGTTGATGACGTGTTCGCGCTTGAACAACCGACAAGACATCTTCGCTGAAGCATGCCGCGCTGAATTGGCTTCAATTGAGCGATAACGTACATGCATCATATCAGAGTGTTAAACCGGCCAGGACTGCAGCCTGCCTGCCGGCCAATCTTGGAGACCTATCATGCAGACGATGACGCCGGCGCTGGCCGCCGTGGGAATGTACGTGGCGCTCAACATCCTGATCCTGATCTGGATCTCGTTCGAAACCGGCCGGTTGCGCGGCAAGCACAAGGTCTCCATCGGCGACGGCGGCGTGAAGCATCTCGCCCGCATCATGCGCGGCCATGCAAACGCGGTCGAAAACATGCCGATGTTCTTCATCCTGCTTTCGATCTCGGCCATTCTCGGAATGCCGGCGGTCGGCGCGCACCTGTTCGGCGCGGTGTTCACCATCGGCCGGGCGCTGCACGCGTGGCATTTCATTCAGGAGGATGCGCCGGGCTGGCAGCGCGCGGGCGGTTTCGGGCTTTCGTTCCTCGCCCAGCTGGTGCTGGTGCTGGCCGCCCTCGCCCACAGCTTCTGGATGCTGGCGACCTGATGGCCGTCAGATCCTGAGAACCAGACCGTTCACCCCGCCATGCGGTCCTTGAGGATCAGGGCCGGCATGGTGTCGGTGGCCTCGGCGAGGAAGTAGCGGTCGCGGCCGCTGTGCTTGGCGTGATAGAGCGCGGAATCGGCCAGCTTGATGGTCTTTTCGAGCGTGTTCTCGTCGCGATGGAGCGCGCAGCCGATGCTGACCGTCAACCCCAGTTCCTTGCCCGCGATCACCCTGCCTTCTTCCCGCATCAGCTTACACAGGCTTTCCGCCGCCGCCACCGCCTCGGTGTCGCTGGCGCCGGGCAGGAAGACGCCGAACTCCTCTCCGCCCAGCCTGCCGATCAGCGCGTCGGTGGTCAGCCCCTTGCGCAGCACCTCGGCAATCTTCTTGAGCGCCTCGTCGCCGATGTCATGGCCATGGGTGTCGTTGATCGCCTTGAAGTGGTCGGCATCGATCATCAGGAAGGCGCCGCCCGACGACAGCGCATCACGGGTCTTGCCGAGAAGATAGGCACGGGTGAGCACCCCGGTCAGCGTGTCGTAGCGGACGTAATGGTCCACCTTGTCGATCGTCAAAGTCTGGATGCGGAACAGGTTGAGAATGATGAAGGCGATCGGCGGCGTGATGAAAAGCGGGATGAGCGTTGCCGGAATGGCCGCAATTGCAAAGAAACGGATGTAGCGCTCGCCATAATGGAAGAATGGCAGGGCAAATGTGAGAACCGGGATCAGCACCGCAAAAACCGTGACCACCGCCATCAGCTTGTACACCTGGCGCATGGTGCGGATTTCGAAGATCTTCTCGATTCGCATGGCTGGATCGGGCCCGGTTTGAGTTGGCTGCACGTTTCGCGGAGCCTAACGGCCAATCCCTAAATTTTGCTGAAACCGCTTTCCCGGGAAACAATGCGCGCGGGAAACATTGGATCCGGAAACTATCCGGCGGCGCAAGCCGCACGAGAAACCGCCGGCAGTTTCCTGCCGGCGGTTCTAAGTTTGGTTGCACAAAGCCTTTCGCAGGACGCTTCAGCGGCGCAAGCGCATCAGCTCCGTGCCGTTGCCTGCCTTGAAGATCAGCGTGCGGCCATCGCGAACCACCGAGCGGCTTTCGGTCAGGGCCCGGCTGACACCGCGCTCGGCCGGCATCACGCCCTGTCCGTTGCAGAACATCTTGGTTCCGATCACGCCGCCTTCAGCACGGATCTGGCCATTGCGGACGCGGACTTTGGTGGACATGCCGTTGCAGCCGACTGTCGCCTGCACGTCCCCGCCACGGCTGAGCGACAGCGAAGACTGACGCCGCAAATCACGGCCCAGGCGCACGAGAAATCCGTTTTCGGCGGCGACATGGGTGATCCGGTAGGTGCCTGCAATATCGCCGAGATTGACGCCGCCGTTGCCGGCATTGCCGCTGCCGCCATTGATCAGGTCCTGAATGCTGACAAGGCGGAAGGTCTCCCAGCCGCGGGCATGGGGGGAAACGGCTGCCAGGCGGGACCCTGCCCCGACGCCGGCACGGACATATTTGCCGTTCTGGGCCGAGCGCAGCGCCACCGCGCCGCCGCGCAGCCGCTGAACCCCGAAGGTCTCCCAGCCGCGAATGTGCGGGCTGCCGGGAGCAAGAAACGCGCCCTTGCCGACACCGGCGCGAAGATAGGTTCCGGTCCTCAAATCGCGGAAGGCCATGCGATTGCCGTCAAGCCGCACCGTGTCGAAAAGGCTCGCGCGTCGCGCATTCGGCGCGGTGGCGGCAAGCCTGCCGTTAACGACTGTCACATACTTGCCGGAATGCACGGACTGAAGAACAATTTGTTCGGCCTTGGCAACGGCCTGAGCCCCCAAAAGAATGCCGAAGGCAACGAGGCTGCGGATAAGCGTTTTCATCGATTGATCCCCTGATTGGTTATTGAACGATACCATTCATTTGCAGGAAATCGATTGAACGGACCTTGAAGGAGGCATTCAGGGAGGGTTCATGTTGGGGAATTGGGGTGAGGTGGACGGCTTCACTGCGGTTTTGCGGGGAGGAAAGTGTTCAACGGTGGCGGCATCTCGGTGATGGAAGCCTCGATCATCTCCGAAAGCTTGCGCATCCTCGACGGCCAGGAGGGCTTCCCGCCGCTACCCGAGATCGCCATAAACGTGCAATGCAACAAGGCAACATGCGCCCCACATGTGGGGATTTTCGCGGATTACCTGGTGTGGGAGTTGGGAAGAGTGCAGGGGTAGAGGATGGTGGAAGTCCAGTCACATAGCCGGTAGACAAACACTTACGTAAATCGCAATAATGCGAAGCCAACCATACTCAGCTCGTTCAAAATGGACCCTGATTCATTTTCGCAGTGCATCTTCATCGCGTTTGAGTTTCCTTCCCGCCAAGATGAACGCATCAATCGCCTTGTCTCTTAATTTAAAAAATACGTTGGCCAACAAAATATCATCAATTTTCCAATTTTGGCCGTACAACAAAACAGTAACCTGAACGAGCGAAATCACTGTGTTCTGCGCAGGTTCTTCTAAGCCCGCGTTACTAGGCCCCGCCAACAGGACCTGAGAACCGTCAATTAGACCTAATTGGTCGGTAATTCCCTTTGTACCAGCGTGCACATTCTGGCTGGCCATTTTATAGTGAGAGCGCATGTGAGAACGCCGGGCTGCTTTCTCCAAATCTGAAAACCGTTTGCCATCAATTGCCAGATGCTTTGCAGCCCAGCCGTAGGGAGTACAATACTCCTTACCGAATCTTTGGCGAACGGCATCAAATTCGCGTCGAGTGCGTTGCGCGTCCCGTTTTGAAGGTGGTCCGAAACCGAGATCTGAATATGTTTCTTCGTATATTTCCAAGGCACGCATTGCTTCAACAATCTCGTGCAGCAGATAACGCTCTGCCATTTCGTCATCAAAATCAGCGATCAAAATCGAAACTGTCGTGATTTCGTGAAGTGTTCTCCATCGCGCCATGGCGCCATCAGCAAAACCTTCTTTCATCAGAACGAGGATCTCTTCTGCGACCCTACAGGCTCGAGCATGTAGCCTGCTCAGCGCTACGCGCTTGTTACGATTACGTTTTGCACGCGACCTATGAAGTCTGTTACTATACTCTTCACCTGCTTCTCTCGCGGATGTCAGTATCATTCGATACAAATCGAACGCATTGCCCCAGCGTAATTCTAAATTGATCTTGAATTGTGCGAATTGCCCATCTTGCCAAGCCTTTTGCGCAGGCCAATCCCTTTTTAATGTCTTGAAAATTTTATCAGCAGATTCAGCCGCCGTCTTGGAGATCACCTCCGGCAACTGTGTTTCATAGAATTCTTGTATTAATCCCGTCAACTCGGCAATTTCTTCATCACTAAAGGCGAGCGTCACGCCTGGATGCAGCGTGTCTTCTTCTATCTCAAAATGCTCTTCACCAGCCATAATCGCATCTGCGATGCGCTCGACGCGCTTCGGCGTAGGTTCGATACCCGCATCTTGCAATTTACTTTCGATCGTGCGCTCCAAAAACTGGCGCGGCACATCTTCTATGACTTTATCAAATTCACTCTGCAAATCTCCCTTCATTTCCTAACTCTCCATTTTTTCTGCATTTCCAGATTATTTTTAGAAAAAGCATGGACGCCTTATTCAACCTCACAGTTATCATTGAGAAAGATTATGTATTTTATGCCAATATCTTCATTGTTGTCGCTAGCCAGATTCAGAAAGTGGCCATAACTGCCCATTCGGATACCGGATTGGGAGCAAGAATGGCTCATGATCAGCATATGGTATCAGCGAGACAGATCCACGCGGCCGTAGAAACAACGGATGCCTTGAGCTCCTTTGTCCAATAGCGGTAATAGCCCAACCATTCAAACGTCTGCCCCAGGCCGCTGAGGCAATCCTCCTACCTAGCTCACCCCACCCGTTCCACAAACCCGTCCAGCACCCGCTTCTGCCCGGCCTTGTCGAAATCGATCGTCAGCTTGTTGCCGTCGATCGCGGCGATGTTGCCGTTGCCGAATTTGAGGTGGAAGACGCGGTCGCCGATGGAATAGGCCGACGTGGTGCCGGTGGATTTGGCGACGAGTTCGCCTTCGATGGTCGCGCCGCGGGGGCCGGATTCGCCGTAGGCGATGCGCTCCACCGCATGGCCGGAGCGGGTGCCCCAGTTGTCTCTCGCTGCGTCGGTCTTGTTGGCCTGGGCGCGTTTCCAGCCCGGCGTGTTGTAATTGCCGGCAAACGGCTCGGCCTTGTCGAAGCGCGAGGCACCATAAGGGCCGCCGGAATGGCCTGACCCGCCGAAGCGCCCGCCCCTTCCGTAGCCGCCGTAGCCCGTGTCCATCTCCGCCACCTCGACATGGGCCTCGGGCAGTTCGTCCAGGAACCGCGAGGGCAGCGTCGATTGCCACAGCCCGTGGATGCGGCGGTTGGAGACGAACCAGATGTGGCAATGGCGCTTGGCGCGGGTCAGGCCGACATAGGCGAGCCGGCGCTCTTCCTCCAGCCCCGACCGGCCGCCCTCGTCGAGCGCACGCTGGTGCGGGAACAGGCCCTCTTCCCAGCCGGGCAGGAACACGGTTTCGAATTCCAGCCCCTTGGCCGAGTGCAGCGTCATGATCGAGACGGCGTCGAGATCGGGGTTGTTGTCGGTGTCCATCACCAGCGCCACATGTTCGAGGAAGGCGCGGAGCGATTCAAAGCCGGAGATGGTTTCGATCAGCTCCTTCAGGTTTTCGAGACGGGTCGGCGCGTCGGCCGAGCGGTCGTTCTGCCACATCTCGGTGTAGCCGGATTCCTCCAGAATGGTCTCGGCCAGCTCATGCCCGGGCGTGGTTTCAAGCAGCGCCTGCCAGCGGGTGAACATCTCGACCACGTCGGTCAGCGACTTGCGCGGCCGGGCCTTCAACTCGTCGGTCAGCACCAGTTCGCGCGCGGCAGCAAGCATGGGGATGCCCCGGCCGCGGGCCACATCGTGCACCTGGCGCACCGCCGCCTCGCCCAGGCCGCGCTTGGGAACATTGACGATGCGCTCGAAGGCGAGATCGTCGGCTGGCTGGCAGACCACGCGGAAAAAGGCCATGGCGTCGCGGATTTCCTGCCGCTCGTAAAAGCGCGGGCCGCCGATGACCCGGTAGTTGAGCCCCAGCGTGACGAAGCGTTCCTCGAACTCGCGCATCTGGAACGAGGCGCGCACCAGGATCGCCATGTCGTTCAAGGCCCTGCCCTTGATCTGCGCCTGCTCGATCTCCTCGCCGATGGCGCGGGCTTCCTCTTCCGAGTCCCAGGCGGCATGCACCATCACCCGCTCGTGCTCGGGGTCGGACTGCTCGGTGAACAGCGTCTTGCCGAGCCGTCCCTCGTTGTGGGAAATCAGGTGGCCGGCAGCGCCCAGAATGTGCTCGGTGGAGCGGTAATTGCGCTCGAGCCGAATGACCTTGGCGCCGGGGAAATCCTTCTCGAAGCGCAGGATGTTTTCCACCTCCGCGCCGCGCCAGCCATAGATCGACTGGTCGTCGTCGCCGACGCAGCAGATGTTGGGCCGCTCGGGCGCGGGCCGCTGGGCGAGCAGCCTCAGCCACATGTATTGCGCGGTGTTGGTGTCCTGGTACTCGTCGACCAGGATGAAGCGGAATTTTTGCTGGTATTCCTTCAGCACATCCGGGTTGGCGCGGAACATGCGGATCGGCAGGCACAGCAGATCGCCGAAATCGACCGCGTTCAGCGTCTGAAGCCGCTCCTGATAGGCGGTGTAGAGCGCCCTGCCCTTGCCGTTGGCAAAGCCGCGGCTGTCGCCCTCGGGGATTTCGGAAGGTCCAAGCCCCTTGTTCTTCCAACCGTCGATCATCTGCGCGAACTGGCGCGCCGGCCAGCGCTTGTCGTCGATGCCTTCGGCCTGGATCAGCTGCTTGACGAGGCGGATCACGTCATCGGTGTCGAGAATGGTGAAATCGGAACGCAGGCCCGCGAGCTCGGCATGCCGGCGGAGCAGCTTGACGCCGATCGAGTGGAAGGTGCCGAGCCAGGGCATGCCCTCGACCGCGCCGCCGACAAGCACGCCGACGCGTTCCTTCATCTCGCGCGCGGCCTTGTTGGTAAACGTCACCGACAGGATCTGCGAGGGGAAGGCGAGCCCGAGATTGAGGATATGGGCGATGCGGGTGGTAAGCACCCGCGTCTTGCCGGTGCCTGCGCCGGCGAGCACCAGAACCGGGCCCTCAAGGCTTTCCACCGCATCGGCCTGCTCGGGGTTCAGACCGGAAAGATAGGGCGTGGGCTGGCGCTCGGCGCCGCGAGCGGCCTGGCTTGCGGCAAGCGCGCGCGCGGCAATGCCGCCCCCGCCCGAGGCACCTAGCGAAGCCGGGCGTGGTGCAGGTTCATCGTCGCCGAAAAACGGAATGTCGTCATCAGGGTTCGTCATACCCGTGAATGTAGTGATTCGGGGCCGAAAGGCCAGCAACCGGCGCAATTTCGGGCGGGCTTGAACGCTGAGCGAGCCATGAGGCGAAGCCCTCACGGTATTCGTTGACCGATTCCCTCCCCGCCTGCCTTGAAATGATACGAAAGCAGCCGCGGTTCCCCCTACCCGGCCCGGCCGCAGCAGGCCTTGTATTTCCGGCCCGAGCCGCAGGGGCAAGGATCGTTTCGTCCGGGCTTCTTCGCTCCGGTCCCGCCGAGTGTACGCGTCTCCACCCGGTCCCAGTAGAGCCAGCGCCCCGCCACCTTTCGGAATGCGGACGTCTCCTCGAGCGCGCCGGGCGCATCCTTCATGACGTAGCGCGCGGTGAAGCGCACCGTGCCGCGCGCGTCCGTCCGCCCGCCATCGCGCACATCATGGATCGTGAGCCCGGTCCAGCGCATCCCCAGCCGCGACATTTCGGCCTCCGCCCGGTCGAAGGCGAGCGCTGCCGATCCGCCGCTGGTTGCCTCGATGTAATCGAGCCGCCCCAGCGCATAGGCCGCATAGCGCGAGCGCATCAGCGCCTCCGCCGTCGGCGCAGGCTCGCCCGTATGGTAACGGCCGCAACACGCGGCAAGGCTGAGCCCGGAGCCGCAGGGGCATGGCGCGTCAGATGCTGTTTCGGGATCGGTCATGCTGCTGATGGTCTTTGCGTGGAACCGAAAAGGCAAGGGGCGCAAAGCAAAGCCAAGGATTTCAGCGGGTCACCTCAAATCGCGTTCGTCGCGGGCTTTGGGGTCGCGGCGGAAACCATGGCGTCGGAGAGCGGTACGCCGCGGTATCTGAGTGAGACCACCTTGTAGCCCTCGGCTTTCAGCTGTGACAGCAGCATCGGCAGCATGGCGGCCGTGCGGTTGTGGATGTCGTGCATCAGGATGATGCCCTTGCGGCGCTTGCGCACCTTGGCCATCGTCCGTTCGGCCAGCGTTGCCGGGCTCAGGGTGAAGTAGTCCTTGGAGTCGATATCGGCATCGAGGATGACGAGGCCGCGATTGGCGACATCATGGCGGAGCGCCGCGGTATCGGCCAGGTAGGGGAAGCGGAAGAAGCCGACCGTGGTTCCCGTCGCCCGGCGCACGGCGGAGTTGCCGCTGGCGATCTCGGCCAGCGCTCGCTCGTGGCTGAGTCCTGCCAGATTGGCATGGCCATGGGTGTGGCCGCCGATGGAATGGCCTTCGCGCACCACCCGTTTCGCGGTGCCGGGATAGCTGTCGGCCATCTGCCCCACCATCAGGAAAGTGGCCTTGACGCCGTGGCTTTGAAGGATGTCGAGGATCTTGTTGGTGCGAGCGGGGATCGGGCCGTCATCGAAGGTGAGGATCACCTCCTTGTCGCGCAGGGCGATCTCGGAAATCGAGGCAACGCTGAGCGTGCGGCCGGCCAGCGGGCCGAAACTCTTGCCGCCCTTCGGCTTGCCGAACTTGTCGAACAGCGCGCCGCTTGCCGCGTCCTCACCCGGTGCGACGGGGGCATAAGCGGTCTTCGGATCGCTCAGCTGGGAGGGCGGTTTGGAGGCACATCCGGCCAAAGCGAGACAGGACAGCACCGACACAACAACAAGACGCGAAACCATGGCAACTCAACTCCAACACCAGACCCAACACCAACGTTGCCGAACTTTCGCCGATTATGGTTAACCGAGCGTTGACGGAGGCCTGCCTTGCACGTTTCCGGTGAAACGGCACAGGCTTGCCGGTTGCCTGGCGCGGCTGACGTGCCGGCGATGAAGGGAGGATGGCGATGGGTGAACCCGGCAGCTTCAGCCGGATCCTGTCGGAAATTCGGAGTCTGCCGTCAGCCGGATGTCGACAGGTCGAAGGCGTCATCGACCGGCACCTGCAGCGCGGTGGCCAGCTGGTTGGTCTTGCCGGCAAGGCCGATGATGGCGAGCAGTTCGCCATACTGCTCTTCAGTCATGCCCTTGGCGCGCGCTGCGGCCGTGTGGGAATGGATGCAATAGGTGCAGTTGTTGGCCACCGAGACGGCGATGTAGATCATCTCCTTGGTGAGCGGGTCGATCGATGACGGCTTGCCCACCACGTCACGAACCTCAGCCCAGGTGCGCTCGAGCAGCGCCGGATCAACCGCGAGCCAGCGCCACATGTTGTTGATGAAATTGGTGCCGCGGGTGGCGCGGATGTCGTCGAAGACGGCCTTGACGCGCGGATCGGCCTCGGGGTCCTCGGCGGGGCTGTAGGTTGTCATGGCGGCGCGGTCTCCTTCTGCCTGCATTGTGCTCCCGGGCTGTCCCCGGGCGTTTCGCCCGTGCGCTACGTGCCCGGCTCAGAGCTTGAACCGGCGCTCCCAGATCACCCTTTCGGTGCCCTGATCATCCTCGTCATACATGCCGGTCCGGGCTTCGCGCCGGACCACGTTGGCGGCCCCTTGCGCGAATTCGAACACAAGCTGGTTGAGCCGCGCGGACTGGCCGTAGGGCGGCGCCTTCGGACCTCCGCCGGCAATGGTGATGGTTCCGTCCTCGGTGCGGGTGATTGGTCCCGCCATGCCCACAGGAATGCCGGTTTCAACGTCATGGATGACGATGCTGGCTGCAAATTGGGCGTTGTCGGGACGCCTCTGGCCGTTGACCGTCACGCGGGCGCCGGTGAGCTGCTGCAGGCCGACGCGGCTGCGGATAAAGACCGAATGGATGGTGACGACGGCGCGCGCCGCGCGGCTTCCCTGCATCATCGGATTGAACGCATCGCGCACATGCGGTTCGACATTGGCGCGGATCGCCTGTTCAAGCGCTGCCTGGCGTCCATCCTGGTTGACCACACCCAAGCGCGTGCCCACCGCTCCGAGCGTTGTGTTCGATACCTGCTGGCTGATCTCTCCGTCGAGATCGGCCACCAGAAGCGGCCGGTCGGCGCGGGAGAAATCGACGGTGACCTCGGTCAGACGGAACTGGGCGAGCGGGTTCGGCCCATCCGGCGCGGGCACGGTCTCGCAGCCTGAAAGTGCGACCGCCATGAGCGCGACCAGACCGATCGCCAGCAGCCTGCCGGACACAGCGGCGGTTGCCGCAAACCTGATCATTCCAGTTGTTATCGCCATACTGTTTCGTCCCCGCCAGCAAGAGCCCGCAATTGCAATAGCGGATTTCCGTCCGCGAACAAAGGTCTTGAGGCAAACGCCGGAGCCGGACAGAGCGGGCGGTCCGACAGCACGCTTTTTGGCCACCGGGTCGCCGATGTTGGCGTTCCGCATGGAAAGGCCGGGCTGAAGCGATCACCCTCGTCACAACGGCTCATCGCATGCCAATATTTGACCGTCATGCGCTTGCAATGAGAGAGCACCACCATTAGGCCTACGCTTACGTCAACGTCATGCAACCGGAGGACCGCTCATGGACGAACTCATCAACCGCATCACCGCAAGCGTCGGCATCGACGCGGAGACCGCAAAGACGGCCGTCGGCGCAATCCTGGCGTTTCTCGCCAAGGAAGGACCTGCCGACAAGGTCAAGGAAATGCTCGCCGCCGTTCCCGATTCGGATGCGCTGCTTGCGCAGGCGCCGGCCGACGGCATGCTGTCGATGGGCGGCGTGATGGGTCTCGGCCAGAAGCTGATGGGCATGGGCCTCGGCATGGGCGAGATCTCGGGCGTGGCCAAGGAAACCGTGGGATATGCCCGCGAAAACGGCGGCGGCGACGCGGTCGACGAGATCGTCGCCTCGATCCCCGGGCTGTCTCAGTTCGTGTAAGCCTTTCGGACCGAGCCCGGTCCAAACCATTGAGTTTTCATGCCCGGCAGCGCTGATGCCGGGCATTTTTTGTTGCCCGGATTTCTCCCGGGCAGTGGCGATTACGACAGCGTCGACTGGTCTCGCAATCGTCAAAAATGACCTTCAGAGCTTGTCACCGGCTGGCCGTGCAAGCGCCACATCCCCCGAACTTATCCTGATCCGACTATTGATACCATTGGCAAAAATCTCGTGACGCGTCGCGCGGTCCGACCCGGATCTAATCGCGAGGACCTGGAGGTTCTCGCGAACATCGGAGGGGAGCAATTGGGCGACATCCGAGGCGCTGTGCCAGCGATTTTCGCGTTTCGGTGCAAGCACGAATTCCAGCAGATGATCTTTCTCCGCAACCCAGCAATCCAAGGCACCCGGCATTTCCATCTCGTGGTATATTGCCAACGGCAAAGCCAGTTCTATCGCAAACACCGAAACATGTTTGTTCTTGTCTGCTGCAAAAATATCGTTCCAGCGCAAGAGATCCAGCGTTGCAACATATAGGAAAATATTGGTGTTGCTGGCTGCTGCGGGATCCTGTTGCAATGCTGCGCCAACGGCTTGCATCATATGAACTTCGTTGACTTCAGCATTTTCCTCCCCTGGTACGAGGCGGATACTGAAGCGGTCGTTGCGCTCGACCGTGAACTTATCATCTGCCATCGAAGCAAGGAGAGCCTCAAGGCGCGCGGCCGGCTCGGTGCTGCCTGTGCGCTCTGACAGAGTTGGGAAACCGACCTTGTCATCGAAGAGCATGATAAGGCGGTTGAGCAAGGCGTATTGCAGGGATGTCCTGTCCCATGCCATTTGCCGCACAGTCTCCTGCAGTTCGACGGCCGATACGCTGATTACCCTGAACAAAGGATCGCCACTTGCAATCTTCCGCGTAACCTCGCTGCCTTCGGCGCTGACGGCGAAGATCGGAACTTGGCGAAGCTCGCTTTGGTCAGCGGTTCGAATCAAAACAGGAAGGTCATCAGTCGGTATCTCGCCTTCCCCCAAGACGATGATCGCGTCAGCCCTGTCCGGATAAGCTTTGGACCAAAGACCGACTGACGAAAGGTTGCCCTTAATGAATCGCAGGCGCGAATCCGCGCTATCTTCTTCAGGAAGTTTGGTATCTTCAGATACCAGAACAATTACTTCCCGAGCGGCATATCCTCTAAAGACTCGAATGAACTCCTCAAGCATACCCGCAAAGCTGTCGTAATCATTCAGGCAAATAACGATGTGATTGGCCAGGAAAACTTCGTTTTCAAGCTCCGCTCTCCGAGCTTTCAACCGGTCGAGTATCGGCACGAAAAGCAGGCCCGAAACGTTCAGTATCAAGGCCGCAATGAGAAGAGCAACCAGCATTATGGCGATCCGGAGCGCCGGATTCTCGACGCCCGGATTGGCGAGAAACCCGATAATACTCGCCACTTCCCCGTAAAGCAGCCGGACGATCATGCCAGGGTCAGAACCAAAATAGAGACTTGTAAGCAGAAGAAGACAAATCCCGAAAAACGCCACCCAACAAACGGTGAACAATACTGCAAGTGGATAGGGCGAGAAACGCCGTGCCATCCGCGCCAGATTTCTGCGTTGCCCGATAAACCGGATCAGCTTCGCAATTCGAAGTAACCGAAACAGCCTGAGTAATCTGAGGATTTTAGCAATTGCTGCTGCCGCCGCGCTCTCGGGCTCACCATAATAATAGGTAAAGAAAAAGTAACTTAAGATCGCGGCGTCCGAGACGATCACAGTTAGATCAATCCACCACCACTCTTTCAGATAGTAGACACCACGGAGGTACAGACGGCACATGAATTCTGCGCCAAAAACAAGTAGGAATACGCCGGAGCTTGCCGCTATTAGCCCGTGACTGATTGGCCATTCTTTCAGCCAAGCTATGCCTTCATAGATCAGGAAAAATACGGAGGCGATGACTATCCATACCAATAACTGGTCTGCTCTTGGCATCGCGCGAGGTGAATTCACCGGATAAAAAAACCGCTGCAAACGTAGAAATATCGGCCGTTTGGCATTTACGAATGAAAAAGGTGCACCGGATTGGACACTCTGATCTTTATTCCGAATCCAGTTCTCTAGGGTATCATTGATACTCACAGCCCCCACTGCCCCACATCCAAGAAATTTTCTTTCAAGAATTAATTCCTTCTTTTCACTCAAAAGATATACTTACAAATGAACTCACAAATTGACAATATTTAAGGTTTGAAATCAACATACATTTGACGATATGGCGTTGCACTCCAGCTGCATCGAACAACATATTTTCATTTGCGATTACTTTCAGTCCTATCATGGAAATTACAAGTGGCGGCACAAGACATTACCATCAAAGGCAAACTATATCGCCAGCAAAAGAAACCGCAACTTGCTTCGTAGTACCAATGACCGGTGTTCCGCGATCGGCAGATGAAAAAGCAGCGGGGTGCGACCCGCCCCCAGGTCAAGCACCCCGCGCTCCTCCCATCCCGTCTGAAAGCATCACGGGCACATGGCCCGCGATCCCCTCAGGCCGGGCGGATAGTGTTGTTCAGCTTGCCTGCAACAAACCATGCCACCGGCAGCGCGACAAGCGCGCCCGCGAGGGCCGAACCGGAAATCGACAGCGCATCCATGCGACCGATGGTCAACGCGGCAACCACGAAGCTGCCGGCCAGAACGCTGGCGACGAGGATATAGACGATTGCAGCGAGCTTGAGCATGTGTGTCTCCTTACGGTTCGAACCGGCGGTCAATTCCCGGCAGTCAATTCCCGCCGGCCGGTTCGACATGGAGATTAAACCGGGTTCGATCACACGTTTTTGATCTGGCTCAAACAAAGCCCAGATTTCCGTCCCTGCGATCGCCCTCACGCGCATTTTTTGCAGTCGGGCGCCAATCAAAACCTTACGCGGACAAGACTTGACCACCCCGGGGATCCTTGTTTGAAGTACTAGGATCGGACGCCGGAAACCATTCAGGGATTCCGACCGGAGAACAGAATTTCGACACCTCTTTCCTTATGCTTTTTCAGAAGGTGAATTGCCATGACCTCAAGACTTTCCACCGGCGTCGCTGCACTGCTCGGATGCGGCATTGCGCTTGTTCTGAGCGGAAATGCGGGAGCCTCGGAAAACCGCAACTACAGTTGCGGCTCCAACGGAATTTCGATCGCCATCGAGATCGAGCCCGAGACCGGGACGGCGCGCATCGAAAGCCCGCGCGGCATCGAACAGTTGCGCATGGAAAGTGATGGCGTGTGGCGCGATGCGACCGAGGTGCTGCAATTCATGGACGACCGCAACCCGCCGATGCTCTATATGGGTCCGGAGCAGTTCGACTGCCGTCCGGCGCAGATGGGCAGCGGCCAGACCCACGCTTCCGGCGCTGTTGGCGGCAACGAGCGGCCGGTGAACATGGCCGGTCGTTCGCTCGGCGGCCGCCTGCGCAACGGGCCGGGCACCAATTTCTCGCCTGCCGGCAGCCTTGCCGAGGGCGATCGGGTCACCATCGTCGCCAACACCGGCGTGCGCTTTGACGGCTATGACTGGTTCGAGGTCAAAGTTCCCGGCGGCGGCACGGCCTATCAATGGGGCGGCATCATGTGCTCGGAAGGGCAGATGATAGAGGGAATCTTCGAACAGTGCCGCGGTTCGGCGCGGACCGCCAGCGCGGGCGGTGCCGGCTTCATGGCATTCGCGGTTGGTCCGGACGGACGCTACGGTCACGGCAAAGGGCCCGCGCGGCGGGACGCCGAGGGCTTTGCGCTGCAATATTGCGGAGCCGATTGCCGGGTCGAGGACGTGACGACCGCGCAATGCCATGCGCTCGCCACAGTGCCGGGCGGTTTCTGGTTCGGTGCAGCGGCCACACCAGACCAGGCGCAGGATTATGCCATGGGCTTCTGCCGCGACGCCGGCGCGCAAAACTGCCGGATCGACTACAGCATCTGCCAGTAACTCCGAAGAGGCCGCAGCCCTGTGCCATTTCGGCACAGGCTGAACTGGCACGGTTGTTGCTGCATGTCCGGCATGAGCAAGACCCGTTTCAATCCGAGATTTCCAGAGATGAACCGCCGGGCGCTGCTGGCCGGGCTTTCCGCCACGCTGGCGGCGGCCGTGCTGCCTGCGACCCGCACGGATGCGGATGCTTCCGAGCTATCGTTTTCCCGCGTCGACCTGCGCGGTGGCCATGATGCCGATCTGGCGGGGCTTCTGCCCGATGCGGCGGACGACCAGAGCCGGCGCTTCCAGGCCGCGATCAACGAGGCGGCGGCGGCCGGCCGGATTCTGAGGCTGCCGCCCGGCAGCTTCGTGATCTCGAATATCGACCTGCCGGACGGCGCCCGGATCATCGGTGTGCCCGGCGCGACGCGGCTGATTTACGGCGGGCGTGGACACGGCATGCTGGCCGAAGGCGCGCGGCGGATCGAACTCTCCGGCTTCACCTTCGACGGCGCCAACCAGCGCCTCGGCGGCCATGTGACCGGGCTCATCCATCTGCGCGGCGTCGCGGATGCGGTGATCGAGGACATGGAGATTGCGGGCTCGGCCGGCTACGGGCTGACGCTCGAGGCTTCGGGCGGGCGGATCAACCGTTCGGAGATTTCCGGCGCGGGCCTTGCCGCGATTTACGCGGTCGAAAGCCGCAGCCTTGCGATCACCGACAATCACGTGCGCGACTGCGCCAATGGCGGCATCTTGGTGCATCGCTGGTCGACGGGCGAGGACGGCACGATCATCGCGCGCAACCGGGTGGCGCGGATTTCGGCCCGGGCCGGCGGCACCGGGCAGAACGGCAACGGCATCAACATCTTTCGCGCGGGCAACGTGATGGTGACGGGCAACCACGTGTCCGACTGCGCGTTCTCGGCAATCCGGGCAAACCAGGCGAGCAACATCCAGATCACCTCGAACCAGGCGATCCGCTCTGGCGAGACCGCGGTCTACGCCGAATTCTCCTTCGAGGGCGCGGTAATCGCCTCGAACCTGATCGACGGCGGCGCGGTGGGGATCTCGGTCGCCAATTTCAACGAGGGCGGCAGGCTGGCCGCGGTGCAGGGCAACATCATCCGCAACCTGTCCGACCGCGGCCCCTACCCGGCCCAACATGCGGGCTTCGGCATCGGCATCGCCATCGAGGCGGATGCGGCGGTGAGCGGCAACGTGATCGAGGGCGCGCCCAAATGGGGCGTGCTCATGGGCTGGGGGCCGTTCCTGAGGGCGGTCAATTTCACCGGCAACACGATCCGCGACTGTGGCGCGGGCGTGGCGGTCTCGGTGGTCGAGGGCGCCGGTGCCGCACTGGTCTCGGACAACATGTTCGACGCGGTGCCGGGCGGCGCGATTGTCGGCTGCCGCTGGAACGACGTGGTGACCGGCGATCTTGCCAAATCCGGCGCGGGCCGGTTTCCCCACCTGACGGTCGAGCGCAACAGGATCGCCTGAGCGAAGGCCGATGAGAGCGGCAAAAAAACGGGCGCCCGCGAAAAGCGGCGCCCGCTGCTTCTGTTTCGGTTCTTATACCCGGCTCAGAGCGAATGCCCGGCTCAGAGCGACGGCTTGTCGATATAGAGCGTCACGCCGCCGGTCTCGGACCGGGTGGCGGCGACCAGATCGTTGATCATCACATCGGTGCCATCGAGCGCGACTTCAAGCGTCTGGTTGCGGGTGATGGCGGTCTGCACCTCGGCCATGCCGTCTTCCGTGTTCCCGAGGGTTTCCTCAAGCCTCTGCAGATCGGCGCCCGAGAAATTCTCCAGCGAGACGATCTCGACCTGCTCGACCCTATCGACGCCCAGAATTTCCTCTGCGCTCATGCTGTTGTCCCGGAGATCGGCGAGGACCTGCTGCGGGTCCGCGCTGCGCGGCCGCGTCATAGACGATGCTCCGGTTTCCACCTGGGTTGCGCCGCTGGCGGCGGCGGACGGGACGGTGGCGGGCGCAAAACCAAGGGCGATGACGCTTGCTGCCAGAATGGTTGCGTTTTTCATGGTGGGTTCCTTTCATGGTCTCCGGTCATGGTGTCCGGTGAGGGGCATTTGTATGCCAACGTGACAGCGCGGGTTTTGTTCATCCCGAGCCCCGAGGCGATTCCCGTCGCCCGTTCAAGGCGCGATCACGACGAAGCGCTCCGCGCACAAAAGTGCCGGAGGGGTGAAGGGCTGTCTTCGGGTCCGGAGAGCCGCGCGCGGGCTGCACCTCTCTGGAAAGGAAGTTGGGGGTGGCGCAGACCGCGCGCCGGCCCGAACTTCGCCGGATGATGTCCGCATCCGACAGGCGGCGACCCCTACGAACTGGCACCCCGGACGAGGCCCGGTCAAAGCATGTCTTGCGTGCCCCTTGAGGTGGCAGAGCAAAGCTGGTTCAACGTTGGGAGCTGATTTTCCGGGGGAATCATGAACCAGCAGCTTCCGAATGATCTCGACCGGCTGAGGAAACTCTCGGGCTCCCTCAACGAGCAGACGATCCGCGAGAAATTCAACACCTACCGCTTTGCCGCCAACAAGGAGCACGTGATCGACCTTCTTGCCCGCGTGACACGGGTAAGCATGGAGACAGTTGCGATCGCCGAGGCAATGAAGGGAGCGAGGCAATGAGTATCGCCTCAAGGCGTTCAAGGAAAATCGAGTCTCAAAAACTTACGCTGGAATACGTGAAAACCGCGGCGATTATCATCGGAGTGGTTTTCGGCCTCATAGGGATCTGGACCAAATCCTCAGAGACCAGCTTGGCGCGCTTTGAAAACACCTCGAATATGCTGGCGGCGTTTGGTTCCGAAAGCATACAGACGGGATTGAAATCATTGATTGCCGCTTCGGCATCCGGAGGCACACTCGGCAAGTCCGAATACCAGGCACTTTTGGTAAATTTGGCACCGCTCCATGAACACCTGGTGACCTGGAGCATGTGCATGTCCGCAAATCTGTGCGACACGAAGAAAACGCTATCCTTCTATTGCAACCGCGTTGTTCAATACGAGGAAGTAATGCAAATGATCATGGAAAAGTCAGGACGCAAATAAAACCGTGAAGACCGCTTTGAGCAGTATTTCGGGATCGCTCACAAGTGCCCTGATTGGTCTTGAGACGATGCATTCAACAGCGATATCCCCGGCCCGCTCCAACGCTTGCGCCCTCCACTCCGCCCTTATACCCTTAACAGTTTCTCAGGAAAGCGTTGGTAGATCTCGAATCCAGGAGGCCTGCAGCGAGAGCAAGGGTGAAGCGGTATGTCTCAGGACATCGATCACGAGCCACACTATTCAGGACCGGCCACAGAGCCGGCGTCGGAGACGGGCGAAGTCGCGCCGCGCGCGCTGCGCGTTCGGGTGCTCAAGGGCGCGCATGCCGCCTTCAACAAGGAGTTCAGCGCCATTCCCTGCACGGTGCGCGATCTCAGCGAGA
Organism: Hoeflea sp.; assembly: GCA_040216675.1. GTDB lineage: Bacteria > Pseudomonadota > Alphaproteobacteria > Rhizobiales > Rhizobiaceae > Hoeflea. The sequence continues at coordinate 830,759 of JAVJOR010000004.1, read as the reverse complement.
CCGGGGCGAAGATCGAATTCGAGGGCGGGTGGTTCGTGCCCGAACAGTTCACGCTGCATGTCGACATCGACGGCTACAAGGTGGAATGCAGGCGGCTGTGGCACCGGGGCAGGTTCTGCGGCGTCGAATTCACCTCAGAGAAGATCCGCACCGGCAAGGCGCGCCAGCAGGTGATCGCGCCGGATACCGAATTCGACAAGGCGATCGGAGAGGCGGCGGAGAACCTACGGCAGATGGGGCTGCGGATGGGGGCATTTCCCGACGACCCCCTGCCGGTGCGCCGCACGGCAAGCCGGGCCGCTGGCTTTGGCCGCCGCACGCGCTAACCCGGTTTCGGCGCGGCGCCCCGCCGCAACGTGCGAGCCTCAACATCGTTTCCAGCTTCTCACGCAGCCCGGCTCGCAGGAGCGTGGGATTCAATGAGCTCTACCTTCAAAGAGCTTTGATCCGGGGCCGGTTTCGGCTTGCGCGCGGCGCGCGGCGACGGCACTGTGGGGCATCGCAAAACAGGGCCGGACAGGGCCGGAAAAAGGCGCAGGGGGAGTTGCCATGTCGATCGAATTCCTGGTGACCACGCTGATCGTGGTGGCGCTTCCGGGCACCGGCGTGATCTATACGCTTGCCGCGGGGCTAACCCGCGGGGCTCGCGCCGCAGCGCTGGCCGCGTTCGGCTGCACGCTCGGCATCGTGCCGCATGTGGCGGCCTCGATCGCGGGGCTGGCGGCACTGCTGCACGCGAGCGCGCTGGCCTTCCAGCTGCTCAAATATCTCGGCGTCCTGTATCTGTTCTACATGGCCTGGCAGATGTGGCGCGACACGGGCGCACTGTCGGTGGAGACGACGGGCGACGCGAACGGGGATGAGGGCACGCAAAAACCGCTGCGGATCATCGTCGCGGGCATACTCATCAACCTGCTCAACCCGAAGCTGACGCTGTTCTTCTTTGCCTTCATGCCGCAATTCGTTGATCCGGGCGCGCCGGGTGCGACGGTCGAGATGCTGGGGCTAGCCGGCGTGTTCATGGCGCTCACTTTCGCGGTGTTCGTGGTCTACGGCCTGCTCGCCGCCCAGGCGCGCGACAAGGTGCTGACGCGGCCGCAGGTGTTGCGGTGGATGAAACGCGGATTTGCCTCGGTGTTCGGCGCGATGGGGCTCAAGCTTGCGCTTGCCGAGCGCTGAAGGCCTTCCGAAGCCAGTCCGGACAGCCAAACGGCGGCGCCCTTCCGGTCGCCGCCGTTTTTTCATGGTGGTGATCACGACAGACTGTCGCGCATCGATTGGAGGAATTAGCCGGCCGGTTCTGCATCGACGGTCGGCACGGTGACGGTTTCCTCTTCCATCACGACCTTGGGGACAAGAACTTCCTTCTCGGTGGAGTCGACATCAACCGAACCGGTCTCGACGTCGAAATCCGGCGACTGGCCACCCTCGACGCTGACGTCGACATCCGGCAGGCGCGCTTCCCTGGTCTGGTCGACGTCAACGAAGTAAAACGCGCCGGCGACGATGACCACGGCTGCGACCGAAAGTGCGACAATGGAGCTGGTTTTCATTTTTCTGTCCTAACTGTATGCTTTTGCATCTGAATTTCATGCATCTGAGTTTGACGACATCGGATGATTTTCACGATACCGGCGTCGTGGCACCAACATCGCAGGACCGGTTTGGTTCCAATGCCGACGGCACCGTTTCGCAATTGCCTGGGGCTGCGGAAAACGGCGGCTGCCGCCGAGCGCCTGAGCATTCAAGCGACGGTCACAACGGCCGCGGCGGAACCTTTTTCAGGACTGCCCGTTGCTAGGAGGTAACCGCGCGCCTATGTTCTGGCGACGCCTTGTTATGGCGACACATGCGGGAGCTATCCCGCTGACAAATTCATTTTTTACAGGAGAGACCCCATGGCTCTTGAGCTTCCGGCCCTGCCCTACGACTACGACGCCCTTGCCCCCTACATGTCGCGCGAAACGCTCGAGTTTCACCACGACAAGCACCATCAGGCCTATGTGACCAAGGGCAACGAGCTGCTCGATGGCAGCGCGCACGCCGGCAAGTCGATCGAGGAGATCTGCAAGGCTGCCTATGACGAAGGCAATGCCGGGCTGATCAACAATGTCGGTCAGCATTACAACCACATGCATTTCTGGAACTGGATGAAGAAGGGCGGCGGCGGCTCGAAGATGCCCGGCGCGCTCGAAAAGGCCGTGAATTCCGATCTCGGCGGCTTCGACAAGTTCAAGTCCGACTTCGTGGCGGCCGGTGTCGGCCAGTTCGGCTCCGGCTGGGCCTGGCTTGCGGTCAAGAACGGCAAGCTCGAAGTGATGAAGACGCCCAACGGCGAAAACCCGCTGATGCATGGCGCAACGCCGATTCTGGGCTGCGACGTGTGGGAGCACAGCTACTACATCGACTATCGCAACGCGCGGCCGAAATATCTCGAGGCCTTCGTCGACAACCTGATCAACTGGGATTATGTTGCCGAACTCTACGAGAAGGCATCGTAAGCGCGATCCGCGTGACGCGAGATGAGCACTGCCCGGCGGTTGGTTCCGCCGGGCTTTTTTGCGCGCCGATCACGATGAATTGATCAGCATATTCAAAAACACAGTGTTCACAGGTTTTTGACTTCACTGTCATATGCGCCATGTAATCATGCGGTGTCTGGCCATGAGCCGGGCCGACCAGCGCCAGGGCAGCCGCGGATGCTTGCCCCAACGATATGAGGAGAACCCGTATGAAACTTCGCATCCTGTTTGCCGCAGCCGTGATCGGCGCTGCGGGTATTGCCACTGCAACCGCCGCCGAACCGCAGGAAGTTCGCCAGGAAATGATGAAGAAGGTGGGCGGAGCGACCGGCGCCATGGCCAAGATGGTCAAGGGGGAAGCTGCGTTCGACGCCGATGCGGTGATGGCGGCGCTGACGACGATGAGCGAAGTTGCCGCAGATTATGGCAACCAGTTCCCCGAGGGTTCGGAAACCGGGTTCAAGACCGAGGCGGCACCGGCGATCTGGTCGGACCGGGCAGGTTTCGACGCGGCACTGGAGAAATTCAAGACCGACGTGGATGCAGGGATCGCTGCGGCTCCGGCCGATCTCGACGGGCTCAAGGCCGTGTTTGGCCCTATCACCAAGAATTGCGGCGCCTGCCACGAAGATTACCGCCAGAAAAACAGCTGATGCGGTCTGCTGATGATGACATGACGACCGGACGCCGCCCGTGAAGCGGGCGGCGATCGGGTTTGGCGTGATCGTGCTTGCGGTTGCGGCGGCGGCCTATGGGCTGACCGCGCCGCAACCGGTCGAGGCCGAGCGTCTCTCTGCGATTGCGGCGCTTGAAGGCGACCCGGCGGCGGGAGAGACGGTGTTCTGGGCAGGTGGATGCGCTTCCTGCCATTCGGCGCCCGGGGCGGAGGGCGAGGAACGGCTCACGCTGTCGGGCGGAGTCCGGCTCGAGAGCGATTTCGGCACCTTCATCGGCCCCAACATCTCGCCTCACCCCGAGGCCGGAATCGGCGGCTGGGAGATCAACGACTTCGCCGATGCGATGCTCGCGGGCGTTTCGCCCGGCGGCAGCCATTACTACCCGGCCTTTCCCTACGGCTCCTACGTGCGGATGAGCGATCAGGATATTGCCGACCTGTTCGCATTCCTGAAGACATTGCCGGAAAGCGAGGTGGCCTCCCTGCCCCACGAGATCGGCTTTCCGTTCAACATTCGCCGTTCTCTTGGAGGCTGGAAACTCCTGTTCTTCACCGACGAACCGCGGGTGGAGCTTGCGGATGCGGATGAGCAGCTCATGCGCGGCCAGTATCTGGTCGAGGGACCGGGGCATTGCGGCGAATGCCATACGCCGCGCAATGCGATCGGCGGGTTTGTCGGCGGCCAATGGCTCGCCGGCGCGCAAAATCCCGACGGAGACGGGGTGATCCCCAACATCACGCCCGACAGTTCCTCGATGGGGGACTGGAGCGCCTCCGACATCGCCTATTACCTCGAAAGCGGGTTCACGCCGGATTTCGACAGCGTCGGCGGTTCGATGGTCGATGTGCAGAAGAACATGGCCGAACTGACAGCCTCCGACAGGGAGGCGATCGCGGCCTATCTCAAGGCCGTGCCGGGCCGGCCGAACGGCTGGGAATAGCACTTCGCACATAGAAAACGGGGGACACGGATCACCGCATCCCCCGGGGTTTGATTTGAAAGCCTGGCGGCTGCGCCTCAGTTGGTCAGGCGGGTGGTCAGCTTGACGGCCTCTTCGCCGATGGCCTCGAACGCCTTGGTCAGTTCGTCGGCGCTCTGGGCATCGTAATAGAAGCTGTTGCCCGAGGCGCAGCCCTTCAGCAGGGACTGGCCTTCCGGCGGAGCCTGGAACGCCACCGCGAAGATCGTGGTTCCTGCGTCCTTGGCTGACTTGCAATGCTCCTTGGTCATCCGGTCCGCATAGGCATCTCCGGAAGGTGAACCCGTCTCGTTCTTGCCGTCCGTCATGAACACGATGAACTTGGATGGATCCTTCGAGCCGTTCTTGGAATAGTGCGCGTTGACTTCGCCCACACCGGTTACCTGCTCATAGGCCCATTTCATGGCATCGACCGAATAGGTTCCGCCATTGGCACTCAGACCATTGGCAAAGGCCGTGACCTGAGGCTTGTCCCAGGTGATGTTGAACTTGTCGCTGTAGACGGTCTGATTGTTGTAGCCCACCGCGCCAATGCGGGCATACTGGTCATCCGGATCCGCTTCGGCGATATGATTGACCAGCTTGCCGACGGCTTCCTTGAGAACTTCGATCTTGGGCACGTCCACATCGTACGTCTCGGTGCCACACTGATAACGGTACCAACCCCAACCACAATAACGCGGGCGGGTTTCCTGGGTGGTCCTGCCCGAGGCCCAGCCCATCGAGCCGGAGTGGTCGAGCACCAGCATCATCGAAATCGGGTTGGAGGCGTCGCGCGCCGATTGCGACGTCGCGCTGATCGTGACATCGAGCGAGTCCTTGCCGGCAATCTTTGCCAGGGCAGAGGAGTTCTGCGAACCGACGGCGGCCACCTCAACGTTCCAGACGGTTTTCTTACCCGTTCCGGTCTGGGTGATGGTCACAGTCGGGACGACTGAGAACGCATCGAAATTCCGGGTGGCTTCAGCCACCTGGCCATTGAAGAAGGCAGTCGCGTAGTCTTTCGCCTCAGCCTCCGTGATTGTTCCTTCGGCCAGTTGGGTGGTGGTCGCAAGTGCCGCGCTGTCGGCTGCGTTCTGCAGCTGGGTCTTCATGGACAACGCATTTGTCGTGTCGATCGCCAGACTTCCGGCAACAAATACCACAGGCACAAGGATACCCGCCATCATGGCGAAGTTACCGCCCTCCTGGTTGAGGATATCGCGGAACCTTAACTTCAGCTTAGAAATGCCCATCATGGACCTCGCTTCGTTACATTTTCCATTTGCGGAAAATACGCGAGGCCCGTGAGTTTTCACTTAACCCGGTTGGTAAAGATTTAGCTAAAATCCGATGAATACAGCATCGGGACAAGAATTGACAGTTTTGCCCGGATTGACCTATCCCGGAACATCTGTCCCGCTCATGTCCTGCCGACGACTTTCAGGGCAAAAGCGTATTCGAAGGCGATCTCCTCGAGGCGCTGGAACCGGCCCGATGCGCCGGCATGACCGGCGGCCATGTTGACCTTGAACAGGACCGGCGCGTCGCTGGTCGACATTTCCCTGAGACGCGCCACCCACTTGGCCGGTTCCCAATATGTGACACGCGGATCGGTGAGGCCCGCCACGGCGAGGATCGGCGGATAGGCCTGCGCGGAGACATTGTCATAGGGCGAGTAGGCGGCAATGGTCCGGTAGTCCTCGGCGGACGCGATCGGATTGCCCCATTCCGGCCACTCGGGCGGCGTGAGCGGCAGCGTATCGTCAAGCATGGTGTTGAGCACGTCGACGAATGGAACGGCCGCTATGATCGCGCCGAATGCCTCGGGCGCCATGTTGGCGACCGCTCCCATGAGCATGCCGCCGGCCGAGCCGCCCTGGGCCACGATCCGGTCGTGGGCGGTGAAGCCTTCCTTGTCGAGATAGCGCGCTGCGGAGATGAAATCATGGAAGGTATTGGCCTTGCGCTCGCGCTTGCCGGCCTCGTACCAGCCAAAACCCTTTTCCTTGCCGCCACGGATGTGGGCAATGGCGTAGACGAAGCCGCGATCAACCAGCGAGAGGCAGTTGGTGTTGAAGCCCGCCGGGATCGAGATGCCGTAGGACCCGTATCCGTAAAGCAGGCACGGCGCGGTGCCGTCGAGCGGCGTGTCACTGCGGTAAAGCAGCGTGACCGGGACTTCCTCGCCGTCATGGGCGGGGGCCATGACGCGGCGGGTGACATAGTCCGAGGGCGTGTGGCCGGAAGGGACCTCGTCACGCTTGAGCAGCGTGCGCTCCCGCGTGCGCATGTTGTAATCGTAGAGTTCCGACGGCGTGGTCATGGAGGAATAGCTGAAGCGCACCACTTCGGTGTCGTATTCCATCGACCCCTGGAAGCCGAGCGCATAGGCCTCCTCGTCAAAGGCGATGGCATGTTCCTCGCCGGTCGTCCGGTCACGGATGACGATGCGCGGCAGGCCATTTTCCCGCTCCATCCACACAAGATGATTGCGATAGGCGCTTACCGACAGGATCAGCCGTCCGGGCTTGTGGGCCACCACCTCCTGCCAGTTTTTCTTTTCCGGTGCATCCACCGGCGCCTGCATGATCTTGAAGTCCTTGGCGCCATCGGCATTGGTGAGGATGAAGAACACCTCCCCGCCTTCACAAAGCGAATACTCGACCCCGGTCTCGCGCGCGGCAACCAGCCGCGGCGTCGCTGCGGGATCGTTCGCAGGCAGGACCCAGCATTCGGAGGTCTCGTGATCGTTGACGGTGATGAAGACGAAATCGTCGAGACTTGAGCCCGACACGCTCATGAAGAAGCCCGAATCCTGTTCCTCGCGGATCAGGGTGTCTTCCTTCTGGGTGGTCCCCATCCGGTGATGATAGATCCGGTTTGGCCGATGGTTGTCATCGACGGCGGTGTAGAAGAACCCGTCCGAGCCGGCCGACCATGCAACGCCGCCACCGGTGTTCTCGATGAGATCGGAAAGATCCTCTCCGGTTTCGAGATCCCGGATCCTCAATGTGAAGAACTCGGACCCCTTGTCGTCATACCCCCAGATCATCAGCCTGTGGTCGGGGGAATGGCCGGTGCCGGCAAGCCGGAAATAGGCTTTGCCCTCGGCCTCCTTGTCACCGTCGAGCGTGACCTGCTCGGAGGCCTCGCCCGGCCTCCCCGCATCGCGCGGAATTCGGAAGTGCCTGGGCTGTTCGCCGCCGGTCACGAAGCGCACGCCGTAGAGCCAGGGACCGTCGGGAGCCGGGACCGAACTGTCGTCCTCCTTGATGCGGCCGCGCATCTCGGCAAACAGTGTCTTCTGGAGGTCCGCGGTATCCGCCATGGCCACGCCCTGATAGGCGTTTTCGGCTTCAAGATGGGCGCGGATCGCCGGATCGAGGGTCGAGGGGTCCTTGAACATGGCCTGCCAGTTGGCGTCGCGCATCCAGGCGTAGTCGTCATTGCGGGATATGCCATGCCTTGCGTCAGTCAGGGGGCGTTTTTCGGCGACGGGGGCGACAGGCAGATGCTTGAATGCGGACAAGACGAACTCCATGATCAAAAGCGCCCTGCAAGGCGATGCCAGCAGGGCGGACCGAGATTGGGCAAGATCCAAGAGGACCCATGGGTGACATAGAGGGCGGATGGCTGCCGTTCAAGGCGATGGCGGCATTCGGTCCCGATCCGCATCGGTTCAGCGGATCACCAGCGCCGCTAGCGTCAGTCCAGAGGCGAGGAAACAGGCGATCGTCCGGGCGCTGTTCAGGCTGACCCAGCGGGTCATATAGCTTTCCTTCCAGAAGGAAAGAGCGGCGCCAGTCTGCGGTTCAAGGCCGGCCAAGGTGTTGTTGAGCGGCACATTGCCAGCGGCGGTCAGCGCGAACACGCCCGCGATGTAGACCGCTCCGGACAGCATGATCAGCCGGCCGGGTGTGCCATCGACGTAAAGCCAGGCGTAGACGATCAGCAAGACCGAAACGATGGCGAGCCCCATGAACAGCACCATGAAGACCGAACGCATGATCTCGACATTGATGACCTGCATGGCCTCGATGCCGGACTGGTTCCGGACAAGATCGAGCGAACGCATGATGAAATCGGAAAAGGCGAGGAACACGCCGCCGATCGCGGCATAGGCAACGAGGACGACGGCACAAAGAAGGATGAACCAGAGAGACATGGCGGTGGCTTTCGGTTGGCGGGCGTGAAGACGCCGCGGGGTTTGAGAAAGGCCCGGCCGGTCGCGACGGCGACGGCCGGGCGAGACGCGTCAGGCAGGCTTGCGCGCTGCGATCAGGGCGAAGAGGCTTGCAGCCCCGACGAAGAGTTCCGCGGCCATGGCTGTCACCAGGCCTCCCGACGGCTGACCGTCGATGCCGATGCTGGTCAGCCTGGCTGCACCATAGGCAAGGAACATGGCGGCAGCCAACAGTGTCGAGGCCGTGGTGAAGCGCGGCAGAGCCAGGCCGCCCAGGATGAGCAGACCGAGCATCACGATGCTTCCACCGGAGGCGCGCAGTTCATTGGTGAGGCTGACGTCGGACGGAAGAGCGATGCCGTAACCGGCGTAGAAGGCCATCGGCGAGGCGAGCAGCGAGCCGCCGATGACAAGCGCGGTCAATCCCGCGATGACGAGTACGGTCTTGTGGAGGATGGAGACTGGCATGGGGTGTTCCTTTCGTGAGTTGCGCCCGTCCCGGGGTGGAGCCCGGTCGAGCGCGTTTGAGGATCAGGCTGCCTGTTTCCAGGCACCACTTGCCGCAGCACGGCGGCAGAACTCGGCGAAATCGGTTGCCGGCCGTCCAAGGGCTCGCTGCACACCGTCGGTGAGATAGGCGTTGTGGCCGTCGAGCGTTTCGCGGCAGATCTCGGTGAACACGTCGGCGACGAGCGGGCCGGCGATTTCGAGCATGCCGTCATGGAACTGTTCGAGCGTGATCGGCTGGTAGCGCACGGGAATGCCGGCAGCCCGGGAAATCTCTGCGGCGGCCTCGGCGAAGCCCAACAGGCGCGGACCGGTGATCTCGTAGAGCTCGCCGTCGTGACGGGCATCGGTGAGCGCTGCGACGGCGACTTCGGCGATGTCGTCGACATCGGCGATCGGCTCCCTGATATCGCCGGCCGGCAGGGCAACGACGCCATCGAGGACAGGCGCCTGCAGATAGCCTTCCGAAAAGTTCTGCGCGAACCAGGCGGCGCGAACCAGCGTGAAGGCAAGGCCCGAATGACGCACGATCTCCTCGCAGGCAACGGCATGGGCTTCGCCGCGGCCGGACAGAAGCACGAGCTTGCGCACGCCGGCGGCCTTTGCGACGCGGGTCAGCGCCTCGATCTTTTCGGCAGCTCCCGGGAAGGCAAGATCGGGGAAATAGGAAACATAGGCAGACGAAACGCCTTCGAGCGCCGGGCCCCAGGTTTCGGGCTGTTCCCAATCGAACGGGATGGCGGCGTTGCGCGAGCCTTCGCGGACTGCGTAGCCTTCCTGCTTGAGCGATGCGGCGATGCGGCTGCCGGTCTTTCCGGTTGATCCGATGACGAGGATTTTCTGGTCTTTCATGATGTTGCTCCGTTGCTTGAATGATGATGAGCGACATCTAGCCAGCCGTTTCTGGATTAACAATGATCGAAAAGCCGCATCTATTTGCAGATCGTCCAAACTGCTGGACAGATCGCAAATCAGAGGCTAAATCTTATGCATGTCCACTCCCGATCCGAACATCCCCGAGACCTCCGATCCACTGGCCGAAACGCTGCACATGCTGCGGCTGACAGGCACGCTCTATTGCCGTGGCGAACTAACAGCCCCCTGGGCGATCGCCATCCCGCGGATCGAGGGCGTGATGATCTTCGTGACCGTTACCTCCGGTTCCTGCTGGCTGACGCTCGAGGGTCATGCGCCGCAACTTCTCAACCAGGGAAGCCTTGCGCTGATCCCGCACAGCACGCCGCACGTGATTTCCAGTGCCGAGGGCATGGAGGGCGCGCCCTTGTTCGAACAGCCGGTGGAAAAGGTGAGCGAGCGCTACGAGATCATGCGCTACGGCGGCGGCGGTGCGCTGACGCGCACCATGTATGGCGTTGTCCGGTTCGATGACGTTGCCGCCGAACATCTGCTCAAGCTGCTGCCGGAGATCATCATGATCGACGCCTGGGACGATCAGGCCGGGGGCTGGCTGCAGAGCACGCTGCGCTTCATTGCCAACGAGGCGGCTTCGCTCAAACCCGGCGGAGAAACCGTGATCACGCGGCTCTCGGACGTGGTGGTGATCCAGGCGATCCGCACCTGGCTCGAAAGCGGATCGGCGTCCGACACCGGCTGGATCGCGGCGCTGCGCGACCCGCAGATCGGCCGGTCACTGGCGCTGATGCACCGCAATCCCGGCATCGACTGGAGCGTGGAACAGCTTGCGATGCGGGCGGGCATGTCGCGCTCCGCCTTCGCGGCGCGGTTCTCCGACCTCGTTGGGCAGACGCCGCTCAAATACCTGACCGAATGGCGCATGCGGATCGCGCGCGGAAAGCTGATCGACACGACGCAGGGACTGGCCGCGATTTCGCAGGATCTCGGCTACCAGTCCGAGGCGGCGTTTTGCCGGGCGTTCAAACGCGTGTTCGGTCACTCTCCGGGGGCCGTGCGGCGGGGCGGACCACCGCATGAGGCGGCGGGCATCGGCGTTCCCGAGGATGCCAGCACGGCCTGAATGTCTCGCAGCGATGTTCTTGGGGCTTTGTGCCGCGACAGCTCAGGCCAGCGCCCCCGCAGGACGGATTGTGCCGACCTCTATCCCGTTCCAGTTGTTCATCCGCTTTTCAGCCCATGCGGAAAGGCGCGCCGAGAGATCCGCGTCGTCATCGAACAGCTTTGCGAGCACGGCGCCGACCATCGCCTCGGCGCCACGGGTAGCGCCGTCCTCGCACTTCAATGCAATGCCGTAGCCCTTTTCGGGAATTGCCGCGCAGTAAACGCCCTCGGCACCGGTCTTGGCGAAGATGCGGCCCGGCGCGATGCCCATCAGTTCGGTGCAGGCGCGGCCGGTGCCTGCGACATAGAAGGGTTCCGCCATGCAGGCCGACATCAGCCGCCGGGACGCTTTCACGCGCTCCTGCCCGAGACCCCTGCCGGTCGCCATCCGGGCAAAGCCGTGGGCGATGCGGTCGAGCGGAGCGGCGTAGGTCGGGATCGAGCAGCCGTCAGTGCCGCAATTGTCGTGGCCGAGGCTGGCGCCGGTCAAATCCTCCATGACGTCGCGGATGGTCGACTGGACGAAATGATCGTATCCGACATAGCCGTGGTGATCGACGCCCGAATGGCAGGCCAGGCACAGGAAGCCCGCATGCTTGCCCGAGCAGTTGTTTCCGAGCTGGTTCGGCTTGGGGCCTGAGCGGACCTGCTCTAGCAGCACCTTGAACTCGGTGCTCCAATGCGACCCGCATTCGAAATCGGCTTCGGAGAGGCCGGCGCGGGCCGCCATCTCGCCGGCCAACCGAATGTGTTCGGGCTCACCGGAATGCGAGGCGCAGGCGAGCGCCAGTTCGCTGTTGCCGAATCCATAGGCGTCTGCGGCGCCGGATTCGACGAGCGGCAGCGCCTGCATGGCCTTGACCGCCGAACGCGGGAAGACAGGGGTTGCCACTTCGCCGAGCGCCATTACGGACTTGCCGCCCGCATCCACCACCGAGACCATGCCGCGATGACGGCTTTCGACCATCTGCCCACGGGTGACTTCGACAAGAACGGGATTCTGCATGGCTTCTGTTTCCTGGCACTGGCTTGGAAGCTCTGACCGGCTCGGGGCGCGGGATTGAAGGGCAGACTGATTGCAGAACCGGGCCTATTGGGCAAGTGGCGGGGAAGAAATCGATGCCGAAGGCATGAGCGGCGTCGATTCGGGGAAATTTCCCGACAGGCTCGCGGCCCACGGCGCGATGGCGGCCTGTCTTGGGCAGACAACTGATATCATTCTCTTTCCCGGGCTCGACATCGCGAAGCAAACCTCCGCGGATCGCTGCTGGTTACGCCCGACGTCAAGGCGCGAACATGACCGGCAGCACGTCAAAACATCCACAGGGTCCTGCTGTCCCCTAGACTCGTGTTGAGCACCAGTCCAGGTGCACCGGCACAGCGGAGACACTCATGGCCCGTCCTTCCCTCCTCTCAACCCTGTTTTCAACCCTCATCTTCTGGCGGCCCGTTGCGCCGGGCCGGCCCGCCCCTGCCCCCCGACCAGAGCCGCTGGCTCCCCAGATCCTCCGGAGCCCGACCGGGACCAACGCAGAGATTGCCTGGGGCGCCAAGGTGGTTGACGCCTTCAAGAAGAAGGTGATCGAAATCGCCGGACGGCTGCAGATGGAGCCCGATCACCTGATGGCGATCATGGCTTTCGAGACCGGCCGCAGCTTCGATCCGACGATCGTGAACCGCGCCGGATCGGGCGCGACGGGTTTGATCCAGTTCATGCCGGCAACCGCCAGAGGCCTTGGAACGACGACTGCCGCATTGGCGCAGATGAACGCCATAGACCAGCTCGATTACGTAGAGGCATATCTGGCGCCGTATCGCGGACGGATCGGCGATATCCAGAGCGCCTATATGGCGGTGCTTTATCCGCGCGCCATCGGCAAACCCTCAAGTCACGTTCTGTTTCGAAAGGGGTCGCGCGCCTACAAGCTCAATCGCGGGCTCGATCGCAATGGCGACGGCCAGATCACCAAGCAGGAGGCAGCGGCACGCGTTGTGGCTTTGCTGGAAGAGGGCATGCGGCCCGGCAATATCGGCTAGAGCAGTTCCGGCGAAGACCGGATCACCGAAAATGCCCTGGCCTGTTGTTTTCATGCAATTCCGGACGCGAAACCGATTCCCGCCTTCGCCGGAATTGCTCCAGGCGCGCCCAGCAGCGGCCGGCGTTCGCTCCGGGGCAAGTGGCGAGCGGGCCTTCAGAGATTGCAAGCGCGGCCCGGACCTGTATGGTCGCCGGACCACCACCTGAAGGCCCTTCCCCGAAATGCTGCGTACCATTCTGATCACCGTCCTCGGCCCGATGCTGTGGGGAACGTCCTATGTGAATTTCACCGAGTTCCTGCCGACCGACCATCCCTTCTTCGTCGGTGCCATACGGGCGCTTGCCGGGGGACTGCTGCTGCTTGCCATGAATCCGCGGATCCCCGCGCCGCAGGTCATGGCGCGCTATGCGGTGCTTGGCACGCTCAACATGGCGCTCTTCTTCGCGCTGTTGTTCGTGGCCGCCGGACGCATGCCGGGCGGGCTCGCGGCGACGCTTGGCGCCGTGCAGCCGCTGGTCGTCATCGCGCTGTCCTCGATCCTGATCCGTCGGCTTCCGCATCCGCTGCAGGTGGTGGCCGGGATTGCCGGCGTGGCCGGTGTCGGATTGCTGGTGCTTTCGCCATCGGACCACAGGCCCGACCTGATTGGCGTTCTGGCTGCGATCGGTGGCACCTGTTCGATGGCGGTCGGAACCGTGCTGATCGACCGCTGGGGCCGGGACGGCAAGCCGCTCGAAATGGCCACCTGGCAGCTCATCCTGGGCGGTCTGATCCTTTTGCCGGTGGCCTGGATCAAGGAGGGGGTGCCGCCGGTTCCCGACGGACCGGTGATTGGCGGCTATCTCTGGCTGATCCTGCTTGGCACCGCGTTCTCCTACTACGTCTGGAACCGCGGGATCACACGGCTGGGCCCGAGCGGCGCCTATCTGGCGCTCGCGAGCCCGGTGGTCGCGACCCTGATCGGAACGATCTGGATGAGCGAGATCTTCAGCATCTGGCAATGGGCGGGCATCGTGCTGGTGCTGGGCGCAATTGCGCTTGGCGTGTCGGTGAAGCGCCGCGACGGAGCCAATGCCGTTCCCCCTTCCCTGACGATCCCCCGGAGCTAGGCCGAGCGCGCCTTATGCCTCAGGCAGTTGCCTGCTCGCTGGCAAGCGCCATGATCGCGGCGAAGGTGTCGATCTCCTCGACCTCGAAATCCGGATCGCTCAGGTCGACGCCAAGCTCGCCTTCGAGGATGGTCAAAAGCTTCACGGCGGCCAGCGAATCGAGCTTGCCGCTGTCGAAAAGCGACTCGTCGTCATCGAAGTCCGGGCTCTGGCCGGCTTCGACAAGAAGCTCGGAGATCGCTGTTCGAACAAGCTGTGCGGGGTTTCTGGACATTAGGCCACTCCAAATAGGCTGAGGAAGAAAACAAGGCGGTCTTCGAACGGGACGATCCCCGAGGAATCGTCGAAGACCTGAAGCACGGCGAAAAAGCCGATGACAATGACCCGCGGCCAGACCTGGTAGCGGAAGAACCCGTCTTCGGCACGCGGCTTGGACTGCCAGATCTGGGACCAGATGATGCCGATGGTCAGCAGACCGGCGTAAAGCGTATAGGAGTAATACTTCGCGATCGTGTCGCCGAAGCCGTTCAGACCGAAGGTGCCCGCGTCGCTGATCATGTCGAACAGCACATTGCCGACAAACGCCGCCATGAAGGTAGCAAACGCAATCCTGAGGCGCGGATAATTCTTGAAGCAGCGCTGGAACGTCGGGAAAAAGAAGAAGTCCGACAGGAGTTCCTTGAAATAGAACAGGTACCGGCCCCAGTACTCCGAGATCGTGCGGGAGGCGAGCGGGCTGACCATGCCGCGCGGAATGCCGAAGCCGATCACGCGGATGAGCGCGACCAGCGCGTGGATCGATGCCCCGACGAGGAGTACCTTTTCCAGGAAGTGAACGAACAGAGCAAGCCAGTTGAACCCGGTCGAGCCGCCCTCCCCGGCTGCCGTTGCCAGGATCACGGCATCAAAGCCGGGAAACCCCAACTGTCCTTTCACTCCATGCGCAAAGATCAATTCCGCACTCCAGAAAAGGATGGCCGCCCAGACAGCGAGCTTGAGGCCCTTGAGCCGGGTAACGGCGAGATCCTCAGGGGTGCGCGCCTCGAACTTGGCGAAGTAGCCCGGTCCCTTGATCGGCACCACGCTGTTGGCCCAGACGGGCCGGACAAACCCGAGAAGCGTGGTGTTGGAAGGCGCCTTCTTCTGACGCGCGGCTATCAGGATGTAGCCGATGAAGAAGAAGGTCGAGGCGAGATAGGCCACGATCACCCAGGCAGATTGGAAGACAGCACTGTCGTGCGGGGTGACAAGCGTGATGCCGGTCAGCGTCACCAACAGGATGAAAAGGGACAGGACCGGTCGATCGGCGACAACGGGGACAAACTTGCGGCGCTGGTTTTGGATCAGAAGCAGCAAAATGGCGATGAACGCGACACCGAACAGTGCCGTGCCCGCGAAGGCATTGGTGGTCACGAAGCCGATATCGGACCATATGCCGAAAAAATGGTCGTCATTGGTGGAGTTTCTGAAGGGACGCAGCAGGAAATATGCGCCGCCCATCACCGCCAGCACGATGCCGCGCCGCTTGGGCAGGACCGCTGTCATGGCAAGGGTGATGGTGATCAGGGCAAGATGCTTGTTGCTGATGTAGGGGATGGCGGCCAGGCAAAGGACGAGCCCCGCGTGGATGACGGCGATACCGAACCAGGACTGCGCCCAGGCGATGGCGCGGTCGTTCCTGTCCATGCCAAGCCACAGCCTGCGCAGCGCAAGCGGATTGTAGAGGCTGGTTGAAGGTTGCGGCCGCAGGCCTGCATCTATGGCGGTCATGATGCGATTTCCGTTTTGGCGTTTTCTTCTTCAAGGAGTGCAAACAGCGCCTTGCGGTCGACCTTGCCGTTGCCGTTGACCGGCAGCGTTTCCATGATGCGGACCTCGGAGGGCACCATGTGCGGCGGCAGGCGATCGCGCAGCCTCTGGCGGATATCGGCCCCGTCCATGGTGGTGCCGGCGCAGAAGCCGACGACACCCATGGCGCTGCCGTGAGCGACGGGCCAGGCCACGGCACAGGCCATGCCTGCATTGGCGGCAAACCGCATGCCGGTGTCGATCTCTTCAAGCTCGACGCGGTGACCGTTGATCTTGACCTGGTTGTCGAGGCGTCCGAGGTGATGGAACACGCCGTCCTGATCGCGATAGCCCCGGTCACCGGTGAGATACCAGCGTTCGCCATCGATCATCGGGAAACGCTCGGCAGTCAGTTCCGGCTGACCAAAGTAGCCTTCGGCCAGTTGGGCGCCGCCAAGCGCGACTTCGCCCGGCACCCCATCGGGAAGCGGATTGTTTTCGGCATCGACGATCATCGTCTTCATGCCCGGATAGGGCGCGCCGATGGCGACCACATCCCGCGAGCGGGTGACCACACCACCCTCGGACCAGGGCTGGCGAAGGCAGGCGATGGTTGCCTCGGTCGGGCCGTAGATGTTATCGACGATGCTGTTCGGGGCTGCCGCTGCCCAGTCGCACGCGACCTCGACGGGCAGCGCCTCACCACAGAACAGCGAAATCCGGAGCGATGGCAGCGATCCGGGCGCCAGTTCCGAGGTCTGCTTTGAAAGTGCGACCAGCGACGGAACCGAAAGCCAGGTGGTGATTTTGTGCTTGTTGATGAAGCGCGCCGGAGCGACCAGATCGAGCGGCCGCATGATGTGAAGACTTGCGCCCGCCTGCCAGGTCATCAGCATGTTGTGAACAGACAGATCGAAGGTGATGTCACAGGTTTCGGCTGCGCGATCTTCGGGACCGAAATCGTACCAGCCGCGCATTGCTTCGATGTAGCTTGCGACCGCGCCATTGGAAACCATCACGCCCTTGGGTGTGCCGGTTGTCCCGGATGTGAACTCGATATAGGCGAGATGACCGGCATCGAGCATCTTTGGCGTTACAGGACCTTCAGGCTCGTCACCTGCGACCGGAGCGGCATCCGCAACGAATGCCCCGGGGTGTTCGCCGGGAACCAGGACGAGCCTGGGACAATGCGCGCGAACCTTGTCGCTCAGGAGCTTGGCGCCCGCGCGGTCGACAATGAGAACGTCGAGATCGAGCATCCCGAGCAATTCGATGATCCGCTGCTCCGGATATTTCAGACTGATCGGAACATAGGTGCCGCCGGCCCAGGCGGTTCCGATGATCGCCACGCAGGCCTCCATCGACCGCGAACCCAGAATGCCGCATCGACCGTGGCTCAATCCTGAGGCGAGTTGCCCTGCCAGGCGTCTGGCGGCACCGGCGAAGCCGGAATAGGTCAGGGAGGTGTTCCCGCATGAGACAGCGATCCTGTCCGGAAACGACACGGCTGACCTTTCGACCAGTGCAGCGATATTGAAATTGTCTCGCATCTCGCCCCTCTTTATGTCAGTCAATCTCCGCTTATTTTTAGTATTGATTGCGTTTCGGATCAATTCTTCTTCCAAAATGTACACCTTAAATGAATATTAATCTTAATTTCCGGGATTTGATTAAAAATACAATCAATCTTTATTTTAGAAAAATGCGATAAACTCCGGATTTGTTCTGAAATTATTCCAGCGACTTATCACCAACTCGGGCTGCAAGAAAACGCAGTCCAAGGTTGCAACAAAGAGAAGGGCTTAGTCGCGTCAGTGCGGTCGGCAGCGGCAATATCGATGACTGAAAACCAGGCTCAACGGCCGGCAACGATCCCCGAAGACGAAAACCCGCCGTCAATGTTGAGCACATGACCGTTGACGAAACCGGCCTTGGGCGAAAGCAGGAACAGGATGGCGTCAGCCACCTCGCCCGGTCGGCCATAGCGGCCGAGCGGGATCTGCGCAGTCCAGCGCCTGCGATCCTCAGCGGTGTGAAGCCCGGCAATCAAAGGAGTGTCGACGGGCGCGGGGGCGACGACATTGACGCGGACGCCGGATGCGCCCCATTCGTTGGCGAGAACCTGGCTCATCATGATCACGCCGGCCTTGGACGCGCCATAGGCCACGCGTCCTGCGTTGGCGCGCTGACCCGACACCGAGGAGAGATTGACGATTGCCAGCGTGTCGCCCATCTGGTCGAGCGCTGCGCGGCAGGCGATGAAGCTGCCGGTCAGATTGACATCGAGGATCTGGCGGAAGATCTCGGCACTGGTTTTCTCCGCCGGGAGATCGCGGGCAATGCCGGCGCAATTGACCAGGCCCGTCACCGGACCGAAGACGGCCACGGCCTGGGAGAGGCAGTCGGCAACTTCATCCTCGTCGGTGACATCGCAGACATGGACGGTAACATCCTCGCCCTCGTAACGCTGCTCGGCGCGGGTACAGGCGCTCTCCTCGGCGTCGAGGATGGTGACGGCCACCCCCTCGTCCACCAGCGCGGAAACCGTTGCCTCGCCGATCCCGGACGCACCGCCGGTGACCAAGACGTGGCCGTCGATGCCATGGGAGGCGAGGCTCCGGCTCACCGGATGCGCTCGAGGATCGAGACGTAGTTGGCGACCGCCGCGCCGCCCATGTTGAAGATCCCACCAAGCGTGGCGCCCGGCACCTGGATGCCGCCGGCTTCACCCGCAAGTTGCATGGCGGTGAGCGCGTGCATGGACACGCCGGTGGCGCCGATCGGGTGGCCCTTGGCCTTCAGCCCGCCGGAAGGATTGACCGGCAAGCGGCCATCCTTCTGTGTTTCACCGCTCATGGCGAGTGCGCCGCCCTGCCCCGGCTTGGCGAGGCCCATCGCCTCGTACTCGATCAGTTCGGCGATGGTGAAGCAGTCGTGAGTTTCGACGAAGGAGAGATCATCGAGCGAGGTCCTGGAATTGGCGAAAGCGCGTTTCCAGCCCTCGGCGCAGCCCTCGAAGGCAAGGATGTCGCGCTTGGACATCGGCAGGAAATCCTGCACATGTTCGGCGGCGCGGAACATGATCGCGCGCGGCGCCTGCATGGCGGTCGTCACGTCGGCGAGAACGATGGCCGCCGCGCCGTCGGAAACGAGCGAGCAGTCCGTGCGTTTGAGCGGGCCTGCGACGTAAGGGTTTTTCTCGCTCTCGGCACGGCAGAAGTCGTATCCCAGATCCTTGCGCATCTGGGCATAAGGATTGTCGACACCGTTCTTGTGGTTCTTGGCGGCAATGGCCGCGAGGCCGTCCGACTGATCGCCATATCTCTGGAAATAGCCGTCAGCGATCTTGCCGAAGACGCCGGCGAAACCCGCGGGCGTGTCGCCATCCTCGGGCAGATAGGACGCTTTCAACAGATTGGCGCCGATCTCGGGGCCGGGCGTCGTGGTCATCTGCTCGACACCGACGATCAGAACGCGGCGCGCTGCGCCTGCGCGGATGGCCTTGATGCCCTGATGCACGGCGGCAGACCCGGTGGCGCAGGCATTCTCAACCCGGGTGGCGGGCTTGAAGCGGAAATCGTCGTCCGCTTGCAGCACAAGGCTTGCGGTGAAATCCTGCGCGGAGAAACCGGCATTGAAATGGCCCAGATAGATCTCGTCAATCTCGGAGGCTTCGAGCCCTGCATGCGCGATCGCCTCGCGCGCAACCCGCGTCACCAGGCTTTCGACGGTCTCGTCAGTGTGTTTGCCGAAGGGTGTGTGCGCCCATCCGATGATGCAGGCTGTCATGATGTCTCTCTCCCGGAGTCCGTCGAAGGTTGGCGCGCAGTTTTGGTCGGGCGGCACGCTTTGTAAAGAGACTCATTCCCGACGGTCCCGAATACCAAGTGGAACAATGGCGGTTTGGCTGCCGCGGACGCGTCCGACCCGTCAGTTGACGAAACCGTCCAGTCCGAAAACGGCCGGCCGGATTTCCTCGAGCAGTGCAAAGGGATCCTCCAGCGCGGCCACCGCGCCAACGAACGGGGTCGGAAGCTCATTGAGGAAACGGATGTCGAGCAGGCCGCGCTTCCTGCTGACGATGACGCAGCCGATGTGGATCTGCCGGTCGCCTATGCACATGTAGAATTGATCGGGAATGTCTTTGCGACGGGAGCTGGCACGCAGACCCTTTTCGGAAATCTGAAGCACGCGCAACTGGCCAGATGCGACTTCGCGCACCCCCTTGAGCGTGAACAGAATATGAAACAGGACGTTGCAGTTGCGGAAGGCTTGTCCCTGGCCGCCCCGCCCCCGACCGGCGCGGGTCAGGTAGTTGGACGAGGACGTGGCGGCGGTTTCTCTCACAGTCATCAAACGACTCCCTCAAGCAGATTATCTGGCTTCCAAACCGATCAGAGCCTCGTGCCAGACCGGGCCGAGCCTCAGCGCGATGGGAATGCGCACCACCTCAGATGGTTTCACTGCAACGCAATCGCGTATGCCTAGAGCCTGGCAATTCCGGGAAGCCGCAGCGGCCTCAACGGCCCAAGTTATTGTTTTTAATTTTTAATTTCGATTAAACCTTGATTTACCATGCGGGAAACACGGATATTTGCAACTTCTAATACACTTTCCCGATCGGAATCCCGGGGGATCTTTCATATTTTCGATTTTTTGTTGATTGGTCAGTCAATCAAAATTAACCTGTGCCAAGTGAGAGACAAGGTTTGTCGTTCTCAGGAGACCAGAACATGCCCAAGATCGGGATGGAACCCATTCGCCGCAAGGCGCTGACAGACGCTGCGATCGAGGCCATCGGCGCGCACGGCTCGATGGCCGTGACGATGTCGGACATCGCCGGACGGGCGGGCGTCTCGCCGGCGCTCGCACATCATTACTTCGGCTCGAAGGAGCGGCTGATCACCGAGTCCATCCGCGCGCTTCTGCGCGACCTCAAGAGCGATGCGGTGGCAGCCCTTGCGACCGCGCGGAGCCCGCGGGCACGGCTGTCGGCGATCGTGGCGGCAAGCTTTTCACAAAAGCAGTTTTCCGACGAGGTGGTTGCGGCCTGGCTTGCCTTTTATGTCGACGCGCAGCGAGCGCCGGAAATCCGGCGGCTGCTCACCGTCTATGCCCGCCGGCTTCATTCCAACCTGATGAGCGGACTCCGGCCGCTTGCGGGCGAACGCGACGCGCAGCGCATCGCCGAGGGTGCGGCTGCAATGATCGACGGGCTTTACATCCGCAAGGCGCTCAATGCCGACCCGGCCCGCCACGACGCTGCGGCGCTGGTGGAAGATCACATCGAGACGCAATTGCTCGAAATACGGGGGAGAACACTTTGACAACTGAGAAGACCGGGACAAAACGGCCCAACATCCTGATCCTGATGGTGGACCAGCTCAACGGAACCCTGTTTCCCGACGGGCCGGCCGAGTTCCTGCATGCGCCGAACCTGAAGAAGCTGGCCCAGCGCTCGACCCGGTTTTCGAACAACTATACCGGCTCGCCGCTGTGCGCGCCGGGTCGCGCCTCGTTCATGTCGGGCCAACTGCCCCGCCGCACGCGTGTCTACGACAATGCCGCCGAGTTCGCCTCCGACATTCCGACCTATGCGCATCACCTTAGGCGCGCGGGGTATTACACCTGTCTTTCGGGCAAGATGCATTTTGTCGGTCCGGACCAGATGCACGGCTTCGAAGAACGGCTCACCACGGACATCTACCCGGCCGATTTCGGCTGGACGCCGGATTACCGGAAGCCCGGCGAGCGGATCGACTGGTGGTATCACAATCTGGGTTCCGTCACCGGCGCGGGCGTGGCCGAAACCTCCAACCAGATGGAGTATGACGACGAGGTGGCCTTCTTCGCCACGCAGAAGCTGCACCAGCTGGCGCGCACGAGCGACGATCCCGATGCACGGCCGTGGGCGCTGACGGTTTCGTTCACCCATCCGCACGACCCCTACGTGACGCGCAAGCAGTATTGGGACCTCTACGAGGATTGCGAGCATCTCGAACCGCGCGTCAAGCCGATCCCCTATGATGAAATGGACCGGCATTCGCAGCGGCTCTACAACGCCAATGACAGCGAACGCTTCGACATCACGGAAGACAATGTGCGGCGGTCGCGGCAGGCCTACTTTGCGAATATTTCCTATCTCGACGACAAGATCGGCGGCATTCTGGCAACGCTCGAGGCCACGCGGATGACTGATGACACCATCGTGGTGTTCTGCTCCGATCACGGCGACATGCTGGGCGAACGCGGCATGTGGTTCAAGATGAGCTTCTTCGAAGGCTCGGCACGGGTTCCGCTGATGATCGCGGTTCCCGGCGCGGAGGGACGCAAGGTTCCGGCGCCGACCTCGAACCTCGACATCGCCCCGACGCTGGCCGACCTTGCGGGCGTCTCCCTTGCAGAGGTCGCGCCCTGGACCGACGGCGAAAGCCTGGTGCCGGTGATCGAGGGCGGTGAGCGCTCGGCCCCGGTGCTAATGGAATATGCAGCGGAGGGCTCGGAAGCGCCGTTGGTGGCGATCCGCGACGGCAAATACAAGTTCACCCATTGCGAACTCGATGCGCCGCAGCTGTTCGATCTCGACGCCGACCCGGATGAACTCAGCAACCTTGCGGCCGATCCGGCCCATGCCGACCGGGTGGCCGGCTACATGGCCCAGGTTAGGGACCGATGGGACATGGCGGCCTATGACGCCGAGGTGCGGCAAAGCCAGGCGCGGCGCTGGGTGGTCTACGAGGCGCTGAGGAACGGCAACTACTACCCTTGGGATTTCCAGCCGCTGCAGAAGGCCTCGGAGCGCTACATGCGCAACCACATGGATCTCAACATCCTGGAAGAATCCCAACGGTTTCCGCGCGGGGAATGATGAACAGGCAGGAACTCGAACGGGCCCAGAGCCACTCCGTCCACAATCGCGCGGAGCTCGAAAGGAGCCGGCGCTGCGGCTGCTTCCACTGCGAGAGCGTGTTCACGGCGAGCGCCGTGCTGCACTGGACGGACAAGAGCCGCGCGCAAGGCGAATGGACGGCATTGTGCCCGAGCTGCGGCATCGACGCGGTGATCGGGGATGCGGCCGGATTCGGAATGAGTCCCGTCTTCCTGCGCGAGATGAAGGACAGGTGGTTCGGCTCCGGCCGGGCCTGAAGGCGAGAACCGCCGCGACATGAACACGAAAAAGCGAGAGGCCGCACAATGACCGCCGCACAGCCGAAAGCATCCCACCACATCAACGGACAGTACCGCGAGGACGCCTCCGGACAGACCTTCGAGAGCATCTATCCGGCCACCGGCGAGGTGATCGCGCGGCTGCATTCGGCGACGCCGGAGGTGATCGAAACGGCCGTGGCTGCCGCCAGGGCAGCGCAGCCCGACTGGGCGCGGCGTCCCGGCGTGGAGCGCGGCCGCATCCTGTTGCGCACGGCACAGCTGTTGCGCGAGCGCAATGCGGAACTCAGCCGCATCGAGACGCTCGACACCGGCAAGGCGATCCAGGAAACGCTGGTGGCGGATGCGGCATCGGCCGCCGACGCGCTCGAATATTTCGGCGGGCTGGCCGGCGCAATCACCGGCGAACATGTCGATATGGGCGGCGACTTCGTCTACACGCGGCGCGAGCCGCTCGGGGTCTGCGCCGGAATCGGGGCATGGAACTACCCGATCCAGATCGCGGCCTGGAAGTCGGCCCCGGCGCTTGCCTGCGGCAATGCCTTCATCTTCAAGCCCTCGGAAATGACGCCTCTGACGGCGCTGCTGCTCGCAGAAGCCTTCAAGGATGCGGGCCTGCCGGACGGACTTTTCAACGTGGTGCAGGGCCATGGCGATGTGGGTGCGGCGCTTGCCTCGCATCCGGGCATCGCCAAGGTATCGCTCACCGGCTCGGTGCCGACAGGCGCCAAGGTGCTGGCAGCCGCCGCTCCGACCATCAAGGCGGTGACGATGGAACTCGGCGGCAAATCGCCGATCCTCGTGTTCGACGATGCCGACCTCGAAAGCGCCATCGGCGGGGCGATGCTCGGCAACTTCTACTCGACCGGTCAGATCTGCTCGAACGGCACGCGCGTGTTCGTCCAGCGCGGTCTGCATGACCGCTTTCTCGAGAGGCTGAAAGCCCGCACCGAGGCAATCCGGCTTGGCGATCCGCTCGATCCCGACACCCATCTGGGACCGATGGTCTCGACCGCACAGCGCGACAAGGTGCTGGGCTACATCGACAGCGGCGGGAGCGAAGGCGCGCGGCTGGTGACAGGCGGCGGCGTGCCCGACATGCAGGGGTTCGAGAACGGGGCCTGGATCCAGCCGACCGTCTTCGCCGATGTCACCGACGAAATGACCATCGCGCGGGAGGAAATCTTCGGCCCGGTGATGAGCGTGCTCAGCTTCGAAGACGAGGACGAGGCGGTTTCACGGGCAAACGACACAGAGTTCGGCCTTGCGGCGGGTGTCTTCACATCCGACCTGACCCGCGCCCACCGGGTGGTCTCGAACCTCGATGCCGGCACCACCTGGATCAACACGTACAACCTCACACCGGTGGAAGCGCCCTTCGGCGGCGTCAAGCAATCGGGCATCGGGCGCGAGAATTCGCGCGCGGCCGTCGAGCACTACACGCGGCTCAAGAGCGTCTACGTGGCCACCGGCCCTGTCGACAGCCCCTATTGAGGACGATCCGGAATGAGTGAGATGCAAGCAGATTTCGTCATCGTCGGGGCCGGTTCCGCGGGGTCGGCCATGGCCGCGCGGCTGAGCGAGGACGGCAAGCATTCCGTTATCGTCATCGAGCATGGCGGATCGGATTTCGGCCCCTTCATCCAGATGCCGGCGGCATTGTCCTATCCGATGAACATGGGGATTTACGACTGGGGCTACTCGACCGAGCCGGAACCCAACCTCAACAACCGCCGGCTTGCTGCGCCGCGCGGCAAGGTCATCGGCGGCTCCTCCTCGATCAACGGAATGGTGTTCGTGCGCGGGCATGCAGGCGACTTCGACCACTGGGCCGAACAGGGCGCGAGCGGCTGGTCGTTTGCCGACGTGCTTCCCTACTTCAAACGCATGGAGACCTCTCACCAGGACGGTGGCATTGGCGGCGAAGAGGGCTGGCGGGGCACCGACGGTCCGCTGCATGTCCAGCGCGGGCCCGCAACCAATCCGCTGTTCAAGGCCTTTATCGAGGCCGGGCGCCAGGCCGGCTACGGGGTGACGAGAGATTACAACGGGTCGCGCCAGGAAGGCTTCGGCCTGATGGAGCAGACCATCCACAAGGGTCAGCGCTGGTCGGCGGCCGAAGCCTATCTGAAGCCCGCGCTCAAACGCAAGAATGTTCGTCTTGTCAAAGGGTTGGCGCGGCGTGTGGTGATCGAGAACCATCGTGCGACAGGCGTCGAACTGGAAGCTCACGGATCGATTCAGGTTGTTAAGGCAACGCGTGAAGTGGTGGTTGCCGCATCGGCCTTCAACTCACCCAAACTGCTGATGCTTTCGGGCATCGGCTCCGGCTCGCACCTTGCGGAACACGGCATCGATGTGGTGGCGGACAGGCCCGGCGTCGGCGCCAACCTGCAGGATCATCTGGAACTCTACATCCAGCAGGAGTGCATCCAGCCGATCACGCTCTATTCGAAGCTGAACCTGTTTTCCAAGGCGCTGATCGGGGCGCAATGGTTGTTCTTCAGGCGAGGCCTCGGCGCCTCCAACCAGTTCGAGGCCTGCGGTTTCATCCGCTCTTCGGCCGGCGTCCCCTACCCCGACATCCAGTTCCACTTCCTGCCCGGCGCGATCCGCTACGACGGCAAGGCCGCAGCCGAGATGCACGGGTTCCAGGCCCATGTCGGGCCGATGCGCTCGCCCTCGCGCGGGGCGGTGACGCTGAGATCGGGCGAGGCCAAGGACGCGCCGGTGATCCGCTTCAACTACATGAGCCATCCGGAAGACTGGCGCGATTTCCGCCGCGCAATCCGGATCACCCGCGAGGTGTTCGCGCAGCCTGCCTTCGATCCGTTCCGGGGCAAGGAAATCCAGCCAGGCGCGGACTGCCAGAGCGATGACGAACTCGACGCTTTCATCCGCGAGCATGCCGAAAGCGCCTACCATCCCTGCGGCACCTGCCGGATGGGGCGCGCCGACGATCCGATGGCCGTCGTCGATCCGGAAACAAGGGTGATCGGCGTCGACGGTCTCCGGGTGGCCGACTCCTCGATCTTCCCGCGGGTGACGAACGGCAACCTCAACGGTCCCTCGATCATGACCGGGGAGAAGGCCGCCGACCACATTCTCGGTCGCCAGCCGCTTGCGCCAAGCAATCTGGAGCCCTGGATCGCTCCGGACTGGCGAGAGTCCGACCGGGTCGCCTGACCCGGGTCGCGACCCCATCGCAGGGCGCGGATCGGCTGTGGAAGGTCAACGCGTCATCGCGCGGCGCTCTACAACCTGATCTTGCAAATCGCACCCCACTCAGCTCACCGGCTGGCCCCCACGCGACTGTCCGTGAGATCGGCCATGAGATTGGCGATTTCATCAAACAAATCAGGACGCTCAGTGAGCGGCACAACCCGAGTGAAATGCGCATGCCATGTAAAACACGTTTAAAGTGTATTTTCTGATTGACTAAATTAATTAGTGTGCACATGCTTGGGGCGTCAAAAGCAGAAAAGTAGGGTCCGGATCGGGCCAGCCGCCATCCATGTTCGCAGGTTCATGCAAGCACACATGCTTGCGGAGCCAGTCTGGCGCCATTGCCGCGATCCCGGAGAAGCAAGTGCCGAATGCATGCGTTCGGCAAACGGGAACGTGTGCCTCGATGAGAGGCCGGCCAGAGCGCCGGGCACGGAACCGGTGCTTGCCGTGTGAGTGATCTGCTTGTGACGCGGACAACCAACCCAACACGTGAGGAAACGTTATGCGCAAGGTACTGACTCAAACCGATCATGAGGTGAAGGGCTTTGATGCCCAGGACCCGCTCGCCCTGTCGAGCGAGCACCCGCTCGTTCTTCCCGAAGGCATCAACGCCAATGACAAGGCCTGGAACCATCTCTACGGAGCGATGGTGGACGGGCTGAGCCTCTCGCCGAGCAATTTCCAGCTGATCTATCCCTTCACGACCTGGGACTGGCCGATCGTGCCGACGGGCTACACCAGCGCCGCGCAGTGGGATTTCTGCTCCACCGTGCCGCAGTACAGCGCGACCGGGGAGTATGTCTCCGCCGGCACCGCCTTCAACGACAGCTATGGCGCGATGCTCAACGTGGTCAGCGCGGCGACGTCGGATCCGAAGCTGAAGGCCGACATCGAGCAGGCGCGGAACATGCTGCAGCTTGCCGCCAACAACTACGACACGATCTACAAGCAGTCGGTCGACGCCTACCAGACCGAAACCGGTGGAACCAACACACCGACCTACACCGAATGGCTGGGATCGATGGGGGGGCGGACCTGGCAGGCCCAGCTCGATTCCGCCTACAAGAATGTCCAGGCACAGCAGAACGTCTACAACCAGCTGCTCTCGGAAACCACCACGCCGGGCCTGAAGGACGCGCAGGACCGGCACGACAACCAGGACTACTACACCAAGCTGCAGGACCCTTCCCTGTCGGCATTTCCTGCCGTCCCCGGATACTCCATCTCGATGGATTCGACGACCTGGCTCAACAAGGTGAAGGCCGGCACCGGCGGATCGAGCGGAAAGATCGGCTTCGACAACTCCCAGTCCGAATATGACTACAAGAAGACCTGGGCGGGCGGCAGCGCCTCGATCAAGAAGGTGTTCTGGAGCGTGAATGTCGGCGGCTCCTGGGAGCGGGTCGACGAGTTTGCCTCCGACAATTCGCTCAAGGTCGACATCAGCTTCAAGGCCTGGGACCAGATCTCCATCGGGGCGTCGCGCTGGTACAATGGCGCCTTCGTCACCGCCATTCAACAAGGCCCCTTCATTCGCGGATATCAGCCCTATGGCGGAAGCGGCGACAAGGCCGTCTGGGGCCCCGAAGGCATCATGTCGGTTCAGAAGGTGGGCATGCTGGTCTGCTACAAGCCGTCGTTTACCATCACGGTCAGCAATTCCACGTTCAAATCCTTCTCCGAGAAGTGGGATGTCTCGGCGGGACTGCGCATCGGACCGTTCAGTTTTTCGGGCGGCGGCGGCAGTTCCTCCTCCGGCTGGAAGGCGGATTCGGCCACCAACACCTTCAGCGGGGAATCGACTGCGGAGACCGCACTGATCATGGGAACGACAATCAACCTGATCAATCCGCAATAGCCCCCTGACCGTCCGGCGCCCCTCCCCCGGAAACGGAAGCCATGTCCGCAGCTTCCCTTTGGGGCGCCGGATGCGTTGCCTGATCGGTGGCCGAGAGGCGGCCAACCCGCACCTGAAAGAGGAAACGCCATGCCACGCATTCGCTGGAAAGCAAGTTTGAGCGCCCAGGACATCGGGCCCCTGATCGCAACCGCGGTGAGATCCATCGCCGCCATCCAGGCCGCCATTCAACGGCAAAGGCCGTTTGTGCACTACCATGCCGGAGGCGCCCAGCAGGCCCAGACCACCGTCAACTGGCCGCCTGCCCCGCCGGAGGAATACAACACGCATATGCAGGAGCATTCGGAAATGGTGGCCGTGGCCGCCAGCACCGGAGGCGCCGCCCCGATCTGGCGGCTCGATCAGGCCGGCCATGTGGTGGCAAACAACGGAGCAGCCATAGGGCACACAAACTATTTCACCGACCTGCCCCACTGCGGCTATTGCACCGTCATGATCTGGGTGCTGGAACTTCCGCTCGGCGAGCCCACTGCGGGACGGTATAATATGGCGGTCAACCTGGAATACCCGGTGCCCGCAAATGTGCGCGACAACGTCGATGTGCTGACCCGGCTGATCAACGGGAACACGGGTGGCAACGCAGCGCTGATCGCACTCAAGACAATGGTCAATGCGTTCCTGCAGAACGACCCGGGCGAATGGGTGCTGCAGATCGGACCGGGGATCTTTGTCAGCGATACGGCGGTTACCCAGGCGGCGCCGGCGGGAAAACTGGTGCTGGACTGGGCCACCGAGGCGGCGCCGCATCGTGTGTTTGTCGCCGGGACCGGTTTCGGACAGAACACATTGCTCACGACACTTTGGAAGGTCGTGTGGAAGGGCATCTATGAGAATGTGGGCTAGGCCCGGTCCCTTCTCCGCGACAAGGCGGGCGTTCCGGCCGCCGTGGCTCAGGCATCCTCGACCGCAAATTCGCGGTCTGGCGCATCGCCCCAACTGACGAAGCGGCCGCAGCCAAAATCTGCGTTCTCGACGCCGTAGCGCAGCGGCTTGCCGTCGAGGCCGAGGGTTATGCCGCCGGCGGCCCGCAACACCGCGTCGCCCGCGGCAATGTCCCATTGCTTGAGACAGACCAGGCGGGGATAAACATCGGCCTTGCCCTCGGCGAGGAGGCAGAATTTCAGCGACGATCCGACACGCTCGATCTCGTGGGCGGGCATCTTCTCGATCCAGGCCTGCGTCTCCGGCTCGCGGTGGCTCAGGCTGATCAGCGCGACAGGCGTTCTCGGCCGCGGGCGGGTGCGGATGAGACGGCGCGCGACAATCTCGCCCTCCGGCGTGACGTCGCCTGCCTGGGCCTGCGGGCCGGCCCCCGCCCAGATCTTGCCCAGCGCCGGGGCGTAGACAACGCCGGCCACCGGCTTGAAATCCCGGATGAGCGCGATGTTGACGGTAAACTCGTTGCGGCCGGCGATGAAATCGCCGGTGCCGTCGAGCGCATCCACCAGAAAATACGATGCCTGGGCCGAACGGGGGCACTTTCCGTCCTCGGCCATCTCCTCGGCGACGACCGGCACGCCGGGAAATTGCCCGTTCAGGCGCTTCAGGATCAGCGCCTCGGCGAATTTGTCGGCCTGGGTGACGGGCGTGCTGTCGGACTTGATCGAGATCTTCGCGCCCGCCGCACGCACGGCGAGGATTTCCCGTCCCGCGGCGATTGCGGCCAGCTCAAGGGTTTCGATCAGATCCGGGAGTGGCTGCGGGACGGCTTCGAAACTGTCAGGCGCGCCCATGGGCGGCTCCGAATTGCAAGTTGGCGGTGACAAGTGGCGTTGCATGTTTGAGGTCTGCGGTCAATGCGAAGATAACACCGACATGACAAAACCGGGCTGGCGCTCTGGCTCGCAGGCCGGGGCAGAATATGCCGATGGAAGCGCTTTCATCGAAACGGGCAACCTGCAGGAGCCGTGACAACAGACTGTGATGCCTCGTTGGAAAGGTCGCTTGCGGCGATGATGTGATGGTCAAACGGAGCGCACGCCATGACCGCACAGTCCATTTTGCAGACCGCCACCGGCCGCCAGTCCGAAACGGCCCTTGCGCCCGAGACCGGCCGAAGCTTCGGGCCGGATTTCGCCGCAGCGCTTGCTGCGGATCTCGCGGCCCTGCCGCTTGAAGCCCGCATCGCGCGCATCGCCGAACTGGGCACTGCGGTGTTCACCACCTCGCTCGGGCTCGAGGATCAGGTGCTGACCTCGCTGATTGCCGCAACCGGCGCGAAGCTGCGCATCGCCACGCTCGACACCGGCCGGCTGTTTGCCGAGACCGAGGCGCTGATCGCCGAGACGGAGGCGCGTTACGGCCTCTCGATCGAGGTGTTCAAGCCGTGGAAGGACGAGGTCGACGGCTTCGTTGCGCTGTACGGCATGAACGGGTTTTACGACAGTGTGGAGGCGCGCCACGCCTGCTGCCATGCCCGCAAGCTGCAGCCGCTGGGGCGCGCGCTCGCGGGTGCCGAAATCTGGGTCACAGGGCTTCGCCGCGGCCAGTCGGGCAACCGGGCCAATGCGCCGCTGGCCGAATGGGACGCGGATCGCAGCCTGCTCAAGGTCAATCCGCTGGCCGACCAGACGCTCGAAACGCTGAAAGCCCGCGCGGCGTCGGACAATGTGCCGATCAATCCGCTGCATGCAAAGGGTTATCCCTCGATCGGCTGCGAGCCCTGCACCCGGGCGATAAAGCCGGGCGAGCCCGAACGCGCTGGCCGCTGGTGGTGGGAGCAGGACGAGCGCCGTGAATGCGGGCTGCATCTGTCGGCTTCCGTTTCGGGGTCGCGTGCTCAACCCCGCGCCCGGCCACAGGCCAAGGGCCAGCCCCGGCCCAACGCCGCCTCAGCCTGATCCGCATGCCAGCCGCCCCGCCGGGGCCCGAAAGTTTTCGCGAAGGACAATTCGATGAACGTGATTGAACACGGCCGCGGCAAGCCGCCGCTCGACCCGCACCTGAAGGCGCTCGAGAACGAGGCGATCCACATTTTCCGGGAGGTGGCGGCCGAGTTCGAGCGTCCGGTGATGCTTTATTCGATCGGCAAGGATTCCTCCGTGCTGCTGCATCTGGCGCTGAAGGCGTTCCATCCGGGCAAGCTCCCCTTCCCGCTGCTGCACATCGACACCGGCTGGAAGTTTCCCGAGATGATCGCCTTCCGCGACCGGGTGGCCGACAAGCATGGCCTCGACCTGATCACCCACACCAACCCGGACGGGTTGCGCGACAACGTCACCCCCTTCACGCACGGGTCGGCGCGCTACACCGACATCATGAAGACGCAGGCGCTCAAGCAGGCGCTCGACATGGGCCGCTACGATGCGGCCTTCGGTGGCGCGCGGCGCGACGAGGAAGCCTCCCGCGCCAAGGAGCGGATCTACTCTTTCCGGACGCCCGACCATGCCTGGGACCCGCGCAACCAGCGCCCCGAGCTCTGGTCGATCTACAACGGCATGATCCGGCCGGGCGAGAGCGTGCGCGCCTTCCCGCTGTCGAACTGGACCGAGGTCGACATCTGGCGCTACATCCAGGCCGAGAACATCGATCTGGTGCCGCTCTATTTCGCCAAACGCCGCAGAATCGTCGAGCGCGACGGGATGCTGATTGCCGCCGACGACAGGCGGCTGGACCTGCTGCCCGGCGAGATGCCGCGCGAGGAGATGGTGCGTTTCCGCACGCTCGGCTGCTTCCCGCTGACGGGTGCGGTCCGCTCCGAGGCCACGACACTGGACGAGGTGATCGCCGAGCTCGAGATCGCCACCGTCTCGGAACGGCAGGGCCGCGCGATCGACCGCGACCAGTCCGGTTCGATGGAAAAGAAAAAACGCGAAGGGTACTTCTGATGGCCTCTCAAACTGTTTCACAGGCGCTTGAGGCGCCCCGGACAACGCCCGAGACCGAAGCGCAGGCCGCCGGACGGCAGGCGCGCCCCTTGCGCTTCATCACCTGCGGCTCGGTGGACGACGGCAAGTCGACGCTGATCGGGCGGCTGCTGTGGGACACCAAGGCGGTGAAGGAAGACCAGGCGGCGACGCTTGCGCGCGAGTCCACCGGCAAGCAGAACGAGCTCGGCCTGCCCGA
The DNA here is from genome assembly GCA_040216675.1 of Hoeflea sp. Classification (GTDB taxonomy): domain Bacteria; phylum Pseudomonadota; class Alphaproteobacteria; order Rhizobiales; family Rhizobiaceae; genus Hoeflea. The sequence continues at coordinate 798,558 of JAVJOR010000004.1, read as the reverse complement.
TTTCGCGCTACTCTTGGACGGGCTGCAGGCCGAGCGCGAACAGGGCATCACCATCGATGTCGCCTACCGCTATTTTGCCACCGACCGTCGCTCCTTCATCGTCGCCGACACGCCGGGCCACGTGCAATACACCCGCAACATGGCGACCGGCGCCTCGACCGCCGATCTCGCGGTGCTCCTTGTCGACGCGCGCGCCGGCATCCTCGAACAGACCCGCCGCCACGCCACAATCGCGGCGCTGATGGGCATCCGGCAATTCATCCTGGCGGTCAACAAGATCGACCTTTCCGGCTATGACGAGGCAGGGTTCCAGGCGATCGCGCGGGAGTTCCGCGAGATCGCGCTGTCGCTCGGCGTGCGCCAGGTGACCGCGATTCCGGTCTCGGCGCTCAAGGGCGAGAACATCGTGTTGCGCGGCGACGCCTCGATGCCGTGGTATGACGGCCCGACCCTGGTGGAGGTTCTGGAAAAGGCCACCCAGCGCACCGGCCAGACCACCGGATTCCGGCTGCCGGTGCAGCGCGTCTCGCGCCCGGGCGAGGGGTTTCGCGGCTACCAGGGCACGGTGGCGGGCGGATCGATCAAGCCCGGCGACAGCGTCGTGGTGCTGCCCTCGGGCGTCGAGGCCAACGTCAAGGCGATCGTCACCTACGACCTGGTGCGCAACGCCGCGGTCTCCGGCGACGCCATCACGCTGGTGCTCGACCGGCCGGTGGACGTCTCACGCGGCGACATGATCGCGGCCATCGACCAGCGCCCGCAGGTGGGACAGGCCTTCTCGGCCCGGCTGGTGGCGCTCTCGCCGGACGGCATCGTGCCGGGCAAGCGCTACTGGCTCAAGGCGGGCTCGCGGCGCCAGCGCGTCTCGGTGCGCCCGACCGCGGCGCTCGACCTCCAGACCGGCAAATGGGAAGACACGCTGACGCTGCCGGTCAACGGCATCGGCCAGGCCGAACTCGACTTCGACGAGGCGGCGATCTTCGACACCTACGAGACCAACCGCGAGACCGGCGCCTTTATCCTGATCGACCCCGAGACGCTCAACACGGTGGCCGGCGGGATGATCGACAAGAAGCGCTCTCCTGGCGAAAGGCTCGGCACCCTGCCCGGCGCCGACCACGCCACCATCACCCTCCCCGCCCGGCTGATCGAACAGTTCCTGAAAACGGACTTTGCCCGGGCCCATGCGGGGGAGATCCGGGTTTCTGGGCCTGAGGAGGACGGGTAGCGGCCCCTGGTGGGCTTATGGATTGCACCAGATCCGGTCTTTCATGATGGGCAGCTACCGGCCCACTGCTGCCTTTCCATAATACCTCCAGGATGGGCAGCTTCGCGCGAGAGGCGGTCAACTTGGGATGCTCCAAATTTGGGGCCAATCGGATCAAGGTCTTTTTCGTTGTTACTAAGCCGCCAGAGCTGCGATCGTATGGTTCAGTCGACGCAGCAGGTCATCGTACGTGATGATATCCATCATGTTAGCGTACTTGCGCTTGATGATCTCGAAGTCGAGCAACTGGCCTTGGGTCATGCCCGCTCCCCCGACCTCATCGCGCCCGACGATGATGATCGACTTGGGGTTAGAAATTCTGATTTTCAGACCAGGCGGTAGCTCCGAAGCGTACCGGTGGGTTAAGGTCTCTTCTCCTTTGACACCCCATTTGGACAGGTGGAAAAGGTATTTCTCCGCCTGCATTATGCTGCCGCTGAGCTCCGACGTGGGAACATTATTTCCGCGGTAGGTGCTCTTTCTGAAAATCTTGTCATCGAACGGTTTCTTGATTTCGATTATGTCAAGATTGCCGTTCGCGTCCACCATGGCGATATCGATGTAACGGTCCGTTTTCCTCGTAGGATTGGTATAGTAGTCGTGTATCGTCACATTTTCTAAAACCTTTATGTACTTCGGAAATAGCAGGAGAAGGAACGAGAGCATGAGCTTCTGCCAGTCGTCCTCTGAACAATTTTTTTTCGTCATAAGTGCGTCCGTTATCAGGTCGCGGATGAGGACGTACTTTTCGACCTCGAGTTTCTTCAGCACATCTAGGTCGAGTGCGACCGCCTCTTTGATCAAAGACTTTCTGTTGAGATAGCTCTCATAGCGACCCCGCGCGTCCTTCATCCCGTCAAGGTAGTGCGCAAGGATCATATGTACGCGAGCACCGGCGTAGTGATTCAGCTCAACAGTGTTAGGAAATTTCTTGAGCAGTTCTTCGAAGACCCTCCTGGGGATTGCATCCCGCCGCGATCCTCCAATCACGATAGGATTAGTGTGATTGAGGAGGTCAGCTAACTTGCCGAAAATGGAAATGTTCCGCTCAGCCGCGAACACCTGTCGCCGGAGCGGGATGTCCTGATAAATCAGCAAGTCGTTCTTGATCCCGAGCACCCTACCTGCGATCTTGAAGTAACTACCCTGAAGAGTCCCGAACGTAAATCGGTACTCATAATGGGACAGGTCCTGCCCGGGCGCTGGTGGGTTCAGCAGGTCTGCTGGCGTGAAAGAAAACACGCTGGAAAGCCGGACCTGTTTGAACTTCTGAAGTTCGTCCCGTATCCATCTCCCGTCGGTTCCGAAGTCCGGCGAGTATTCCAGCACGATTCCACTGGTTGTCTTCGTGAATTTCTGCATCTTCCCCCGCGGTGCTTTAGTCCGCTTCCGGCCCTAAGCCGACCTTCGTGCATTCGCAGCGAAAGGTGGTAAGGAGCCCAACCTGGACCTTGGATTTCTTCGCTGTGAGCGCCCGCAGCACAAGTTTTGCCGCATGTGCATGATAGATTACAACAGATCAGGTTTTTCGGCTGCAACCACAAGTGTAGAGCTTGGAAAACAGAAAAACTTGCCGCGAGCCTCAGCAGTATCTGCCAGCTTGGAATCCTCTGGCAACTCAATTCGATAAGTAAATGGGAAGCCGCTCCACTCGACGATGTTCTTCTGAGGCACACAATGGCCCGGCACCATTATACGCGATAGCATTTCAACATATTGACTGCATGAGTCCTCGCAGTTTTCAACAGTGGCCGAGACAGTTCTGTCATCGAAAGAAATAGGATTTGCTGCATAGCCTCGGCTGCCATCCGCGCAAATCTCATGTCGTTTGCTTTCTCCGGCAGCAATCAGGAGCAAACAGCCATCTACAAGGGTGTACTGAACGTCTGCAAATTCGTCTGATCCGTCATCGCCACCACTAGCCTCGGTCCAGCTTACAAAATGAAGAATTTTTTCCAGCCGGTCACCGTTTACTTGCATCACCATTCCGTTTGGAAAATCCGTTTGCGTCATCTGAACAACAAGAAACGGCCCCAAATTCTCGACTGTTAGCCCGGGCCATTCATAGGACGATAAGTCGTCGATGAATTCATACCCGAAACCACTAAACCTGTATACGGAGTAAGAAACACGAGATGAGAGTTCAGAACAGTCCGTTCCAAGTTTTCTTGCGATCCCAACCAAAAGGTCGTTTTTGACCAGATCACTGTCAACAGATACCGCCTCGGCAGATGTTGCACACGCCTGCCCATCGTATATTTCCTCGGTCTTCCGCAGAGCGACGTAGTTCATGTAGGTCTCTATGCTCCCCCCGAGCGCCGCCGTCCTACTAAGTGCAATCGAACCATACTTCTGAACTGCAAAGAGAATCTTCTCACTGTTGGAAATAAATGATGCCAATGCGGCTATGACTGCGGCGATGGTGCCAACCATGACATACTTTTTCATCTTAGAAACACCCGATTTTTCAAATCAATTATTGCTACGTTATTGAATAGCCTACAGTACGGATCGATATGTTTGCAAAACTCGAGTTATCGGCACTATCAGAGCTTTTGTCATCTAAGGCACCGGTTCTAGCGAACCTACGGTTTCGGTTACGGCAAAATAGACGCCATTGAATAACTGATTCGGTGACCCGTGCAGCATCGCCACGAGAGGCTTGCTGCGATCGCGGACAGATGCTGCGTCAGCAATAGCCGCCCAAGCAAAAGGCAGGTCTGTCCGCACAGCCGACCCTAGCGCGTGATTCAGCGAAAGTCCGCTCCCCGCCCAGAGTCGCCGTCCGCCGCACCCCAATCCTCGCTCAACCACCCGAGACCAACACGCCCCCACCTTTCCCGCAGCGCAGCAACGATTCCTTAGTCGCTTCGTGGTCTGATTGATTAAAGGTTTAATCAACTCCGGATCCGGGCGTCTTCTCCCATGGAACATTACGACTTCATCGTTATCGGCAGCGGGCCGGCGGGCCGGCGGGCGGCCATTCAGGCGGCGAAATTCGGCAGGAAGGTGCTGGTGGTCGAACGCGGGCACCGGGTGGGCGGTGTTTCGGTGCACACCGGCACCATTCCCTCCAAGACGCTGCGCGAGACCGCGCTCAACCTTTCGGGCTGGCGCGAGCGCGGCTTCTATGGCCGCTCCTACCGGGTCAAACAGGACCTGACTGCGGGCGATCTCAGGGCGCGGCTCGACATCACGCTCAACCACGAGATCGAGGTTCTGGAACACCAGTTCGCGCGCAACCAGGTGACCACGCTCAGGGGCGATGCGCGCTTCAAGGACAAGACCACGATCGAGGTCGAGGGCGAACAGGGCGAGACCTTCGAGTTCACCGCGGACGCGATCATGCTGGCGGTCGGCACCGTGCCGTTCCGCCCCGATTACGTGCCGTTTGACGGCAAGCAGATCTTCGACAGCGACGAGATCCTGTCGCTCGACCACCTGCCCCGGTCGATTGCTGTGATCGGCGCGGGCGTCATCGGCATCGAATACGCGACGATCTTCAGCTCGCTTGACGTTCATGTGACGCTGATCGAGCCGCGCAACACCATGCTCGATTTCATCGACCGGGAGCTGATCGACGATTTCACCCACCAGCTCAAGGATCGCGGCATGGTGCTGCGCTTTGGCCGGAAGGCGGAAAAGATCAGCAAGCTCGACGACGGCATGTGCGAGATCCGGATGGAAGGCGGCCGCCATATCCGCACCGAAATGGTGCTGTTCGCCGCAGGCCGGATGGGCGCGACCGGAAGCCTCAACCTCGAGGCCTGCGGGCTGGAAAGCGACAACCGCGGCCGCATCAAGGTCGATCCGGTGACGTTTGCGACCGAAGTGCCGACCATCTATGCCGCCGGCGACGTGATCGGCTTTCCGAGCCTCGCCTCGACCTCGATGGAACAGGGCCGGATCGCCGCCTGCCACGCGCTCGGCCATCCCGCGCACGAACCGCCGAAATTCTTTCCCTACGGCATCTATTCGGTGCCGGAGATCTCCACCGTCGGCATGACCGAGGAAGAGGTGCTCGAGCGCGGCATCGCCTATGAATGTGGCGTGGCGCGTTTCCGCGAGACTTCGCGCGGGCACATCATGGGGCTCGGCACCGGGATGCTGAAGATGATCTTCTCGCTCAAGACCCGGCGGCTGCTCGGCTGCCACATCGTCGGCGAAGGCGCGACCGAGCTGATCCACATCGGCCAGGCGGTGTTGAACCTCAAAGGCACGCTCGACTATTTCGTCGAAAACGCCTTCAACTATCCCACGCTCGCCGAGGCCTACAAGATCGCCGCGCTCGACGCCTGGAACCGCATGCCGAAGACCTGAGGCAAGTGAGGTCCGGGCGGGGATTCCGTGCCGGTTGGCATTTCATGCCCGCATCTGCGGGACAGGGCTTGAGGAACCATTTCGAATTCCGCAAGTTGCGTCTGTGTTGCCGAATCGCACCTGCTGGCGGGCTCGCGGTTCCAGCAGGTGGCATTGCCGGTTGTCCCGCGCCGCTCACGGGGGCATATCATCACGGGCATTGGAGCAGGCATGAACAGGATATTTGAAGCATGAGCGGATTGCTTGCCCTACTCGACGACGTCGCAGCGCTGACCAAGCTGGCGGCCGCCCAACTCGACGACATTTCCGGCCAGGCCGCCAAGGTCGGGGCCAAGACGGCCGGCATCCTGATCGACGACACCGCCGTTACGCCGAAATACGTCCACGGACTGCCGGCGGCGCGCGAACTGCCGATCGTGTGGAAGATCGCGCGCGGATCGCTGTTCAACAAGCTCGTCATCCTGCTGCCGATCGCCATGCTGCTCAACGTGTTCGCGCCATGGCTGCTGTCGCCGCTCTTGATGATCGGCGGCGCCTATCTGTGTTTCGAGGGCGCGGAGAAGATCTGGCACCTGTTTCATCCCACACCGATCCCCGTCGATGCCGAAAACCCGGTCGATCACGCCCATCTCGAAGAGAAACGCGTGGCCGGCGCGATCAAGACCGATTTCATACTGTCGGCCGAGATCATGACCATTGCGCTATCCTCGATCGAGGCAAGCACCATCTGGATGGAGGGCATGGTTCTGGCGGTTGTCGCCGTCGGCATTACGGTTCTGGTCTATGGCAGCGTCGCGCTCCTGGTGAAGGCGGACGATATCGGGCTGAAGATGGCGCAGGACGGTCATTTCGGCGCAACCCGAAGCATCGGACGCGGCATCGTGCGCGGCATGCCCGCCTTCATGGAAGCCGTTGCAGGCATCGGCACGGCGGCGATGCTGTGGGTCGGCGGCTCGATCATCGTTCACGGTCTCGAAAGTTTCGACTTCACGGCCATCGGCCACTTCGTCCATGACATGTCGGCAAGTGTGCGCGAGAGCGTCTCGGTCGCGCCGAGCCTGCTTGGCTGGGCGACGGAAGCCCTGCTCTACGGCATCTTCGGCCTTGCGGTCGGGCTGGTGCTGCTTGGCGTCATCAGCCTGGGCAGCCGGGTGTTCAAACGCGGTTGAAGCAACGCGCCAGTCGCGTTTGGCAGGACGCGCAAGGGCCGGTTACCCGGTTCCGAGGCCTTTCCTGAGGGCATCCAGAAACAATTGCACCTTTGGCAGGGTGCCTCTCGATGAGGCCAGAAGGGCGCTGATCTCCAGGTTGGGGGTGGTCCAGCCGGTCAGCAGTTCACGCCAGCCGGCCGGTGCCGCGAAATCAGGCAGGAACGCAATCCCCGCGGTTCGTTCGGCGGCGGCGATGATCGGCTGCACGTCGTTGGCCATCATGCGGCGGGGCACTTTCACGTTCACCACCTCGCCGTTCCGCATGAAGCGGACCTCGTCGGCCTCGAGTGCCCGGCCGATGCCGAAGACGTCATGGCCTGCAAGGTCGGCGGGGCATTCCGGCTCGTCCCCGGACCATCCCGGCGACGCATAGACCCGGGTACGCGTCGTCCCGAGCGTGACCACCCGCATGGCCGGGTGCGGCGGTTGCGCCACCCTTATGGCGACATCGACGTCCTCCTCGAGCGGATCGACAGAGCGCGTCGTCCATTCCAGGCAGCCGTTCACCTTCGGGTGTAAAAAAAGATAGTCGGCCATGATCGAACTGACAAAGGCCTGTCCAAGGATGACGGGAGCCGTGACCTTCAGCCGCCCGGCAGGTTCGCGGGCCATCTCGGCAGCGGCCCCCAGCGCCGCCGACGCCTGTTCGAGCATCAGCTGCGCATGTTCGTAAACGCGCCGCCCGACCTCGGTCAGCGCGATCCGGCGTGTCGTGCGGATCAGAAGCGGCTGGCCCAGCCGCGCTTCCAGCTGGGCGATGCGTCGGCTGATGGTTGCCTGCGGCGTGCCTGTGCGGCGCGCGGCGGCGGTAAAACCGCCCGCCTCTACCACACGAACGAAGAGCGCCAGATCGTCGAGGCCAAAATCCATTAATTCATCCATGAGTGGATGATATCCATATTCAATATCTAATCAAATTTTTTGCACGCCATACACTCCGGTGGGGACCGAAAACCGTGCCCGCCGGGTTTGCGGACATTCTGCGTCAGCGCGCGAACCGTGAGCCTGCGGGGAGCCTGCAGCTTTCGAACACAAGGAGCCTCACGTCATGAAAATGCCCTTCATCGCGGCCGCCGTTCTGGCCGCTCAAACGCTCACCCCTTTTGCCCAGGACACCGAGACGCGGGTGCCCACCAACGGCATCGAACTCAACGTCAAGACCTGGGGCGATCCTGCCGATGAAGCCGTGGTTCTCATGCATGGCTGGATGGGAACGTCGCATACGTGGCGCAAGCTGGCGCCGCTGCTTGCGGAGGACCGCTTCGTCATCGTTCCGGACATGCGCGGCCACGGCGCGTCCGACAAGCCCGATGCCGGCTATGACGCGGTCGGGCTTGCAGCCGACATCAAGGGGCTTCTGGACCATTTCGGCAAGACCGAGGCCCATGTGGTGGGCCATGACATGGGGGCTCTGGTCTCGCTCGCCTTTGCCGGAACCTATCCGGAAACGGCATTGAGCATGACCTATCTGGACGAACCGCTGATCGGCTACAACCTCGACCAGTTCACGGTCTATCGCGAGGAGACTTACGGCGGCTACTGGCATTTCGGGTTCAACAGTGCGCCCGGACTTGCCGAAATCCTCGTAGAGGGCAAGGAACAGGCCTTTGTCGACTGGTTCGTGCCGCTGATGCATGCGCCCAACCCCGACGCGGTGACCGCCGAGGACCGCGCCATCTATGCCGAGGGCCTGAAGACAGAGAACGGCATTTCAGGCTCCGTCGGCTGGTACCGCGCGACGTTCGAAACCGCGCGGCAGCTTCGCGCGCTTGGCGATGCCGGCATTGACGTGCCGATGATGGCCTGGGGCGGGGAGTACGGGGTTCCGGTCACGCATTCCCAGTTCGAGGCGATCTCTGAGGACGTGCGCGGCGGCATCATTCCCGGCATGGGGCATCTGCTGCCGGAAGAGGCCCCGGACTTCCTTGCGGCCGAACTCAACAGCTTCTTCACCCAAACCGAAGCCCGATAGAGGATCAGCGATGCATACGATCAACACGCTTACGATTGAAAATTCCGCGCTCTGCCTGATCGACCACCAGCCATGGGTCGCGTTCCCAATCAATTCGATCACGCCGGAACACCTGACCAACAATGTGCTGGGGCTGGCCAAGACCGCCAAGGCGCTTGACGTGCCGACAATCCTGACCACGATCAACGCCAAGTCCGGGCCGCTCAAGGATCCGTTGCTGCAGGGGCTGAGCGGACTCTGGCCCGATGTGGAACCGATCGATCGCAGCAACACAAATGCCTGGTCGGATGCGGCCTTCGTCGATGCGGTCAAGGCCACTGGCCGCAAGAAACTGGTGATGGCCGGATTGTGGACCGAAGTCTGCCTGGCGCAGACCGCGATTTCCGCAATTGCGGACGGATATGAGGTGTTTTTCGTCTCTGACGCGTCGGGCGGACTGAGCCCGGAAGCACATGAACGCGCTTGCCAGCGGATGATCCAGGCAGGTGCGGTTCCGATGAGCTGGTTCGCTGTCGCCGCAGAATGGACCCCCGACAACACCGCGCCGGAATATCAAAAAATGTATCCCATCACCCTCGCCCATGGCGGCGGCGTCCAATGGGCGGTGGAGTACATTCTGGCCAACCTGCCGCAACAGACGGCCTGACACGAGCTGCCGGCGCCGGTGGCAGTTCGCCGTGTCAGCGCCGGCCTTTCATTGTCTATTCGCCGGGGACCATTTCCGGCTTCGCGCCCCGGGAGGCGCCGCCATTCGATGCATCGCGGAGTTCCGCCTCAAGCCTCTGTTCCTCCTGGGCCGACGGTGTGGCGAAGCGGGCTAGCAGCAGGTAGGCGACGGGCGTGAGCATCAGGGTGGCGATCATGGCCAGTCCCAGGCCGCCGACGATCACCCAGCCCAGCGCAATCCGGGCCTCGGCGCCTGCGCCGAAGGCCAGAAGCAGGGGCACGGAGCCCAGCACGGTCGAGATCATCGTCATCATCACCGGCCTCAGGCGGATGTTGGAGGCTTCCTCGATGGCCTCGCGCACGTCCATTCCGCGGTTTCGCAACTGGTTGGCGAATTCGACAATCAGGATGCCGTTCTTGGCCATCACGCCCACAAGCAGCACCAGGCCGATCTGGCTGTAGACATTGAGCGAGCCGCCGGTCATGGCGATGGCGAAAATCGCGCAGGCAAGCCCCAGTGGCACGGTGGAAATGATGATCAAGGCGCTCACAAAGCTTTCGAATTGGGCTGCCAGCACCAGCAGTACGACGATGATGGCGATACCGAAGGTGATCAACATGTCGCGCGAGGATTCATCGAGCGTGGCGGCTTCCGCCAACGGAATGATGCGCACGCCTTCGCTCATCAGCGGCTCGGCCATATCCACAGCCTCGGCCCAGGCGTCGCCGAGCGCGAAGCCGGGAGTCAGGCCTGCGGTGATGGAAACCGAGCGCATCTGGCTTTCGCGCCTCAAATCCGGCGCAACGGCCTTTTCTGTGAGCGAGGCGATGGTCGACATCGGCACGATGCGCCCGTCACCGGCCTTCAGATAGATCGATTCCAGATCGGTCGGATCGTTGATCGGGTTGGTGGTCGACATCAGCTTGACCGGATAGGAGCGGTCCTCGATGAAGACCTCGGCGACCTCGCGGCCGTCAAGCAGCGCCTGCAGCGCCTCGGCAAGGCCGTCGATGTTGACGCCGAGATCGGAGGCGCGCTCGCGGTCGATCCGCACGGAAATCTGTGGCTGGGTGGTCTCGTAGGACAGCCTGATCTGGCGGAACCGCGCGTCCTGTTCGAGCTTGGTCACCATTTCCTGGGCGACCTCGGCAAGCTCGTCATAGCTGTTGCCGACAAAGGCGAACTGCAAGCCGTTGCCCGCCCCGCGGATGCCGAGGCTGTTGGGCTGGATGGCGAAGGCGCGAAGCCCGGGGACGGTCTGCAGCATGCCGTTGACCTGGCCGACGATCTCGCCCTGCGAGCGGACCCGCTCGCCCCATGGCGCAAGTGTGAGCACCATGAAGCCGTTGTTGGCGGACCCGCCGGTGCCGGCGATGGAGAAGACGTTGGTGACCTCGCCGCTTTCCTGCAACGGCGCCACGAGGCGCTCGATCTCGCCCATCCTGGCGCGGGTGTAATCGAGGCTCACGCCCTGCGGAGCAGAGATCCGCATCAGCGCCACGGCCCGATCCTCGGGAGGCGTGAGCTCCTGGGGAATGGAACCGGCCGTGAAAAGCGCCGCGCCGGCGACAAGCAAGGCGATGACGATGACAACCAGCGGCGCATCGAGCGCCCGGCGCAGAACCGCACGATAGAGGCTTGAGAAATAGCCGCCCCATCTCTCAAAGACGCCCTGACGCCCGCCCGAGACAGGCGCCGCCTTGCGCTTGATCAACCGCGAGGCGAGCATCGGGCACAGGGTCAGCGCGACCACGCTCGAGATCAGCACCGTGAAGGCGAGCACGAAACCGAATTCGGTGAAAAGGCCACCAGCCTGTCCCGGCAGGAAGGAGATCGGGATAAACACCGCGGCGAGCGTCGCCGTGGTGGTGATGACGGCGAAGAAGACCTCCCGCGTGCCGATGACGGCGGCTGCACGTACGCCCATCCCCTCGTTGCGCTTGCGGACGATGTTTTCAAGCACAACGATCGCATCGTCAACGACCATGCCGGTGGCGAGCACCAGCGCCAGAAGCGTGAGGATGTTGACGGAAAAGCCAGCCAGCCAGATGGCCGCGAAGGCGCCGATCAACGCCACAGGCAGGGTGACTGCCGGAATGATGGTGGCCCGCCAGTCGCGCAGGAACAAAAAGATGATGGCGATCACGATCGCCACCGCAAGCAGCAGCGTGGAACGAACCTCGTCGATGGCGCCGCTGATGAAACGGGCATCGTCGCTGGTCACGCGGATGTCGACGCCTTCGGGCAGGATCTCCCTCAGCTGCTCCGTTGCCGCCTTCACCCCTTCCGAGATTTCGAGCGTGTTGGACGCCGACTGCCGGATGATGCCCATGCCGATGCCGGTGCGGTTGTTGGCCCTGAGCACCGTCTGGCCGGGATCTGCTCCGAGCGTGACGCTGGCGACATCGCGGAACTGGACCCGGTCGTTGATATAGAGCTGCTCGAAGCCTTCGGGCGTGGTGATGTCGGCGGTGGCGCGCACCACGATGTCCGACGAGCGGGCGGTGAGCGAACCGGCGGGAACATCGAGCGCGACATTGCGCAGCGCGTTGCGCAGATCGGCGAGCGTGAGCCCGAAGGCCGCGAGCCGCGACTGATCGACATCGACACGGAAGATCTTCTCCCGGTCGCCATAGACATTGACGTCGGCCACGCCCGGGACCGCGGCGAGACGGTCGACGACCATGTCCTCGACCAGAACCGTCATGTCCTGGACGTTGAGCCGGTCGGATGTCACGGCCAGCCGCATGACCGGATCGGAATTGGCGTCGGCCTTGACGATGCGCGGCTCGTCGGCGCCATCGGGCATGTTGTTGGTTACCCGGCCGAGCGAATCCCGGACATCGGAGGCTGCGACATTCAAGTCGGAGCTGTCGTTGAACTCGATGGTGACGCGGCTGCGGCCAAGCGTGGATGTCGAGGAGATCGACGCGACTCCGGAAACCCGCGCCACGGCGCCCTCGATGATGGCGGTCAGCTCGCGGTCGACGGTTTCGGGCGCTGCGCCGGAGAACTGGGTGGTCACGGTGATCACCGGCCTGTCGACATCGGGCAATTCGCGGATTTCCGCGCCATAAAGACCGGCAAGGCCCGCCACCACGATCAGCAGGCTGATCACCATGGCGAGCACCGGGCGCCGGACCATCAGCGCGGCGGGGCCGCCGGTGTGATGCTGCTCGTCGTCGTCGGACGTCACGGGGTCAGCCTGTGGTTCCGATGCCGCGTGACCGGCCTCAGTCGCCGAATCCACTTCCGGCGTGGTTCCGGACACGCTTTCGTCGCCGCCGGGTTCGTTCGGCGTTTCGGCGGAGGCCGCTGTGCCTTCGGCATCCTTGCCGTTGGGATGCTTTTCCAGCCCGGTCATGCGCCGCTCCCGGCCCGGGCCGGCTTCTCGTTGAGGACAACGGGCTTGCTGCCTTCGCGCGCCTGTTCGCCTTCGCCCTGGATCCGAACCGAGCCGCCCGGTCGCACGCTCTGCACACCCTCGATCACCACGGCGTCACCGGGCGCGAGGCCGGCCTTGACGAGAACGCTGTCGGCATTCCGCTGGATGATCGCCACATCGACGCGCTCGGCGGCGCCATCGCGGATGCGCCAGACATAGGAGCCTGTAGAATCCCACTGGACTGCCAGCGGGTCGACCGAGGGCCAGCGCTGGCCTTCAAAGGCGACGCGGACCTCGAACGACATGCCTGCGCGCAAGGTGTCGTCCGGGTTCGGGATCTGGGCGCGTACCCTCAGGGTCCGGCTGGTCTCGTCCACCCGGTTGTCGACCGCGGAAATCTCACCCTCGAAGATCTCTCCCGGCTGCGAGATTGCAGACGCCCTTACCTCCTTACCCACCTCCATTCCCGAGGCGAAGCGCTCCGGGACGAAGAACTCGACCAGGATCTCGCTGCGGTTATCGATGGTGGTGATCTCGGAATTGCTGGTCACGTAATCGCCGGCATTGACCGCAAGGATGCCAAGTGAGCCGCTGATCGGCGCGGTCACGGTGCGGCGCGACAGCTCCAGTTCGGCCTGGCGCAGGGCGACGCGGGCGGTGTCGAGCGTGTTGCGGGCCTGTTCAGCCTCGACGCTCGATGCCGCGCGGCTGGCAACCAGGCTTTCAAGACGCGTCACGCGCGACTGCGCATCCTCCACGGCAAGGCGCGCCCGCTCGACCGCAAGCTCTTCCTCGGACGCATCGAGCCTGAGGATAACGTCGCCGCGCTCGACCCGCCCGCCGGGACGCACCGGGATCTCGTCGATCTGACCCGACACCAGCGTTCGCACCGACACCGAGCGCACCGCCTGGCCGCTGCCGATTGCGGTGAGCGTGTCGTTGACAATGCCTTCGCCCGCTTCTGCGACGACGACAAGCGCATCACGCGATCCGCGACCGCCGCCCGCGAACCCGGACGGGGCGCCGCCCTGGTCGGCTTCGGGATCAGGCGGGAAAAGCGAGATGCGTTCGAGCCCGTTGCTGACGAGAATGCCGTGGGCGCCGGGATAGAGCCAGGACCAGCCGACAAAGGCCGCGACAAGAATGAACAAGCACAGCACGAATTGTTTCCAGAGCTTCAAGACCGTGACTTCCCATCATGGCGGCGACGCGTTCGAACCCGCAGGGTAATCCACAGGTCCATGCCGCGCGACGGACCGGGGCGGATATTTGAATTGCGGATATGCTTCGTGCACAACATAGCGCACGCTTGCAAAACGACACTGCTTGTTTTTGCAAAAAGCATGTCAGGGAAACATTTTTTCTCGTGCTTCAAGCACGCGGGCTTGCGACGGCGCTGCGCTCAGCCCTTCCAGACGAGCCGGAAAGCGTCTGGCCCGGGTTCCTCGACACAGGCTTGGTAGCGCACTTGCACGGGGCGACGGAGCATTGCTGAGAAGAGCGTTTCGAAAACGGCGCAATGCCACGCACAGCCGGGCATCGAAAGCGGGTTTTCACGGATCTCGATCACAGCCGGATGGCCGGGCGTGGCGATTACGGTCGCCCCCCCGGCAAAGGTCCATGAATTGGCGACAATCGCCCTGAGCAAAATGCGCGCTGCCAAGCGCGCAGGCAGCAGGCGCAGCACAGCTCGTGCAAGCCGCGGAATTCGGTTTTCGAGAATATAGCGCCCCGTGCGCCGGCCGGCTTCGGCCATGACGGTGTCAAAGGCGTCACCACCAAGTGCTGCGAACAGCGCCATATTCAAGCGATGCACCTTATCCGCCTCGACCATTTTGTCGGGGGGGCGGTCGAACCAGGCCTCGAGCCCGGCATAGCCGAACAGGCGTCGGGCAACAGGACCGCCATAGCTGTCGACCAGCGCGGACCGGGTCTGGATGACAGCGTTGGGTCCGACGGTGTTTTCGGCCGGACCGCGAACGGGGGCCACAGCGGCAATCGCGCTGTCGGCGGGAGATGCGAGCCCGGCGCGGCCGAGCCCGACAGCGGCTCCACTCATTCCGCGGGCTCCCGGCTCTCCTCCATCTGCTCGCGGCTGCCACCGCCGCAGGCCATCACGATGCCGGTGTCATCATCCTTGAGCTTGGCGCGGGACTTATCAAGCGCCACCTTGCGGTCGTGGATGGCAGTCCAGTCCTCCATTTGGGCCGGTGCGATCTTGCGGGTGCGGTCAAAGTTGAAATTGACGCCCTTCTTGGATTGCGGGCCCCAGTAATTGGCCTTGCCGAGATCGTAGAACTTGCGCTCGAAGCCGGCCTTGAGGAAGGCCTTGAGACACCCGAGCAGGTATCTTCGCCGGAAGCCGGTGCCGCGCCAGGGGTAATGGAACAACGCCTTCTGCATGTAGAAGCGGCGGTAATTGTTCATCACCCGGTCGAGCAGTTCGGCCCGGTCCATGGCCTCGGGCTTCATGATCGGGGTAACGAAATTGTATTTCTCGAAGTCGAAGATCTCGACCTTGTCGCCCAGTTCCTGAAACAGAGGCGTGAACGGCCAAGGCGTATACATGGCCCAGTTGGCGAGATCGGGCTGCCAGTCCCAGGCCATGCGGTAGGTTTCCTCGAGCGTCTCGGCGGTCTCGTTTTCCAAGCCCACGATGAACTGCGCCTCGACGAAAATATCGGCCTCGCGCAAGAGCCGGATGGCTTCCTTGTTCTCGGAAACCTTGGTTTCCTTGTTGAAGCGGTCGAGCTTGAGCTGGGCGGCGGCCTCGGTGCCGAGCGAGATATGGACAAGGCCCGCCTTGCGATAGAACCTCAACAGCTCCTTGTCGCGCATGATGTCGGTCACGCGGGTGTTGATGCCCCATTTGACCTTGTCGGGCAGGCCGCGGGCGATCAGTTCCTCGCAGAACTGGATGAATTTCTTGCGGTTGATGGTGGGTTCCTCGTCGGCGAGGATGAAGAAGCCGACCTGATGGTTGTCGACCAGGTTCTCGATTTCGTCGACCACCTTCTTCGGATCGCGCACCCGGTAGTCGCGCCAGAATTTCCACTGGCTGCAGAAAGAACAGGTGAACGGGCAGCCGCGTGCCATGTTCGGAATGGCAACGCGCACGCCGAGCGGCACATAGATGTATTTGCTCCATTCCAGAAGCGTCCAGTCGGGATTGATGGCATCAAGCTCCTTGACCGTCGGAGCAGCCTGGGTGGCGACGATCTTGCCGTCATCGGCGATATAGGCAAGCCCCTTGATCGATGCGCGATCATCGGGCCACCGTCCTTCCGCAACGGTGCGGATCAACTCCCGGAAGATCTCCTCGCCCTCGCCGCGGACGATCACATCGACCCAGGGGGCTTCCGAAAGAACCTGCTTGTACATGAAGGTGGCGTGAATGCCGCCAAGCACCCTGAGTGCATCGGGAACGACCTCCTTGGCGATCTCAAGCACCCTCTCCGCCTTGTAGATCGACGGCGTAATGGCGGTCGAGCCAACCACATCGGGCTTGAGGTCCTTGAGCCGGGCCGTCAGATCCTCGTCGGAGAGATCGTTGGTCATCGCATCAATAAAGTGGATGTCGGTGAAGCCTGCGTCCTTGAGGTGGCCCGCCAGATAAGCGACCCAGGCCGGCGGCCAGTTTCCGGCGATCTCCGCACCGCCCGAGTGGTAATTCGGATGAACGAGTACGATGCGCATGGTGCTGGCCTCCCTGAGTTTGTCCATTTAGGTTGACACAATTGATGTCATTTAATTTTGACATAGATCAAAGGACAGGCGTCTCCCTGAGACATGCCGGCCCGTCAGTGACAGCATGGGAGAGCGACCCCCGGGAGCAAGACCGAACGAAAGACCCGCAGGAATTCACATCACGGCAGGGAAGCGGGAACCGGAAGACGGCGGATGTCCCGGTCCAATTGGCAGACAGCAAAAATCAGGAGCGGCCGAAAAGCCGGGTTGCCATGTCGGCTGCATGGGCGACGAGCGAGGCCACCAGCCAGAGCGCGATCATCCCGGCCGACGCGCCTGTCAGCGCCGCATAGAGCGCACCGAGCAGGCCGGCGCCCGATGCCATGGTCAGCACCAGCGAACCGATGCGGGCTCGCCGGCGCAGGAACAGGGCGATGAGAAGCGCCTCGACGCCGATCACCGCAAGCGCCAGAAGCGCTATCCTTCCGTCACCGACAAACGCGAGCAGCCAATCGGGCCACATCAGTGCGCCGCCGGTCTGAGAAGTTGCCGCATGTCCTTGAGAAAGACGCGGACATGGGCGAGCGGATCGCGACGGACCAGCTTCTTGTTGAGGTAGCTTTCCCAGGTCAGACGCTGGACATCCTTGTCCTCGCACATCTTGACGAATTTCTCGCGGCGCTTGTCGCTCGAATACCAGAACCACTGCATGAAGCCGAGCACCAGGAACACCTTGCCATGGGCTTTCTGGAAGCGTTTTCGTGCGCTGGCGAGATGGCGGGCATCACCCGTCTCAAGCACCTTCATTGCCGCTTCGGCGCCGAGATCCCCGGTGTGCATGGCATACCAGATCCCCTCGCCCGACGACGGCGCGACGACGCCGGCCGCGTCACCGATCAAAAGAACATTGCGGCCGTCATCCCAGCGCTTCATCGGCTTGAGCGGCAGCGGAGCCCCCTCCTCGCGCACTGTTTCGGCCTCGGCCAGGCCGAAGCGTTCACGCAACTCCCGCGTGGCGGCCTTGAGATCGAAGCCCTTGACGGCCGAGCCGCACCCAACGCTGGTGTAGGGACCGTGCGGGAACACCCAGCCGTAAAAATCGGGTGAGATCTCGCCATCATAGATCACCTCGCAATTGGAGGGATCGAAATCCGGATTTTCCCCGGGCTCGGGGGAACGGACGATCTCGTGATAGGCAAACACATAGGGCGGTCGGACCTTGGGGCCGAAAATCGCGCGGCGTACGGCGGAATTGGCGCCGTCGGCGCCGATCACAACCGATGCGGAAAGGGTTTCGGCGTCGCGATCCTTGCCCTTGCCAAGCCTGACCTCGACCATGCCGTCGGCCCGCTGCTCAAGCGAAGAGAAGCTGGCGGCGCGGTAGTCGGCGCCGGCCTGACGGGCGCGTTCGCGCAGATAGGGGTCGAACTGGTCACGGTCGACCATGCCGACATGGCCGACATCGCCGATCTCCATGCCGACCTGAAGCCCGCTTGGCCCTGTCATCCGCGCGCCGCGTACACGCGCCTTGATCTGCTCGGGCGCGATGGCGTATTGCGCCATGGCGTTGGACGGAATGGCTCCGCCGCAGGGTTTGGTGCGGCCTTCCTTGTCGACCAGCAAGGTCTTGCAGCCGCTTTTGGCAAGACGCTCCGCCGCCCGCGCCCCGGCAGGACCGCCGCCGATGACAATGACATCGTAGTGGGCCGGGGCTTCATGGTCGCGCGGCACATCTTGGGTGTTAGGCTGCATGATCTTCACTCCGCTGGAACTGCGTAAGGGGGCGCCGGATCGGCGACATTCGCCTCGGGACGGGCCATACCGGCATCGGATTTCTGGACGGGCGTCCTGATCAGGAGCGCAATCGCCGCCGCAGCGACAAACAGTGCAGCTTCCAGACCGAAGACAACTGCAAAGGAAAGCGGCGTATCGGCGGTGATCGCCCGCGTCACATCGATGGCGACGGTGCCGAGAAACCCGCCGAGGCCGAAGGAAATGGCCTGTGCCGCTCCCCACACACCCATGCGGATGCCTTCCGAAGCGCCGTCCCCGCCGGACGCCAGCATCATCATCGCGCCGATCGCGGCAACGGCGAAGGCTCCGTTTGCCACGCCGAGAACGAAGATGTTGGCCTTGAGCGGCCAGGCGGGCGCGAGCAGCGCCGAGAGCGACAGCCCGGCAAGCGCGAAGGCCGAGGCGACACAGCCAAAGAAGATGAAAGCCTTGAGGATCATCGGCTTTCTCTTGGCAAACAGCGAGCCGAGAATGCCGACCATCGCCATCCCGATCAGGATGCCGCCATGCTGCAACCCCGAAATCTGGGTGGTCTCGCCCGGTGTAAGCCCGAACATGAGGCCGCCGAACGGCTCCAGGATCAGATCCTGCGTGGCATAGGCCAGCATCGAGACGAAGACGAAGACGGTGAACAGACGCGCATCGCGGTCTCCCCATGTGGCCGCAAGGCTCTGGCGGAAGCCGAGACGCTGCGCCTCGGGCGGTCCATCGACGGGCATCGTGTTGCGCTCCACGCCGAAGATCGCAAGACAGGTCACCGTGAAGGCGATGAGACCGGCCATGGCGGTGACCGTAACCAGGCGCCCGAAGGAAAAGGGGTCGAGCCAGGCGCCGGAGACGATGGCGGTGACCACGATGCCGGCGATCATCATCATCCAGACGATGGTGGCGGCTGCGGGCTTGCGGTGCAGTGCCGTGCGGCTGGCAAGAAGTGCGAGCAGCGATGTTCCCGCCGCGCCGATGCCGAGGCCGATGAAGGCGAAGCTCAAGATTGCCAGCGACATGGCCAGCCAGAAATGGTCACCGAACAGGAACGTGGTTGCGGACGCGGCCGTACCCGAAAGCGCCAGCAGCAGAATGCCGCCGACAATCCAGGGCGTGCGCCGCCCACCGCGGTCGGATCCATATCCCCACAGCGGCCGCGAAATCTGGACCCCGTAATGCAGGCCAACCAGCAGGCCCGGGATGACGGCTGCGAGCATGAGTTCGACAACCATGACGCGGTTGAGCACGGAGGTGGTCAGCACCACGATCGATCCGAGCGATGCCTGCACAAGGCCCAGACGCAGGATCGAAAGCCATCCCAATCCGGCTGCGGACCGGTTTCGAGCCCCTTGCGCCAAAAATGCCATTGCGTTCCCTCCCCTCGCCTTCGGCCCTATGGCCGGATCGCGAATGCGGTGATCATCATGCCGGTGACATAGAGCCCGACGCCGAGCGCCGAGTACCAGACCGCCTTGCCTTTCGGATCGGCCACCAGTCGCGGCAGCGCCACGGCCTGCGCCAGCGCGAGCCCGGCCACCGCGGCGGCGGACCAGAGATGGCTCCAGCCTACAAGCAGCGCTACGATGACCGCCTGCGGGGCGATCATGACGAGACCGGCGAAGAGGGCTGCGTTGCGTGCGCCCATCTGCACCGGCAGCGAGGCGATGCCCATCCGGGCGTCACCTTCCATGGACTTGAAATCATTGAGCGTCATGATCCCGAGCGCGCCGAGGCCATAAAGGATCGCAACGATGAAGATGCCGCTGTCCGGCACCGTTCCGAGCGCTGCTGCGGCGGCGGTTATCCAGGGCAGCGTTTCGTAGGAGAAGCCGCAGGCTGCATTGCCCCACCAGCCATTGCGCTTGAGCCGGAACGGCGGCGCCGAATAGGCCCAGGCGAGCGCCAGACCGATGGCTGCGGCGACGAAAACAGTTGTTCCCAAAAAGGCTGCAACGACCATCGAGAGCACGGAACTGGTGATCGCAACGCCAAGGCCCCAGCGGCCCGGCATCCGGCCCGAGGGGATCACCCGATCCGGCTCGTTGATCGCGTCGACATGGCGGTCGAACCAGTCATTGACCGCCTGGCTCGCCCCGCACAGAAGCGGGCCGGCAAGCAGCACGCCAAGGGCTACGGCAAACCAGCGATCGGATGTGATCTGACCGGCCGAAATCGCGCCGCAGGCATAGGCCCACATCGGCGGAAACCAGGTGACAGGCTTGAGCAGCGCAAGCACCGCGCCCGGCGTGGGCGCTCTGGGTCGCGCGCGGATGGTTTGAGCCACGTTCATGGCGAAAGTCTATGTCCGCTTCCGCTGACAGTCAATTCAAATTGACACTGTAAAGGATATTTTACACAATGGCAGAATGACGCTCGCGGCCATTTCGGGCTCAGGGATCTTGGCGATCTCGAAAAGTGGCCACTCCAAAGGGTTTGCGGACCACGCGAACCAGGGCGGCAACGGATCAGCTCCGTCCGTTGAAGTCCTCAAGGCCGTAACGCTTGAGCTTGAGATAGAGGCTCTGGCGCGACAGCCCGAGCAGGTCCGCAGCGGCGGCTCGGTTGTTCTCGGTCTGGGTCAGTGCCGCCTCGATGCACAGTTTCTCGATAACATCTGCCGATTCGCGAATGAGTTCCTTGAGCGGAACACGGCCAATCAGTTCGGAAAAATCCGATGTCGCCCCGTGAAAGCCGTTGCTCTGGACAGCGTTCGGCATTTCCCGCGCGCCCTGTTCCGTGACGATCACGGAGTAAAGAGAGTCCTCGCCGCCCGTGTCGATCCGGGTGGCTGAGAGCCGCACCGGACGGCTTGAGCCCATCTCGTCGCGGACCACGGTCAGGAACTGGCGCACCTCGCCCTCGTCGCGCAGCCGGTTTGACAGCACCTGCATGTCGACGCTCGATGCGCCAAGCCATGTGTTGACATTCCGACCGATGGCGTGATTGCGGCCAAGAACATGAATCATGTCCAGAAACCGGCCATTGACGGAATAGACCGCGCCCTTGGCATCAATCACCAGTTGGGCTTCGGGAACCGCTTCGGTCCAGCTCCACTTGTCGCCAGAAAGGCCGGCAAAGGCATAGTCATCCGCCGTCGGGCTCGACACCGACACAAGCTGGTTGATCTTGCCGTTCTCGCGATAGGGACTGATCTGCAGTTCGATCGGTCCGCCATTGGCGGCAGAGGAGACCGTGATGGAGCGGCTCTGACCCAGGGCGCGCGATTCGGCCAACGCTTCGGTCAGACGTTCGCGATGTTCCCGCTCGGCCTGGGAGATCAGCGTATCGCCCACGAGTTTTGAAAGATTGACGCCAAGGATCCTGCCGGCGGCGGCATTGCCATCAATGATGCGGCGGGTCTCCCCGTCGACGACCAGCAGCGCGCTGTCCATTTTCTGGTAGATTACCCGGTAGCGGGCCTCGGAATCGCGAACCCGGCGATATTCACGCTCAAGTTCGAACTGTGCCTGTATGAGTTGCTGCTGGACCTCTGCGAACTTTCGCAAATCGGTGCCGTAGGCGATCATGTGGGGAAAGCCGTCGACGCGCCTGAGCACGTATTCGATCGGCAAGTCCGCGCCGCGTGTGGCAGGGTGATTGACCTGATGCGAGCGGCTTGCGCCTTTCTTGACGCATTCGTCGATCAGATTGCGAACCTTGTCGACACTTTCACGGGTGACCGTATCGGCGAGGCTGCGGCCGGGCCAGTCCTCGACGCCAAAACGCTCGATCGCCGGATCAAAATAGGCAACATCGATCACATTTCCGGATGTGTCTATCAGCAAGGTGAGGTCAGCCCCCAAAGAGGCGAGCACCAGCGATACATCGGGACGCAGATCCTCAAACGCTGAGATTGTTTTCTCGAACGTTCGGTAGGCGATCCGGGAAGTGTGTTGCTCCATTCTCCGATCAGACACGTCGCATCGGCTTCAACAGGGAGCCGTTATCATCCGTCATCTTCCGTGCCGGATTGCGATTTGCGTCATGCCTTTCTGCCTCTGTTATCGCCATGTGGGCATTGCTGCAAATCTTTTCAACGCCCCGCTCAATCAGCCATTCGGAATTCAATTCCGCAGCCGATCCACCCGCGATAACGAATGTCTGTTCCCGATTTACAGACGCCCGCACCACGCGTAGCAGGGATTCCACCTGATTCTCAAGCTCGCTGTCGAGCCAGGTGAGGCAAACCAGTTCAAATCCCCCCTGCCGAAGCAGCCGGGAGAGTTGCCTGGGATCGCACGCCGGCACCATACGGCATTCCCATCCCTTGAGACGGAAACGCTCCTCCATCAGACTGACGGCAAAGAGATGGATTTCGCCCCGAGGCACGACAAAAAGAGCCGAGCGATCGCACAGCCCGGACTCAAAACTGCTGTTTTCCTGGCCAAGTGTGGTCAGGATTCGCTGCAGCCGCGACATTGCCAGCGTCACATGCACGAAGCTGCAGGCATCGCAGGCCCAGTCTTCGCCGAGCCGGACGGCGCAGGCCTCGAGCAAATCGAGCATTTCGCCGCCGTCCAGTCCGCGCGCGACCATGAAGCCGATGAAATCGAAATCACCGTCCTCTAGTACCTTGGTGTAAACCTTGTCTGTCACCGCCATGAAACGCTTCATCCGGGCCATGGCGGCCGTTCCGCACCCGACGCCGCTGGCCGGCGCCGCTTTTTCCCGATTTCGGGCAGGCGCGCGGGCCCGGCTCTTCGCGGGCACTCTGTGCTGGTGTTGGGGCGGGTGTCCGGAACGGCTCTCACAGGGCTGGCTGACGGTTTCGACGTCCCTTGTTCGAGCCGCACCCTTGAAGCACGCGCCAACAACGGCGCGTTCAATCACGTTGTGAATATCCCTGCCGTCGCGCCCGACGTCGGAATCGCCGCCTCGATTGAACGAAACAGCCTCCCTTTCACGCACTTCCGGGTCGTTTCGCATGTTCCCGATGCCTTTCTGACCGCTCCGATCCGCGGCTTCCACGCAGGCCAGTGTTCAGGTGCAAGCTGCCGAGACTTCGGCTCCCGGGAACCGTGTCTCGATCATCGGAGCACCACCCCCTTCATGGAGGTTCTCCCATCGTGGCATTCATAAGAATGATATGAAAAAGCGTGTTTGTAAACCAAATTTGACGTCCATTTAAATTGACACTTTCAAAATCTGTGACTAACCTCAGCTCATCAGGGTTTCTTGAGGAGAGGGACGAAGCCGGATGAATGCCCATGTTTCACCAAGCGACACTGCCGCTGGCCTTTACACAGCCGAAGAGCGCGTTCGCCGTGACAACTCGGTCTGGACACTGGTCCAGGGCATTCTCGCGCCGATCCAGTTCCTGGTCTTTGCAATCTCGGTCGGACTGATCGCGCACTGGTGGCTCACCGGCGAATGGCTGGTTGCCGCGCATGTCTCCGTCGTCATCAAGACACTGACCCTTTACGCGATCATGATCACCGGCTCGATCTGGGAGAAAGAAGTGTTCGGCGCTTATCTCTTCGCCCGGCCGTTTTTCTGGGAAGACATGGTGTCGATGCTGGTGCTGGCATTGCACACGGCCTATCTGGCTGCGCTGTTCGGCGGATTGCTCTCGGACGCGCAACTGATCGCGCTGGCCGTGGCCGCCTACGTCTCCTACGTCATCAATGCGGGACAGTTCCTCTACAAGTTCCGTCTTGCACGGCTTGACGCTTCCTCGAACTCCAGGATCGGGGCCGCAGCATGACCACCGTTTACGACGCGGGCGCCGCCTGCAACGACACAGCCGCCAAGCCGGCCCGCGACGTTCTCAAGCAGCGCGGCCAGCACGAGGTGTTCTGCGGCCTGACCTCCATCATGTGGCTGCACCGCAAGATGCAGGATGCTTTCTTCCTGATCGTCGGATCGCGCACCTGCGCCCATCTGATGCAATCGGCGGCGGGCGTGATGATCTTCGCCGAGCCGCGATTCGCCACCGCCATCATCGACGAGCGCGATCTTGCCGGCATGGCCGACATGAATGACGAGCTCGACAAGGTGGTGGCGCGGCTGCTGGCACGCCGTCCGGAAATCAAGCTGCTTGTGCTGGTGGGGTCCTGCCCTTCGGAGGTCATCAAGCTCGACCTGCCGCGTGCGGCAAGCCGGCTGAACGGCGAACATTCCCCCGACTGCCGGGTGATGGCCTATTCTGGATCGGGCATCGAAACCACCTTCACCCAGGGCGAGGACAATTTTCTTGCGGCCCTGGTGCCGGACATGCCGGCGGAAGCAGCAGATGCACCGGCCTCGCTTGTCGTCGTCGGCGCGCTCGGCGACGTGGTCGAGGACCAGATGATGCGGGTATTCGATGGCCTCGGCGTCGGTCCGGTGCGGTTCCTGCCGTCGCGCTCTTCGACAAGCCTGCCGCCGGTCGGTCCCAACACGCGGTTCATTCTCGCCCAACCCTGGGTTGGCGCCTGCGCGCAGGCACTCGAACGCCGGGGCGCACAGCGCATTTCCGCTCCCTTCCCGCTTGGCGAGGAAGGCTCGACCGCCTGGTACCGCGCGATTGCCGATACTTTCGGGGTGCCCGAAGCCAAGTTCGACGCGATCACGGCTCCCGGGCGCGAGCGCGCACGCCGCGCCGTCAGCCGCTACCGCCCGGTGCTTGAAGAAAAGTCGGTCTTCCTGTTTCCCGATTCGCAGCTCGAGCCGTCGCTTGCACGGTTCCTGTCGCGCGAGATGGGCACTTCCATCGTCGAGATCGGCACGCCCTATCTCAACCGCGATGTCGTGGGTCCCGAACTCGCGCTGATGCCTGATACCGTGCGGGTCAGCGAGGGACAGGACGTGGAGAGGCAGATCGACCGCGTCCACACCGACAATCCCGATCTGATCATCTGCGGCATGGGTCTCGGCAATCCGTTCGAGGCCGAGGGCCGGTCGACCAAATGGTCGATCGAGTTCGTGTTCACACCGCTGCAGGGCTACGAGCAGGCCGGCGACCTCGCCGAGTTGATCGCGCGGCCGCTGATGCGCCGCGAGCTTCTGAAAGTGGGGAGCTGAGCCATGGAACTGACCGTCTGGACCTATGAGGGCCCTCCCCATGTCGGCGCGATACGGATCGCGAACTCGATGCGGGACGTGCATTTCGTGCTGCATGCGCCCCAGGGCGACACCTATGCCGACCTGCTGTTCACCATGATCGAGCGCAACAAGAAGCGCCCTCCGGTCACCTACACGACATTCCAGGCGCGCGACCTTTCGGGCGATACCGCAGAGATCTTCAAGACCGCGGCCCGCGACGCCGTCGCGCGGTTCAAGCCTCAGGCACTGCTGGTCGGCGCCTCCTGCACGGCCGAACTGATCCAGGACGATCCGGGCGGTCTCGCCAAGACGCTTGGTCTTGATGTTCCGGTCGTTCCGCTGGAGATGCCGTCCTACCAGAAGAAGGAAAACTGGGGCGCGGCGGAAACCTTCTACAGGCTGGTGCGCGCCTTTGCCGGCGGCGCGGGCAAACCCGAAGTGGCGCCGGAGCAGGCAAGCTGCAACATACTCGGCCCCTCTTCACTGGGCTTCCGCAACCGCGACGACATCGTCGAGGTGGTCCGCCTCGTGGAAGCGCTGGGCGTGCGGATCAATACGATTGCGCCGCTGGGCGCCTCCCCCGCCGATCTGGCTCGGATCCCGCAAGCCAACTTCAACATCGTGCTCTATCCCGAGGTGGCCGACAACGCCGCTCGCTGGCTTAAGCGCCAGTTCGGCCAGGAGATGATCGCCATTCCGCCGATCGGCGTGGGCGCAACGCGCGATTTCGTCACCGCAGTGGCCGAAGCCGCCGGCGTCGATGTTCCCGCCGAGCTGTTCGCCACCGGCGCGGAACGCCTGTCCTGGTACTCCGCCTCCATCGATTCGAACTATCTGACCGGCAAGCGGGTGTTCGTGTTCGGCGACGCCACACATGCGGTTGCAGCCGCGCGGATCGCCTCCGAGGAACTCGGTTTCAAGGTCTGCGGGCTTGGTACCTACAGCCGCGAATTCGCCCGCGACGTGCGCGAGGCGGCCGCCAAATACGGTGTCGAGCCGCTGATTTCCGACAATCACCTCGATGTCGAGGACGCCATCATCGCAGCCCAGCCGGAACTGGTTCTTGGAACACAGATGGAGCGGCACGCCGCCAAGCGGCTCAGGCTGCCCTGCGCGGTGATATCGAGCCCGGTGCATGTGCAGGATTTCCCTGCGCGCTACTCGCCGCAGATGGGCTTTGAAGGCGCCAACGTGATCTTCGACAGCTGGGTTCATCCATTGATGATGGGTCTTGAGGAGCATCTGTTGCAGATGTTCCGCGGCGATTTCGAATTCAATGACGACGCCGGCTCCTCGCATCTGAGCCATGGCGGCCCCGCCGCCCATCAGCCCGACGCCCAGGCCGAAGAGGAAGCCGTTGCCCCTGAGGCCGAAGCCGCACCCGTGCCTGCAGCAAACGACGACCAGCCGTCCTGGACGTCCGACGCCGAGCGCGAATTGCGCAAGATCCCATTTTTCGTCCGCGGAAAGGCGCGGCGCAACACCGAGAGCTACGCAGCAGAGAACGGGCTCAACCCGATCACCATCGAGACATTGTACGATGCCAAAGCACACTTCGGGCGTTAACGCCGCGCCCATCAATGTTGTTCTGATCACGCTCGACAATCACATGTCGGCAGCGGTGGACGACGCGCGGCAGATGCTCAAGGGCGAGCTGCCGAACCTCAGGCTTACGGTGCATGCGGCGACCGACTGGAACGACAATCCCGACAGTCTCGAAGCCTGCCGCAGTGACATCGCCCAAGCCAACATCATCGTCGCCTCGATGCTGTTCATCGAAGAGCACGTCAAGGCGATCGGCCCGGATCTGGCCGCCCGCAGGGACAATTGCGACGCGATGATGTGTTGCATGTCGACCGGCGAAATCATGAAGAACACGTCGATGGGCCGGTTCAAGATGGACGGCGAGCAGAAGGGCCCGCTGGCGCTCCTGAAAAAGCTGCGCGGCGACCGCTCGAAAAAGACCAAGGACACCGGGCGCAGCGCCGGAGAGCGGCAGCTTGCCATGCTCAGGCGCCTGCCGAAGCTGTTGCGCTTCATCCCGGGCACGGCTCAGGACCTGCGCAACTACTTCCTCGCCATGCAGTACCGGATCGCCGCATCCGACGCCAACATTGCCAATCTGGTGCGGCTGATGGTCGACAAATATGCCGATGGCGAGCGCATCGCCTATCGCGGCGCGGTCACCGCTCAGGCACCGGTCGAATATCCCGAGCAGGGTGTCTACCATCCCGACATCAAGGGTCATGTCAGCGCCGATTTCGCAGCGCTGCCGATGCGGCGCGACGCCAAGGGCACGGTCGGCCTCCTGCTGCTCCGGTCCTACATCCTTTCGGGAGATACCGGACACTACAACGGCGTGATCCGTGCGCTTGAGCAGCGCGGCTTCAACGTGGTGCCGGTGTTTTCGTCGGGTCTCGACATGCGCGGTCCGATCGAAGCCTTCCTGTCGGGCGGCAAGACCGGAACCCGGATCGATGCAATGCTGTCGCTGACCGGCTTTTCGCTTGTCGGAGGCCCCGCCTATTCCGATGCCGCAGCGGCGGCCGAGACGCTCGGCACACTCGACGTGCCCTATGTCGCGGCGCATGTCACCGAATTCCAGTCGATCGAGCGCTGGGAAGCCTCCGACCGTGGCCTGATGCCGATCGAAACCACCATCATGGTGGCGATCCCCGAACTTGACGGCGCGACCGGCACGATGGTGTTCGGCGGACGCACCGAAAACGCTGCGGGCTGCCAGACCTGTGTCTGCGCGCGCAACCTCGGCACCTGCCCCCAGGGCCGGTCCTGCATGAGCGCGCATCCGGAACGGGTCGAGGTGCTGGCAGGGCGGATCGAGAAACTGGTCGCGCTGCGCAAGAGCGAACGGGCCAACCGCAAGATCGCGCTGACGATCTTCAATTTTCCGCCCAACGCCGGGAACATGGGCACGGCGGCATTCCTGTCGGTGTTCGAATCGCTTCACGCGACGATGCTTCGGATGCAAGCCGAGGGCTACACGATCGAGGTCCCGGCCACGCCAGAAGATCTTCGTGACATGGTTCTCAATGGCAATGCCGCAAATCATGGCGCGCTCGCCAATGTGCATGCGCTGGTGAGCGCCGACGATCATGTCCGCAACGAAAAACACCTGGGTGAAATCGAGGCACAGTGGGGACCGGCCCCGGGCCGCATCTTCACCAACGGGCAGTCCATTTTCGTGCTCGGCCGTCAGTTCGGCAATGTGCTCGTCGCCGTGCAGCCGGGTTTCGGCTACGAAGGCGACCCGATGCGGCTCCTGTTCGAAAAGGGGTTCGCGCCGACCCACGCCTTCGCGGCTTTCTACACCTATCTGAAGCGCACGTTCCGGGCCGATGCCGTGTTGCATTTCGGCACCCATGGCGCGCTTGAATTCATGCCCGGCAAGCAATCCGGCATGTCTTCGAAATGCTGGCCCGACCGGTTGATCGGCGATCTGCCGAACTTCTATCTTTACGCTGCGAACAACCCGTCCGAAGGCACCATCGCGAAACGGCGCTCGGCGGCAACGCTGGTCTCCTACCTCACGCCGCCCGTGACGAATGCCGGGCTCTACAAGGGCCTGAGCGAGCTCAAATCCTCGCTCGACCGGCTGCGCAATCTCGATGCAAGCCAGAGCGAAGAACGTTCCGAAGCCTTCGATCTGGTCAGGATCCAGGCCGAGCAGCTCGAACTCGGGCGCGATATCGCCACCGACGATGCCGACGCCTATGTGGCGCGGCTGACCAAGGCGATGCTGGAACTCGAATATGCGCTGATCCCGCACGGGCTGCATGTGGCGGGCCGCGCAATGAGCATCGACGAACGCCGTGAAATGCTCGCACAGATCGCAGATGCAGATGAGGCCCCCTCGCCCGCGGCCGAAACAGTCGAAGCGATAATCGGTGGCGACGCCAGCGTGGTGGAAAAGGCCAAGACCGGCGATGCCGCAGCGGATGCCCTGATCGACCGGCTGGTGCGCGCCAACGCCAACCTCGCCGACAACCGTGAACTCGACGGGCTGATCACCGCGCTTGACGGCCGCTTCGTGGCTCCGTCACCGAGCGGCGACCTTCTGAGGACCCCGGACATGCTGCCCACGGGCCGCAACATTCACGGCTTTGACCCTTTCTCCATCCCGAGCGCCTATGCGGTCAAGGACGGCGCGCGTCAGGCCGCGAAGGTGCTCGAACGCTATCTTGAAACAGACGGCGCGCTGCCCGAGACCATCGCCGTCGTTCTGTGGGGCACTGACAACCTCAAGACCGAGGGCGGGCCGATGGCCCAGGCCATGGCGTTGATGGGCGCGCGGCCGCGGCTCGACGCCTACAACCGGGTCTGCGGGGCGGAACTGATCCCACTTGATGAGCTCAAGCGGCCCCGGATCGACGCGGTGATGACGCTTTCGGGCATCTTCCGCGATCTGCTTCCGATGCAGGCCACGATGCTCGCGGAGGCCTCCTATCTGGCCGCAACCGCTGACGAGCCCGAAGAGATGAACTTCATCCGCAAACATGCGCTGGCCTATGCCGCCGAGCATGGCTGCGATCTCGAACACGCCGCCTACCGGGTATTTTCCAATGCCGACGGGGCCTACGGTTCCAACGTCAACTTCCTCATCGGCTCCAGCGCCTGGACCGACGACCAGGAAATTGCCGACACCTACACAAGCCGCAAGGGCTTCGCGATCGACCGCAAGGGCAAGTCCTCGGCACAGATCGAGCTGCTCAACGACGTCTTCGCCAAAGTCGACATGGCCTACCAGAACCTCGATTCGGTGGAACTGGGCGTGACCACCATCGATCACTACTTCGATACGCTGGGCGGCATTTCGAAAGCGGTTTCGCTGGCACAGAACGGCAAGCAGTTGCCGGTCTTCATCTCGGACCAGACCCAGGGCGAAGGCAAGGTCCGGACGCTCGGCGAACAGGTGGCGCTCGAAACGCAC
Organism: Hoeflea sp.; assembly: GCA_040216675.1. Taxonomy (GTDB): domain Bacteria; phylum Pseudomonadota; class Alphaproteobacteria; order Rhizobiales; family Rhizobiaceae; genus Hoeflea. The sequence continues at coordinate 768,299 of JAVJOR010000004.1, read as the reverse complement.
ACCCGCTCGCTCAATCCGAAATGGTTCGAGGGCATGCTGGCCCATGGCTATGAAGGCGTGCGCCAGATCGAGGCCCAGATTTCCAACACTGTCGGCTGGTCGGCCACGACCGGCGACGTTCAGCCCTGGGTCTACCAGAAGCTGAGCGAGACATTCATTCTCGACGAAACCATGCGCCGGAGGCTTTCGGAGATGAATCCGGCCTCGTCGCTGCGCATGGTCAACCGCCTCATCGAGGCAAAAGACAGAAACTTTTGGACGCCGGACGACGAGACCTGGGCCGCGCTGTGCGCAGCGGGCGAGGAAATGGAAGATCGTGCCGAAGGCCTGTCCGTGGAGGCTGCAGAATGAACATTTTTACCCACCCGCGTACGGTCATGGACGAAGCCAGGTCAGCCAAGCTGAAGCAGGCCGCAGGCCGGGAAGGCACAGGCGATGGCGACGGCAGCGTCCAGGTCCATCTGGAAACCGAAATGGACGCCGGCAAGGCCAAGGTTTTCGCCATCTACGGCAAGGGCGGTATCGGCAAGTCGACGACCTCGTCGAACCTCTCGGTGGCGTTTTCGAAGCTCGGCAAGCGGGTGCTGCAGATCGGCTGCGACCCCAAGCATGATTCCACCTTCACCCTCACCAAGAGCCTGATCCCGACGGTGATCGACGTTCTCGAAGGTGTGGACTTCCATCCCGAGGAACTCAGGACCGAGGACTTCGTGTTCGAAGGCTACAACGGCGTTCAGTGCGTCGAGGCCGGCGGCCCGCCCGCAGGCACCGGCTGCGGCGGCTACGTGGTCGGCCAGACGGTCAAGCTCTTGAAGGAGCATCACCTGCTCGAGGACACCGACGTGGTGATCTTCGACGTCTTGGGCGATGTGGTCTGCGGCGGCTTTGCCTCGCCGCTCCAGCACGCCGAACGCGCCGTGGTGGTGGCCGCCAACGACTTCGATTCGATCTTCGCCATGAACCGCATCGTGGCCGCCATCAAGGCCAAGTCGAAGAACTACGACGTCCGGCTCGGCGGCGTGATCGCCAACCGCTCGCGCAACACCGACCAGATCGACCGCTACAATGAGGCCATCGGGCTCGAGCGCCTCGCCCACATCGTCGACTCCGATGCCGTGCGCAGAAGCCGGCTGAAAAAGTGCACCCTGTTCGAAATGGGCGACGATCCCGAAATCGTGCAGATCCAGCAGGAATATCTGCAACTGGCCGAACAGCTGTGGGCCGGCACCCGCGAACTCAGCGCCAACCCGATGAAGGACCGGGAGATCTTCGATTTCCTCGGTTTCGAGTGAGACAGACACGATGCATGACGCCGCCTACATCAAGCGCCGCGACGAGATCCGGACCTACTTCGACCGCACCGCGCTCGAAGCCTGGAAGCGCCTGACGTCGACGGAAAAGGTGTCGGGTGTGCGGGCCACGGTCCGCGCGGGCCGCGAGGCCATGCGGCAGTCCATCCTCGACCGGTTTCCAGCCGACCTCACAGGCTGGCGCATTCTCGACGCGGGTTGCGGCGGTGGCGTGCTGGCGATCGAACTGGCCCATCGCGGTGCCGATGTTCTTGGCGTCGATTTGTCGCCGCAGATGATCGACCACGCCATCGAAGGCCTGCCACACATCCGCAATGGCGGATCGGTGACGCTCCGGGCAGGCGACATGCTGGCGCCGGAACTGGGCGATTTCGATGCCATCGTCTCGATGGATGCGCTCATTCACTACGACGCAAAGGCCGCGGAAAACGCGATTGCCGGACTGGCTCAGCGCACGCGGCGGAAGATGGTCTTCACGCTGGCGCCGCGCACCAAACCTCTCGCGGTGATGCATGTGGCGGGCAAGCTGTTTCCGCGTGGCGACCGCTCGCCGGCGATCCAGCCTGTCGCCATCGAACGGCTGATCACTGCAACGCTGTCCCGTCCCGACATGGCGGACTGGCAGGCCCGTTCGCCGCGCCGGATCTCGCGCGGGTTCTACATCTCGGAAGCGCAGGAGCTCGTGCGCTGATGACCCTTCTCGCCAAAGCCAACCGCAAGATGCTCGACAAATGGAAGTCGATCGGCCCGCGCTATCTGCCGTTCGCAGATGCCGCCACCGAGGATCTTCCGCTCGGGCGGCTGATGCGGCTTTCGATGTTCCAGTGGTCCATCGGCATGGCCGCGGTGCTTCTCACAGGCACGCTCAACCGGGTGATGATCGTCGAGCTCGGCGTTCCCACATCGCTGGTGGCGCTGATGATCGCCATTCCGGTGCTGGCGGCCCCCTTCCGGGCGCTGATCGGACACCGCTCCGACACCTACAAGTCGGCGCTCGGTGTCCGCCGTGTCCCCTATATCTGGCTCGGCACCATCCTGCAGTTCGGCGGACTTGCGATCATGCCGTTTGCGCTCTTGCTGCTGCAATCGCAGACCACCGGGCCTGAATGGGCCGGACCTGCAGGTGCCCTTCTCGCCTTTTTGCTGACCGGCATCGGCATGCACATGGCCCAGACGGCCGGCCTGGCCCTCGCAACCGATCTTTCGGCCGAGGAGACCCGGCCCCGCGTGGTGGCGCTGATGTATGTGATGCTGCTGGTCGGCATGCTCGTGTCGTCGGTGGTCTTTGCGATCCTGTTGCGCAACTACTCGCCGCTGACCCTGATCAAGGTGGTTCAGGGAGCCGCGGTGGTCACAGTAGCGCTCAACATCATTTGCCTGTGGAAGCAGGAGCCGCGCAATCCGGTTGCGACCCGACATGACCGACCCACGGAGCGTTTTTCGGAAGCCTTTGCACGGTACCGCAAAGAGAAAGGCACGATGCGGCTTCTGGTCGCCGTTGCCCTGGGGTCCTGCGCCTTCTCGATGCAGGACGTGCTGCTTGAGCCCTATGGCGGCGAGGTTCTCATGCTCTCGGTCAGCCAGACCACGCTGCTCACGTCAATCTGGGCAGCGGGCACGCTCGCCGGCTTTGCCCACGCCGGACGCGCGCTGCAAAAAGGCGCGAACATGTACCGGCTGGCCGCGCTCGGGCTGGTTACCGGCATTACCGGCTTTTCCGCGATCATTTTCGCCGATCCGCTGCACTCGGCCAACCTGTTCCGCGCCGGCGCCGGCGTGATCGGTTTCGGCGGCGGGCTGTTTGCGGTCTGCACGATGCTGGCAGCGATGGACATTGCCGAGAAATCCGACAACGGCATGGCCATCGGCGCCTGGGGCGCGGTGCAGGCCAGCGCCATCGGTCTGGGGCTGGCCGCAGGCGGCCTGATCCGCGACGGCGTCAACACGCTCGTGGCAAACGCCGAGCCGGGCGCGGCGCTGGTCGCGCCGGCTGCAGGCTACAGCGTTGTCTATCACATTGAAATCGGGCTGCTTTTCGCAGCGATTGCGGCATTGGGGCCGCTCGCGGCACGGCGCCAGAGCAACCACCAGACCCGGGGCGGACGCTTCGGACTGGCAGAAATGCCCGGCTGATCCGCCGCGCGCATAAAGGAGAGACGTCATGGAAACCGGAGCCATCACAAGCTACATCGATGTTGCCCAGGTCACGCTGTACGCGTTCTGGGTGTTCTTCGCGCTTTTGCTTTTCTACCTCCGCCAGGAAGACCGTCGCGAGGGCTATCCGCTCGAAGCCGATCAGTCCGGCGCCTTCAACAGGGACGACTGGCTGTTCCTGCCGCCGGCGAAGACCTTTCTGCTGCCGCACGGCCAGGGCGAGTTTTCCGCGCCAAACAGCGCCCGCGACAACGCCGAACGGCCGGTGCCGGGCGAGCGCATCGCCAACTTCTCCGGAGCGCCCTACGTTCCGACCGGCGACAATCCGATGCTCGATTCCATCGGTCCGGGTTCCTGGGCAATGCGCGCCGACAAGCCGGACCTGAGCCATGACGGGAAGCCCAAGATCGTGCCGCTGCGCGTGGCCACCGATTTTGCCGTTGCCGAAGAGGACATCAACCCGATCGGCGCGCGTGTCGTCGGATTTGACTCAGTGGTGGCCGGTACTGTGAGCGACGTCTGGGTGGACCGGTCCGAGCAGCTGCTGCGCTATCTGGAAGTGACCACCGAAGTGGGCGACGCCCCGCGGCAGATCCTGGTTCCGATCAATTTCGGCGTCTTCCGCAACACCCAGCAGCGCGAACGTATCTTCTACGTCCATGCGCTGCGCGGCGAGCAGTTCGCGCTTGTCCCGGGCCTCAAGGATCCCGACAGCGTGACCTTCCTCGAAGAGGAAAAGGTGATGGCCTATTTCGGATCCGGCCTGCTCTACGCCGCACCCAACAGACAGGAGCCGCTGGCATGAGCGAGACAGGCGGCCCCGAACACGATTACGAACCGGTTCCCGGCCTCCCCGGCCGGTTGCCCAAGGGTGAGATCATTCTTTGGCAGGGCGCGCCTGTGTCCTCGCTGGTCTCCCGTCACGTCATGAAAACACGATGGATCGCCGGCTACTTCGCCATTCTGGTGATCTGGAACACCGTCGCCGGTATTTATGATGGCCGCACCGCCGGGGCGATCCTGTTTTCCACGGCGGCGCTGGCGATCATGTCAGCGCTCGCGATCGGTCTGCTCGAAGCCTTCGCCTGGGGCGTGCAGAAGACCACGATGTACACCATCACCAACAAGCGTGTGGTCATGCGCATCGGCGTGGCGCTGTCGGCCACCTTCAACCTGCCGTTCACCCGGATTGTTTCGGCGGACATGCGCGAGGACAAGAACGGCGCGGGCGACATTGCACTCACACTGGCACCGGGGGACAAACTCTCATGGCTGGTGTTCTGGCCGCATGTGCGCGGTTTCAGAAAAGGCGCGCTGATGCCGCAGATGATCTGCCTGAAGGACGTCGCGATTGCCGGAAACGTTCTGTCTGCGGCCCTCGCCGGAAGCCGGACCAGCGCCGCCGTCTCCGTTCGCACCGATGCGCCAGCGGGCAAGGACGCCGTTGCGGCGCGCGCCGGCCGCCGCCTGATCGAAGCCGCGGAGTGAGACCATGAACGCGCTGAACCCGAACATGCCCCGGAGCCAAGGCGGACCCGCCGTAAAGCAGCCGAGAAGCGGACCCCGCTTTCCGCGCCTGCCGCTGGTGCTTGGCCTGGGGCTGCTCGGTTTCTCGATTTCCGCGATCGCCTTCGGCATGAACACCGGCATCGGCGTGATGCGCGATGTCACCGGCAGCCCGCAGGCTATCCGCGACATCACCATCGCCGGCACGCATGACACGGAGATCACCATCTCGGACGCGCGTTCCGGCGAGACCATCACGACGCTTTCGCCCAGCGAAGGCGGATTTGTCCGCGGCTCACTGCGCGGACTGACACGACTGCGGCAGGTTGCGGGCACACCGCTCGACCAGCCCTACCGCATCATCAAATGGGAGAACGGCACCGTGTCGCTCTCCGATACCGCCACCGGCGAACGGATATATCTGAATGCCTTCGGGCCGGATCATGCCGCCGCCTACGAACAACTTCTAGCTTCGAGAGGGAATAAGAAGCCATGAGCAAGACACCGCTGATAGGACGGCGCAGGGAGGAGGTCCCCTGCACCATAGAGATCAACAATACCTTCGAGGAACTGGGCGCGCATGTGCGCTTCGACAATGGCGTGGTCGTCCACCCCGGCGACGAGGTGATGGTGCACGGTTCTCCCGTCGAGGTGCCCTACGGCCAATGCGAAACCTTCCGCCGCACCGCGACGATCACTCGCGCCAGCGCGCTTGAGCGCGGCTGGACCCGCGCAACAGGCGATTTCGAGTTCATGGAACTGTGTGAATTCAGCTTTTCCGAGAGGGCACAGGCATGAACAAGCACGTGGAAACACCCAACACCGCCGCCGGTCCGGAGGTCAACGACACCACCAAGACCGCGCTCGAATCGACCATGCTCAATCCGCGGTTCTACACCACAGATTTCGACGAAATGGACCGTCTTGACGTCTCCGGTGTCCGCGAGGAATGGGATGTCCTGATCGCCGAAATGCGCGCCGATCCGAACAAGGGTCACTTCAAGCGCAACGCTGACTGGGACCAGATCGACATCGACGCGCTGCCAGACGATCTGCGGCGCGAGTTCGTCGACTTTCTGGTGTCGTCGCTGACGGCCGAGTTCTCCGGCTGCGTGCTCTACAAGGAGATGAAGCGGCGCGGAAAGAACAAGGAAATCTGCGAGCTGTTCGGACTGATGAGCCGCGACGAGAGCCGCCATGCGGGTTTCATCAATGACGCGCTCAAGGAATTCAACATCGGGGTGAACATGGGTTTCCTCGCCAAGGCGAAGAAGTACACCTATTTCCGGCCGAAATTCATCTACTACGCGACGTATCTGTCCGAAAAGATCGGCTACGCACGCTACATCACGATCTACCGGCACCTGGAAAAGCATCCGGAAAAGCGCTTCCACCCGATCTTCAAGTGGTTCCAGGAGTGGTGCAATGACGAGTTCCGCCATGGAGAAGCGTTCTCGCTGATCATGCGCTCGGACCCGAAGCTGATTACCGGCCGCAACACCTACTGGATCAAGTTCTTCCTGCTTGCCGTCTTTGCCACGATGTATGTGCGCGACCATGCACGGCCGGCGTTCCACAAGGCGCTCGACATCGACATCGAGGATTACGACATGCGCGTGTTCCGCCTGACCAGCGAGATCACCCGCCAGGTGTTTCCGATCACGCTCGATCTCGACAATCCGGTCTTCATCAGGAGCCTGCGCAAGCTCAACCGGATCAATGCCGACATCAACGCGGCCGAAGAGCGGGGCGGGATCTTCGGCAAGACCGCCAAGGCCTGGCACATGGGCCGCGCCGGCCTGGCCTTTGCCCGGCTCTACGTGATGCCCACCAAGTCCAACGCGATCCCGGCCAGAAGCCGGCTCGAACCGGTCTGGTAGGAGACACAGATGGCCTTCCTGTCCGCAATTGCCGTCGCAAGCATCGCCTGGTGGATCGCCACCGGGCTGGTGCTGGCGCTGGCGCGGGCGGGAAGCACCCATCTGGGCGCCGTGATGGCGGTCGCCACCGGCGTGGCCCTTGCCGGAATCGCCGGACTTGTGGCCACGCATGACGCCACGACGGTCGGTTCTGCCTATGTGGCATTCTTCTCGGCACTGGCGCTCTGGGCCTGGCACGAGACGACCTTTCTCATCGGCCTTCTGACCGGCCCGCGCCGGGTCGGCATGGCCGAAGCCCCGGTCGAGACCTCCCGGTTCCGGGCGGCCTTCCTGACCGTGCGGGACCATGAGCTGGCGCTGGCCGCCACCGTGATCGCGCTCGTCTGGCTGATGGCGGGTGCGGACAACACCACCGGGCTTCTGGTCTTTGTGCTGTTGTGGGTGATGCGGATTTCGACCAAACTCAACATCTATCTGGGAGCCCGGCACGCGATCAGCGACATGCTGCCCGACCGGTTGTCCTATCTCAAGAGCTACTTCCGCACCGACCGGACCAGCGGCTGGTTCTATGTCTCGCTTGCCGGCAGCGCGGGGCTTCTGGCCTGGCTGACGGTGATGGCGGCGACAGCGGCCATGCCGCACGATACGGCCAAATGGACATTGCTGGCTTGTTTCGCGGGCCTGGCGCTGCTCGAGCATCTCTTCCTGATCCTGCCCGTCCGCGATTCCGCGCTCTGGGCCTGGGCGATGGAGCGCAAGCCGAAAACCCAATCACCGCAGAACCGGGACCTTCCGGGCGCAAAAACTTCACCAACGGATTCGAAAGCTCCCCGTGCAACCGCGCGGGCATGACGTCAAGGGGACCCTCCAGATGGATTTCAACACCTATTTCCAGAATCAGCTCGACACCTTGCACAAGGCGGGCAATTACCGGGTCTTTGCCGAACTTGAGCGTCATGCCGGCGGATTCCCCCGGGCCACGCGCCACCGCGAGGATGGCAGTGTTCACGACGTCACCGTCTGGTGCTCGAACGACTATCTTGGAATGGGGCAGAATCCGAAGGTCATCGAAGCCATGCACAAGGCCATCGACCAGTGCGGTGCCGGTGCGGGCGGCACGCGCAACATCTCGGGCACCAACCATGCTCATGTGCTGCTCGAGCGGGAACTGGCCGATCTGCACGGCAAGGAAGCGGCGCTGATCTTCTCGTCGGGCTATGTCTCCAACTGGGCGGCACTCGGGACACTGGGCGCAAAGATCCCGGGCCTGATCATCTATTCCGACGCGCTCAACCACGCCTCCATGATCGAGGGCATTCGCCACAGCCGCGCCGAAAAGCGGCTGTTCCGGCACAACGACCCGAAGCATCTGGCCGAACTGATGGCCGCCGACGATCCGGAGGCACCGAAACTGGTGGCCTTCGAGAGCGTCTACTCGATGGATGGCGACATGGCTCCGATCGAGGACATTCTCGATGTGGCCGAGCGCTTCGGCGCCATGACCTATCTCGACGAGGTTCATGCCGTGGGCATGTATGGACCGCGCGGCGGCGGCGTTGCCGAACGCGACGGGCTGATGGACCGGATCACAATCATCGAAGGTACGCTGGGCAAGGCATTCGGCGTGATGGGCGGATACATCACCGGTTCGACCGCCATTTGCGATTTCATCCGCAGCTTTTCATCCGGCTTCATTTTCACCACGGCAATTCCGCCGGCGCTGGCCAAGGGGGCGACCGCCTCGATCCGGCACTTGAAGCAGAGCCAGATCGAACGCGCCGGCCATCAGGCCAATGTCGCCAAGCTGCGGGCGGCCCTGGATGCCAAGGGCATTCCGCACATGCCCAATCCGAGCCATATCGTTCCGGTGATGGTGGGCGACGCCAAGAAGTGCAAATGGATCTCGGACATTCTGCTCGACACCTACGGCGTCTATGTGCAGCCGATCAATTACCCGACGGTACCGGTCGGAACGGAACGGCTGCGGTTTACGCCAACGCCGATGCACAGTGACGACGACATCCGGCATCTGATCAACTCACTGTGCGATCTGTGGTCGCAATGCGCGCTGTCTCGGGCGGTGGCCTGAGACGAAAAGATACGGATTGCCGCGCCGGGCACGCCGCCGGACGCGGCCGCCCTTGGAAAGGAACCGGCCCGGTGACGGTGGTGACGTTTTCGCTGTTCAGCTTCTCCTCCCTGCGCCAGCGCCTTTGGGCCTTTGCGCAGATGGGGCTCGCACGGCCCTCGCTGAGGGCAACCAGGGATCTCGGCTTCTTCAAGCTGATGGGAACGGGCGCGGGCGCGGGCTTTTCCACCAAGCCCAATTTCGGCGTCTACACGCTGCTGGCCGAGTGGCCGTCGCTCGATATCGCACAGGAGCGGATCCGCTCGGCTCGATCACTCAACGGCTACCGCCGGACAGCCGACCGCATGGCGACGATCTATCTTGAGCCGGTGTCGACGCGCGGCCGGTGGGACGGGCATGAGTTCGGGATCGGAGCTGACGCGCCGGCACAGCGGATGCCGCTGGTTGCCATGACGCGCGCTTCGATCCGGCCATCGAAGCTGATCCGGTTCTGGCGCCGCGTGCCGGCGATCTCGGACGCCGTCGACCGCGAACCGGCGAAGAGCTTCATGATCGGCACCGGCGAAATACCATGGTTGCACCAGGTCACGTTCTCGCTCTGGCAATCGGTCGATGACATGGAGCGGTTTGCCCGCGACAGCGCCACCCACGGAGAGGCCGTGCGGAGGGCCTACCAGGACGACTGGTTCTCGGAATACTGCTTCACCCGCTTCAACCTTCTGTCCGTGGACGGACAATGGGAAGGCTTGACCGAACTCGCTCAAACGACACATACACCCGCAGCCGCGCCGGCGGAGAGCAGCACCCCCGACACCCGACCGGAAGCCGCACGGCTGGCCGCCGCGCACTGAACAGGATACCACCGCCATGAACGCGCATCCGACCATCATTCCAGCCATTGCCGAGGACGGTTCGCTCTACCCTGTGGAGAAGATGAAAGCCCATTCCGACGGGCTGTTTCACCTGGCGGTCTCGATCTTCGTCTTCGACGGGGATCATCTGCTGATCCAGAAGCGGGCCTCGTCGAAATATCACTGCGGCGGCCTGTGGGCCAATACGTGCTGCTCCCATCCCTACTGGGACGAGCCCATCGACAGCTGCGCCCGGCGCCGGCTGAACGAGGAACTGGGGTTCAACGTCGCGCTGTCGCGCCGCCGGGTGGTGGAATACTCGGCCGATGTGGGCGGCGGACTGCACGAGCACGAGAAGGTGACGATGTATGTCGGCAGCGCCGACCGGGCAACTCTGGCAATCAAGCCGAACCCGCTCGAGGTCGAGGACACCCGCTGGGTCACCCCGGCCGCGCTGACGGAAGAGATCGCCGCCGCTCCCGAGACTTTCACGCCGTGGTTCCGAATCTACGCCGAGCGCTATCCGGGCCTGAAGGTCTGACACGACGCGGGTTGGCGGCTGATTCACAAACCGCACTCATCCATATCAGGCCCATGCGCAATAGGGTCCGGCGGCGCGCCTCGGGCATCGGGCGCGTGTCAGGATTTTCCCCGAACACGCCACCCCTGCCGAGCGCTTTGTGAAATCCGTGGTTCAAGGCCATGCTGGCACCGGGTAGTAGCAGTCTGCCGGTGCGGCCGCCAACATCGGCGCTGCGGGAACAGAGCTCGCAGTAGCGGGCGATTTATTGCGCTGGGGGAAACGCACGAACAGCGCCAACTCCATGACGCGAAACCGGGACAAGATCCTGGCTGGCCCAAACGTCGAAAGGCCGGAGATCCGTGGGGATCTCCGGCCCTTTTTGCACAAGCCCCGCTGAGGGAAAGCGCGGCTTGAGGCAAGCTTAGTCGACGGAGGCCAGAGTTGTTGCTTCCGGGCCGGTGGCAGGCACGAGCGCTGCCGAATCCGGTGACCCCATCACCTGCGTTTCACCTGGAGTGTAGGTCGAGTAGTCGGGCACCCCGGTGTCGGTCTTGGTGCCGAGCGAGTCGACAAAGTCGCGAAGCATGGACACGCCATAAAGCGGCTTCTGCACACCGTTGTGGCAGGTGGCGCAGGAAACCTTGAGCACATCGCCCTCGGGACCCTTGCGGTTGTCCGGGAATACCGGTGCAAGGCCCTCGATGTAGCTCTGGTTGATGTCCCGGGCCATGCGGATGCCATGCCATGCCGTTACGCGCTGTGGCGGACTTTCGTCCCAGTCGTTGAAGGCGCGGCTGTTGTGACACGTTACGCAGTTGACACCGAGGCTTTCCGACATGTGCATCATCAGGCCCCAGGTTTCCTCGGTCTGCTTGGTCGTGGCCATGTTCTCGCCATTCGGCAGCGCGGTGAGCGAGTGAACCCGGATCGGCTTGTCGCCGAGCAGGTAGCTTTCCAGCGCATTGGTCGGGAGCGAAGTGTTACCGACCAGTTCGCCGACAACGTTCTGCCCGCCCGACCAGCCGAGCCCGCGATCCTGCTTGCCCGGTCCTGAATTCCGGGACCAGACATTTTCCGGAACCGGTTGTCCACGATGGCATGTGTAGCAGGTCGCGCCGACCTGACCGACATGCGCATCCCAGTCGACATTGATGGCCTGGGTCATCTGGATCATGCGGCGGGCGACAATCTTGGTGTAGACCTCGTCGGACGCGAGATTCTCCTCGTTGTGGCAATAGGCGCATCCCTGCTCGGGTGACACCCATTCGGTGATCGAAGCCATGAACAGGTTGAACTGATCCGTGGACAGATCACCCAAGACCTGAACGTTCTCGTAAAACTCGCCGGCGCGATCGCCTTCGGGATCCGCTTCATAAAGCGGTTCGGGCACAACGTTGGCCTGCTGCAGATCAGCCTGCTTCTCACGGTCCTTGGTCAGGTACATGCCGGACCCGGCATAGCCGAGCTGTTCGGTATCGACCGGGGGCAGATCCCAGTCGGCGCCGAAGAGGATGGCGGCGCCGACAAAGACACCGGCAGCGGTTGCGAATGGTATCCAGAGTTTCATGGTCTTAACCCCCTATGGCCGGATCGACGACTGCGGGCCACAGATCGGGCACAGGCGCGACAATGCCGTGCTTGATGCCCCACAGGTACCAGTTGTCGACGACGGTGCCGGTCAGCAGGATGCCGATGCCGCCCGTGATTGGTGTGAGAACCGCGAACCACCAGGCCCAGCGGTGAATGGATTCCATCGAGGCGTTGAAGCCCATGGTCCACCTCCAGAACAGGGCCGCACGTTCGGATGCGGTGCCGCGATCGGTGATCTGCTCGAGTTCGCGCTCGCCGCCGTAGCGGGTGACGGCGAGAATGGTCGCGCCGTGCATGGCGAACAGGAGCACCGACCCGTAGAGGAAGACGATCGAGAGGCAATGGAACGGATTGTAGTAAAGATTGCCGTAGCGGATCGAAAACGCCGCCGTCCAGTCAAGGTGCGGGAAGATCCCGTAAGGCACGGCCTCGGCCCATGACCCCATCAGCAGCGGCCGGAACAGGCCGAGCACCAGGAACAGCCAGATCGCTGCCCCGAAGGCCCAGAACACATGGGTTCCGAGACCGAGAGCCCTCGCCCGGACGTAGATCCTGGCCCACCACAACAGCACCGACGCAAGCAGGAAGACGCTGGAGATGATGTACCAGCCGCCTTCACTGAGCGGCGGGATCGACAGGCCGTATTCGGCCGGCGGCGGTTCGAGCGCGAGCCAGAACAGCTGCCTGATGAACTGGATCGGATCCCAGCCCACGGATGCCAGCATGTTGAAGCCGATGATCACGAACCAGATCGTGCCGGCGATCAGCGAGGCGGTGCCCAGGAAGCCGAGATAGATCGGCCCGATCTGGGCATTGCCGAACCAGCCGGCAAGCCAATTGTAGAATGGTTTTCCGACGCGTTCGTCGTCGCCTCTGGGGAGCGGGATGCCGGCCTCAACCGGACCCCGGACCTGGACTTGGGTAAAGATGTTTTGATATTCCATGATCAGGTCCCTTTCAGCTCCAGATCGGCAGATCGAGCCACCAATTCCACCATTGCGGCCAGCCCTGGTTCCAAAGCGGGCCACTGATGACGATGCACACCGCGCTCCAGAATCCGGCGTTCAGCGCCAGCACCAGGCCAAGCCTGTGAATGCCTAGCGTGCCGACCGAATAGCCGATGATGTCGCGGAAGAAGGTGTCTTCATACTCAGGCGTTTTGACTTCCATCTGCTTGTTCTTGAGCGTGCCGTCGCGGCCCGGATTGGCGGCCGAGAGGATCAGGCCGCCATGCAGCGACAGGGCAAGCGTGGTGGTGAAGAACAGCGACACCGCCAACATGTGCGCCGGATTGTAATGGAAGTGCAGATACTGGTATCCGACGTTGGACACCCAATCGAGATGGCTGAAAATGCCATAGGGGAACCCGTGGCCCCAGGCGCCCAGCAGCACCGGCCGGATCACGACCAGGGTGACATAGGCGAAGATCGCCACTCCGAATGCGAAGGGCACGTGATAGCCGATGCCGAGCTTGCGGCATATTTCGACCTCGCGCAGCGCCCAGGAGCAGAAGGCCCCGATGGCGCAGATGGTGATGATCTGCCACAGCCCGCCTTCGGCCAGCGGCGCGAGACCGAGGCCATAGCTCAGGTCGGGCGGCGCGATCGAGATGCGCCAGATGTTCCAGGTCGGTCCGAGCGCTGCGCCGTAAAGGATCAGCGCGGTGCCGACCACGGAGAAAAAGGCAGCCGTCAGGCCGAAAAACCCCACATAGAACGGCCCGACCCAGAAGTCGAACAGGTCACCGCCTATCAGGGTGCCACCGCGAACGCGGTATTTTCTTTCAAAACTCAGCAGCGCCATCGCTCATCTCCCACCCCGCAGACCGTTGCGGACGTCTCTCAGTCTGATTCCCGGTTTCGACCGCGGGCGGAGGGCCGAGGTCCTTGTCCCGCCCGCAGTCATTGTTGTCAGCGTTCAGCCGATCATCGTGGGCAAGAAGCCCAGGATGCCCGTCGTCGGATCGAGTGCGCCGGTGACAACCGGTGCGCCCTCGAGCCAGTTGAAGCGGGACGTGCTGAGCAGGACGAGATGAATCATCACAGCCAGCGCGAACAGGAAGACGCCTTGGACGACCAGCGTTTTGCGCGGGTCGAAAATCATCCAGATTCTCCACATTTCGCTTCTCCTTTACGCGAGCATTGGCAGGAGTGAGGTCACGGTCTGGCCGACGCCTTCAAGCGACGCATAGCCTTCCGGACCCGGGATCCACGGACGCCAGAACCACACGAGAAGATGTGCAACGACGGCGATTGCCACGAATGCGATCATCCCCTGGAGGTAGTACGAGTGGAACTCCTGTGCTTCACCTTCGGTCATTCCCGAAAGCGAAACGGTGTTTGGACTGGACATTGAAGTACCTCCTAGTCACAAGCGCTGCGGTGCCCCGCAGCCGGGTGCCTCGATCCTCCGGAAACCGGCGGCCTTGGCGGTTATTGCCGGGTTTGGACACCGGCAAACGGTGAGGCTAGGCGATGAACGCATAGCCTGCGGTGGCATGCGCCGATGCGCGCGCCTCCGCGAAAACACTCTGGCCGCGGGTGTCGACCGGACGGCCCCGAAAGGCTGCGATGGTGCGTGAAGCCGCCACCATCACGAAGCAGATGACGAAGGCGAGCGCGACCAGAAGCCGGTACTCGATGCGGTCGGTCCGCGACTGGCCGCGTGCCACCTGCCGCTGTCTATGATGCACTGTCATGGTCATCGCACTTCTCCCTGTCGGCCGGTGGTGCACCGGCGCTTCATGCGGCCCGCCCGCGCTTGAGCGCGCGCGTTGCCTGATCCACATCATCCTGATCCACCTCGGTGGCACCGCGTGCCCGGGCCTGCGCCTCGGACTGGTCGCGAAGCCGCTTGGCGGCGGAAATCCTGACCAGCACCGGTTCGAGACCGATGGCGTGGTCGAGCTTGGTCTTTGCTTCCGGCGCCCAGGGAAGCTCGCCGCGGGTTTTCGCGGGCGTTGCCTCCACCTGGTCCATGTCGGTGGCGAGCGGAAGGATCGAGAACAGGGCGTCAAAGAGCGCGTTGCAGACTTCCTGGATCAGCCAGGAGGCGCCCGAATAGCCCATCACCGGCGTGCCGGTATGGCGTCGGATAATGGCCCCGGGAAAGGACACCGGCACGTAAATCGCGCGGCTGCCTGCTTCGGCGAGATACATCCGCTCGTTGTAGGAGCCGAACATCACCAGCGGCGGCTTGTCCTTGATCAGTTGCCGAACCGCCTGGTTGTCGGTCTTCTTGCCCGCGATCCGCTGCACCGAGAAGGTGCAGGGCATGCCCATTTCCTCGGTAAGGAAGTTGCGGATCCCGCGCTCGTAGGTTTCGCCGGCGACAATGGCGTAGCTGGCGGTGGCGAAGAAATCCTGGGTCACGGAGCGCCAGAGATCCCACATCGGCTTGAGGGTCGTGTGCTTCTCGCGTTCGATGAAGGGTTCGGGGTCGAGCCCCAGCGCCTCGCCGAGCGCGCGCAGGAATGCCGTGGTCGAGTGGATGCCGATCGGCGCCTGGAAATAGGGCCGGTCGAGCGCTTCACAGAGCAGGCGGCCGAATTCGCGGTGGAGGCACACATTGGCCTCCGCATCGGCAAGCTTGCCGACATCGGCGAGATGGCTTCCGAGCGGGAAGGTCATGTTCACTTCCGCGCCGATGCCCTCGATCAGCCGGCGGATCTCCGCCAGATCTGATGGCTGGTTGAAGGTGCCGTAGATGGCGCCGATGATGTTGACCTTGGGCTTCTCGCCGTCCTTGCGCGGCTTCGGATCGCGCACCCTGCCCTTCTTCGGGCCGTATTCGGTCCACAGCCACTTGAGCGCCCGGTCGGCCGACTGCCACTGGTCCTCATCAATGGTGCGCGGCAGAAACCGCTGGATATTCGTGCCTTCCGGCGTCACGCCGCCGCCGATCATCTCGGCAATCGAGCCGGTGACGACCACCGCGGGCAGGTCCGGATCAAGCACCGCGCGGGCGCGTTTCATCGCCTCTTCGGTGCCGTGCTGGCCGAGTTCCTCCTCGCCGAGCCCCGTCACCACGATGGGCAATTCATGCGGCGGCAGCGCGTCGGTGTAATGCAGCACCGAGGTGACCGGCAGGTTCTCGCATCCAACCGGACCGTCGATGATCACCTGCATGCCCTTGATGGCGGTGAAGACATAGACCGAGCCCCAATAGCCCCCTGCCCTGTCGTGGTCGATGATCAGCGTCATGTCCCCACGGCCTCCCCGGAATCGACCGCATTTTTCGATGCGGCGGCCTTGGCGGCGAATTTCTTGCGGAAGGCGGGGCGGTCGATGGGGGTGTCTTCCCAGACACCGGCATTGTCGCCCGAACCCACCCCTTCGAAAAACTCCTTCATCCGGTCAAAGCGCGGCTTGTTGGCGATTGCCGAATTAACGACATCGGCAAGCGAACCGGCGCCGGCCGGGCCCATCAGCGGGCGGGCGGAGATCAGGTTGGTGAAGTAGAGCGCGGGTGTCGCCTGTTCCTTGGCCTTCTGAACCACGGGCGTGGTGCCGATGGCCAGATCCGGCTTGAACTCGGCCATCGCGGCGAGATCCTGCTCGAGCGAGGCGCGGTATTCGACATGCACACCGCGCGCCTCGAGCCAGTCGGCATCCAGTTTCGAGAATTCGGTCTTCGGGCAGGCGGTGCCGACATATTTGAGATCGGCGCCGCTTTCGACCAGCAAGCGCCCTACGATCAGCTCCGAACCCTCGTAGCCCGACAGCGTGATCCGGCCCCTGATCCGCTTTTCCGAAAGCGCGCCGCGGATTGCGCCGCCAAAGGCGTTGCGGGCGGCATCGATGCGGGCCTGGGTCACATTGCAGCTTTCGCCGATCGCCTGCAGCCAGGCATCGGTGCCCTCGAACCCGACGGGGGCCGAGCCGACCACGGTGCGGCCCGCGGCGCGGAACGCACGGACAGAAGCCGTATAGAAGGGATGGATCGCTGCAACGGCGGCACAATCGAGCGCGGCATAGAGCTCGCGCCACTCGCGCACCGGCACGACCGGACCGGCGGCCAGGCCCATGGGCTCCAGCATGGCGGCGATCATCATCGGATCGGCAGGAAACATCTCGCCCAGGAGCGTGACCGAGGGCCGTTCCTCGACACCGCCGCGCGGCGCCTGGACCGGACCGCTGTCGGCTTCGCCGTGGGCGTAGGTCAGCATGGCGGAGGACAGCACATCCTTGGCTTCCGCATGGGTCGGCACGCCGAAACCCGGAACATCGATCCCGACGATGCGTACGCCGTTGATCTGTTTGGGCAACATCTGCAACGGCACGCCCGAGGCGGTGGGCACGCACAGGCTGGTCACCACGATGGCGTCATAGGCGTCCGGATCGGCCATTTCGTGAACGGCGTCGCGGATGTCCTCGTAAAGCTTGCCTGTCACCAGCGATTCCGAGTTGAACGGCACATAGCCGACCGAGCGCTTGGCGCCGTAGAAATGCGAGGTGAAGGTCAGTCCGTACACGCAGCAGGCCGAACCCGACAGGATCGTCCCGACCCTGCGCATGCGCAGACCGACGCGCAGCGAGCCAAAGGCCGGGCACATGGACTGCGGCTGGTCGTGCGGTCCCTTGGGATAATCGGACTCGAACCGCTCCATCAGTTCGGCCTTGCCGGAGGCCACGGCCTGGGCTTTCATTTTTTCCGCGCCGGAAGCGCAGGACATGCCTTCAACCGGCGCATCCTGTGCCGGAGCATCCTGAACCGGCGTGGCAGCGATATCGTCGCGGTTCTGGTAGAGATCATCCATCATTACACCGTGTCGTAAACGACTTCGAGGGAAGGACGGGCGAGCGCCGAGGCGGGGCACATGTCTTCGGGCAACGCCGGCACGAGCACATAATCGCCGCCGGTGTCGGACGAATCGAACAGGCCGATCAGACCGTCCTGGTCGAGCGGCTCGGGCAGCACCGGAGGGGCGATGCCGAGATTGATGGCGAGCGTCTGGAACAGCGGACCCCAGCGGTTCTCCGGGTGGCCGATGATCTGGTAGTTGGCGCTCTTCTTGCGGATGTCGTCATCCTGCGGGATCGCGGCCAGAACCGGAATACCGACAGCCTCGGCGAAGGCTGCGGCCTCGCCGGAACCGTCATCCTTGTTGATGACCATGCCGGCAACGCCGACATTGCCGCCGAGCTTGCGGAAGTACTGCACCGCGGAGCAGACATTGTTGGCGACATAGAGCGACTGCAAGTCATTGGAGCCGACCACAACCACTTTCTGGCACATGTCGCGCGCGATCGGCAGACCGAAGCCGCCGCAGACCACGTCGCCCAGAAAGTCGAGCAGGACATAGTCAAAGTCCCAATCGTGAAAGCCGAGTTTCTCAAGCGTTTCGAAGCCGTGAATGATGCCGCGACCTCCGCAGCCGCGACCGACTTCCGGACCGCCGAGCTCCATGGCGAAAACGCCATCGCGCTTGAAGCAGACATCGGAGATGGTGATCTCGGCGCCGGCAGCCTTCATTTTCGACGACGTCTCGATGATCGTCGGGCAGGCGCGGCCGCCAAACAGCAGCGACGTGGTGTCGCTCTTGGGGTCGCAACCGATCAGCAGGACCTTCTTGCCCAGCTGTGCCAGCATGCATGAGAGGTTGGCGAGCGTGAAGGATTTGCCAATCCCACCCTTGCCGTAAATTGCGATGATCTGGGTGTCTTTCTTGACCGGGCCTGTGTGGGGCTGATCGGGTTCGATCGCCGCTTCCTCGCGCAGGAGGTCATGGACCCGGTCCGTGGCGTTGCCGCCGTAGGATTCAGTCATTGCAGTTCCCTCCAGTCAAGTATCATTTTCAGACAAGCCGGATCGCCGAACGCGGTCCGGTACGCAGCCTCGGCCTGGGCCGGGCTGGCGCTGTGCGTGATAAGGCCGTCGAGCGAGAGCCGCCCGTCAGCAAGAAGCGCAAGCACCGCGTGGACATCGTCCGGCCGGAACTCGGCTGCGATGCGAAAGCGTGCCTCGCGCATGAAAGCGGGTGTGAAGCGAAAGCTCATGGTCTCGCTGTAGAAGCCCGCCAGAGTGACCTCGCCTCCGCGCTCGAGCACCGCGATCGCCTTGTCGAGAATGTCCGGGTCGCCACTGGCGTCGATCACCGACGAAAAGCGCCTGCCCTCGCAGGCTTCGGATGTGGTCACCGCGTAACCGCGCGCACCGTCCGTTCGGGCCGGATTGATTTCCCACACCGTGGGTGCGGAATGCCCCATGGCGATGATCAACCGCGCGATGAGACGGCCGACAATGCCGTGGCCGACGACAAGGTCGGGAACGGTCATGCCGGGGAGCGTCAATGCGTGGTAGGCGGTCGCGGCAAGCGACAAGAGAGTTCCGGTGCGTTCGAGATCCTCGGCGATCGGGATCACTCGATCCGCCGGCGCGACCAGTTGTTTCGCGGATGCGCCGAAGAGTGCCGCGGCATCGCTGTAGCCGCGTGCGCCGGGCACGAAGACCAGACGTCCCTCGATGTCGGATGGGGCATTTTTTCCGGCTGAGACAACGCGGCCGACTGTTTCGTAGCCCGGGACCAAGGGATAACCCATGCCCGGAAATGCCGGCATGCGGCCCTCGAACAACAGCTTCTCGGTGCCGGCGCTGATGCCGCTCCACTCAGCACGGACAACCACGTCGCCGTCGCCCGGTTCGGCAATGGCCAGCGCCTGCAATCCGATGCGCTCTGGTTGTTCGAAAACGATTGCTGTTGTCTGCATGGTGTTCGGTCCAACCCTTTCCGGGCGAGACTCTGCCTCCTGAGGTGTAATATTATTTTTACGTTCTAGTCTGTCAACCTAATTTTACATTTGTCATCTTTATTGTCAGGGAAACGCGACAACGATCGTCGCCATCAGCGCCGAGCGGCAGGGTTTGACATCGAACCGGGCGAAGCCGGCCTCGGTGGCCAGAGCGCCGATCTCCTCGGGTGTGCGGCACCGGCCCGATCCCATGGCCAGCACATAGGTTCCGAAATAGGCTGTGGCGTAACGCTGCCCGCGCGACCGGTCGCCGGCCATCGGCTCGGCGATCACCAGCGTCTGGCCGGGCTCCATCGCGGCGCGAAGATTCTGCAGCAGGCGCAGCACAGTGGCGTCTTCATGGTCGAACAGCACCCGAATCAGGGTGACACAGTCATGACCGCGCGGCAGCGGGTCATCGAGAAAGCTGCCGCCATGGCAGCGCGGACAGTCTCCCAGTGTCTGGGTGGAAAATTTCTCCCGGGCACGCGCGGCGACCGGCGGCAAATCAAACAGCGACAGGCGCAGACCGGGATATCGTGCCGCCACCGCCGTGAGGAACGCGCCCTCGCCGCCACCGATGTCGATGAGGCTCGCATGCCGTCCGAAGTCGTAGGCATCGAGAATCTCGTCCGACAACATCGACTGGCTTGCCGCCATCAGGGCCGAATAGGCCGCGGCATCGCCCGGCTTGACGTCCGATTCGCGCCCGGATCCGGCATAGGACCAGAGCCTGCGCATCTCCGTGTCGGTCGTGGAGCCGTCGAACAGCGAAAGCGGGTCGGCCAGATCACGGTAGAGCAGCGCATGATGATGGATCATCGCACGCAGCCCTCCGTCGCTGGCGACGACGGCACCGTGGTCATCCAGCGTCACATAGCCGTCGCGGCCCAGATCAATCAGGCCGATGGATTGCGCGCCCTGCAACAGCCGCCGAAGGCGCTCCGCCGGCAGGCCGGTTGTCCTGGAGAGTTCGCCTTCACCAAGGGGACCGGCTGTGAGCGCATCCAGCAGGCCCGATTGAAGGCTCGCAAACAGGATCTGGCTTTGAACGAATCCGGTGACGATGCCGAAAAGTTCGGTTTCCCGCGCGCGGGAATAACGTCCACTCATGGGCAGGCGCTGCGCCAGACGGCGAAATCCCGGCCGGGCGACGAGCGCTGCGCGCCAGGCCTTGAGCCGCGTGCGCCATCCCGGCGGTCCGGCGTTCTGCTCGACTGCCTCCACCTTGTGGCCATCCGGGCGTGCAGCCGGAATGCTTGCGGTCACGGGGCTACGCGGCCGCGGTGGCGAGGCTTTTCGGCACCAGCCGCTTGGCCTCATCGAGAATGAGTTGCTTGAGCATGCCCGATCCGCGGCAGTCGGGGATGGACGCCGCCGCCTGGCCGATGAGATCCTGAAGCCGCTGCACCGCGCCGCCAAGGCCCAGCTCGTGCACGGCATTGGGCCGGTCATGCACGACGTCCTGGCCGCAGGGCTTGCCGATTTCCTCGGCGCTGGCTGCGCAGTCACGCAGATCGTCGGCCACCTGGAAGGCATCACCCAGGGCTTCGCCCAATCTGTACCAGTTCTGCGGATCGGCGCCCGCGGCAATGGCGCCGGCAGTTGTCGACCCGATGAAAAGCGAAGAGGTCTTGGCGCGGTGGTAGACCTTGAGATCAATCGTCTTCTCGCTTTCCCATGCCTGTCCCGCAATGATGCCATGGGGCATTCCGACGGCGCGTCCGATGACGCCGATCAACGGAGCGATCCGGTCGGGTGTCGCCAGGCATTCGCGCGCAATCGTCTCGAAGGCGAGAACGATCATCGCATCGCCGGCAAGCACGGCTGTGGTCTCGCCGAAGGTGGTGTGGACACTCGGCTTGCCGCGGCGGGTGGCCGCATCATCGAAACAGGGCAGATCATCATGAACCAGCGAGGCGCAATGCAAGAGTTCGATCGCCGTGGCCGCAGCACTGGAGGCGTTGGGCGCCTCGTCTCCCGCCGCCAATGCAACGGCGAGGCACAACCGGGGCCGGATGCGCGCACCGCCCGGAAACACCGCATAGCGCATCGCGTCGCAAAGGATCGACGGATTGCCGCCAGCGGTGGCGAAGGTGATGGCCTGTTCCAGATTGCGGTCGATGCGTTTTTGCAGATCCATCCGGGCTCTCCCTCCAGCGGCAATTCAGATTGTCACTTTTATCTGACATTCATATGTGTAAAACTATCCTGACACAACGGAATGGATTGTCAACGCTGTTTGCGGTCCGGAACCATGGAGAACCACACCGGGATGACGCGGCGCCAAAAGCTGATCGTCGTGGGCGCCGGCGCCGGAGGACTGGCGGCAGCGATCACCGCAGCCGCTAGCGGCATCGAGGTTACCCTCATCGAGCGCGCAGCGGCGCCGGGCGGCAAGATGCGAACGGTTCTAGCGGGTGGCAGGTCTGTCGATGCGGGGCCGACCGTGCTGACGATGCGCTGGGTGTTCGAGCGGCTGTTCGCAGCGGCCGGAACCACACTCGAGGGTCGGATCCGGCTCAATCGCGCGGGGCTTCTGGCGCGGCACGGCTGGAGTGATGGTTCGCGCCTCGACCTGTTTTCCGACATCGAAGAAAGCACCCGGGCGATCGCGTCATTTTCGGACCGGGAGAATGCCGAGGGTTACCGGCGGTTCGCGGCGCACAGTGCGGCGATGTTCGCGACGCTGAAACCAAGCTATATCGACGCACAACGACCGGGTCCATTGTCGCTGATGGCGCGCATCGGCTTCTCCAATCTCGCCGAGCAATGGGCGCTCAAGCCGTTTTCGACGCTTTGGTCGGCGCTCAGCGAGTATTTCACCGACCCGCGATTGCAGCAGTTGTTCGGCCGTTACGCCACCTATTGCGGCTCATCGCCGTTTCTGGCCCCGGCCACGCTGATGCTCGTCGCCCATGCGGAACAGGACGGGGTGTGGCTGGCCGAAGGTGGCATGCATGCCCTTGCAAGATGCATGGAAACGCTGGCGCGCGAACTGGGTGTGACCTTCCGCTATGGTGCTGAAGTGACGGCGATCGAAGGCGGCTCCGGCGGGGTTACCGGGCTGACGCTCGACAGCGGAGAGCGGCTCGAGGCCGACCGGATCATCTTCAATGGCGATGTTTCCGCACTCGAAGCCCTTGTGACCGGCGGCGGCACCGGCGTTGCGCCCACGCCTCGCGGCAGCCGCTCGCTTTCGGCGCTGACCTTCGCCATGACGGCGGGGACATCGGGCTTTCCGCTGGCGCATCACACGGTGTTCTTTTCCGACGACTACCGCTCCGAGTTCGAAACGCTGACCCGGCGCCGCACGATGCCCGCGAGCCCGACCACCTACATTTGCGCCCAGGACCGCGACGACGCTGGCCGCCTGCCTCAAGCCGATGATCGCGAGCGGATGCTGTTCATCCTCAACGCGCCTGCGGATGGCGACCGGAAACACTTTAGCGACACGGAGACCGAGACATGCCTCAATCAGGCACTGACCCTGCTTTCATCGGCCGGGCTGGAGATCGACACGAAAGCGATGGAGTGCGTTCCGACGACACCGACGCAGTTTCACGCGCTGTTTCCGGCGACCGGGGGAGCCCTCTACGGACGGGCAGCGCACGGCTGGACGGCGTCGTTCCAGAGGCCGGGATCGAGAACGAAAATTCCGGGACTGTACCTGGCGGGCGGCAGCGCGCATCCGGGTCCGGGGGTGCCGATGGCGACGCTTTCAGGAATGCTGGCGGCGGAGAGCCTGGCGGAAGACCTCGCTTCGATGCGGTCGTCCCGCCCGGCGGCTATCTCTGGTGGTATGTCGACGGCCTGAGCGACTGCGGCCGCTACGGGCTGTCCGTGATCGCCTTCGTGGGCTCGGTGTTCTCGCCCTATTATCACTGGGCCGGACGGCGGGATCCGGACAATCACGTCTGCATCAATGTTGCGCTCTACCGGCCTTCGGGCAACAGATGGAGCATGACCGAGCGCGGCAGGGGCGCGATGCGGCGCGACGCAAATTCCTTCACGGTCGGCCCAAGCAGCATCCGGAGAGAGAACGGCGAGATCGTTATCGACTTCGACGAGGTGTCGGTCCCGCGCCCTCCGGCGCAACTTCTGCCAAGACGCATCAAGGGCAGGATCCGGTTTTCGCCCGATGCGGTGACCTCGCGGGTTTTCGACATTGACGGCAAGGGACGGCACCGCTGGTGGCCGGTCTCGCCCATCGGACGGATTGCGGTCGAAATGGCGCGTGGCGGAGAGAATTGGTCGGGCCATGGCTACATGGACAGCAACTGGGGAACCGAACCGCTGGAGAAGGGATTTACGATCTGGGACTGGGCCCGGGGACTGATGCCAAACGGCGATGCGGTGATCCTTTATGATGCCGCGCACCGGGGCGGCGGGCATGGCCGGATAGCCCTACGCATCGCGTCGGACGGTACAGTCGATGAATTTGCGATGCCGGACAAGACCGCTCTTTCGAAGGGGGTCTGGGGGGTGCCGCGCGCCGCGCACCACGATGGCGACGATTACGCGCCAACCCGGACCAAGATCGTCCGCACGCTTGAGGACGGGCCGTTCTACACGCGCTCGGTGATCCGGACCCGGTTGTTTGGCGAGGACATCGACCTCATGCATGAAAGCCTGTCGGGCGACCGGTTCGCCTCGCCTGTCGTCAAGGCGATGCTGCCGTTCCGGATGCCCCGGCGGCGGTAATTGCGCCGGGCGGGCTTATCGCTCCTGCGCCTGCTGCTCGTTCTTTCCGGTCTCAGCTGCGGCCTTCGCCTGCGCCTCGCGTTCCTCGCGGGCGCGGATATCGCGCCGGAGCGAGCGCATCTGCCAGATGATGAAAATCATGAAACCGCCGAAGGTGAGCGCAATCTCGATCAGGCCCGCATATTTCATGGTCGCTCCCAGTCTCCCGACATCATCCGGTTAAACCGCTGTACGGCGGCGACCTTCGGACAGCGCCATCAGCTCGATCATGCGCCCGGCCTTGGCGTCGACCCCGCGCGGTGAATGAATCCGGCCGGCGGCGGCGGCTTCGACGAGAAACCGGACTTCCGGATGGGCCGGCTCGGTGGAAACCGGCTGGAACAGGAACGGGGTGGAGGCCGCCTGGGCGATCAGTTCGAGCTTGCGGCGGGTCGATGTGTGGGCGCGCAGGGTGACGCTGTCGTGACCGGATTTCTCGATTTCGCGGCCGATCTCCCGGTAGATCAGCGCGGCGCTGCGGATCGCCATCCGGCAGGTCAGCGGCAGTCCTGCGATCCCGGTCATGGCTCGGGCGTAGAGGATGTGGGCGGCGTTGAGCAGCCGCTCGACGGTCGCGCGCATGGCCGGGCTCGCGCATGGATCGGCGAGAAAGGCGTCGGGATCGATGCCTGCCTCATCGAGCCAGTCCAGCGGCAGATAGATCCGCCCGCGCCTTGCGTCTTCACCGACATCGCGGGCGATGTTGGTCAGCTGCATGGCGAGGCCAAGATCGGCGGCACGTGCCAGCACGGCCCGATCACAAACCCCCATGATCAGCGTCATCATCACACCGACGGTGGACGCCACCCGCGCGGAATAGGCGCAGAGTTCGCTGCAATCCTGGTAAGTTCGGGCCTGAACATCCCATTCGAAGCCCTCAACGAGCGCCTCTGGCAGCGCGCGCGGCAAGGCATAGTGCTCGACCACTGCGACAAAGGCGCGGTCGGCAGCATGATCGCGCGGTTGGCCGCTGTAGATCGCGTCGAGGCGGGCGCGTATTTCCGCAAGACCGCGGGCGGGGTCGGCGCTTTCATCGACCAGATCATCGGTTGCGCGGCAGAAGGCATAGAGCGCGCGCGCCGCCATGCGGGTTGATCCCGGCAACAGCATGGATGCGGCCAGAAAGGATTTGGATCCGGCCCGGATCGCCTCCTCGCACTCGCGGCGGAGGTCCGGATCAAGCGCGAAGCTGTCAGTTGACGGTGCTTGCATGGGGAACAACCTTGTCGAGGATCTTGGCGGAGGAGACGACGCCCGGCAGGCCGGCGCCGGGATGGGTGCCCGCGCCGACGAGGAACAGGTTTTCGACTTCCTCTGAAGCATTGTGCGGCCGGAACCAGGCGAGTTGCGTAATCACCGGCTCGATGCCGAAGGCCGCACCCTTGAGCGAAAGCAACCGGTCGCGGAAGTCGGCCGGCGTCATCACTTTCGAGGTGACGACATGATCCTCAAAGCCCGGCAGCACGGTGGCGGACAGATGCGCCTCGATCCTGCGGCGGTAGGGCTCGGCCATGCTCTCCCAGTCGGTTTCACCATCCAGATTGGGCACCGGGGCGAGCACATAAAAGCTGTCGCAGCCCTCCGGCGCCATCGAAGCGTCGCTTGCCGATGGCCTGTAGAGATAGAGGCTGAAATCCTCGGCCAGATGCTTGGCATCGAAGATGTCGTGCAGCAGGCCGGCAAAACGCGGTCCCATCATCACGGTATGATGTGGCACGTCCTCATAACGGCGGTTGATGCCGAAATACCAGACGAACAGGCTCATGGAGTATTTGGCGCGCGCGATCTTCCGGTCGGTCCAGCGCTTGCGCGGATGGTTGCCGAGCAGTTTCGAGTATGTCCAGCCGGCATCGGCATTGGAAACCACGACCGCGGCCGGAATGGTCTCGCCATTTTCGAGCCGCACACCGGTCGCGCGTCCGTTGTGAACCGTGATTTGCCCGACCTCGGCGCCGGTGCGGATCTTGCCCCCCTGCCCCGCAATCAGCTTGACGATGCCCTGCACCAGAGAATGGGTGCCGCCCTTGGCGTAGTGCACGCCATATTCGCGTTCGAGATACGAGATCAGGCTGAGCACACCCGACGAGCGCATCGGATTTCCGCCGATGAACAGCGGATGGAAACTGAGCGCCTGACGCAGCTGTTCGTTCCTGATGTATTTCGACACCAGCTTGTAGACGGAGCGGTCGGCGCGGCGCATGACCAGATCCGGCAGTGCCCTGACCATCGAGCCGATGCTTGCATAAGACTTGTCGATCATGCCGAGAAAACCGGCCTTGAAGCAGCGCTCGCTTTCGAGAAGATAGCTCCGGTAGCCGGCGACGTCGTCGGGCGAGAATTTGGCGATCTCGGCCTCCATCGCCGCATCGTTGGCGGAGGCGCGGAATTCGCGGCCATCGTCGAAACGAACGGTGTAGAACGGATCGAGCGACACCAGAGAGACGTCGTCGGACAGCTTGCGTCCACACAATTCCCACAGTTCCTCGAAGATGAACGGCGCCGTGATGATGGTGGGCCCTGCATCGAAGGTGAACCCGTCCTGCCGGAACTGCGAGGCGCGGCCGCCGGGTTGATCGAGCTTTTCGAGCACCGTCACCCGGTAGCCCCTGGCGCCAAGCCGGACCGCGGCGGCAAGCCCGCCGAAGCCTGCCCCGATGACAATGGCATGGGGGCGTTGATCTGCGGCCGTGCCGCCCGCGAGCAGCGGATCATGTGCTGTCATCATGATCTCTTATCCTTCTCAAAGGGTGGCAAGGGGGAGCAGGGTCTGTCCGGGCGCCGGGGTGCTGTGCTGGCCATTTCAGGCCACCGATCTGCTGGCGGGCCGGGGTGCTGCATCATCGATCAGCGAGACAAGCGCCTGCGGCGCAGTCTCGTGGAACAGGTGCCCGCCCGGCCCGAAATCGACGAAACGGCAGTCCGGAATCTGCCGTGCCGCATTGCGGGAGACCCGCTGCGGGACCATCGGGTCATCTGTGGCGGCAATCAGCGTCACCGGCGAGACGATGGCGTCCAGCCGGCTGATCAGCGGATCGAGCTTCCAGTTCGCCATCATGCCAAGCGCACCACTGACATGGGCCGGCTGGCGCAGAAGCATGGCGTAGCAATCGCGCCCCTCGGCATCGATCTGCGAACCGGTTGCGCGCAGAAGATGGCCCGCCATATCAACAATGCGGGCCTGAAAGGAGACCATCCGCGAGGTCAGCGGATTGGCAAACAGGAGCTTTGCCAGCGGCGAGAGCAGTGCATTGCCGCGGATCGGTTCGAGCGCGCCGTTCAGTCCCACGATAGCTCCGGGGCGGAAGTTTTCGCTCAGAGACATTTGAAGGAGCACTGCGACACCGGCGGAATGACCGATGGCAATGTCAGGCTCAAGTTCGAGCACGCCCAGAAGCCCGGCCAATGCGCGGGCCATGCCGGGCAGCGTCAGATCCGCCGGTCTTGCGCCACGCGTGAAGCCGTGCCCCGGAAGGTCGATGGCGATCACGCGACAACGCTCGGCCATCAGCGGCATGAGACCTCGAAAAGAGTGGGTTGCAGCACCGGCGCCATGGACCAATAGCGCCACCGGCGCGCCGGCTGTTCCCATCTCCTGCACATGCCATTCGATCCCGTTGGCTGCCACCAGGCGGCTGTGCTGACGAAACGGCCAGTTGCGGCCCTCGACCGCGAGATCGGGAGGGCGCGCGGAAAGGCTCATGATCTGCCGCCTTTTTGCAGTTCTGCGCTGACAATGGCATTGACCGCATTGGCGGAGACATTGGGCAGCGGGCAGTATTGCGCCTGCATGGAGCGCGCCAGTTCCCGGGTCGCTTCGCGCGGCCGTCTCGAGATATCGATCAGAATGGAACGGTAGCCGAGCGCCGCTCCCTGCCTGGCGAGCAATTGTGCATCGTCACGGGCACGGGCCCGGTCCGGTTCGCCGTCAAGCGCGATGTTGCCGCTGCCATCGGTCAAATAGACAATGAGCGGCGACTGACCACGGCGCTGAACCATGCCGGCAATCTCCAGCGAACGGCGGATGGCGCCGGCAAGCGGCGTGGGGCCGCCGCCGGGGAGACCGGTGAGCGACCGCTTGGCCCGCACCAGCGAGCGCGTCGGCTCAAGCAGCGTCTCTGCCGAGCGACCGCGGAAGGTGATCAGCGCGACATGGTCGCGGCGCACATAGCAATCGCCAAGCAGAAGCTCGATCGCGCCCTTGGCTTCCGCCAGACGCTCCATGGCCGTCGAGCCCGAGGCATCGACAGCGAAGATGGCCGTGGATTCGGTCCTGTGCCGGAACCGGATGTAGCGAAAATCCGATGGCAGGATGCGCAAGGGCGGCGCCTTGCCGTCCGCCGAAAGCGCGAACTCCGGATTGCGCAGCCTCTGCCAGGGAATGGCTGCACGGAGCGTTGATACGATGTCGGGCCGGGCTTCCGGATAGGGCGGACGCGAGACGATCCCGGCCGGCCTGCCCCGGCGCGAACCGGACTTGAAGCCACCGGATTTGCCGGTCCGGGCCGATTTCGCTGCGGCCGAGCCATCGGGGCGGTCGAGTTCGGCCAGCACCGCGCGGGAAGCGGCGGCGGCGGCCACCAGCATGTCCTCTTCGGTCAGTTCGGTCTCGGAGCGGTCGTCATCGGCTTCGTCGTTGCCCGACTGGTCTTGCGGGGGCGATTCCGCCTGCATCTCATCGGCGTCCGCCGGTTCCTGCGGTTCGTCACCGGACCCGGACTGCTCGGCACTGCTGTCCGGCTGCTCCTGGTTGTTCACCGTCATGCCGAGGCAAAGACGCACGGCGGTGGCCAGATGATCGCCATCCACGCTCGGGCTTAGTTCAAACGCGGCAAGAATTCGGGCCACCCGCAAAAGGTCGAGGCTGCGACGCAATGGCCGTGCCGGGAGCGCAAGCGAGATGGCTGCGGCTGCTTCGCGCACATCGTCGCTGATCGCGGGTGCAGCACAGGCGTCCGCATCCGGCAGCTCTGCCCCCATGTCATGCGCCAGGTCCAGATCGAGCTGCGCGTCGTGGATCGACAGCCCGTCGAGCCGGACATCAAGCGTCAGCCTGTCGGCGAGGGCTGCGGGCACGTCCTCATCTTCTTCGACGGATTCATCGAGTGCGATCACCGAGAAGCGTGCGGGGTGACTTCTGCCCGATGCTCCGGAGGTTGCGCGGTCATCCATCGTGCGCCCGATGATCGCCGCACTCGCGTCAGCGAGCCGTTCGGCCATGCCCAATACAATGATCCCGCCATCGGCGCGGGCCAGCAGGCCTTTTTCGTGCACCGGACGGCCAGCGGTCAGGGTCGCGGCGATATCGATGCCGCCAGTCAGCCGGCCGGCCGCCGATGAGGCGGGGATGCGAAGCCAGGGCCTGCCGCTATCCTGCCCTGTTGCCGCCCCGGCGGCATCCATCATGGCGCGCGCCATCTCGAGCCAGCGGTTTCGAACCGGACCTGCGCCGGCGCGCAGTCGCACCCCACCCACCGTTCCGACAGCGGCGGCGAGCACGCGCGCGGCAAGAAGCGCATCGTACCAACGCGAATCGATTCCGGTGGCCGGAGTCGGGACTTTTTCGGCAATTCCGGCGCCGCCGGTAGGAAGCGAGCCGGGCGGAGGCGTCGAGCCCGCAAGTGTCTCCTGATCAGGCATTGCCTACCGGCTCTCCCGCAAGTTCGCTGATTGCGCGATCGACGCGGGTCTTGGAGCCGGCCTCATCGAGCGGGTCGCGCCGAAGCCGGTGTCTCAACGCCATGGGAGCCACCGCCAGCACATCCTCTACCGTCGCCTGCTTGCGCTTCGACAGCGCGGCCTTGGCGCGGGCGGCCCGCATCAGCGTGAGTTCGCCACGCAGACCGTCAACGCCAAGCTGCATGCAAAGATGCGCCATCATGGTCATCAGCCGTTCGGAGAGTTCCACGCTGGCCACGGCCTTGCGGCCGGCGGCGATGCGGCGGGCAAGCCGCTGCTCTTCCTTTTCCCACAGCGCGTGAAAGGCTTCGGGATCCTGCTCATAGGCATCACGGCGCTTGAGCACCTGGATGCGCGATGCGATGTCGGCGGGCGAGGACACGTCGACCGACAGGCCGAAGCGGTCGAGCAGTTGGGGGCGCAGTTCGCCCTCTTCCGGATTGCCGCTGCCTACAAGAACGAAGCGGGCCGGATGGCGCACGCTCAACCCCTCGCGCTCGACCACGTTGACGCCGGAGGCGGCGACGTCAAGAAGCAGATCAACCAGGTGGTCTTCCAGCAGATTGACCTCGTCGACATAGAGAAAGCCGCGATGGGCCTTGGCGAGCAGCCCCGGCTCGAAGGCGCGTTCGCCCGACACCAGCGCCTTTTCGATGTCCAGCGCACCGCAGACCCGGTCCTCGGTCGCACCGAGCGGCAAGTCCACCATCGGGGCGCGACGCTTGATTCGTGCCGATTTCGGTGCGGAGCCGCAGACCCGGCAGGGTTCGGCCGGGCTCGCGGGATCGCAATTGTAACGACAGCCCTGGGTCGAAACGAGTTCGGGCGTCAGTTCCGCCAGCGCCCGTACGGCGGTCGACTTGCCTGTTCCGCGATCGCCGAAAACCAGAACGCCGCCCAGCGCGGGCTCGACGGTGGCCATCAGCAGCGCGTCCTTCATCTCGTCCTGGCCGACAATGGCACTGAAGGGATAGGGTCTGGCCATCGGCTTGGCACCTTTCATTCCGTTTGCGATGTCAGCGGTCGGCCCGAAAGCCCTCGCTGATAACGCGGGACACCACTTGCAATCTCAAGAGTGTCCAATTGTTTGTACATCTCGACGTCAACCAGAATATACACTCCGTGGCGTTTTGCAATCGGCCAGCGCATTTCATGCCAAAGGTTTGCTTTGCCTGAGATCCGCCCGCAAACAGCTGTCGAGCTGCGCGGCCGGAACCGCTTTTGTCTCCAGTGTAAAAATAGATTGACATTTTTTATGTATAATTTTGTTTACATTTACCTCCGGAGTGGCAAGTATGCGTGATGGACCGGAGTCGCCTTCGTGATCCCGGCCCTTCCGGCAAAATGCCGGACACGAAGGGAGGCCAGAGTATGGGGATCGTGACCAAACCGGAAAACTCAACGCCGCTGCTTGACCGGACGGACAGCCCCGCGGCGCTGCGTGAGATGAGCGATGCGGACCTCGTAGCGCTCGCCGGAGAGCTTCGGCGCGACACCATCGCCAAGGTTGCCGCGACCGGCGGGCATCTCGGATCCACCCTCGGGGTCATCGAACTGACCGTTGCGCTTCATGCTGTGTTCGACACGCCCCGCGACAAGCTGATCTGGGATGTCGGGCATCAGGCCTACGCCCACAAGATCCTGACCGGGCGGCGCGAAGCGATGGCGGGCCTGCGCCAGGATGGCGGCCTTTCGGGGTTCACCAAGCGCACCGAAAGCCCCTACGACCCGTTTGGGGCGGCCCATTCCTCCACCTCGATCTCCGCCGGCCTCGGCTTTGCCACCGCACGGTCGCTGGGTTTTGGCGACGGTGACGCGATCGCGGTTATCGGCGACGGCGCGATGTCTGCAGGCATGGCCTACGAAGCGATGAACAATGCAGGCGCGCTCGGCAAGCGGCTGTTTGTCATTCTCAATGACAACGAGATGTCGATCTCGCCCTCGGTTGGCGCCTTTTCAAAACATCTGTCTACGCTTTGCGCCCAGGCGCCGGCCGTCAGCATGGATGTGATGATGCGCAAGGCAGCTTCCCTGCTGCCCGAACCCTTCAGAACCGGAGCTGCGCGTGCCCGCCAGGCCGTCGGAGCGCTTGCCGGCACGTCGAGCCTGTTCGAGCAGATGGGCTTTTCCTATGTTGGCCCGGTTGACGGCCACGACCTGCCGCAATTGCTGGCAATCCTGCGTGTGGTGAAGACTGCTGCGGACGGACCGGTGCTGATCCATGCCATCACCCGCAAGGGGGCCGGGTATGCTCCCGCGGAGAACAGCGCCGACAAGTATCACGGCGTCGGCAGCTTCGACGCAGAAACCGGCGCACTGTCGAAATCCAAACCGGCCGCCCCGGCCTATACCAAGGTGTTTGCCCAGGCGCTGAGCGACGAGGCCGGGCGTGATCCCGCCGTGGTGGCGATTACCGCCGCGATGGCTTCCGGGACAGGCCTGGACCTGTTTGCCAAGAAGCATCCGGACCGGATGTTCGACGTCGGCATTGCCGAACAGCATGCCGTGACCTTCGCGGCGGGGCTGGCGGCGGCCGGCATGAAGCCGTTTTGCGCGATCTATT
The DNA here is from genome assembly GCA_040216675.1 of Hoeflea sp. GTDB lineage: Bacteria > Pseudomonadota > Alphaproteobacteria > Rhizobiales > Rhizobiaceae > Hoeflea. Next base: position 735,684 of record JAVJOR010000004.1, on the reverse strand, counting down.
CGACATTCCTGCAACGGGCCTATGACCAGATCGTCCACGACGTGGCCATACAGGGGCTTCCCGTGCGCTTCGCGATCGACCGGGCCGGCCTTGTCGGAGCCGATGGCCCGACCCATGCCGGTGCTTTCGACATTGCCTATCTCTCCAATCTCCCCGGCTTTACCGTCATGGCCGCCGCCGACGAGGCCGAACTTGTGCACATGGTGGCCACCGCCACTGTCCACGACAGCGGGCCGATCGCGTTCCGCTATCCGCGCGGCGAAGGCACCGGCGTGGCGCTGCCCGAACGCGGCGTGCCGATCCCCATCGGAAAGGGACGCATGATCCGGGACGGACGCGACATCGCGTTCCTGTCGTTTGGCGCCCGGCTTGCGGAGTGCGAAGCTGCGGCTGACCTTCTGGCGGCACGCGGTCTGTCGGCATCGGTCGCCGACGCCCGTTTCGCCAAACCGCTGGATACGGAACTGATCGAACGGCTGGTCAGCAGCCATGTTTCAGTGATCACTGTCGAGGAAGGTGCGGGCGGCGGTTTCGGAGCGCGGGTTCTGGAACATCTGGCATCCGAAGGGCGCCTCGATGGCTCATTCGCTATCCGGACGCTGACGCTGCCCGACCGTTTCGAGCAGCATGCCAGCCCGGGCGTGATGTATGAAAGATCGGGCTTGAATGCGCCGCAACTGGCAGATATTGCCATGGCCAGCCTTGTGGAAAAGCGGGAAAAGACTGCAGCGCGGAGCGCAAGACTGGTGGCTATTACATAAGACAACTTCCGCAAGAACCGCCGAGTTCCGGGGTTCCCTCCGCAACCGATCGGGACTTCTTTTCGTTTTTTGCAAAAGCCGCAGTGCAGTATGGCCTTTTTTGGCCTCGTCTGCTTGCGGATTCCATCTTAGTCTTTTCATTGCGAGGTAGGGGCCGCGCAGTGGGGAGGATCAATGTCAGGCAATAGCCAAGATGGTGGATCCAAACAATCCATACAGGTTGAGGCGTATGCGCAACGCGTTCCAAATGGTCATTCGTCTTTCGAGAGACGCGTGACGAAAGCCCGCCCCGAATCGCTCGGCAGTTCGGATCGGGGAAAGCTCGAACAGGCGATCCGGCATCACCTTTTTCACCACGAGGACACTCCGGAGCCGTTTCGCGCCGAGGAAATGCTGGGCGTTGACGGAACCATTCACTTTCGACAGTTCCTCAGCGCATTGATGGAGCATGACCCGCGCTACTTTCGGGCGGCACTTGAGCGGCTGCGCGACGAACACGTTCCGCTGCTCGTCATCTGCGAAACGCTGATTGTTCCGATTGCCCAGGAACTGGGCCGGATGTGGTGCGAGGACATTGAAAGCTTCGCCTCGATCACGGCCGCGTCCTCACGCCTGCAGATGTTGTTGACCAGCCTGACCGAAGCGGACGGCCCATCTTTCTACGATGAAGAGCGATCCCGGATTCTGCTGATGCGGATGCCGAGCAATGATCACACGCTCGGCCTGAGCGTGATCGCGGCCGTGTTTCAGGATGAGGGATGGATTGTTGACGGCGGGCCAAGCCTTCAGACCGGAAAGCGCGCCTATGCGATGATCCCTGACGGCGGCTACAAGCTGATTGGCGTTTCGGTGGCAGCCGGATCGAGCACCGAAGATGTCGCAACCGTCGTCAGGAACCTGCGCAAAGCCTGTCCTGACCGCGGGACCGGAATTCTGCTGGGCGGGCCGTCGCTGGGCGGCCGCCAGGCCGAGATGAAGGCCACGGGGGCGGACATTGTGGCCAACGACGTGCGCCAGGCCATCCAAATGGCCAACTCAATGAACCTGTCGTCTTCCGGCTGAAGCGATCTCGAGCCTGGTATCCGACATCCAACCGGGCGTCATCCGGCCGGATCGGTGCCGTGCATTTTCAGCGAGACCTGCACCATGCCCAAGGCCAGCGCCGACAGCGCGACGCACATCCAGAACGCCTGCACACCGAACAGGCCGAAGGCCACCCCAAAGCCCGCGACGACGAGGATGGAAAACCCCTGCATCATGACCCCGAACAGGCTCTGCGCTTCGGCAGAGATGTTCTCGTCGGTCCGCTTGTTGATGAAATAGAGACAGCCGAGATAAGCGAAGGTGAAACTCACCGCCTGACCGAGCTGCATGACCGCAAGCACGGCAAGCGGCGGCGAAAACGTCATTCCGGCCCAGCGAAGTATCGCAGCCACCGCTGCAAAAGAGATCAGAACACGGGCCGGAAACCTTGTGTTGATCCGCTGCCACGTAAACATCGTCACCGCTTCCGCCGCCGCGCCCAGGGCAATCAATCCTCCGATGGCGGGTTCGGAGATGCCCTGCTCCTTCCAGACAAGCGACGAAAACGCGTTCATGACCATGTGATTGGAAAACAGGATCGCGCCCGCGATCACGGGCAGCAGTACCCATGGCCGGAAGGCCTCGATCACATCCCGCGAAAGTATCCGCCCACTGGCAACGCTGCGCGGCCCATCCGTGGAACGCAGCCTTGGCAATCCCATCGAGGACAGGAACCTCAACCCGCAACAGGCCGCAAACAGCCAGACGAAGGCGCCCGCGCCAAGCCAGACAATCACGAAGCCGGTCGCAAAGCACATGCTCAGGTAGCCCACGGTGCCCCAGGCGCGCGTGGTGCCGAACGAAAAGCCCGATCGCATCGACAGGCGCAAGGTCGCCGCATCCGCCACCGGATTGACGAGACCCGCGGGCAATATGGTCAGCGTCCAGACCAGTAGGATGGCCCAGAAGCCTTCGGCAAATCCCAGCAGGAGTGAAAACAGCGCGGCCACGCCGGTGCCGACCATGATCGCCTGCTTCCAGTCCGGAGCACGGTCGGCAAGCCGTCCGGCAAGCACGCTGAACAGCAAAATTCCGAGCATCGGCAGGGTGTTGATCAGTCCGATCTGCGCATCGCTGATGCCGCGCTCACTGAGCCAGATCGGCAGATAGGTGACGGTAACCGCCGTCGACAGAAAGGCGGTGAAATAGTATCTCGTCGCCGCGAATGCCGGCTTGGCCATCAAAACCGCCCTGAAGATGACGAACGGCGCGGAGCCTTCCGCGCCGGCACCCTGATCATCTGAAGCGCAACGCATCCGACTGGATGCGCAAAGCGCGCTGCAAAAACCCGACAAGATGCATCTAAGTTATCGCTCGATCGAGCGTGACAAGCATTAGATCATCTCCCAAGACATTTCCATCAAAACAAAGGTCGTTGATCAAAGCGTTCCGACCGGCCTGCTCCAGGCCCGGTCAGTTGACTCTCAGACGGCCCCAGAGCGCCGACAACGCGGCATTGATGGCCAATGTACGCTCATGCATGGCGCGTTCGCGCAGTTGAAGGAAGTCAGGTGTGGTATCCGGCCAGGCCGTGTGATCGGGTCCGATTGCGCGGGAATTTGTGATCTGATGTCTCATGTCTCTCTCCTTTCGGACAGGCCCGGAAGAGGCGATGTCCAGTGTGAGACCAGATATATTGCATTTCTTGTGATATATAATTATCCAGTCTTGATGTTCACTCCGGAATTTCAGTCATGAATAAGCTGTCAGCCTCCGATGAGATCGGCATATTTGTGAGAGTTGTGGAACGCGGCAGCTTTGCCGCGGCGGCCGAAGAGACCGGGCTCACCCCCTCCGGCGTTTCCAAGGCGGTGACACGGCTCGAAGACCGGCTCGGCGTGAAACTGTTGCAGCGGACAACCCGGCGCCTGATGATGACGGCAGAGGGCGAGTTGCTGCTGGCGCGCGGGCGCGAGATACTGGCGGCCATCGAATCCACCGAGGCCGAGGTCATGGCGGCGCGGGGCAAGCCGCGCGGAACCATCAGGGTCAATGTCGGCACCGCCTATGCAAAGCACAGGCTGGCCCCCGCGATGCCTGAATTTCGCAGGCGGTATCCGGAGATCGATCTCAACATCTCCGTTGCCGACCGGAGGGTGGATGTCATCGGCGAACAGATCGACGTGGCGATCAGAACCGGACAGCTGACGGATTCTGCGCTTGTCGCCCGGCGGCTGGAAGAGGCAAAGCGGGTGATCGCGGCAAGCCCGGCCTATCTGGCCAAGTTCGGCGAACCGCTCCAGCCCTCGGATCTTGCAGACCATGTCTGCCTTGCGATAACAGGTTTCTCGCGGCTTTCAGAATGGCCGCTGAAAATCGATGGACGGGTCCGCCCGGTCGCCATCAAGCCCGCCGTAATCTGCGACAATGCCGACATCCTGGCTGAGATGGCGCTGGCAGGGACCGGGATCGTGCGGCTCGGCAGTTTCGTGATTGACGACGCACTCGCCGACGGACGGCTCAAACCGCTCCTGGTGGATTGCCACGTTTCCGAAACGGTGCCGATCACGGCGCTGATGCCACCGGGGCGACAGCATCTGCCACGGGTCCGCGCTTTCGTGGATTTTCTGGTCGAGAAGACGCGGGAGCAGCAGAGGTGGTCCGAACAGAACTAGCGGCCGTGCTCGCAGATGACCTTCAGGAAAGCGTCGCCGTAGCGCTCGAGCTTGGACTGGCCAACGCCCGAGATGGCTAGCAGCGCCTCGCGGTCTTGCGGACGTTCGGTGGCAAAGGCCACCAGCGTGGTGTCGGGAAACACCACATAGGGCGGCACCGAGAGCTCCCTGGCGATCGCCATCCTTGCCGCGCGCAGAGCCTCGAACAGTTCGCCGTCGGCCTGTTCAAGCGCGGATTTGGCGCTTGCTGCGCCGGATGATTGACGACGTGACGATTTCGGACCCGCCGGACGGTCCTTGCGGAATCGAATTTCGCGCTCACGCCTGAAGACCGCGCGGGCTTCTTCCGGTACGAGCCGGAGCGCGCCGAAGGCTTCATGATCGACGCTGATGAGGCCCGCGGCCAGCAGCTGGCGGTAGACCGATTGCCAGGTCTTGGCCGGGATATCCTTGCCCGCGCCGAAGACCGGCATCTCGGTGTGGCCGAAGCGCGCGGTCTTGTCGTTCTCATTGCCCATCAACACGTCGATCAGGTGACCGGCGCCGAAGCGTTCGCCGGTTCGGTAGACTGCTGCCAGCGCCTTGATCGCGGCGTCGGTTCCGTCCCATGTCTCGACCGGTTTGAGGCAGGTGTCGCAATTGCCGCAACTCCCTTGATGCGCTTCGCCGAAATGAGCGAGGATCGCCTGCCTGCGGCAGCCGGCGCTTTCGCAGATCCCCAGGAGTGCGTTGAGCTTGGCGCGTTCGACCCGCTTGACCTCTTCGGCCGAGGTGCCGCCATCGATCATCCTGCCGCGCTGGATCACGTCGGCCATGCCGTAGGCCATCCAGGCATCCGACGGCAGCCCGTCGCGGCCGGCCCGGCCGGTCTCCTGGTAATAGGCCTCGACGGATCCCGGCAGGTCGAGATGGGCGACATAACGGACATTGGGCTTGTCGATACCCATGCCGAAGGCGACGGTGGCAACGAGACACAGATCTTCTTCCTTGAGAAACGCGTCCTGGTTCGCCTCCCTGTCGGCGCGGTCCATGCCTGCGTGATAGGCCTTGGCGCGGATCCCCTGCTTGTTGAGCCATTCGGCGGTGTCCTCGACCTTGGCGCGCGACAGGCAATAGACGATGCCGCTCGAGCCCTTGTGGCGGGCGAGAAACCGCAGCAGCTGCTGGCGCGGCTGGTCACGCTCAACGATCTCGTAGGCGATATTGGGACGGTCGAACGAGGTGGTGAAGACCTCGGCTGTGGTCAGGCCCAACTTGTCGATGATGTCGTCGCGGGTGTGCGGATCGGCAGTCGCTGTCAGCGCGATGCGCGGCACGCCGGGAAAGGCGTCCCCCAGTTGGCCGAGTTCGCGGTATTCGGGCCGGAAATCATGGCCCCACTGCGACACGCAATGAGCTTCGTCGATGGCAAACAGCGCGATCTTCGCGTTGCCGATCATGTCGCGGAAGCCCTGCGTGACAATGCGTTCGGGAGTGACGTAGAGAAGATCGAGTTCGCCTTTGGCGATCGCAGTGCGAACGTCCATGAATTCGTCGCGGGAAAGCGTGGAATTGAGCGCTGCGGCGCGCACGCCCAGTTGCCTGAGCGCTTCCACCTGATCGCGCATCAACGCAATCAGCGGAGAGACGACAACGCCCACGCCCGGGCGGCAGAGCGCGGGGATTTGAAAGCACAGCGACTTGCCGGCGCCGGTCGGAAACAGCACCACCGCATCACCACCCGAGACCAGCCGGTCGATGACCTCGGCCTGCCTGCCGCGGAAGGCCGGATAGCCGTAGACGCGCTTGAGAACGGCAAGCGGGTCGCCCGCCTCGCGATCATCGGGGAAGGCATGGTCCTGTGTCTGCTGCATGGAATCGCTCTCGTGGGAAGAGCCGTATTATGGCACGGATCATGCGGTCGCCGCGAGGGTGGAAGCATGGAAGGTGCAGGGCATCGCAAGGATTGCAACTTCATAAAGGGAGTGCGTAGATAACCGGTCAGATCCGTTCCGGAAAATCGCATAAGGCTCAATTGCCAACGACCATACAATACCGGGTATTTATTTCGTGCAGCGCCAAGACCAGACCGAAACGTCATTCCAAGCCATTGACCTGCCTTTGGTGTACATCATCGGCGACAGCCATGTCTCGGCATTCTCGGGGGATGAAGCTGTCGACCCTAGATACATGGTTGTGTCCGAGAGCATATATCCGAACGTCCGGGTCTGCCGACTGGGTGCACCTCTGGCGGCAACCATGCACAATGAAAATTCGACCGAAGGTGGGCGCAGGAATGCATTCTCGCTTCTGAGAGACGTAGAGCCGAAGTCATTCATATTCCTGTCCTTCGGTGAAATCGACTGCCGGGTTCATATCCCGCGCAGAGCCGGGTTTGATGCAGCGGGAATCGAACCCGCGGTCGCATCCGCAATGACCAATTACCTCAGCTTCGTCGACGATTTCCGGGCAGCAGCTTCCGAGACACAAATTTCGATTGGCTTGCTGTCTCCACCACCCACAGCGTCCTTTGACAGTCATGCCAGTCAGGGGCCGCTGTTCCGCCTGTTGCGCAGGAGCCAGGGGAGCCGCAGCGCGCGGATCTTCTACCGGATATTAAAAAACTTCATTCCCAGGCGGCAGCGGCTCCTTCTGAACAACGCCCAGCATCCGACTTATGCGGACGATTGGGCGCTACGCAATCAGGCCTTGCGGTGCATGCGGGATCAGATGAGAGGCTATTGTCGTGAACACAGCCTGCCGTTCGTCGACATGTTTGAACCCTTCCTGGAGCCCGATGGACGCTCCGCCGATCAATGGTTCATGGACAATATTCATCTCGGAGGGAGAGCTATTCCGGTGGTCGCAACCCAGTTTGAAGCGCAAGGCATCTCCAACTTCCGGACCGCAGGCGTTGATAAAAGCCAGGCTCCGGCGTTCACCGAGGACAACGACTGAAAATCCAAAAATTCGGGAAAGGAGTCCGGCTCGTGATCTTCAGGAACTACAATATCGGCTTCTTTGGAATCAAACGGGACTGGGAAGAGGCAGCAACATATTCGTTTGCCCGGGAAACGGCCAGGCGGCCTTTCCGATCTCAAGCCTGAAATCTGTCTCCGAAAAGGTCTGGTCGGAGTGGCAGGATTCGAACCTGCGACCCCGTCGTCCCGAACGACGTGCGCTACCAGGCTGCGCTACACTCCGTGACCAGCGGGCTGGCTTATAGACCGGCGAATGGCTTGCCACAAGCCCCCCAATGCGCAATTGGGCACGATGAAAAAATGTTTTTGGGCTCCTTACCGCAGCACGAGCGGCAATCGACCCCGACGTGCGCTAATCCGCGTTGCTGGCGGGCGGCGTATCGTCCTCCTTCGGGGCGGTTTCAGGTTCATCGGGTTGCCCCGAAAGAAAGAAACCCCATCCGACATAAGCGCCGAGTGCGGCAAAGAAAATGCCCCAGGCGTTCGACCCCATCGAGAACTCGAACACGGTCCAGGCCGCGATGACGGCGAAAACGATGATCCGGCGCGACATCGGGCGAAAGAACGGATGCCGGAAATCGATGAGAACCATGCGCATGTGTTTGTTCCTTCGCGTTCAGCCACGATGTCCCCCGGACGGGATTGACCCGGCCGGCAGCGACAAAAGAGAGCTTCAAATGCCTCAACCACCCCAAAGGGTCAATCGCAATGTACCCGTCATGCTGTAGGCAGACGTGTTCAAAGGAATGAGTTCTGTTCATACATCGCAGGCATTGCGATAAGGTCCGGGCAATGTGCGAGCCGGAGGAACAGGATATGGACATTCAGACTGGCGGCCAGACTAGCGGCGATCTCTCTGGACTTGAAGTGGGCTATGACGTGCCTGCCCTGCCTGGCATGTCGGAGGCGGAGATCCAGACACCCTGCCTCATCATCGATCTGGATGCGCTGGAGCGCAACATCATCAAGATGGGCCGGCAAGCCAGCGAGATGGGCGTCCGGCACCGGGTGCATGGAAAGATGCACAAATCGGTCGACATTGCCAAGCTGCAGGAAAAACTTGGCGGATCGGTGGGCGTATGCTGCCAGAAGGTTTCCGAGGCCGAGGCTTTCGCGCGTGGCGGCATTCCGGACGTGCTGATCACCAATCAGGTGCGCGATCCGCTCAAGATCGACCGGCTGGCGCGGATCCCCAGGCTCGGCGCGCGAATCATCTGCTGCGTCGACGATCCGGACAACATAGGCGAATTGTCCCGCGCAGCCGTCCGTCATGGGACCACGGTCGAATGTCTGGTCGAAATCGATTGCGGCGGCGGCAGATGCGGCGTTTCGACCAGCGCCGAGGTGGTGGCGCTGGCCGAGGCCATCAATGCTGCGCCAGGTCTCAAGTTCAGCGGCCTTCAGGCCTATCAGGGGACCATGCAGCATCTTGTCAGCCATTCCGACCGCAAGGTCTCTATCGACACTGCCATCGCGATGGTCAGGGAGGCGGTCGACGCCCTCGCCTCGCACGGACTTGCCTGCGACATCATCGGCGGCGGCGGCACCGGCAGTTACGTGTTCGAGGGAGCCTCCGGTGTCTACAACGAGATACAGTGCGGCTCCTATGCCTTCATGGATGCGGACTACGGTCGAATCCTGGACGAAGATGGCAGACGGCTCGATGATGGCGGCTTCGAGAATGCGCTGTTCATCCTGACCTCGGTGATGAGCCACGCCAAGCCCGGGCGGGCGGTGTGCGACGCCGGGCTCAAGGTCCAGTCCGTCGACAGCGGCCTGCCTGTGGTCTACGGGCGCAAGAACCTTGTCTATGACACCTGCTCGGATGAACATGGCGAGATCGACGATCCGCACGGGGTTCTCAGGATCAACGAGAAACTGCGCCTTGTGCCGGGGCATTGCGATCCGACCTGCAACCTTCACGACTGGTATGTGGGCGTGCGGGACGGCAAGGTCGAGTGCATCTGGCCCGTGACCGCCCGCGGCAAGGCGTTCTGAACGGGGCGCAGATGGGCAAGGGCCCGCCGGCAAAGCGGTCGATTGCAAGCATGGCACAAGCTTGGCCTGTCAGGGTTTTCAGATCCCGAGTCCGCCGCTGAAAGACATCCATGGTTCATCTGACAATCTGCCTGCCGACGCGCAATCGTCAGGCCTATTGCATCAAGACCATCGCGGCGCTGGCCGAGGCGGAAGGCCAGGATTTCGAGGTTGTCGTCGCCGACAATTCCGACGACCCCGCTCCGCTTGCCGACTATCTCACCAATGAGCTTGCCGATCCGCGGTTCCGGCTGCTCGCGCCCGAAGCATCGGTCCTGCCCATGGTGTCGAACTGGGAGCGCGCGCTGGAGCATGCCCGTGGACGCTGGATCTCGGTGATCGGGGACGACGATTACATCGACCCGCGGCTGGTCGCCGTCATCCGCCGGTACGAGGTTGTCTATCGCGATGTCGATGCGATCAGCTGGGAGTGCATGAGCTACAACTGGCCGGACAACCGGCCGGTGCCAACACTGGCCAACATTCCGATCGGACAGGGAACAGGCCCGAATTCCACCGAGGCATTGGCAAACCAGCTGTTCCGCTGGAGCGAGCGCAAGCGGCGGCCCAGCGTCGGGGTCGGAATCTATCACGGCGCGATCAAGCGCTCGCTCATGGAACGGATCAAGCAAGCCTATGGCGGGCGCTATTTCGAGCATCCGAACCCGGACTGGGAAAGCAGCTGCAAGGTCATCATGCAAGCCCGGCTGATCATTCACTCGCAGCGGCCGTTTTCCGTGCTCGGAGCCTGCGCAGCGTCCAATTCCGCAGCCAATCTTTCTCCCAAGGTGATGAAGCAGCGCATCGAGACCTTCGAGAAGGAAACCACGGGCCCGATCAGCCTCCACCGTCCCGAATTTCCGTTTTCGCTGAACAAGGGCGGGGCATCGGTCTGCCTGAGCATAGCCGTGACCACATCGTGGTTCTGCCAGACCTATGGCGTCAGTCTCGACGGATTCGGCATCAACTTCGCCCATGCAGCCATGGACGAGTGCGTCTTCTCGGCTACCCAGGACGAATACGACGCCAAGGTCGCCTGTTTCCAAGACGGCTTCGACCAGTGGGAGAACGGCAGGTGGGCGGGCCATTTCAAGCCCGCGCCCTTCAAGCCGCCCAGAACGATCAACCAGATCAGCGGGCTCGGCGACGACCGGCTCAATGTTCGCGAAGCCGACATCGGCGCCAAGACTCCGGCCGAATTCTACCGTTTCGGCGAGCACTCAATCACGCCGATGGACAGCCTCATCACCGGAACACAGGTGTTTGCGCTGTGACGCTGCTTTCGATCTGCATCCCGTTTGCACAGGGATGGAACGGTTCTCATTCGGCGATCAACGCGATGCTGCGAAGCGCGCGCACCGATTTCGAGATCGTGATCGCTGATACCGATGACGGCGCGGGCCAGGACGCACGGTCTCTTTCCGCACGAAGCGATGACCCGAGATTGCGCGTCGTCGCCCCGCCGGAGGGCGCCAGGGAAGCAAGCGATCAGTGGGACCACCTGCTTGCGCACAGCCGCGGAAAGTGGATCACCATGATCGGCGCGGAGGATTATGCAGATCCGGAGATCTGCGAAGTGCTTGCGGCAACGCTCAAGCGGGTGCCAGACGCGGACGTGCTGAGCTGGGGCCGCGCCGAGTTCATCGCGCCGCACGCCCGGATCGGGCAGACGATTGCGCGCATTCCCACCGGCAGCAAGCTGCTTGCGCCGGAACAGACCGATATGATGCGGCGACTGTTTTACTGGGAGGGCGCATCCGACCGGCCGGATTGCCGTTTCGGCGTCTGGCACGGAGCGGTGCGGCGGGATGTTCTCGATCGGATCGGCGAGGCGTTTTCGGGGCGGGTCTTCGAGCAAGCACAGCCCGGCATCGACAACCTGTGCAAGGTGACGATGCTGGCCAAACGGATGGTGATGTGGGAGCGGCCGCTTTCTGTCGAGTGCATCGCGCCGCAGGACACCGGCAAGGCTTCCGCCCATGAGGCCATGGTTCATGCGGATACGAAGGGTTTCCCATTCCGCCCGGAGACCGGTGTTGCCGCAAGGACTGCTGTCGCGATCGAAGCCTTCAAGCGCCGCTACGGGATCGAACTCGACGGGTGGCAAGACGGTTTCATCGCGGCATGCGCGCGTGACTGTGAAACGGCAAGCTCGGGCGAAGCGTTTCACGCCCGAAAGGCGGCCTATGAGAAGGCAATTCGTGAGTGGGCGGGAAAGCGCGCGCTCAAGACGTTCAAGCCGGAATTCAAGCGCAAGCCCAAGATACCGCGCTTTCAGGGCGTGGCTGAGGGCGAACTTCATTTCGACATGGAGATGGACGGCACACGCGATGCAGCCGGCTTCTACCGGCTGATCAATGCGCTGTCATTTCCGGTTCACCTGCTGGACTACAAACTCGCCTGATCCAGAAAACCGGTCTCGCCCACTGCCCGGCAGCGGACGCCCCGAAACCGTTACAATAGGCTCAGGGTTGCTGTCCTATTTCGACGGGCGGAACGCCTTGAGAAGGTGATCATGTGTCTCGATCCGCCCAGCGCCGATCAGGTCGAGACAGAACGGCACGGCCGGAAATACGGCGGTCAGGCAGGTGTCGATCGAACCCGGCTTTCCGGGAAGGTTGATGATCAGCGTCTTGCCGCGCGTGCCGGCGGTCTGCCGTGACAGGATGGCGGTCGGCACCTGCTCGAGGCTCACCTTGCGCATCAGTTCGCCGAAGCCCGGGAGTTCCTTTTCCATCACCGCCTTCATTGCTTCCGGCGTCAGGTCGCGCGGGGACGGCCCGGTGCCGCCGGTGGTCAGCACCAAATCGGCCTGTTCCACGTCACAAAGCCGGATCAAGGTGTCTCGCACGCTTTCCAGTCCGTCGGGGATCACGTGGATCCCGATCTCGGCCGGACTCGACATCACCCGTTCAAGCCAGGCTTTGACCGCAGGGCCACCAAGATCCTCGTATTCACCGCGACTGGCGCGATCGGATACGGTGAGAACGGCTATTTTCACGGACATGGTCCCGACTCCAAAGCTCAATCATTAAAGTGCATTTCCTGACACTTCAAGAACCATAAAACCGGAAGGAAAAGCAACCACTTGCAGATGCAATCCGTTGCTGTGCCGCGGCAGTCCCCCCTAAAAAAACATCCGCGAAAATTCACGCGCTGCCAAACAAAACTCAAGTATCAATCTTATTTCTTTCTTAAGCGATAGGATTGCAATTTAGCAAAATCGAAATCGCCTTTGGGTTGCGCAAATAGAGATAGATTGACCGGAAGCACAAGAGCCAGTTCTCATGCCGCAAATTCCCGGTTGTCGGGAATGTCCAGTCACACATCGCTCCGCGACACCAGGCTCCAGAAGGAAACCGCGATGTCCCTGTCCCTGAGCATCAACAATGATTGCAAGAGCATCATGGAGGCGCTGTCCCGCTCCCAGGCAATCATCCAGTTTGACCTCTCCGGCAACATTCTGACTGCAAACGAGAATTTCTGCGCGGCATTGGGCTACGAACTCAAGGAAATCGTCGGCAAGCACCACAGCATGTTTGTTGACCCGGCCGCGGCACACAGCGACGAATACAAGGAATTCTGGCGGCAACTGGCAACCGGGAAGTTCGACCGGCGCCAATACAAGCGCTTCGGCAAGAACGGCCGCGAAATCTGGATCGAAGCCTCTTACAATCCGGTTTTCAAGAATGGCAAGCCAGTGAAGGTCGTCAAGTTCGCCACTGACATCACCGAAAGCAAGCACAAGGCGATCGAGGACGCGGCGAAACTCTCAGCCATATCTCGGTCCCAGGCGGTGATCGAATTCAAGCCGGACGGCACGATCATCACGGCGAACGAGAATTTCTGTGCAACACTTGGCTATGAATTGAGTGAGGTGGTCGGCAAGCACCACAGGATCTTCTGCGATCCCGCCTATACGTCCACCGACGAATACAAGGCTTTCTGGAGCAATCTCGCGGCAGGCCAGTTCTCGTCCAACGAATTCATGCGGCTGAGCAAGAATGGCACGGAAGTCTGGATTCAGGCCGCCTACAACCCGATCAGGAACGACAGGGGCGAGGTCGTCAAGGTGGTGAAGTTCGCCACCGATGTGACAGCCCGGATGACTGCAATCTCGCATCTGGCAGCATCACTCAGGGCGCTGGCGAGCGGAGACCTCACCAAGACGCTGGACACGCCATTTGTGCCGACGATGGAGCGCATTCGCGCTGACTTCAACGAAGTTCTCGAAGAACTGAAGTCCACGATGATCGCCGTGGAAGCCAATGCCCGCAGCATTTCTTCCGGATCTGCGGAAATCCGTTCGGCGACCGGCGATATGGCACAACGCACAGAGCGCCAGGCGGCGTCGGTGGAGGAAACCGCAGCCGCCCTCGAAGAAATCACCACCAATGTCGCCGAGGTCACCAAGAATGCGGATCTGTCGGCCACGCTCGTTACCGAGGCGCGCAACGATGTCGAGAATTCGGGACGCATCGTCACCGAAGCCGTGACCGCGATGGACGCGATCGAATCTTCGTCTCAGCAAATGTCGAAGATCATCGCCGCAATTGACGAGATCGCATTTCAGACAAATCTTCTGGCTCTCAACGCCGGCATCGAGGCGGCCCGCGCAGGCGAGGCCGGAAAGGGCTTCGCGGTGGTTGCACAGGAAGTTCGCGAGCTGGCGCAGCGCTCGGCCAATGCCGCCAAGGACATCAAGGAGTTGATCACTGCCTCCAGCGAGCAGGTCAAGTTCGGCGTGTCGCTGGTGGACAAGGCCGGCGGGGCCCTGGGTTCAGTCGTCGGGAAAATCCAGAGCATCGACCAGAACATCCAGGCAATCGCTGCAAGTGTCCGGGAACAGTCTTCAGGACTGCGTGAAATCAATCAAGCAGTTACCGTGATTGATCAGGGGACCCAGCAGAACGCCGCAATGGTGGAGCAGACCACGGCATCGACCCATGGCCTGGCCAATGAGGCGGAAGCCCTGTTCGAGCTTCTGAGCCGTTTCAATCTGGGCACCAAGATGGTTCAGACAGGCCGTCCCGCCAGCACCCAGGCGGCATCACCCTCGCCCGCCCGGAAGAGCAAGACGTCGCCGCAACACGACCTCACGGATAGACTGCGGGCGAATTTCCCAGGCGCGGCAACCGCGCGGCAGGCCGAAAACTGGAGCGAATTCTGATCGGGGATTCCCCTCCCTGACCGCTGGGCGGCAAACCGCTCATTTTGCCGCACACCAGGGGACGGCAGCCGGCGTGACAAGCCGGTGACACACTATCCTGACCGCACGCCGGATCGGCCACGGGCATCGGCAGAGATCATGTCGGCAGCCTTTTCGGCGATCATGATCGTCGGCGCATTGGTGTTGCCGCCGATCAGGGTGGGCATCACCGCGGCATCCACCACCCGCAAGCCGCCAACGCCGTGAACCTTGAGCTCGGGGTCCGTGACGGCCATCGAATCTATGCCCATTTTGCAGGTTCCGACCGGATGGTAGATCGTGTCGGCGCGTGCGCGTATATGCGCCATCAGCTCTTCGTCATCCATGCCATCGCGTGTGTAGACCTCGCGGTCGAGATATTGCCGCATGGAGGGCGCTTGCATGATCTCCCGGGTCCGTTTTGCGCCCTTGAGCATGAGAAACGCATCGCGTTCGTCGGAGAGGTAATTCGGATCGATCCGGGGCGGGAGCAGCGGATCGGGGCCATTGAGCCCGACATCGCCGCGCGAATACGGCCGGAGCGCGCAGACATGACAGGAAAAACCATACCCCCAGTGGAGCTTGCGGGAATGGTCGTCGACCAGCGCTGCAACGAAATGCAGTTGCAGGTCGGGCCGCGAGAGCGACGGATCGGACTTCAGGAACGCGCCTGCTTCCGCGCCGGGGGACGCAACCAGGCCGGAACCGTCGCGGCGCCAGTCGAGAATGTGCCGGATCAGCTTGTAGGCGCCGATGGCGCCCAGCCCCAGCACATCGGTGTTACGGGTTTTTGCGGTGTAGATGAAATCGAGATGGTCCTGAAGATTGCGACCCACTCCTGGAAGATCCTTGACCACATCGATGCCGCGCGAACGGAGATGCTCGCCGGGGCCGATGCCGGAGAGCATCAGCAGTTGCGGGGAATTGAATGTGCCGCCCGAAAGGATCACCTCCGAGCGCGCGGTGACACGGTGTTCTGTCCCGTCCTTGCGATAGCAAACGCCCTTGGCGTGCAGGCCATCCATCAGCAGGCGCGTGGCACGGGCGCCTGTGATGACCGAAAGATTTGACCGTCCCATGACCGGATGCAGATAGGCTGCCGCGGCCGAGCAGCGTTCGCCGCGCCGCCGGTCGTTCCAGAACTGGGTGACCTGGTAGAGTCCCGCGCCTTCCTGGTCGGGACCGTTGAAGTCGTCATTCCGGCGGATCTGCACCTCGGATGCGGCTTCAATGAAGGCCTGGCTGATCGGCCGCGGATTTCGCTGTTCGGCGACCTGCAGCGGCCCCGCGCCCCCATGCAGATCGTCTTCGCCGCGGACATTGGCTTCCGACCGGCGAAACAGCGGAAGAACATCCGACCAGCCCCAACCGTGACAACCAAGTGCGGCCCAGTCGTCATAATCGGATGGATGGCCGCGCACATACAGCATCGCATTGATCGCGCTGGACCCGCCCAGAGTCCGTCCCCGCGGCTGGTAGCCGCGGCGGCCGCCAAGACCCGACTGGGGAACGGTTTCAAAGGCCCAGTTGTTGATTTTCGGCCGGCCCGGCAACATCGCGACCATGCCAAGCGGAGCCCTGATCAGGATTCCCTTCCCCTCGCCTCCGGCATCGAGCAGGCAGACCGTGACCGACGGGTTTTCGCTCAGCCGGGCGGCAAGCACTGAGCCGGCAGAGCCGCCTCCGACGATCACATAGTCGAATTCCATTCCACTCCCCCAATGATCTCCTCCGATCATCCGGATGCAAGACTAGACCAGCTTCAGGCGCTTGGAAACGGTGATGACGCGACATGCATCCGGGTAAGGTGTGCAACGGGATCTTTCCGCCGCGATCGTCCTCGGGGATCGTCCCCGGGTCAGTAGCCGGCCCATTCGGACAGACGCGAGATGTCCGGCACCGTCACATGGCGGTTGTTGACGATGCGGATGATGTCCTGCTTGCGCAGCTTGGTGAGCTGTCGGCTCACCGTCTCCATCGTCAAGCCAAGAAAGTCCGCGATATCGACACGGCTCATCGGCAATTCGAATTCGATCGAATCGCTTTCATTCTCCGGGAAGGCATGAGTGGCGATCAGCAACAGGAAGCTTGCTACCTTTTCCCCGGCCGTCTTGCGGCCCAGCGTCAGCATCCAGTCGCGCGCCTCGTCGAGTTCGTTGAGCGTCTGTTCCAGCAATTTGCGCTCGAGTTCGGGCGTCTCGGAAATCATCCGCTCGACCAGATTCTTGGAAAACGAACAGACCTGGACCTCGGTCGCGGCCTCGGCGGAAACGCTGTTGTCGGTACGGAATGGCCGGCCGAGAAAGTCCGGAGCGAACTGCAGGCCAACAATTTGCTGGCGGCCGTCTGCCATCATCTTCGAAAGCTTCACCACGCCCGAGATGATGTTGGAATAGCTCGTTGTCTTTGTGCTTTCGCCCGCCAGTTCCGTTCCCGGCTCCACAGTGCGGCGGGTGGAATGCTTGCTCAGCCGCAGGAGTTGTTCGCCATTAAGAGCGCCGCAAACGCCGCGGTGGCGGCTTTCACAGGCCCTGCACAGGACCGGCGTATCCGAATTGTGGACGTCTTTTCGCTGGATATCCATGAGTTTCCCCGTTGCAACCGAGTGTAGACGAGTTGTCCTGAAATCCAACCCACAAGATGTCGCAGCAACTTCTTATACCGGGCTGAAATCCTTGGATCGGGCCAACCGCGTGTGAACGAATTGACGAGAATCAAGATATCGAGAATCCGTATCAACTATGATCGGATCATGACACCCGATTGTATGCCCGAACCGCCTCCGGTTTTCAGTATTTCCGGCATGACCAAGGTCTACCGAACAGGTGAGATCGAGGTTCGCGCCCTCAATGGCGTCGACCTGGTGCTGGAGGCCGGTGAAATGGCTGTGCTGCTTGGTCCTTCGGGCAGCGGAAAATCGACCCTGCTCAACATAGTCGGAGGCCTCGACCGCCCCACCTCCGGTTCGATCAAGTTCAAGGGACGGGAACTTTCAGGAGCCAGCGACCGGGAACTCACGGCCTACCGGCGCGACCATGTCGGTTTCGTCTTCCAGTTCTACAATCTGATCCCGAGCCTGACGGCGCGCGAAAATGTTGCGCTGATCACCGAGGTGGCCCGCCATCCGATGAAGCCTGCCGACGCTCTGGCGCTGGTCGGACTGGAAGACAGGATGAACCACTTCCCTGCTCAACTGTCGGGCGGAGAGCAGCAGCGTGTTGCGATTGCCCGCGCGATTGCCAAGAATCCGGAGGTTCTGTTGTGTGACGAGCCCACCGGCGCGCTCGATTCGGCGACCGGCATCATCGTGCTCGAAGCGCTCGCACGGGTGAATGAGGAAACCGGCGCAACGACCGCCATCATCACTCACAACGCCGGCATCCGGAAGATCGCGCATCGGGTGTTTTCGTTCCACGACGGCCGGATCGTTTCGCAGGAAATCAACGAAAACCGGATCAAACCCTCGGAGGTGACCTGGTGAACGGGTTGAGCATGCTCGACCGGAAGCTGCTGCGTGACCTCGGCCGTCTGTGGGCACAGGCGCTGGCGGTGGCGCTGGTCATGGCCTGCGGGGTGATGACGCTCATCCTCGCACTCGGCGCAACCCGCGCCCTGGATGAGACCCGCACCGCGTTTTACGACCGCACCCGTTTCGGCGACATCTTCGCCTCGGCCACCCGGGCCCCCAATTCCCTCAAGCCGTCCATCCTTGCAATCGACGGGGTTTCCGCCGTCTCCACCCGGATCGTCAATCCGGTGCTGATCGACATTGCCGGCATGCCTGAACCCGCGACCGGCATGCTGATTTCGATCCCGGATCATGGCGAACCGGCGGTCAACCGGCTCTACCTGCGTTCAGGCCGCCTGCCGGAACCGGGCCGAAGCGACGAGGCTGCGGTCATCGAAGCCTTTGCCGATGCCCACGGGTTTCGTCCGGGCGACAGCTTCGAGGTGCTGATCAACGGGCGGAAACGGACGCTGACAATTACCGGGATCACTCTCTCGCCGGAGCATGTCTACGCCATCGGCCCCGGCGACATGGTACCCGACCAGCGGCGCTACGGCGTGATCCACATGCGCCGGGGAGCGCTTGAAGGCGCTTATGACATGGCCGGCGCTTTCAATCAGGTGTCGCTGACGCTGTCGCGCAACGCAGATGCCAGACACGTGATGGCGCGGCTCGATGCAATTCTCAAAAGCCACGGCGGCACCGGATCCTACGACCGCACCGATCACCCGTCCGATGCCTTCCTCGACGCCGAGCTGGTGCAATTGCGGGCGATGGCACAGGTGATCCCACCTATTTTCCTGTTCATCTCGGCCTTTCTGGTCAACATGATCCTGACCCGTCTGATTGCGCTGGAGCGCGAGCAGATCGGCCTTCTCAAGGCCGTCGGGTACTCCAACGCGGCCATCGCCTGGCACTACGCCAAGATGACGCTGGTGATTTCGCTGGCGGGCGTCATCATCGGGGCTGTTGCAGGAACCCGTCTCGGACGCGGGATGGCCTCGCTTTACGGCGAGTTCTTTTCCTTCCCGTTTCTGGTTTTCTCGCGCGAGCCCGATCTTTACGTGATCTCGGCACTGGTGACGTTTCTTGCGGCTCTGGCAGGCGCCGCGCGAGCCATCTCTGGCGCCGTCCGGCTGCCGCCGGCGGTGGCGATGCGTCCGCCCGCACCCACGGGGTACCGCAGCCTGTTCGGCGGACGCGGCGGCGGGTTCGGGTTTCCGGTTTCCCAGCTCACGGTGATGGCGCTCAGGCATCTGGTGCGCTGGCCGATGCGCACCGCGCTGACGACGCTCGGCACCGCGTTGCCGGTGGCGTTGCTGATCACCTCGCTGTTCGCCTTCGATTCCATCGACCAGATGATCGAAACAGTCTGGTTCCGGGCCGACCGCCAGGACGCGACACTGACTTTCGCTTCGGAACGGAGCCAGGATGCCATCCGCGCAGTTGCCGGGCTTCCCGGGGTCATCGCCGCCGAACCGTTTCGGGCTGCGGCAGCGACGTTGCGGAACGGGCACCGCTCGCGGCGCGTCCAGATCATCGCCAATGATCCGCAGACGGATATCGGCCGGGTGCTCGATCTCGATTTCGCACCCGTTGCTCTGCCGCCCGAAGGCATTCTGCTGTCGGAACGGCTGGCGAGCCATCTCGACTTGCAGACCGGGGATCTGGTCGAGGTCGAACTGAGCAACGGAACCCGTCGCAAGGCCCTGGTGCCGCTGGTGGGCGTGACCAACAGCTATGTGGGCCTCAACGCCAATATGAGCCGGCCCGCGCTGGACCGTCTGGCGGGCGAAGGCGTACGGATCTCAGGCGCGAGGATCATGGTCGACGAGGCCCAACTTGACGCGCTCTACGCGGCGGTGAAGCAGACGCCGGCCATTGCCTCGGTGGCCCTGCAGGGCGTTTCCCGCGAGAAATTCCGGGCGACCATCGAAGAGAACATCGGCATCAGCGTAACCATCTACGTGTCGCTGGCGCTGATCATCACCATCGGCGTGATCTACAATTCGGCACGAATCCAGCTGTCCGAGCGCGCCCGGGAGCTTGCCAGTCTCAGGGTTTTCGGCTTCACCAACCGGGAGGTGTCCGGGGTGCTGATGACCGAGCTCGGCGTGATGGTGGTGCTCGCACAACCGCTCGGCTGGTTGATCGGGCGCGGCTTTTCGGAACTGGTTGCCAAGGGCTTTGAAAGCGATTTGTTCCGGATCCCGCTTGTCATCAATGCACACACCTATGCGCTGTCGAGCCTCGTGGTGCTCGGAGCGGCTCTGGTTTCCGCCCTGATCGTGCGGCGGCGCATCGACCATCTCGACCTCATCCGCGTCCTCAAGACAAGGGACTGACCTCATGGCCAAACTGTTGTTCAAAAGCTTTGCCTCGCTGGCGGCCATCGCCGCCATCGGCGGTGCGCTGTATATCGCCTTCAAGCCCAACCCCGTGCTCGTCGATCTTGCCGAAGTGAGATCCGGGCCCATGCAGGTGACGGTAGAGGAAGACGGGATCACCCGCATACGCAATGTCTATGCAGTCTCTTCCCCGATTGCCGGGCATCTCGACCGGGTGGCTTTTTCGGTCGGAGATCCGGTTCAACAGGGCGAGGCGATCACGCGCATTCATCCGCTCGACCCCCCGTTCCTAGACACCCGTACACGAACCGAACTCATGGCTGCAATCGATGCCGCGCGTTCCGGCGTCTCCATGGCCGAGGTGGAACTCACGCGCGCGCGCACGGCGCGCGATCTGGCAAAAGCCAGCCAGGAAAGGGCCCGCGAACTGGCCCGGACCAACATCGTTTCGAAAAGCGCACTCGAACGGATGGAGGGGGAACTGGAGCTGGCCGAGGCCCAGGTCGCCTCCGCCGAGGCGATGATCGCGCTCCGGCGTGCCGAACTCGCAAGCGCCCAGGCAAGGCTCGCACAGCCGGGGCAGACCCAGATCACCGCGGCCGACGGGCAGTGTTGTGTCGCCATCCCCTCCCCCATCGACGGCATCATCCTGTCGCTCAACGCCAGAAGCGAACAGGCCGCCGCCGTGGGCCAGCTGATTGCGGAGGTGGGAGATCCGGCCGATCTCGAGATTACCGTCGATGTGCTTTCCGCCGATGCCGTCAGGGTCAGGCCCGGAACCCCCGTCCGGATCACGGACTGGGGCGGCGAGGCGGTTCTTGAGGCCGTGGTCGAGCGGATCGAACCCTCCGCCTTCACCAAGGTTTCGGCCCTCGGCATCGCCGAGCAGCGTGTCAACGCCATCCTGACGCTCAACGAGCAGCCACCGGCGGAACTGGGGCACGGTTTCCGGGTGCTTGCAAGCATGGTGACCTGGTCGTCCGATGACGCCTTGCAGGTGCCGGTGAGCGCACTGTACCGCGCCGATGGCGGATGGGCGGTGTTTGTGATCGAGGACGGGATTGCCCGCGTGGCCGCTGTCGAGATCGGCCACATGACCGACAGAACCGCCGAGATCCTTGCGGGGCTCGATGCGGGCGACAGGATTGTTCTCTACCCCGGAGACACGCTCGAGGACGGCAGCCCGGTGAAGGACCGGGCCGCCGCGGATTGACCGCGCACTCGTGGTCGCGGTTCAGGAGATTCCTGCAAGCCGCCTGAGCTTGCCGGTGGCGCTCTCGAAATCCTCGCCATAGGCGATGGTGCCCCTGAACCGGCCATCCCGATCGATCAGGAACACGGAGGCCGTGTGGTCCATCGTGTAGTCCCCGTCGTCGGTCGGTATCTTCGCGGCATAGACGTGCCATGCGGCGATCACGCGGGCCACCTCGTCCGGATCGCCGGTAATGCCGGTTATGCGATCGCCGAATGCCTCGGCATATCCCTTCATGATCTCCGGCGTATCGCGCTCGGGGTCCACCGAGATGAAGAAGGCCTGCAGGTCGCGGCCCTCGTCGCCCAGCGCCTCGAACCAGCCGGAGAGTTCATAAAGCGTTGTCGGGCAGACCTCCGGACATCGGGTAAAGCCGAAATAGATCAGCGTTGGCCGGCCGGCGAAGGCCGCTTCGGTGATTGTGTCTCCGTTGTGGTCGGTCAGACTGAAATCAGTGCCGAGATCGAGTTTGGCCGAAAGGGAACGGTCAGTTCCCTGAACGGTGTACTGCCACAACAGCAATCCGAGGCTGGAGAAGAAAAGGGTGGCCAGAGCCACCCAGATCCCCGTCTTAAGAGCAATGCGCGGCATCCGTCAGTCGCCGTGTTTCATGCTGTCATGACCCATGTCGCCATGGTCCATGTCTCCGTGACCATCCTTCTTCATGCGGTCTTTCATCTTGTTGATGTTCTCGACGCTGAACTCCACCTCGATTGAACCGGCCTTTTCGAAGGTCAGCGTTGCGGTGCGGGATTCGCCTTCCGCCATCTGACCGTCCAGCCCGATGAACATCACGTGGTAACCGCCGGGCTTGAGTTCGACTTCGCCGCCTGCCGGAATCTCGAGGCCGTCAGCGAGCTCGCGCATCTTCATAACGTCGTTCTCCATTTTCATTTCATGGATCTCGACCCGGTCGGCAAATTCGGCTTCTCCGGCGATCAGGCGGTCTGCCTCATCCCCCGTGTTGCGGATGGTCAGGTAGCCGCCGGAAACCGGCGCATTGGGCGGGGTCGCCCGTGCGTAGGGATGACCGATTTCAAGCGCACCGAGCTTGTAGTCATGGGCGAGGGAGGCCTGAGCCGAAAGGCCAAGGAGTGCGGCGGCAATAGCGATAGTGATGGTTTTCATTGGAACTACCTTGTGTTTCTCGCTCCATCGGGAGCTGATGTATCTGTCTTGGCCCAGAGCCGGGCCGAATGTGGATGGTGGAGGTGACAGGTTGGCTGACAGCACGGGACCATGGCCCGTTTGTTTGCATGCCGCGGCTTTCGGGACCGACTGACAAAGTGCGGGCCCTCGACACTCGGGTCTAAGCGTCAGCCAAAGGCCGGGGGTGGAGCCCGAGGCGCAGCCCCGTGTCTGAGAACCTGGGCGATGATCGGCGCAGTTTCGGAAAAGGCCTGCCTTTCCGATGAAAGTGCGCAGATGATCGCGATGTCATTCGGGGCGGGTGGAAGTCCGGCCGAGGCAACGAGGCGGCAGGCTTCGCAGCCGGCGAATGCGTCGTGGTGCTCTTCACCGTCCCCGCCGGTAAGGCAGATGTCAGGCAGGCTGCCATCGGGCAGCACAAAGGCTACGACGTCCGTCTCGCCATAGGCCGCGATTTTTTCCGGGACACCAATCGGCTTGTGGGCAAAGGCGACGAGCAGCAGCGACAGTGCGCAAAGAAGGCGCAACCAGCCTGATCTGCCGATACCTGTGTTCACCGGGAGCCCTCACGCATGTGATTTCAAGTGACGGATTACAGAAGCCTTGGGGGTGCCGCAAGCCCGCCGATGCATCCTGCGTCAAGTTGCGCGACTGCCGCCAACCTGGAACCGGGTTGGCGGCAGTCTTGTCTCGCTTGGACCAATCAGGCGGCGAGTGGCGTCGCCGGGCTGGCGGGGCGATTGCCCAGCATCTTTCCGTTGAGGCGGAAATAGACGGCGATCGTCTTGGCCTGCAGGTAGACCAGCGGCACGTAGAGCACGAACCAGGCAATCGAGAACTTGTCGATGACGCCGATCTGCACAAGCCCAGCATTGATGACGAAGTTGGCGAAAACGAACAGCGCAACACCGGGGCAGATCAGCGCATAGGATCCGGGCGAACGGCCTTCACCGGTGACGAAGTGCTCGAAATAGCCGAACCGCTTCATCACCATGTAGCCGAGCAGGCCGAAGACCAACTGGATCGAGAACAGAACCGTGAGCAGTGCGAAGGCTGAACCCGCGGAGAACTCGACGCCGAAATTGTGCTCAAGCGCCTTGTTGAGCCTGTAAACGGCGATGCCGACGACGGTGATGAAAGGGATGATGATCCACAGCGTCGGGGTTGTCTCGCGCTCGGCGGAGTGCTCCATCATGGAGCGGAAGCCCATCACCAGGAAAATGGCGCCCAGGATCACGGCGGCCGACAAGAACAGGGTCGACCCCATGAATCCGATCGCCGAGGTCAGTTTGACGTGGCTCATTGCCGCTGCAGCCGAGAAGCCGACGCCGACCATGGCAAGCGAAAAGGCCGACAGCAACTGACCGAAGGAATTGTTGCGGGTGCAATCGAAGCCGCCTTCCGTGAGAACACGTGTGAAGAAACCGCCGAAAAATTTCAGCGCGAAGTACCCGGTTGCGGCAAAAGCCAGAAGCGCTGCCGGGAACAGGTATTCGGCGATCTCCCAAAGGCCGGGCACAAACACGGCGCCGACGATGAAGCCGACATTGATCGACATCGCAAACGCCAGCGGCATGGCTGTCAGCTGGCTCTGGTTGTTCGACTTCAGAAACGCCTGGTAGCCCGGCGTCTTCTTCCAGGCGAAGTATTCGCGCACGTTCCACAGGAGCGTGCGCACATGCAGGAAGGTGAAAGCGGCAATGCCGATGACACCGAGAGCGATGACGGCCTGCATGAAGACGTCACCGCTTTGCGCAGCAGCCGAGAGCGTGGAGAACGAAGGGATGGGCTGGCCTTTGTGCGGGGTCATCCACATCAGGTACATGAAGAAGGAGACCGCTAGGCCGCCTGCCCCGAGGCTCGAGAGAAAGTAGATGGGGCTGTAGGACGCCCCTTCGGCGCGAGCGTATCGCATGGCAATTCCTTTCCTGTAAGGCTCGACATGACTCACATATAATATAAACGATGTTTTATGTAAAGGAGCTGCGACGCCGAATTATGGTCTGACAATCAATTCGAATTCCCCCGGCCCGGAGTACCGGAAACACGTTTCAGTTTGAGAGAAATCTATCCCTAAAGGCAGCTTACCGACCGGTAGGCAGCATCGATGAGCCCCTGCCCGCGCTTGTTGACCAGCCGGCCGCCGGTCAGGCGGTTCATCACATAGCTCATGGCGATGCCCGTGTCGGGGTCGGCAAAAACGAAGGATCCACCCCAGCCCGCGTGGCCGAAGGCATTCGGCCCGATCAGCAGTGAACTTGCACGCTGTTTGGTGACCTCGCGATTGTCGATCCGAAGCATGAGCCCCTGACTGTAGCGCATCGGGATAAGAAAGCTGAGATCCTTCGCGGTCTCGCTTGACGGCGCCACCAACCGCCTCGCCTGTTTCGCCGACAAGATGGTTCCGGTTTCGCAGGACAAGTCCTGCTCGAGCAGGCAAAACAGCCGACAGAGCGATTGCGCATTGGCGACGGCACCGTGAGCGCCCAATTCGGCAGACAATTGTTCCGCTGAGTTCGGGTGGGTAATTCCCGTATTGAAAAGCGCAAGGCTCGCCATCGAATCCGGGCCGCCAAGGAAGTTCTGAATCGATTTGTGCTCCGGGTTGTCAACGTCGGGGACAAACATCTCCACCGGTGCAAGCCGGCCCGACTCCGCGACCGGCAGGCCAAGATAGAGGTCCAGATCATTCGGCTCGGCAATGGTCCTGGCCAGAAAGGTCCCCATAGACATCCCGGTCACCCGCCGGACGATTTCCCCGATCAACCAGCCATGGGTGAACATCTGATATCCGACGTGAGCACCGGGCTCCCAGAAGGGCCGCTCGTGGGCGATGCGACGGACCATGTAGTCCCAGTCCGTGTTCGCACCGCGTTCGACCTTGTCGCGAAAAGCCACCATCCCGGATGTATGATTTAGCAGCATGCCGATGGTAATGCCGGATTTGCCATTTTTGCCGAATTCGGACCAGACCCTTTCCACCCTGTCTTCGGCTGTCACCAGCCCGGCATCAATCAGGGCATGGATACAAATCGCCGAGAGCGCCTTTGTGTTTGAGAAAATCAGGCACAGGCTGTCATCACGCCATCGGCGGTTGCGATCTGCATCGCTGTAACCGCCCCAGAGATTGGCAACCATCTTGCCCTTGTGCATCAGGCAAACGCTGGCCCCGAGTTCACCGTGCTCGATGAAATTCCGGCAGAAAGCATCGGCAACAGCGCCGAACTCAGGGGCGCAGTAGCCCTCAACCAGCGGGTAGAGAAAACCCTTGGTCGGTCTTTCCGGTGCAACCGGGTTCCGAGGCTCATTCAGATCCGTCAGTCGGGGAGCGGTCCCCATCCTTCCTCCAATCCCGATCGGCCCCTGTCCGCCATGCAACACTCTGGTCTCTCCCCGAAATCACGGGAGTGGACAGGTGAAAGATCTTGCCAAATCCCCATAAAAAAACGCGGCAATGACGCCGCGTCTTTCCAATCACTCAAGCGGACATTATTTACATCTTCACGCGAAATCCGAACAGGACCGTGTGCTGCGTCGTATCGACGGTAAACGGCACAGGATTGAGAGCCGCACCAGGAGCAGTAAACTGCAGGCTTGCGTCTTCACCGAAGATGAAGTTGTACTTGCCGAAGAATTCGACGTTCTCGGTCAGATCATAGGTCAGACCGGCACCCAGCTTTCCGGCGAAAACCGTGTCGGACGAATTCACGAAACCGTTGAAGCCGGCACCGGTCGCGGCATTCACATTGAGATTGATCAGACCGGCACCCGCTTCCACAAATCCTCCGAACCTGTCAGAAAAGTCATGCTCGTATCCGACATCGAGCATCGCCGTGAAACCGTCGGCATCGCCTCCGAGCGTTACTCCCAGCGCACCAATCGCGCTGGCGGCGCTGAAGTTCATGGCGTCCGTGTCGAGATTGAAATAGTTGATTTCGGCACCGACGCGCCAGTTGTCATTGAGGAACACGCCCGCCGATGTACCGAGCACGAAGGCGTTTCCGTAATCGATACTGCCGAAAAGCGGACCCGCTGCGTTCGAATTGGGTGCGAAGAAGTCATTGTCGCCAAGTACAGGACCATAGCTGCCCTGCAAGGTGAAGTACCATGGCTTGCCATTAACATCGAAGCCCATGTCCGCAGCAGCTGCAGAGCCAGTCAAAGCCACCAGAAAGACGCTTGAAATCAGAAATTTGTTCATATTAGCCACCCACGTCGCCCAAGAGTTGTTGTCGATCTAACCTTAGGAGATTTCGCTTTACGCGTAAATAATCGAGCAAAGCCGGAATTAAGGGTTTCCTTAAGGACGTGGCATTTCGGCAACAAGACCATGAAGATTCCAATCTTCCTGCCGCTTGTTTGGGCATCTTGCAGCAAGAAAGGCACTTCTTCAGCTCTTTTTGGGTCTCACCATGTGGAAAACTCGGGGACTCACCATCCTCATAGTCTTGCCTCCGGTTCAATGGACTCGAAACGGGCCAATATTCATCGCTTGACCGCTCCAAATGCCAGAAGGCTGGCGGGCAGGACAGTCAGATTTGAAAGGAGCGCAATCAGCAACGAGGTCGCCATCAAGATCCCGAGTTGCGCTATCGCGGGGATGGTGCTCATCGCCATCGCCCCCGCAGACACGCAGATTATCAAGGTTCCCGCGATCAAGGCGGGCGCAATGGCCTTGATCGTCTGCTGCACCACCGCGCGGGCGATCGTGTGTCTCGGCCTTGTCTCAAGCAAAGCGTTGACGACATGAACCGAGTTGTCGACGGAGATCCCGAAGGCGATTGTCAGGCCGATCAAATTGGTCAGGTTGAGATCAAGGCCGAGCACCCAGATCATGTTTTCAACGACAAGAACCGACACCAGGTTCGGAACCATGCAGGCGGCCGCAAGTGCAAAGCGCCGGGTGACAATCCAAAGAATGATGAAAACCAAAGCCACACAGACAAAGAGGCTCACCCGCATCTGATCAAGCAATCGCGGGAAATTGTCCGACAGCACCGCATTGAATCCGGTGATGCCGACACCTGAAGCAAACGAAAGTCCTGCCAAGCGTTCCTCAAACGTCTTGATCATCCGGACCGTCATGTCAGTGCTCTGGAGGGAGCTCACGCCCACGCTGATGCGAATGGCCGAATTGTCCCTTGCCACGACCTGGTTTCGCAGATCCGCGGGCATCGAGTTCAACAGCGATGGAAGGTCGCCGTCGATTTGCAGGGCTGCGACCACCAGGGGCTTCGACCGGACCCCGTACTCGTCAGTCACCTCCGAAACGATGGTTGCAAGCTCGGCCAACCGGCCGAGATTTTCTGCATCCAAGGGGTTCTGACTGCCCGAGGTGTCCAGCACCACATGCAGGCGCGCGCTGCCGCCAAAATGCCGGTCCAGCGATTCCTCCGCCGCCAGGACGCTCGCCGCCCGGGGCACATAATCGCGTACGGTATAGGCGGGCTCCAGCGCAAAATGCCCCCACACCAGGACAACAAGCACAGCTCCGAGAACGATCACGAAGGTTGGGCCGCCCCGGGGCGCCCGGTCGGCAATGATGGCTCCCAGCCGGACAAGCCGCCGGGGTGCGGTTGCGGCAAAGGGTTTCATCAGACGCGGGCGAAAGTGGACCACGACGGGAAGCACGAGCATCATCGCAACAAAAGCGATGCAGACGCCGATTGCGCCGAAGACGGCAAGCTCAGAGATTGCGCGATTGCCGGCGAAGCCGAACGATGCGAAAGCGAGCGCAGTGGTCAGAGAGGTCAGGGAAGAGGCGGGGCCGACCGTCCGGACCGCGCTGGAAAACGAGGCAGCCCCCATTTCCGCGCCGGCCGCACTCATGGCCTTGTAGACAAGCACTATCGTGTCGGCGGAACAGATCACCAACGCCAACACCGGAACTATAACGGTGAGGTAGGTGACCGGGACGCCCGAAAATCCGAAAACGCCCAGGGTGAGAACGATGCAAATGATCGGCGGAAGCGTGCAGACCAGCGCCGCCCCCGCATTTCCGAAGATGAATGCTGATACAAGGAAGGCGAGACAAATACCGGCGGCAAGCAGAAGCGCGAGATTTTCAACGAGCGACCGCGCGATCTCAATCCGGAGCACCGGACGCCCCGTCAACTCCAGCTCCGCTACGCCATTGAGCTCGGCGGCAGCCGTCTGCTCCAATTGATTCAGGCTTTTTTCCAGGCCAGCATTGGTACGATAGGCCTCGTCCTGCATGCGGACGAGGTAAACCAGGCTGCTTGTTTCAGGGGAGACGAAAGCGTCGAGCGCGGGATAAGCCTGCAGTACGCCACTGAAGAACGCGGTAATCCCGATGCCATCGGTTAGCGAGCCCTTTGACGGTAGCTGCTGAGCATTGGAAAACAGGGAACGCACAGACACGACCCCGTTGAGCCTGGAAAGCTCGAGATGCAGTTCGCGCAGCCGGGTGATCGCCTCCGCGGGGGCCACCTCGGGCCGAACACGCACTAGCAACGCCACGTCCCGGGAATCGTCGTCAAACTGCGCCTGATGCTTTGCATAATCGATGAATGCGTCGGAAGCCGGGTCAAGAACGGCGCGAATGTCGCCATCGAATTTCAGTCCGGAAAACTGCGCTCCGGCAAGAACCAGACAGGCGAGAACGATCATGCTGGAAAGCCGCGGCCAGTTCATTGCCCACAAGCCCAGCCGCTCAAGCCCGAGACCCAGATTCCGGTTGTTCATTCAGTGCCTGATCACGGGCGCCCGCAATTCAGCCCCTAGCAATGTTCCCCTGCGAGATTGGAAACATAGCACCGGTGCCGATCAGCGGCAAAGCTGGCCGGAAGGGTGTGTCCGATTGCGTTTGGATCGAGTGGCTGGGGCGCCTGGATTCGAACCAGGGATGGCGATACCAAAAACCGCTGCCTTACCACTTGGCTACGCCCCACCGTCCTGACCCGGCAAAAATGCCGGTCCCTCAGGCCATCGGGGGGATAGCAAAAGCCGGATAGGATCACAAGCGCGTAAAATGCACCTGCCCCATGATTTTTGGAGACTGTTTGGCGGCACAGACATCGGGACAAAAGCGAAGGCGGTTCTCCGGCGGCGACAAACTGCCGGGTCTGCAACCTGGACCCGGATCACCCCAGGGAAGTGTGACCGCTTCGAAGAGGTGCCGCAGCCGGACAGGCGGAGTTGACTTACAAGTCCGGATCATGAAAGTCCCCGCGATCAAAGGCATTTGCCGCCGGTCGCGACACTTGCCGTCAAGCTGTCCTGCGGCAGCGCAAACATTCTGGAGCAGACCTTGAGCGAACCCGAATTCGACCGGGCCTTCGAGCCCGCCCACGGCGAGGCGGTGCCGGTGGCGTCAGATGTCGTCCGGGTCACCGCGCCGAATGCCGGGCCGCTGACATTTCACGGCACCAACAGCTATGTGGTCGGACGCCAGACTCTAGCGGTCATCGACCCGGGTCCGGAGGACGAAGCCCACTGGCAGGCGATCCTCGCAGCCATTGGCGGGCGGCCGGTCAGCCATATCTTCGTCACCCATACCCATCGCGATCATTCGCCTCTCGCAGCGCGCCTCAAGGCCGAAACCGGGGCGACGGTCGTGGCTGAGGGTCTGCACCGGGCGGCGCGACCCCTGCACACCGGCGAGATCAATCCGCTGAAGGAAAGCTCCGACATGGACTTCAAGCCCGATGTCGCTGTCGCTCACGGCGAGATCATCGAGGGCGATGGCTGGGCTATCGAGGCGCTACATACGCCGGGACACACCGCCAACCACGCGGCCTTTGCATTGAACGGGACCGGGCACGTTTTCTCCGGCGATCACGTGATGGCATGGGCCACCTCGATCATCGCGCCGCCCGATGGCGCCATGAGCGATTTCATGGCCTCGCTCGACATGCTCTCAGCCCGCGAGGACCGGCGCTATCTGCCCGGTCATGGCGGCCCGGTGACGGAACCGCAAAAGTTCGTGCGGGCGCTCAGAACCCATCGCCGAATGCGCGAACAGGCCGTGCTGAGCCGGGTCGAAAAAGGCGACCGCCTGATCAGCGAAATGGTGGCAGCCATCTACCGCGATACGGATCCGAGGCTGCACGGGGCGGCGGCGCTTTCGGTGCTGGCGCATCTGGAAGATTTGGTTGGCCGCGGAGCGGTGGTGACCGACGGACCTCCCTCGATTGCGGGCGAATACCGGCCAGCCTGAGGGCTGCCCGGACCCGGCGTCATCCGCCGGCGATGCCCAGCAGCCGCACGTCCAGATCACGCAGAAAACCGTTGATCAGTTCCGCGTTCAGTCCAAGATCGTGATTTCCGTCGCGTGTCGCCGCACGCAAGTCCACGAAGGTGGTTTCTTCTTCCTCCGAGACCCGCACGAGCACATCCAAGGGGATGCCCAGAAGCAGTGTCTGCGTGCGGTATTGGAGCAAGGCATAGGTCGGAAGCGGTTCGAACCAGCCGCTGTCCAAGTCCGGACGCGGGACTGGAACCGGCGCCCGCGCGGGATCGGCCTCGCCTGTGGGCGCGGGCGCTTCCGCGTCGGGATCCGGTTCGGGGATTTCCTCAAGGCCATCGACCAGTGCATCGGCGCCGATATTGGCGACGAGTTCCCATTTCGCCTCATTGGCAGCCGCGTTCACCGCGAGCAGAACGCGGTCGATCGCGCCTTCATAGCGGCGGCCCGTGATCTGCGGATAGGCTTCCAGCTGTGCCCGGCGGGCAGCCGGATCATCGGCATCCGACCGCTGCAACCACGACGGTGAAAATGGCGGCGCTTCGAGCCAGTTCGGCGGGTCATCGACATCGGTGGTGATGTCGTGAAGGCTCGGCAGCATGACGTGGCGGGATGCGGCAACGCTGACCGGCGCAAGCACAAGAAGCGCCATGACGAGGCCGCTGAAGGAGGCATGGCCACCCTTGGCGCCAATCTGCCAGAGCATGAAGAAGCCTATCATCGCAAGGCCGAGGGTGATGCATGCCAGGAAAGCAGCAAGCAGAAGCACGGCCACCGTATTGGGCAGCGTCAGCATCGAGATCCGGTGCAAAAACACGGCCATCAGCGCCAAGACAAGCGTGAACCGCCCCAGACTCCGAGACCAAGCGGCTGCCGTGGACGAAGGTCTTTGCGGGCGGAAGGGCATGGATGCGACCGGTCTCCGGACGGGCGGGGCGCGAGCAACGCGCGAGAGGCAAACGAGTGGTTTCATTAGCTGCTCACGGCCTGCGCGGCAAGCGCCACACTTCGGCCATGCTTGCCGGGGAACCTTCGTCGGTGGGGGGCGTTTCGCCAGCGCACCATTGGGTGCGGCAAAGGAGATCCGCCATGCAGACAGAAACACCCACCCGGACAACCGCACCTGCTGTTGCGCATGTAAATCCATTGAAAATCGGGCCTCAGCGGCCTTCTCAGCCTCCGGAAGCAGCGGTCGAGCCGGCCAATGCGGATGTTTCGGAAATCACGACGCGCGCCCTGTCGCTTGAACTGGTTGAGCTCGAGCTCGCACTCGATCCGGACGATCTAGCCGAACACGGATTTCGCGATGCCGTTCGCGATGCCGCCGCAACCGCAGGCGCTGAATACCTGTTCGACCTGCCCGCGTCTGGCCTGGTCCGCGACGCACAAAGGATTGCGGTGGTTTGCTTGTCGCGGGAAGAGGGTGGCCAGTTCGGCCTGGTTCTGCTCTCGCCCGATGGGGACCGCATCAACGCGATGGAACCGGGTCCGGAAACCGGGGGTCTGGTCCAATTCGCAAAGGCCTTTGTCGGGGTGCTTGAAAAGCTCTGACCGATATGGGGCTCGTGCATTCGAGCCCGCACGCAAATGGGCGGGGTACACCCTGCCAACTCACGGCTCTGACGCAAAAGAGCGGGCACGGCTTTCCGCGTTGCATTGGCTCGAAATCAGCTCTTTTGACGAACGAAGCCGTCTTCACTCACAACCCGGCCGGACTGCTGCAGGCGCGGGGCGCGCTAACCCGCCTTCGCGATCGCTGCCTGCGCGGCAGCCAGCCGGGCAATCGGCACCCGGAATGGCGAACAGCTGACATAGTCGAGACCGATGGATTCACAGAACCGCACGGAGGCAGGATCGCCGCCGTGTTCGCCGCAGATGCCGAGCTTGATATCAGGCCGGGTCGCCCTGCCCTTCTCTGAAGCAATGCGCACCAGCTCACCGACACCGTCGATATCGAGGGTGACGAACGGATCCTGCTCGATAATGCCCTTCTGCTGATAGGTCATCAGGAAGGAGGAGGCGTCGTCACGGGAGATCCCGAAGGTGGTCTGGGTCAGGTCGTTGGTGCCGAAGGAGAAGAACTCGGCCACTTCGGCAATGGCATGGGCGCGGATGGCCGCCCGCGGCAATTCGATCATGGTGCCGACCAGATATTCGAGCTCGACCCCGGCCTCGCCGATCACGTCCTTCGCCACGGCATCGATGCGCGCCTTGACGAAATCGAGTTCCTCGCGAAGACCCACCAGCGGGACCATGATTTCGGGGACGACCGGGGCTCCGGTGGTCTTGGCAGCAGCCACAGCC
Organism: Hoeflea sp.; assembly: GCA_040216675.1. Lineage (GTDB taxonomy): Bacteria > Pseudomonadota > Alphaproteobacteria > Rhizobiales > Rhizobiaceae > Hoeflea. Next base: position 702,273 of record JAVJOR010000004.1, on the reverse strand, counting down.
GCCTCGAAGATTGCGCGGGCCTGCATCTCGGCGATTTCGGGATAGGATATGGCCAGACGGCAACCGCGATGGCCGAGCATCGGATTGAACTCGTGCAGTTCGTCCACGCGCTGGCTGAGCTTCTCCGCGGACACGCCGATGAGGGAGGCCACCTCGGCGATCTCCTCGTCGGTCTTGGGAAGGAATTCATGCAGAGGCGGATCGAGCAGCCGTATGGTGACCGGAAGGCCCTTCATGATCTCGAACAGCTCGATGAAGTCGGAACGCTGCATCGGCAGGAGCTTGGCCAGTGCCGCGCGCCGCCCCTCCTCGGCGTCGGCCAGGATCATCTCGCGCATCGCGGTGATGCGGTCACCTTCGAAAAACATGTGCTCGGTGCGGCAAAGCCCGATGCCCTCGGCGCCGAAGGACCGGGCGGCCCGTGCGTCGGCGGGCGTTTCGGCATTGGTGCGCACCTTCATGCGCCGCGTGCCGTCCGCCCATTCCATGATGCGACCGAAATCACCGGAGAGTTCAGGCTGCAACATGGCGACCTCGCCCTTGAGCACCTGTCCGGTCGAGCCGTCGAGCGTGATCACGTCGCCCGCCTTGAGCGTGACGCCAAGCGAGACCAGCGTGCTGTTGCGCGCATCGATGCGCAGACCGCCGGCACCGGAAACGCAAGGCGTTCCCATGCCGCGCGCGACCACGGCCGCATGACTGGTCATGCCGCCGCGCGAGGTCAAAATGCCTTCGGCGGCATGCATTCCATGAATGTCCTCGGGACTTGTCTCGACCCTCACCAGGATGACCTTACGGCCTGCCTTTTCTGCTTCCACGGCATCATCGGAGGAAAACACGATTTCACCGGTCGCAGCACCCGGCGAAGCGGGCAGACCGGACCCGATCACGTCACGCTGGGCGTGCGGGTCGATGGTGGGATGCAGAAGCTGATCGAGCGAAGCCGGATCAATGCGCTGCACCGCTTCCTCGCGGGTGATCAGCCCCTCTTCCGCCATATCCACGGCCACCTTCAGTGCCGCCCTTGCGGTGCGCTTGCCCGAACGGGTCTGCAACATCCACAGCTTGCCGCGTTCGATGGTGAATTCGAGGTCCTGCATGTCGCGATAGTGCTGCTCAAGACGATTGCAGATCTCGACGAATTCCGCGAAGGCCTCCGGCATCAGCTTTTCCAGGGACGGCCGGTCGGAGCCGGCGGCAATGCGCGCGGCCTCGCTGATCGACTGCGGCGTTCGGATGCCGGCTACCACGTCCTCGCCCTGGGCGTTGACCAGAAATTCTCCGTAAAGCTCGCTTTCACCCGTCGACGGGTTGCGGGTGAAGGCCACGCCCGTGGCCGAGTGATCGCCGAGGTTTCCGAACACCATCGCCTGGACGTTGACGGCTGTTCCCCAGGAGGCGGGGATGTCGTGAAGCTGCCGGTAGGTGATTGCGCGGGCGTTCATCCAGCTTGTAAATACCGCGCTGATCGCGCCCCAGAGCTGCTGATGCGGATCCTGCGGGAACGGGACGCCGAGTTCCTCCTCAATGATTTCCATGTAGCGGCCGATCACTCCGCGCCACTCTTCAGCGCTGATGTCGGTATCGAGTTCATGGCCGAGGCGCGCCTTCTCATCCTCGAGAATCTCCTCGAAGACCTCATGATCGAGCCCCATGACCACGTCGGCGTACATCTGGATGAAACGCCGGTAGCTGTCATAGGCGAAGCGCTCATCCCCGGAATCGCGGGCAACCGCGGCCACCGTGGCGTCGTTGAGACCGAGATTGAGGACGGTGTCCATCATGCCGGGCATGGAGGCGCGAGCGCCCGAGCGCACGGACAACAGAAGCGGCCGTTCAGAATCGCCAAACCGCCGGCCGGCGATCTCGCCGACCCCGACCAGTGCATCGGTGACCTGAGCCTCGAGACCTTCGGGCATCTTGCGGCCGTTTTCGAAATACCAGACGCAAGCCTCGGTGGTGATGGTCATCCCGGGTGGAACCGGAAGACCCAGATTGCACATCTCGGCAAGGTTGGCGCCCTTGCCACCCAGAAGGTTGCGGTCCGCAGCGGAGCCTTCCGCCTGCCCGTCACCGAAAGTGTAGACCCATTTGGTCATGCAACTGTTCTCCACACCGCCTGCCGGAAACACATGTCCGGCCTGCTTTTGCCGCAAGGCTTAGGCGGTGCGCGGTTGCAAGGTCAACCCCGCCTTTGGCAGCGGGGCGATCTATATCGATTGAAAACGGCGGGTATGGAACCTGCACTGCCGGAATCCACAGAACCAGCCTTTTCAGGGGCTTGCGTTCGCCTTGAGCCAATCGAGCAGAATCATCGCATCGGCATTTGCGGGCGTGCCCGCAGCCGCCGTAGGACGGACCACCAGGCCGCCCTCGAACATCAGGAAGCCGGCCGGCGCGATCAGTTCGCCGCTTTCGAGCATCCCGGAAATCAGAAACCGGGGCGCCATGACAGCTCCCATGCCGGACCGCGCAGCCTGGAAAGCGAGATAGGAGTGATCGAACACCTGCTGCTTTTGCGAGGAGACCGAAATGCCCGACAGGCGCGACCAGGCCTTCCATGATTTCTCGTTGTTGCGCCGCTCGATCCGGGTCTGGAAGGCAAGAACGCCGTCCTTGAGGCTGTGCGGATAGTTCGGCGCCAGAACCGGTCCGATTTCGACATCGCCGAGCGAAATCGATCCGTGCCAGCGCTCCGGGCTCAACAGCCGGTCATAGGAAAATGTGAGATCGGCCTCGCCGAAATAGCCGCGGCTTCCACCCGGACCGACCATTTGCAGTGCCACATCGACCTCCGGATGGTCGATGTTGAAGCGCGAGAGCACCGGGATCAGCCAGGCGCGGGCGAAGGTTGCGCTGGCAAGCACGGTGACCGGCCGATGCCCTTTCTGCCGGCTCAACTCGCCGTAGCCTGCGCGTATCTCGTCGAGTGCCGCGGCGACTGTTCTTGCAAAGGCTCGCCCCTGGGAAGTGAATTCGAGGCCCGAGCCGCGTTTGCGGAACAGCTCGACACCGGCGTGTTCGCGCAATTGCTGCAACTGCTTTGAGACCGCGCCGTGGGTGCGGCCGAGCCGCGCGGCCGCAGCAGTGACGGAACCGGTCCGGTACACGGCCTCAAAGGCAAGCAGGCTGGTCAGCGGCGGCAGAGATTCCATTGCGGCTTCCTTCGTGAATTTTTCTCACAGGAGTGGTTCTAATTATTCAATTTTTTTCTCGAAAAGAAGCACTATTTTCGCCATATCTGAAAGGAGAAAGACATGTTGGCCGAAACCTGTCCCGCCGAGACCCCACTTGAACGCAGCGCGGTGACATTCGAATACCGCGGAAAGGCCTATCTTCGCTTCAATGCACTGCCGGAGAGCCGGCCCGTATCGAACTACCCGCAAATCACCCGCATGCTGGCAAAAGCCTGCAGGCCGGAGGAAGAGCGCCGGAGTTTGCCGGAACAGAGCGCCCGGCCCGGAAACACGGTGAGGCTCTGGATCGCGCGTTTCCTAGAGCGGCGGCGCATGCTTCGCGAAGTCGATGGCTTCACCGACGAGATGCTCAGGGATCTCGGCATGACGCGGGCGGAAGCACGGGCCGCAGCGCGGACCCCGTTCTGGCGGGATTACAGCTAGCAGTCGGTAGCCATATCCTGACTGATCCTTTCTGACGAACCGCAAGCCACCGGAACCCCGGTTCTTGTCACGCGGCGTCATCATCGGCAACGCAAAGTGATTGTGACAACGCAGGCGAGGACTGTTTATCGCACCTGCGGCGTCTGGACCCGGCCGCACAAGACAAGTAACAGGTCTTTCATGCCAACGGGTGGATCGCGCCTGCAGCCGGGATCTAAGCCGATGCACGCAGCCTCTCAGTTGATCCCGACAGACCCGAGCCTCAAGGACTTCCCTCGCCATGTCAGCCAGCAGCCCTGCCCCCGTCCGTTTTGTCGATCTCGCCGCCCAGCAGGAACGCATCCGCGACCGGGTCGACGCGGCAATCGCACGGGTTCTCGATCATGGCCAGTATATCATGGGCCCGGAAGTCTCCGAGTTCGAGGCGCAACTGTCGGCCCATTGCGGCGCCGCGCATTCTGTCGCCTGCTCCTCGGGCACCGATGCGCTTGCGATGGTGCTGATGGCAAAGAACGTGCGCCCCGGACAGGCAATCTTCTGCCCGGCCTTCACCTTTGTGGCGACGGCCGAAGTGGTGGCCTGGCTCGGCGCCCATATCTGGTTTGTCGATGTGGATGCCGCCACCTTCAACATGGACCCGGCCTCGCTCGAAACGGCGATTGCGGAAGCCAAGGCTGCCGGTCATGAGCCGGTGGGGGTGATCCCCGTGGATCTGTTCGGCGTTCCCGCCGATTACGATGCGATCTCGAAAATCGCCGCGCGCGAAGGCTTGTGGGTGCTTGGCGACGGGGCGCAAGCCTATGGCGCGCGCTATCATAACCGCCGGGTCGGCACACTGGCCATGGCAACGGCAACGAGCTTCTTCCCGGCAAAGCCGCTTGGCGCCTATGGCGATGGCGGTGCCATCTTCACCGATGACGCGGAGCTGGCCGAAACCCTCAGATCGATCCTGTTTCACGGCAAGGGCACCAGCCAGTACGACAATGTCCGCATCGGCATGACCGGCCGGATCGACACCATGCAGGCAGCGGTCCTGATCGAGAAACTGGCGATTTTCGACGACGAGATCGAGGCGCGCAACCGGATCGCCGCGCGCTATTCGACCTTGCTTTCGGGCCATGTCGAAACCCCGCATGTGCCGGACGGGCTGCAATCGGTCTGGGCACAATACACCGTCAAGCTTCCCGGAGGCGCCGACCGGGCGGCGATCCAGTCGCAGATGAAGGACAAGGGCGTGCCGAGCGCTGTCTACTACGCCAAGCCGCTGCACCTCCAGGACGCCTACAGCCACCACGGCATTGCGGGCGGCACGCTGCCTGTGACAGACATGCTCTCGGGCTGTGTGCTCAGCCTGCCGATGCATCCCTATCTGGACGAGGAGACCCAGGACCGCGTGGTCGAGGCGCTGATCGGAGGCGCTGTAAGCCGTTCCGGCTGATCGCTTTTGACGTCGGGAACGCCTGCGACAGCCTGGCCTGATTGACGCAGATCGGACGGCTGCCATACTCCCGGGCCTGAGGGAGAACGTGCATCATGTTCTATGTTGGCATCCTGGTGCTGCTTGCGGTTGCCGATCTCGTCGTTTTCTGGATCTGGACACGCTCGCTTGCCGCCAAGGCGGAGAAGACTGCGCCCCGGCTCGGACGCGTGATCGCGGTCGAGGGCGGGAGCATTCACTATACCGATGTCGGTCCGCGCGGCGGCAAGGCAGTGGTGCTGATTCACGGCCTTGCCGGCAACATGCGCAATTTCAACTACGGCATGGTCGAGGATCTCAGCCGCGTTTTCCGGGTGATCACCATCGACCGGCCCGGATCGGGCTATTCGATGCGCCAGTCGGATGACCTTGCAAGCATGCCCGAACAATCGGCGATGATCTGGGCGTTTCTAGACAAGCTCGGTGTCGAAAAGCCGGTCTTGGTGGGGCATTCGCTCGGCGGCGCCTTGTCGCTGGCCATGGCGATGGACAGAAAGGGCGCGACCGGCGCTCTGGCGTTGCTGGCGCCGCTGACAGCCGTGATCCCGGAGCCGCCACCGGTTTTCAGGCAGTTGAGAATCGGATCGCCGACCATCCGGCGGATCATCGGCCACACCATTGCCGCGCCCGTCGCCCGGATGACCAGCAAGAAGGTTTTCAGGGAAGTGTTCGCGCCGGAAACGCCACCTGAGGATTTCATAAGCCGGGGCGGCGGCATTCTCGGCATGCGGCCCAAGGCCTTCGTTACCGCATCGGCCGATCTGAACGGCGTCCATGGCTCATTGGCCGCGCAGTGCGCGCGCTACCCGTCCGATCTCGATTCCCCCGGAGGCATCCTGTTCGGCACGGACGACAATCTGCTCGCGCCCGAAATTCACGGCGAACCGATGCAGGCATTCGGGCTTGTTTTCGAGACCTTGCCCGGGCGCGGCCACATGATTCCGGTCACAGCGCCCGAAGCCTGTTCCGACTTCGTGAGGCGCATGGCGCAGCTTTCGGCCTGACTCGCAAGGCAGCGGGACGAGAAACTACCCCGCGTCGCGCAACTGCTCCGCAGTCTGCAGATCGACCGAGACGAGCTGGCTTACGCCCTGCTCCGCCATGGTGACGCCGAACAGGCGGTTCATCCGGGCCATGGTGATCGGGTTGTGGGTGATGATGACAAACCGGGTTTCGGTCGACGCCGCCATTTCATCCATAAGGTTGCAGAAGCGCTCGACATTGTGGTCGTCGAGCGGGGCGTCGACCTCGTCGAGCACGCAGATCGGCGCCGGGTTGGTGAGGAACACCGCAAAGATCAGCGCCATGGCCGTGAGCGCCTGTTCGCCGCCGGACAAGAGTGTCATGGTCTGCGGCTTCTTGCCCGGCGGGCGGGCAAGGATTTCGAGGCCTGCTTCCAGCGGATCGTCGGATTCGATCAGTTGCAGTTCCGCCGTGCCGCCGCCGAAGAGATGTGTGAACAGCCGCTGGAACTGCTCGTTGACCACGTCGAATGCGACCAGCAGGCGTTCCCGGCCTTCCTTGTTGAGACTCTGGATCCCGGCGCGGAGCTTCTTGATTGCGTCGATGATGTCTTCACGCTCGGTGATGATGGTCTCAAGCCGCTCGGAAAGCTCCGCCTGTTCCTCCTCGGCGCGCAGATTGACCGCGCCCAGCCTTTCGCGCTCGATCTTGAGCCGCTCGAGGGTGCGCTCGACCTGCGCCGGGTCCGGCATCGGGGCGTCTGCGGCCAAGCCGGTCTGTCGCATGGCCAGATGCGGCTCGCAATTGAGCGCCTCGCGAATCCGCGCCTCGCCTTCCTCGCGGCGTTCCCGCGCCGCCATCAGGCGTTCCTCGGCGCGGCCGCGTGCCTCGCGCCCCTGTGAGAGATGACCGATCGCTTCGGTCGCCACCTTGTCGGCCTCGCGCGAAACAGTCTCGGACTGCGCCAGAACGTCGGCGGCCTGCTGACGTCGCTTTTCGGCTTCGGACAGCTGGTGCATGAGTTCACGGCGGCGAACGGCAATTTCGTCTGGCGCTTCGGCGATCTGGGTTGCCTCGGCCTCGGTTTCGGCGGCTCTTGACGTCAACGCCGCGAGATGGCTCTCGGCATTGGCGGCACGTTCGCTCCAGCTCGCTCGCTCGGCAGCGATGGCCTCAAGCCTGCGCGCGCGGGCTTGGTTCTCGCGCTCGAGTCCCTCGTGCGCTGCCCGGGCCTCGGCCAGCGCGCCGCGATCGGTGGCGACTTCGGCGTTCACCTGCGCCAGCGACGCATCGAGCGCCGACAGATCGGGGCAGGCCTTGAGAGAGGTCGTAGCCTCTTCCAGGGCGCTCTCGGCCTCGGCGAGCTGTGCGCCGACCTGGGCGCGGGATTCTGTCAGCACCGCGCGCCGGTTCGACAGCTCTCCGGAGGCGCGCTCGGCATGGGCCAGTTCGTCGCGCGAGCGGGAGAGGTTCTTGCCAGCATCGCGGATCAGCTCGCGGGCATCCCGGCCTTCGGCGACATGCTTAGCGACAGCGGCTTCACTTTCCTGCAACGCTGCCTCTGCGGCCCGCAACGCCTTGGTTGCCTCGACGGCCTCGGTATCGAGTTCCGCAAGCCGGTTCTTCTGCTCAAGCCGCATGGCTGCCGGTGTCGGCGCATCGGCGGAGGCAACATAGCCATCCCAGCGCAGCAGCGCGCCGTCGCGGGTGACAAGCCGCTGCCCGGGCTTCAATGCCGCCTGCAAGGCCCGGCCGTGCTCGGCGTCGGCGACCAGCCCCACCTGTGCCAGACGCCGGGCGAGCTCATCAGGCGCGCGCACATGGGTCGACAACGGCGTGACGCCATCCGGCAACGCCGGGTCATCGGATGCAGGCGCGATCCGGGCCCAGTGCGCGGGTGCTGCAGGATCGAGCGGAAGATCGAGATCGTCGCCGAGCGCTGCGCCAAGGGCGGTCTCATAGCCGCGATCCACCTTGATCTTCTCAACGACCGGCGGAAACAGGTCCGATCCCTGCCCGGCATTGAGCATGCGCGAAATGGTCTTGGCCTCGGTCTCGATGGCATTGAGCCGGGCGCGCGCCTCGGTGACCGGCTGGCGTGCGCCGGCTTCGCTCTCACGGGCCGCTTCAAGCGCCGTCTCGATGCTCGCAAGCGCGGCTTCCGCGTCCCCCAGAGCCTTTTCGGCGATTTCGGTTTCCCGCCGCTTCGCCGCAGGGTCCGGCAGGCCGGCAATCCGTTCTGCGATGGCCGCGAGGTCGTTGTCCTGGCTGGAAATTTGCCGCTCGAGCTTCGCCTTGCGTTCGCCGGTTTCCCGGATCACCCGTTCAAGCTGGGTTCGTTCGGCTGCGGCCTCCGCGCGCTCGGCTGTCACGACGCCAAGCGATGTCTCTGTTTCGGCGAGCTTTGCACGGGCGGCCTCGAAAGCCTGCTTGAGAGCCTCCGACCGCTCGCCGCTGCCTTCGAGCGCTTCGCGCAGTTCGGCTTCTTCCTGTGTCAGACGCTCCATCACGCCCGCATTGTCGGCGATCAGTCGCTGTTCGCGCTCGATGTCGGCCTTGAGCTGGGAGAGCCGGCGGTCGAGTTCCTGCCGGCGCTTCTCCAGCCTTTCTGCCTCTTCCTCGATCTGGGTCCGGGCAATCTGCAGCCGCTGAAGCGCCGCAGCCGCGGCCGCTTCGGCATCGCGAAGCTCCGGCAGCTTGTGCGCCGCTATCGCCTGCGACTTCGCGGCGTCCATCTGCGCCTGGGCGAGCTCGGCAACGCGCGATGTGGCCTGCGAGAGCGCGCTTTCGGCTTCGGCTTCCTGGGTCTTGGCAAGCGACCAACGCAGATGCAGAAGCGTGGCCTCGGCCTGGCGAACGTCCGCAGACAGGATCTTGAAACGGTTGGCCTGACGCGCCTGACGCTTCAGGCTTTCGACCTGGCTTTCGAGTTCCGAGGTGACATCATCGAGCCGTTCGAGATTGCTTTCGGCCGCGCGCAGCCTGAGTTCGGCTTCATGGCGGCGCGAGTGCAGACCGGAGATCCCCGCCGCCTCTTCGAGCAGTTGCCGCCGCGCCTGGGGCTTGGCCTGGATCAGCTCACCGATACGGCCCTGACCGACCATCGAGGGCGACCGCGCGCCGGTTGACGCATCGGCGAAGAGCAGCTGCACATCCTTGGCGCGGGCTTCCTTGCCGTTGATGCGGTAGACCGACCCCGACTCCCGCTCTATGCGGCGGGTCACCTGAATCTCGTCGGAATTGTTGAAGGCGGCGGGGGCGGTCCGATCGGAATTGTCGAGATAAAGCCCGACCTCGGCGGTGTTTCGCGCCGGCCGGTTGCCGGAGCCAGAGAAGATCACGTCATCCATGCCGGACGCGCGCATGTTCTTGTAGGAGTTCTCGCCCATCACCCAGCGCATGGCTTCGACGAGATTGGACTTGCCGCAGCCGTTCGGGCCGACAACGCCGGTCAGACCGCGCTCAATATAGAACTCGGTCGGTTCGACGAAGGACTTGAAACCCAGAACGCGGAGCTTGGTAAACCTCATGGCCGGGACTCCCGGCCAGCCGCAATCATCCACATGACGCCGTGGCCCCGCAGGCGGTCCCGCGAGGCAGCATCATGCCCGGACTGCTCAGAGCAGCGGATCGATGATCGCAGACATGGTTTCAATCGACATGTTCCCAGGATAGCGCTTGCCGTTGATAATGAAACTTGGCGTCGACTGGATGCCAAACTCGTTTGCCGCCTTGGTCTTGACCGCATTCACATCGTCCAGAAGTTTCTGGTTCGTCAAGCAAGCTTCGAAGGACTCCTGTGTAAAACCGGCCAAACGGGCGATTTGGAGAAGCGCTTCGCGTCCGTCCGGCGCTGTCGCCCAGTTTCGCTGCTGCTTGAACAGCACGTCAACCATGGGGAAGAACTGGTTTTCGGGAGCACAGCGGGCCAGCATGATTGCGGCGGCGGCGCGGGGATCGAACGGAAACTCCCGGAGGATGAATCGAACCTTGCCGGTATCGACATATTTTTCGACCAGCGGCTTGAAGTTATCGGCGTGGAAGGAGGCGCAATGCGGGCAGGTCATCGACATGTATTCGACAATCGTGACCGGCGCGTTTTCATCGCCGAGCGCCATTTCCTTGAGCGGACCGGGCTCAAGGACGGCCGCCATATCAACATCGCCATCGGCTGCCGGCGCCTGAACGGCCGGCGTGACCGGTGCGGCCGGCTGCTCGACAGCGGCTTCTTCCGTCCGGGTGGCCTCGGTTTCAGCCGTTTCGGTTGCAGCGGTGTCAGCCGGTGCGGCCGTTTCCGTCGTCCCGCTGGAAGCCGCGGTCTCATCGGAGGAGTCCGAGCAGCCTGCAAGCGTCAAAGCCAGGAGCGACACGGTTGCGGCAGCGGTCAGTCGGAACTTCGTACGGAACATCAAATTCACCTGTGCTAGATAGTACTGTTGGTTCGCTCTTGAGCGGAAACCGGCAGCCCTATCGCCACCGGCGCGGGCTCCGGACCATTGTCTTCGGTCGTTGGCTCTTTTCCTATAACGTCAAATGTGGCCAAACAAGAGCGCATGCTTCACGCAGGCGTGATGACGGCCCGACCGCCGCGCCTACTTCGCCGCCGCAGGTGCCGGCTATTTGCGGCGGGCGCCGATGACGCCGGCCCCGAGCCTCTCGAGCGCTTCGCGCAGTTTGGGATCATCCACGTCGGCGAGCATGTCATTGAGACGGCGCTTTTCGAGAGTATCCAGCGGGCGTCTGGGTGGCTTCTGGCTGGGCGCGTGTATGGCCTTCTGAACGATGCGGACTTCGCAGATCGCCTGGAACCCGAAGAAACTGTTGACCCGGGAGATCAGTTCGGCCTGCTGATGCATCAAGAACAGGGCCCGCGCGCCCTCGCAGGCGACGGTCAGCACGCCGGGGGTAAAACCGCCTCCGGTCTCGGTGAGGCTATCCTGCCGCGGCCAGCGGATCCGCTCGGGCCGGGAGGAGCCGGCAAACTGTTCGCCCGCAATGTCGTCCCAGGATCCGAGAAGCATGGTGTTGATGCCCGCCCGACGCGCCAGAATCGGGTCGATCAAGCCGTTGGCGATCTCGGCGATCTGGACGCTGCCTTTGCGTGTAAAGGGTTTTGCCACCGCAAACTTCTCCGAGGTGAGACGGCCGTGCCCCGCGATGCATGCGGGAAAAGCGGGTCAGGCGGATTGCGTCTGGCGTCTGACCGGGACATGATCGCGCACGAGCGAACCGCCAAAGCGCGACACCATTCCTAGCCTCCCAAGAGCCCGATGTCACCTGCCCCGACCGCATCCCTGCCGACAGACCGGCGCATCGCGGCACCGCTGCTTGCCTGGTACGACCGGCATGCCCGGGCGCTGCCCTGGCGCGTGAGCCCATCAGACCGACGCAAGGGCGTGCGGCCCGACCCCTACCACGTCTGGCTTTCCGAGATCATGCTGCAGCAGACCACGGTGCGGGCGGTCAAATCCTATTTCGACGCCTTTGTCAGCCGCTGGCCGGCGGTCACGGATCTTGCCTCGGCCGAAACCGATGAGGTGATGAAAGCCTGGGCGGGCCTCGGCTACTATTCCCGTGCGCGCAATCTCAAGAAATGCGCGGACCACGTGGCCGGTGAACTTGGCGGCGCCTTTCCCGAAACCGAAGACGGACTGCGCGCCTTGCCGGGGATAGGACCCTACACGGCAGCGGCAATCGCGGCGATCGCCTTCGATGTTCCGGCCGCGGTGGTCGACGGCAATATCGAACGCGTCTTCAGCCGTCTGCATGAAATCGAGACGCCCCTGCCCGCCGCCAAATCCGAGATAGGAAAGCTTGTCGGGACCCAAACGCCGGATGACCGGCCCGGCGATTTCGCGCAGGCGCTGATGGATCTGGGCGCGACCATCTGCACTCCAAAACGCCCGGCCTGCGCGCTGTGCCCGCTGGAGGAGCTGTGCGAAGCGAGGGTATCGGGTCTTCAGGAGAACTATCCCGTCAAGGCGGCGAAGAAGGCCAAGCCGGTGCGCAAGGGCGCGGCTTTTGTGGCCGAGCGCAAGGACGGTGCGGTGCTTCTGGTCAAGCGTCCCGACAAAGGGCTTCTCGGCGGCATGGCGGGGCTTCCCACCACAAACTGGACAGTGCGCGGCGACGGGGAGACCGGTGCCGGCGCGGCGCCGTTCGTGGCGGACTGGCGGCACACCGGCATCATATCTCATGTTTTCACACATTTTGAATTGCGGCTCGAGGTGTTTCATGCGGTTGTCACCGGGGGGGAGGAGTATCCGGGCTGGTGGAGTTCACGCGATTCGCTGCCCGGGGAAGCCCTGCCGACCGTGATGAAGAAGGCGCTCGCGAGCGCCTTTCCCGATAGATTTTAGAAGAATTTAGAAAAGGCCGAGCATGAGCGAGACCAAACCCGTTATCCGGCATGTCGTTTTCGACATCGGCAAGGTGCTGATCCATTACGATCCGCATATTCCCTACAGCCGGCTGATCCCGGATGAGGCTGAGCGCAACGCCTTCTTCGAGACCGTCTGCACCCACGAATGGAACCTTGAGCAAGACCGCGGCCGCAGCTGGGAAGAGGCGGAGGCCCTGCTCATTGCCGAGCATCCGGACAAGGAGCCGCTGATCCGCGCCTTCCGCAAGCACTGGCACGAGATGGTCAGCCACGCCTATGACGAAAGCGTCGACATCATGCTCGACCTGATCCAGCAGGGGCGCGACGTCACAATGCTCACCAATTTCGCAGCCGACACGTTCCGTCAGGCCCAGGAGATATTTCCCTTCCTCAAGGTTCCGCGCGGAGTGACGGTTTCCGGAGACATCGGACTGATCAAGCCGGATCGCGCGATCTACGAGACGCATGTCGAGAGCTTCGATCTGGACCCCGCTGCCAGCCTGTTCATCGACGACAGCCAGAAGAACGTCGACGGCGCCATTGCGGCTGGCTGGAATTCGGTGCTGTTCACCGATCCCGCGACTTTGCGCGAAGACTTGCGCAGATTCGACATACGCTGAGCTCGGCTTTCGAAGCAGAACAACAAACGCCCGGAATGCCGCGAGACATTCCGGGCGCTTCATCGCAGCGGTGACTGAAGGTACATGACTCCCGCCGGATCCTTTTTGCCGGAATTTACCCGGCGCGCGCCATCTCCTTGCGGATTTCGGCGCGGTAATCATCGATCAGCTTGAGGCCGTCTGGCGTATCGAGATGCCAGAAGGTCCAGCCGTTGCAGGCGTCAAAGCCCTGAACATGCGCACCGATCTTGTGGATCGACCCGGCCTGACCACCTGCGGCAAGCGTGCCGTCGGCCCGCACGATCGCCTGATGCCGGCGCCTGGAATCAACCAGCACATCACCCGGCTTGACGTGTCCGGCCTCGATCAGGACGTTGAACGCGACCCGCGGCTCGGCGCGCTTGCCGGTCATGACCGTGAGTTCGTTCTTGCCCAGCGGCTCGACCGCATCGATACGGGCGCGGGCTGCATCGATGTAATCCTGTTCGCGCTCGATGCCGACGAAATGGCGACCGAGACGGCGGGCCACGGCACCTGTGGTGCCGGAGCCGAAGAAGGGATCGAGCACGACGTCGCCCGGCTTCGAGGAGGCCATCAGCACCCGGGCGAGCAACGCTTCGGGCTTCTGGGTCGGATGCACCTTCTTGCCGTCATCGCCCTTCAGACGCTCGGCGCCGGTACAGATCGGAAACAGCCAGTCCGAGCGCATCTGCACATCGTCATTGGCTGCCTTCATGGCTTCGTAATTGAAGGTGTAGCTCTTGGCGTTCTGATCGCGCGACGCCCAGATCATGGTCTCGTGGGCGTTCTGAAAACGTCGGCCGCGGAAATTCGGCATCGGGTTGGTCTTCCGCCAGACGATGTCATTGAGCAGCCAGAAGCCCAAATCCTGAAGCTGCGAGCCGACCCGGAAGATGTTGTGGTAGGAGCCGATCACCCAGATCGTGCCGTTGGGCTTGAGAACGCGGCGGCAGGCCAGCAGCCAGGCGCGGGTGAAGGCATCATAGGCGGCAAAGCTTTCGAACTGGTCCCAGTGATCATTGACCGCATCGACCACCGACTGGTCGGGACGCGCCAGATCGCCACCGAGCTGCAGATTGTAGGGCGGGTCTGCGAAGATGACGTCGACCGAATTGGCGGGAAGCGCTTCAAGAGCGGCAACGCAATCACCCTTGATGATGGTGTCGAGCCAGGTTTGGCGCGCGGCGGTGACTGCGGGGATTTCGGCATGCGAAACGGAACGGGCCATGGGATACTCACATTACAAAGACGCAACAACTGATCCTCATGGTTACCGAACAGGGTAAACATCCGGTGAATGGCGCAAAGACCCCGCCCGGATCGCGCCAATGGAAGGCAAACATGCCACGCGCTTGCCGTTGATCCCGGCATGCTGTAGGTCCCTTCGCGAACTCCAACCCCTCCCCCGCATCTTCCAGACAGGAACATTCTCATGGCCGGTTTCGAGCTTGTTATCTTCGATTGCGACGGCGTTCTGGTCGACAGCGAAATCATTGCGGCCGAGGTGGAATCGGCGCTTCTGACCGAGGCGGGCTATGAGATCACGCCTGAGGAAATGGCCGAGCGCTATGCCGGGCTGAGCTGGAAGGACATCCTGCTCGAGGTGGAGCGGGAATCGAGCATACCGCTGTCAGCATCGCTGCTCGACGCGGCGGAAGCGGCTCTCGACAAGAAGCTGGGCCGGGAGGTGCGCGCCATAGACGGCGTCGGAGCGGCGATCAGCCGGATACCGGGACCAAGGTGCATCTGCTCGAATTCGTCTGCACACCGGCTCGCGGCGATGCTCAAGCGGACGGGACTCGATCTGGCCTTTGCCAACCATGTGTACTCCGCCAAGGATGTGGGCGAAGGCCGAACCAAACCCGCGCCGGACGTCTTCCTGCACGGTGCGAGCCAGTTCGACGCCGATCCGGCCAATGTGCTGGTGATCGAGGATTCGGTTCACGGCGTCGAAGGTGCCCGGGCGGCCGGGATGCGCGTCGTCGGTTTTACCGGAGGATCGCACACCTATCCCGGTCATGCCGACAAGCTGACCGAAGCCGGTGCAGAGACC
This sequence comes from Hoeflea sp., assembly GCA_040216675.1. Lineage (GTDB taxonomy): Bacteria > Pseudomonadota > Alphaproteobacteria > Rhizobiales > Rhizobiaceae > Hoeflea. The sequence continues at coordinate 687,137 of JAVJOR010000004.1, read as the reverse complement.
GTCATCGCCCGAATGGCCGACCTGCCGGCCACTGTGGCGGCACTGGCCGAATGGTCCGAACTGGACTGAAACCGACCAGGTTCCTTCGCGCCGGTGGATAAGGCCCGGAGAGACCCCGGGCGATCAGTCAATCAGGGTGTATTGTAGGGGCCGGGATCAAATCCGATAAGAATCTTCGCGGAGCGTGACGCGCTCGCCGGGAAGGTGACGGCCGCGTTGGTGAAGACGAACTGCGTCGTCGGCTGGTTTTCCGGCAGGAACACCGGCTGTTTCTGCAACTCGGAATAAAGCACATTCTCACCGTCTATAACGGCAACGCGGACCGGAATATCCACCTGCCCGGCCTTGCCTGCAGGGCCGGCCACAACACGGCCCGAAGCGACCACGGTGGCCGTTATCTGGCCGCCATTGACCACGCACTGGCGTGTCGTATCGGCAATCGAGGCCTGATGGATGATCTTCGAAGGATCGCCGTCCCCGCCCTTTTCATAGGTGCGGTAGAATGCGGTTCCCTCGCGGAGTTCAACCGTCGGACATGCGCCCTGCACCACCGCTGCATTCGTAGCCGGATCTATGGCCTGCTGCTGTGGGCTTGCGCCCGAATTAAGAATGGCGCCGGGGTCGGCAGACGTGCAGCCCGCAATCAGGGCTGCTGCGAACAAGGCCGGGACAAAACGCACCTTACTGTATGACACCATAAACCTACCTTCATCTGCATCGAGAGCATGCGCGTGGTCTGCAGCCCCTATATGGCCTTTGCATGACAAGCGCCCATGGTCTATATCAGCCGCGCGGCGAAAAATCGACCGGCGTTATCTCACCTCACGCTATCGGCGTCCACCACCGGAGACCATGTCTGTGGACTATATTTCGACACGGGGCGAAGCGCCCGCACTTGGCTTCAGCGACGCCCTTCTGGCGGGCCTGGCGCGCGATGGCGGGCTTTACGTTCCAGCCACATGGCCTGAATTCTCGCGCAAGGACATCCGCGCCATGCGCGGCCAAAGCTACCAGGAAATCGCATTCCGCGTGATTTCGCCCTTCGCCGAAGGCCACATCGAACCCGAAGCGCTTCGCGCGATGATCGACGAGGCCTACGCGACCTTCCGTCACCCCGCAGTGGTTCCACTGGTGCAAAGTGGAGCGAACGCCTTCGTGCTCGAGCTGTTTCACGGCCCGACGCTGGCCTTCAAGGACGTGGCGATGCAACTGATCGCCCGGCTGATGGATCATGTGCTGGCCGAACGCGACGAACGCGCGACCATTGTCGGAGCAACCTCGGGCGACACCGGCGGCGCGGCCATCGACGCTTTCGCCGGACGCGACCGCACCGACATCTTCATCCTTTTCCCGGAAGGCCGCGTGTCGCCGGTGCAGCAGCGGCAAATGACCACATCCGCCGCCGCCAACGTCCACGCGGTGGCCATCAAGGGAAATTTCGACGACTGCCAGGACATGGTCAAGGCCATGTTCAACCATGTCTCGTTTCGCGACCGGGTGCGGCTCTCGGGCGTCAATTCGATCAACTGGGCGCGGATCATGGCCCAGATCGTCTATTACTTCACCGCCGCGGTTTCGCTCGGCGCGCCCGACCGGAAGATCTCGTTTACGGTTCCGACCGGCAATTTCGGCGACATCTTCGCTGGCTATTGCGCCAAGCGCATGGGGCTTCCGATCGACAAGCTGGTGGTTGCGACCAACGAAAACGACATCCTGGCCAGAACGATGCGGACGGGGCGCTATGAAATGCGCGGCGTCACACCGACCACCTCGCCCTCGATGGACATCCAGATTTCGTCGAATTTCGAGCGGCTGCTCTTCGACGCCAATGACCGGGACGCCGGAGCTGTCCGCCAGGCCATGTCGGGGCTCAAGCAATCGGGCGCCTTCGACATTGCGCCCGAGGCGCTCAAGACAATCCGCAAGGAGTTTCGCGCCGGACGGGCGAGCGAACGCCAGGTCAAGGCGACAATCCGCGATGTGCAGGCTGAAACCGGTTATGTGCTCGACCCGCACACAGCCGTCGGCGTGTTTGTCGCAGACAAGATGATGAAGCCGAGAGCACCGATGGTGACGCTGGCGACAGCGCATCCGGCAAAGTTCCCCGATGCCGTAAAACAGGCCTGCGGTATTGACCCGGCGCTTCCGGCGTGGCTCTCTGACCTGATGCAACGGGAGGAGCGGTTCAGCGTATTGCCCAACGAGCAGGAAGAGGTCGAATCCCATATCCTGACACACACGCGGGCGACCCAATGAGCCGCGGAAAGTGACAGTATGAAAGTCAATACAACCAGTCTCGCAAATGGCGTGACCGTCGTGACTGAAACCATGGCCCATCTGGAGAGCGTCGCGCTCGGGGTCTGGGTCAAATCCGGGTCCCGGGATGAAACGGCGGATGAACACGGGATCGCACATCTGCTTGAGCATATGGCTTTCAAGGGCACCCGCAAGCGCAGCGCCCGCCAGATTGCCGAGGAGATCGAGAATGTCGGCGGCGAACTCAACGCTGCCACCTCGACGGAAACCACGGCCTATTACGCCCGGGTTCTCAAGGACAATGTGCCGCTCGCCATCGACATCCTGCACGACATCCTGACGGACTCTGTTTTCGACGAAGGCGAGCTGACACGCGAAAAGCACGTGATACTTCAGGAAATCGGTGCGGCCAACGACACCCCGGACGATGTGGTCTATGACCGTTTCGCTGAAGCGGCATTCCGCGATCAGACCATCGGCCGTCCGATTCTCGGCACCAAGGAAACCGTCAAATCCTTCACCCCGGAACAGATCCGGAGTTACCTGGCGCGGCACTACACCGGCGACCGAATTGTGGTTGTCGCCGCCGGCGCGGTTGATCATGACGCTTTCGTCAAGCTGGTTGACGAGCGCTTCGGCAAGTCGATCAAGCCGACGGGCAAGCAACTGCGCGAGATTCCGGAAGCCCGTTACACCGGCGGTGACTACCGGGAAAACCGCGACCTGATGGACGCCCAGGTGCTGATCGGCTTCGAAGGCCGAGCCTATCAGGTGCGCGACTTCTACTGCTCGCAACTGCTGGCCAATATTCTGGGCGGCGGCATGTCGTCGCGCCTCTTTCAGGAGGTCCGCGAAAAGCGGGGGCTTTGCTACTCGGTCTACGCCTTCCACTGGGGCTTTTCGGATTCGGGCCTGTTCGGCGTTCATGCCGCCACGGGCTCGGAAGACCTCGAGGAACTGGTTCCGGTGATCTTTTCGGAACTCGGAAAGGCAGCCGACGGCGTGGACCAGCAGGAAATCAACCGGTCGCGCGCGCAAGTTCGCTCCGGTCTGCTGATGGCGCAGGAAAGTCCCGCAGCGCGTGCCAGCCAGATCGCACGGCAGATGCTGCTGTTCGGCCGGCCGGTCAGCAACACCGAACTGATGGAGCGGCTGGAAAACATCACGCCCGAACGTCTTTCGGATCTGGCGCAGCGGCTGTTCTTCGACACACCGATCACGGTCTCGGCCATCGGTCCGGTCGACAATCTTCTCGCGGCCAAGGATATGGCGCTTTCGCTCTCGCATAATGGCGGACGATCCGCAGCGGCGGAATAAACCGGCGGGGACGATGGGCCATGGCTTCGCCGGTGTTTCGTTTCCGCAACCGGAGCCAGGCATCGTTCCGTCTCGATGGCGAGCGGACATTCCTGCGCTATCCGGTGGTCGGCGACCATTCGGAATGGAGCCGCCTGCGCGAGGCCAGCCGGGCCTTTCTTGAACCATGGGAGCCGCGCTGGACCCATGACGATCTGACGCGGTCGGCGTTCAAGTACCGGATCCAGCGCTACGATGCAGACCGGGCCGCCGGTCACGCCCTGCCACTCTTCGTCTGCCTGCAGTCGTCCGGACGGCTTGTCGGCGGGGTCACACTGGGCGCGATCCGTCGCGGCGTGGCCGAAACCTGCACGCTGGGCTACTGGATGGGCGAAGAACATGCCGGCAAGGGATTGATGCGCGATGCGATCGGCGCCCTCCTTCCCCATGTGTTTGACGGCATGAGGTTGCACCGGATCGAGGCGGCCTGTATTCCGGACAACACGAGGAGCCAGCGCCTCCTTGAAAATGTCGGGTTCCGGCGCGAGGGATACTTGAACGGCTATCTGAAAATCAACGGTGCCTGGCGTGATCATCTGCTCTATGCGCTGATTGCCGAGGACTGGCACGCGATGCGCAAGAAAAGTTCCGGATCCGGCGGATGACAGGCATGCATGGTATCAATCTGACCGGGCGCGACGGCGCGTCAGCGGCTGATCGCAGTCCGGCAGCGCGTGGCCTTGCGGAGCGGCACAGCGCGCCTGCAATGCGATTTGCCGCCATGCTGGTTTCGACAGGCCTGTTCGCAATCCTGCTCTTGTTTGCAACCGTCCTGCCCTCGCTTGCCGTCGAACCGGTCAAGATCGGAAGGGACGACACCGCGCTCGACCTGACCGCGACCACGGAGATCTACCGGCAGCGCGGAGACGCCTTCCAGATTTCCACCGCCGCCGGCGCCGACGGGATCGTTCGCCGTATCGAGGTGCGAGCCAACTCGCCGCAGCATTCTGGCGACTGGGCGGTGTTCGCGCTGGCCAATGTCACCGACGAGCAGATCGACAGGCTGATTGTCGCACCGCATTTCCGGCTGGTCGCCTCGGGCATGCTTTGGCCCGACCTCGGCTCATCGCGCATCTTGAGCATCACGCCGAGCGAGGGCTTCGCGCTTGACCGGGTGCCGAGCAGCGAGGACGACGTGTTCCGCATCACGCTCAATCCGGGCACCGTGATCACCTTCGTCGCCGAGCTGGCGTCGCCGGAACTGCCGCAGATCTACCTCTGGGAGCCCGAGGCCTACAAGGACACGGTCAACGCCTATACGCTCTATCGCGGAATTGTGCTGGGAATCGCCGGCCTTCTGGCGGTGTTTCTCACCATTCTGTTCGTGGTCAAGGGAACCTCCATGCTTCCCGCAACCGCGGCGCTCGCCTGGGCGGTGCTGGCCTATGTGTCGGTGGACTTCGGCTTTCTTTCAAAGCTGATCCTCGTCACCCCGGGCGATGAGCGGGTCTGGCGCGCAGGCACCGAGGTGCTGCTGGCGACGGGACTTGTGGTGTTCCTGTTCACCTATCTCAATCTCAACCGTTGGCACTCCAACCTTTCCTATGTGACGGTGGCATGGATTCTGGGACTTGGCGCGCTGTTCGCGGTGGCGATCTACGATCCGCCGGTGGCCGCGGGAATCGCACGGATTTCCTTCGCCGCAACCGCGATCGCCGGTGTTGCGCTGATCGCCTATCTGGGATTCAACCGCTATGACCGGGCGGTGATGCTGATCCCGACCTGGGCGCTGATCCTGTGCTGGCTGTTCGGCGCATGGGTCACGGTGACCGGTCAGCTCGCAAACGACATTGTTCAGCCCGCGCTTGGCGGCGGCCTCGTGCTCATCGTCCTCCTGATGGGCTTTACGGTGATGCAGCACGCCTTTGCCGGCGGCGCTTATCATCAGGGGCTGTTTTCGGACATGGAGCGCCAGGCAATGGCGCTCGCCGGATCCGGCGACACGGTCTGGGATTGGGACGTGACCCGCGACCGCGTTGTCACCTCACCGGACCTTTCGCCGCAACTGGGGCTCTCTCCCGGAGCTTTGGCGGGGCCCGCACGCAACTGGCTGCCGCGTATTCATGCCGATGACCGCGACCGGTTCCGCACCACGCTCGACGTGCTGCTCGAACATCGCAAGGGCCGCCTCAACCATCAGTTCCGCATGCGCGCCGAAGACGGCCATTACCACTGGATGGCGCTCAGGGCGCGCCCTGTGATCGGCTCCAACGGCGAAGTCATCCGCTGCGTCGGCACCATCATCGACGTGACCGAACAGAAGACCTCCGAAGACCGGCTGTTGCACGATGCCGTGCACGATAACCTGACCGGGCTGCCCAACCGGCAATTGTTCGTCGACCGGCTGCAGACAATGATCCGCATGGCCGAGCAGAACCCGGATGTGCGGCCCAGCGTCTTCATGATCGACCTTGACCGGTTCAAGAAGGTCAATGACAAGCTCGGCATGTCGGTGGGCGACACCATCCTTCTCGCCCTCACAAGGCGTTTGAAGCGACTGCTCAAGCCGCAGGACACGCTGGCACGAATTTCCGGAGACCAGTTCGGCCTGGTTCTGGTTTCCGAACAGGATGCGGTCAAAGTCGCGGCGTTGGCCGAGGCAATCTCGAAGGCCATCGCCGCGCCGATCGATTTCGCCGGGCAGGACATCCGGCTCACCGCCTCGATCGGCCTTGTCACCTGGGTTGAAAGCAATGCCCAGCCGGAGGATTTGATCAAGGATGCGGAGCTGGCGATGTACCAGGCAAAGCGGTTCGGCGGCGACCGGATCGAGCCGTTCCGTCCGGCTTTCCGCACCGTGGGCTCCGACCGTCAGCGGCTTGAAAGCGATCTCAGGCGGGCGCTCGAGCGCAAGGAACTGACGCTGGTCTATCAGCCGATCGTCGAGCTCAAGGATGCCGAGATTGCAGGTTTCGAAGCGCTGCTGCGCTGGGAAGACCCCAAGCGCGGCACTGTTCCACCGTCCGAGTTCGTCCCGGTGGCCGAGGCGTCGGATCTGATCCTTGAGATGGGGATGTATTCGCTCAAGCGGGCTGCCGACGATCTGGCGACATGGCAGGAGACTGTCGGCGACGTGCCCGTGTTCATGTCCGTGAACCTGTCCAGCGCGCAATTGCTCAAGAGCGATCTGTGCAATGACGTGATCAAGGCGATCTCCGCATCCCGCTGCGACCCGGCCCAGTTCAGGCTGGAACTGACCGAAACGCTCGTTATGCACAATCCGCAGCAGGCCCTGATGACGCTGTCACGGCTTTCCCAGGCTGGCATCGGCCTGACGCTCGATGATTTCGGCACGGGCCATTCCTCGCTTGCCTACCTGACGCGGTTTCCGTTCAAGACCATCAAGATCGACAAATCTCTGGTGGTCGACCAGTCGGACAAGGGCGATATCCTGATCCGGTCGATCGTCAATCTGGCCAAGCAGCTCGACATGCGCGTCGTTGCCGAAGGCGTTTCGTCGGAGGACGACGCGATCAAACTGTCGGAAATGGGCTGCGACTACGGCCAGAGTTTCCTCTTCGGACCACCGATCGGAGCTGAATCTGTTCAGAAGCTGCTGAAGGAGCGGTTTCCCGTCGCCAAACCAAACTGAGGCTGCATGAAAGGCGGCCCGATGGGCGATGGGCGGGTCAGAGCCGCCCTCGGATCATCAGGCGTGCCCTGCCTCCATCGAAAGCATGGCCGGGCTGACGCCCATATGATTGAGCACGCGCTCGTATTTCGAAGAATGGTCCCGGTCGAACACGATCTCGTCCCTTGCCGGGCAGCTAAGCCAGGCATTGGCGGCAATCTCGGCTTCGAGCTGCCCAGGCGCCCAGCCGGCATAGCCGAGCAGCATCACGCCGCGTTCAGGGCCGCAACCGTCCTTGATGGCTCGCAGGATGTCGACGGTTGCCGTCAGGCACAGATCATCGTTCACCGGCATGGTCGATTCACTCATGTAGTCATCCGAATGCAGCACGAAGCCGCGACCGGTGTCGACCGGCCCGCCGAACTGGATCGGGAAATCACGCGCGCATTCGCTCATCCCGACCTTGCGGCTCGCGTCCGCCTTGCGCCGCGCCTGGCTGTCGAGATCAAGGTTTTCGAGAAGCTCCTCGAAGCCCAACGGCTGCGGACGGTTGAGAATGAATCCCATCGCCCCATCGTCGGAATGCGCACACACGAAGATGACCGAGCGCTCGAAGCGCTCGTCGTTCATTCCCGGCATGGCCACAAGAAAATGCCCATCGAGGCATCCCCGTTTCCGCCGGGAGAGGTGATCTTCAATCCCTAGCATGAGAAGAAGCCTAACAAGTTTTCGGGGTTTTGAAAGGCCCCATCCGCAGATCGCCCCTCAATGATACGCAAGGTCCCGACCGGTCACGGAAAAATGACGGTGCGGGAACCGGATTTATTGGATTTGGAAACCCCTCATCCGCTAGAAAGGTGTCATGACATCGCTCACATTTTCCCTCTCTGCCCTCATGAGGGCTTGCAAACACCTTTGTCTGAACAGCCTCGTCCTGGGGCTCGCAGTTGGCGCTGCGGTCACGCAGGCCGCCGCGCTCGAGAGCGACTGGGCTGAAACCGAGGGCGGGCGCATGCGGCTTGTGGTCGATCCGGAACCACGCGCAGACGGTTCGATCATGGCGGTTCTCGATGTTGATCTGGCGCCAGGATGGAAGACGTACTGGCGCGAACCGGGCAGCGCCGGCATTCCGCCGACGCTCGACTTTTCGCAAAGTCTCGGTGTGGCGATGGACGAGTTGATGTTTCCCCCGCCGGTGCGGGTCGATGACGGTTATTCGATCTGGGCGGGATACACCGCGCCGGTTCGGTTTCCGGTATCGCTGAAAGTCACCGGATCCGGAACGCTCGAAATTCGCGCACTCGCCTTCATCGGGATTTGCGAGAAGATCTGTGTTCCGTTCCAGGCGGAGCTGGCCGTCGACATTCCTGCGGCCATGACCGAATCGGATCACGCGACGGCAATCGTGAACGAGGCGATGGCCTCCCTCCCCCCGGCTCAGACCGAGGATTTCCGTTTCACCGACTTTCGGGTCGATCCCGAGCGGATGCAGATGACTGTCAGCGTCGCGCTGCCCGCCTTCCGGCCTGCGGGAACGGAACCGGCTCTCTTCCTCTCCGGGCCGCCGGGCTCGGCCTTTGGAGTCCCCGAACTGTTGGCCGACGCCGATGGGGTGGCGCGCTGGCAGGTCCGGATCAAGCGTTTGCCGGACAATGGCGGGGACCTCAATCTCTCCGACGTGGAGGCGGTGGTCACCTTCGGCAGGCGTTCCATGGCAGCCAGTCTCGGCAAACCGGACGGTTCGCAGAATTGACCACACGGCTGCGAATAAATCCCGCCACGACCTCGAAATCCGACCGGGCTGCACCTATCTTCCGGGTCTACCAAAGGCCAGCACAGGGAGCGCCAAAATGACGATTTCAGTAGGAGACACATTGCCGGAAGCGACTTTCAAGGAAACGACTTCCGATGGCATGAGCGAAGTGAAAAGCGGCGATCTCTTCGCCGGCAAGAAGGTCGTGGTCTTTGCGGTCCCGGGGGCCTTCACGCCAACCTGCCACCTCAATCACCTGCCCGGTTATCTCGAAAACCGCGACGCGATCCTTTCCAAGGGCGTCGACGATATCGCGGTCATTTCCGTCAACGATGCTTTCGTGATGGCTGCCTGGGAGAAGGCGACCAACGGCGCGGGTAGGATCCGCTATCTCTCGGACTGGGATGCGAGCTTCACCAAGGCGATCGGCATGGACACGGACCTGTCCGCCGGCACGCTCGGCACCCGTTCCAAGCGTTATTCGATGATTGTGGAGGACGGCAAGGTCACCGCCCTCAATGTCGAGGATAAGCCGGGTGAGGCAGTGACCTCGGGCGCGCAGAAAATGCTCGAACAGCTCTGAGCAGCCTGCGGAACCGGAGTTATTCAGCGGCGCTCCTTCGGGGCGCCGTTTTGCCTTTGTAGGGCTCCATCCCGGCGCGGGCCAATTCGTCCGCGCGCTCATTCTCAGGATGGCCGGCGTGACCCTTGACCCAATGCCAGTTCACCTTGTGGGCCTTGCGCGCCTCTTCCAGACGCTGCCACAGTTCGGCGTTCTTGACCGGCTTCTTCGCAGCCGTCTTCCAGCCGTTCTTCTTCCAGCCATGGATCCACTTCGAGATCCCGTCCATGACGTATTTGCTGTCGGTGTAGAGGTCGACCTCGCAAGCCCCCTTGAGCGCGCTCAGCGCCTCAATGGCGGCCATCAGTTCCATGCGGTTGTTTGTTGTGCCGGCCTCGCCGCCGGACATTTCCTTTACAGTTTCGCCGTAGCGCAGGATGGCGCCCCAGCCGCCAGGTCCCGGATTGCCCGAGCAGGCGCCATCGGTGAAGATCTCGACCCGCTTCACGAAACCGTATCCCTGTCACGCAACCCGTATTCGGCGCCCGAGCCAATCTGATTGTGAAAGCGCAATTTGCGCAAATACTCGATCGGATCCTTCTTGACCACGAGAGCTCCTTCCGGCGTCATCAGCCAATCATAGAGGCGTGTGAGGAAAAACCGCAGCGCAGCGCCTCTCGAAAGCACCGGCAGCGCCCGGACTTCATCGGGCTCAAGACGGCGCACCGACTGGTAGCCCTCGAGCAGAGCCATGCCCTTTGTGAGGTTGAAGGCGCCATCCGCCTCGAAACACCACGCGTTGAGACAGATGGCCACGTCGTAGGCGAGAAAATCGTTGCAGGCGAAATAGAAGTCGATGAGACCCGAGAGCCTGTCCTCGATGAAAAAGACATTGTCGGGGAAGAGATCGGCATGGATGACGCCTTCGGGGAGAGATTGGGGCCACCCGCCTTCCAGAGTTTCAAGCTCGCGGTCGATTTCGTCCTTCAATCCGGGCATTACCTCATCGGCGCGACCGCGGGCACCCTCCCAGAGCGGACGCCAGTTTTCGACGGTGAGCGCATTTTCTCGCCGGATCGAAAAGTCCTGTCCCGCGACATGCATCTCTGCCATGGCGCGGCCCACTTCACGGCAATGGAGCGGCTGCGGCTTCCTGAGCCATGCGCCGTCGAGAAACGAGACCATGGCGGCCGGACGTCCGGCGAGTTCACCGAGGCTTTCCCCGTCACGGCGCGGGATCGGCAAGGGGCAACTCAAACCCTTCTGCGAAAGGTGATCCATCAATCCGAGAAAGAAGGGGAGATCACCGGCAGCGACGCGTTTCTCGTAAAGCGTGAGGATGTAGAAGCCCGAGGTCGTCTTGAGCAGAAAATTGGAATTCTCCACGCCCTCGGCAATCCCCTTGCACGACAGCAGCGTTCCGACGTCATATTCCTCCAGGAACGCCTTGAGCTGGTCTTCGCCCACATCAGTATAGACAGCCATGCTCAGCGCGCTCCGTTGACGAAGGCCATGTCGGCCGCGGTGAGCTCGACGTCGCGAAGTTCCCGGTTCACCAGAAAGTTCTCTGTTTCCTTGACCGTCTCCGCCAGTTCGATTGTGGCGTCGAACTTCGCCTTGAAGGCCTCGATGATTTCGTCAACCACGACTTCGGGCGCGGACGCCCCGGCTGAGAGTCCGAGCACCCCGATGTCACCGACCTGATCCCAATCGATCTCGTGGGCGCGCTGAAGCAGGATGGACTGCTTTGCGCCGGCCTTCAGCGCAACTTCGACGAGACGCTTCGAGTTCGACGAATTCGGCGCGCCGACCACCACGAACAGATCGCAGCCGGGGGCCGCCTGCTTGACCGCATCCTGACGGTTTGTGGTGGCGTAACAGATCGATTCCGCCGCCGGCGCGGTGATCTCCGGGAACTTCTCGGTCAGGCGCGCAATCACGTCCGCGGTATCATCGACCGACAGAGTGGTCTGGGTGACAAACCCGAGGGCTGCGGGATCCTCCGGCTCGAAGGCGTCGACATCTGCGACGGTCTCGACCAGGGTCACCGCACCGGGCGGCAACTGCCCCATGGTGCCGATCACCTCGGGGTGCCCCTTGTGGCCAATCAGAACAACATGGCGACCGAGCCGTTCATGCCGCATGGCCTGCTTGTGGACCTTGGACACCAGCGGGCATGTCGCATCGAGAAAAAACAGGTTGCGTGCTTCCGCATCGGCGGGAACCGATTTGGGAACGCCATGGGCGGAAAAGATCACCGGCTGGCCGTGATGCTCTGCGGGGATCTCGTCGAGTTCCTCGACGAAAACCGCGCCAAGCGCCTCGAGGCCCTCGACCACGAAGCGGTTGTGCACGATCTCGTGGCGGACATAAACCGGCGGGCCGTATTTCTTGATTGCCAGAACGACGATCTGGATGGCGCGGTCGACGCCGGCGCAGAAACCGCGCGGACCGCAAAGCCTGATTTTCAGTGGAGATCGGGTCATGGGAATATCCGTGGCTCGGTATTTCGGTTTATCCGGCGGCAAGAACGGCCACCAGCGCCACTGCGGCGGGTAGCGCCTGGATCATGTAGATCTTTCTCGATGCGGTGGCGCCGCCATAAAGACCCGCAACCAGAACGCAACCAAGGAAGAACAGCTTGAGCTGAAAGGCAATCCCCGGCTCCGGATGTACAAGCGCCCAGATCAGGCCCGCTGCCAGAAACCCGTTGTAAAGCCCCTGGTTGGCAGCCATCACGCGGGTCGATGCAGCCTTTTCGGCCGTCAGTCCAAACGCCTTCATGCCGCGCGGCTTCGTCCAGAGAAACATCTCGAGGACGAGTATGTAGATATGTTCGATTGCCACGAGCGCAACCAGGATCATTGCCACTATCGCCATGCCTATCCCTTCAAACGGATCGGTCTGCCACCGGCACCGTCAATCCCTACGTCATTTGCCCCGGTACCACGGCATCGCCCCGGTGTGCCAGCGGCAATCAGGATTTTCGCCGGAACCAGGCAAACAGGCCGACCCCGGCAAGCGCCGCCGCGAGACCATACCATGTGATCGCGTATTGCAGATGATTGTTTGGCAAGTCGATGACCGTCACCCCTCCCCGCGGCAACCCGCCAGGCACCGGTGTCGCATCCGCATCGAGGAAGAACGGAAGCACCGCATCCTCCGGCAGACCTGCATTGGCGGCCATGCGGTCCAGATCCTTCCAGTAGTAGATATTCTTGGCTTCGTCATTGTCCGGAACGATGAAGGACGGCTTTTCGGTGAGCTTTTCGCGCACAAGGCCGGTGACGGTCTGAACGCCCGGCGTCAGGCTCTCGGGCCGTGTATCAGGTTCTTTCAAATCGTAGGGCACAAAGCCGCGATTGACGAGCAGATACCTTCCGTCGGCCAATTCAAGCGGCGTGTAGACATAATAGCCGGTCTGTCCGTTGAAGGTGGCAAAGAAATGCTGCTCACCATCGTGGAGGAATTCGCCGGTGGCGGTAGCGGTGCGATACTCGACCGGACGACCTTCCGCGAGGGCCTGCTCGATCGCGTCGATGCCTGCCGGCTCCATGTGGCTACGCTGTTCGATGGATGCGAGCAGTTCCTGCTTCCAGGCCAAACGCTGGACCTGCCAGGTGCCAAGGGCAAGAAGCACCGCAAATGCAGATGGCAGAACGATCAGAAGCGCCCAGAAACGCAGTCGCGAGGGATGTGTCGGTGCCTGAGCCTCAGTCACGGTCGATCCGGCCCTCGGCGGCCTTGTTGCGATACTGAAGCGCGATCAGGAGCCCCTTGAGGCTGCGCAAGAGACCAAGCGAGAGGATGGTGGCCAGCGGGATCCAGAGGATCAGATGCACCCAGAGCGCCGGGCTGTAGTTGACCTCCATCCAGAGCGCCAGACCGACAACGATAAAGCCGACGATCATGATCACGAAGACCGCCGGGCCGTCGCCCGCATCGGCAAAGCTGTAATCAAGACCGCATACGCCGCAGGCCGGCTTAACCTTGAGAAACCCATCGAACATCGCGCCGTCGCCGCAACGCGGGCAGCGCCCGCGCAGTCCGACCGACACAGGATCCACAGGTGGATAGTGGGCTTCATCCTTGCTCATGGAACTCTCCGATCAACATTTGGGCCATGACGCGTGGCCAGAAAAGCGCAGGGCGGCAGGTTGCCCCGCCGCCCCGAACAAGATGCATGAAACCTGTCTTAGTGGTGATAGATCGGCGCACCCCAGGATGCCCAGATATAGACCGCGAAGAACAGGAACAGCCAGACCACGTCAACGAAGTGCCAGTACCAGGCGGCAGCCTCGAAGCCGAAGTGTTGCTTGGGCGTGAAGTGCCCGCGCAGCGCACGAATAAGGCAGACGACCAGGAAGATTGTCCCGATCAGAACGTGGAAGCCGTGGAAGCCGGTGGCCATGAAGAAGGTCGCGCCATAAATCGAGTTTTTGAAGTCGAACGGAGCGACAGTGTATTCATAGAACTGAACGTAGGAGAAGATCATGCCCAGAATGACCGTCAGCGTCAGACCGTAGATGAGGCCCTTGCGGTCGCCGTGCAGCAGGGCATGGTGTGCCCAGGTGACTGTGGTTCCGGACAGAAGCAGGATCACGGTGTTGTAGAGCGGCAGATGCAGCGGGTCGAGTACCTCGATGCCGGCCGGCGGCCACTGACCGCCTGTAAACGCGGTGCGCGCGACCTGGTTGGCCTCATTGTAAAACAGGCTCGCATCGAAGAAAGCCCAAAACCAGGCCACAAAGAACATCACCTCGGAGGCGATGAACATGATCATGCCGTAGCGCAGATGAAGTCCGACGACCCTGGTATGGTGGCCTTCGTGAGCTTCCTTGATGGTGTCGCCCCACCAGCCGAACATGGTGTAAAGAACGATTGCCAGACCAACGAGGAACAAGACCGGATTGGTGATCGGCAGACCGAGCAGAGAATCCGCGCCGTTCATGCCCTGCATCCAGCCAATGCCGCCAAGCGCCATCACAAGCGCGCCGATCGATCCGGTCAGCGGCCAGGGGCTCGGATCGATGATGTGATAATCATGGTGTTTTTCATGTGCGTCGGCCATGTCGTTTTCCCCGATGGTCATCGTTTCCCGGTTCGGACCTCAAAGTCCGCACCGGTATTGGTCCTATAAGGTGTCGTTGTCTTGCACCGGCTCCGCCGCAGCCGCAACGGGTTTTTCGCTCTCGTGCGGGAAGAAAGTGTAAGAAAGGGTAATCGTGTCGATATTCTTGGTATCAACGGCATCAACGATTGCCGGATCCACAAAGAAAAGCACCGGCATTTCCATCGATTCGCCGGGCTTGAGCGCGGTCTCGGTAAAGCAGAAACACTGAACCTTGTTGAAATAGGCACCCGCCGACATCGGCGTGACATTGAATGTCGCCTGTCCAGTGGTGACCCGGTCGGATGTGTTTTCAGCCGTGTAGTTGATCAGGATGGTTTCCCCGATCCGCACTTCGACCTCACGCTGCACCGGCTTGAACTCCCACGGCAGGCCCGAGGCGGTGTTCGCGTCAAAGCGGACCTTGATGGTGCGGTCAAGGATGGTTTCCGAGAACTGTTCGGCGCGTTGAGTGGTGCCGCCATAGCCGGTTACCTGACAAAACAGCTGATAGAGAGGTACAGCGGCGAAACTCACGCCTACCATTGACGCGACAAATGCCGAGCAGGCGATCACAATGCGCAGATTGGAACGGTTCTTCACCTTGTCGGTCTGATCAGGTTCTGCGGTCATTCGGTCACCTCGCATTGCCTCACATGGGCCTGCTGAAAATGCCGGGCCCGATCTTGATCACGGTCACCACGTAGAACAGGACCACGAGAACCGCGAGAACGATCGCGAGTGCAACCGAACGCGATCTGCGCGCCTTCTTCTGCTTTTCTGTAAGTTCAACCTGTTCCATTGCTACACCGTTGCGCCAAGGAACTTGACAGCCAGACCGTCAACGGCAAGGGCGGTGAAGATGCCGAAGAGATAGAGCAGCGAGTAGCCGAAAAGCTTCTTCGCGGGGATCATCTTCTCATCGCCATCGGGCATCTGCCAGGTCTTGACGGAATACCAGATGAAGGCCGCGCCCAGTGCTGCGGCAACGATGCCATAGAGAATCCCTGCGAACCCCATGAGGGACGGAACCACGCCACTGATGGCCGTCAGCACGGCGTAGAGAACGATCTGGTTCTTGGTCGTGCGTTCGCCCGAGACATTGGGCAGCATCGGCACGCCGGCGCGCCCGTAATCTGCGCATTTGAACAGCGCCAAAGCCCAGAAATGCGCCGGCGTCCAAAGGAAGATGATCGAAAACAGCACGATGCTCTCGATCGAGATCGAGTTGGTCACGCAGGCCCAGCCGATGATCGGCGGAAAGGCGCCGGCGGCACCGCCAATGACGATGTTCTGCGGCGTCGAGCGCTTGAGCCACATCGTGTAGATCACGGCATAAAAGAAGATCGTGAACGCAAGGAGTCCGGCGGCAAGCCAGTTCACGGTCAGGCCCAGAACGACGACCGAAAAGACCGAGAGAACCATTCCGAACGCAAACGTCGCCTCGGCGGAAATCTTTCCGGCGGGTATCGGACGCTTGGACGTGCGGCCCATCTGCGCGTCAATGTCGGCGTCGTACCACATGTTCAGCGCGCCTGAGGCGCCGCCGCCGATCGCAATGCAAAGGATGGCGATGAAACCGAGGACCGGATGGATTTCGCCCGGAGCCAGCAGCATTCCGACGAACGCGGTGAAAACGACGAGCGACATCACGCGCGGCTTGAGCAGCGCGAAGAAGTCGCGGGCATCGCCTTCCATCATCACCGGAGCGGCGGATGCGTCATGCTGGTCGGTCATTGCCATTGGCGTTTCGCCTTTCCCTCGTACCGGGTGCCTCCCGGATGCCGGGTCATCTTTTCCGGCCTTAAGCCCAGACCGCCGGGCGGTGCCGGCGGTCTGAAATTTCGTTTGACTGCGCGCGGTTACTTGATGCGCGGCAGCTTTTCCCACTGGTGGTAGGGCGGCGGCGAAGAAAGCTGCCACTCCAGTGTCGTTGCGCCTTCACCCCAAGGATTGTCTCCGGCGACGCGCTTCTTGGAGAAGGCTTCCCAGACACCGTAGAGGAAGATCAGCACGCCCACGCCCGAGATGTACGAACCGTAGGAGGAGATCGCGTTCCAGCCTGCAAAGGCGTCCGGATAGTCGATGTAGCGGCGCGGCAAGCCGGCAAGGCCGAGGAAGTGCTGCGGGAAGAACACAAGGTTCACGCCGATGAAGGTGACCCAGAAGTGAATGCGGGCAACCGTCGGATTGTACATGAAACCGGTCATCTTCGGGAACCAGTAGTACCAGCCCGCGAAGATGGCGAAGACCGCACCCAGCGACAGAACGTAGTGGAAGTGAGCCACAACGTAATAGGTGTCATGCATGGCACGATCGAGACCGGCATTGGCGAGCTGCACGCCCGTCACCCCACCCACGGTGAACAGGAAGATGAAACCGATCGCCCACAGCATCGGTGTGCGGAACGAGATCGAGCCGCCCCACATCGTTGCGATCCAGGAGAAGATCTTCACGCCCGTCGGCACCGCAATCACCATGGTGGCGAAGACGAAGTAGCGCTGGGTGTTGAGCGACAGTCCGACCGTGTACATGTGGTGCGCCCAGACGATGAAGCCGACGGCGCCGATGGCGACCATGGCGTAGGCCATGCCGAGATAACCGAACACCGGCTTGCGCGAGAAGGTCGAGACGATGTGGCTGATCATGCCGAAAGCCGGCAGGATGAGGATGTAGACTTCCGGATGCCCGAAGAACCAGAACAGGTGCTGGAACAGGATCGGATCGCCACCGCCATCGGGTGCGAAGAATGCGGTTCCGAAGTTACGGTCGGTCAAAAGCATGGTGATGCCACCGGCAAGAACCGGAAGCGACAGCAACAGAAGGAACGCGGTGATCAGCACCGACCAGGCAAACAGCGGCATCTTGTGCAGGGTCATGCCCGGTGCGCGCATGTTGAAGATCGTGGTGATGAAGTTGATCGCCCCGAGGATCGAGGACGCGCCCGCCACGTGCAGCGACAGGATGGCGAAATCCATCGCCGGTCCGGGCTGTCCGGTGGTCGACAACGGCGGATAGATTGTCCAGCCGCCACCGGTGCCGTAAGCGCCTGCGGGGCCTTCGACGAACATCGAAAGCAGGAGCAGGATGAAGGCCGGCGGAAGGAGCCAGAAGGAGATGTTGTTCATCCGCGGGAAGGCCATGTCCGGCGCGCCGATCATGATCGGAACCATCCAGTTGGCAAAACCGCCGATCAGCGCCGGCATCACCATGAAGAAGATCATGATCAGGCCGTGCGCCGTGGTGAACACGTTGTACATGTGCTTGCCGGCATCGATCGAGGCATCGCCGTCGACGCCGTAGACCATCGAAGCCAGACCGTGGAAAATCTGGATGCCGGGGGCCTGAAGCTCCATGCGCATGGCGATCGACAGAAGACCGCCGATGATGCCCGCAATGATCGCGAAGATCAGGTAAAGGGTACCGATATCCTTGTGGTTGGTGGAATACAGCCAGCGACGCACAAAGCCCTGGGGCTTGTGATCGTGGTCATGAGCGACAGTTGAACCGGCCATTGCTCTCAGTCCCCTCTAATCAGTTGTCTTCGTTGACTGCGACATCGACCGACTTCTCAGCGGTCTCGATGGCGGCCATCAGATTGCGGTTTGCAGCTTCGACATCGTCTGCGGCTGCGGTAAGCCAGTTTTTGAACTGCTCTTCGGACACGACGCGCACTGCAATCGGCATGAACGCATGGTCCTTGCCGCAAAGCTCGGAACACTGACCGTAGTAGAGACCTTCGACATCCGCCTTGAACCAGGTTTCGTTGAGGCGGCCCGGCACGGCGTCCATCTTGACGCCGAAAGCGGGCATGGCGAATGCGTGCAGAACGTCTGCCGCGGTGACCAGCAGGCGGACCGTCTGACCGACAGGCACGACGACCTCGTTGTCGACGGCCAGAAGCCGCGGATAGGCCGCAACGTCTTCCTTGCCGTAATCGGGTCGGTCGTCTTCCTGCAGCATCAGGGCATCGAACGACAGTTCGTTTTCAGTCTGATATTCATAGCCCCAGTACCACTGGTAACCGGTGGCCTTGATGGTGAGGTCCGCTGGCGGGGGAGAATACTGAGCCGTCAGCAGGCTGAAGGATGGAATGGCGATCGCGAGCAGAATGACCACCGGGCCAAGTGTCCAGACCACCTCGATGGCGGTGTTGTGACTGGTCCGCGAGGGAGTGGGATTGGCGCCGGCGCGGAACTTGACCATCACATAGACAAGCAGAGCCAGGACGAACAAGGTGATCGGAATGATGAACCAGAGTGTGTAGACTTCGAAACTGCGGATCTGCTGCATGATTTCGGTTGCCGCAGGCTGCAGGGTCATCTGCCAGTCGGTCGGCTGCGCGGCGTAGGCTGAGCTTGCGCCCAGCGATGCGAACGCGGCAAGCCCTGCAAGAAGCTTGTTGGTCACGTTTTGTCTCCCTCGAGTATCGCGCCGTCCGCGTGATCAGACGGAATCCCTCAATATGATGGGCGCTTCAAACCACAGAATGACAGCGCCCGCAACCTTCGTCACCTGCTGAGGATGCGGCATTTTTGCGCGGCGCGGGCTTCAGACATGCTTTCCCCCTGATTTCGTGTTCCAAAGCCGATCGAAATCGTGATTTCACAGGGATTGGACCTTTGCAGCCGGGGGCCGTGACAAGCCCACCGAGAGGCATTCATGCGGGCAAGCCGCATTTTTGCCGCACAAACCGTGAGAGAGTTGATGCCAAGGGTTCCAATTTCGCCTTACGGGCTTACAAATTGGACTGTGATTCGGGGCGCCGCGGAGTTCAAATGGCATTCTCATTGAAAGCAAAAGCAGCGTTGGCCGTCTTGGCCGGGCTCGTCGTTACCACGACCGGTGCGTTCGAGGCGAAGGCCCAGCAGGCCGGCAAGGTGCAATCCCAGCACGGCGCATGGTCGATCGTGTGCGACACCCCCGCGGGGGCGCCCAGCGAACAATGCGCGCTGATGCAAAATGTCATCGCTGATGACCGGCCCGAGGTCGGGCTGTCGGTGGTCGTTCTCAAAACGGCCGATCAGCAGGCCCGGATCCTGCGGGTGCTGGCGCCGCTGGGCGTGCTGCTGCCATCGGGCCTCGGCCTGAACGTCGACGGCAAGGATATCGGTCGGGCCTATTTCGTGCGCTGCTTCTCCGACGGCTGCTATGCCGAGGTGATTCTGGACGAAACTTTGCTGGCGACGATGAGAGCGGGAACCACGGCCACCTTCATCGTGTTCCAGACCCCCGAGGAAGGCATCGGAATTCCTGTCGACCTTTCGGGCTTCACCGACGGATACGCCGCCCTGCCGTGAGGGCTAACCGCCATCCTCCGGGTATCGTTCGGCCATGACCACGATGGAACGTGCGACGATGCGCTCGAGCACAGTCATATCAATGTCGTCGAGCCGCTTCAGATAGAGGCACGATTTGCCGGTCTTGTGCGGACCCAGCCGGGCCAGTTCGTCTTCTGCACCTTCAAAGCCGGGGATCACATAGACAACGATCTGCCGGCTTCTCAGCGCGAAGCCGGCTCGGAAAAACGTTCCCGTGCGCCCCGAGCTGTAGGCGTATCTGTAGGAGCCGTAACCGAACATTGCAGCGCCCCACATGACCGGTTCGGCGCCGGAGACACGCCGCATCATCGCGTCGAGTGTTTCGGCGTCGCGCTTGCGGGGGCCCTCGTCGAGCGCAGAGATCACCGCCGCCGGATCGATGCGCGTGGGCCTGGTTTTGTTTTCAGGCATCTGAATCCCGTCTTGTCAGAAAAAACCTCAAAGGTTTGGTCGCGGTTCGCGCAAGGATTCCCTTGGCTTCCAGATCGAGCTGGACGGTCTTGATCCACCAACCCGACGTCGCTCCGCCGGGAAAGAGATCGTCAGGCAAAAGAGGCCTGACGGCGTGGCCTATGGTTTTGCTTTCAAGGGGCTCGGAGTTTTCCGCCAGGACAGCAAGCAGGGCGCTGCGCATCGCGTTGTATTTTTCGGCATTGACCCTCTCGGATTTGCCGGGATGATTGATGTTTTCGACTGTGATTTTGTCCATTGGCCGAATGCCACCGTGTTCCAATCGCAGATTGAGCACCTATATATTGGCACAAAACGATCAGAAACGGACCACAGCCATGCAAGACGCGCTCACCAGCCAATTCGACATTTCCGACGCCAAGGTGGAGCGGATCGTTTCCGATGCGCTTCGGGGTGCGGATGACGGCGAGCTTTATCTCGAGTACGAGGAAACGGAATCGCTGCTGTTCGACAACGGCAAGCTGAAAGCCGGCAATTACTCCACGGACCGGGGCTTCGGCCTGAGGTCCGTTCTCGGCGAAACTTCAGGCTATGCGCATGCCGGTGAACTCTCCGAAGCGGCGCTGATGCGCGCCGCAGATGCGGTGTCCGCCGTGACGCGCGGGGCGAAGGGCACATACTCGGCCGCCCCCCAGCGCACGAACAAGCTGCTTTACACCGCCGACAATCCGCTCGCGTCGCCCGGGTTTGAGGACAAGGTCAAGCTTCTGCAGACCATCGATCACTATCTCCGCTCCAAGGATGACCGCGTTCGCCAGGTGTCGGTCTCGGTTGCCGCCAATTGGCAGGTGGTCGAGATCCTGCGCGCTGACGGCCACCGGGTGCGCGACGTCCGGCCGCTCACCCGGCTCAACATCTCGGTGGTGGCAGGCGATGGCGACCGCCAGGAGAATGGCTCCTACGGCATGGGCGGGCGAAAGCTCTTCGGCGACTTCCTGACCGAGGAAAGCTGGCGTCACGGCGCTGACGAGGCGCTCAGGCAGGCGCTCGTCAATCTCGATGCGGTGGCCGCACCGGCTGGCACGCTCGATGTCGTGCTCGGCGCAGGCTGGCCCGGCGTGATGCTGCATGAGGCGGTCGGCCACGGCCTGGAAGGCGACTTCAACCGGAAGAAGACATCGGCTTTCTCCGGGCTCTTGGGCGAACGGGTCGCGTCGAAGGGCGTCACGGTTGTCGATGACGGGACCATCGAAGGCCGACGTGGATCGCTGTCGGTCGACGACGAGGGAACGCCTTCAGGTTACAATGTGCTCATCGAGGATGGAATTCTTGTGGGCTACATGCAGGACCGGCAGAATGCGCGCCTGATGGGCATGCAGGCCACCGGCAACGGACGCAGGCAATCCTATGCGCATCAGCCGATGCCACGGATGACCAATACCTACATGCTTTCCGGCGACGCTTCACCGGGCGAGATGATCTCGTCGGTCAAGAAGGGGCTTTACGCCGTCTCCTTCGGTGGCGGTCAGGTCGACATCACCTCCGGGAAGTTCGTGTTCGGCTGTACCGAGGCCTACATGATCGAGGACGGCAAGATCGGCGCGCCGGTCAAAGGCGCCATGCTGATCGGAAACGGGCCGGAAGCCATGCAGAGGATCTCCATGGTGGGCAATGATTCCGCCCTCGACACCGGCATCGGCATGTGCGGCAAGGGCGGTCAGAGCGTACCGGTGGGTGTCGGGCAGCCGCATCTTCTGATGAACGCCATGACTGTGGGCGGCACCCAGGCCTGAGACGGTATCGGCGCGCGGAACCGCTCCCTCATCAGGTCTGACTTCGCGGCGAAAACAACTTCAAATTGATTCAACATCGGTTAAGCCGGTGCTGGTAGGGTACGTCCGGACTACAGAGTGACCCCCGGATCATTTGCATGCACGGACCTCACACAGTCGCTGCGCGACGCATGGCCAAGAGAGCCGCCATTCAGGGCGGGCTGGAAGCCGTGTCGATGCTGGCAAGAGCCGGCGTCATGCGGGGCGCGCGTGGCATGGGCGCGATCTTCACGCTTCACCATGTTAGGCCGGCAACGCCCAAGCAGTTCGATCCGGTCGCCCATCTGTCCGTCACTCCGGAATTTCTGGACGCAAGCATTCGCCGCCTCAAGGACGAGGGCTACGTGCCGGTCGCGCTCGAAGACCTTGCCTCGTTTCTCGCGCTGCCCGAACGTCCCGGCCCCGCGATGGTTTTTACGCTCGATGACGGCTACCGCGACAATGATGAGTACGCCTGCCCCGTGTTCGAAAGGCACGGCGTTCCCTATACCATCTTCGTGTCCGGCGGCTTCGTGGACCGCACCCATTCGATCTGGTGGGAAACCGCAGAACAGCTGATCGCGAAGCTCGACGAGTTCGTATTTGATTTTGGTACGGGCGAAAAAGCGTCGCCGACCCGGACCATGGCAGAGAAATATGCCGCCTTCGACATGCTCCACAAATCTCTCGCCTGCACCGAACAGCAGGAGATCATTGCGCGGCTGGACCTCCAGGCGAAAGACGCGGGCATCTGCCCGATCGACATTGTCGACCGCCAGGTCATGAACGAAGAGGAACTACGGGCCATTGCCGAAAGGCCGCTCTCTCACCTGGGTGCGCATACGATCGGGCATGTCAATCTGGCCCACTCGCCCGAAGCCCTGATGCGTGAGGAAATCACAAGATCGGCAGCGCGGGTGGCGGACATCACCGGCGAGACGCCGAAAACGCTCGCCTATCCTTACGGCGACCGCTGCGCGGCGGGTCCGCGGGAATATGCGGCGGCGGAAGAGCTTGGCTTTGAACTGGCTGTCACCACCAACCCGGGCGTTCTGAATGAACGCAGCGCCGGCTTGCGCTTTGCATTGCCGCGCATTTCACTCAACGGCTACTATCAAAGAGGCCGCTACGTGGACGCGCTGGCCTCGGGCATTCCCTTCGCGTTTTCGAGATCGGCCTGAAGCGAAACAGCCCGTTCTTCCGAGCGGTTCAGGGATAGAGCCGGGTCTTTTCCCATTCATTGCCCGTCTGCTTGAACACAACCCGGTCGTGAAGACGGAAAGGCCGGTCGTGCCAGAACTCGATGGACCGGGGCAGAATGCGAAACCCTGACCAGTGCGGCGGTCTCGGGATGTCTCCGACGGCGTGCCGGGCCGTGTATTCTGCAACGGCCTTTTCCAGAGCGAACCGGCTTTCGAGCGGGCGTGACTGGCGTGATGCCCAGGCGCCGATGCGGCTGCCGCGCGGGCGCGACGCGTAATACTCATCGGCCTCCTCATCGCTGACGCGCTCGACCGGTCCCCTCACCCGAACCTGCCGGCGCAGACTTTTCCAGTGGAAGCACATCGCCGCCTTCATCGTTCCGAGGATTTCCTCGCCCTTCTGGCTCTCGAAATTGGTGTAGAAGACGAAGCCCCGTTCATCGACCCCCTTGAGCAGAACCATACGGACATTGGGCATTCCCTCGGAATCCACCGTGGCGAGGGCCAGAGCGTTCGGATCGTTGAGTTCCGACGCGGTCGCCTCCTCAAGCCATGCGGCAAAAAGCCGGTACGGCTCTGATTCCTCGGTGAAGTCACCATTCGTTAACCCTGTTTCGGTCATATTCGTTCCTCAAGCCTCCTGAGGGAGCATGCGACATTGGCGATGGATCTAACAGAAGCGACAGTGAGCGGAAAGAGCCGGCCATACAGCCCCGCGCTTTTGGCGCTGCTCGTGCCTCTGGTTGTCTCGCTGGCGGGCTGCATCAGCAACCGTGACAACGCCGCATCGGCGCTGATGATTGATCCGGTGACCACGAGTTCGGTTCCGCCGCTCTCGGCCGACAGCGAAATCATGTCGGACGAAGCCGTGGTTCGCGATCTCGCCGGAAGCCTCGACTCGTCGCGTCTCACCGGGCTTCACCCGTGGTCGAACCCCCTCACCGGCTCCGCCGGCGTCATCAGCGGTCTTGAAGCACATTCGAGTGAATCAGGGTCATGCCGGCAGTTCAGAACCACGCGTCACGCATTTGACGGGGTCTCGCTGTTTGACGGAAAAATCTGCACACAAGCCGACGGACGCTGGGAGATCGTGTCCTTCGAACCGGCAGGCGGCTGAGCTTTTCCGGTTTTCCATGACAAATCGCCTTTCATACACGGACGGTTAGCAAATCGCCGTTACCTTTCCCCGAGTAGCCCATACGGGAAAGTAACATGCGTAATCCGTACACGGTGCTCGGCGTCGGGAAGACCGCCAGGGCGGAAGACATAAAGAGCGCCTACCGGCAGCTTGCCAAGACTTGGCATCCTGACCAGAATCCCGGTGACCCCAGCGCCACCATGCGCTTCGCCGAAATCGCGCATGCCTACAAGCTGCTGATCAATCCCGACTTGCGAGCGAGTTTCGACAAGGGCCATATCGATGCGCGCGGGCGAAAACAGCCGAAGCCGGCGCGCGGATTTAGCGCCAACCCGTTCAATGCCTTCAAGCAGTCCCGGCGGACGGCATCCGCCGGCCAGGATGCCGGCGAGCGATCCGCAGATACGGAGGATGCTCCCGAAGAGGCCAAGTTCGAAGAGATGGTCGTCCACATTTTCGGAGAGGCCGCCGCAAAGCAATCCGGCCACACCACGCAAGGCGCGCAAAAGGGTGGAGAGCGCCAACAGGCCAATGCCCCTGGCCTGGACGAGGATCCGCTGGCGGCGCTCGATGAACTTTTTGCCAAATGGAAGACGCGACGAAAGCCCGGCGCCCGCGGATCGGCGAAGCCTGAGAAGCCAGTTACAATTCATCAGATCGAGATCACGCTTGAATCGGCCATGACCGGTTACAGCGGAGAGATCGAATTCGGGGACGCTTGCCGGGTCGAATTCACCTCGCCACCCGGAACATTGGACGGCACAGAGATACAGGTGAAATCACCGGATCCCGGCGCATACGGTGATGCCATCGTCAGGTTTACACACGCCAGACACCCGCGATTGCGCGCCGTTGGCGCAGACCTGCATGGCGAACATGCAATTTCGCTCATGGAAGCGGTGCTTGGCGGATCCTTTGTGTTTGAAGGGCTTGAAGGCCCGGTCCGGATAACGATTCCGGAGTGGTCAGGATCCGACAAGGTTCTGCGCGTTCCTGCTCACGGCTTGCCGAACCCGGCGGGCGAGCGCGGGGCGCTGCTTGTCCATTTGCGTGTGATGCTGCCAGAAACACCTGATCGCGGGTTGATTGACCTGATGCGCTCCAACCGAGGCTCGTGGTTTTTCTAAGTTTTCCGTTTGCAAGGGAAACCTGTGATGACCCGGGATCCGGCGCGGCGGCAACTTGCAGCAAATGGCGGTGTATGCCATAGCCTGCGCGACAATCTGTAGGGAGACTGCAATGGTTGACACTTCCGGCCTGATGAAGGGCAAACGCGGCCTCGTGATGGGCGTGGCGAACAACCGTTCGATTGCCTGGGGCATCGCAAAATCTTGCGCCGATGCGGGTGCCGAACTGGCCTTGACCTATCAGGGCGACGCCCTGAGAAAACGCGTCGAGCCGCTGGCCTCGGAGCTCGGCGCGATCGTTGCCGGACATTGCGACGTCACCGACCTGGACAGCATCGATGCCGTGTTTGCCGAACTCCAGGAAAAGTGGGGCAAGCTCGACTTCGTGGTTCACGCCATCGCCTTCTCCGACAAGGATGAACTCACGGGCCGTTACGTCGAGACGTCGCGCGAGAACTTCAACCGGACCATGGACATCTCGGTCTACTCGCTGACTGCTGTGGCCAAGCGGGCCGAGCCGCTGATGGTTGACGGCGGTTCGATCCTGACGCTGACCTATTACGGCGCGGAGAAGGTCATGCCGCACTACAATGTGATGGGCGTGGCCAAGGCTGCGCTGGAAGCCAGCGTCCGGTATCTTGCAGTGGACCTGGGTGCCTCGAACATTCGGGTCAATGCGATCTCGGCAGGGCCGATCAAGACGCTTGCTGCTTCCGGAATCGGCGATTTCCGCTACATCCTGAAATGGAACGAGTACAATTCTCCGCTGAAGCGGACGGTTACCATCGACGAGGTCGGCGATTCGGCGCTCTACATGGTCTCTGATCTTTCGCGCGGCGTGACCGGCGAAATCCTGCATGTCGATTCCGGCTATCACACCGTTGGCATGAAAGCTGTTGATGCGCCTGACATAAGCGTGGTTTAACTTTGAGCAGGTGCGCTGTTTCGGCTGCACCTGACTTACTGAAGCACTTGCGGGTTGAATTTGGAACTGTGCCGTCACCGGTGCGCAGCACCGGTGGTGGGCAACAGCTTTGCCCAGCTCCCTGCACCGGCGAAGGACCGTCATGCTGCTCTATGTGATCCGACACGGCGAGACCGACTACAATCGTGAACAGCGGCTGCAGGGCGCGCGCGACATCCCGCTCAATGACACCGGACGCGGACAGGCGCGGCACAACGGGCGTACCCTCGCCTCGAGAGCGCTCGAATTCTCTCTCGATCAGTTCGACTGGGTTTCAAGCCCGCTGGCGCGCACCCGGGAGACGATGGAATTGGTCCGGGAAAGCGCGGGTCTCGATCCCCGGGACTACAGGACGGACGCGCTTTTGACAGAGTTGTCATTCGGCGACTGGGAAGGCCAGACCCTTGACGAGGTCGGTCAGCATTCGCAGCATCTCATCGAAGCACGTGAACAGAACAAGTGGCGATTCCGGCCACCTGGCGCGAAGGCCGAAAGCTACGCCATGCTTGCCGAGCGGACAGACCTGTTTCTCTCCAAGGTGACACAACCGACCATCTGTGTGGCCCATGGCGGCGTGATCCGGACGCTGTTCAACCGAATCGGTCGGGTTGCGGATGACGACGCTGCGCTGCTCGACATCCCGCAGGATCGGGTCCTCAAAATCGCAGACGGCGAAATCGGCTGGATCTGAGAAAACGCCAGGGGTGGACGGGCAAAACCGTCCTTCCGAAATTGACGGTAACGCAACACCGCGGTGAAACCCATGTTCCTCGCATCGCTCAAACCATGCGGGGCGCATTTTCAATTCATGAACGAACGCGTCAGTTGATCAGTTCCAGGTCGTTGATCATCCGTTTGCCATCGACCTCTGTGTAAAAGACAAGCACCTTCACGCCGGATTCCAGTCCTTCGAAATTGAATTCGGACGGGGCCTGATAGACCTTGCCGTCATCGAGGCTGATGGTCAGCTGTGCCGTCGAAACATCGGTGATTGTTGCTTCGACGTCTGCACTCTGTGCCCAGGCGGCGAACGGTGCGAGCATGGCTGATACGCCCAACAAGGCGGATATGGCAAAACGCATTTCAAGAGTCCCTGCTCAAATTGTTGTTGCGCCTCTTCAAGGCGCGGAATGTGGCAAATTCACGTCGTCATGTGACCGTGAATCGAATTCGCTGTCAACGAAACGGCGCCGGCGTAGACGCAGTGTGAACAAAAAGACTTCCCCCAAGCCCCCGGTTTCCTTTAGAAGTCACGCCGAACCCATCCAGGCGGGCCACACAGCCCGCCCGATTGCATGATTGGACCTTGATGTCGCACAACACTTTCGGCCATCTTTTCCGCGTTACCACCTGGGGCGAAAGCCACGGGCCGGCGCTGGGCTGCGTGGTCGACGGGTGCCCGCCGGGGCTACGGTTCACCGAATCGCAGCTGCAGCACTGGATGGACAAGCGAAAGCCCGGTCAGTCGCGCTTCGTCACCCAGCGTCGCGAGGCCGATGAGGTCAAGGTCATGTCAGGCGTCATGCGCGAGGACGACAATAGCCTGGTGACAACCGGTACGCCGGTCTCGCTTCTGATCGAAAACACGGATCAGCGCTCGAAGGACTATTCCGAGATCGCCAAGCGCTACCGTCCCGGGCACGCGGACTACACCTATGACCTCAAATACGGCTTGCGCGACTATCGCGGCGGAGGTCGCTCCTCGGCGCGGGAAACCGCTGCGCGTGTGGCGGCCGGCGGTCTTGCCCGGCTGGTTGTTCCCAACGTTGCGGTTCGCGCAGCTCTCGTCCAGATCGGCGAACATCGAATCAACCGCGAAAACTGGGATTGGACCGAGGTCGACAACAATCCGTTCTTCTGTCCGGACCCTGCCATGGTGCCGGTGTGGGAAGATTATCTCGACTCGATACGCAAGGCCGGGTCCTCCGTCGGTGCCGTGATCGAGGTGGTGGCCGAGAACGTGCCCGCCGGGCTTGGCGCGCCGATCTACGCGAAGCTGGACCAGGACATCGCGGCGAACCTGATGTCGATCAACGCGGTCAAGGGCGTTGAAATCGGCAACGGATTCGAAGCGGCGCGGATCTCGGGCGAAGAAAATGCGGACGAAATGCGCATCGGCGAGGACGGCAAGCCGCAATTCCTGTCCAACAATTCCGGCGGCATTCTGGGCGGGATCTCCACCGGTCAGCCGGTGGTCGCACGGTTCGCCGTAAAGCCCACCTCCTCCATTCTGAGCGACCGCCGCTCGATCGATGCCGACGGAAACGAGGTGGATGTGCGGACCAAGGGCCGGCACGATCCCTGCGTCGGAATTCGCGCGGTGCCCATCGGCGAGGCCATGGTTGCCTGCGCCATTGCCGACCATTACCTGAGAGACCGCGGCCAGACCGGCCGCCTCGATTGAGAGCAGACAGATGCCTTATGACCAAGCCCGCGTCGTCGACGCGATCCGCGCCATGGAAGCTGGCGAAATCGTTGTCGTGACCGATGATGACGGACGTGAAAACGAGGGCGACCTGATCGTTGCGGCCGTTCACTGCACGCCCGAGAAAATGGCCTTCATCGTGCGTCATACATCCGGAATCGTGTGCACACCGATGCCTAGAGAGGAAGCCAAGCGTTTGAACCTTTCGGCGATGGTTGCCGACAATGATTCGGCGCACACGACGGCTTTTACGGTCTCGGTCGATTACAAGCACGGCACCACAACCGGGATCTCCGCCGATGACCGGACGCTGACGGCGCGCAATCTGGCCAACCCCAATGCGGGCGCCGATGACTTCACGCGCCCGGGGCACATCTTCCCGCTGGTGGCGCGCGAGGGCGGAGTGCTGATGCGCTCCGGCCATACCGAGGCGGCGGTTGACCTCTGCAAACTTGCCGGACTGCCGCCGGTTGCGGTGATCTGTGAGCTCGTCAACGACGACGGCACGGTGACACGCGGCGAACAGGTCGATGCTTTCTCGGTCAAGCACGGCCTCAAGCAGGTCTCGGTCGCGGATCTGATTGCCTATCGTCAGCGCAAGGAAACGCTGATCGAGCATGTCGACAGTTTCGACGTGGAAACCGTCGCCGGCACCGCCAAGGCCTATTCCTACAAGCTGCCCTGGGACCCGATGCATCACCTTGCCGTGGTGTTTGGCGACATTCGCGACGGTGTCGACATTCCGGTCAGGCTTCACCTCGAATCCGTGGTCGAGGACGTGTTTGCAAAAGACGAGCCAATGACGGCGATCCTCAAGCGGATGGCTGCCGATGGAAGGGGCGTTGTGGTCTATCTTCGCGAGGGATCGGTCGGCGTGGGTAAGCAGGCCTCCCGCCGCCAGGCGGTCATCGAAGGCGAAGAACACGCCGAAGCCAAGGCGCGCGAGGAAGAATGGCTGGAGATCGGGCTGGGCGCGCAGATTCTCAGGGATCTGGGGGTGTCCTCGATCAAGCTCTACTCATCCCGCGAACGGCATTATGTGGGGCTGGAAGGCTTCGGCATCCGGATCTCTTCGACCGAAATCATCTAGCCCGGCGGTAGCGCTCCACAGCCTCACCAAAAGCCTGGAAAAGGACCTGATTGACGGGGTTTCTTTGAGGGTCGTATTCGGCGTGCCATTGCACCCCGAGTGCAAAGCCGGGCGCTTCCTTGAACCTGATGGCCTCGGTCGTGCCGTCTTCGGCAACGCCTTCACAGATGATCCGGTCTCCCAGATCAAGCACACCCTGCCCGTGCAGCGAGTTGACTCGGATCACGTCACGGCCATAGAGCCGGGCGAACACCCCGTCGGGCACGAGCCGGACATCGTGGCGGTCGGCGAAGACCACTTCCGGGTCCGGATGAATCTCACCGCTTTCCAGCCGCGGCATGCGATGATTCATTCGGCCCGGCAAATCGCGGATCTCGGGATGCAGTGTGCCGCCACCCGCGACATTCATTTCCTGAAATCCGCGGCAGATTCCGAAAAGCGGCACGCCTTTCTCCACACAAGCCTCTATGAGCGGAAGTGCAACCGCATCACGATCCTGGTCGTAGGGCTCGTGCCTGGGATCGGGCTCGATCCCAAAATTCTCGGGATGCACATTCGCCCGCGCTCCGGTCAGCAGCACGCCGTCGACAACCGCCAAAAGATCAGCGATGTCGGTTATCCTTGGGTTGCCAGCGAATATCAGCGGCAGAGTGCCGGTGACATCGGCAAGCGCCTCCAGGTTGTTTTGCCCGGCCATCTGGACCGTGAACCTGTCTTCCACGCGAAATGTGTTGCCAACAACGCCGATGACGGGCTTGACCATATTTGTTCGCCTCGGATTGGTCCGGTGCGCAGGATCGCGCTCCCTTTGCGAGATGGTTTTTCACACTGGCCCGCATTCAACAACTGCTTCAAGCCAAAAAATCTCGGGCTGCCCCCGCGTTTTTCTGCCGCCACCGCGTTTCCGATCAGGTTCCGGACCGTGGCGCTGCCATCCAGCCATCCGCGTAGGCCACATCGGCCACCCCGGCAAAGCGCGCCACACGCGACAGTTCAGCATCAAGCCGCGCCATCCGGCCGGATGAAGCACGCACCTTCGGCTCAAACCAGAGCCGTGCGACATTGAGCGTGGAAGCCTTGCGGTCAGCCTTCATGTCGATGCGGCCGATCAAGCGGTCACCCTCCAGAAGCGGAAAGACATAATAGCCATATTCGCGCCGTTCCTCGGGAACAAAGACCTCTATGCGATAGCGAAAGCCGAACAGGCGCTCCGCCCGGTTCCGGTCGCGCAGGACCGGATCAAAGGGGCTGAGGACACGGATCCGTCCTGGCGGATCCGGCCAATCTCCCGGCTCCGGTGACAGCCCCTTGAGGGCGAAGCCAGAGCGCGATCTGGCGTCACCGACACATTCGATCTCGACCTCGTCGAGCAGATCCCGGTTGGCGGCAACCCAGGCCTTGGCTTCATCCGGTGAAATCAGGTCCCAGAAGGCCGCAATCTCTCCATACGTGGCGAAACCGAGCCGTTCGAGCGCGCTCCGGCAGGCCCAGTCGATGAACCCTGCCTCCGAGACCTCGGCCAAGCGATGCTCATCCGGTATGACACGTTCGCTCAGGTCATAGATCTTCTGAAAGTTCCGGCGTCCGCTGATCGCCAGTTCACCGGTGTGCCAGAAGAATTCGAGTGCTTTCTTTGACGGATGCCACTGCCACCAGCCGCCGGACTTGTGATCGGCCTGCTTGATGTCGCGGGCCAGCACCGCCCCGTGCTCGACGATATGGTCGTAGGTCTCTCCGAAAGCCTTGTCAAAATCCGCCCCCTGCCAGCGCGTCCAGCGGGCACGCATCGGCTCCTCGCCGCGCCGGAACCTGTGCTTCCAGTACGGATAGAACTCCGCCGGGATGATCGAGGCGTCGTGCGTCCAGTGCTCGAACAGCGCACGGTCCTCTTCCAGCAATTGCCGCAGGTGCTCCTTGCGGAAAGTCTGGTTCCGCGAAAACAGGATCTGGTTGTGGGCCCGCTCCACCGTCGAGATGCTGTCGACCTGAACAAAGCCGATGTCGTGTATGAGCCGCAGGAGATCAGTCTTGGACAGCGCTCGCGACGGCGGGGTGGACAGTCCCTGCCTGGCGAGGAAAATGCGGCGGGCCGCAGTGTTCGAAAGCCGAATCGTCATTGCACCAGCCTAAGCATGTTCGCTCTTTGTTCAAGCATGGAGCGCTTGGTTGGCAAATTCGTGGGTATCCGCCGGTCCAAATGTCTAAGCAATCATCGGCTCAAAGCCGCTACCGCCTACAACAGCTGGCGGCACCACTGGCATCACGCGCCTTTCATGGTTAGATAGATCCCATGACAACATTCTTTTATTCAAATCCGATCTGCCTCGAGCACGAAGTTCCCGCCGGGCATCCCGAACGACCTGACCGGCTTCGTGCGCTCGAAGCGGTGTTCGAGCATGAGCATTTCAATTCGCTGGTCCGGCACGAAGCACCTATCGCCGCGGCAGAGACGGTGCTGCTCGCCCATCCCGAAAGCTATCTTGAGCGCATTCGCTCGACCATACCGGAAAGCGGGATGGCGCGGATCGACGACGACACAGTGGCCGGGCCCCATGCGATGGATGCCGCGCTGAGCTCGGTCGGCGGAGCATTGAAGGCGGTGGACGATGTTTTCGCAGGCGCGGCCGACAACGCCTTTGTCGCCACGCGCCCTCCGGGGCATCATGCCGAGAAAAACAAGTCTATGGGGTTCTGTCTCTTCAACCAGGCCGCTATTGCCGCACGGCATGCCCAAAAGATCCACGGTGCGGAGCGTGTCGCGATCATCGACTGGGACGTGCATCACGGAAACGGCACCCAGGACATCTTCTATGATGATGCCAGCGTCGTTTACCTCTCCACCCACCAGATGCCGCTTTATCCCGGCACCGGCGCACTGAAAGAGACCGGCAAGGGCAACATCTTCAACGCGCCGCTTTCGGCCAACGACGGCAGCGAGCATTTTCGCGAAGCCTTCAGAAGCCGGATCCTGCCGGCGCTGGAAGAGGCACGAGCGGACCTCATCATCATTTCGGCGGGCTTCGACGCGCACCACCGCGATCCGCTGGCCGAGATCAACCTGACAGCCGACGATTTCGACTGGGCCACCGGCAAGGTGATGGAGATCGCCGGACGGACCTCGGGCAACCGGGTCGTCAGCCTGCTGGAAGGCGGCTATGATCTCGTCGGCTTGGCCGAATCGGCTGCGGCCCATGTCATGCGCCTGCAAAGAGGTTGAGCGATGAGCCAGTCCAACGAGATATCCGCGATGAGTTTCGAAGCGGCGGTGGCCGAACTGGAAGGCATCGTCGAACAGCTTGAACGCGGCGATGTGGCGCTCGACAAATCCATCGAGATCTACGAGCGTGGCGAAGCGCTCAAGGCCCACTGCGAAAAGCTGCTTTCCGCCGCCGAAAAGCGGATCGAGAAGATCCGGCTCGACCGGCAGGGCCAACCGGCGGGCACGGAGCCGCTCGATACCGAATAATCCGCAGACAGGAGACTGGCATGAGTTTCTTTCCCGGCAATGACCCGCACCCCGGTGATGCCTTCTCCTGCGACGCAATCGAGCATCTGATCATTCCGTCATCGCGCGATATCGGCGGCTTTTCCGTCCGCCGCGCGCTTCCCACCGCCCGGCGGCGCATGGTCGGCCCCTTCATTTTTTTCGACCGGATGGGCCCTGCGATCCTCAGAGGCGGCGAAGCGATGGATGTGCGTCCGCACCCGCATATCGGGCTTTCAACGGTGACCTATCTGTTTGACGGCGCAATCCGGCACCGCGACAGCCTCGGCACCGAAATGGTGATCCGTCCGGGCGATGTGAACCTGATGACGGCCGGGCGCGGCATCGTCCACTCCGAGCGCTCGCCTGAGGAAATGCGCGGCGGCGACATGGCGATGTCCGGATTGCAGACCTGGCTGGCGCTGCCCGAAGCGATGGAAGAGATCGATCCGGCTTTCGAGCACACAGCAACCACGGAGCTTCCGGAAATCAGCCATGGCGGCGTTCATGCGCGGATTGTGATGGGACAGTTCGGCGGTGCCCTGTCGCCGGTCAGGCAGCATTCCGGCACGCTCTATGTCGACCTTCGCCTGGAAGGCTCGGCTTCAGCGCCCTTTGACGCCGAATGGGAGGAGCGGGCGCTCTATCTGCTGGAAGGCGAAATCGAGATCGCCGGCGACCGTTTCAGCCCGGACCAGCTGCTGGTGCTGCGGCCCGGTGACGCTATCACCATAAAGGCCGGTCCCGCCGGCGCCCGGATGATGCTTTTCGGCGGTGACAGCATGCCCGGGAAGCGGCACATCTGGTGGAATTTCGTATCTTCCTCAAAGGAACGGATCGAACAGGCCAAGGCGGAATGGCGGTCGGGCCGTTTCGACATCGTTCCCGGGGACGCCGAAGAGTTCATTCCCCTGCCGGAATGACCGGTTAAGGCGGGGACAGACGCGAGTTAGTCCCCGCATCACATTGACGTCGCATTCATATCCCCTACGTTGAGGCGATCCCGCTGTTCCGCACGGTCGGGAGAATGCGACGTTTAACCGGGTTTACACAAAATCGGTTCCGGTCTACGGCGTAATCGACAGTGAGGCCTGACTTGACCAACCCGCCCGAAACGCCGCTTCTGGACAAAGTCCACTACCCTTCCGATCTCAGGCAGATCGACGACAAGCAGCTTCCACAGCTTGCCGACGAACTGCGCGCAGAGATGATCGACGCCGTTTCTCGGACCGGCGGGCATCTTGGGGCCGGGCTCGGCGTGGTCGAACTGACCATTGCCATTCACAAGGTGTTCGATACGCCGCATGACCGACTGATCTTCGATGTGGGTCACCAGTGCTACCCGCACAAGATCCTGACCGGCCGACGCGACCGCATCCGCACACTGAGACAGGAAGACGGACTTTCCGGTTTCACAAAGCGTGACGAGAGCGAATATGATCCGTTCGGGGCGGCACATTCCTCGACCTCGATTTCCGCCGGGCTCGGAATGGCGGTTGCGAGCAAGGTTACGGACAGGCCGCGGCATGTGGTCTCGGTGATCGGCGACGGCGCGATGTCGGCGGGCATGGCCTATGAAGCGCTCAACAATGCCGGCGCGCTCGATGCGCGGCTGATCGTCATCCTCAATGACAACGACATGTCGATCGCGCAGCCGACCGGCGCGATGAGCGCCTATCTGGCGCGCATGGCATCGGGCCGGACCTATATGGGCATTCGCGAGGCGGGCAAGAAACTGACCGCCTATCTCGGCAAGAACGTCGACCGCGCGATCACCCGCGCCGTCGAGCATGCACGCGGCTACATGACCGGCGGCACCATGTTCGAGGAGCTGGGGTTCTACCACATCGGCCCCATCGACGGGCACAATCTCGAACACCTCCTGCCGGTGCTGAGAAATGTCCGCGAGAATGGCGACGGGCCCGTGCTCATTCACGTCGTCACCCAGAAAGGCAAGGGCTACGCGCCCGCGGAAGCGGCAGCCGACAAATATCACGGCGTCTCCAAGTTCGATGTCATCACCGGAACCCAGGCAAAGGCGAAGCCGAATGCGCCGAGCTACACCGCGGTCTTCGGCGAGACGCTGGCCCAGGAGGGCGGTCACGACGATAAAATCGTCGCAGTCACCGCGGCCATGCCATCGGGCACCGGAGTGGACAAATTCGCCAAGGTGTTTCCCGACCGGACCTTCGATGTCGGCATTGCCGAGCAGCATGCGGTCACCTTTTCAGCCGGCATGGCGACGGAAGGCCTGAAGCCGTTCTGCGCGATCTACTCGACCTTCCTGCAGCGCGGCTACGACCAGGTTGTCCACGACGTGGCGATCCAGAAGCTGCCGGTGCGGTTTCCCATCGACCGCGCGGGCTTCGTCGGCGCCGATGGCGCCACCCATGCCGGGTCGTTCGATACAGCCTACCTTTCCTGCCTGCCTGGTTTCGTGGTGATGGCTGCGGCCGACGAGGCCGAACTCAAGCACATGGTGCGCACCGCGGCTGCCTATGACGAGGGCCCGATCTCGTTTCGGTATCCGCGCGGCGAAGGCGTCGGCGTGGAGATGCCGGCGCGTGGCGAAATTCTCGAGATCGGCAAGGGCCGGATCCTGCGCGAGGGCACGAAGGTGGCGCTGCTGTCCTTCGGCACGCGGCTCGCCGAGTGCCTCGTTGCCGCCGAGGATCTGGATGCTGCGGGCCTGTCCACCACGGTTGCCGATGCGCGCTTCGCCAAGCCGCTCGACACCGACATGATCCGGCAACTTGCGCGCAACCACGAGGTGCTGATCACGATCGAGGAAGGTTCGGTCGGAGGGTTCGGCAGCCACGTCATGCAGTTTCTGGCCCTTGAGGGCCTGCTTGACGGCGGCCTCAAGGTGCGCCCCATGGTGATGCCGGACATCTTCATGGACCATGCCGCACCCGAGGTGATGTATGCGCGCGCCGGACTTGACCGGAAGGGCATCGTCGACACGGTTTTCCGAGCACTGGGCACCGAAAACACTGTCCACTCTTCGGTTACACTCTTGAAACCATAGGGTTTTGTGATTTCGTAACCACGTCCCTTGGGCGTTCCGAAAGGTCCGCCGTGTTATCCCCGTTGCAACAAAGGGGATCACGCGGGGACATGAAGACGGCACGGAAACAACCGCAGGCGCTCGGAGTGGCGATGGCATTTGCCGTCCTGCTTGCTGGCGGCCTGGCCCTGACTCGTGCTACCGCTGCCGAGCGGCAAGAGCCGGCTTATGACCGTAGCATCGAGGAAGCTGCCATCCGGATGTTGCAACCCAAGCTCGGCGAGATCCGCGGCTCACTCGATCTGGTCGCGCACAATCACCTGTTCCCGCCACTGAGCCGGCGAATGCCTGAGCCCGGCGCCGCCGCAGACAGCCGCGATCCGGAGCGCAATGGCGGCAGCGGCAGCATCCTGCAGTACTGAAGCCGATCAATTCCGGGCAACAAAGCGCTTGCCCCTGCCTCCCATCCGCGTCAAGACGGCGGAATGGCGCGCAATACCATCGACACATCAGATCACGACACGGGGGCAAGCCAGCCCGAACGGGACCGCCTTGACCAGATGCTGGTGCGGCTCGGCCATTACGACAGCCGCTCGCGTGCACGTGATGCGATTGCGCGCGGCGCCGTCAACGTTGACGGCAAGGCTGTCAACAAGCCCGGAGCCGCGGTCAGCGCGTCCGCTGCCATCGAAATTTCAGACCCTGCGAAGGCCTATGTGTCGCGAGCGGCGTTGAAGCTCGTGGCCGGACTGGACGCCTTCGGCTTCGATCCCTCTGGCTTGAACGGCCTCGATGTCGGCGCATCGACCGGCGGCTTCACCCAGGTGCTGCTTGAACGCGGCGCCGCGCATGTGACAGCTGTCGATGTCGGGCACGGGCAAATGCATCCCGATCTCGCCGCGGACGCGCGGGTTGCCAATCTTGAAGGGCTCAATGCCCGCGATCTCTCGGCGGCCCATCTCGACGGCCGCCGGATCGGAGCCGTGGTTTCGGATGTGAGCTTCATTTCGCTCAGGCTCGCGCTGCCGCCGGCACTGGCGCTTGCCGCTCCGGGGGCCTTCGCGGTGCTTCTGGTCAAGCCGCAATTCGAAGCAGGCCGTACGGCCATCGGAAAGGGCGGGCTTCTGAAAGATCCGTCCCTCGGACCGGTGATCGCCCGCGAGCTTGCCGCGTGGCTCGGCACAATCGAGGGCTGGCGCGCGACCGGCCCCATCGCCTCGCCGATTGCCGGCGGGGACGGCAACCAGGAATTCCTCATCGGAGGCCTCAAGTCATGAGCGCTCAAAAACTCGAAATCACCCGGCTTGGCGGCCAGGGCGACGGCATCGCGGACACGCCCACGGGCCAGGTCTTCGTGCCCTTCACCCTGCCCGGCGACATTGTCAACGCGGCTGTCGAGAAAGACCGGGGCACCTTGATGGCGCTGCTCGAACCGTCGCCCGACCGCACCGATCCGCCCTGCCCGCATTTCGGCCCCGATGCCGATCCCGGCGCCTGCGGCGGCTGCGCGGTGCAGCACGTGTCCGGTGACGCCTATCGTGACTGGAAGCGCGGGCTGGTGGTCGCAGCGCTCGAGAGCCGCGGCATCAAGACAGACGTCGCACCATTGGTCGCGACCGAGCCGCACACCCGTCGCCGCGTGGTGTTTGCCGCGAAGCGGACCGAGGCGGGTCTCGCGCTCGGGTTCAACAAGTCCCAGAGCCACGAGATCGTGCCGGTCAGCACTTGCGTGATTGCCACGAGCCGCATCAATGCGGCGCTGCCCGCGCTGCAACGGATCGCGGCCTCGGTCGCGGTAAGCCGCGAGGCGTTCAAGCTCACCGTGCTCGACACCCATTCGGGGTTCGATCTCGCCGTCGACGCGCCGTTCAGGCTCAGCGAGACCGACCGGCTGCAGATCATCGCCATCATGCGCAAGGAAGCGGGCATGGCCCGGCTTGCCTTCAACGGCGAGATCCTGATCGAAAAGCAGCCGCCGCAGCTTGATTTCGGTGCAGTGACGGTCAACCCGCCACCGGGCGGGTTCGTGCAGGCGAGCGACGCCGCCGAGGCTGTCATGGGCGAACTCGTCACCGGGCACCTCAAGAAGGCCAAGCGCGTGGTGGATCTGTTCTCGGGGTCGGGCACATTCACGCTCCGGCTTGCCGAGAAAAGCCACGTGCATGCGGTGGAAAGCGACCAGCCGTCACTCGATGCGCTCGACCGCGCGGCGCGCCACGCGCAAGGCATCAAGCCGGTCAGCATCGAGCGGCGTGACCTGTTCCGCCGTCCGCTGATGTTTTCCGAGCTCAAGACCTATCAGGGCCTCTGCTTCGACCCGCCGCGCGCCGGCGCCGAGGCCCAGGCCAGGGAAATCGCCAAATCCGTGATCCCGCGCATCGCCGCCGTCTCCTGCAACCCGGTGACGCTGGCGCGCGACCTCGAAATCCTGATTGCGGGCGGCTACCGGCTTCTTTCGGTCACGCCCATCGATCAGTTTTTGTGGTCTGCCCATGTGGAAATGGTGGCGCTGCTGGAGCGGCCGAGAAGGTAGGGGCCTCCTCGCTCCGCTCTTTCGTCATCCTCGGGCTTGACCCGAGGATCCATAGCGCAATGGTTCAGACTTCATGAGAGTTGGAGGCATCACGGAATGGATCCTCGGCTCGGAGGCCGAGGATGACGAAGGAGGGATGGCGCTCTGCCCCCTTTATTTCACTAATCTCCCACCATCTCCCGTCACCCCGGACTTGATGCGGGGTCCAGCCACCGCGCGTCTGCGCGGTGGGAGACTCCCTCAACATGCAAAGCACTGCATCTCCCGGCTCGCGGACGCTCGCCTGCTGGATGCCGGATCAAGTCCGGCATGACGGTGGGTGTTGCCTACTCACTTCAGCCGGAACTTGTTGCGCAGGGCCAAGAGCAGCAGGAACAGGAGCACCGTTCCGATGACGCTCTGGGCAACGCCAAGCGCAATCAGGCCGTCGATTTCAACACCGGCATGGGCCAAGCCTTTGTAGGTCTTCTGGTACCAGGAGACATGCTCCTCCGGCGCGGGAGCGAAGCGGAACAGTGAGCCGAAGAGCGGCGTGAGACTGCGGAAGGAGAATTCAGCCGCAAACCACAACCGGTCGCTCAGGGTCAACGCAGGCCAGATCTTGTAGAGGCACGCTGCTGCAAAGATCAGGTAGCTCACCGCCAGCCAACCAATCGGCCGCAGGTAGCTCTGGCCGAAATCGCTCAGCCACCAGTACAGGGTGTTGAACAGCAACCCGAAGAGTGTTTTTGTTTCGGTGCCACGCTTGGCCAGCATCTCGCCCGCGAAGAACTCACCGTCTTTCTCATGGTCATTGGCTGCCAGCGCCATGGATTTGAGTTTGCGGAATTTGGCGACGTCGTTGTGGTCGACGGCTCGTTGTGATCGACCCTCGAGTTTCGGGCGCGGCACCACTATGCCGGCCACTTCCGGGGCACGGTCGAATTTGGCGTCACGAAAATCGGGCACCTTGTCAAAGCTGCTGCCGGAGAAACTGGCGGTGCCCTGCACGTCAAGCCCGCTGAAATCCACCGCTTCGGGAAAGTGTGATTTGACATAGAGATTTCCGGCAACGACCATGCTTGGGGCACGCATGGTCGTTGATCGGAAATCGATACCCGTGAACCAGACATCGCCCACGCCGAAGGTCACCCCGATGAACGAGACTGTACCTTTGCCGAACGTCGCTTGTTGGAACGAGACATTGCCCGCGCCGAACGTCGCCCCGTCAAACCAGACATGACCCTCGTCGAACGTCGCTTGTTGGAACGAGACATAGCCCTCGCCGAACGTCGCCCCGATGAACGAGACATCGCCCTCGCCGAACGTCGCCCCGATGAACAAGACATCGCCCTCGCCGAAAATCGCCCACACGAAAGAGGCATCGCCCTCGCCGAACGTCGCCCCGTTGAACCAGACTTTGCCCTTGCCGAACGTCGCCCCGTCGAAAGAGACATGGCCCTCGCCGAACGTCGCCCCGTAGAACGAGACATCGCCCTCGCCGAACGTCGCCTCGATGAACGAGACATTGCCCTTGCCGAACTCTGCTCGGGAGAAGGACACTGAGCACGGGAAATCATAACTCGTGAAATCCTTCAGCCCATCCGCGAAGTTGTACTGGTCAAAGCGGATGTGATAACTTGCCCTCGTAGCTTTCTGCCGGGCCTCATCGGCGATCCCCGCTAGAGCCGCTTCGAAGGCCTGCACTTTCTCGAGCCAAGCATCGCGATCCGACAATAACGTCGCTTGGTCAGCGACAATCCGTTTTTGTCTATCCGACAAGTCTCGGCCTGTATCCCAAGGCCTGGGCCACTTACCCGCCGGGCCATCTATCAGCCAGTCCTCGAAGGGGGAGAAGTCGGGTTCCGGTGCTTTTTTGCTGCGGGATGGCCGTTTTGCTTTGGGTGGTTCGGCCATTGGGGGTCCGTGGTCGGTTGCGCTGGGTGCGACTATGGCAAGGTGGTGCGTGCAGGGCAAGCCGTGGTGCAACCGGGCGGGATTTTCCGTATACCAGCCGCCGCTTACCGTTCGTCATCCCAGGGCACCGACCCTGGGATCCATTCCGTGACGCTTCAGACTTCACCTGACTCCGAAAGATCTCGGAATGGATCCTCGGCTCGGAGGCCGAGGATGACGAACGGGAGGCCTGCGCATTCACATCCGGACGGCTCAGGATTCGCACATCACTCGAAACAAAAAAGGCGGCGCATCCCGCGCGCCGCCTTCAAGTCATGATCGAGGCCTCAGCCTTATTCGCCGGCCTTCAGCACCTCGAAGCGCAGGCCCTTGGCGGTGCGGTTCTGGAAGCCTTTCCAGTGGGTGTGCTCGGGCTTGTCGGAGCCGTCCTCGGCCTTGGCCCAGACGCCGTCATTGGCGTTGGGGACCAGATCGAGATAGCCGGACATGGTGTCGTCACCCTTGAGGTGCCGGCCGAGCCAGACGGTGACGAAGTGCTGCGAGATGTTGTTCATCCGCACCGAATCCCAGACGGCGTCGTTGTAGTGCTCGGCCAGATTGAAGCCGAGATCCTCATCCATCCTGTCGGCTTCGGCGGGCGCGGGCATCGGCGCGCCGGCGTTGTGGTTGGCATTGTCGAAGGTCAGAAGCGAACGGTCGGCGCTCGAAGCACCCTGCCAGATGGCGCGGACACCGTTTTCGTAGCCCGAAACGTCATCGACCGAACCGGCGATGAAGAGCGCCGGGATCTCGATGCCCTTGAGTGTTTCGGCATCCCAGAAGCCGCGCTCCATGCCCCAGGGGCCGAAGGCGACGATGGTCTTGATGCGCGGATCGGGCAGGTCGTTGTGGCTGTCGCTGCCGCTCAGATGCACGCCGAGCGTTCCGTGCGGCGCACCCCAGCTCAGATCGACCGCGGCCTGGGTAACGCCGCCGCCGGCGGTGATCACGGCGCCGTAACCGCCCATGGAGTAGCCGACGATCGCTGCATTGTCCGCATCTGCAAGACCGTTGAGGAAACTGCCGTCCTCGCTGGAAAGCCGGGCGATCTCGTCGAGCACGAACAGCTGGTCGAGCGAGCGGTTCACCAGCGTCGAACCGAAGGCGGCACGCGTGCGGTAGGTCGAATCGGTGTGATCGATCGAAGCCACCACATAGCCCTTGGAGGCAAGGTTCTCGGCCAGGTGCGAGAGCAGGAAGCGATTGCCGGGATAACCATGCGAGATGATGACCAGCGGGAAAGCGGTATCTGCTTCCAGCGGCGCAGCTTCGCGCATCGCCTGTCCAACCAGCGTGACCTCGGTCTTGCCATCGCGGAGATAGGCCTTGAGTTCATTCGATCCTTCGGCCGCTTCGTCGGCCGGGTACCAAATCTCGACCGGAAGCGGCCGGTCATAGCGAGGAAACTCGGCGGGTTTTTCAGCCGCCGGGTCGATGGCGAGGATGTCGATCTGATCCGGGTTGACCAGCTCAAGCGTCCTCACACCGACCTTGAAATCGCCATAGGCCGCAAGTTCCGGCGCGTCGTTGCGCTGAGTGTCGATGCGGTTCTCGGCGACGGCCACGGTCCCGGATGCGGCGCCGGCCGCCAATGCGACCGCGAAGATCGTCGAACGTAGAGTGAGCATGGTGTCTCCCTTGATGGTGCTGGCTGCGGATTGGCTGGCCGTGTTTTGCCAGCCTCTTGTGACCGCGATACGACGATGCCCGACAAGGGGGCTGCCGGTTCTGATGCGTATCGGCTTCGCGCCTTACTTCTTGCGCGCCATGAAGGCCTGGAAGGCCGAAAGCGCCTCGGCGCTCTTGAGTTGCTTGGCGAACAGGTCCGCCTCCTCGCGCATGCGCTCCATCACCTGGTCGGGATCGGGCTTGATCAGGCGACGGGCGAGCGCCAGCGCCTTGGGCGGCTTTTGCGCCAGACCGGTGGCGGTGGCGAGGACCGCGGGTTCGAGTTCGGCGGCGGGCACCGTCTTGAAGATCAGGCCTGCGCGTTCGGCTTCCTCGCCGGAGAAGGGAATGCCCGCGGCCAGAAGCGCAAAGGCGCGCTGGTGGCCGATGGCAAGCGGCACCAGCAGGCTGGAGGCTGCCTCGGGAACCAGCGCCAGATCGACGAAGGGGGTGTGAAAGCGCGAGTCCGGCGTCGCGAAGGTCATGTCGCAATGGAGATGGATGGTTGCGCCTACGCCGATGGCGAGCCCGTCGACACCGGAGACGACCGGCTTTTTCACGCCGGCCAGCGCGCCCAGGAAATCGAGCACCTCGGTGCCCTTTTCCGCGCCCATGGCAACGGCCATGAAATCCTGCATGTCGTTGCCGGACGAGAATGCGCCGGGCGTGCCGAGCAGCACGTGGACCCGAACCGTATCGTCGGCGTCACCATCCACAAGCGCCTTGGCCATGGCCGCATACATGGCGCGGGTGATGGCGTTCTTCTTTTCCGGCCGGTTGAAGCGGATGATGTTGAGTTCGCCGGCATCGCCCGCCCGCTCGATGAGAATATGATCGCTCATGGATAGTCCCTTTCGGAAATGTCAGGCGCCAGCGGCAAAGCCCGGCTGATCAGGAGGCAAGTGCCGCCTTGGCCGCTTCAAGCGAATCCGCGCCGGTTGTGATGGAGGCAACAAGCCCCGCCGTCTCGGGCGCGAGATTGAGCGCGGCAAACCGGGCAAGTGCGGCCCGGCCGCCGGCCTCGGGTGCCTCCATGTCAGCCAGCGCGCCGCGGGCCAGCATCGCCGCGGTTGCGGTCAGTCCGAACAGCCTGAGATAGGGCGTCGCACCTGAAAGCGCGTCGGTCTGGCGGCCTTCCGAGATCGCGGTCTGGAGATAGGCGGTGGCGGTTTCCAGATCGTCGATGGCCCCATCGAGCCGTTTCGCCACACCCTCAAGCGCCGGTGCATTGGAGGCGCGCGCGGCCTCCGCATCCGCCCTGAAGTCCGCGATCAGCCTGGCCACGGTCTCGCCACCCGAAAGCGGCAGCTTGCGCATGACCAGATCGATCGCCTGGATGCCGTTGGTGCCCTCATAGATCGGCGCAATGCGGGCATCGCGCAGAAGCCGTGCGGCGCCGGTCTCCTCGATGAAGCCCATGCCGCCGTGGACCTGGACACCAAGCGA
This sequence comes from Hoeflea sp., assembly GCA_040216675.1. Lineage (GTDB taxonomy): Bacteria > Pseudomonadota > Alphaproteobacteria > Rhizobiales > Rhizobiaceae > Hoeflea. The sequence goes on along the minus strand of JAVJOR010000004.1, from coordinate 642,967 downwards.
GGCCACTTCCATTCCGATATCGGTGGAGAATGCCTTGGCGATCGGCGTGATCAGGCTTGCCCGCTCCGACCAGGCCTTCGCCTCGTCGCCTTCGCTGACGCGGGCCATGTCCAGCGCCTCGGCGCAGGAATAGCAGATCGCGCGCGCGCCCTGGGTCAGTGCCTTCATGGTCATGAGCATGCGGGCGACATCGGGATGGTCGATGATCGGGCTCATGCCCTCGCCCGTGTGGCCCGGCGCCCGGCCCTGGGTGCGTTCCTTTGCATAGGCCAGCGCCTTCTGATAGGCGGTTTCGGCGATTGCGACGCCCTGCATTCCCACGGCCAGGCGGGCGTTGTTCATCATCGTGAACATGCAGGCCAGCCCCTTGTTCTCCTCGCCGATGAGCCAGCCGATGGCGCCGGGCTCATCGCCGAACTTGCCGTCGCCATAGATCATCGTGCAGGTGGGGGAAGCGTGAATACCGAGCTTGTGCTCGAGGCCGGAGCAGAACACGTCATTGCGCTCGCCGAGCGATCCGTCATCGCCGACCATGAACTTCGGCACCAGGAACAGCGAGATGCCGCGGGTTCCCGCCGGCGCATCCGGCAGACGGGCCAGCACCAGGTGAATGATGTTGTCGGTGAAATCGTGCTCACCATAAGTGATGTAGATCTTCTGCCCGAAAATCCGGTAGGTTCCGTCACTCACGGGCTCGGCGCGCGCCTTGAGCGCGTTCAAATCGGAGCCGGCCTGCGGCTCGGTGAGGTTCATCGTCCCCATCCAGTCGCCGGTCACGAGCTTTTCAAGATATTTCGCCTTAAGTTCGTCGGTGGCATGTTTTTCGATCGCCTCGACCGCCCCCATGGTCAGCGTCGGGCCGATGCCGAAAGCCAGTGCACCGGAGTTCCACATCTCGAGTGCCGCGACAGACAGCAGCGTCGGCAGGCCCTGTCCGCCATATTCCTCGGGTCCGGTCAGGCCGTTCCAGCCACCCTCGATCCAGTCGCGGTAAAGCTTCTTCCAGCCTTTCGGGGTCGACACCTCACCATGCTCAAGCACGGCCCCCTCGGTGTCGCCGATCTCGTTGAGCGGCGCGATCTCATCGGTGGCAAAGCGCCCCGCTTCGGTGAGGATCGCGTCGACCAGATCCTCGCCAAGGTCTCCGAACCGGCCGTCCTCGAGCGCCTTGCGCAAGCCGGCAACAGATTTGAGCGTATGGGAAATCTCGTCCACGGGCGCACGGTACATGTCGTCTCCTCCCTGCCTTCTCAATGACGGTGGCGGTAAAACCAAGCTGAATGTACGGCTATGTGATTTTTACGTAAACGTCAATTTGCAGCTTCGACAGCCGCCCCGATTGCCGCAAGGATGCGACGCCATGACGCTTCATGGCAAGGACTTTGGCAGGAACCGGATAAGCGACCCGCCCGCCCGGCGGCCAGGATTGCGGCTGGCTTGGCGAGGCTTCGCAGCGGTCGAACCGGCAATCGAAGGACTTCGGCTATGTGCCCGTCCTTTTCGCCTCGAGGGGAAGGCTCGCGGGGTCGGGATCAGGGACGGTAAATCATCCAGTCGCGGTTTGCGCCCGGTTGTGCATTGCCGGAATAAAGCGTCGCCCGATTGCCGCCATCGCGCACCGAAACCGCCAGCGCCTTTTCGGCAAACTCCATCAGTTGGGCTGCATTGTCGCTGAGGGTGGACATGGCAACGCCCACCGAGAGCGTGGCGTTTCCCAGACTCCGTCCGTTCTTCGGACTGATCAGCGGCTTGGAGGAGACACCCAGTCGCAGGGCATCGATCACACGCATGATTTCTGCTTCTTCAGAGGAACTGATCAGGAATGCGAAACGGTCCCGGTCGAGGCGCGCGACAAATTCACCGTTCTTGTTGGCCGCCTGCAAGAGTTGCCCAACGTGCCTGATGAAGCGATCGTTTGTGCCATTGTCGCTGCCGCCGGATTCACCTGCGGAAACCAGTTGCTTGATGCTGTCGATCTCGGCGAGCCCGAGACCGCACATCATCGGCAGTTGCGCGTTGGCGTAGATGCGGGTGACGGCCTTGTTGAACGCCCGCCGGTTTGCAAGACCGGTCAACTGGTCGACGAACTTCATCTTCTCGAAATTGTCGATGTCGGATCTGACCGCGTCGAGCGATGCTGCCTGCTGCCGTGCTTCCACGGCCATCGCCACGCTCTTGGACGCCTGCTGTTCGGTCGCTTCGCTGAGTTGCCGGATCGAATTGACCAGTTTATCGCGATCGATTTCGCCCTCCACTGAAATCGAGCGTGAGGCCTGATCGATGATCTTGCCATAGTCGGTGAGCGAACTCTTTTCCTCTTCGAGCAGGTTCATGAAGGTCGACATCTGTAGCTGCATCCGGGCACTGGTCTTGCTCAGAACCGATTCCTCGTGCTGATGCGGCAGGTACTTTCGGCCCAGTTCATCCAGTGCGCGCTGCGACTTGACGCGTCCGATTGCAATGAATTCCTTGGTCAGTTCCGCATTCGCGCCAGAATAAGCCTCGTAGACGAGCTCATAATTGCGCGGCAAACCTTCAATCCCCATCTGCAACATCGCCGTTGCAACACGAATGCCGACTGATTTTTCTGCCGCGATGTGTTGGGTCATTCCACTGTCTCTTCGTGTTTCAGCTGCATTCCATCGAGTATCGGGAAAAGATTATCGCTGGACTAAGTTGGTTCTCTCAATTTGACCGATCTCCGTCATCTTCCGTTAGTGCGGAGCCATGCAGGTCACGTTGCATCCGCCCGGGAGCACTGCTAGAGGCTTGCGCCAGTTTGTTGGTGATGACATGGCGCGCATTCTTCAGGTCCAGGATCCCGAAACCATCCGCGTCGCCGTCGAGGCTTTGCGCCGCGGCGAACCCGTGGCCATGCCCACCGAGACGGTCTACGGACTTGCGGCAGACGCAACGCATCCCGCTGCCATCACTGCGATCTATGAAGCCAAGGGACGTCCACGGTTCAACCCGCTGATCGCCCATGTCAGCGACATCGAGATGGCCAGAGCGCACGCGCTGTTTTCGCCGCTGGCCGAGCGGCTGGCACAGGCCTTCTGGCCCGGGCCCTTGACCCTTGTGCTCCCACTCAAGACAGATGGCGGCATTCATGAACTGGCGACAGCCGGACTGGCAACCGTGGGCCTGCGAGTTCCGCAAGGCTTTGCACGCACACTGATCAGCGCATTCGGCCGGCCGCTCGCCGCACCGAGCGCAAACAGGTCGGGCCGGATCAGCCCGACCTCCGCCGGTCACGTCGCCGAGGATCTAAAGGATCGTATCGACCTCGTTCTCGATGGCGGACCGTGCAAGGTCGGGGTGGAATCGACGATCATCGCGGTGGACGGGGACAAATTGACCCTGCTGCGTCCCGGTGGCGTTCCGGTCGAGGCGATCGAGGAAGCCGCTCACGGCAAAGTCCGGCGAAACGAAAGCGGCGAGACCGGCATCATCGCGCCCGGAATGATGCGCTCGCACTATGCTCCAGAGGCGAAACTTAGGCTCAATGCTGTCGACGTGCGTCCCGGCGAAGCTCTGCTCCAGTTTGGAGCCGAGCCGCTTTCAGGAGAAGAGCAGGCGTCCTGGGCACGAAACCTTTCCCCCGCAGGCGATTTGCGCGAGGCTGCTTCCAACCTGTTTTCATTTCTCAAACAGGCCGACGGAAACACCAAGGCCGGGATTGCAGTGGCGCCGATCCCCTTGGAAGGGCTTGGCGAAGCCATCAACGATCGGCTGAGCCGTGCCGCTGCGCCGCGCGACTAGAGCGCCTACCCGGTCAAGCGCGGCGTGTTGACGATCTTAAGGAAGAGCTGGTTCATCGCTTCGCTGATACCCTCGGTCGGGCTGACCTCGAAGAACAGCTCCGGTGATGCACATGCCTTCATCTTCCGGGGGATCTCGTCTTGGAACGGCTTGATCCAGGTGTTGTACCAGCCATTGGTGGGTAGCGGCAGGTAGGTGGTATAAAGGATCGCGATCTTGTAGCCCTTGTCCTTGAGCGCCTGGCAATGCCTGATATCGATCGGCTCCTGGCAGCGCCCGCCGGTGGTCTTCTTGGTGCAATCGGTCGGCTTGTAACTGTCGCCAACTCCGTCCGACACGAAGAACAGGATCTTTTCCGGGTCGTTCGCGGTCAATCCGGAGCCCGCATTACCCATTTTTTCGCCAACCTGGGTCAGGGCACGGTCGAAATCGGTCTGCTGGTCGTTGTCATAGCCCTGTTTGGGAATTGACATCAGATCAATCTTGGCGGCCTTGGCTTTCGCCGATTTCAGATCTGTCGTGGGTGAAACGACCTCGAGAAGTCTGGTGTCCTCAGCTCTTTCGCCAAATGTGTAGACGCCCATGCGATACTGGTTGCTGCTTATCCGGGAGTCTTGTGCGGTGTCCATCAGCGCTGCAGTTGCCGAAGCGACCACATTGATGCGGGTGGTCACACCGAGAGATTTGGCGAGATTGTAATAGCTGCTTTTGTCCTCATGGCCATTCTTAACGATGTGGCAGGCGAAGGCGCACTTATCGGGGGTGTTGGCGACCATGATGCTGACATCGGTCGGAGTGGCGCCCACGCCCATGGACGGGGTGTTGTCGAGCAGCAAATAGAAATCACGGTAGACTTCGGTCTGGTACTCGACCCGTGCCTGACCAGCCACCGTGATCGATTGTTTGCCGAGCACTTTCGAAAGCGTGGTCGGAACGGTGGCCCGGTAGTCCACGACCGAGAACAAGCGGCCGTTCTGCTTGACAACTTTCGCCGTAACCTTGTCGAGTTCATAACCGGTATCGGCTTCGATCTGCGCCTTGAAGAATTTCAATGCCTCGGAAGCCCCGAGCGGGACTTCGCCATCACCATGCATCGAGTAGGCCTGCTCCACGCCTGCCGAACTTTCGGCAATCGCCGCCAATGCGGCGGAATCCGCCACACCCTGAATTTCCGTCTTGATTGACAATGCATTTGAATAATCGAGCGCCAGCCCCGCGGCACCAAACACAGGCACAAGCATCAAGGCGGTGAAGATAGCGAAATTGCCGGATCGGTCTTTAAGAAATCTGCGCACGTCAATATCCTCTCGTATCGACGCGAGTTTCCCACAGACAGATTAACTCTGGTTGAAGCGGGCAGATCAAATTTGAATGAATTGTGCCGAGAGCCCTGAATTCCTTGTTCAACCCGCCGCGAACCAAGGCATGCGGGTTGCAGAAACAGTCGCCAGTTCAGTGCGACGATTGCTGCATACTGCCCGCCCGGCACTCGACTTGAAGGTCCGGCAAAGCTAAATCGATAGGCATGTCCGAACCCTTGAACGACCCCTCCCTGATCGAACGCTTCAGCGCCATCACCGGCCCTGACAATGCACTTACGGAAGCGTCCGACATCGCGCCACATCTCACCGAGCCACGAGGCCTCTACAAGGGAGAAAGCCCTCTGGTGCTCAGGCCCGCGAGCACGGAGGAAGTGGCCGCGATCCTGAAGCTCGCAAACGAGAGCGGCACCGCCGTGGTACCGCAAGGCGGCAATACCGGGCTGGTCGGCGGACAATCCCCGCGTCCGGGTGGCGGCGAGATCGTCCTTTCGCTCGCCCGCTTGAACAAGGTCCGCGCGCTCGACCCGGTCGGCCAGACCATGGTGGCGGAAGCGGGCGTGGTGCTCGCCGACGCCCAGTCGGCGGCAAGCGAGGCCGGATTGCTGTTTCCGCTTTCGCTCGGCTCGGAGGGCTCCTGCCAGATCGGCGGCAATCTTTCATCGAATGCGGGCGGCACAGCCGTGCTGGCCTACGGCAACATGCGGCAATTGTGCCTGGGCCTCGAGGTTGTACTGCCGGATGGCGAAATCTGGAATGGTTTGCGCGCCCTCAAGAAGGACAATACGGGATACGACCTGCGGGATCTGTTTATCGGCGCCGAGGGAACGCTCGGCATCATAACAGCCGCGGTGTTGAAACTGTTTCCTTCGCCGCGGGGTCACGAAACAATCTATGCAGGTGTCGACAGCCCCGGAACGGCGCTGAAGCTGTTCCGGCTGGCGCAGGATTACTGCGGCCCGTCGCTGACCGGGTTTGAGCTGATGCCGCGTATCGGCATCGAGTTCACCACGCGCCATATAGAAGGCGTGCGGGACCCGCTTGCCGAGCCTCATCCGTGGTACGCGCTCATTGATATCAGTTCTGGCCAGTCGCAGGAGGCAGCGCGGGCGATGCTGGAGGGGCTTTTCGTTGCCGCTGACGAGCAGGGACTGATCCGGGATGCAGCTGCCGCGGAGTCCGAAGCGCAGCGTCAGGCATTCTGGGAAATGCGGGAATCCATGTCCTGGGCACAAAAGCCCGAGGGCGGCTCCATCAAGCACGATGTGTCGGTGCCGGTGGCCAGGGTGCCGGAATTTCTGGAAACGGCGGACAAGGCCGTGCTTTCCGCCATGCCCGGCGCACGGATCGTGGCATTCGGGCACATGGGCGACGGCAACATTCATTACAACATCTCCCAGCCGCCCGGCGCCGACAAGGACACGTTCCTTGCGCGCTGGAGGGAAATGAACGAGATCGTCCACGCCATTGTCCTGAAATTGGACGGATCGATCTCCGCCGAGCATGGGATCGGACAACTCAAGCGCGACGAACTCGCAGCCATCCGCTCACCCGTCGAGATGGCGCTAATGCAGCGGATCAAGACGGCTTTCGACCCCAGGGGCATCATGAATCCGGGCAAGGTGGTTGCCTCCCGGTAACCTTTCCAAATTGAAAACACGCTGGTTGTCTTTCGCTAACCATCTCCAAAACATAGCTTTTCTTAACCCAACTCCTTAAGCCGTCTGGAACGGCCCGCGGGTCATGGTGCGTCCTGTCAGAGGGCGAAAAGCCCCGAAAACGAGGTCCGTAAAAAACGGCTCTCAAGGGTTACAGAAGGCGAGAACCATGACCAACACAGTTTTGAAACCCGTATGGGCCGGGTACGAACTCAGACTGGATCCACTCAATTTCCCGCAGGGCGTGTCCTATGCCGCCCGCGACGAGCGGGACGAGGTTTCGGTCACACTTGATGATCGCGGCGCAGTGATGAAGAAGATGCTGTCAAAGTCCGGCTTGCCGCTGTCGATCGCACTGCCCGCGCGCGCCTTCAATGGCGTTGCCGCCCGGGCGATTGATCACGGCGACGGTACCGTGACCGTGACGCTGGAACTCCACCACTCCGACCCGGCGCTGTGCGTGCCGCTGCTGGTGGCCCACGACCTTGAAGACATTGCTTCGGACTGGCGCATGTGGGCGGGCGTTTACGGCCTGCCGATGCTGATGGTCGAAGCCGACGGCGTGGCGCGCCCGCTCGACGAGAATTCGATCCAGTACACGGCCCCTGCCCCCAGCCGCCGCCGCAGGCACAACCAGATCGCCGACCGCCGGCCGCGCTTTCTGGTTCGCCGCACCACCGGCGGCACCATGGGAATGCGCCTGAAGATCAAGGGGCGCGAAATCATCGCCAGACGCTGACAGCGAATGAGACGCTGAAGGCCGATCACTTGAAACCCGAACTGGCCCGCCCGTCGCAAGACCGGCGGGTCTTTTCCGGTTAATGCGGTCAGGTCAGAAGAGCGGCGCAAAGCCCCAGAAACAGGATCAGGCCCACCCGGCTGTTGAGCTTGAACAGCGACAGGCACTGATCGGCATCATCAATGTCGATCACCCGGATCTGCCAGCCGAGAACCAGGACCGCCGCGGCAAGGCCGGCATAGGCCGGCCACGAGACGCCTGCGAGCCAGAATGCGGAAAGGGCAAGGGCTGCGAAGATCCCGTAAAAAACGACCAGCCAGCGCTTCGTGTTCTCACCGAAAAGACGCGCAGTCGAGCGAACACCCACCAGCGCGTCGTCTTCCTTGTCCTGGTGGGCGTAGATCGTGTCGTAGCCGATGGTCCAGCAGATCGCCGCGCCGTAGAGCAGTACCGGTGCAAGCGACAGCTCGCCGAACAGGGCCGCCCAGCCCATCAGCGCCCCCCAGGAAAACGCCAATCCCAGGAAGAACTGCGGCCAGTCGGTGAAGCGCTTGGCAAAGGGGTAGATCGCGACGACCCCAAGCGATGCGATACCGAGCAGGATCGCGAAGGCATTGAACTGGATCAGCACGATGAAGCCGAACAACGCCTGGGCGACCAGGAATATCGCCGCCGCACGGCGCGATATACGGCCCGAAGGCAGCGGACGGGATCGCGTCCGGGCCACCTGTGCATCGATCTTGTAGTCGACGAGGTCATTCCAGGTGCACCCCGCCCCCCGCATGGCGATGGCGCCGGCCATGAACAGAACCAGATGCCACACCGTGACCTGCGGCGACCAGACACCGGTACCGGAGGCAACATTGGCGGCAAGTGCCGCCGACCAGAAACAGGGCCACATCAGCAGTTGCCAGCCGATCGGCCGATCCCAGCGCGCAAGCTGTGCATGCGGCCAGAGCGCACGCGGCAGCGCCCGGTAAACCCAGTTGTTGGAGGGCGCATCGGCGACACGGGCATTCCGATCATCGGAAAAATCGCGCTGTCCGGTCTGGTTTTGGGGCTCGGCCATGGACCCGACTGTTGCCACCCGCGGCCAAACAGGTCAAGGCGTCAAATCGACCCCCAACCGGCGATGCTTCGGACGCGACGCGTCAGGCATGAACCTCGGAAAGGAAATCACGGCTGAAGGCGAGCACGATATCGAAGAACATGCCACTGTCGTGATTGCCGACCCGCTTGGCAAGCGCGGCTTTGGAGAGGGCAAACACATCGCTGTCGGCTTGCCGGCCGGGATCGAGTTTCTTGAAACCCATGCTCCAGTCGGAAAACAGCCGCTCGTCGGAGGTTTGCTCGTGCATCACCATGAAATAGCAATGGCGCGGATCGCCCTGTATCCGTGACACGAGCCGGCGGACCCTGGCGGCTTCACCCTCAAGGATCTGGATGAAGACGCCGTCCGCCCACATCAGCATTCCGGTGATATCATTTCGCCGGTTGTTCGCCCGCGATTTGTGGAGAATGTCGTCGAGATCACGTTCCGACATTTCTCGTGAAGCACCGCTTACATAGAGCAACTGGATCATGCCGGACCTGTTCCCTGGACCTAATCTTTGCCACCGGACATCGGTAGCGGGCTATTTTTAGCGACATCCCGTCAACTTCCGGTAAATATTCCGGGGAATGGCGATTGGCGAGTTTTCCGGTTGCGGACTGATCGCCACCTATCTTGGCTTGACCGCGGGCCGGGCTTTTCATACCCCCATGACACCTGAACACAGCCGGGACAGCGAACCCCGAGCCCCGGCCCTGGAGTGAAACGATGATGAATGTGCTGTTGATCGGATCGGGCGGCCGCGAGCACGCACTGGCCTGGAAGATTGCCCAGTCGCCGATGCTTGGTTCCCTTTTCGCGGCTCCCGGCAATCCAGGAATTGCCAAGCATGCCGAACTCGTGGCGGTTGATCCGGCCGACCATCAGGCGGTGATCGCGCTGTGCAGGGACAAGGCAATAGATCTGGTGGTGGTCGGACCGGAAGCGCCGCTGGTCGACGGTCTCGCCGACACGCTTGCGACCGTCGGCATCAAGGTCTTCGGACCTTCGGCCAAGGCAGCGCAGCTCGAGGGCTCGAAGGGCTTCACCAAGGATCTGTGCGCGCGCCAGGACATCCCGACCGCCGCCTATGAAAGGTTCAACAACGCGCCCAAGGCCAAGGCCTATGTGCGGACCCAGGGCGTTCCCATCGTCATCAAGGCCGATGGACTGGCTGCAGGCAAGGGCGTCACCGTCGCGATGACACTGGAAGAGGCCTTCGACGCGATCGAGGACTGTTTCGAAGGCGCCTATGGCGAAGCGGGCGCGGAAGTCGTCATCGAGGAGTTCCTGACGGGCGAGGAGGCGAGCTTTTTCTGCCTGTGCGACGGGGAAACCGCCCTGCCCTTCGGCACCGCCCAGGACCACAAGCGCGTTGGCGACGGGGACACCGGCCCCAACACCGGCGGCATGGGCGCCTATTCGCCGGCGCCGGTGATGACCGAAGACCTCATCGCGCAGACCATGCGGGAGATCATCGACCCCACCATGCGCGGCATGGCGGAGATGGGCGCGCCCTTTTCCGGTGTGCTCTATGCCGGGCTGATGATCGATGAGAGCGGACCGAAGCTGATCGAATACAATGTGCGATTCGGCGATCCCGAGTGCCAGGTGCTGATGATGCGGCTGAAGGACGACATTCTCGTGCTGCTTTCCGCGGCCGCGAGCGGCGGCCTGAAGCATGTCTCGGCGCGCTGGTCCGAGGAGACGGCACTGACCGTGGTGATGGCCGCCGAGGGCTATCCCGGAACGCCGAAGAAAGGCACGGCCATCGGCGGCGTCGAGAAGGCCGAGGCCAGTGGCGCGAAGGTGTTTCATGCCGGCACCGCGGTCACGGACGGCACGCTGGTCGCCAATGGCGGGCGTGTGCTCAATGTCACCGCGAGCGGCGCGGATGTGCAGACCGCACAAGCACGCGCCTATGCGGCAGTGGATTCGATCGACTGGCCGGGCGGGTTCTGCCGCCGTGACATCGGCTGGCGCGCGGTGGCGCGCGAACACAATCTTGACTGACTGTTAACCGCGTCAAACAACCGGATCGTAACGCCCTGTTGCTAGGCTTCACTCACCAAAGGCCGGAATTTCCGGCGTGAACGGGAGTAAGAAGCCATGCTCAGATTGATTGCCGCAGCCTTGTTGTGTGCGGGCGCAAGCGCCGCCAGCGCGTCGTCGATCGAAGCCTTCAAGGAAACCTCCAGCACCCGCAGCAGCATTGTCGAGATCGGCTGCCACGAGTGTGCCCGCGCTGCCGAAGCCGCGGCCGAGGAGGCCGAAGTCCGACTTGAACCGGGAGAGCAGATCTTCGAGGTCCGCGAGGTCGATGGCGAACAGAAGATCTATCGCACCGAAGGCTGGCTCGGCGGATCGCCGATCACCATGGTCAGCAAAGCCAGCGAGGCCGATCTTATCGCGCTCGGCATTGTGGAGCCCGAGAGCGCGGAGCCCGCGACCGCTGTCGCGGATGCACCCGCAGCAGTTGACGGTGCTGCGGATGACAGCCCGGTGGAAACCGCCGAAACCGCAGTGGAAACGCCCGCCGTCACCGAGCCCGCTCTGATTGCACCCGAACTGATCGGCAAACCGCTTTTCGAGCCGGTGATCGCCAACACCGACCCGGGCGTCGATGCTGCATCGACAACCTCCGCGCTCACCGCGAAAGACAAGCCCTTCGACCCTTCGAGCTTCGAGCTCCGGCTGAACTGATCGGTCCCTGCCCCGCCGGGTCCGCAACCGGACCACACGCGATGGCACCGAGCCGGCGCCCTCCTCCAGGGGTTGCCGGCTCCGGCCGTTTCAGGACGTTGTCGCTCTAGCCGGAAATCCGCGAGAAATCCGCAACCGCGCCAGTGGTTTCGCGGATCATGGCGAGCAGCGCCAGGCGGTTGGCGCGGACCTTCTCGTCCTCGGCATTGACCAGAACATCTTCAAAGAATGAATCAACGGGTTCACGCAGTGCTGCAAGCGCACTCATGGCCGATGAATAGTTTTCTTTTTCAATGGCTTGCGTGGCCATTCCGACAGATTGAGTCACCGCGTTGAAGAGCTTTCTCTCCGCGTCGAGCTCGAACAGGGTTTCGTCGACCGCCTCGGCAACCGCCGTTCCCTTCTTCTCCTCGGCAGCCAGAATGTTGGCCGCGCGCTTGGTCCCGGCCAGAAGGTTCTTGCCGTCCTCGGTGTCCAAGAACGCGCCGAGTGCCTCGACGCGGCGGGTGATGTCGAGCAGGTCATCGGACAGCGGCGTGATCACAGCATCAATCAGGTCATGACGCGCGCCCTGATCGCGGAGGTAGACCTTCAGCCGGTCGTGGAAGAAGGAGAGGAGGTCCCTGCCGAGCTCGTTCGCCGCAATCTCAAGGTTCTTCGCTTCCTCCATATGCTCCATATCCGAAGCGATCGCGGAGAGAAGCTTGAGTTCAACTTTGTTCTCAACCAGAATCCGGATCACGCCCAGCGCAGCGCGGCGAAGCGCATAGGGATCCTTGGATCCGGTGGGCTTTTCGTCGATGGCCCAGAAGCCCACCAGAGTGTCGAGCTTGTCGGCCAGCGCCACAGCAATCGAGACCGGATCGGAAGGCACCGCGTCGGACGGGCCCTGCGGCTTGTAGTGCTCTTCAAGTGCCGCAGCAACGCTCTCCGGCTCGCCCTGGAGGCCTGCATAGATCCGGCCCATGACGCCCTGAAGCTCAGGAAACTCGCCGACGACTTCGGTCTGTAGATCGGCCTTGGCGAGCATCGCCGCGCGGGTGGCAAGCACCGGATCCGCCCCGACAATCGGAGCGAGTTCAGTGGCGAGTGTCGCGATCCGCTGCACGCGTTCCCCCTGCGTGCCGAGCTTGGCGTGAAAGGTAACGTCGAGCGCATCGAGCCGCGCCATGCGCTGGTCGAGCGGCTTGCTCATGTCGAGACCGAATCTTTCAGCCGAGGCGGTGAGCTTGTCGAGATCGGGCAGATTGGCCTGGTCGGTGTTCCAGAAATAGAGCGCATCGGACAGGCGCGCCCGCACCACCTTGGCATTGCCGCGGGCGATCTCGCGGCCGCCGTCGCTGGCCTCGATGTTGGCGACCAGAATGAACTTGTTCGACAGCCCTGCCCCGGGCTTCCTGAGCACGAAGCATTTCTGGTTGGTCTTGATCGTCAGCCGGATGATGTCGTCGGGGATTTCGAGGAAATCCTCCTCGAACTCGCCCATCAGCACCACCGGCCACTCGACGAGGCCGGAAACCTCATCCAGAAGTCCTTCGTCCTCGACCAGTTCGAGGCCGGACGCAAACGCAAGATTCTGCGCGTCGGACAGGATGATCTCCTTGCGGCGTTCCGCATCGAGAACGACATTGGCCCGTTCGAGCTTCTCCACGTAATCATCGAAACGGCGAACGGTGAATGGATCGGGGGCATGGAAGCGATGGCCGGATGTGACGTTGCCGGCAACAAGATTGTCGACCACAAACGCAATCACTTCCGGCTCCTCGGTTTCCGGGCCGAAGGTACAGATCATCGATTGCAGCGGGCGCACCCAGCGCAACGAGCCCGGCTGAGCCGATGACGGCCCCCAGCGCATGGACTTGGGCCAAGGGAACCCGCGAATGATGCCGGGCATGACTTCGGCGATGATTTCCTCGGCCTTGCGTCCGGGCTTCGAGATCCGGGCCACGTAGAAATCACCCTTCTTGGGATCGCTGTGGATGTGGGCCTCGGAAATGTCGTTCAGCCCCGCCTTGCGCATGAACCCGGCGACCGCCTGTTCGGGCGCCTTGGTCGAGGGGCCCTTGATCTCCTCATGCACGTCCTTCGAGCCGGCAGTGAGCCCGCGCAGATCGAGCGCCAGCCGGCGCGGCGTCCAGTGTTCGCGCGCAGCCTCATAGGTCAGTCCGGCATCGACCAGCGCATCGGTGACGGCCTTTTTCAGATCGGCAGCCGCCTTGCGCTGCATGCGCGCGGGAATTTCCTCGGAACGGAGTTCAATCAGCAGGTCGGGCATCAGTTCAACTCCACCGTCAACGCGCGCATGCTTCTGTTTGTTCTGCTCGTCCTCGCGGCTTTGCCGCTGCGGTCGCCAGAAACGTTAGGATTGCTCGTCCTCGCGGCTTTGCCGCTGCGGTCGAGCGGACGCGCGGGAATTTCCTCGGAACGGAGTTCAATCAGCAGGTCGGGCATGGTGTTTCCTAAAGAAGAATTCGCGCGGGACTTAGCAAGCCGGAGCCCGATTGTCATCCGCCGATTGGCCGCCATCCCCTCACCGGTTGGCATTCGGACAGGAGTGCCGCTCCTTTTCTCGCCACCCATCCGGCATGCTAGGCTTTGCGAAACTTCGAGTCGCCATGGAGGCAATGCATGGGCAAGGACAGATATCTGATCACAGCCGGGGAAATCGCGGATATGGAAGGCTTGAGGAAAACGCATTTTCTCAATCCGCAGGCCCAGCGGATCAACAAGTCGCTCGGGGACCAGACCGGGCTGACCGGTTTCGGCTTTCACATCATCGAGGTGGAGCCCGGTTTCGAAACCACGGAGCATCACCGTCACCATCACGAGGACGAGTGCATCTACGTGCTCGAGGGTACGGCCACGGCTCACATCGGAGACGAGGCCTTCGAAATCCAGTCCGGGGACTTTATCGGCTACCGCAAGGGCGGACTGGCGCATTCGATCAGGAACACCGGAAGCAGCCTTTTCCGCTGCATCGTGGTCGGAGAGCGGCTTGCGCATGATGTCGGCGACTACACGCGGCTGAAGAAGCGCATTTATCGCAACGCCGGTCTTCCATGGACCCTGGTCGATCACGATGACATGGAAGAAGTGGGCGGCAACGCAGGAAAGAAATAGTGCGAACCGGGTGAAACGGCGCGATCCCCACGTTTACCAGCCGCCGCCGCCGCCGCCGCCGCCACCGCCGCCGGAGGAACCGCCCCCCGAAGACCCGGACGAGCTCTTGGGTTGCGGCATCGAAGCCGCCATCGCCGCGGACACGGCTGCCACCGATGCCGCGGCTGCAGTGCCGACATTGCCGGGCGACCAGGACGAGCCGCTTTGCCAGCTCGGCCTGTATTCGCGATCCCGGTCCGGTGAGATCCGCGCCAGATGCGCAGCCCATGCCTCCGACCAGGGTTTCTCGACGCCGAGGCCTGAGGCATAGGGCAGGAAACGCTCGAAGAGTTCCTCCGACATTTCCGGCGCGTCGCGCATGTTCAGCCGGTTGGTTTCGGCGGTTTCGAGATAGAGCTTGAAGCCCTTGATGTCTGCGAGCACCTTGGCGCCTTCGGGGGTGGGTGCGCCGAGCAAGAACAAACTCACAATGATCGCCACCTGGCCGACGATCAGCAGCACGCTGGCCACACGGTAGATGATAAGACCGTCTCCCGACAAACTGACAAGCAAACCGAACAGGAACACCGCGCCGCCCACCAGAAGCAGGATCCCGCCAGCGAACTTGGTTCCGAAACCGGAGTTCGGGTCGCTGAAGAGCGAACGTCCCGCAACCACCATTCCGCCGCCAAAAAGTGACGTGAAAACGGGCAGAATGAGATAACCAATACCGTCGTCGGGTGGACCCTGCAGCACCATCCCGAGAATGTAGGTCACCACGCCGAGCAGGATTGCGGGAATGAACCAGCCGATATTGGAATTGTAGTAGCGGCCGGAATATTCCCTCGAAATGGCCATGCGCAGTTTCGTCACGGCGCTCTTCAAGACAGGTCCGTTGTGCTTATCGAGGATGATCTCCTCGCGGTTGGCGAGGAGTGTGGACAAAAGCGCGTTCTCGCCTGCGGGAAGATTCGCCGCGCCGGAGGAACCGGACGCGGCGCCGCGCTGGAGCGTGACCGTCCCGTGCGAATCCTCGTCAATGCGCAGAAAGCGTTTGACCCCCAGCGAAAGAAGAGCCGCGATGAACGGAAGATCCACCCCCTTCCGCCCGGTGCGGAAACCGTTGAAATGCGCGAATGAAAGGGCCGCAGGCGAGAGGTTTTCCGGTGGATGGAACAGCGGGATCACCGGCGGCGACGGGGGATCGCGGCCGACCTTGTTCCATGCCCAAATGAGGTACAGCGGCACACCGATCCAGCCTGCTATCAGCAGAAAGATGCCGATATTGTCCCAGATCAGCAGCGCGCTGCCGCCACTGTCCGGCGAAACGAAACCTTTGGTAAAGCCGACCGCGATCGTCAACCCCTCCTCGGGACCGAGCGGCCGGGTCAGCGAAAACCGCACCAGCGAGCCGCCTTCGAGGATCGAGCCCTGATAGTTGCCACCAGTCGCGCCAAAGGGCCCGGTGTAGGCCGCAACCTGATCCCGGATGACCCGCGCGCCGTCTGGCAAGTGAACACGGGCCTCGGCGTCCAGAATCGGGAAGCTCCAGAAATTGCCGGTCACGTTCCAGTAGAGTTCGTCGAACCCTTCGAAGAACCGCAATTGCCGGGTGGTGACATAGCGAATGGTATAAGTGTGTTCACCGCGCGCAATATATGCGTCGGCGTCGCCGATATAGATGCGGAAGAACCGGCCCTGCCACTCCGTGTTGTAGGGCGCCGGCTCGCCGTTGTGCAGAACCTCGACCAAATCGAAACCATTGGTCGTCCAGAGGCCCCACTCATCGAGCGCGCGCAGCGGAATGTCGCGGAAGATCCCGCGCCTGATCTCCCGGCCCTCGGCATTGACGGTAATGGTTTCGGTGACTTCAATCGATGCGTCCGCGTTGATGCGGATTTCGGCGTCGAAGAAGCGTATCTCCTCCCGGGCCTGGGCCGCAACCGACAGTGCGAGCGTGAAAAGCAGAACCCAGATGTGGGATGAAATCGGTCTCATCCCGGAACCTCCTCCAGATAGGTCACGCCGAGGGATGCAAGCGCATCCCAGTAGCCGGGATAGGTCTTGCCGACACATTTCGGGTCCAGAATGGTGATGCCGGAGGATTTCAGGCCGGCAAGCGCGAAGCTCATCGCGATGCGATGATCGGCGAAGGTGTCTATCTCGGCCGGCAGGTGCCGGCCCGCAAGCGAGGGATCGCCCTCAACGATCAGATCGTCGCCCTCTTCGCGCGCAAGCCCCTCCTTCATTGCGTTCAACCCGAGCGAGAGGGCGCGAACCCGGTCACACTCCTTGACCCTCAGATTGGAAATGCCTGTGAACCGGACGGTGGTCGCGTTGTAGGCCGCCAGCACCGCCAACGTGGGAACGGCATCCTGCATTTGCGAGCCATCAATGACGGCCGGCATATGGGGAAACGAAGCGATCACGTCATAGGCGCGTGCGTCAGGCTGGGTGAAGTCCGAGGATGGGGTGCCGATGTCGATGCGACCACCGCCGAGCGCCTCCGCACCCCACAGATAGGTCGCCGCAGAAGCATCCGGTTCGATCCGGTAATCGGCTGCACGGTAGCCCGTCGGCTCGATGCGCCAGCGAGACGGCGATTCCTGCTCGACCGATGCTCCGAAGGCCCGCATGGCCGCGACAGTCAGGTCGATATAGCCGCGTGCGCCGATGTCGTTCCCGGCGAGTTCGACCGTGAACGGCCTGCCCGCGCATGGCGCCGCCATCAACAGCGCGGAAACATACTGACTGGAAAGCCCGGCATCGATGACGACATGATCCGCGGAGAAGCCTCCGGTCGCGTGTATGGTCACCGGCGGGCAGCCTGTCGGCGCTTCCGCCGCGACGCCCAGCGACCTGAGCGCTGCGACCAGCGGCTTGATCGGGCGCTTGCGCATGTGTTGATCGCCATCCACGATCACCTCTCCGGTCGCAAGCGCCGCTATCGCCGCGGGCAGAAAACGGACCGCGGTGCCTGCATTGCCGAGAAACAGCGGCTGATCGGGCGGCGCCAGCCGGCCTGTTCCGGTGACGACAAAGACGGTCTCCTCCGGCTCCTCGACACCCACACCCATGGCGCGGAGCGCGTCGGCCATGTAGAGCGTGTCGTCACTCTTCAAAGCCCCTGTGAGACGGCTCACCCCGTTGGCAAGCCCGGCGAGCAGGAGCGCGCGATTGGTGATCGACTTCGAACCGGGAGGAGCAACCACGCCGGAAAGCGCGGTTGCCGGCGGCAGGATGGTAAGCCTTTCAGTGTTCATGGTCTTTCCCGAATTTCCGGCCTGCCGCGGGATCAGAACTTGACGCTCGGTACAGCGCGGTCGGCGTCGTTCTCGATCTCGAAATACTCCGCCTTGACGAAACCGAACTGGTTGGCAATCAGATTGGACGGGAATGACTCCACGGCGACATTGAGGTTGCGCACCGAACCATTGTAATAACGCCGCGACATGGAAATCTCGTTCTCGGTTTCCTCGAGCGCCTCCTGGAATTCCTTGAAGTTCTCATTGGCTTTCAGGTCCGGATAGCTCTCGGCCACGGCCATCAGGCGCCCGAGAGCGCCGCTGAGAGCACCCTCGATACTCGCACGCTGTTCTGGCGATCCACTGCTGCTCGACACGGCCTGGCCACGCAGGCGGGTCACCTCTTCAAGAAGCTCGCGCTCATGGGTCATGTAACCCTTCACGGTTTCGAGCAGGTTGGGAATGAGATCGGCGCGGCGCTTGAGCTGAACGTCGATTCCGCTCCAGCCTTCGCCTGCCATCTGCCGGAGCTTGACGAGCCGGTTGTAGAGCGAAACGCCGTAAAGCACGACGCCGGCAAGCACTGCCAGAATGATCCAAGTCCCCATTACATCCCCATACAAGGCTAGAATTGAGCGGTCGCGCAGGCCCTTCCTGTCCGCCCGGAAAGCTTAAACGAGACGCCACGGGAAATCCACGGGATATGCCGCAAGGATGCTTCTGCCAAGTCGGAAGCGACCGGGAGCAGTACGCCTTGGTCCGGACCTGCCTCCGTGGGCCCATTAATTGACACATGTCCACACAATTGGTCACTGGTTGTAAAGCAGGGCTTTACCATTGGTGTGCACAAAATAGATGCCGGGACGAACATTCGCCGCTTCTCGGCAGGCAAGGCATTGGAACCGAAAGCTCGTACACGGACATGAACGTTTCAGATTCAAGCATTTTCGACATGGCGCCCATCGCCATGTGGATTGAGGATTTCAGCGGTGTCAAACGCCTGTTCGAGCGTTGGCGCGCCGAGGGGGTCGAGGATATCCGCGCCTTCCTCAGGGAAGACATGCGCCGTGTCGAAGCCTGTTCGCAGGCGATCGAGGTGGTTCGGGTCAACAGGAAGACACTGTCGCTTTACGAGGCCGAGACACTGGAGGATCTCACGGCGAACCTCTCGACGGTGTTCCGCGACGAGATGCTTGACAGCCACATCAACGAACTGAGCGCGCTCTGGCATGGCGAAACCGGGTTCGAAAGCATGGGCGTGAACTATTCGCTTTCGGGCCGGCGGATGGACATCCATCTCAAGGGATCGGTGATGCCGGGCCATGAAGACACGCTCAGCCAGGTGCTTCTGACCACCGAAGACGTGTCCGAGCGCGAAAGTGCAAGGCGCAACGAAATCGCAAGCCGTCAGTACGCCGAAGGGCTCTTCAGCCATTCGCCGGTCTCACTCTGGGTCGAGGATTTCAGCGCGATCAAGGATCTTCTCGAGGACGTGCGCCTGAGCGGTGTCGATGACCTCGGTGTCTTTCTGGATGTGCATCCGGAATTCGTGCGTCAGTGCATGAGCGAAATCCGGATCATTGACGTCAATCAGGCGACACTGGAGCTTTTCGGTGCGAGCGACCTGCAGACACTGCTTGCCCGGCAGAGTGAGATCTTCCGCGACGAGATGGAGAAACCCTTTCGCGAACAGCTTCTGGATCTGTGGGACGGCAAGCTGCATCACCACCGCGAGGTCGTGAACTATGCACTCGACGGGTCGATCCGCAACATCCTGCTTCATTTCTCGGTGCTTCCCGGCCACGAGCGTGACTGGTCGCTCGTCCAGATCGCCCTGACGGACATCACCGCACGCAAGAAGGCGGAAGCCTATCTTGAATATCTCGGCAAGCATGACGTGCTTACGAAACTCTACAACCGCGCCTTCTACACCGATGAGCTCAACCGGCTCGAACGCAAGTCCTTGCGTCCGGTGTCGGTGATCATCATGGATCTGAACGGCCTCAAGCAGGTCAATGACCAGCTCGGCCACGACGCCGGTGATTCGCTTCTGCGCCGTTTTGGCGAAGTGCTCGAAGGCGTCGTTTCGCGGCCCTACAGTGCAGCGCGCATTGGCGGCGACGAATTCGCTCTGCTGATGCCCGGCGCCGATGCGAAGGCCGCAACCACGATGGTCGAAACCATCTACGAGCTTCTGCACATCAACAATCAGTTCTATTCCAATGCCCCGTTGAGCGTCTCGATCGGCCGCGCCACCAGCCGTGAGGGCGAGAGCATGGATTCGCTGGTCAAGCGTGCCGATATCGCGATGTACGAGCACAAACGCCTCTCGGCGCGCGATCCGCTCAATCCGGACTACGCAAAGGTCTCCCTCGGATAACGCAATTCAACAGGAATTGCTGCAGGAAGAGGCCTGATCGGTCGTGCCTGAGCGTGACCCCGGCAACGCGCCCTATTCCGCCGCCTGGCGCAGGTTGAACCCGCCGGCGTCGGTCAGCAGGAAGGCCTCGCCGCACTGACGCGAGAGATTGCGAACCCTGAGAATGTAGCCCTGTCGCTCGGTCACCGAGATCACGCCGCGAGCGTCGAGCAGGTTGAAGACGTGGCTTGCCTTGATGCACTGGTCATAGGCCGGCAACACGCATTTGTGCAGACCTCCCGCATCACCGGGGGCGCCGGATTTCAGAATGGCCTCACACTCCCTTTCGGCATCCTCAAAGTGCTTGAGCAGCATCGCGGTGTCGGCGATCTCGAAATTGTAGCGCGAATATTCCTGCTCCGACTGCAGGAACACATCGCCATAAGTCACCTTCTCCGCACCCTCGCGGCCGTTGAAGTTGAGATCGTAGACATTGTCCACGCCCTGAACATACATGGCCAGGCGCTCGAGCCCGTAGGTCAGTTCACCGGCGACGGGCGCGCATTCGATGCCGCAGACCTGCTGGAAATAGGTGAACTGGCTGACTTCCATTCCGTCGCACCAGCATTCCCAGCCAAGGCCCCAGGCACCCAGCGTCGGGCTTTCCCAGTCGTCCTCGACAAAGCGGATATCGTGCAGCAGCGGATCGATGCCGATCGCCGCGAGCGAGCCGAGATAGAGTTCCTGAAGGTTCGACGGGTTCGGCTTGAGGATCACCTGGTACTGGTAATAGTGCTGCAGCCGGTTTGGGTTTTCACCGTAGCGGCCGTCCTTGGGACGGCGAGAAGGCTGCACGTAGGCTGCGTTCCAGGGCCTCGGGCCCAGCGCCCGCAGCGTGGTTGCCGGGTGAAAGGTGCCGGCGCCCACTTCCATATCGTAGGGCTGCAGCACCACGCAGCCATAATCCGCCCAATAGCGGTGCAGCGCCAGGATCAGCCCCTGAAACGAACGGGTGGGATGCATGTGGTCTGGACCGGCGGGGGATGTGCTGGCAGTCGTTTGAGCGGGCATGGCGTGGTTCCGGGTGGACGGCAATCGGACGGCGCTCGCGCGCCTGACGCACAGGCCCAGCGAGCGCCGGCGACAGGTGCCACGGCTCAGGAATGCGGTCAAGGGCGTGAAAGCAGACCGACGCGCGCAATGGCATGAAACCGGCCCCGGATGCAGAACCCTGGGTGCTGCCTATTCGTCGGGCTTCCTGAGCCGGTATTCGCCGGTCTTGGGATCCTCGATCAGGGTGCCCTGCGCTCCGGACTTCGCTTCCTTTTCGGCATCACGCACGCGCGCGCTGACGCGCTCGGCTTCTGACAAAAAGCGTTTATAGCCCATCCAGGCCACCGCGCCGACGGCGGCGAGCAATATCAACTGCGGCATGGAGACCTCCTCCCTTTGCGGTTCAGGCCCGACCTTCAGTCATGCCTCGACATCACAGTCCGTAGCGGGCCCAAAGCGCACGCTCTTCGAGCACATTCAATCCTGCTTCGCCAATTCCGGCAAGTGCATTCGCGGCAAGTCCGGTGGCAACGCCTGGGACCTTGCGCCCGAAAATACCACGCTGCGCCGCGATCAGACGCATTTTCACCTTGTCGCCATAGCGGGAGCGCAGTACCGAACGCAGATCGCCCAGATCGTCGACCAGACCCAGTTCCTTTCCGCGCTGACCGGTCCAGAAGCGGCCGGTGAACAGATCCGGATCGTCCTTCAAGTGCTCGCCGCGGCTCTGCTTGACCAGATCGATGAAGACCTTGTGAATCTCGAGCTGCAGTTCCTTGAGATAGGCGACGTCCTCTGGGTTTTCCGGCTTGAAGGGATCGAGCAGAGACTTGTTCTGACCAGCGGTGTAGACCCGGCGCTCGACGCCGATCTTGTCGATCAGGCCGGTAAAGCCGAAACCCGCCGAGATGACCCCGATCGAGCCGACAACCGATGAGGGATCTGCGATGATCTCGTCGCCCGCACAGGCAATCATGTATCCGCCGGAGGCGGCGACGTCCTCGACGAACATCAGGACCTTCTTGTTTTTCTCTTCGGCCAGATCCCGGATGCGCCGGTAGATCAGCCGCGCCTGGACCGGCGATCCTCCAGGCGAGTTCACCATGATTGCCACGGCAGGTGCCTTCTTGTCCGAAAACGCGCGCGACAGCAAAGGAGCCGCATTCGCCATATTGAGGTTCTGACGGAACTGGTTTCCACCGGACATGATGGCCCCGTTCAGGCGAACCACCGGAATGACGGTGACGTCCTTGCGGAAACGGGCCGGGAGAAAGGACTTCAAAGTGGGCATGAAGATAGAATCCTGAAAAGAGTCGCGGCCCGAAGGCTGCTTGTTCGGATGAATTTTCTTGGCTTCATGTATGTCTTTTGGCCGGCAGTGCAATGGCGGTCGACCGCCCGAGCCGTTACTTCGTGCGCTTTTGCGCTGATTGGCGCCTCCGGCGCGGCCAGTCCCTGCGACCGTTTACCAGATCGTCCGTGAGCGGTGAAAAATCACGTCCCGGGCCTTCGTGGATGACGATCCGGTCGCGCAGAAGCAACCGGGCCCGGCTGCCCTTGACCGCCGTGAAGAGAATCCGGATGGCATCATCGTCTGCACGCGGGCAGACAGCCGTGATCTCGATGCCGCCAAAGCGCCCCTCAAGTGCCGCAAGGATATCGGCGAGCGATTCGGGTCGCGCGATCAGCGAGATCTGTCCGCTCGGCTTGAGGATGGCGCTTGCTGTTCGCAGCCATTCCTCGAACAGATCGGGTGTATCCATCGCGTGCGCTTGCGCCTTGAGTTCATCGGGGGTGGTGCGGTCGCGGGCCGAATTGAACGGCGGGTTCATGATCACATGGTCGAAGGCCCGGTCGGCCAGCCCGGCCGCGCAGCGCGCCTCGCCGCGGAGGGTCACATCGGCCTCGATCACCCTGACGCGGGGCGCAAAACGGGCGTTCAGCGGATGCGCGATCGTCATACGCGCGCACTCGATCATCCGGGGGGCACGCTCAACCAGTGCGATCTGCATCCCTTCAAGCCGACTTGCGACAGCCAGACCGGCTGCACCCGCGCCAGCGCCCAGATCCACGAGAGACCCCTCGGCGTCCGCCGGGACGGTCGCCGCAAGCAGCATGGCGTCCAGCCCGGCGCGATGCCCTTCCGCTTCGGGCTGCAGGACATGAAATCTGCCGTGGTGAAACGCGTCGATGCTGTAGCCCGGAGGCACTCCCGGCAAAGCCGTCGAATTTTGTGGAACCTCAAGGGGCCCGTCAGCGCCGCTCGTCACGTTCGTTCCATGGCCGGAGTTCATTTTCGAGGCCGGCGTCGATGACAATCCGGCGGGCCTGCGAGGCGCTGTCCTCATCCACCAGAATGCGCCGCGGGATGACACCCACCGACCCTTCGAGAATGCTCATGCCGCTGTCGGCTACAAGGCAGCCAATCCCCGCATCCCGCATCAGGCTTTCGACAAAGGAGATAAGCACCGGGTCGTTGGTGCGGATAAGATCGTGCATCTATGGTCCTCTGCGTGTTTGTTTCATCCGAACGTATCAGATATCAAGCCTCTTCCGTGCCAATTCGCCGCTTGCGGCAGTGTTCCGTGCTGAATAATGTAGCGCAACCTTTCAAACAGGAGTCTGGTGCCTTGGGCGTAGTCGTACCGCTGGAAAATGGAAAACAACGTGACGCGTCGGTCAAGCCGCTTGTCGAAAAGACCCGTGCCGACATGGACCGCGTCAACCAGCTCATCCTGTCCAAGGCGGGATCCGATGTCGCGATGATTCCGGAAGTTGCCAACCACCTGATCTCTTCAGGCGGCAAGCGGTTGCGGCCGATGCTGACGCTCGCATCGGCGACCATGTTCGGCTACGAGGGCGAGGCCCATGTGAAACTCTCCACCTCGGTCGAGTTCATGCACACTGCCACGCTGCTGCACGACGACGTCGTGGATGAAAGCGATCTAAGGCGCGGACGTTCGACCGCGCGGATGATCTGGGGCAACCAGGCGAGTGTTCTTGTCGGCGACTTCCTGCTTGGCCAGGCTTTCAAGATGATGGTCGAGGTCGGATCGCTCGAGGCGCTTGATGTGTTGTCGGGCGCGGCTGCGGTGATTGCCGAGGGCGAGGTGCTGCAGCTTTCAGTCGCCAAGAACATGGAGACCACGGAGGACGACTATCTCTCCGTGATCCGCGCCAAGACCGCAGCGCTGTTTTCGGCAGCCTGCGAGGTCGGTCCGATCATTGCCGAAGCCGGCAAGGCCGAGCGGAATGCGCTGCGCTCCTACGGCATCAATCTGGGACTGGCATTCCAGCTGATCGACGACGTGCTCGACTATGGCGGTTCGGCAAGCGATCTCGGCAAGAATGTGGGCGACGATTTCCGCGAGGGAAAGATCACCCTTCCGGTGGTGCTCGCCTACCGGCGCGGCTCTGAGGCCGAGCGTGCGTTCTGGCGTGACGCGATCGAAGGCGGCAACAGCGATGATGCCGCGCTCGAAAAGGCGCTCGGCCTGATCGCCAAATACGGCAGCCTGAAGGATACGACGGCACGCGCCGAGCATTACGCGTCGATTGCACGCGATGCGCTGGCGCCACTGCCCGACTCGGTGGAAAAGTCGGCGCTGCTCGAAGTCATTGCCTTCTGCCTGAACCGCGCCAACTGAACGCCATCACCTGTCCTTCCGGAGGTCGTCTGCATCTTCGGGTGCGACTTGCCGCGTTGCGCCAAAAAAGCCATGGTGTTGCCTAGAATGCTTCGGCGAACGGTCGATGCGCGGCCACAAGAATATGAGGCACGAATTTATGCGGCGAAACATGACAGCCCGTCTTGCAGCCAGCGTGGCGCTTGGCGTTTTCCTTTCCCTTGGCTCGACGATGACCGGCTTTCCGGGTTTGGCGGCACAGGCGGCGACCGAGGAGGAAGAAAAGCCCAATTTCCTCGGCTTCGCCAGCGCATTTCTGGCCGCGCGCACTGCCGACATCGACAACGATACCGGCAATGCGATCGAGTTCTACACAAAGGCGCTGGAGTTCGATCCGGAAAACATCGAGGTCAAGCAGCGCCTGATGGTGGCGCTCTTTACCGATGGCCGTTTCGCCGAGGGAGTTGCGCTCGCACGTCAGCTCAAGGACGATCCTTCGGTCGAGCAGGTGGCTCATATGGCCATGGCGGTGGACGCCATCGCCAAGCGTGAATACCGCAAGGCCGCAAACCTTCTCGATCCGGCAAACTCCAATCCGATCGACCGGCTGCTCAACACTCTTCTCAAGGCCTGGGCGGATAATGGCGACGGCAAGGGCGATGCGGCGCTCGAGGCTATTCTTTCGCTCGAGGGGCCGGCCTGGTACCCGGTATTCACCCGATATCATGCCGGCGCGATGGCGCTCGCACAGGGCAAGAAAGCTGCGGCACGGACGCATTTCACCGACCTTGTTGCAGATCCCCAGGGTGGCGGTGCCGCACCCGATACCTACATCCGCGCGGTGATGGCGCTGGCAAGCATGGAAGCGCGCGAAGGCAACAAGCGCGCCGCTCTCGACGCGTTGTCCGCCGGGGAGGATTTCACTCCGAATTATGCGCCGCTTGCAGCGCTCAGACAGTTGATTGAAGAGGGTGGCAAGCCGCAGCCCGGCATCCGCACTGCGCAGCAGGGCGCATCGGCGGCGTTTTTCACACTGGCTGCCGCACTCAACCGCGATGGTGCCGAGGAAACCGTTGCTGTCTACCTGCAGTTTGCCCGCGCGCTCGACCCCGATGACGCCGCCACGCTGGTGATTCTCGGCGGGCTAAAGGAACGGCTGGGCAAGATCGAGGATGCGATCGCGCTTTACGACATGGTGCCGGACGAATCTCCGATGCGGCGCGTTTCCGAACTGCAGCTCGGGCTGGCGCTGGCCGATCTGGACCGCAACGCCGAGGCCAAGGATCATCTCAAGTCCCTGATCGAATCCGATCCGAAGGATCTCAGAAGCTACCTCGCCTATGGCAGCGTGTTGTCGCGGGACAAGGACTATGTGGAGATGGCGCTCAACTACGAGACTGCCATTTCGGTTGCCGGGCCGACGCCAACACGCAATGACTGGAACCTGTTCTTCCAGGCCGGAATTGCCAATGAACGGCTAAAGCAGTGGCCGCGCGCCGAGGCGCATTTCAAACGGGCGCTCGAGCTCTATCCCGATCAGCCGCAGGTGATGAACTATCTGGGCTATTCATGGATCGACATGAACATGAACCTGGAAGAGGGCATGGACCTGATCCGTGCCGCCGTGGATCTGCGTCCGAATGACGGCTACATCGTCGATTCGCTTGGCTGGGCGCATTACCGGCTCGGTGAATACGAGGACGCGGTGCGCGAACTCGAGCGGGCTGTTGAATTGCGGCCGTCCGATCCCACGATCAACGATCATCTTGGCGATGCCTACTGGAAAGTCGGGCGCAAGCTTGAAGCCACGTTCCAATGGAACCGTGCGCTGTCGAGCGATCCGGACGAGGAGTTGAAACAGAAGATCGAAGACAAGCTCGCCAACGGGCTTGTCGAGGATGAATCAGCCGTACCCGCCACGGCTGCCGACGGCACCAAGCAGGATGAGGCGCCCGAGCTCAAGGGCGCCGGTCCCGACAAGAAGGGCGACGCGGGTCCCAACGAGGTTTTCGAGCGGCATGCGAAGCTCCTCGGCGCGGGATCATCGGGTTCGCTCCACTGAGATCCCGCCCCGATGCCAAAGCAAGCCGGGTTCGAGATTGTTGACGCCCCCGCCAAGCTCAATCTCGCGCTGCATGTAACCGGTCGCCGGGACGACGGGTATCATCTCATCGAGACGCTTGCCGTCTTTACCGCTCTTGGGGATCGCCTAACGGCTGAAACGGCTGATGAGGACAGGTTCACGATCAGTGGACCGGAAGCCGGTCCCCTGCTCGGCGACGCATCCGGCGACAATCTGGTGTGCCGTGCCCGTAACGCTCTCCGGACGGAAGCACTTGCAAGCGGCCGGGAGGCCCCGCCGGTGCATCTCCACCTTGAAAAAGCCCTGCCTGTCGCGTCGGGTATCGGAGGCGGATCGGCCGATGCGGCGGCAGCCTTGCGGCTTCTCGCGAGCCTCTGGGGGCTTGAGGCGGATAGTGCGGCCCTGGCCAGGATCGGGCTTCAACTCGGCGCCGACGTCCCGATGTGCCTGTTGCAGCGTCCCCTGATCGCGAGCGGCATTGGCGAGCGCCTCGCTCCGGTCGAAATCGGCTTTCCGCTCGAACTGGTGATCGTCAATCCGCGCGTTCCCGTGTCGACCCCGGTGGTGTTCAAGGCGCTTCAACGCCGGTACAACCCGCCGCTGCCCTCAGCGAACACCTGGACTGATCTGGAAAGCCTTCTGTTCTGGCTTGCCGAAACGCGAAACGACCTTGAACCTGCTGCCGCGTCTGCAGTGCCGGAAATCAGGCACAGCATCGACGCGCTTCGCAAAGCCGATGCGCTGTTTGCCCGCATGTCCGGATCAGGGGCCAGCTGCTTCGGGATCTTCGAAAACCGGCTCGCAGCGGAAGCGGCGGCAACCGCAATACAGCAAGACAGCCCCGGCTGGTTCGTGGCTGCAACGGCGACCTTGCCATAAAATCGGCGTCCAATTGACCCTGTCAGAAGCGGCTGACAGTCTTTCTGGCAGGGCGCGCGAAGCTTTGGTCCTCAGGAGAATGCCAGCACGGCAGCCGGCACGATTTCGCAGTGCAGTTTTTTCATGGCGACGCCTCGCGCCAGACTCTCAAGAGACTGGTCGGGTCGTGCATTGGCGATCGCCTGGCGCTTCGGAATCAGTGCGCCATGCTCCAGCGCCGACAGCCGCCGCCTCCATCTGGCAAAAAACGGCAGGCGGTATTCCCGGGAGGGCCGCATTCTGGCAGCCTGTCCGCCGAGCGCCAGGTGCTGGCCGATCTGATCGACCCATCCCAGCATCGGCCTTGCGCCCGGTTCGATGAGCAGCAACCAGTCGCCGCGCGCCGAGCGCACCGCTTCGCGCAGGTCCCCGTTGGTGATGAACCTGCAACCGGCCGCATCGGCCAGCCTAGCCGTTCCGTCCCGCGATCCCCGATCGAGAATCACCACTTCGGCAACCAACCCTTCGACCGCGCCTGACACGAGCGAAGCGAGCGTGACCGCCAAGGCGCTTTCCTGATCCTTGCATTCGATAAAGACGCTAATCATGCTCTCCTTTTATGCGACTGCCTTCTGAAATCAAAGAGATACGGAAGGCGTAGGCCTTTCCGTCTTGAAACGCCTGATCCCGAACCCACCGGACTCCACCAACCGATCCGCCAGAAAGGCGTCTATTCCGAATTTTGTTCTTGCTATGTTCCGCCGTTTGCAATAGGAAAATAATCACTGGAACAAACCAAGCGCCATACCCAGTCAAGCAACCGGAGGTCTCATGCCCAGCCTTTCGACATTGAAACAGACCGCCTTCGCACCATCGTTGCAGCCCATGGAAGCAGACGCTCTGGTCCGGGCAAGCGGGTTGCGCGTGGCCGACGACCGTGTTCGTGGTAGGGGCGCAGGGCTTAACATGCCGGGCCGCTTCGAGCCCACGAGCCGCGAGGTCTTCGACGACGGCTGGAGCAGCATCGAGGAGCTCGGCGCCTTCAAGACGGAAGTGCAGATCGAAAAGCCGCGGAGCGTGATCACGCGCAACCAGTCGCCCGACCTTTCGTTTGACCGCTCGGTCAATCCCTATCGTGGCTGCGAGCACGGGTGCGTCTACTGCTTCGCCCGGCCTTCGCACGCCTATATGGGCTTGTCTGCAGGCGTCGATTTCGAGGCTCGGCTGTTTGCCAAACCCGATGCGCCGCGGTTGCTGGAACGCGAACTGTCCAAACCCGGCTACAAGGTGCAGCCGATTGCCATTGGCACTAACACCGATCCCTACCAGCCGATCGAGCGGCAGTGGCGGATCATGCGGCAGATGCTCGAAGTGCTTGAGGCTGCGGGTCATCCGGTGGGCATCGTCACCAAATCCGCGCTGGTGACCCGGGACATCGACATCCTGTCTCGCATGGCCTCACGAGGGCTCGCGCGGGTGGCGCTGTCGGTGACGACGCTCGACCGCAAACTCGCACGCACGATGGAACCCAGGGCCTCGACACCTGAAAAGCGGCTTGAGGCCATGCGGTCGCTTTCGGAAGCCGGGATTCCTGTTTCCGTAATGGCGGCTCCGGTGATCCCGGGCCTCAACGATCACGAGATCGAGCGGATCCTCGATTCGGCCAAGGCCGCCGGCGCGGATGCGGCAGGCTATGTGATGCTGCGGCTGCCGATCGAGGTCAGCCCGCTGTTCCGCGACTGGCTGCTCCGGCATTACCCTGACCGCTACAGGCACGTCATGTCACTGATCCGGTCAATGCGTGACGGGAAGGATTATGACGCCGAATTCGGCAAGCGGATGCGCGGAACAGGACCTTACGCCTGGCAGGTTGCACGCCGCTTTCAGATGACCTGCAAGCGTCTTGGACTCAATCTTCGCAAGACACCTCTGAGGACCGATCACTTCGTGCCTCCGCTGGGCGACGGCGTGCAACTGAGCCTTCTGTAGACTTCGCGGAGGCGACTTGTGCGACATGTGCACCGCCTCCCCTTCAACCCCGGATCGCCCTCCGCCCCTTTTGGGATGATCCGGTGCCCGAGCGGCCTCCCCCGCCCCGTGCCGCCGGGCCTTGCAGAGGATCGGGCGGGTGTGCAAGCTGCGCCGCAACATGGCTCGCACCCCGCCCGATTCGCTGTTTCCCGATATTCCGCCCGCGCCCGATAACCGTTTCGAACGGCACATGACCGGGAGCGGGTTTTCGTTTGTCGCGGGTCTTGACGAGGCCGGGCGTGGCCCTCTCGCCGGACCGGTCGTGGCGGCCGCCGTGGTCCTCGATCCGGCGGCCACTCCCTCTGGCCTCAATGATTCCAAGGCGCTGAGCCGAAAAGCACGCGAAACCTTGTTCGAGGAGATCCTCGCGACTTCGATCGTCGGTGTCGCCAGCGCCTCCGCGCGGGAAATCGACGCGACCGATATCCGCAAGGCCAGCCTGATTGCGATGCGGCGCGCCGTGATGGCCTTGCCGGTCAAGGCGGGTTATGCGCTTGTGGACGGACGCGACATCCCGGATGGTCTTCCCTGCTCCGCCCGCGCGCTCATCAAGGGCGACGCACGCTGCCTCTCGATTGCAGCCGCATCGATTGTCGCCAAGGTGATGCGCGACCGCATGATGGTGCGGGCAGCCCTCATACATCCCCTCTACGGGTTCGACAGCCACATGGGCTACGGTTCGGCACGCCATTTGTCTGCAATCGCCGACCACGGTCCATGCCCGTTGCACAGGATGAGCTTCCGCCCCTTGCGGGCTGGCTGAGGCATAGTGAGGCGTCCCCGGCTGCAGGCGAGAGGGCCGGCAGACACGAAAAAGGCCGGGGTTGCCCCCCGGCCTTTGTTCATTGAGCAAGACGGATTGAGGTCTAGTTCAAACGCGCCTTCAGGTCGGTCAGAGACTTTGTAAAGAGCGCGTCGTTTGCTTTCGCATCGACCTTCTTTTCGATCAGCTTTTCCGAGGCGGCAATCGCCAGATCGACAGCCGAAGCTCGAACCTCGTTGATCGCATCCGTCTCGGCCTGCTTGATCTTCTGCTCGGCCATCGCCGTGCGGCGACTGACATAGTCTTCGGTCTTGGCCTTGGCTTCGGCCCGAAGAGCGGCAGCTTCCCTTTCGGCAGCGCTTACGAGATCCGCAGCTTCCGCTTCGGCTTCCTTGCGCTTGCGCTGATACTCGGCCAGGAGCTGCTGCGCTTCCTCGCGCAGTTTTTTCGCCTGTTCGAGTTCATTGCGGATCTGATCGGCACGCTTGTCGAGCGCGCTTGCCATCGTGCCCGGAACCTTGACGTAAACCAGGATGCCAAGAAAAATGATCAATCCGACGAGAGCCCAGAATGTAGCGTCCATAATAGTCTCTCCCGATTACTTGCCGGACGCAGCACGGATCGCGCTGGCGACCTCGGCTTTGGTCACGGAACCGCCCAGCAGATGCTTGACCAGATCGCTGGCGGTTTCCTCGGCAATGGTATCCACGTCCGCAAGAGCCTTGGCCTTGATGGCCGCAATGCTCTTTTCGGCTTCAGCCATCTTAGTAGAGAGTTCGGCTTCAGTCGCACTGCGTTCGGCGTTTGCCGCAGCCTTAGCCTTTTCACGCGCAGCCTCGGCAATTGCCGCAGCCTTCTTGCGTGCTTCGGCCAATTCCTGCTCGTAGGCGGCGATTGCGTTGTCGCCTTCTTCCTTCAGCCGGTTAGCTTCATCGAGATCCTGGGCGATCCGGTCGCGCCGATGTTCCAGAATGCTTCCGATCCGGGGCACGATGACCCGCGACATCAGCAGATAGAACAGCCCGAAGGTGATCGCCAGCCACAGAAGCTGCGAAGCAAAGGTCGATTGATCGAAGGGCGGAAAAACGCCGCCACCTTGGGCGTCGGCGCCGTGCGCACCGGTTTCCGAATGTGTCCCTTCGGTGGGGTTGGACTGGGCATGAGCCGCGGTCACAACAAGCATGGTCACCTCCAGATGAACTGCCACGCCGGAGGATCCGGCGCGGCAAGCCTAGTCTTCAGTCGTCGGTATCAGACGGCGAAGAGCAGAAGGAGAGCGACGAGCAGCGAGAAGATGCCCAGAGCTTCCGTCACGGCGAAGCCGAAGATGAGGCGGCCGAACTGGCCGTCAGCTGCCGACGGGTTGCGCAGAGCGCCTGCCAGGTAGTTGCCAAAGATGGTGCCGAGGCCGATGCCTGCGCCACCCATGCCGAGGCAAGCGATGCCGGCGCCGATGTACTTTGCTGCTTCTGCTTCCATGATTGAGCTCCTTTGGAATGGGATGGATGCAACTGATTGGTGGCGGATGCCCGCCGGTGAACGGATCCTAGTGGCCGGGATGCAGGGCGTCGTTGAGGTACATGCATGTCAGCACCGCAAAGACGTAAGCCTGAAGGAAGGCGACGAGGAATTCGAGAGCTGTGAGGGCCACGGTCATGATCAGCGGCAAGATCGCACCGCCGATGCCCAGCGCGCCAAGGCTGCCGAGCGACACGACAAAGCCGGCAAAGACCTTCAGCGTGATGTGGCCCGCCAGCATGTTGGCGAAGAGACGAACCGATAGGCTGATGGGACGCGAAAGAAACGAGATGACCTCGATCATCACCACCAGCGGCATGAGAATGCCCGGCACCCCGGAAGGCACGAAGAGATTGAGGAAGTGCAACCCGTGCTTCCAGAAGCCGTAGACCACCACGGTTCCGATCACCAGCATCGCCAGCGCGAAAGTGACGATGATGTGGCTGGTCACGGTAAAGAAATAGGGGAACATGCCGATCAGGTTTGCCACGAGGATGAACATGAAAAGCGAAAACACCATCGGGAAGAAACGCATCCCCTGCGATCCCGCACCGTCGCGCAACATCGAGGCGACGAATTCATAGGACATTTCCGAGACCGACTGCAGCCGCGAAGGAACCAGCCCGCGATTGCTCGTTGTCAGGAACAGAAAGCCGGCGGCGGCAGCTGCCGTGGCCACCATGAAAAGCGAGGAATTGGTGAAGGACAGATCCAGCCCGCCAATCTCGATAGGCACGATTTTGCTGATCTGGAACTGGTGAATCGGATCGTTGGCCACCTGACGCCTCTTTCTCGCTATCCGGACAAACCGGACTTATTTTTACCTGTCACCGTTCCGGTCGCCGGTCCGGTTGTGTCCGGTAGGATCGGACGGGGCAACCGCGCCAGTCGAACGCAGAACATTGAGCACACCGGCACAAAAACCCAAGAGCAGGAAAACGATCATGCCCCAGGGCGCCGTGCCCGCAAAACGATCCATCAGATAGCCGATCAGCGCTCCAACGACCACGCCGGCGATGAACTCGCTCGACAGTTTGATCGCAAGCGCGAAGCCCTTTGCAGAATTCTGGTCTGAAGATTTTTCCGGTTCCACCTTGCGGCGGGCCAGAAGTTCGGAATTCAGACGCTGTCTACGGGCCTCAAGGCTCTCTGATCGGCCATCTGAGCCGCCATTGCCGGTATCCGGAGTGTCCGGGTCGCCAGACCCGCGCTTTTCATCCATGGACGCGCACTCCTGACCTACCAGCAACGGCCACAAAAAGGCCGCTTTGAAGTCGGGCGCAACATAGTTTTAGGCTTGGTTATAGTCAAGGCGCGCTGCGCCCGTCCTGTTCGGCTTATTTCTCTATATTTTTCAATGACTTGAAGAGCAGGAAAATCATACCGCTACAGAAGTATCAGAAAAACTTGGCCCGCTGCGTCAGACTCACGCAGACGCCGCCGGCGGTGACCGGCCCGTTACGACCAGCCGCCACCGTAGGTGACATAGAAGATATGCAGGCCAATACGGCCGACCTTTCGCATCTTGCGGGCCCAGGGCGGGCTGACATAGGTGGCGTGATAATGGGTCGATGATCCCACCTCATCGAGCCAGATCTTGCCCGCGGTCGTCGCCAGGGCGATTTCCTCGGCCATATCCCAGTGTTTCGGGGAGCGCACGCGATCCTTGATGCCATCGCAGGCGAAGGAGAACTGACAGCGATTGCGCCAGTGCTTGTTCTGGTACACGACGCCGCAGATGGTGTTGGGATAGGTCGGGTTTCGCACCCGGTTGAGAATCACCTGGGCAACGGCGGCCTGGCCTTCAAGCTTTTCGCCGCGGGCCTCGAAATAGATGCCTGCGGCAAGGCAGCGCTGCTCGGCTGCGGAAAAAACCTTCGCCGGCAGCGGCGTCGCCGCCCAGGCATGATCTTCGGGTGTTACCGGCGGGATGAAGCGGCCGCGCACCGGCTGTTCGCGCAGCACAGAACTGAACGGCGACTGGCGTGCGTAGTCGGGCGCGGGAGGCGCATAGGCGGTGGCGAGGATATCCGCGTTGTCGTTTGTCACCAGGCTCGCGAGCATTGCCGGCACCCGGGATTGCTGCTTCGGCTTTTCGCTTGAGTAAAACGCGGTGGCGATCTCTATCTCCTTGCCACGAATGGCGGGTTTGAG
The DNA here is from genome assembly GCA_040216675.1 of Hoeflea sp. Lineage (GTDB taxonomy): Bacteria > Pseudomonadota > Alphaproteobacteria > Rhizobiales > Rhizobiaceae > Hoeflea. The sequence continues at coordinate 608,907 of JAVJOR010000004.1, read as the reverse complement.
AAATGCCATGGCTTCATCGGTATCGATGGACGGGCGCAGCAGGCTCGACTGGCGTTCAAGCACCGAGCCGGCGGAAAAATCCTTGGGCGGACTGACCGGCGCGACGGCAATGACCCGGCCCTTCTTGAGATGACGGGTGACCCGCTCGGCATCAGGGCGTGGATCGGCGACACCGATCTTGCCCTTGAAGGCGATCTTGTCGCCATTGGGCAGCGTCACGCCGGCGCCGGAAGCGGTCGACGAGGTCAGGATCGGATCGACGAACTCAAGTTCCGCCGTCTGGATCGAACCTGCCGGCGAGGCAGTCAGATGGGTCTGCCAGCGCGCCTGGGAGGTTTCCCCTCCGGCAAGCATCGCTGTCATGTCCGCGTGGGACGTGATCGTCGGTGTGGAAACAAAAGCCGCAAGTCCGAACAGGATCGGCGCGGGGAAACGGAAACGACCGAGCAGGGAATGGCCGCTGGCGGACAAACGACGCTTATGACGCAAGGCAACTACTCCGGAACTCAACATACGCAACTGGGCACTGCGTATTAGAATGGAGCATTAACCTTGATGGAGCGTTAATGCCGGAACAGGTCGAAGCAACCTTGCGCCCAGAGCCAAGTCTCTGGCCAAAGATCGCGGCATGTCCAAGGCAGGTTTGGGATCATTTCATGGCCGGAGCCAATTGCGCACGAGCGGCGCAAAGCCGGGCGCAGCGCCCGACGAACCCGAATCGTTTCGCCCCGGCGCTCAGCCGCGCTTTTTCGCAGGCTTCGGCTTGGCGGGCTTCGATTTTCCGCTCCCCGCGTTCTTCGAACGCATCGCGGATTTCTTCGGCATAAGTGAAGGCCGACGGGGCTTGCCGTCCTTGGGCGCATAGGGATTGTCGCCGCTGCGATAGACCACTCGAAGCGGCACGCCGGGCATCTCGAAATCCGCCCTGAGCGAATTGATCAGGTAGCGGGTGTAGGATTCAGGCACCGCGTCGGGCCGCGTGCACGAGATCATGAAGCCCGGAGGCCGGGCCTTGATCTGGGTCATGTACTTGAGCTTCAGCCTGCGGCCGGAAACAGCCGGCGGCGGGTGATGACCGACCACATGATCGAGCCAGCGATTGAGCTTGGCCGTCGAAATGCGCTTGTTCCAGACACGGTGGACCAGGGCGATGTTTTCCATCAGCCGTTCAAGCCCCTCCCCGGTCTGCCCGGCGACGGTGACGGCTCGGATGCCACGGATCTGGGGCAGAAGGCGATCGGTCATCTCGCGCAATTCGGCGAGCTTTTCTTGGCGGTTGTCGATCAGGTCCCACTTGTTGAAGGCGATCACCGGCGCCCTGCCCTCGCGGACGATCAGATCGGCGATCTGGAGATCCTGCTTTTCGAAGGGGATGGTGGAGTCGAGGACCACCACCACCACCTCGGCAAAGCGGATCGCCCGCAATGCGTCGGCAACTGAGAGCTTTTCCAGCTTTTCCTGGACCCGCGCCTTGCGCCGCAGTCCCGCCGTGTCGAACAGCTTGATCTTGCGGCCCTTCCAGTCGAAGTCGACGGCGATGGAATCGCGCGTGATGCCGGCTTCGGGACCGGTCAGCAAACGATCCTGACCGAGAAACTGGTTGATCAGGGTCGATTTTCCGGCGTTGGGGCGGCCCACGATGGCCACACGCAACGGCTTTGTTTCATCGTATTCGGGGCCTTCGTCATTCTCGTCCGCCCCGTCGGCGGGGGTGGGGACGTCGACATCGGTCACGGCTTCGGCAAAGGCGCTGTCGCTTGAGGGAAAACAGCGTTCCTCGCCGAACGCCTCGACGATCGCATCGCGCAGGTCAAGCATGCCGCCGCCATGTTCGGCGGAGACCGGACAGGGCTCGCCGAGACCGAGCCGCCATGCATCGAGCATGCCCGATTCCGCACCCTTCGCCTCCGCCTTGTTGGCGACCAGCACCACGGGCTTGCCGCGCTTGCGCAGGATATCGGCGAGCAGTTCATCCGCCGGCGTAAGGCCTGCCTTGGCGTCGATCAGGAACAGCGCGCCATCGGCCTCGTCGATTGCCGCCTCGGTCTGGGCGCGCATCCGGCCTTCGAGCGTGTCGGGACCGGCCACTTCAAGGCCCGCGGTATCGATCATGGTGAAGCGCAGATCTACAAGGCGCGCATCCCCGGGTCGTCTGTCGCGCGTTACGCCGGGGGTATCGTCGACCAGTGCGAGCTTGCGCCCGGCTAGGCGGTTGAACAATGTGGACTTGCCGACATTCGGGCGGCCGACAATGGCAAGGGTCAGGCTCATGGTGTCTCCCTCACCGTTGAAACCGTGCAGCGGTGCTCAAGCCGGATTGGCCCGGCGCACTCAGGATGCGCCACCGCGCGCGGCGATCAGATCGAGAATGAGGCTCGCGCGATTGGCGACGCCAGCGGGCGTCTGGTTGTCCGCGGCAATCTCTCCGAACCATTGTGAGGCCCGATCCAGATCCCCTGCCTTGAAGGCCGAAAGCCCCAGCGCCTCACGCGCGGAATGACGCAAGGGATTGCCGGGAACGGCAAGGACCTCGACCTGGGCGGAGACCTCGTCGTAGCTGCCGTGGTCAACCAGAAGATAGGCTGCCCGCAAACGTGCGGTGTCGCGGATTGCGGAAGGTTGGGATGCATCGCCGGCAACCGAGGAAAAGGCCGAAATGGCTTCCGCGGTATCGCCGCGATCGGCAAGGACCGTGGCCGCGCGCATGCGGGCGAGGACCGGATAGGCGCCGTGTCCCGTCTCTTCGAGGTCTTCAAAACCTGCAAGTGCTGCGTCGGTGTTGCCTTCGCGCGCCTGTTCGAGCGCGGCAAGGAAGGCGTCGCCGGAACGTGCGGCGGTGCTTTCCTGCCAGTATTGCCAACCGCGCAGACCGGCGGTCACCGCGACAATCGCTATGGCGGCGCCGATGATGAGGAAGCGGAACCGCGCCCACAGCGCCTTGAAATAGTCCGAACGCAGGTCCTCGTTGACCTCGCGGATAAAGGTTGAATTGTCGTCGCTCATAGCGTTACCGGCGTTGCGCCGGTCCTCTCTCAATCATGCCGCAACGGGCGTTTCGTGAGGCCTTCTAGCGGATTTTCAGGCTCCTGTAAGGGGGGGAGCGTCACGAAAGCACGCGAAACCGCCTGAGACCCGGGTCAGATACCGATGATCGGAGGAACACCGATCAACAGCCGGTGCAGCCAGACCAGGAACAGAACATAGACGACAAGACCTCCGACAATCGAAATGATATCCCATTTCACCGGTCCTGCGACGGGATTGGTCGTAAGCCCTGCCCTCAGACGCCTTTTTTCCGAGATCCTGTCAACAACCGCCCATGCGAGAAAACTGCCGAACAACAGGATCGATGCAAGATCGCCATTGACCAGCAGATGGGCGAAGGCCCAGATCTTCACGGCGAGAAGCATGGGGTGCTTGACCGCCGCCTTGATCCTTCCTGCGGGCAACTGGGAGGCCACAAGCAGGATCATGACGAAGATCATCAACAGCGCGACCAGATGGCTCATCCATGCGGGCGCAACCCAGAAGACAACGGGATCAAGGCGCGCCTGGCCGTAGCCCCAGACCAGGACCACAAAGCCGATGATCGCCACGACGGCGTAGATGCCTTTCCATGCAGAGAGCCCGCGCGCTTCGATCTGGGCCTGACGGAACTCCGGCGCGACGATACGGACAGAATGGATTCCCAGGAACAGCACAAGGCCGATGACAAGCCAGATCATTCAGAAACTCCCTTAAGCGCGACCGGGCAACCCGATCCGAATTTGGCGGCAACATAGCCCGGAGCGGCAAGGAAGCAAAGCGGCGGCGGCAAGCCTTCGCGGAAACTTCATGTGGCGCATTGTCTCGACGATCGGCTTGTTTCAATATTGGACCATGGAACCTGATCTGGACGCCGCCCGACGCCGACTCGATGAGAAAAAAGCCGAACTGGAAGCCATGTCGGTCATGACCGAAGAGGCCCGCGCGCCCGTTGCTCTCGATCAGCAGTCGGTCGGCCGGTTGTCGCGCATGGACGCCATGCAACAGCAGAAGATGGCGGAAGCGCAGGAGCGCGCGCGAAAGCGCGATCTGGTCCGCGTCGAGATGGCGGAACGGCGGCTGGCCATCGGCGAGTACGGCTGGTGCACGGACTGCGGAGAAGCAATCCCGGACAAGCGTCTTGCCATAGACCCGATGGCGGAGCGGTGCGTGCGCTGCGCCTCGTAAACCCATATCCACACGACCGCCGCATTTGCCCGCCACACATGCTGGAGTTGTTCCGATTGCGCGTGAAACGGGTTGCCTGCACATGACTTTTCCAAAACAGCCGGCCGGTGGAGCCGGCGCCAGATTGTCCGCGGGCGGCCTGACCGGCGCGATTGTCCTGCTCCTGACATCCTTGGACGCCGCGGCAGCAGAGGCGGCTCGGCCCGAGCAGATCGTTCTGATCTCCTTTGACGGCGCCCATGACAACCGCCTCTGGCAGAGGAGCCTGAAGACCGGCGAGCTCACCGGTGCAAAATTCACCTATTTTCTGTCCTGCACGTTTCTGATCAGCCGCGATGCGCGGAAGACCTACAAGGCGCCGGGCCATTCCGCCGGACGGTCCAATGTCGGCTTTGCGCCCGACCGCGCCGATGTCGTCGAACGGCTCGGCCATATCTGGGCCGCGCATCAAGAAGGCCATGAAATCGGCAGCCATGGCTGCGGCCACTTCGACGGCAAGGACTGGAGCAAAGACGACTGGAGTGCCGAATTCGACCAGTTCGACGGGGTTGTCTCGAATGCGTGGGCGGAGAATGAAGTACAACCGCCGGCCGGTTGGAGCGACTTCGTTGCCTCGGAGATCAAGGGGTTCCGCGCGCCCTATCTTTCGACCGGCACAGCGCTACATGCGGCGCTCGCCGATCACGGGCTGAGCTATGACGCCAGCACCGTTTCGGACGGACCGGCCTTTCCGGACTTCACGCAACCGGTGGCCCGGTTTGCGCTTCCGATGGTTCCGGAAGGTCCGAACGGGCGGCCAATCATCGCGATGGATTACAATCTCTTTGTCCGCCACTCGGGCGCAGAGGAAGATCCGTCGAAGAGCGAAGAGTTCGAGATGCGCGCGCTTGATGCATTCCGGACCGCCTTTGAGGCCGAGTATTCCGGCAAGCGCCGCCCGCTTCAGCTGGGGTTTCATTTTGTTGAAATGAACGGCGGCGCCTACTGGCGTGCACTTGAGCGCTTTGCGCTTGAGACCTGCGGGCGGCCAGAGGTGGCATGCATCACCTACCAGGAGGCCATGCGGCGCTTGCAACCGCAGCCATCCGATCAGGACAGCTGACCCCGATCAGAACAGATGACCAGAGACCCGGCGCGGCCTCCGCCAGGTCGCGCCAGGGCATGCTTCAGGCGTTGCTGGCGCCGGGCATCGGATCGGGAAGCGGCTCGCCATGGATCAGCGCCTCGAAGGCAATCAGGCGTTTGTGAATCGACAACAGATCGATGATCGTGGTCCATGAATTGGCAAGGAACTTGAAGCTCTCTTCCACTTGGCCGAAGGCGTTGTTGATCTGGGTGAACACACCGAGCGTGATCGCACCCGCAACGACCGTCGGACCCAGCGCGATCAGCGGCACGAAATTCGACGCCTGCAGGTAGGACCAGCGCGCGATGCCAAAATACAGATAGTGGAAATACAGCCGGAAATAGTTGCGGCGGACCGCCGAGTACAATTCGCTCACATGCGGCGGCGCCGCACGCTCGGCGCTGTCCTCACCATAGACCAATTCCTTGCGGTAGGCGGCCTCCACCTTCTGGTTGTTGAACTCCAGTCCAGGCAGCTTGAAGCCGACGACGGCCAGAAGCACCGTGCCGAAGGCCGCCGACAGGAGCGCCACATAGACCAGCGACCCATCGACCTGCCCGATGACAGGCAACTCGGTGACCTGCTGCGACAGCCCGTAAAGCAGCGGCAGAAAGGCAATCAGCGTCATGATCGAGCGAACGAAGGAGACACCGAGGCCCTCGACGATGCGGGCGAAGCGCATGGTGTCTTCCTGAACGCGCTGGGCCGCGCCTTCGACTGAGCGGAGCCTTGGCCAGTGCCGCATGTAATAGTCGTTCATTGCCGTGCGCCAGCGGAAGACATAGTGCGACACGAAGAAATCGAGCAGCACCAGCACCATGATGTAGGGGATAAGGATCCAGGCGACGGTGGCGAGTTTGCCGAAATAATCGCTTGCGGTCACCGTTCCCGGCTCGCTCAGCGCCCGCTGGATCAGGTCGTAGAAATCACCGTACCAGTCGTTCAGGTAAACCGAAATCTGAACATTGAAATAGGTCGACAACAAAATCAGCGTGGTTCCGGCAACCGACCACTTGAACCACCTGTTGCGCTCGATAAACGCCCAGACCGCGACGAACAGCAAGCCGTTGGCGACGATATAGATATAGGTCCATGCCCGTTCGGCCGACAGGAAGGGCGGGCGCTCGCCTTCGATGACCGGCGGAACGTATCCGCCGAGAATATTCAGGCCCGTTTGCCATTGGTTGAACCCGAGAAACCAGATTGCCATGGCAAGTCCGGTCCAGGCCACCGCCGAGAGAAAAAACGTTTTCGGCGTGGGGAAGAAGGAAACAAACACGTGTGGCAGATCCCGCTTTTGGTTCCGGCAGGCCGGAACGTGATTCTTGGTTCGTTGAGACAGTACCTAGGATACTGTGATTGGCGCGGCAATCGACTGGAAGTACAATCACGCCATTGTGCAAAAACAATGGCCCGCCCTCCCTAGTGGGGAGAGCGGGCCATCTTGCTTGTTGTCCAGGGGACTGCGTTACTTGTTCTTGAGCATCTGGTGTTCCTGCATCAGGCCCTTGTAGGTGGACCAGATCATCAGAAGCAGCAGCGCAGCGAACGGCACACCCGTTGCCACGGCCGCAGCCTGCAAGGCTCCGAGACCGCCGCCAATCAGCAGCACGATCGCGACGATACCTTCGAAGGTGGCCCAGAACACGCGCTGCGCGACGGGGGCATCGACCTTGCCGCCGGCAGTGATCGTGTCGATGACGAGCGAGCCCGAGTCCGATGAGGTGACGAAGAACACGATCACCAGCACGATGCCGATGAAGGACGCGATCTGAGTCAACGGATAGGACTTGAGCATCTCGAACAGCATGACCGCCTGATCGGAATTTGCGACAGCCTCATTGCCCTGGTTGATCACCTGGTCGATGGCGGAGCCGCCGAAGGTGGACATCCAGACGATGCAGACCACGGTCGGAACGAGGATCACGCAGGTGATGAACTCCCGCACGGTTCGTCCCCGCGAGACCCGGGCGATGAACATGCCCACGAACGGCGACCAGGAAATCCACCAGGCCCAGTAGAATGCCGTCCATCCGTGCATGAAGTTGGTGTCTTCACGACCGAACGGATTGGACAGAGGCAGCAGATTCTTGGCGTAGGCCACCGTGTTTTCAAAGAAACCCGACGCAATCACGGCGGTTGGTCCGAGAACCAGCACAAAGCCCAAAAGCAGGAAGGCAAGCGCCATGTTGATTTCCGACAGCCGCTTGACCCCGGCATCGAGGCCGGCGACCACAGAGATCAGCGCAACGCCCGTGATCAGAAGAATGAGGATCACCTTGGCGGTGTCCGCCACTCCCAGACCAAAGAGGAAGTCGAGACCGGCCATGGCCTGCTCCGCGCCGAAGCCGAGCGAGGTTGCAAGACCGAACAGGGTGGCGAAAACCGCCATGGTGTCGATGACGTGGCCCGGCCAGCCCCAGACGCGCTCGCCGAGAAGCGGATAGAACGCCGAACGCAGGGTTAGCGGCAGACCGCGGTTGTAGGAGAAGAACGCCAGCGCAAGCGCAACGATGGCATAGATCGCCCAGGGGTGCAGACCCCAATGGAAGATCGTCGCAGCCATTGCATTGAGCCTTGCAGCCTCCGGATCGTTCAGCGCGCCGGCAAGCGGCGCCCAGTCGGTGCGCACGCCGTTCTCAACAACGGCACCTCCGAAGGAACTTGCGTAATGCGACAGAGGCTCGGAGACACCGAAGAACATCAGGCCGATGCCCATACCGGCCGCGAACAACATCGCGAACCAGCCCAGGTAGCTGTAGTCCGGTCTCGCATCGACCCCGCCAAGCCGGATATTTCCAAGCGGCGTGACGATAAGCGCCAGGCCGAAGAGAACGAAAACGTTGGCTGCCATCAGCAGCGGCCAATCGAATGTGTCGGTCAGCGCGGGGCGCAGCCAGTTGAAAAATGTAGACGACGCTTCACCAAAGATCAGGGTGAGGATCACGAAAGCGACGATGATAACGGATGAAACGAAAAAAACAGGATTGTGAACATCCAGGCCGAGGACCTGGACATTGTCCTGACCGACCTCGAAATCGGATGTCAGTTCAGGATCTATTGCGTCTGTGTCGGACATAAAGTCCCCCCTCAGTGTTTGTGACGACCCGGCAAGCGGCAAATCCTCCGGTCGGAACCAGGATTTGCCTCATTTACCAAAGTATTTATCCAGCTCATCACCTTCAGTGTTCGGCGGCTCTCCGCCATCGATTGGTCGATCTGCGCCAAAATGACGCATTCGATCGGATCGGACGCTCAAAGATCCAATCCGATGCTCCGGCCCGGCCGGATGCCGGTCATCGCTGCCTGAACGCGAGCACGATCACGCCCGCGCCAAGCAAGCCACCGGCGGCGGCCAGACTAGCCCATGTGTAGCTCCCGGTCCAATCGGCCAGATATCCGGCCACAACCGGGCCCAGAATCTGGCCAACTCCAAAGGCGGCAGTCATCAGCGCAAGGGCCTTCCGCGGGCTGTCCTGCGCCAGTTCGCGGCCCGCCTGCAAGCCGAAAGCGGTGACCATGACAAAGGTGCCGCCGAGAAATGCTCCGCCAATCAGGGGACCGAAAGGCAGGGGCACGAGCACACTGGCTGCGACGCCGGAAGCCTCCACCACGCAGCCAAGCGCGAAAACATTGATGAGACCGATTCGGCGCACCACCGGCATCCAGTAGGCGACTGACGGTGCAGCGAAAAGGCCGGTGAAAAACCAAACGCCCGCCTCGAACAGCGACGAGCCTCCGCCGTCACGGACGATGGCGACCAGGAATGTTGCCGTGACGATGTAACCGAACCCGAAGATCCCGTAGGCGATGGTCAGCGCGATCAGGGGTCCGCTCCAGGCGAGTGGCGGCTCCCGGCGCGCCGGGCCTGTGCGCATGACTTCGCGCGGAAGGTAACGATAGACAACGGCAAGCCCGGCAAGGGCCAGAAGCCCCGCGAGGATCCACGCAAACCGCCATCCTCCACCTGCGAGCAGCAGCAGGCCGAACATCAGCGCGGAGCCGGCAATGCCGACACCAACGCCGCCGAAATGGCTGGATTGAACCCAGGGACGCGCCACGAAAAGACCGTGAGACAGGACGATCGCCGAGGTGAAGACCATCACGAACGCACTTGCCATCCCGGCGAAAAACCGGATCAGGGCCAGAAGGATCATGTCACTGGCCAGCCCCATTCCCAGAAGCAGCAGAGCCGTGGCAAGGAGCGCGGAAAGCGCGACCTTGCGCTCGATCGTCTCGGCCCACCCCCAGGCCGCAAGCACGGCTCCGAGGAGGTATCCCGCATAATTGGCCGATGCGATCCAGCCTGCCTGGGACGGATCGAGACCGAGCCCATCCATCATCGCCGGCAGGACAGGCGTATAGAAGAACCGTCCCAGCCCCATCGCCACTGCCATGGCGACAGCGCCCGCGAACGCCGTGAGCCAGATGGCCTGGCCGGGCGCCGGCGCGATGGCCGCATCTTGGGTTGATTGGGTCAAGGCCTTAAAACCGGATCAGGAAATGGACAAAGACCTTCCTTGAACCCGATGGAACAGGCTTTCAAGACGGCGGCTGCGCCATCAACCGAATTTGAAGCCGTGCGAAACCAAAAGATGGTTGGAACTTCCGGTGCGAGACCTTATTTGTGCAATGCAACACAAACTGAAAGGACCGCGCCATGAAAACCGTCATAGTCACCGGATCAACCAGCGGCATCGGGTTGGGCATTGCCGAGAATTTTGCCATCAACGGCTTCAACGTGGTCCTCAACGGCCTGGGCGACGAAAAGGAAATCGAGGCGACCCGGGCAAGGCTTGACACCATGGGCGCAGGCGAAGTGATCTTTCACGGCGCCAACATGCTCGAACCCGAGGAGATTTCCGATCTGGTCAAGTCCGCCGAGAAGAAGTTCGGGGCGATTGACATTCTGGTGCCCAATGCCGGCATCCAGCATGTCGAAAAAATCGAGGACTTCCCGCCCGCCAAGTGGGACGCGATCATCGGCATCAACCTGTCTTCGGCCTTCCACCTGATCCGCGCGGCGATGCCCGGCATGAAGGAGCGCAAGTTCGGACGCGTGATCTCGATCGCGTCGGCACATGGGCTGGTCGCTTCGCCGTACAAGAGCGCCTATGTGGCGGCCAAGCATGGAATGCTGGGGCTGATCAAGACAGTGGCGCTCGAAGGCGCGGAGTGCGGGGTTACCGCAACCGCCATCTGCCCGGGCTATGTGGAAACGCCGCTGGTTTCGGGCCAGATTGCAGACACCGCCAAGGCCCGCAACATGAGCGAGGAGGACGTGGTCAACGAGGTCATCCTCAAGGCGCAACCCACCAAGCAGTTCGTGCAGGTCGGCCAGATCGCGGCTCTGGCTCTCTATCTCTCCTCCGAGCAGGCAGCACAGATCACCGGTGCGGCACTTCCGATGGATGGCGGCTGGACCGCGCAATGACCGCGCAGGCAAAGACCGGCCGGAAGTCCGCGAACGGAAAAAACGCCGGCGCGCCGTCCAAGCATACCCGGCCCGCGTCGAACCGCTCCGCTGAGCCCCCCCATTTGATCAATCTGGCGCTTCAGGGCGGCGGTGCGCATGGCGCGTTCTCCTGGGGCGTCATAGATCGGCTGCTTGACGAACCCGATATCAACTTCGAGGGGATTTCCGGCACGTCTGCCGGTGCGGTCAACGCGGTCGTGCTTGCCCATGGGCTGATGCAGGACGGACGCCGTGGCGGTCAGGCGGCACTTGAGGATTTCTGGCGCAGGTCGAGCCTCAGCGGCTCGGTCTGGTCCCCACCGCGGCCTCAGGATGCCAGCCCGATCCCGGGTCTCGCCATGCTGTCAGCGGCTGTCTACTCCATATTCGACACACTGACGCGCACATTTTCGCCCTACGAGTTTAACCCGTTCGGCATCAATCCCCTGACCGATACGCTGTCGGAATGCGTGGATTTCGAGGCGCTGAAAAAACATTGCAGCACCAAGCTTTTCCTCAGCGCCACGAATGTCCATACCGGCCGTGTGCGGGTGTTCGAATCCCACGAGGTCGATGTCGACGTGGTGATGGCCTCGGCCTGCCTTCCGTTTCTGTTTCAGGCCGTGGAGATCGATGGCGAGCACTATTGGGATGGCGGCTATGTCGGCAATCCGGCGCTGTTTCCGTTCTTCTACAAATGCGAAAGCCGCGACGTCATGATCGTGCACATCAATCCCATGGAGCGGGAGGAAGTGCCGAAAACAGCGCCCGACATCCTCAACAGGATCAACGAGATTTCCTTCAATTCCTCGCTCATCAATGAAATGCGGGCGATCAATTTCGTCACCCGGCTTCTGGAGCAGGACTGGCTTAAGGATGAGTACAAGAACCGGCTGCGGCATATCCTCGTGCATTCGATTCGCGCTGACGACGCCCTCAAGCATCTGTCGGTGGAGTCGAAATTCAACGTCAACTGGTCCTTTCTCACCGATCTTCGCGACCGCGGCAGAGCCGCCGCCGATGCGTGGCTCTCGGCGAACCGGGGGTCTCTGGGCAAGCACTCGACGGTGGACCTCGAAAGCCAGTATCTCGGACTTCCCGGCCCCCGACCGCTCGACGGGCCGAAAAGCCCGGCCGGGAACAGCGATTGAACGGAAAAAGCTGAAAGATACGGGATTGACCGGATTTCCCTAAAACTGTCTCTGTGACCTGACAGGCTTTCGCACTGCAATGAGGTGCGATAGGTTTTTTGCTTGTACCCAAACACTACCAAGTCACGAGGCGACATGGCGCAGTTCCACCGCACATCCATCCGTTTCCTGCTCAACGACCGTCAGGTCGAGCTTTCGGACTTCGCGCCCGACCTGACGCTGCTCGACTGGCTGCGGCTCGACCGGCGGCTCACAGGAACCAAGGAGGGCTGCGCTGAGGGCGATTGCGGCGCATGCACGGTACTTGTCGGACGGCTCGACAACGGCGTGCTCAACTACGAGACTGTCAATGCCTGCATCCGCTTCGTCGGCTCTTTGGATGCCACCCACGTCGTCACCATCGAGCATCTCAGCAGGCCCGATGGCGGGTTGAGCGCCGTGCAGCAGGCAATGGTGGACCGCCACGGTTCGCAATGCGGCTTCTGCACGCCGGGCATCGTTGCCTCGCTGCACGCGCTGTGGCTTTCGGACCCCAATCCCGGCCCGGCCGATATCGAGCGGCAGTTGCAGGGCAATCTTTGCCGCTGCACCGGCTACGAACCAATCGTGAAGGCGGCGATCGATGCCGCGGCGACCATTCCGGACGCTGAGAACGACCGGCTGGTGGCCGCTTACGACCAAACGGTTGCGGCACTTACGGACCTGGCGGACGGTGCACGTGTGACGGTTGAGAGCGATCGAGGCACGACCTATCTGCCGGCAGATCTCGATGATCTTGCAGAGCTCTATGAAGCGCATCCGCAAGCGACGATCGTCGCCGGGTCCACCGATGTCGGATTGTGGGTGACCAAGCACATGCGCGAGATTTCGCCTGCGATCTTCACCGGACATCTGGATGCCTTGCGCGAAATGACGATCGAGCCCGAGGGCGTGACGCTCGGGGCGGGCGTATCCTACACCGCGGCGCGGATGGCGCTGATCGCGGCCTTCCCGCAGATGGCGGAACTGTGGGACCGGATCGGCGGTGAACAGGTGCGCAACATGGGAACCGTCGGGGGCAACATCGCAAACGGTTCGCCGATCGGCGATACCCCCCCGCCCCTTATCGCTCTGGGCGCCACGGTAACGCTTCGCAAGGGTGACGCCCGGCGTGTGATTCCGCTCGAGACCTTCTTCATCGATTACGGCAAGCAGGATCGGCAACCGGGAGAGTTTGTCGAAAGCATTGCAGTTCCGGCACTGTCGGACGATGCTTTCTTCGCCGTCTACAAGATATCCAAACGGCGCGACGAGGACATTTCGGCGCTGTGCGGCGCTTTCCATGTCACGCTCGATGACGACGGACTGGTGGCATCGGCCCGCATCGCATTCGGGGGGATGGCCGGCACACCGCGGCGCGCGCCCGCGACGGAGGCGGCGCTGGTGGGCAAACCATGGGCCTGGGAGACTATCGAAGCGGCGCGGCTGGCGATGAGCCAGGACTATGAGCCGCTCAGTGACTGGCGTGCCAGCGCGGAGTACCGGATGGTTTCCGCCCAGAACCTGCTGATCCGCTTTTTCCTTGAAACCTGCGGCGCGCCGGTCCGGATCTCGCGTCACGCTGCGCCGGCGGAGGCCTGACCATGGATACGAGAGCCGCCCGCAGCAAATCCGAAATCTCCGGCGGAGCTCACACGCCGCGCCAGCACGATTCCGCACACAAGCATGTGACCGGGAGCGCCGATTACATCGACGACATGCCGGTGCCCGCCGGCACGCTTCACGGCTATCTGGGGCTGAGTGCGCGAGCGCACGCCCGGATCGTATCGATGGATCTCGAACCGGTGCGCAAAGCGCCGGGTGTCGTGGCCGTGCTCACCGGCGCGGACGTGCCGGGCGTCAACGATATCTCTCCGGGTGGCCGTGACGACGAGCCGGTGCTCGCAACCGGTGAAGTGCTGTTTCACGGCCAGCCGGTTTTCGCAGTCATTGCCGAAACACGCGAGCAGGCCCGGCGTGCGGCTCAGCTGGCAAGCATCGACTACGAAAACCTGCCGCATGTCACGGATGTGCGCGGGGCCATCGAAGCCAACTATCCATTCGTGACCGATCCGCTGAAGCTCGAACGCGGGGATGTGGAAACCGGTCTTGCTCACTCCCCTCGCCGCCTGAAGGGTGCGATGCGGATCGGTGGTCAGGACCATTTCTATCTCGAGGGGCACATTGCCCTTGCCATTCCCGGCGAGGACGACGAGGTCACCGTGTGGTCGTCGACCCAGCATCCGAGCGAAGTGCAGCACATGGTGGCTCACGCGCTGGGAACCGTATCAAACGCGGTGACCGTGCAGGTGCGGCGCATGGGCGGCGGTTTCGGCGGCAAGGAGACTCAGTCGAACCAGTTTGCAGCCATTGCCGCGATCGCAGCAAAGAAACTCAACCGCGCGGTCAAGATCCGTCCGGACCGGGATGACGACATGATCATCACCGGCAAGCGCCATGATTTCGTGGTGGACTATGATGTCGGCTATGACGAGAACGGCCGCATTCACGCCGTGGACGCGAGTTTCGCAGCCCGTTGCGGCTTTTCATCCGATCTCTCGGGACCGGTCACGGACAGGGCGCTGTTTCACGCAGACAATTGCTATTTCTACCGCGATGTCCGCTTCATCTCGAAGCCGATGATGACGAACACCGTGTCCAACACTGCCTTCCGCGGTTTTGGCGGACCGCAGGGCATGCTCGGCGGAGAGCGGATCATCGAAGAGGTTGCCTATGCGCTCGGGCGCGATCCGCTGGACATCCGCAAGGCCAATTTCTATGGCGCCGCCGACGATCCGGACGGTCGCAATGTGACCCCCTATCATCAAACGGTGACCGACAACATCATCGCCCAGATCGTCGATCAGTTGGAATCCTCGTCCGACTATCAGGCAAGACGGGCGGAGATCATCGATTTCAACGCCAACAGCCCGGTGATCCGCCGCGGCATAGCGCTGACACCGGTGAAATTCGGGATCTCGTTTACCGCCACCTGGTACAATCAGGCCGGTGCGCTCGTGCATGTCTACCAGGACGGCTCGATCCATCTCAATCACGGTGGTACAGAGATGGGCCAGGGGCTCAATACCAAGGTGGCGCAGGTTCTGGCCGACGAGTTCCAGGTCGATCTCGACATGATCCGGATCACCGCGACGACGACCGGCAAGGTGCCCAACACATCAGCCACCGCAGCCTCATCGGGCACAGATCTCAACGGCATGGCGGCGGCCAATGCGGCTCAGCAGATCAAGGCGCGGCTGATCGCGTTCGCGGTCGACAAGTTCAACGTGCCGCCTGAACAGGTGGTGTTCGAGCCCAATCATGTGCGCGTCGGCAACGAACTTCTCGAATTTGGCGATTTCATCCGCCAGGCCTATCTGGCGCGTATCCAGCTTTCGGCGGCCGGGTTCTACAAGACGCCGGACATTCACTGGGACCGGGCCAGCGGCAAAGGCCGACCGTTCTACTACTTTGCCTATGGCGCTGCCGTCTCCGAAGTGTCCGTCGACACACTCACCGGAGAATACCAGGTCGACCGGACAGACGTGCTGCACGATGCGGGACGCTCGCTCAATCCGGCGCTCGACATCGGCCAGATCGAAGGCGCCTTCGTTCAGGGAATGGGCTGGCTGACAACCGAAGAGCTGTGGTGGGACGACAACGGACGGCTGAGGACCCACGCGCCCTCGACCTACAAGATTCCGCTTGCCTCGGACCGGCCGAAGATCTTCAATGTGGAACTGGCGAGCTGGTCCGAGAACCGGGAGCCAACTGTCCGCCGCTCAAAAGCTGTGGGCGAACCGCCTTTCATGCTGCCGATTTCGGTGCTCGAAGCGCTCGGCATGGCGGTGGCCTCGATCGCCGACTACAGCGTCTGCCCACGGCTTGATGCCCCGGCCACGCCCGAGCGCGTGCTGATGGCGGTGGAAGGGCTCAAGGCGATGGCAGCCGATGGCGCTCCGGAAGGTCCGGGCGCCACGGAAAACTGACTGCCATGGACCGACTTTCCGCCTATTCGGCGTTCGAGAAGACAGCCGGAACCGGCGGCTTCGTGCTGGCGCGCGTGATCGCGGCGAAGGGCTCGACCCCGCGCGAGACCGACGCCTGGATGCTGGTGTCGGAAGACGGAATGTTCGGGACCATCGGTGGCGGACGGCTGGAAATGGAAGCCGTGGAAAAGGCCCGGGCGATCCTTGCGGGAAGCGAAGCCTCCGAACTCGCCCTGCCGCTCGGTCCTGCCATCGGCCAGTGCTGCGGCGGACACGTGACGCTGTCCTTTGAGATCATTCCCCCTACCCGCTTTGATGAGATCTCAGGCATGGTGAAAACCGAAGACGAGACCGACCCCGAGGTCTGGCTGTTCGGCGGTGGTCATGTCGGCCGCGCGCTTGCTCGCGCACTGCGTCTGCTGCCGGTCAAGGTGCATGTGGTGGAAAGCCGGGAGGACGAGCTGATGCTCACGCCCGAGGGGGCCGAACAGCATCTGACCGCCCTGCCCGAGAGCCTGGTCGCATCAATCGCGCCCGGCAGCGCCGTGATCGTTCTGACCCACGACCACGCGCTCGATTTCCTGATCGTTTCGGCGGCGCTTGCCCGCGACGACCTCGCCCAGGTGGGCATGATCGGATCCGAGACGAAGCGGGCGACCTTCGAGCATCAGTTCATCCGCGAAGGCGGCGACAAGGCGCAACTTTCCAAACTCATATGCCCGATCGGGCGCAAGATCCCCGACAAGCGACCGGAAGTGATCGCGGCCACGGTTGCCGCCGAGATCATGACCGCACTTGCCGAATTGCGGCGGCCGGGCGGATCTCAGCCGGCATCCTGAAGCACCAGTTCCGAGGCGCGCCATGCGGTAGCAATGGCGGCTGCATTGGTGTTTCCGGCGATGATGTTCGGGAAGATCGAGCAATCGACGACCCGCAGGCCGTCAATACCGTGAACCTTGAGGCGCGGATCGACGACCGCGGTTTCAAGATCCGGACCCATGCGGCAGGTCGCGACCGGATGATAGACCGTGCCGGAACGACGCCGGATATCGTCGATCATCGCATCGTCGTCGACGATATCCGGCCCGGGCAGAAGTTCGGCCTCGATGCAATCAGCCATCGGCTTCGCGGCAGCCATCCGGCGAACGAACTTGCCGGTCTCCAGCATCTCGGCGACATCGTCTTCATGGGACAGTGCATTGGGGGAAATGCGCGGCGCCTCGAAGGGATCGGATGAGCGCACCATGATTTCGCCCCTGCTCTTGGGCCGGCAATTCGACCAGCCGATGGAGAAGCCGGGCCAGGGATCGGGGCTGAGGATCGGCCGTTCGCCCGGCCTCGGGATGACCGTCGAAAAAGCCTGGAAGTAAAGCTGCATGTTCGGCCGCAGCCGGTTCGGGTCGGTGCGGATGAAACCGCCCGCCTGATTGAGGCTGACCGAAAGCGGTCCGTCGCGCATCAGCACATAGCGCAGGCCCGCATGAAGCTTGCCCCACCAGGGACCGAGTTGCTGGTTGATGGTCGCGCAATTGGCGCGGAATGTGTAGTTGGTGCCGACGTGATCCTCGAGGTTGCGCCCGACATTCGGATTGTCGCGGCGCACATCGATACCGAGGTGTCGGAGATAATCCGCCGGCCCGATGCCCGAAAGCTGCAGGATCTGCGGCGAGTTGACCGCACCGCCACTCAGAATGACCTCGCGCCCGGCCTTGACTGTCACCAGCTTCCCGCCGCGGCGGTACGTCACCCCGGTGACACGGGCGCCATCGAACGTCAGACCGGTGACGTGGGCGTTGGTGATCACCCGGACATTCGGCCGCTTCATGGCCGGACGCAGGAAGGCCCGGGCCGCGGACAGCCGGCGCCCCTTGTGAATGGTGAACTCGAGAAGCCCGATGCCATCCTGGTTTTCGCCGTTGAAATCCGGGTTGAGGGGTAGGCCTATTGCCTCCCCGGCCTCGAACCATTTGCGGGTGAGCGGATGCACCGTCGCACCGGGAACGAAAAGATTGAGCGGACCGGTCCGGCCGCGATGGAGCTCGTCGCCGATCACCGCGCATTCCACAGCCCGGAAAGCCTGCCACATGTCTTCCGATCCCCAGCCGGGATTGCCGGCGGCGCGCCAGTCGTCGAAATCCGCGCGGTTGCCGCGCATCCAGACCATGGCGTTGATCGAGGAGGAGCCGCCCAGCACCCGGCCGCGCGGCCAGTGATCGACATTGCCGGCCAGCCCCGGATCCGGCTCCGCGCGGTACATCCAGTTGACCTTCGGATCGAAGAAGGTCTTGCCATAGCCGAGCGGCATCTGGACAAAAAAGCGGCGGTCGTCACCTCCCGCCTCGAGCACCAGCACCTTGTGCCGCCCCGATGCGGACAGCCGTTCCGCCATGACACAGCCGGAGGAGCCCGCGCCAATGATGATGAAGTCGGGATTGTGCATGACGGGTCTGCCCTGAAGAACGCGTATTCACGGCCCGGCCTGGCATGGACTGAAAGCCCTTCCGCCGGTCTCCGTTCATCGAAGCGTTGTCACAGATTCTGCCGCTTTTCAACTCGCCGGATTTCTCGAAGAAGACCCCGGGAACAACTTGTCCGTCGCACCTGCGTCAGGGAATGGCGAAGTGCCCAACAATCAGTTCATGATCCGACAGCGGCTCGCCTTCCGGATCGACCGAAGGGACAATCTCGGCCCCGTCGAGCGACAGTCCCCGCGCGGCGAACCAGTCAAGCTTCATGGTCCGTTTGGGATGCGGTGTGAGGTAGCTGCGCCGCGTGGTCATGCCCTCGGCATTGTTGTCCCAGGAATAGCCGTGCGCCCGCGCGAGATCGAAGAGCTCTTCCTTTGTCCAGTCCGGCTGGTCGGCGTCGTTGCCGGTGTTCAGGTCACCGCCGATGATGACGGGCATATCGGGGGCAAACCTCTCCACCGCTTCAAGCAACGCCTCCATCTGTGCGGCCCGCCGAGCCGATCCCGCATTGCTCTCAAGATGTGTGGAGACCACGCACAATTCCCCGGCCGGCGTCGGGACTACAGCCGCGATAGCCATTCGCCCGCCGATACGGGGCTGGGTGGCATCAACGGAAAAGTCGTTGGATGCGAACCAGTGGCCGGCGTCATCGAGCCTGATCAATGCGACGCGGTTGGGCGCCGCACGGCTCAGAACGGCATTGCCATGCCAGCCGGCCTTGTTGTGATCATCGACGCAGTAAGGGCGTTCGGTCTCGCCGCCAAGGCCGAGTTCGAAAAACTCGACACCATAGGCGTATTGCATGCCGAGCGCACCGGCGATCTGAGCGGTCGGATGACGCTGCGCCGTGCGTGCCATGCCGCAATCGAGTTCGGAGAGCAGGACCACATCGGGATCGTGCCTGCCGAGAAGCCCGGCGCTTTTGTCCGGAAACAGGCCGCGCTCGATGTTCCAGGCGGCCACCGTGAAACCGGGCGGAATCCGGTCTGCACTCGCCGTGCCTCCGGTTTCCACCAGGCTCAGTGCCTCGATCGCGGCCATGTGCTCCCGGTGGGCCTCCACGGTGCGGGGACCGGACAGGATTGAATGTCTTTGCGCATCATCGACCAGAGGCAAGGCGTCGACGGTGCCGGTGTGAATGGCCGGTACGCTCAAAGCCGCACCCCGGTTGCCGGGTTGAACATCAACAGGGACGTCTGCGGCAGGTCGATATAGACCTCGCCCGAAGGCACGGGCGCGGTGTGCGGCAGATGAACCACGATGCCCTGATCGGCCACGCGGCCGTGCAGCAACCGCCCGGCGCCGAGTTCCTCGATGAAGTCGAGACTGAACGGAAGCGCGCCGGGATGGCCGGATTCGACCACGCCGATGTTTTCCGGACGAACGCCGAGATGGATTTCGCCGCTGTAGTCGACCGTTAGAGGCGCGTGAACCGAGACATCGTCTGAAAGGTGGACCCGGCCATTGCCGTTGTAGCGCGCCGGCAGGAGATTCATCGGCGGCGCGCCCATGAAGCTTGCCACAAAGGTGCTGGCAGGCTGGTGGTAGACTTCGGCGGGCGTGCCAATCTGTTCGATGCGGCCCTGGTTGAGCACGATAATCCGGTCGGCCATGGTCATGGCCTCGATCTGGTCATGCGTGACATAGACCGAGGTGACGCCAAGGCGGCGCTGCAGCGCCTTGATCTCGATGCGCATCTGCCCGCGAAGCTTCGCGTCGAGGTTCGACAGCGGCTCGTCGAAAAGGAACAGCGCCGGATTGCGCACGATGGCGCGGCCCATGGCAACACGCTGGCGCTGGCCGCCGGACAGCTGGCTCGGACGCCGGTCGAGATATTCCTTGAGATTGAGCATCGAAGCGGCCTGGTTGACCGCCGCGTCGATCTCGGACTTCGGCATGCCGCGGTTGCGAAGACCATAGGCCATGTTGTTGTAGACGGTCATGTGCGGATAGAGCGCATAGTTCTGGAACACCATGGCGATATCGCGTTCGGCGGGATCAACATCGTTGACCACTCGACCGGCAATCGAAAGCTCGCCCTCGGTGATCTCCTCGAGACCGGCGATCATTCTGAGCAGCGTGGACTTGCCGCAGCCGGAAGGACCCACAAGCACGATGAACTCGCCCTTGTCGATGTTGAAGCTGGTGGGTTGAACCGCACGGACTCCGTTCGGATAGACCTTCGAAATGTTCTTCAGGGCAACGTGAACCATGGGGGAACCTCTATTTGTCGGACTCGACCAGTCCCTTGACGAACCAGGACTGGAAAACAACCACCACCAGGACCGGCGGCAGGATGGCGATGATGGCGAGCGCCAGCGCGCGCCCGTATTCGGGAATGTTGGCGCCATCCAGGTTCTGGATGATCTGCTTGATCCCGCGCACGAGCGTGAACAGCGATTCATCCGTGGTAATAAGGGTCGGCCAGAGATACTGGTTCCAACCGTAAACAAACATGATGATGAAGATCGCCGCAATCATTGTCCGCGACAACGGGACAAGGATATCGATGAAGAACTTCACCGGCCCGGCGCCGTCTATGCGCGCGGCCTCGACAAGTTCTTCCGGGACCGACAAAAAGAACTGCCGGAAAAAGAATGTCGCGGTGGCGGAGGCCACGAGCGGCAAAATCAGGCCGGTGTAGGTGTTTGCGAGACCCAGTCCCTGAACCACCTCGTAGGTCGGCAGGATGCGCACCTCCAGAGGCAGCAGCAGCGTGGTGAAAATCATCCAGAAGGCAAAGGTCGCAAACCGCAGTCGGAAATAGACGATGGCGTAGGCAGCCATCATGCCGATAATGATTTTGCCGACTGCGAAGCCAATGCCGAGGATGAAGGAGTTCATGAGCATCTTTGCGCCGGTGATTTCGCCGGTAAAGCCGCCTTGGGTGAACAGCGCCTTGTCGAAATTCTCGGCCATGTGCGGCCCGAGCGAGAGGTGAAGCCCGTCGCGGTAGATATCGACATCGCTCACGCTGGTGGACAGGAAGACCGCGAACACCGGCATGATCATCAGAAGTGAACCCGCGATCAGAACCGCATGGTCGATCACGGCCGACCACCGGATCGGTCGTCCGGGTCGCGCAACCGCCGTGTCTGTGTCCGTCATAACAGCCATTTTGACACCTTAAGTGTAGTGAATCCGGCGATCGATCAGCCGGAACTGGAATACGGTGAGAAGGAGTACCAACACCATCAGAATGACGGATTGTGCTGACGATCCGCCCAGATCGTTGCCGCGGAAGCCATCGACATAGACCTTGTAGACGAGCGTCATCGGGTTGTTGCCCGGCTCTCCCTTGACGAGCGTGTCGATGGTTCCGAACGTATCGAAAAGCGAATAGGTGATGTTGATGATAAGCAGAAAGAACGCCGTGGGCGCCAAAAGCGGGAACGTTACGTCCCAGAAGCGTCTCACGCCGGAGCGGTTGTCGATCATCGCTGCTTCCTTGACCGATTGCGGAATGGATTGAAGTCCGGACAGGAAGAAGATGAAATTGACAGGGATCTGGTTCCAGGCGGCGACCATGACCATCGCGGTTGCCGTGTCGGTGTAATTGACGCCGAGCTTGAACTCCCACCCGAACAGCGCAAGAAATTCGGTGAGCGGACCATTGCCCTGGTTGAACATCATCACGCCCATGAAGCCCGCAACCGGGGGGGCGACCGCGTAGACCCACATCAGCAAGGTCCGGTAAGTGCGTGCGCCGCGGATGACCTTGTCGGCCTTGACAGCGAGCAGCAGCGCAATCGACAGCGACAGAAATGTGACGAGCAGGGAAAACAGGATCGTGAAGCCTGCAACCTTGCGGTACTCGCCCGAGGACAGGAGACCAGTGTAATTCTCGAAAGCGACGAACGTCGAACCGAAGCCGAACGGATCCTGCAGGAAGAACGACGAATACATGGCAAAGATGGCGGGCCAATAGAAGAAAACCGCGATGATGAGCAGTTGCGGCAGCAACAGCATCATTGGCAGCCCGGGTTGGCTGAAACCGGCGCGCTTCATGGCGTGGGTCCTTTCAAAATCGGACCAGCGGCCGTCAAATCAAGACGGCCGCCGGCCCCGGTTCGCGAGGGAAGGCGCGCGGCCTCAGCCCTGGGTCTTGTTGAAGCGTGCGAGAAGCTCGTTGGCTTCCTTCTCGATGGTCGCGAAGGCTTCATCGACGGTGGTTTCACCGGTCAGGATGCGGCCGTATTCACGGTTCATCACGTCGCGGATCTGGACGTAAAAGCCCATGCGGTAGCCCTTGGTGTTCTCACCGCCCGGCAGCGAAAGCTGCTGGATGCCGACTTCGGCAGCAGGCTTTTCTTCGTAGTAGCCCTGCTCCTTGGCCAGATCATAGGCAGCAGTGGTGATCGGCACATAACCGGTCTGCTTGTGCCACATCAGCTGGACTTCAGGCGAAGAGAGGAAGCGGAAGAACTCGGCGGTCGCCTTGTTCTCTTCTTCCGACTTGCCAGACATCGCAAACAGGGCAGCGCCGCCGATAAAGGTCTGGGTCGGCTCGGTGGTCACGGCTTCCCAGTAAGGCAGGAAGGTTGCCGAGAAGGGCATGGTTGCAGTCTGCTGAAGACCGCCGAACGAACCCGAAGATCCGAACCAGATGCCGATCTTGCCTTCTTCAAACGGCTTCTGGTTGTCGTTCCAGCCGGTGCCGTACCACTCGAAGAAACCTTCGTCCTTCCAGGCCTTCATGGCCGTGAACATGGCCTTGATTTCCGGGGTGTTGACCAGGATCTCGGTCTCGCCGTCGCCGTAGCCGTTGTCGTTGGTGGCGAAGGGCAGGTTGTGGCGCGAGAAGAAGTTCTCGGTGAAGATCCACGGCAGGTGGGACTGCGCCATCGGGATGTAACCGGCTTCCTTGAGGGCTGGTGCGGTGACGCTTTCGAACTCTTCCCAGGTCTTGGGCGGAGTGACGCCGGCCTTTTCGAGGGCCTCGACGTTGTAGTACATGATCGGGGTCGACGAGTTGAACGGCATGCCGATCATCTTGCCGTCGACGTCTGCATAGAAGTAGCGCACGCCTGGAATGTAGTCTTCGATGTTGAAATCGATGCCGTTCTGGGCGAGCAGATCCTCAACGGGAACAGTCGCGCCCTTGGCGCCGATGACGGTGGCGGCGCCTGCGTCGAACACCTGCATGATGTTGGGCTGTTCGCCAGCGCGGAAGGCGGCGATGCCGGCGGTCAGGGTTTCCTCATAAGTGCCCTTGAAGACCGGAGTGATCTTGTATTCGCTCTGGCTTGCGTTGAAGTCAGTGGCAATCTGGTTGACGGTTTCGCCAAGAGCACCGCCCATGGCGTGCCACCAGGTGATCTGGGTTTCTGCCAGTGCGACCGTGCTGGCCGACAGGCTGAGTGCGAAAGCCGCAGCCGCGACAAGATTCTGTTTCAGCATTTGATTGCTCCATAAGCTGTTCTGAAAGGGGACGTAGAACCCAGAGAGCCGATTAGAGCGGTGATGATTCAGTTCGGTGACGGTTTTGTTGAGGTTCTGTGACAATCCACAACGGGAGCGGCCCACGGCCACTATTGTTCCCGCTGGCCTGAAAGCGGGACATCAATTATCAGGAAAATCCGGGAACTGATTCACCGCGAGCAACTCAGACGCGGGCTTTCCATTCGTGCGCGCATTGCGCATCATGTGCACTGCAATAAGACGCAACCAGGTGCGAGGGGCATCCATGTACGAATATCCGCTGTTGTGGGAATGGCTCGGCTTTGCCGTGCGCTGGCTCCACGTGATCACGGCCATCGCCTGGATCGGGTCGTCGTTCTATTTCATCGCGCTGGATCTGGGGCTGGTGCAGCGACCGGGCCTTCCCGAAGGCGCCCATGGCGAGGAATGGCAGGTTCACGGCGGCGGCTTCTACCATATCCAGAAGTATCTGGTCGCTCCCGAGCGGCTTCCCGAACACCTGACGTGGTTCAAATGGGAAAGCTACGCCACCTGGCTTTCGGGCTTTGCGCTGTTGTGCGTGATCTACTACGCCGGGGCCGAACTCTATCTCATCGACGCCAACGTGCTCGACGTGTCGGCGCCCGTCGCCATCGCGATATCGGTTGCCTCGATCGTGCTGGGCTGGATCATCTATGACCTTTTGTGCAAGTCCCCCATCGGACAGAGCACCACCGGGCTGATGCTGGTGCTGTTCGCAGTGCTGGTGGCTATGGCCTGGGGCTATACGCAGGTGTTCACCGGCAGGGCGGCACTTCTGCATCTGGGCGCTTTTACAGCCACGATCATGAGCGCCAATGTCGCCATGATCATCATTCCCAACCAGAAGGTCGTGGTGGCGGACCTGAAGGCGGGCCGCACGCCCGATCCGAAATACGGCCGCATCGCCAAGCAGCGCTCGCTGCACAACAATTACCTGACGCTTCCTGTGATTTTCCTGATGCTGTCAAACCATTATCCACTGGCGTTCGCGACCGAATACAACTGGCTGATTGCGTCGCTGGTGTTCCTGATGGGCGTCACGATTCGGCACTGGTTCAACACCGTGCATGCGCGCAAGGGCAAGCCGCACTGGACATGGGCAGCCACGGCCGGACTGTTTGTCGTCGTGATTTGGCTCTCCAGCATTCCGCGTACCGAAGAAGTCATCGAGGCGGCGCAGCTTGCCCCCGTGCATCAGCGCTTCATCGACAACGCGCATTTTGAGGATGTCAGCAATACCGTGCTTGGGCGCTGTTCGATGTGCCACGCCGCGGAGCCGTTCTGGGAGGGCATCGCCCGCGCGCCCAAAAACGTGAAACTTGAAACCGAAGCGGATATCGCACGCCATGCGCGGGAGATCTATCTCCAGGCCGGCCGCAGCCACGCGATGCCGCCCGGCAACATCACCTATGTCGAACCCGAGGAAAGGCGGCTTATCGTCGCCTGGTACGAATCGGCCGTGGCCGGGGAAAGCGGGCAATGAACGAAAGGCTGCTGCGCGGCCGGACATTGAGCTTTGTCCGGCGCCCGGAAGCGCGCGACGATCATGCGAGCTACGTCTTTGAAGAGGACGGCGCCCTCCTGCTTGCCGACGGCAGGATCACGGCTGCGGGCAGCTATGACGAGGTCATTGGCAAGGCTCCGGCGGGAGTGGAGGTGATCGACCATCGGCCACATCTTCTCATGGCCGGTTTCATCGATCCGCACATCCACTTTCCGCAAATGCAGGTGACTGCGAGCTATGCCGCCAATCTGCTGGAATGGCTCAACACCTACACCTTCGTTGAGGAACAGCGCTTCGCCGACTCAGCCCATGCTGAACGTTTTGCCACACTGTTCTTTGATGAGTTGCTTCGAAACGGCACCACCACTGCGGCGGCCTATTGCTCGGTGCACAAGGGCTCGGCGGACGCGTATTTCGCGGAGGCAGCACGCCGCAACCTCTTGATGATCGGCGGCAAGGTCATGATGGACCGCAATGCGCCCGAGGCGCTTACCGACACCGCCCGATCGGGCTATGACGACACAAAATCGGTCATCTCCGACTGGCATGGCAAAGCCCGCAATCACGTGGCGATCACACCGCGCTTCGCGATCACATCGACCCCGGCACAGCTTGAGGCGGCAGGCGCTCTGGCGCGGGAACATCCCGATCTCCTGATCCAGACCCATCTCTCGGAGAACCATGCCGAGATCGCCTATACGCTGGAACTCTATCCGGAGGCTAAAGACTATACCGACATCTATTCGCGCTACGGCCTTTTGACCGAAAAGGCGCTTCTGGGCCATGCGATCCACCTGTCAGACCGTGAGATGGCGGCCATCGCCGAAGCCGGCGCGGTGGCAGTGCACTGCCCCACCTCGAACCTGTTTCTCGGATCCGGCCTTTTCGACCTTCAACGCATACGCACGAGCGGTGTTCGCACGGCCATGGCCACCGATATCGGCGGAGGATCGAGCTATTCGATGCTGCGGACGCTGGACGAGGCCTACAAGATCCAGCAATTGCGCGGCTTCCGTGTTTCACCTCTGGAGAGCTTCTGGCAGGCAACGCGCGGCAATGGCGAAGCCCTCGGCCTTGCCGGGCGTATCGGGACGCTGGAGCCGGGAACCGATGCCGACATCATCGCGCTCGATGCCGCAGCCACCCCCGCAATGGCAATCCGGATGGAAACCGTCACGACGCTTGAGGAAGAACTGTTCCTGCTTCAGACGCTGGGCGACGACCGTTCGATCAGCAAGGTCTATGTCGCAGGAGAGCCCGTCTCTACGGAATAAGAAAAACCTGACGTCATAAAACCGTCTTAACTTTTCATTAAGCCTTATCCTGCAAGCTGTAAGACAGCAGCGGTTCTGAACTGAGCCGTTTACAAGTCGCGTGAGCACGGATGTACTGCCACGCGGCTTTTGCTTTTTCAGATCATCATCAAATTCAAATCGCCGTTTGGCTCTCAAGGGAGGCAAATGCGATTCAGCGGTGATGCCCGCCGTGGCTTTCCCTTTTTCCCGACACGCGCCGCCAACGGGAAGACCCGCCGGCCAACCGGTCAGCTCCCCCGGTATGTCGAATAGCCATAGGCCGAAATCAGCAGCGGTACGTGGTAGTGGGCATTGGTGTCGGCGAGGCCGAAGCGGATCGGAATCACGTCGAGAAAGGCGGGATCCGGCAAGGTCTCCCCTGCCCCGCGCAGATAGTCCCCGGCGTGGAAGACCAGCTCGTAGACCCCGCTTGCCAGGTCGGCGCCCGCGAGCAGCGGCTCGTCGATCCGGCCATCGGAATTCGTGGTCACGACCTTGACCAGATGCCGCTCCTGGCCATGAATCTTCACCAGTTCGATCACCAGGCCTGATGCAGGACATCCTCGAGCCGTGTCCAGGACATGGGTTGTCAGGAGGCCGGTGGGGACAGGTGTGGCGGACATCGGCGTGTTCTCCAGACTTCAGGGTTCGTTGATCACATAGGGTGCCGGATAGCCAATCTCCTCGAGATTGTCGCCGTCGCCCTCGCGGTCGATCACGACAAAAAGACTGGGCTCGCCAACCGCGATCAGCGGATGATGCCAGACATTGCGGGCGTATTGCACCCCGACATCGCCGGGCACTCGAAAGGCGCGCGGCTGGCCCGGCCGGCCATCATCATCAGGTGCGACGACAGCGACCCACACCCTGTTTGTCACCGGAAAGAAGGCCTGGCTGCCGAGCGGATGCCGCTCCATCATGGTGATCTTGTAGGGGAATGAACGAGGCCGTCCGCGAAACAGCGACAGAATGGGACTTCCGCCCTCTGCACCTGTATCGGCAGTCGCGAGTGCGTGGAAGCGTTCGGTGGTCCCCTCGTTGATCATGCGTTTCTCGGCGAGATCGCGATCAAGAACCGTCCCAAAGGGCGCGAATTCCTTCGCGGTCAGCGTTTCCAGTTCCAGTTCATCCATTCAGGTGTCATCTCCGGGCAAGAGGTCTGCGATCCGCAATCCCGCGATCTTTTCGACCTGGGTGAATGCGGTTTCAAACTCGGTGGTCGGATCGTTGGCGACACGGGTTTCGAAGGCCTTCAGGATGTCGTCCTTGTTAAGTCCCTTGACCGCAATGATAAAGGGGAATCCGAAATCCGACATGTAACGCTCGTTGAGTTCGGTAAACCGGGCGTGCTCGGATTCACTGAGACGGTCAAGGCCGGCGCCTGCCTGTTCGGATTTCGATTCCCTGGTCAGGTTTCCGGAGATCGCGAGCTTTCCGGCCAGATCCGGGTGTGCACGCAACACACCCAGCCGTTCGTCCTGGGTTGCTGCCCGGAACTCGTTGCAAAGGGCCTGGTGCACATCGTCGGCCTGCAGCGGATCGGAAATCCGTCCCCTGTCGAACGCCCGTTCGGCGATCCAGGGGGAGTGCTCGAACACACCGCCAAATCGTTCCACAAAGTCCTTCCTGTCGATCATCTGGCGGTCTCCGGATGGTGATGCTTGTGCCAATGATTGGCGATGTCGATGCGGCGGGTCACCCAGGCCTTGTCGTGTCCGGCCACATAGTCAAGAAACCGCGCCAATGCCGCGGCGCGGCCGGGCCGTCCCACCAGACGGCAATGCAGACCGATTGACAGCATTTTCGGACTGCCGGCGGCGCCCTCCGCCATCAAGATATCGAAACTGTCCTTGAGGTAGGCGAAAAACTGGTCGCCCGAATTGAACCCCTGGGCGGTGGCAAAGCGCATGTCGTTGGCGTCAAGCGTGTAGGGGACAATCAGATGCGGGCCCTTAGGGCCATCGACCCAGTAGGGCAGTTCATCGGCATAGGAATCTGCGGAATAGACGAAACCGCCCTCCTCCATGACCAGCCGCAAGGTGTTGATCGACGGCTTGCCCTGGTAGATGCCAAGCGGCCGTTCGCCGGTCGCATCGGTGTGGATGCGAACGCATTCGGCGATGTGACGGCGTTCTTCTTCCTCGGTAAAATCCTTGTACTCGAGCCAGCGAAGGCCGTGACTGGCGATTTCCCAACCGGCCTCCTTCATGGCCGCGACGGCTTCGGGATTGCGCTGCATGGCAAGCGCCACGCCATAGACGGTCACAGGCATGTTGCGCTCGGTAAACAGCCGCCACAACCGCCAGAAGCCGGCGCGCGATCCGTATTCGTAAAGCGATTCCATGTTCATGTTGCGCTGACCCTGCCAGGGCTGCGCCCCGACAATCTCCGACAACAGGCTTTCGGACGCGGGATCGCCATCGAGAATGCAGCTTTCCGCGCCTTCCTCGTAATTGACGACGAACTGGACCGCACAATGCGCGCCCGCAGGCCACTTCGGATCAGGCGGGTTGCGACCGTATCCGATCAGGTCACGGGGATAGGCAGAGTGGTTCATTTCATCATCCGTGGTTCAAGCAAGCGGCAAGGGCGCGACCATGAAAACGGTCGACGCAAACGCTATCATCCGCTGCCGAGATGTCGAGTGCTCCACTTTGAAGAAAAACCTCAAACTGTTACGCGACTATGAGCGCGGCAACGGCCTATGGGCCGAAGGTTTCGCCTTGGCGGTATGAGCTTCGACCGAGAAACTCTCAGGACAGACGGGCCCTTCGGAGCCGGTCACGTGCGCGAGCAGGCAATCGGCCATGCGGTGGGCAATACCGAAGGTGATCTTGAACCCGCCGGTCATCGCCAGCACATGCGGCGCGCCCGGAACCGGCCCCAGCATCGGATCACGACCAACCGCTCGTGGACGAACGCCGGCCCATCGTCCGACCACCGGGGCGTCCCCGATCAGCGGGCAAAGCTTGCGGGCGCGCTTGAGGACATCGTCAAGTTGCCCATCGGTCCCTGTCGGGTCGTCGAATTGCCTTTCGCTGGTCGAGCCCACCGCGACCAGACCGTTTTCATGCACGAGCACATAGACGCCGTCATGATAGACCACCGGCAGATCCGGCGGTGCGCCGGCATCAAGCAAGGCTGCCTGGCCCTTGACCGGCCCGCCGAGGTCAAGCTCCGGCGCGCCCTGCGCCTCGGCGATCATGCTGAAGGCATCGACGCCGTTGGCGAGAGCGATGTGACCGAACGCAAGCTTGGAGCCGTCCGATAGCCCTGCGCGTCGCTCCCGATGCGAAATCCCGGTCAATGCCACGCCCTCCCGGACAAGGACATTCGGCATCTGCCCGAGGCGTGCGGCAAGAGCCGCGAGCAAGGCCGGTGGCGACAGGCGCGCGGAAAGCGTTTCATGGACAATGCCGCGCGGCGCCCACAGGATGCTCGGCCAATCATGGCGGTCGGGTGTATTGGCGACATTGAACTGGAACCGGCCCGACCAGTTGGTCCGCGCTTGGGCAATATTGTCGAGCGCGGTTTCCCGCGCCCGCTCGGTGTGCAGCGGCAGAATACGGCCGACCCTGCGGTAGCCGCAGGGGAGCCCGGTTTCGTTTTCCAGCGCGGCGATTTCGGTTTCGAGATCAACCAGGGCACGGAACTGGAAATCCTTCTTCTCATTCCAGCGCTCCGGGCTGTGCGGCATCAGCGCGCCCAGAAACCCGCCGCTGGCGCCCGCACCAATCCGGTCCCGCTCAATGAGCGTAACGGACAATCCGGCCCGCGCCGCCTTGATTGAAAGCCAGAGACCGGCCACACCGGCGCCGACAACCAGCAGATCCGCCTGCGGTTGACCGCCCTGGCCCGTGCCGCTATCGGCAATCCCCATGACAACTCCTTTCAAGTCTGCGCCCGAAGACCAGCGCCGCCCGGATACCCTCTCGTGGAGAGAGGGCGATATGCCTTATTCAGAGGAATTTGGCGACTTCTATTATTCCAGGGCCGACGGCCGTGCGGAATCCAGGCACGTGTTCGTGGACGGAAACCGGTTGGCCGAACGTTTTGCAACCGCGTCACGATTCACGGTGGCCGAACTCGGTTTCGGGACCGGGCTGAACTTCCTCGAAACCTGGGACACCTGGGACAGGACGGCGCCTGAAGCATCCGAACTGACGTTCCATTCCTTCGAACTCAAGCTGCTTGAAGCGCCCGAAATCAAGCGCGCGATTTCGGTCTGGCCGGAGCTTGAAGACCGGGTCGACCGGATGCTTGAGGGCTGGCCGGAACATGCGGATGACGACGTTTCGCTGGTTTTTTCCGCCGGCACGAAAACGATCCGGCTGTTCGTGCATCGCGGCTTCGCGCATGACGTGCTGCCACAAGTGGATATAAAAGCGGACGCCTGGTTTCTCGATGGCTTTGCGCCGTCAAGGAACCCCGAGATGTGGTCGGCGGACCTGCTCAAGGCAGTCGCCGCGAAAACCGCGAGCGGCGGAACCTTGGCGACCTATTCGGCGGCCGGCTGGGTACGGCGCAACCTTCAGGCCGCAGGTTTTATCGTGGAAAAATGCCCGGGGCACGCCGGCAAACGCGACATGACGATCGGCAGCCTGGAGGCATGATGCGGCGGGCAAACCGCACACCCGAATTACAACGAGCCTGCCGGACAGGCTGTGCAGTCAGGAGCGGTTCATCATCTCCGCGATTTCGGCGGGGAGCCAGTCGCTGATCTTTGCCTCGAGCTTTTCCGGACTGATCGGCTTGGTCATATAGTCATCCATGCCCGCTTCCAGGCACCGCTCCATGTCTCCGGTCAGCGCATGGGCCGTTACGCCGATGATGGGCGTACGGCCGAGCGTGTCATCTGCGGCTTCCAGCTTGCGGATTGCCTGGGTTGCTTCATGGCCGTTCATCACCGGCATCGAAACATCCATCAGCACAAGTGCCGGGCGTTTGGCCTTCCAGAGTTCGACCACCGTGCCGCCATTGTCAGCGATCTGGTAGCTCAAGCCCAGCTCCTCGAGGATCTGGGTGAAAACGATCTGGTTGACCTCATTGTCCTCGGCAACAAGGATCTGAAGGCCCGACGCAGACCGCCCGGCGGCCGGGCGAGCACCCGCTTGCGCGGTGTCCGGGCGCTCGGATCGCACGGACTCGGCGGGCACTGTGTCGGGCTGTGATCCGGCAGCGACACCCTTGTCGGACCGGATTTCCAGGTGTGCAGGTGCTGGCGACGGCTTGGCCTCGCGTACCGCAGGGTTGGCAGCTTCAGCGGGCTGCGCCGAAATCTGCAGAATCCGGACCAGCGTTTGCAGCAGTTCCGCCGATCTTGCCGGCTTCATCAGGGTCGCCTGGATGGCTCCCTTGCCGATATCGACCTCGCCGGGCTTCATGTCCATCGAAGTCAGCATCACGATGGGCAGATCCTTGCCGGAATAGTTTTTGCGGATTTCCTGCGCCACCATCGCGCCATTGCTGTCAGGCATCTGGTAGTCGAGGATCACGGCGTTCACGCGCACGCCGAATTGACTTGCCGCCTTGAGTACGCCGAGGCCTTCCTCGCCGGAAACCGCGGCACAGGCATCAAAGCCCCAGGCGTCCAGCTGTTCTGTCAGGATCTCCCGGTTGACCGGATTGTCGTCAATCACGAGGACACGGGTACCGGACACGTCCACTGGGACGATGCGGGCGGCCCGGCCCTCATTGCAGGCCGGAAGTGTCAATTCGACGCTGAAGACAGATCCCTTGTTGGCCTCGCTCTCCGCGGTGATGCGGCCGCCCATCAAGGCGACCAGCCGCGAGGTGATGGCCAAGCCGAGACCGGTGCCCTCATGGCGGCGCGTCGAGGATGCATCAACCTGGGAAAACTTGTCAAAGACAGCCTGAAGCTTGTCTTCCGGGATCCCGATCCCCGTGTCATGAACCCTGAAACTCAGATCCACACCGGCGTCGGTTTCGCCGTTGACAGTCACCTCGACGAGCACATGTCCGGTTTCTGTGAACTTGATCGCATTGCCGGCCAGGTTTGTAACGATCTGACGAATCCTGCCGGAATCCCCGACAAGCCGGGCCGGGAGCGCCGGATCGATGCGGACGATGAGTTCGATATCCCTCTCGGCCGCGCGGCCCGAGATGAGACCGGCAACGTCCTCAATGGTTTCGCGAAGGTCGAAGGGTTCGGCTTCAAGCGTGACCTGTCCGGCGTCGATCTTGGAGAAATCCAGAATGTCGTTGATGATCGTCAGCAGCGCCGTGCCGGATTTGACGATGATGTCGGTGAAGGTGCGCTGACGCGTGTCCAGTTCGGTCCGCGAAAGCAGTTCCGCCATACCCAGTACGCCATTCATCGGCGTCCTGATTTCATGGCTCATGTTGGCCAAGAATTCCGACTTCGCGCGATCCGCGCCTTCCGCTTTGCCCAGAAGCTCCTGCAGTTCGGCCTCACGCTGCTTGGCTTCGGTAATATCCGAATACGTAATGATCATCGTTTCATTGGAGGAAGGCTTCGCGTCGATCTTGAGCCAGCGGCCCTCGGCCTGGCGTTCGAGCGAATGGGCAACGCCATTGATGTGGCTATCTGTGATCCGCGCGCGCTTGGTTCGGGCGTTTTCTTCCGAACCGTAGTCGCCACGCGCTTCGCAGAAGTCGAAGTAGCTTTCGAGGCTCGAGCCCGGCGCCACGACTTCGGAAGGAACCGCCAGCATTTCCCTGAAAGCCTCATTGGCGAACAGGATCTCGCCGCCTCTGGTCAGCAGCAATCCCTGGGCCATGGCGCCCGCTGCGCCACTGAGCATTTCATTTGCCCGCTCAACCTCGACTTTTGCAAGATCAAGCTCATGCTCACGTTGCTTGAGATCGGTGACATCAAAATAGGTGATCATGCGCTTGCCTTCCGACAGCGCACGCACGGAGAATATCAGGGTCTTGCCGTCGGCGCGGTCGAACTGCCGCGGTTCGGCGAACCCGCTCCGGATTTCGGCGAGGCGCGATTCGACATAGGCATCGAAATCATCGTCAGGAACAGCATAGATGTTGTTGTAGCGGTTGACTTCGATAAGCTCGCGGAAGTGAATGCCGGTGAAGTCCGTTCCGGTGTCGACTTTCCAGATCCGGAAGAAAGCTTCGTTGACGAGTTCGACGGTCAGGTTCTTGTCGACGACCACGACGCCCATGTGCATCGCCTCGACAACGCTTTCGAGATCATCCCTGTTGATCTCGGCAAGCCGGCGAGCCTCGAAAAGCTGCTGTTCCCGGTTCTTGCGCTCGCTCACATCGAGCGTGGTTCCAAGCAGGAACCGTCTTCCGTTCGGATCGGTGAATGCCACCTTGCGATCGACCAGTTGCAGCGTCCGGCCATCGGCTGCTGTCAGTTCGACCTCCGATTCATAGACCTTGTCGCTCCGCATGACGCCGGTGTCGGTGTCGCGAAGCAACTGCCCCATGTCGCCAAACATTTCGAAGTCGTCCTTGCCGATGATTTCGGCCCGGTCGAAACCGGTAAGTTCGCCATGAGCCCGGTTGACGTAGGTGTACCGGAAATTTTCGTCCTTGACGAAACTTGAAACGGGCATTTGATCGAGGATCGCCTGGAACATCTGGTTCTGAGCAACGTGCAACTCAAGGGAAACCTCGCGTTGCTTGAGGTCGCTGACATCTATGCGAAGCCCAAGTGTGCAGCCATTCCCGAGCGGATGATTGACGATACGGATCCAGCGTCCGTTCTTGAGTTTCTCCACCGTGGGTGCGTTGTAGTCGCGGTGGACGGACAGACGTCTCTCGATCCATTTTCGGCGCGCGTCAGGATTCTCCTCGGCATCGATGTGGCAGGTTTTTTCAAGAACCTGCTCCAATGCCTCACCGGCAAGAATCCGGTAATCCGGCGCGGTAATCTCATCCATGGCGGGATTGACGTACAGAACCACGTCGTCCGGGTCGTAGACCACAATGCCCGCATCGAGGGCATCAAAGATTTCGCGGCACTGGGAGACCAGCGCCCCATACGGGGGCACTCCTCCGGTCGGGCTCAGGTCGTCCTGATCAGAGGCCTGATTGTGCGCGTCGATCTGGGAGGATGTGGATGAAGCCGGTTCCAGCATTCGCATCACGCCGCCGTCGGGCAGCCGGGTTTCGAGCCAGGGACCTGACGCGGTGTCGCAGGATTTGCTCGCGGCGATGACGTTGCCGGCAGAATCGCTAACTGACATCGGCACCGCCGCGGCTTCAATGGCCGCCCGAAGAAGCTTGTGATGCCCGCGCAACGCCGCCTCGGACTGCGGGAGGGCCGAGGGGGCCAGCGGATCGGCTTCAGCGGCTGCATGTGCGCCGGTTTCGAAGCGCACACCCGCAATGGGCTCGAAGTGGCCTGCGATGAAGGTCTTTCCGTCCGCGCTCCGGTGGCGTTGAATCCGGATCCGGTAACGGCTGTTCTTGAGCGGGTGGGCGAAAAGCGCGACCTGATCCTTGCCAAAGACCAGGCTGCGGCGTTCCTTTTCATCCCGTTCGTTCTGCTCCGTTGCATCGAAATGCTGATGGCTTTTCTTGCCCATCAGCATCTCCGGCGAACAGTCCCAGAGCTGGGCATAGGCGGGATTGACCGCGATATAGCGAAGTTCGGAATCCTTGATAAAGGCGGGATTGGAATCCGCTGTGACAGTGGCGGTGACGCGCGCCAGAAGGTCATCGCAGTCTTTGCGCCCACTGTCTTCCACCCGCCCTTCTCCCCTTTTTTTGCCGAACTGATCGCGCCTCAGGTCAAATAGCAATGCATATATGTCTTGAAGAAAGCGTTAACCATCATTGCAAGACAGCGCATCGGGTTCATACGGAACCTGAACCTGTGCCCGATCGCCCGGCGCTTCGCAGGTTTGCTCCACTCTGCGCGGATGCGATTTCGGCGCTTGCGGGAATTGAAAAGCCGGAATAGCGTCAACGAGGCCATTCCGGTCAGGGCGGCGGCAAGACCGGTCCGGCAGGCTTCAGTTCAGGTTGGGAAACTTCCAGTATGAGCAGCATCGACGACATCTTCGCAGCCTCCGTCGAAAACACCGCCGGCGCACCCGAACGCCGACGCCGAGCGGGCGGGGGGCGTGGCGGGGACCGGGGCAAGGGCCGGAAATCGCCGCCAACCCTGCGCTACCGTTCGATCCTGAACACACGCGAGCCGTCGCACATCCTTTCGGACGAGGGGCTTGAGGCCATTCATGACGCCTCACTTACGGTGCTCGAGGAAATCGGCATTGATTTCATGCTGGCCGAGGCGCGTGAAAGGCTCAAGGCAGCAGGTGCGAATGTGACAGACGGATCCGAGCGGGTGCGGCTCGATCGCAATCTGGTCATGGATCTGGTTGGGAATGCACCCGGTCCGTTCAGGCTTCATGCTCGCAATCCGGACCGCGATATCGAGATCGGCGGCCGCAACATGGCCTTCGCCCAGATCGCGTCCGCTCCGTACTGCTCGGACCGTGACAACGGCCGCCGCAGCGGGACCCAGACGGATTTTCGCAATCTGGTCAAGCTGGCGCAATCCTTCGACATCATCCACATGACCGGAGGCTATCCGGTCGAACCCACGGATCTTCATGCCTCCACACGGCATCTCGATTGCCTGGCAGATCTTGTGAAGCTGACCGACAAACCCTTCCATGCCTATTCGCTGGGCCGCGAACGAAATCTGGACGCACTGGAGATCGCACGGATCGGGCGCGGCATCAGCGCCGCCCAACTTGAAGAAGAGCCTTCGCTATTCACCATCATCAACGCCTCGTCACCGCTGCGATACGATGCCCCGATGCTTCAAGGCATTCTGGAAATGTCGGCCCGCAACCAGGCCGTGGTGATCACGCCCTTCACGCTTGCAGGCGCCATGGCTCCGGTCACAATCGCCGGAGCGCTGGTCCAGCAGAATGCCGAGGCCCTGGCCGGGATCGCTTTCACGCAGCTGGTCAGGCCGGGTGCGCCGGTGATCTATGGCGGGTTCACCTCGAATGTCGACATGAAATCGGGGGCCCCCGCTTTCGGGACGCCCGAATACATGCAGGCCGTGACCGCGGGCGGACAATTGGCGCGCCGCTACGGCGTGCCCTACCGCACATCCAACACCTGCGCTGCCAACACGCTTGACGCCCAGGCCGCCTACGAGTCGATGATGTCGCTCTGGGCCGTAGTTCAGGGCGGCGGCAATTTCGTCATGCATGCGGCGGGCTGGATGGAGGGCGGGCTGACGGCTTCGTTCGAAAAATTCATCCTGGATGTAGACATGCTGCAGATGGTCGCGGAATCGCTCAAGCCGATGGATGTGAGCAGCGACGCCCTGGCGCTCGACGCGATCCGCGAGGTGGGCCCGGGTGGCCATTATTTCGGAACCGCGCACACGCTTTCGCGCTACGAGACCGCCTTCTATTCGCCAATGCTTTCCGACTGGCGGAATTTCGAAAGCTGGAGCCTTGCCGGTCAGCCGACGGCCTACGACCACGCCAACCGCATCTGGAAGGAAACGCTGGCGAATTACGAAGCCCCTGCCCTCGATCCGGCAATTCGCGAAGAGCTCGACAGCTTCGTGGCGCGGCGCAAGAGCGAAGGCGGGGTTCCGACCGATTTCTGATCAGGCGATGACCCGCGTCTTCCGGTTTGTGAGCCAGACGCCGACCACCACGATCAGCGTTCCGATGATCATCGGCACCGTCAATTGCTCCCCGAACAGAAACCAGCTCTCGATGGCCACGGCCGGCGGCACCAGGTAGGTGAGCGAGGCTGCACGCGACACCTGCCCGCGGCGGATGAGATAGAGCAGCAGCATGATCGAGACCAGAGAAAGCCCCAGCACGGACCAGCCCATGGCAAGAAAAAACTCGGTCGTCCAGTCAATCCGCAGCGGCTCGCTCAGCAGTGCCAGGGGCGCGACCACCGAAAAACCGCCGACATACTGAAGCGTGGCGATGGCACGAAGATCCCCCTCCTGAAGATAGCGCTTCTGATAGATGGTGCCTGCCGTCACGGAGGCCATGGAGAGGATGTTCACCACCAGTGGCAGCAGCGCGATCTGAAGCGTATCGGCTTCAAGAACCGCCAAGCGCGGGGCAATGGCGACGGTCAGCCCGGCAAGCCCCAGCACGACGCCAAGTTTCTGGGCTCGCGAGAGTCGTTCTCCGACGATGAAGGGAGCGGCGATCGCCGTCAGCAGCGGTTGCAGGGCGGCGATCAGACCAGACACGGACGACGGGACACCTTGGGAAATGGCCCACCAGACACCGCCGAGATAGGCGCCGTGAAGCAGTGCGCCCGAAACCACACCGTGTATCCACCCGCGTCTTGACGAAGGCCATGTGGCACGGCTGACGCTGGTGATGACGGCAAACAGCACGGCTGCGAGAAGGAAGCGAAGGCTCAGGAATGTCAGCGGATCCGCATGCGGACTGGCGTATTTCGCAACGATCCAGCCCGTTGACCACAGCAGCACGAACAAGGCGGGCGCGATGCGGTCGAGCGTCATGATGCGATTTCCAGTTGGCTAGTTTTTGAGCAAGTTGTCCAAAAAGAACAATGCTTCAGACGGATAGGCGACGGAGCGATAGCCCGGCTGGCCCCGGCAGGCAAGCCAACCTCCCAACTCAGGCGCGAATGGGGCCGAATTTTGCGCCAAAAGCCACTGAAATCCGTTTTTTGCCAGATAATTACCGAAAAGACAGGGAAATCCGGAACTTCTGCACGGTTCTTGCTTTATCCCTTGTGATGCGGTCAAATAAAAGAAAGAGGGGAGCACAAAAGTGCCGTTTGATGAAATGCTGACTGCGGATGACAGTCCGCGCAAACCATATGAAGGCTACTTCCGGTGGCATTCAGAACAAAAAGCATCCGACCTTATCAAAAAGTCACGGGACGCGGAGAATGTATTCCGAAAAACCGGGATTACATTTGCAGTTTACGGGAAAGAAAACGCTGGCGAGCGGCTGATCCCCTTCGACGTCATTCCGCGCATCATTGCGGGTTCGGAATGGCGCAAGCTTGCGCAAGGGATCGAGCAGCGCGTGGTCGCGCTCAATGCCTTTCTTGACGATATCTATCACAAGCAGGAGATCATCAAGGCGGGACGTATCCCGCGCGAACTGATCGAAAAGAACGACGCCTTCCTGCCGGAGATGATCGGGATGCGGCCACCTGGCGGCGTCTATACCCATGTCATCGGCACGGACATCGTCCGCACCGGCGAGAACCAGTTCTATGTGCTGGAAGACAATGCGCGCACACCGTCGGGTGTTTCCTACATGCTGGAAAACCGCGAAACGATGATGCAGATGTTTCCCGAGCTGTTTCACCTCAACCGGGTTCGGCCGGTCGAGAACTACCCGAAACTGCTGCGGCAGAGCCTGAGCGCGCTTGCGCCTCCCGGCTGCGACGGCAAGCCACGGATCGCGGTGCTCACTCCGGGCATCTTCAATTCAGCCTTTTACGAGCATGCATTTCTCGCCGACCAGATGGGCGTCGAGCTTGTTGAAGGGTCCGATCTCAAGGTGATGGACGGCAAGGTGAAGATGCGCACGACCAAGGGCTACGAGGCCATTGACGTGCTATACCGCCGGGTTGACGACGACTTTCTGGATCCGTTGACCTTCCGTCCGGATTCGGCGCTCGGCGTTCCCGGGATCATGGATGTCTACCGCGCAGGCAACATCACCATTGCCAATGCTCCGGGCACCGGAATTGCCGATGACAAGGCGATCTATTCCTACATGCCCGAAATCGTTCAGTTCTACACCGGACGCAAGCCGATTCTGGAAAATGTTCCGACCTACCGCTGCTCGGAGCCGGACACGCTGCAATATGTGCTCGACAACCTGGCCGAATTGGTGGTCAAGGAAGTCCATGGTTCGGGCGGATACGGCATGCTCGTCGGCCCCGCCGCAAGCAAACGCGAACGCACCGAATTCGCAGCGAAGCTCAAGTCGCGCCCCGGCAATTACATCGCCCAGCCGACGCTGTCGCTTTCCACAGTCCCCATCCTCGTGAAGAAAGGCATCGCACCGAGGCACGTCGACCTGAGGCCCTTTGTGCTGGTATCCAACAAGGTGCAGATCATTCCCGGCGGCTTGACCCGCGTGGCGCTTAAGGAAGGCTCGCTGGTGGTCAACTCCAGTCAGGGCGGCGGCACGAAGGACACCTGGGTGCTGGAGGACTGATATGCTAGGAAGAACCGCAAACGGGCTGTTCTGGATGTTCCGTTACATCGAACGCGCCGAAAACACCGCACGGCTGATCGATGCCGGCCTGAGAATGTCGCTGACCCGCATGGAGGGGCAGGAAGAGGACTGGGACTCCGTGCTCAGAAGTGCGGGTGTCCATGGCAACTATTTGCAGCAGCATGACGAAGTCACGAGCGTGGATGCAATCAACTTCCTGCTGCGCGACAAGTCCAATCCATCGAGCATCGTTTCGGCCATCGAGGCTGCGCGCAACAACGGCCGCATGGTCCGGACAGCGTTGACCCGCGAGGCCTGGGAATCGGTCAACGAATGTTATCTGACGCTGAAGTCGCGGCATTCCCGCCGGGTGCAGAATGCCGACCTTCCCGCCGTGATCGACGAGATCAAGCAGCGCACCGGGCTCATCCGCGGCGCCTTTCACGGCACAATGCTGCGCAATGAGCTGTTCAACTTCGCCCGGATCGGAACCTTCATCGAACGCGCGGACAACACCTCGCGGATTCTGGACGTCAAGTATTACGTCCTGCTCCCGTCGGTCTCACATGTGGGCTCGTCGCTCGACAATGTGCAGTGGGAATCCATTCTGCGTTCGGTTTCGGCTCACCGCTCCTATGGCTGGGTCTATGACGACGACTACAAGCCGAGCAATATCGCCGATTTCCTGATCCTGAACGGCCGGATGCCCCGGTCGCTGGCCTATTGTTACGACAAGATCAATTCGAACCTCGGCTATCTCGAGCGCGAATACGGCACACGTCATCCTGCCCACGAGACAGCGGCGTCGACGCTGGCCATGCTTCGCGCCGGAGAGATACAGGCCATCATGGATTCGGGCCTGCACGAGTTCCTTGAGGGTTTCATAGGTCAGAACAACCGTGTTGCGGCGGAAATCGCCGAAGCCTACCGGTTCTACCAGGACTGATATCATGCAATTGAAAATCACCCATCTCACCGAATACGCCTATGGGCAACCGGTCAATTACGCCCTGCAGCGGCTCAGGCTGACCCCTCAGGAGAGTTGGCTGCAGACCGTCCACTCCTGGTCAACCGAAATCGAGGGCGGCAAGGTGGAGGCGCGCTACCATGACCACTTTGGCAATGTGGTGGAACTCGTCAGCGCCAGCCGCGATACCAGCAACATCCGCGTGGTTGCGAAGGGAACTGTCGAAACGGTAGACAGAAGCGGCGTGCTGGGACCTCACCGCGGATACATGCCACTGTGGATGTACAAGCGTGAAACGGCGCTGACCAAGCCCGGCAAGCTGATCCGGGAGCTGGCGCGAAGCCTTCCCAAAGGTGAGCCCATTGATCGGCTGCACGAGCTCAAGAGTTCTCTGCATCAGTCCATGGCCTATATGCCGGGGGCAACACAGACCAGTACGCTGGCCGAGGATGCGTTGGCTGCTGGAAAGGGTGTCTGTCAGGATCACGCGCAGGCATTTGCCGCCACTGCGCGGGTCGCAGGGTTTCCGGCGCGCTATGTTTCTGGCTACCTGATGATGGAAGACACTCCGGATCAGGCCGCAAGCCACGCCTGGGCGGAGGCATATGTGGACGGACTCGGCTGGGTCGGGTTCGATCCGGCGAACGATATGTCTCCGGATCACCGCTATGTACACATCGCCTACGGGCTTGATTACCGGGATGCCGCACCGGTATCGGGAATCCGCACCGGTACGGGTGAAGAACAGCTTGCAGTCCGCATCACAGTAGAGCAATAAGATTCGGTCTCACCTCTGAAGGACTGATTCGAAAAAGATGACCTATTGTGTCGGGATACGCCTCAATCGCGGGCTGGTTTTCATGTCCGATACGCGGACCAATGCAGGCGTCGACAACATTTCCTCCTTCCGGAAGATGTACACCTGGTGCAAGCCGGGTGATCGTCTCATCACTTTGTTGTCGGCGGGAAATCTTGCCACCACGCAGACGGTCGTCGGCCTTCTCGAGGAGCACACCAAGGCGGCGGGAGATCGTCACCCCGACATCATGGAAGTTCCGTCGATGTTTCAGGCGGCACGGCTTGTCGGGGAAACCGTGCGCGAGGTGATCAAGACCGCGTCGGACGGAGGCGCCCAGAGCGAGGCCGCCTTCAGCGCCACGTTCATTCTCGGCGGCCAGATCGCCGGCGGGTCGATGCGGATGTTCCTGATCTACCCGGAAGGAAACTTCATCGAGGCGACGGATGACAACCCGTTTTTCCAGATCGGCGAGCACAAGTACGGCAAGCCGATCCTCGTGCGCGCGCTCGATCCCGAAATGACCTTCGAAATGGCGGCGAAGCTGCTCTATGTCTCGTTTGATTCAACGCTGAAATCGAACCTTTCCGTTGGCCTTCCGCTCGATCTGCAGTTCTATGAGCGTGACAGTCTTGCCAAGGGATACGAGAAGCGCGTGGAGGCAACAGATCCCTATTACCGGGCGATTTCCGAAGGCTGGTCTGACGCATTGCGCGCCGCTTTCGACAGCCTGCCGGATTTTGTTCGGAACTGACAGTCGCCAACCGAATCCCGCTTTCCGGTTCGGATCGTTTTCGACCTATTGTGCAGCAAGGGGTGAACTCAGGCCGCCGGTCTCGCGGATGAAGGCAACGACCTCACCAATACCGTCGCCGCGGCGCATGTCCGTGAACAGGTGCGGTCGCCCGGCCCGGCCCGAAGACGCGTCCCGGTCCATGATATCGAGGTCGGCTCCAACATGCGGGGCCAGGTCCATCTTGTTGATCACCAGGAGGTCCGAGCGGGTGATGGCGGGGCCGCCCTTGCGCGGGATTTCCTCTCCCTGACAGACCGAGATGACATAGATCGTCAGATCGGCCAGATCCGGTGAGAATGTGGCGGCGAGATTGTCGCCGCCCGATTCGATGAAGATGACATCGAGATCCGGATGACGCGCGTTGAGCTCATCAATGGCGCGCAGATTGAGCGACGCGTCCTCGCGGATGGCAGTGTGCGGACAGCCGCCGGTTTCCACGCCCATGATCCGGTCAGATGGCAGGGCCTGCATCCTCACCAGCGCCTCCGCATCCTCACGGGTATAGATATCATTGGTGATGACGCCCACTGACCAGATTTCGCTCGTGGCCTTGCAAAGCTGTGCTGTCAGCGCAGTCTTCCCGGAGCCTACAGGCCCGCCAATTCCCACGCGCAAAGGTCCGTTGGATGAAGTCATGTCCGGAAAATCCGTGAGTTAAGGGTTTCGTGGTTGATCGCGGCGATCTCCGCATTGAGCGTGGCGGAGCCGAGATCGTCAAGGCCGGATCGTGCTGCATGGGAGGCGACATCGCCGATTTCACCTTCGAGCGCGGCCATCACCGCCACGCCCGCGGCCTGACCGATCGACATCAGCCGCAGGGCTGCCTGCACCTGATTGGCGGCAAAGGCATGCAGGAAGGCCGCGAGGGCCGGTTGAAGTGCGATGCCGGCAGCACCGGCGACGGCGCCCACGGCGACCGGCCATGCAGCACCTTCCTCCAGTTCCGCATGCACGGGCAGCGGCCAGGCACGGGAGGCGGCAAGGAATGCGAGCCCCTGGTTGATGGTTTCCAGGTGCCGCTCGGACGAGCCGGCCAGCGCTTCGGCGAGTTCCGACACTTCAGTCAGGTCTCCGCCTGACGCCGCCAGTCTCCAGGCTTCGGCGAAAAGCACTGCATCATTCCAGGCCGACCCCTGACGGAGCAGCGCGCCAATCCAATCCTTCAGCGAGGCCTGTGTGTCCACAAGCCCTCCCGCAACGGCCTGCTCAAGGCCATGGCTATAGTTGAATCCACCGACGGGGAAGGTCGGGGACAGCCATGTCATAAGCCGAACCAGGGTTGCTGTATCGGTCATGGCATTGCCGCCCCGGGCCGGGACGGACGGACACCGGCGGGTCTAAAGAACTTCGACATCGCTCACATGCAGGACCTTCACGTTCCGGTCGACCAGATGCGGCTCGGAAGCGGTTCGCCATTCAGCCATGTGCTCTGTCTTGAAGTGGGCGGCCAGCGCGTCGCGGGTTTCCCATTCCTCGACGAATGTCAGATGTTCCGCATCCTCGATGTTCTGCTCAAGGTCATAGCGAATGCAGCCCGGCTCTGCCCGCGTGGCGGCAAGCATGGCGCGCGCGGCAGCAAAGAACTCGTACTGGCTTCCCGCCTTGATTCTAATGTCGGCAATTACACAAATCATCACTCTTCTCCTGTTCGGCCGGAACTCTAGCCGTGCGGGATGCGCTAGCCAACCGCCCGGCCCGCGACGCGGGCCGCAATATGACCTGCCGAGCTACTTTGTTGCCTGATCCCGCCGCCGCCATTCCGCCGCCGCCTCTGCCATGGTGGCACCTTCATGGGCTTTCATCCAGGCCATGAAGGGGCGATCGAATTTGAAGTGGTCACCGATCTCGGCCTTGAAGAAACGCCGCACATTCTGGGTGTTGCGGTATTTTGCATCGATCACCGTTCCACCGTTGATGGGGTCGCAGTGCCAGTCGAAGTTTTCAGCCATCATCGTGATCCGCGCCGTGAGCATGATGATGGTGATCATGGGCGTGATGGTGTCCGCCATAGGCCCCGCCCTCGGGATCGAACGGCGCCTCGATCTCGATGACTTCGGCGCCGAGGCCCAGCAGCATCTCGCGGATCACATGATCGCGCCTGATCCGGATGGTATCAGGGGTGATCTCCGCCGCAAGATGCCGGTTGCCGATCTGCCAGGCGAGCGCAAGCAGATGCCGTGCGTCGCGGCCGCGCACTTCCATCAGCGGTTCGGGCATTGCGTGCACCTCAACGACGCGCCCGTCATCGAGCATCAGCCCGTCGCCATGGCGCA
The DNA here is from genome assembly GCA_040216675.1 of Hoeflea sp. GTDB lineage: Bacteria > Pseudomonadota > Alphaproteobacteria > Rhizobiales > Rhizobiaceae > Hoeflea. Next base: position 564,252 of record JAVJOR010000004.1, on the reverse strand, counting down.
AGAGCCTGGCTTCCGGAAGATCGAGAAGGAAGGTGATGGTGGAGCCATTTTCCATCCGGTCGGAGACCAACCGCATGCGGCGGCGGTGGCGCGCCGTTTCATCAAGTGTAATGGTGGCGGCAGGTGCTTCAAACCGGCGCGTGATTGTGGATGCAACGGGGAGCGTCACGGCGCAGCCCCTGACAAGCCGGGCCGCGGCAAGAGCGAACGCAGGTCGCGCCCGGAACTGTCATGTTGTCGGCGATCTAGAGCTGGTCGGCCAAGTCGCGCAGCGCTTGCTGGCGGGTTGTGCCGCGCGCGGCAAAAACCTCGTCGGAGGTGCGATAGATCGTGCGTGCCTCGCGTGCGAAGTCGATGGAACGGGCTGCTGCACTGAAGAAATTGCGGAACCGGTTGTTGGTGGTCGCCATGACGGAACTCCTTGAAAGCACTGTCACAATAGGCCTTTGCTGCATTGCAACAAAGCGCTGAACCGGGAAGGCAGCCATGCGGTTCGTGCATAGCTGCCGCAACGGCAATTGCCCCCCTTGAGCGGGATGCATCCAATACATCCAGGCTCCGGCTGTTGCTCATCGGCACCCCCTAGAACAGGAAATAGCGCTGCGCCATGGGCAACTCGGTCGCCGGTTCGCAGGTCAGCAGGTCACCATCGGCGCGGACCTCGTAGGTTTCGGGATCCACTTCGATTTCCGGCGTGAGGTCGTTGAGCATCATCGAGGATTTCGAGATGCCACCCCGGGTGTTTCCCACCGCGACCATCTGCTTGGCGGTGCCGAGCTTGTGGGCCAGGCCGTCCTCGATCGCCGCCTGGCTGACGAAAGTCACCGAGCTGTTGGTGCGGGCCTTGCCGAAGGCGCCGAACATCGGCCGGTAGTGCACCGGCTGCGGGGTTGGGATGGAGGCATTGGGGTCGCCCATGGGAGCTGCGGCAATCATGCCACCCAGGAGCACCATATCCGGCTTGACCCCGAAAAATGCCGGGCTCCACATCACGAGATCGGCCCGTTTTCCAACCTCGATCGAGCCGATGTGCTTCGATATCCCGTGCGCGATTGCCGGGTTGATGGTGTATTTTGCGATGTAGCGCCGGACCCGGAGGTTGTCGTTGTCCCCGGCCTCCTCGGGCAGGCTGCCGCGCTGGCGCTTCATCTTGTCGGCGGTCTGCCAGGTGCGGATGATCACCTCGCCCACCCGGCCCATCGCCTGACTGTCCGAAGCGATGATCGAGAACGCGCCGAGATCGTGCAGGATGTCTTCGGCTGCGATCGTTTCCTTGCGGATGCGGCTTTCGGCAAAGGCGATGTCCTCGGGGATCGAGGCGTCGAGATGGTGGCAGACCATCAGCATGTCGAGGTGTTCGGCGATCGTGTTGACCGTGTAGGGCCGCGTCGGGTTGGTGGATGAAGGAATGACGTTCTGCAACCCGCAGACCTTGATGATGTCGGGCGCGTGGCCGCCGCCCGCGCCTTCGGTGTGAAAGGCGTGGATGGTGCGGCCCTTGAGGGCGTCCACCGTGCTTTCGACGAAGCCGCTCTCGTTGAGCGTGTCGGTGTGGATCATCACCTGCACGTCGTACTGATCGGCGACGGAGAGGCAATTGTCGATCGCGGCCGGCGTCGTGCCCCAGTCCTCGTGCAGCTTGAGCGCACAGGCGCCGCCAAGCACCATTTCCTCAAGTGCTGCCGGCAGCGAGGCATTGCCCTTGCCGGACAAGCCGATGTTCATCGGAAAGGCATCGAAAGCCTGGATCATCGATCCGATATGCCAGGGACCGGGGGTGCAGGTTGTCGCCAGCGTCCCGTGCGCGGGGCCTGTTCCGCCGCCGAGCATGGTGGTCAGCCCGCTCATCAGTGCTTCCTCGATCTGCTGGGGGCAGATGAAATGGATGTGGCTGTCAAAGCCGCCGGCGGTCAGGATCTTGCCCTCACCGGCGATTGCCTCGGTACCGGGCCCGACGATGATATCGACACCAGGCTGGGTGTCAGGATTTCCGGCCTTGCCGATGGCGGCGATGCGGCCGTCCTTCAGGCCAATATCCGCCTTGAAGATACCGGTATGGTCGACCACCAGGGCGTTTGTGATGACTGTATCGACTGCGCCGTCGGCGCGGGTGATCTGGGACTGGCCCATACCGTCACGGATCACCTTGCCGCCTCCGAATTTCACCTCCTCGCCATAGGTGGTGAAATCGTGCTCGACCTCGATGAACAGCTCGGTATCGGCGAGGCGTACCTTGTCTCCAACGGTCGGACCGTACATTGCGGCATAGGCTTGGCGCGACAGTTTCGTCATGAGGTCATCTCCCGGTGTCGGTTTGTCTGCGATATCACATTGCGACCACAAAATTGCCCTGTGATGGTCTTGCACATGGCTGGCTGGCGGCGCATTCGAACGTTTTTGTGCGTGAACCTTGCCTGATCTCGCACGTTGGTCGGAAACAACCCGTTTCGAACCGGCCCGGATCGAACCGGAAGGATGACCCCGAACCCCAAAGGAAGGGACACACCATGAAACGCACCATTATTCTCGCCGCCACCCTGGCGCTCGCCGGCACGCCAGCGCTCGCCCAGTCCGCGCCTCAGGCGCAAACCACCCCTGAGGCCCAGACGAAAGCTCCCGAGCAGCGGACAGAGATCAAGGCGGTCAGCATTGTCGATGTCTCCGATCTCCCCGCCGATTCGCAGACACAGATTTCGCAAATCGAGGCCGACCGGAGCGAGGACCAGCTCGAAGCCCTGCAGAGCTCGATTGAAGGATCCCCCGCTCTCGTCGATGCGCTGGAAAAGCAGGGCGCCACGCCGTCGGATGTGGTTGCGGCGAGCCTCAGTCAAACCGGTACGCTGACAATTGTTACCCGCAAGGAAACCTGATTTTCGGGTTCCAGTGTCGGCCTTGTCGCTGACAGGATCGGACGGGAGACAGAGCGTCTTACGTCCGATCCATACTTGAAACGCGGAGCGCGCGCCAAAACCAAGAGGAAACGACGAATGATCTCCAGAATACCCGCCCGAAGCCGGCTCCAGTGCGTCGTCGCGGCAAGTCTCTTTGCTGCCGTTGTTTCGGTACCCCCGGCCATGGCCCAGACCAGCGCGAGCGACCAGCAGGCTGCTCCCGTCGACCGGATCATCGATTCCGAAGTCCACGAAGAGCAGGTGCAAACCGCGGATGACTCCGACCGGGTGATCGCAGCCATCGAAAAGGCGAGCGAAAACACGAGCCTGGTCCGGAAGGTCACCGACCTCGACCGCGTCGACATCGTGTTCATGCCCGATTCTGCCGCCGTCGAAGGCGGCCCGCCGGCCGAAATTGCGACCAAACTCGACGAGAACAGCGAGAGCATCGACGGACTGCGGCGCGAGCTTGAGAGCAATGCGCTGCTCTATCATGCGATCAATTCGCGCAATATCCTGATTACCGACGTGGTTGGCATCGAGTTCGATGGCGAAAAACACATGGTGATCTTCGCGGCGGCGAAACCGTCGCCGTGAAAGGCGCGGCACGCGACGCCGAGCGCTATGCCTGACCATGCCGTTTGTTTCGCCAAGAGCTAAAATCATGGTCAGCCCCGTCCCGGTGAAGGCGCGAGCGGCACGAGTAGACCGGTCAGAAATCCCGCGGTGCGGAACACAGCGTTGCGCAGCATTCGGAGGCCCGGCGTTTGAGCCGAAGCCAAGTGGTATGCCGAAGTGGTGAACCGGACCATCCGTCCGTCCATCTTGCGGCGCTGGCTCCGATAAGCATCCAGATTACCGGCTGCGGCCGCATCGGCGAAGGCAAACGCGTCGGCAATGCCGAAGTTCATCCCCTGACCGCCGACCGGTGTGTGAACATGGGCCGCATCTCCACCGATGGCAATCGGCCCTTCCCCGAAGCGGTCGGCAAGACGGATTTCCATGGCGAACTTGTAGGTGGAGATCACGCGGTCCACCTTGAGAAGCCCGTCCACTCGCCCCATCACGTCGGGATGGTTGGCAATGCAGCGGTAGCTCCCGTCACCCGTGGTTATCATGAAGATCAGCGTGCCGTCGTCATGAACATCGACACAGGCATTGGCGGGCGCAAACGGCCATTCGCATTCGATATCGGCGAGGCTCCACTCCCCGGGAAGACGCTTGCCAGGAAAGCCGATGCCAAGCGCTTCACGAGTCGCGCCATGCGAGCCCTCGGCGCCAAACAAAGCATCGACCTCAAGTGTCTCGTCGCCCCCTGACGGCGTGTCACCTGCCCGGCCCCGCTCGTTATCGCGACGGGGACCGAAGCCCGCCACCGCCTTGCCATCACGTATTTCAGCTGAATGAAGCTCGGTGCCACGGCGCACGCTTACCCCGAGACCGTTGGCCACCTTTTCCAGAATCTGCTCGGTGCGGCTCTGCGGAAGGGCCACCAGAAAGGGCCGCTTTCGGGTCTGGCCGGGCACGCGGATTTCGGTGAGCTTGCGTCCGGCTCTCGACACCCTGACCATGCGGACGCGCTCGGCTTCCTTGAGAACGAGATCCGCCGCACCCGATTTTGCGAGCAGGTCGAGCGTCGCAAAGGAAATTCCGACCGCCCTGCTTTCGATGGTCGTGCTGTCACCGCGGTCAATGATCGTGACGTCCATACCCTTTTGCCGACAGGCAATCGCAGCAGACAATCCGACCGGGCCCGCCCCGGAGATCAGCACATGGGTCATGGGCGGCCTTCCAGGACGGAACGGAAAAAGGCATTCCGCTCCTCCGTCAGGCGGGCGAGGCAAAGGCTGCCGATCATCGGCTGCATGGTGCCGCCAAATGCCTCATACGCCTCGTAGGAGCACTGCGCATCCCGGAACTTGATCCAGGCGCGCTGTGCCTCACGCAACGCTTCGACAGTCGTCGGAACGCCGCGGTCGCGAGCGAGGTCGGCCACGAATTCGTCGTTCTCGCGCGCAACGGCGACCACCTTCGGCCAGAGCTCATTGAGCGTCACGTCGGCCTTTTGATAATCTTCGCCAGCGCAATAGGTCATGGAGAACTGGTCCATCGGATTGTCGCAGTCGGGCTTGTCATCGGCCAGCGTGGAGGTCGCCAGCAGAGCCGCAAAAGCGGCCACGCCCAATCCCGTTCGAACGAACATCGTCAATCGCCTCATGTTTTCTTCCGCCGAACCGCCGCTTTGCCCGAGAGACGCTTGCGGTTGGCCCGCGCGATCTTGGCGAGCGGCTTGACGGCCGCCGTCAGCACCTGATCCGGCCTGCCGCCGAATGCCGCCTTTGTCGCCGCTGCGGTTGCGGCCTTCGCAAAGGCCGGCGGCTTTTCCGACAGCATTTTCCGGTTTTCGCCCCTGCCGACCGGCCAGGCGCCGCTCATCCCGAGCAACCGCATGCCCACCACGGCCTGCGCATCGAAAGCAAGCATCCCGAGACCGGCACAGGTCCGCCATATCTGGACCGGAGTGGCTGCTTTCCGGGCCATCAGACCATCGCCATGACACGCGCCGGACCGCCGGTGCCGTTGCGGTGCTTCGGCGCACCGATGAAGATCGTGGCGCCCGACGCCGGCACCTGATCGAGATTGGCGAGATTCTCGATCCCGAACCGGCCACCCGGCAGCCAGGAGTAGTGGACCGCGAAATCGGCGGAGTTGCCGGGATCGAGCGAAAGCGTGTCGACTCCGATCGAGGCCGCGCCCATCTCTGCCAGCATGTCGGTCGCGGCCTTCGAGAAGCCCGGAAAGGCAAAGTTGCCTTCCGCATTGTTGCGATAGCTCGGATCGCCGACCTTGTCCTGCCAGCCCGAGTTCATGGCAACGCAGGCTCCCTCAGGGATATCGCCATTGGCACTGACATAGGCCTCGATGTCTTCCGGCTCGACCATGGCGTTGGGTTCATCGGCGGCCTTGGACTTGATGTCGATGACGCAGAGCGGACAGATAAGATTGCCCGGGTCCAGTTCGTCCACCGAAGTGCCGTCCTTCGAGAAATGCAATGGCGCATCGATATGGGTGCCCGAATGCTCGAAAATCGTCAGTTCCCAGATCTGGTAGCCGGAAGCATCGAAATTTACGTTCTCGGTGTAAAGGATGCCGGGCTTGCCGTCGAAGGTCGGGAAATCGCCATCGAACGTATGGGTCAGGTCGACCACCTTGCCGGTCGATTGCGCCAGTGCCGGGCGGGCGGAAACGGCGCCGGCAGCCGTGGCTGCGAAGCCTGCAGCGGCCGATTTGCGGAAGAAATCGCGACGCGACAGCATTGAGGACTTGACGTTGTTGATCACACAAACATGGCACATCTGCTGCTCTCCTTTGATGTTTGTCCGGCCCCGTCCCGGCGGTGTTCCGGTTTAGCTCCTGCTTCGAAATCCGGACGGCACGACCGCGCTCGTTGCCCGGCGATCTCTGCTCCCCGTTACAGCTTCCCCATCACCTCCTGGCGGAAACCATAGACCTCGCGTTTCCCCAAAAGTGGCACCAGCGTCACGTCCCGTTCCTGGCCCGGCTCAAACCGCACCGCTGTGCCCGCGGCAATATCAAGGCGCATGCCGCGCGCCTGGCCACGGTCGAAGCGAAGCGACGGATTGGTTTCGAAAAAATGATAGTGGCTGCCGACCTGCACCGGGCGGTCACCGGTATTGGCGACCTTCAGCGTTACCGTCTGCGCGCCGGCATTGAGTTCGATATCACCGTCTTTCGTGATGACTTCACCGGGGATCATGGAATGCCTCATCGTATCGGTTCATGAACAGTGACGAGCTTGGTGCCGTCGGGGAACGTCGCCTCGACCTGAATGTCATGGATCATCTCGGCAATCCCCTCCATCACCTGGTCTCGGGTGATCACATGGGCGCCGGCCTCCATCAACTCCGCCACGGGACGTCCGTCACGGGCACCCTCGACGACAAAGTCCGTAATCAGGGCAATTGCTTCGGGATGGTTCAGCTTGACGCCGCGTTCGAGCCGCTTGCGGGCCACGACCGCCGCCATGGCAACCAGAAGCTTGTCTTTTTCTCTCGGGGTCAGGTTCATCGCGTCTCTCTCATGTCGTCCAGACCTTGGGCACACCACCCTCGGCATTCAGTAGCCTGATCAGCGGAGCAAGCCGCTTGCGCAGATCATAGCTGTCGGTTGCCACGATCCTCGCAAGAAGCTTGCCAGTTTTTCCCGAGCGCGGCGAGACGAAACTTGCGCCGCCCGCCGGGCCGATGACCCGCCGCGCCGCCTCGAGCAGGCCGTCGGCTTCGGGTGCAATCATCACCACGGTCGTCATGGCGAGGTTGCCGGCGGCGATTGCACCGCGCTGGAGCTGGGCATGAATATCGGGGCCGAAGCTAGTGTCTTCGGCATGGAGCAATTGTCCGCAGACACGGATGCGCCAACGGTCCCGGAAGCCGCCGCGAATGACGGCTTCTTTCATGGCCAGCCTGCCGAAAAGCAGCGGCTCAACGAGCAGCAGGCGTGCGGTTTCCGCCATCTCGACATCGATTGTCCGCTGTAACAGGGCGCGGTCAAACAGGATGGTTTCCTGGGGCAGCCAGGCCATCGAGCCGTCTTGAGCGAGCCGGAGCCGTACCGACACCATGGCAGGATCCCTGCCCTGCGCCTTGTAGGTCTTTTCGCAGGCCTGTGTTGTCAGGCTCATGCGGGCGCCCTCGCCAACCTCGAACTGCCAGTCCATGCGGTCGCCACCGGTCAAGCCTCCGGCGGTGTTGATCATCACTGCCTCGAGCGGCGCGCCAGGCGGAACGCGCGGAAGCCGGATGCGGGCACATCCGTCCTGATAAAGCCGGTCGATACGACTGTGGGAGCCATCGCTTTTTGCCGACAACCGGCCTGCTCCGCGGGCGCGCTGCATTGAAGTGCCCGGACCAGGCACGTCGCCAACTGCGGCGGGAACAGGAAAGACTGAAGTCATCGGACAATTTCGCTCGTGAAAACGCGATCATCGGAAATGCGGGGACAATACGCAAGGGCATCACCCGGGAAATCGGCGTCATTATGAGCGCAACAATCAGTTGCTCATAATAGAGGCAACTTGACCGAAAAGAGAGCGCAAGGAACATCTTCGAATGCGGTGTCCGGATGCGGCATGCGGCAAAGCCGCCGCTTTCCATGGGCGCGACATTCGCGAACACCTGCACTTCGCGGGCTTGTTTTCGCCATAAAACGCAGCGATGAAAAAGGTGTGAAACCAAAAAGCAGCTAAATGCGTTAGATGGGCAAGGTTGAAGCTGAAAGGAACTAAGATGTTGATTTCTACGCTTGCACTTGCCATGAGCGTCGCGATGATGGTGTCTGCCATCGTTATTGTGTACAATGAAACACTGGTCCGGAAGCAAGTGAACGCTCGGGACTAAGCCCGCATATACCGTGCCGTATCAATGGAGCCATTTATGAAAAGAATTCTTATCTCAACGCTCGCAGCCCTCTCGATTTTGGCCGTAGCAGGGTGTTCGACGACTGAAAGACGGGCTGGAACCGGTGCCGCAGTCGGTGCAGGTACGGGTGCTCTCGTAGCCGCAGCGACCGGAAGCAGCGGAAGTGGCGTCGCGACGGGTGCCCTGATCGGTGGAGCAGCTGGCGCGCTGATCGGTGCTGCGACTTCGCCGGGCGACTGCCGCTACCGCGATGCCAACGGCAACATCTATGTCGCGGCCTGCCCCAGCAATTACTAATTGTTGACGCCAAAACAGCCCCTGTCACCTTCGTGACAGGGGCTGGTTACTCTCCATGTGTCCGCGCCGGACAAGCAGATTTCCCCTGCATCACAGGCCTGCAAGGAAGCCATCGTCAAATACGAGGCTTCGCTCTCGGCCCTTCGTGAAGCGCAATGTGATCCGACCGGATCCCGTCGCCAGACCGACCACATCCCCCTCATCCGTATGAATTGAACAGGCTCCGATTGCGTGGCGAACGCTGATGCTCTTTCCGTCCGACAGCGTAAAGGCCGTGGGAACGCCTCTGGCATTGAGCGGATTGGGCCGGATCGAATCGGCGTGCCCTGCACCGGACGCACGGGCGTCCTCTATGCCCAGGACACCGCTATGTCTGCCTGACCAGGGCGCATAGTCGCGTCCGCCATTGCTCATCCACAACATCGTGACAGGCAATTGCGCCGTATTCTTTAACACCAGGACGCGATCCTGTTCCGCATTTCGGCTGGCAACGCTCCATCCCGGCGCCGAGTTGGGCTCATCCATCGTTGCCTCGACAAGTGTAATAAAATCCTCGTGGCGTTCGCCCGGAGGAAACCGGCCAAGATCGGCAGCGCCGCCATTTGCAAGCGGGAACGACGTCAAGTCCGAAGTTTCAGACGGGTAGGCAAGGATAGAGCGCCCCCGAGCCGCGTCGGGTTCAGGCGCGACATCGGGTGTGAAGGCGAATGATTTGGGTGAAACGGCCAATTGACCGCCCGCCGCCATCTGCACCATGACGTGGTGCGCAACGGAGATCGCACCTTCGCCGCCAAGGAGACGGTGCTCCTGATAGAGGAACGGGTGACCGGCCCTGAGCGTCAGGCGTTTCTCGACGGTCGCGCCCATCACCTTGCGTTCAAGCGTGAATACCGCTGTCAGCCGGTCCCCGGATTCCTCGGTGCCGGAATGGCTCCAGGCGCTGTTGGCCGGCCAACCGTGGCTGGGGGCCGGCTCGACATCATTTCGGCCAAAAGGCGCACAGAAGAAATCTCCGGAAAGCCTTCGGACATTGGGAGGCGTGGTCTCCTCGAACACGGCATCCGGATCATCGACCCACGGGGCGCGATGCAAAGGGGAGAGAACACGGCCTTTCTCGTCAATGGTGAAATGCACGATATGACCGACGCTGAGGTCTATCGCAAAGGACAAATTCGAGAGCTGAAAACCAAGATCTGGCATGTCGTAATCCTGCATCAAGGCTGACCTGAATAGATCGGTTCTTCGCGGCTGGAAATGTTTTTTGCGCTTTTCAGTTGCGCGCAGCACAATTCGCCAAGGCGAAAAGCGCGCGATCCGGTTGTCTTGACCCGGTGCCAGATGCGATAGGGCACACATCAATGCCGCCACCTCTGTCCGGAGCCTCCATGCCAGCAGCCAGCAAGATCGATCTGATGGTGCTCGGCGCCGGCGCCGCGGGCATGATTTGTGCCGCCGAGGCCGGCAAGCGCGGTCTCTCGGTCACAATACTGGATCATGCGCGCGCACCGGGCGAGAAGATCCGGATATCCGGCGGCGGGCGCTGCAACTTCACCAATCTTCATTGCAGCCCTGAGAATTTCCTGTCGGAAAATCCGAGATTTGCCATTTCGGCGCTGAAATCATTCACCCAGCATGACTTTATTGAACGGGTGAAAGCGCACGGGATCGCCTATCACGAAAAAACGCTGGGTCAGTTGTTTTGCGACAACTCTGCTCGTGACATCATCGAGATGCTGACCGATGACATGCGTGCCGCGGGCGTGAGGCTGGAGCTTTCCACCGAGATTTTCGAGGTCGGTCATCGAGACACCCACTTCGAAATCCGGACCAGTAACGGCGTCTGGCATGCGGAGCGGCTGGTGGTTGCAACCGGCGGAAAATCCATTCCGAAGATGGGCGCCACAGGCCTCGGATACGATATCGCCCGGCAGTTCGGTCACTCTGTCACCGAAACCCGCGCCGGGCTGGTTCCGTTCACCTGGGCGTCGCACATGGCGGAAAGCTGGAAGTCTCTCTCCGGCGTGTCTGTCGACGTAAAGGCCGGATGCAGTGGCGCATCCTTTCGCGAAGCCATGCTGTTGACGCACCGCGGCCTGTCGGGACCGGCAATGCTGCAGATTTCCTCCTACTGGCGCGACGGGGAGCGACTGCAGATAGATCTGGCCCCCGACACGGATGTGACGGCGATCCTGAAGCAGGCTCGGTCGGACCGCCCGAAAGCGTCGCCCTGGAGCGTTCTGGCAGATGTGCTGCCCAGACGGCTGACCCAAAAGCTTGAGCAGGAGCTCGCCTCCGGCGCCAAGCGGCTTGCCGACATGGGCAATTCCGCCATCGAGGACCTTGCTCAGCGGCTGCACGGGTTCGGGGTCGTTCCCGGAGGCACGGAGGGCTACCGCACGGCCGAAGTCACCCTTGGCGGGGTTGACACGACAGAGCTAAACCAGAAGACGATGGAAAGCCGGCTGGTGCCCGGTCTGCATTTCATCGGCGAAGTTGTGGATGTGACCGGCCATCTTGGCGGACACAATTTCCAATGGGCCTGGTCATCCGGCGTTGCGGCGGGACGTTTCGTCTGAGCGCGTGGCATGGCGGCAATCGCGCCCTATGCTTATAACCGCTCAGACCTCTGGCAGCACCGGTCCATAAGACCAGGCAAGAAAACGAAAAGGGAGTGAAACGATGCGTATTCTGTTTACCGGAGGCTCGGGCAAGGCCGGCCGCCACGTCATACCGTACTTGGTTAATCAGGGGCACCACGTCATCAACATCGACCTTAAGCCGCTCGATTGTCCCGGAGTGGACAACATCACCGCAGACATCACCGACTCGGGTCAGATGTTCAATGTCATGACGAGCTATGCAAATCTCGGCGAACTCGAGCCCGGCAATGGCGTCCAGAAACTCGACGCGGTCGTGCATTTCGCCGCCATCCCGCGGATTTTGATCGAGCCGGACAACGAGACGTTCCGGGTCAACACCATTGGCACCTACAATGTCATCGAAGCCGCGGTGAAGCTCGGAGTCCGCAAGATCATCGTGGCCTCGTCGGAAACAACCTATGGCGTCTGTTTTGCGGATGGCACAGTCAATCCCCCGGCGCTTCCGGTGGAAGAGGACATGGATGTGAACCCGATGGACTCCTACGGATTGTCCAAGGTGGTCAATGAAAAGACCGCACGCGCCTTCCAGCGCCGCTCTGGCTTCGACATCTATGCCCTGCGGATCGGCAATGTGATCGAGCCGCATGAATACCCGATGTTCAAGGAGTTCTTTGCCAATCCCGGGATGCGCCGGCGGAACATCTTCTGCTACATCGACGCCCGCGACCTCGGCCAGATCGTCGATCTTTGCCTGAAAAAGGACGGTCTCGGGTTCGAGGTCTTCAACGCGGGCAACGACACCAATTCGGTTGACATTCCGACAGCGGAAATCGTGGAGCGGTTTTTCCCCGGTGTGCCAGTCACCCGCGAAATGGGAGAGAATGAAGCGCTCTATTCGAACCGGAAAATCCGCGAAGTGCTCGGCTTCAAGGAAGAGCACGACTGGCGCAAATATGTAAGCTAGTCGAACCGGTGTCCAATCAGCCGGGCCCTCGGGGTCACGAGCGCGGGCGCCGCAAAGAAGAAAGGCATTTCCGGTGATTGCGTATCGCCGGAAATGCGCAGAGCCGAACCGCTACGGCAGAGGCACATTGAGCGCGAAACGGAACAGTGCGTAGAACGCCCCCATGATCACGGCACCGGAAACCGCGAATACCGCGGCGCTCCTGAAGTCCCAACCTTCATGGCGGGCAGCGATCAGACTGCCCACAAAAGCCACGGCCGTTGCGGGCAGAAAGCCCGTGTAGGGCATCATCAGACAGGCGGCGATCATGCTCGCAACCAGCATCAGTCGTCGCCACCAATCGCCGCTGCCAAAGCCGTTTTCAAGGTTGGGCTTGAGCCATGAATAGATGATGACCAGAACCGAAAAGAAAATCAGCGCATAGGCGACGGTAGTCGGGAAAACGATGGAATCGCTGTCCGAGTAACCGGTGACATCGTGAAGCGTTAGCAGTCCCAGCCCTACGAACAATGCAGCAATGAGAAGCGTTCCAACGTCCTTGCCACCTGGTTTTGTGATGTTTTCAGTCATTTGAATTGGCCTCCGTCCTGGCAAGCCGCCGTGCGCGGCGGCTCTGGATGACGGGATAGATGAGCGTCAGGATCGTAAAAGCGATGATGGCGAGCGAGATCGGCCGACCGAAGAACATGCCGATCAGATTTCCTGTCGCCTCGCCAATGATCCAGGCCTGCACGAAACCCTGTTCGGCGATCGGACCGAGTATCAGGCCAAGCACGATCGGTGAAGCCGCAAACCCGAAGCGCGACAGGACCCATCCTACAGAGCCGAGACCGATCATGATGATGACATCCGAGATCGAATTCCGGATTGCATAGGTGCCGATGATGGTCATGAAACCGACCGTCGGAACCAGAATCGTCTTGGGTATCGTGACGATGGTCTTGTAGGCGTAGCGCCCGATCAGAAGACCGGTCGGCAGCATCAGGATCGTTGCGATGAACAATCCAAAAATGAAGGTGTAGACGATCGAGCCGCCGCCGTCGAAGAGCGCCGGGCCGGTCCGCACCCCCTGCACGAGCAGAGCGCCAAGGATCACGGCGTCCGGCGGCGTGCCGGGTATCCCAAGCACGAGGGTGGGAATGAAACCGCCGCCAACGGTGGCGTTGTTGGCCGCCTCGGTCGCCATGATCCCGTCAGGTTCACCCTCTCCGAATTTCTGTCCCGGCTTGGCCGTGCGCTTGGCCTCCGAATAGGCGACAAGGCCTGCGACCGAACCGCCGGCGCCAGGCAAAATGCCGATGACGGTGCCGATAATCGACGACCGCAAGAGATTGATCCGCGACTTCCAGGCAATCAGCGCACCTTCCTTGAAGCGGACCGAGCGAACCTCGTCCTCGACCTTGAGATGGCGTTCCGGTGTGGCGACCAGATCAATGAGAACCGGAATGCAGTAGAGCCCGATCAGCGCGCCCACGACCTCGATGCCGCCGATCATGGTGGAACTGCCGAAAGTCAGCCGGATGTCGGCGGAAATTTCCGCCACCCCGACGCAGGACAGAAGCAAACCGAATGCGCCGCCGGCGAGACCCTTGAGCACGTTTCCGGTCGACAGCGAGGCGATCAGCGACAGGCCGAATACCGAAAGCCACAGATATTCGACCGGCCCGAAGGCCAGAGCCACCGTCGACAGCGGCGGCGCCAGCAGCAACAGCGCCAAGGCGCCCACCATGCCGCCGAAAACACTGGCGTAACAGGCGATCGCAACAGCCAGGTCGCCATCGCCACGCTTTGCCATCGGATATCCGTCGAACGTGGTGGCAATCGCGGATGGTGTGCCGGGCGTGTTGAGCAGAATCGCGGAATAGGCGCCACCGTAGATCGCACCGGTGTAGATCGCGCCAAGCAGGATCAGCGCCGATGCCGGTTCCATCGCGAAAGTGATCGGCACCAGCACGGCCACCGCCATCGTGGCCGACAGACCCGGTATCGACCCGATCACCGTTCCGGCCACGACGCCGAACAGCGCCAGTGCCAGATTGGCCAAGGTCAAAGCGTTGGCGAGATTGCCCCAATCCATCAGGTCCACCCACTAAAATTGCTGGTTACGGCAAGTCGGGCGGTCGCGGCACACGGTTGATGCCGCGCCCGCCTGGCCCGCCGGTTGTCTATGTCAATCGCACGCCCCTACTCAGCAAAGCGGGGCGTGCAAAAATCATTGTCAGTTGAGAAGGCCTGCTTCGGTGGCGGCTTCGATGTATTCGGCCTTGCGGGCCTCCATGAAGGCATCCATTTCATCGATGCCGACATCGAGGAGGGCAAAACCGCCATCAAGCATCTGCTGGCGGAAGGCTTCGTCGGCATTGACCTCGCCAAAGGCCTCGGAAAGCGCCTTCACGATATCCTCAGGCGTATCCTTGGGAACGGCCATGCCGCGATAGGCGCCGCCGACCATGTCGTAGCCAAGTTCCTTGAAGGTGGGCACATCGGGGAAGAGCGGATGACGCTCTTCCATGGCGACCGCGAGCATCCGCACCGCATCGCCCTGGGCCGCGCCGACAGTGGTGTAACCCCATTGCGCCTTCACCTGATTGCCGAGATTGGCGGTGGTGGAAGCACCGGTGCCCTTGAACGGAACATAGGTGGTCGTGATCCCGGCCATCTTGTCAAAGCGGATCTGCGCAAGATGGTTGGCCGTGGCCTTGCCTGATCCGGACATCGTGACCGAGCCGGGGTTGGCCTTGGCGTCGGCGACGAAATCCTCAAGCGTCTGGTAGGGGCTGTCGGCCGTCACCACGATCGCATCCGGCGTGTAGTGGAACATGTAAAACGCATTGATGTCGTCGGTGGTATAGCCGACATCCTTCTGTGCAGGCTGGATGACGATATGCGGCAGGTTGATGCCCATGATCGTGTAGCCATCGGCGTTCATGGAATTAAGCTGAGCCCAGCCGACCGCTCCGCCGCCGCCCGGTTTGTAGGACACCACGAGATCCTGACCGAACTTCTCCTTGAAGAACGGCTGCTGGAAGCGCGCGGAGATGTCGGATTCGCCGCCTGGACCGAATGGAATGATGTATTCGATGGGTTTGTCCGGAAACGCGAGGGCACCGGTTGCAGCGCCGACCGCGATGGCCGAGGCGATCGCCAGAGTCTTGACGGTTCTAAGATTGAGCATGACTTCCTCCCGTGGGTATTGTCTTGGATTGCAAAGGTTTCTCCCAACCTGAGCAATGAACTGGCCTGCCTTCCACCCATCCCTCTCTCCCGGATCAGCGCATGACAGCGCTTGCATTAATACATCCGGGAGAGGGTTTGTCATCCCATCGATTGCCCTTTTGAACTGCTTGGGACGGATGGGCATTTTTGTGCAGTGACGCGACAGTTCAGGACCGGATGCAACCGGAAAACGCCGGGAATTCCCGCAGCACAACAAGACTTTCCTCAGGCCCGGCTGAAAGGACTGAAGACGTTTCTTTAGCCTTGAAGCATTTCGCGGGAAAATTCCTTTACCAAATCTACAGTCATCACAACTACGGTGCAGCAATACAGCACCCCATGGCCGAGGCCGATCCCTGCCAACCCGATCCGTGTTTTGACAATGTCCAAATTTGAACGCACCGCATGCCTGATCAAGCAGGTCTCCCGAAATCCGGGCCAGCTTGCGGCCGGCATCGCGCTCGCGGTCACCTTTGCCGCGGGCGTATTTGCCGACATGCAGAACCAGGCCGTGCATCACCAGCGGGAACGCGCCTTCGTCAGCAAGCAGCTGGGCCAGGTTCGCGCCCGTCTGGAAGCCGAGATCACCAGCGGCATTCAGCTGGTTCGCGGGTTGATCGCAGTGATCAAACTCGAGCCCGACCTGGATCAGCAGCGCTTCAGCAGGATCGCTCAAAATCTCATGGGCGACGAGCCGCTGCTGCGCAACATAGCGGGCGCGCCGGACCTCGTGATCAGCCTGATGCACCCGATGGAGGGAAACAGAGCTGCCATCGGACTGGACTACACGAAAGACGCCCTGCAGCGCGAGGCGGCGATGCGCGCCGTGGAAACCGGAGACATGCTGCTTGCCGGGCCTATCGATCTTCGCCAGGGCGGCCGAGGCTTCGTGGCCCGGTTCCCGGTGTTTCTTGATGAGGAACGGACACCCGAAACGCTCTGGGGCATCGTGTCCACGGTCATCGACGTCGATGCATTCTATGCCGCCAGCGGCCTTGATGACGAGAACCTGGCCATCGATCTGACAATTGCCGGCAAGGACGCCACCGGCGTTGACGGACCGGTGTTCTACGGATCTCAATCCGTTCTTGATGCCGATCCCGTGACGGCGACGGTAAGCCTTCCGGGCGGCTCGTGGCACGTGGCGGCAACCCCGCGCGACGGCTGGTCCAGCAGTCCGCCGAATGCATGGCTGGTTCGCAGCCTTCTCTTTCTCGCTGGTCTGCTGGTTGTGCTGCCGATCCTGATTGCCGGCCATTACTACGACCGGCACCGCGCCGATCTCAGGGAACTCAATCGCCGCGAACGGCAGCTTGAACGCCTGTCCCAGCGGTTAAAGCTGGCCCTGGAGACTTCCAGGATCGGCGTCTGGGAAATGGATATCGAAACACGCAAACTGACCTGGGACAGCCGCACGCGGGAGCTCTATGGCATTGATGCAGATGCTCCCGAACCCTCATTCGAAGAGTGCGATGCAATGTCCCATCCGGATGACCGGGCCCAGGCCAGGATGGTGTTCGAGCAGGCCATTGCCTCCGAATCCCGGTTTGAAAACGAGATACGCATTTACGATCGCAAGGGTGTGATGCGATGGGTCCGCACCATCGGCGCGGTCAGCCGTGACGCCCAGGGGCACACAACCGTTCTCGGAGTGAACTGGGACATATCGCAGGATATCGAGCTCAAGAGCCGGCTAATGGACGCCAACCGGAAAGCTGAACTGCGCAACCTTGAACTGGAGGATGCCCGCGCGCTGATGGAGTACAATTCGCTCCATGACAGCCTGACAGGACTTCCCAACCGGCGCTATCTCGACCAGCGCCTCGCGGTCGGAACCGATGGCGGCGGCACGAGTGGTGGCGACGAGCCGATCACGGCGCTGCTTCACATCGATCTTGATCGCTTCAAGCAGATCAACGATACGCTCGGACACGCGGCCGGCGACGCCATGCTCGTGCACGCAGCCGAGGTCCTGAAGGCCAGCTCGCGAAGCGATGACTTCATTGCCCGGATCGGCGGCGACGAGTTCGTTCTGGCGATCACCGGTGAGGCCAGCGAGGCCGATCTGGGGCGGCTCGCCACCCGCATCATCGAGCGGATGCGTCAGCCCGTGCCCTATGAAAACCAGGAATGCCGGTTCGGGGTGAGCATCGGAATCGCCTTTGCGGAAGCCGGAACTCCTGACTACGGACGACGCCTGCTGATCGATGCGGACATCGCGCTCTACCGGGCAAAGAAGAGCGGCCGCAACCGCCATGAATTCTTCACACCCGAGCTGAAGGCCGAAATCGTCAACGGCAGGAGCCTTGCCGACGAAATCCTCGCGGGGCTGGAACGGGGCGAGTTCATTCCCTATTTCCAGCCCCAGTTCGATGCCTGGACCCTGGACGTGACCGGAGTCGAGGCGCTGGCACGATGGGACCATCCCGAACGTGGCGTTCTGGCGCCCGACACCTTTCTCAAGGCCGCGGAGGAGCTCAATGTTGTCCAGATGATCGACCGCTCCATACTTGAGCAGTCGCTGTTTCAGCAGGCGCGGTTGGCGTCGGCGGGGGTACAGGTGCCGAAGGTCAGCGTCAACGTGTCCGCCGGCCGGTTCAACGAACCCGGCTTCATCGAGAGCCTCGGCAACCTCGGACTGACGGCAGGCAAACTCTCTTTCGAGCTGCTTGAATCTGTTTTTCTCGATGAACGCTGCGAAAAGGTGGCCGGGAACATCGAAAAGCTCAAGGCGCTCGGCATAGACATAGAGATCGACGATTTCGGGTCCGGCTACGCCTCGATCGTGAGCCTTCTCAACACCCGTCCTTCCCGGCTGAAGATCGACCGGCGGCTGGTCATGCCAATTGTCGAGTGCGACCAGCAGCGGCAGCTCGTGGCGTCGATCGTGGAGATCGGCCGGTCGCTGGACATCAGGGTCATCGCCGAAGGCGTCGAGACCATGGCGCACGCCGCGATCCTGCGCGACATGGGATGCGAAGGCCTGCAAGGCTACGCCCTCGCACGACCGATGCCTTCGGCTCACCTGAAGGAATTCCTGTGCCGCGAACGGGCGCGCCACATCGCGTGAAACGCGTACGGGGCCCTCGGCGCGGCCCTGCGCCGGTGCCTGATCGCCGACCAACAGAACAACCAATCCGATGCGGCTGCCCGCTGTGCCCGTTAACGCCTCCGCTCTGCCAGGGCGATACGGCTTCGGCTTTTCAAATCAATCAGCGGGCGATGAAGCGTTCACGCCATGAGACGCAAATTGTCCGCGCCGTCGATTGACGCGCGGCTGGTTCCATCAAACGAGTGCAACAATGTGGTCATGGACTCAAGATCGACGGGGCGGGCATAATGGTAGCCCTGAGCCAAAGGACAGCCGATTTCGAGCAGACGCGCTGCCTGTTCGGCGGTTTCAATCCCTTCCGCAATCACACCGAACTGAATCTTGCGCGCAATGCTGATCAATGCCTCGACGATTGCACTGCAAGCTTTGTCCGAAAGCAGGTTGTCGACAAAGGATTTGTCGATCTTGATGTAGTTGAGTGGGAAATCCTTGAGATGGCTGAGTGAGGCAAAGCCAGTGCCGAAATCATCCAGCGCGATCTGCAAGCCCTTCGCCCGCAGGCGGGTGATCTGACTGGCGACGTCCTGGTCCATCAACACATTCTCGGTCACTTCGATCAGGAGGTGATGCAGGGGCACATCGCGGGCCTCGAAAGGCGCACAAAGACGTTCTTCGAGATTGCCCCGCTGGAAATCAACCGTGGACAGGTTGATCGCGACATGGCGCAGTTCCAGTCCCTCGTCCATCCAGCCGCGCATGGCACAGGCGACATGGTCCAGCATGCAATTGGTCAGACGATAAGCGTTCTTGGAATCCGTCAACCCCATGGCAAAGGCGCCGGCACTGAGGATCTCTCCCTCTTTGGTGCGGATGCGGGCCAGGGCTTCAACACCGACGATCTTGGCTCGCCGAATGCAGATGATCGGCTGGTAATGGGCAAAGACCCGGTTCTCATCCAGCGCCTGGGCCAGCAGGGCGATCTGCTCGGTACGGCATTGAATTGATGTGCGCAATCGAGGATGGAACTGAATGTACTCGCCTCTGGCCGTCTGCTTGGCATGATAGAGCGCCAGATCGGCGTTCTGGCGCAGCACATTGGCGCTGATGCCATCGGTGTTGCCGAGCACGCCACCGATGGTGATTTGCAATCTGATGGTATTGCCATCGCATTCGTAGGGTCGTTCCATCTGTCTCAGCAAACTTTCGGCATACGTCTCCAAAGCAGATGAATCGGCGCAACCGTGACAAATTGCGGCGAACTCGTCGCCGCCAAGGCGGTAAACAGTAATATCCTCACCGACGCTGGAAAGGCGTCTGCCAACCTCACAGATCATACCATCGCCAACTGTGTGGCCCATGCCGTCGTTGACCTCCTTCATGTTGTCGATATCAAGCATCAACAAGCCAAAGTTCTGCGAGGTGGCGGCCATGTTTTTTGCGATCGCCTCATCGAAAGCGTAGCGGTTGGAAAGTCCGGTCAACTGATCGTGGTAGGCCAAATGCTGCATGCGGCGGCTGATTTCGTTGCGCTCCATGGCGATGGAACACACATGCACACAGGTATCAACGAGCTGGCGTTCCATCGCATTCGGACCACGAGGTTCGCGATAATAGAAGGCGAACGTTCCCACAACACTGCCCTCGGATGTCTTGATCGGGCTGGACCAGCAGGCCTTCAACCCGAGCGGCAACACAAGACCCTTGTAGCTCTGCCAGCGGTAGTCACTGTCAATATCAGTGACTTCAACCGGCGTTCCGAGGTATGCGGCAGAACCGCAGGATCCGACGTCCGGCCCTATAAGCAGCCCGTCGATCGCTTCACCATAGGATCGCGGCAGGCTCGGACCGGCGACGGGATGGATCAGACCTTCAGCGTCGACCGCAGCGATTGTGCAACTGATACCCGGAGCCAACTCCTCCGCACGGCGGCAAAGAGTATCGGCGACCTCGCTGAAGGGAACGCCTGTGGCCACTGCCTCAAGTATTTCGTTCTGCAGTGCCGACAATGCGGGCTCGCGGTCGCCTTGCATGGCCTCTTCCTTCCTGTGCAACCTCGACAAGAAAGCAGAAGCTGATTTGTAATTTCTTTACGCGAATACAAAATGCATGCTTTGCCAAAGATCCGACCGGGAAGACCGCCCTTTTGGTAAACACTTGCTTATCACCGGGACGCCTGATCAGGCGAACTGCTTCCGGCGCGCAGGCCGCAGCACGCACTGGTTGCGTTGCGCACGCACCGTGATTTATCGCGGATGTCGTTCGCCTTGGACACCACAGAAGGCAAAAAGGCGACAGAAGAACCTTTGCCTCGTCGCGTCGATCTCCGCTGTCTCCTCGAACAAACCATCAACGAACCTGGTCGGTGTGGTGTCGGCGTCTATCGGAACGGCAAGCCGTGGTGCGCACGGTTCGGTTTGTCTTGTCGAGCTTCATGCCTCTTGCAGCTTTCCGATGGATGCTTCAAGCGAATTGGTGGATTGAGCCAAGGTCAAACCCTGCGACCAAATACTGGCCATTCTTGGCGAGCATCCCCGCGACCGCAGCTTGGCGGTCAGCGTGTCTGTGAGGGGAGCATGCACTCCGGCAGTGCAGCAACCCGCCCCTCGTAAAAGCCGATCCTGTTTTGAAGCAGGGTCGTAAAAACCCCGGAACACCCAACGAATTTCGAACCTGTGGCATTGCCTGCGGAGGAAGCTCAAATCGATCCCATAAATCCGTTGATGCGCCGCCAAGGATCGGCTAGAAGACCTCATCTCAGCTGCGCCGCTGCCGGGAAACACGGCCTCTCATATGCCTGTTCCCCGCCCCGCGCGACACGGATGCACCCGTAGCTCAGCTGGATAGAGCGCTGCCCTCCGAAGGCAGAGGTCAGAGGTTCGAATCCTCTCGGGTGCGCCATTACATAACCCAGTAAACACAACGGGTTACGTAACTTCATACAAGCCCATGAAAATCCCTGTTTTGTCGCCGGTCACAAACTGGTCACACTGACAGGAGTTTTACCCGTGGCATCCCTAAGAAAACGAAATGACAAATGGCAGGCACAAGTTCGGCGTACGGGTCACCACCCACGAACGAAGAGCTTTCAAACGCGCAACGACGCGCTTCGCTGGATACGGCAAACGGAACAGGAGATGGACCGGGCCGGATTGGCCTATGATCCGTCCAGCCTTGAACGCATCACCATATCGGATTTCGATGTCCCCGGGCCACGAGCCTCCGAATTTTGGCAAAGCTCTTACAGTTCAGAGGATCGCTCCCATGGCTACACGCCATCCAAACCGGCGCCGCAGACCAGCGCACCGGCATTGTCACCGTCCTTGAGCTGAACCTTGCCGCTGCGCAGCGCAGCAATGGCGGCGGCTCCGCTGAGATCGGCAGCCATACCGAGTTCAAACCAGAGCCACCTGGCTGCCGCTTCCATTTCCTCGTCGCTTATCAGCACGACCTCGTCGACGTGCGTGCGGATCAGTTCGAAGACCTCGGGATCGGTCTCGCCGCAACTCATCGTCGCCACCTTGCTGGTGACGGTTTCGAGCCGCACCACTTTTCCGGCATCGAGGCTCGCCTTCAGGGTCGGCGAACCGACCGGCTCGATCCCGATCAGGCGGATAGACGGCTTCAGCGCCTTGAGCGCCACTGCCATGCCTGAAATCAGGCCGCCCCCACCGATGGCAACCAGAACGACGTCAAGATCAGGCGCATCTGCAAGCAGTTCCAGAGCCGCCGTCCCCTGCCCGGCAACGACCATTGGATCCGCAAAGGGATGAAAATAGGCGGCGCCGCTTTCTTCGGCATGAGCAAGCGCCCCCACATTCGCCTCATTCCAGATTTTGCCGAGCACCTCGACGTTCGCGCCCCAGAGCCTCAGTTTCTCACGCTTTTCCTTGGTCGCGCTCTCGGTCACGTAAACGGTCGCCTCCACGCCGGCCAACCGCGCGGCGCGGGCCACGGCCAGACCGTGGTTGCCGCCCGATGCCGTCACGATTCCCCTTGCCACCGCTTCGCGCGGAAGGCTCAGAAGCTTGTTGGTCGCACCCCGCGCCTTGAAGGAGCCGGAAGCCTGCAAGTTTTCAAGCTTCAGGACAAGCCGCGCTTCCGTCACCGGTCGGGATATGCACGTGACTTCGATCGTCGGTGTCCGGCGAACATGCGGCCCGATGCGCTCTGCAGCACTGCGAATATCATCAAGAGTAATCACGTCCGAGCTCCTTCAATGGGAGACGCAACGACGAGACAGCAATTGCCCGGACGAACCCGACCGGGCCGCCGGCGACCATAAACGATCCCGTCGGCGCGGTAATGAAGATCGACCGGCTGCCGCTGAGGCTGACCCAGGAAATGGACGCGGCCAGCAAGCTGACCCGCCTTCACCCCGGCTCCCAGAGGATGCAGGGTTTCGAGCACACCGTCATCTTCGCAGATCAGGTGGGCGGTCGAGGAAAGGGTGTAGAGCGCCGGCGCGGACGCGGGCGTGGCCATGTCCTGCGGGACGACCCCCGCATGCGCCAGGACGTTGTAGATGCCGCGCCGGCACAGCGCCAGCGCCTCGATCGAGACTGTGCCGCTTCCCGCCATTTCGGTTCCGATCGTCGTCATTCCGTGGCGTGCGGCGGAGGCGGTCGCCGTCCGCGGATCACCGCGATTGTCGATCACCACCGCGATCGGAGCCCCGAAGACCGACGCCGCCTTCACGTTCGCCTCGTGTTGCTCCGGCGTCAGTCCGGGTTCGATCACCGCGCTTGGAAGGATGTCGAGCGAAGTCCCGCCCGAGTGAAGATCGACAAAGACATCGCCCAACGGAAAGATCACGTCGTTGACGAAGGCTGCAATCTGCTCGGAGGCGCTTCCCAGCGCATTGCCGGGAAAGATCCGGTTCAGGTTCAGATCATCAACGGGAGAGGTGCGCTTGGCGGCAAGAACCGCAGGCAGGTTGATCGCAGGAATGACAATGATGCGTCCCGAGACCTTGTCGATGTCGATCTCGCGGATCATCTCTCCAAGAGCGATCGGACCTTCGTATTCGTCTCCATGATTGCCGCCTTCGAAAATCACCGTCGGGCCTTCGCCGTTGGCAATCACCGCAATCGGGACCGGGATCACGCCCCAGGCATCGTCATGCACAGACAGCGGAATGTAGAAGCTGCCGATCTGCTTGCCCGGCCTTTCAAAATCGACCGTGCACTGGGTGAGGTCCCTGGAGAGATTTGTCTTCATCATCGTTCTCGTTTTCTATACAATGTGGACAGGCGCGGAAAAACGGCGGCCATCAGTGGCCATGCTTGCATTGCCGGGAATTCATATATAAAATTCTCTTTTCATACATGAATTCCACTCCGATACGCGAATTGCCGAAAGCCATGGCCAAGATTTCGACCCCCCGATCCGCCGCAGCAGACGACGCCGCGACCTCTTCCGGCAAAGCCGACAAACAACCCTACGGAGCGCCCGCGCTCGAGAAGGGGCTCGACATTCTCGAGCTTCTGGCCGGGCTGTCGCATGGCGTCACCCAGAGCGAAATCGCCCAGCTTCTCGGCCGCTCGGTTCAGGAGGTCTACCGGGTCATGATGGTTCTGGAACGCCGTGGCTTCATTCAACGACGCCCCGGCGATGACGGGTACTTTCTGTCGAACAGGATGTACGAACTGGCGCATCTCTATCCGCCGCTGGCTCGGCTCATAGACATGGCGACGCCTCTGATGAACTCGGCCTCGGTCATCGCCGACCAGGCGCTGCACATTGCCATTCTCGACACCACGTTCATCCGCGTCGTCGCCCAGGTGGACAGCCCTGCCCCGCTGGGCTTCCGGCTTCGCGTCGGCACGAAGAACCCTGCGATGTCCACCTCCTCCGGCCGACTGCTGGTTGCGTTTCAGCGACAGGCCGTCAAGGACTGGATTCTCGACGACCTGCGCCGGACCAGATCCGCCGAAGAAGCTGAAGGACTGATCCTCAGAATCGAGAAAATCCGAACGCGCGGCTACGAGATGGTAACCGGCGAGGGCCTCCAGGGCATTACCGACGTCAGCTTTCCGCTGCTCGACAGCACCGGCTTCGCCCAGGCCGTGCTGACAATGCCGTTTCTTTCCGCCGCGCGGCAGAAAGTCAGTTTCGATGACGCCTGCGAGGTCACGTACGAGGCTGCGGAAAAGATCACCGGTGCGCTGGGCGGACACCAGCCGGAGGTTCGCTTCCCGCTTGCACGGATCGCCGCCAGGCGGCCGCCCGACCGTGTTGACTGACGCACATTGTGACATGGTCATCTCTCCTCGTCCGGCCGGTGGGAGAAGATCAGATCAAGCCACAACGGCTCACCGCGGTCATCGGCGATTTCGTCGAACACATGAGAGAGGGAGGCGGTCCAGCGCGCCTGGATAGCACTTGCCGCTGTCACACTCGCAGCGTGGCCGTAACCCCGGCGGGTGCGAAGACTGCTGACAACCAGATCACCGCGACGCCAGATGCGATAATCATAGAAACCGGCCTCATCGAGCAAGGCGATGATCTCCGGCCAGACCGCCTCGTGGGCCCGGTCATATTCGGGGCCCATGCCGGGCTTGAGCCGGTAGAGAAACACCAAGGGTTCGTCGCGTTCAGCCACAGGATCCGTCATCGCACTGCCCCCGATACCGCGCCGTTCAGGATCTGGCTCCGGAACACCGAATAGACCATCAGGACCGGCAGCAGGGCAACAATCAACCCGGAACAGGAACCGCCAATCCCGAAATCGAGCACCGTTTCGTACCGCGGATGGACGGTCACCTGGCTGGGAATTGCTGGCATCAACATCAGCTTTCAGGCACCACGCCGCCGCGCCTGCTCGATTTCAGTCCGGCGTCGACCAGAAACATCGTTCGGATGGAATCATGAACATCGGTGACTAGCCGGTCGTCCTCGCCCGCCGCGAACCGCTGCAGGTTGGCCTGAACATAGGCAAAGGAATCGGGGACGCGCTCTCCCGTGAGGGGCAATTCAGTCCACTCCTGCCCTTCGAAACAGATCTCCAGTTTTTCAGGAACAGGCCGGACATAGTCGATCAGATAGCCGACAGTCAGATGGGCCGCACCCTTGGTACCCTCGATGCGGATTGTTGCATCAATATGCTTCGGCCCCTTGTTGTAGGTATGATTGAGCGACAGCGCACAGCGCACACGGTCCCCGTAATCCAGGATGATGCTCGAACGTGCATCGGCCTGATCGGGATAGCGCGGGTGCTTGACCGCCTTGGCGTAGATGCTGTGGGGCTCGCCGAGAAGGCCCCGGATCCAGTCCAGATAATGGATCGAATGCAGCGGCAGCTCGACGGCCGGCATGTGCGGGATAAACGACCACAACTCCCACGGCATGTAGACGGCGAGATGTATGTCGACATCGACGACCTCGCCGAATAAGCCTTTGCGCACTGCATCCTCAATCGCCATCATCGATGGCGTGAAGCGGAGCTGGAAATTCGTCGCGGCGGTCACCCTGCGCTCATCGAGCGCCGCAACAATCGCGCGAGCAGCTGCTCCATCGGGACCGAGGGGCTTTTGCACAAGAGCCACCGCGCCGTGGGGCAATTGTCTTACGGTATCGAGCAGGACAGCCGGCGGCAGCGCCAGGTCGAAAACGCCTTCGGTGCCGCAGGCAGCAAGGGCTTCCTCAAGCGTCGTGTGCACCTGCGGCACCGCAAAATCGGCCGCCAACGCATCTGCGGTTTCACGGTTCACATCAAAGACCCCGGCTACCGGAAGACCCATCTTGCGATAAGCCGGGAGATGGGCGTCCCTCACGATGCCGCCGCAGCCGATGATCGTGATCGGGCGGGCGTTGGAAGGCATCGGCCAGGATTGGCGAAGGGACGCCAGTGTTTCGCTGATTTGAGCCATGATCGCTCTCTCCGGCTAGGGCGCAGAGCGCCATTCAGTGTCAGTATCACTAGCAAAAACTAACGTTGATATTTGATATTGTTTCTGCTGTAGTGTGTCAATCAGAACAGGGAGTGATCCGCAATGCCAATCAAGGGAGAGGAGCTTCATCCGCACGCCGCGCGGCTTCTGCGCGACAGGTTCGACGAGACGGCGCTGTCCGACTGTGACATCACATTGACCCTCGACGACACCCTGCCGGAGGGGCATTTCGAGATTGCGGCGATCGAAGGTGGCGCAGAAATTCGCGGAGGACCGTTTTCCGGCGTGATCTACGGAGCACAAGAGCTCGCCGCGCGGGCCGGACGAACGCTGGATCTCTCGGCACTTGCCAACGGGCCGGTCTCCGACGGACCGGGACTTGCCTATCGCACCTTCTGGACTTGGGACCACTCCACCAACTGGGAACTGTCGCAGATCGGGCAGCAGGAAATCGGCGTCTTCAATCCTTATCAGAAGCCGCCGTCGGGCTTTCTTGCCGACTATTGCCGGCTCATAGACTTCTGTTCCGACAATCGCATCGGCGGCATCGTCATCTACGGTTTTCTCAGAGACAGCCATGGCGGCATCGACGCTGCGCATGAACTGTGCCGCTACGGACGCGAGCGCGGCGTCCGCATCATCCCCGGAATTGCGATCGGCGCCTATGGCGGCGTCTACTGGGAGGGCAAGCACCGCTACAATCTGTCGACATGGCTCAAGGAAAACCCGCAACACAAGGCACAGTTCAGCCGTGATATCGGGTTCCAGATCGCGGATCTGGATTTTCCGCTCAACTTCCCGCATTCGGATTACACCGTCACCGCCTGCCCCAGCGCACCGGAAGTGATCGACTGGATGGAGGAAGCCGTTTCCTGGCTGGCCGAGACCTTCGACATCGGAGGCATCAACATCGAAAGCGGCGATTACGGCGTTTGCGACTGCGACCGCTGCGTTGCCCGCCGCGCCAATGATGCGGAGGCCGCGCGCCGGGCCGCCGAGTACGGCGACAGCTGGTCGCATTCGGACATGGCCGCAAACTTCCCGCGCCTCTACAAGGCCGCGAAAGCCGAAAAGCCTGACCTCTGGATCTATTGCGAGATGCAGTGGGATAATCTGCTGGAGCCCGTCGCCATCGAAGCGCAATCCGCGCTGCCCAAGGGGGCCATCTACCAGCATACCGCCAACCGTACCTACTGGAAGCGCCTGCGCAATGCGATCACCGCAGAGGAAGTCAAAGCGCTTCCCACCCAGCCCAATGTTCTGCGCTGTCAGTTCGCCTGCCAATGGAACGGCGACGCCCGCACCGAACGCTACGCGCTCAACGCCCGCGACTTTGCCGACATGTGCATCAAGGGAAAGGAGATGGGCATGGAAGGCCTGACGGTCTGGGGCGAGCCCTCCGATTACAATGCCACGAGCGAGATCAGCTATCTCGCCTTCTCCCGGTTCGGATGGAACCCCTCACTGACATGGGAGGAGTTTGTGTCCGGCGATATCGCACCCCTGTTCGGCTCGGTGGAGAACGCCAAACGGTTTATTGAAATCGCCGAAGAGATCGACGCGAATTCCAGCCTGCCTGTGGCGCGCCTCGACGCGCTTTCGGATGCCGCACTCAAAATGATTCCAGCTGCATCGCCAGACACAACGCGGCGTTGGCTGTGGCTCGCAAACCGTGTCGCACAGCGCCGCCACATGGGCCACTGAGGTGGAGAACCTGCTTGGCGCCGACGGCCTTTATGCCGGCCCCATCGTCGATGCCCACCATCATCTGTGGGATCTGTCGATGGACCGGCATCCGTGGTTGCGCGGACAAAAGCGCGCGCCGCTTGGGCAGTCCTGCCTGCCGGAAGATTACCTGGCGGCGGCGAAAGGCTTTCACCTCGCCGCGAGCATTCATGTCGAGGCAAACTGGGATCCCGCCGATCCGCTGGGCGAGATCGCGTGGCTGGACACGCTCGCGCGACCCGATGGAATCGCAACGCGCTATGTGGCCTTTGCCGATCTGGCATCGGAAGGTGCCGGCGCAATACTTGAAGCGCTTGCAGCCCATGAGCGGGTTGTGGGCGTCCGCGACATCGTAAGCTGGCATCCCGACCCGGCTCGCGCTGCAGTGAAGGACAGAGGCCGCATGCTCGACCCGGCATGGCAGGCAGGTCTGGCCCGGCTCGAGCCGCTGAACCTGTCCTTTGACCTGCTGATGTCGCCCTGGCAGTTTGATGACGCTGTGGATCTCTTTCAAGGCTTCCCCGGAATCCGCTTCGTCATCAATCATTGTGGGTCGCCGTTCGACAGGACACCGGAGGGCCTCGCCCACTGGGCTCAGGGGCTGAAGAGGTTGGCGGGCGCGCCGAATGTCTGGCTCAAGATCTCCGATCTGGTGGCCTACGACCCGAACTGGACCGAAGAAAGCCTCGGCTTCGTCTCGCGCGCCTGCCTGGAGGCGTTCGGGCCTGAGCGTTGCATGCTGGCAAGCGACCACCCGGTGGTGACGCTCTCCGCTTCGTTCCGCCAGACCTACGACCATTTCCGCCGCGTGTTCTCCGGCCTGCCCGAGCGCGATCAGTACGCGCTGTTTGCCGGCAATGCCGCAGAGTTCTATCGCGTCCCGAATTTTCCAAGCGGAAGGTCCGACACATGAATGCCTGTGACACGAAAGAGCTTTGCGCCGTTGTCACCGGTGGCGGTCAAGGGCGATGTGATCGTGATGACCAAGCCCTTCGGCAAGGAGCTGGCCGGGCGGCTTATTGAGGCAGGAGGCTCCGATGGGATTGCGCATCTCGCCGGACCGCCCCATCGCAAACAACAAGCAAGGAAGATGGATATGAGTGACATTACGCGAATTGAACCGGGTGCCCATTTCGCAGCTGCAACCGGAAACGGACGAACCCTCTATATTTCAGGTCAGGTGGCCGACACCCAGGACGGCTCGCTCGAGGTGCAGACCCGGGAGGTTCTGGCCAAGATCGACGAGCTGTTGAAAAAGGGTGGCTCCAGCCGGTCGAAGCTTATGTTCGTGACCGTTCTGTTGCCGCATATCAAGGACTTCGCCGACTTCAACGTTGTCTGGGACGAATGGGTGGACCGCGACAACCTGCCTGCCCGTGCCACCTATGAAGCCCGCCTCGCCTTCCCCAGCCTGCGTATCGAAATCGCCGCGGTTGCGGAAATCGGCTGACGGACAGAATGCCCGCGTTTGCTGCTCCTTCTTCCTGATCGCAGATTGATCGCTTCGACAGTGTGCTCGGTCGCACCGTCGAAATCCGATCTGCGCAAGCGCGGGACTTCCTGAACAGCAGCGCCAATCGAAGGATAGTCGGCGTAGCCGGATCCGCTCGGCAATCACATCACAAGGGGCTGCCACCCAGTGAGCCATTGGTCTGTCTGCAGTACGCGCTCCAGTGCAGGCGGAGGGCGCTGTCAGGGCTGCCCGCAATTCACTTTCAAGTCAGCTGTTTCGGCAGGCCCGTCACTGAAACATCGGTCATGATGGCTCACTGTTCAGCCTCAGGCTTGCCGACACTTTTTCCCGCTTGCCACCCTCCAAAACGCGATCAGGCCTTGACGTAAAATTGATTCTGTTTCACTCTGCATTCTGCTGTTTCACTCATTGAAACAACCATTGGGAGGAAGAAATGAGAAAATTATTTGTTTTTGCGGGCGTGGCCCTACTGGCACTGCCTACACTGGCCGGCGCGCAAGAGGTCACGCTGAAAATGGGCCATGCGGCTGCATCGACCCATGTGTTCCATACGGGCCTCGAGATTTTCGCTGACAAGGTCGCGGAAAAGACTGATGGCAATGTCAAGATTGAAGTCTACGGTGACCGGCAGCTTGGCGACGACAAGCAGTTGCTCGAAGGCATCCAGATCGGCCTGATCGATGGCGCTCTGGTCTCCTCGGCGACCTTGCCGCTGGTTCTGGGCGCCGCACCCTTTGACGCGCTGCAGCAGCCCTTTACCGTTTCGACCTATGAGCAATTGTCCACGGTTCTCACATCCGATCTGGGAGACGAACTTCTGGCCACGCTCGACGAGAAGAACATCAAGGGCCTTGGCTTTGTCGAAGCCGGGCTTCGCCACTTCCTCGCCAAGGACCAGCAGGTCACCAGTCTGGCCGATTTCGAGGGACTGAAGACGCGCATTGTGCCGATCCCCTTGCACAAGGCGATCTGGGAGGCGGTTGGCGTCAACCCGATCGGCATGGCCTATGGCGAGGTCTACTCCGCACTTGAAACCGGGACCATCGACGCCGTCGAAATCAATGTCTCCTCGATCAAGTCGGAAAGCCTCTACAACGCAGCCAAGCAGGTCACACTCACCGGTCACTATTTCTGGCCCGGCGTGATCATGATGTCAGGCGCTCAGTGGAACAAGTTGAGCGACGAGGACAAGGCCGCGGTCGAAGCGGCGGGCAAGGAAGCCACCGCTGAAGCCTACGCGCTGGCGGCCTCCCAGGAAGCCGATACCATTGCCTTCCTTGAAGAGAATGGCGTGACCGTAAACAGGCTCGATGATCTGGACGCTCTCAAGGATCTCACCGCTCCGGTGGTGACCACCTGGAAGGAAAAGGATCCGATGATCGCCAAGTTCGACGAAGCTTTCGCACAGGGCCAGTGACCGCCATGGCGTCAACCAAGGTCTACGGCTGGGAGAGGCTTCCCCGGGAAAAGGTTCGCGAAGGCGTTTCGCGAACCGCCTTCCGCGGCGACAATGCCCTGATGGTAATGAACTGGCTGGAGCCGGGGATGGAGAAGAAACCCCATTCCCATCCCTTCGAGCAACTCGCCTACGTCGTGTCCGGACGCGTCCGGTTCGAGATCGGCGATGACGTGGTCGAGGTCGGCGCGGGACAGGTTGTCCGGATCCCTCCCGATGTCGTCCATTGCGGAGAAGCCATCGGCGACGAGGTTGCTCTCAATCTCGACGTGTTTGCTCCGGTGCGGGAGGATTACCTGCACTTGACCGACTACCAGGAAGCCGACTTCGACTGACTTTTTGAATTAACCTCCTGTCCCAAGCAGGAACGGTCCGGCGCCCCGAGCGCCGGACCCCAGAGAACGCGCGCGAGAATGCGCCTTACGTGGCCAGCAAACCGGAGTTGATGCCGTGACACGATCAGCATTTCATCATGGCTTTCGCACCGGCCTGAAGGCTCTTCTGGTCGCATTGATGGCCTTGCTGCTGACAGTCATGGTGGCGCAGGTGATCATGCGCTACGGACTGAATTCCTCATTGCTGTGGTCGGAAGAATTGTGCCGCTATCTGCTGATCTGGACATCGTTTCTCGCCATGATATTCGCCTATGAGCGCGGGGAGATCGCGGCTTTGTCGATCCTGGCGAACGCGCTGCCGCGGGTGCCGGCCCTGGTGCTGGCCATTCTCGGCTGCGTCCTTTCGGCAGCCCTGTGCGTCGCCCTTGCCTGGTACGGCTATATCTATGCCGACCTTGCCGGATCACAGCCGATCCCGGCACTCAGCTTCATTCTTGAAGACCTTTTCGGAACCGATGCGCCTCAGGCGCCCCGGGTCTTCTGGGTCTACTTCGCCTTGCCGCTGGGCATGACGCTCCTGGCACTGCGCATCATTGCAGACATTGCCCTTTATGTGCGCGCATGGATGAACGGACATTCCCTGCACGATCCCGCCGGAGATCATGGAGGCCAGACCCTGTGACCCTCTACCTTCTTTCCTTTCTGGGCTTCATGGTCATCGGAATCCCGGTAGCCTTCAGCCTGGGGCTCTCGTCGCTCACTTATCTGATCGTCAACGACCAGCTTCATCTGTTGATCGGCTTTCCCCAAAAGATGATCGCCGGCATCGACAATTTCGTGCTCCTGACAATCCCGTTCTTCATTCTGGCGGGCAACCTCATGAATTCGGCCGACCTGACCCGCCAGATCGTCCGCTTCGCGCAGATGATGGTGGGCCGCGTCCGCGGCGGACTGGCCGCGGTCAATGTGCTGGCTAGCATGATGTTCTCCGGCGTCAGCGGGGCTGCGACGGCCGAAGCCTCGGCGATCGGCAGCGTGATGATCCCGGCCATGCAGCGCGATGGCTACAAGCCCGAATACGCCGCGGCACTGACCGCGGCCGGGTCGATCCTCGGGCCGCTGGTTCCGCCATCGCTGGCACTGATACTCTATGGCGTGCTGACCGGCACCTCGATTGCCGACCTGTTTCTCGCCGGCATCGTTCCAGCCTTTGCGCTGTGTGCCGCACTGCTGATCTATGTCATTCTCAAGGCCAGGCGCGAGAACCATCCGCTGCCGGCCGCGGTTCCCGCAGAGGAACGGTGGCCGCTGGCCGCCCGGGCACTTCCAGCACTGTTGCTGCCGGTCATCATCGTCGGCGGGATCCGCAGCGGCGTCTTTACGCCGACTGAAGCCGCAGCCATCGCTGTGGTCTATGCACTGGGGGTCGGCCTGCTGCTCTATCGCACCCTCAACGCTTCGAAAATCGTCACCTCGTTTTATGAGGCGGCCACCATGACCGCAGGCGTGATGCTGATTGTCGCCATGGCCAGCATGACGTCCTTCATTCTCGGCATTGAAAACATCCCACGCGAAATCGCCCAACAGATGCTCGGGATCAGTTCCGAGCCCTGGGTGCTCATTCTGCTGCTCAACCTGGTGCTGTTGATCCTGGGATTGTTTCTGGAGCCACTTGCAGCCCTGGTTCTGGTGATGCCGATCCTCAACGAGATATTCCCGCTGCTGGGCATCGACCGGGTCCAGTTCGGCGTCATGGTGGTGCTCAACCTTATGATCGGCATGATTACGCCACCGGTGGGATTGTGCCTGTTCATTGTCTCGGCCATCGGCAAGACGCCGCTTGAAAAAGTCGCCGTCGCCATTCTGCCGATGATCGGCATCTCACTGATAGTTCTCGCCCTGGTCGCCTTTGTGCCGTCTCTGACGCTGACGCTGCCAAACCTGTTTCCGGGATAATGACATGAAAGACACCAGCAAGATCAACAATCATTCGGCTATCGCCGCCTTCCAGATCATCGAGGAAATGGCACCGATGACTGAGGACGTGCGCGTCACGGATCTCGCCCGGCGGCTTGGCATGCCGCGGGCGAAAGTCTACCGCTACCTGCAGACGCTGTGCAACATAGGCTACGTCCGGCAGGACCCTGTTTCGGAACGCTACCGGCTCACGCTCAAGCTGTTTCACGTCGGCCAAGCCATAGCCGACGGCACACAACTGACAAGCACCGCACGGCCGGTGATGGTGCAACTGCGCGATAAGGCAGGCTTCACCTGCACGCTGTCGATCCCGGAGCAGAACGGGATGCGCGTGGTCGACATCGTTCGTGTGGATTCACCAGTGCAGATCGTCACCAAGCCCGGCGCGCTGTTGTCATTTCATGCTTCGGCACAAGGCAAGGTCGCGCTGGCTTTCGGAGATCCGGATCTGCTGACGGGCGAACTCGCCGCAAGCCATCCTCCGCTTGCCAATGGCCAGCCCTTTGACCCGGCGCGTCTGGAAGCCGAAGTTACGCGCACGGCCCGCACCGGCTGGGCTGTCGCTCCCGAGGAGACACTTAACGGCCTCAACGCGCTCTCCTCGCCGATCTTCGATCTTGAAAACAAGTTTGTCGCAACCATCACCATCGCCGGCTCAGTTCAGGACATTCCCGCTGAACCGCCTGCAACACTTTGCGCCGCCGTCACTCAAGCCGCGCGCGCCATATCCATCGACTTGGGATGCACGGAGTACCCGACATGACACGCTATTCGCTCGCCATCGACATCGGCGGAACCTTCACCGACGCCGTACTTCTGGCCTCCGATGGGCAGAGCTATGTCGACAAGACCCTGACCACCCACAACAATCTGCTTGAGGGCTTCTTCCGGGGTGTGGATCTGGTGCTCGGAAAAGCCGGAATTGCGCCTGCCGATGTCGATGATGTCGTTGTCCACGCCACCACCGTGGTCACAAACGCGCTGATCGAACGAAAAGGCCCGCCGGTTGCGCTGCTGCTGACCGAAGGGTTCCGCGACGTCCTCTATATCCGCGAGGAGCATCGCTATGACATGTACGATCCGCAGATCGAGTTCGCGGAACCGCTGATCCCGATGGAGCGCACATTTACCGTGCGCGAACGGACCTTTGCCGACGCAACCGTGGGCACCGCAGTCGACCGCGCCGAAATTCTCGACATCATTGCCAAGTGCCGTGAAGCCGGAATTGTCTCGGTAGCGGTGTGCTTTCTCAATTCCTATCGCAACAGCGACAACGAAGAAGAGGTCCGGCGTATTTTCGCAGAGGAAGCTCCCGATATCTATGTTTCGCTGTCCAGTGTGATCGCGCCACAAATGCGCGAATACCTGCGTGCCTCGACGGTTGCGATCAACGCCTACACGGTGCCGATCACCCGGCCATACCTGTCGGCGCTTATCACCGAGCTCAGGGACCGCGGCTTCTCGCAGCAGCCGCTGATCATGCTGTCCAATGGCGGGGTCATAGGCGCCGAGCGCGCCAGCACCATTCCCGTCCGGATGATCGAATCCGGTCCTGCCGCGGGCGCGCTGGTCGCCTGCTATTTCTCCCGCATCTTCGGCATTCCGGATCTGATTTCATTCGACATGGGTGGCACCACCGCCAAGGCCTGCATTGTTCAGGACCACGAGCCACTGGTCACCGGCACGTTCGAGGTGGACCGCCGGTACCGTTTCAAGCCGGGCAGCGGCATGCCGATCACCGTGCCGTCGATCGACATGATCGAGATCGGCGCAGGCGGCGGCTCGATCGCCTCAGTCGACGACCTTGGCCTTCTCAAGATCGGTCCGGAAAGCGCCGGCTCCATGCCCGGCCCTGCCTGCTATGGCCGCGGCGGCGTTGATCCCTGCGTCACCGATGCCGATGTTGTTCTCGGCATTCTCGACCCGAAGCGGTTCCTGGGCGGCGACATGCAGCTCGACACCGCGGCCGCGGAGAAGGCGCTCGACAATCTCGGCGCCAGCCTCAGCCTTCCGCGTTCCCAGGCAGCTTGGGGCGTGTTCGAAGTCGTCTGTGAGCAGATGGCGGCGGCGACCCGGACCCACGCCACCGAGCGGGGTATCGACTACCGTGGATTGCCGCTTCTGGCCTTCGGCGGCGCCGGTCCGGTTCACGCCTGCATGGTCGGCGAACTCACCGAAAGCACCAAGGTGATCTATCCGCCGCTCGCCAGCGTGCTTTCGGCGTTCGGAACCCTGGTGACCCCGGCGCAGATCGACCTGGTCCGCAGCCTGGTTTCACCGCTCGCCGACCTCGACTGGGATGCTGTCGACGCGGTGCTGGCGAGCATGACCAGGGAAGGCGGCGAAGCGCTGCGAGAGGCAGGCATTCCCGACAGCGAGGCCCGTTTCGCCCACGCGGTGGAGATGCGCTATTCCGGCCAGCAGTCCGAAGTCCGGATCAACCTGCCCGCCGATGTCATCGCTTCGCGCGACACAAGACGCATCGAGGAACTGTTCGAAACCGAGTACCACCAACAGTATGGCCTCAAACTCACCGGCATGGGCATCGAGATCGTCAACTGGCTGGTGACCGCCAGCGGCTCACCGGCCGACCGACCTGCGGCGCGCCAGGAGACCCACGGTGTTGAGCGCAAGGCAGAAAGCCGCACCGTCTTCATTGGCGGCAAACCGCAGGCGGTTCAGGTTCACCAGCGCTCCATGATTGCCGCGGAGGATGCACTTGCCGGTCCGGTCATCATTGAAGAACGCGAAACAACAATTTTCATTCTCGAAAACTGGGTTGCGACCCTGCATGAGAGCGGCAGCATCGTCGCCGAAAAGACAAAGGGAGCCTCATGATGGACGGCGTCGAACTTCAGATCCTGTGGAGCAATCTCATCGGTATCGTCAGCGAGCAAGCCAGAGCGCTGCAGCGCATAGCTTTCAGTCCGATCGTACGCGAAGCGGGCGACCTCGCCAACGGTCTGTTTGACGAGAACGCAAGGATGGTGGCCCAGGCGGTCACCGGCACGCCCGGACACATCAACTCGCTTGCGGCCGCTGCGCGCAACCTGCTTGAACATACAGACATGGACAAGCTCAAACCCGGCGATGTGCTCATTACCAACGATCCCTGGATGTCGGCAGGTCATTTCTTCGACATCACAATCATTTCTCCGATCTTTCGCAACGGCAGGATCATCGCCTATGCCGGCTCGACCATCCACCATTCCGACATCGGCGGTTACGGGATCGGCTCCGGAGCCCGAGACATCCACGAGGAAGGTCTCTGGATCCCGGTGATGAAGCTTTACGAGGAAGGACGGCCCAACGAAACGCTGTTCTCGATCATCAAGCGCAACGTGCGTACACCCGACGCGCTGATGGGCGACCTGGGCGCACAGGTCTCGAGCGGCATGATCGCGGCGGAACGATTGAACGCGCTCTGCGACCGCTATGGTCTCGATGACATCTCGACCCTGTCGGAAGAGATCATCGCGCGCTCGGAGAAAGCCACGCGCGACGCCATTTCGAAACTGCCGGCGGGCACCTGGCACGGCGCTTCGAAGTTTGACGTGCCGGGCGGCGAAGTGATCGATCTAAGGACCGCAGTCACCGTCGATCCGGAAGCTGGCGAGATCACCATCGACTTCGAAGGGTCTTCTGGCCCCAGCGCCATGGGTATCAACGTGGTGCCGGCCTATACCCACGCCTATGCCACGTTCGCCATCCGATCGACGCTCAACCCGGACCTTCCAAACAATGCAGGCTCACTGGCGCCAATCAAGATCAAGTTGCCCGAACACTGCGTGGTCAACGCGCGCTACCCCTCGCCCGTCAATGCGCGGCACGTGGTCGGCATGTACGTTCCCTTCCCCATCCTGAAGGCACTGGCCCAGATCCTGCCGGACGACGTTGTCGCCGAGGGCTCAGGCGCGGTCTGGACCATCCAGGTCCAGGGCAAGGACGCGCAGGGCAAGCCGTTCACCAGCTCCATGTTCAACTATTCGGGCGGAATGGGTGCACGCGCCCATAAACCCGGCCTGTCGGCCATCTGTTATCCCACCGGGGTGTCCGCGGTCCCCGTCGAGGTGCTGGAGGCGTCCTACCCGATTGCCTTTACCTGCAAGGAGCTGGAACGCGGGACCGGCGGAACCGGGCGACAGCCCGGCGGCGACGGACAGCGCATCGGCTACAGGATGCGCACCAATTCGCGCTGGCTGCTCAACACCATTCCCAGCCGTCTTTCGCATGGTCCGGAAGGTGTTTTCGGTGGCGGCGACGGAGCCAAAGGCACTTTCCAGATCAACGGCAAAGACGTCTCCGACACCCGAAAGCGCGAAATGAACCCCGACGACGAAGTCTTCATGATCACCCCGGGGGGTGGCGGCTATGGTGAGGCCTGATCGATGAACGCTCGCAAGGCATTCGCGCAAAGGCTTCGCGGCCGCACGCCGATGATCGGAACCTTCGTCAAACTCCGGGATCCCGCAGTCATCGAGATACTGGGCGGTTTGGGGTTCGACTTTGTTGTCATTGATGCCGAGCATGCCCCGTTTGATCGCGAAAGCATCGCCTGCTCAACCTTGGCTGCAAGGGCCGCCAATCTGGCCGCGCTGGTCCGGATACCCTGTATCGAAGGGCAATGGATATCGACTTCGCTCGACTGCGGTGCCGCAGGCATCGTGGTTCCTCAGGTCAGGAGCGCAGCCATGGCGGCGGAACTGGTACGGAAATTCAGCTATCGGGATGGTGCCAGAGGGTTTTCTCCATCGACAGCGGCTGCGGGTTATGGCGCGCGCGGCATCGCAGGGCATCTTGAAGCCCAAGCCGAAGAAACGGTTCTGATCTGCCAGATCGAAGACCGGGCTGCTGTGGGCGAAGCGGGCGATATTGCCGCAACCGATGGTGTGGATGGCCTTCTGGTGGGGCCTGTGGATCTCGCCGTATCAGAAGGGGGCACCGACCCCGGTGCATCAGACATCATGGCGATGGGAGAGCAGGTCATGGGCGCTGCACGCACAATTGGTGTGTCGGGCGGCATGTTTGTTTCCGATACATCCGCATGTTCCAGATGGAGCCACTGCGGAGCGACACTTTTCGTGCTTGGCACAGACCAGTCTTTCCTGCAGCAATCGGCGCGGGCCGGGCTTGCGATCGCGCGCCAGGCAACACAATGAGACGCTCTTTGGACACCGGACCAGGAGATCGTGAATGAACATGTCAGAATGGCTCGTCCGCACAGCCAGACGAGTGCCCGATGCACCGGCGCTTTTGTCCGGCGAGAACGTGGCGGCAAGCTATTCAGAGTTTGCGGCAAACGCCGCCCGCATCGGTGGCCTTCTGCGGACCAGGCACAAGGTGGAACCCGGCGACCGCGTCGCGATCTTCATGAAGAACAGCACCGCCTATCTTGAACTGCTCTACGG
The DNA here is from genome assembly GCA_040216675.1 of Hoeflea sp. Taxonomy (GTDB): domain Bacteria; phylum Pseudomonadota; class Alphaproteobacteria; order Rhizobiales; family Rhizobiaceae; genus Hoeflea. Next base: position 525,530 of record JAVJOR010000004.1, on the reverse strand, counting down.
CGTCTGGTTTGCAGGAGCTGTGGCCGTCCCCATCAACGCCAAGCTGCATCCACGTGAGGCCGCTTTCATTGTCGAGGATTCGGGCAGCAAGGTTCTCTTTGTCTCGGGGGCGGAGGAACTTCACTCTCTGCTGGCTTCCACTTGCACTGTCCATGACATCGAAGCCGAGCCGACCTTTGCCGCCGAGGGCGCGGCGATTGCAGCGCCCGAGCCGCGCGCGCCGGATGATCTGGCATGGCTGTTCTACACCTCCGGAACCACCGGTAAGCCCAAGGGCGTGATGCTGACCAATGCCAATCTGCACGCCATGACCTACGCCTATTTTGTCGATGTCGACGATGTGCTTGCCGAGGATGCGGCGGTCTATGCCGCGCCGCTGTCGCATGGGGCGGGGCTCTACAACTTCATGCATGTGCTCCGCGGCAGCCGCCATGTGGTCCCGCTCTCGGGGGGCTTTGATGCAGTGGAGCTGTCTGCACTTGTGCCGCGGCTCGGCAACGTCACCATGTTCGCGGCGCCGACGATGATCAGCCGCTGGCTCACCACCGCACGAGAGACAGGATATTCCGGCGAAGGGCTGCGCACCATCGTTTATGGCGGCGGGCCGATGTATCAGGCCGACATTGAGGCAGCGGTTGCGCATTTCGGACCGCGATTTGTCCAGATTTACGGACAGGGCGAATGTCCGATGACGATCACGTCCCTCTCCCGCTCAGACATCATTGACCGCGCGCATCCGCGCTGGCGCGAGCGGCTCGCATCGGTCGGTCCGGCGCAGTCCTGTGTGTCTGTCCGGGTGGTTGACGCCGATGGCGCGGAGCAGCCGCCGAGCGAGATCGGCGAAATCGTCGTTTCGGGCGCGCCGGTCATGAAAGGCTACTGGAACAATCCCGACGCCACGGCGCAAAGCATCAAGGATGGCTGGCTGTGGACCGGCGACATAGGGACGCTCGACGAGGACGGCTATCTGACGCTGCGGGACCGCTCAAAGGACGTCATCATTTCAGGTGGGACCAACATCTATCCGCGCGAGGTCGAGGAAGCGCTGTTGATGCACCCGGCGGTATCGGAGGTTTCGGTCATCGGCAGGCCGAATGCGCAATGGGGCGAGGAAGTTGTCGCGGTCATCGTTGCTTCGACTGATAGACCTCCGAACCCTGAAGAGCTCGATGCCCATTGCCGCTCGCTGATCGCGGGCTTCAAGCGCCCCAGAGCTTATTTTTTCGAAACAGCCTTGCCGAAGAACAATTACGGCAAAGTGCTCAAGACCGAACTGCGAAAGAACGTTTCCGGTCTTTGAGTGCATTCTGGAATCGGAAGGCGAGACCCATGCTGGCCCGGACATACGCGTCCGGACACATGACGTTGGCGATTCCGGGCCGTACCCCGATTTGCCTCTTCATCACCGGTCACCCCATCGATCCAACTCCCCATCGATGCCCTTACATCAAGCTTTGATTGCTTGATCCGACCCAACGCACCAAGACAGGCCCGGCCGGTAGCGGGCTTCGATCTTTCCGTCCTTCAGCGCGAACAGGTGCAGCCAGCCATTGTCGAACAGGGCGCGAACCTCTGGATGCCGGTCGAGCATACCACCAATCGCCTCGCGGGGCGCTTCGATCATGACGGAAAGCCGGAGCGGTTCGTGCACCGGCTTTTCACCGTCATGCACTGTCTGCAGGGGCAGTCCGGGCCGCAGGCCTCCGCCGTTGCCTTCGACCACGCCAATCCCGCCAACCACGTTGTGGATGAGCTTGTTGCCGCCGCCAAAGACATCCGGCGCGACGGTCGAGCCGTAATATTGAAGGCTGATCCAGCTGGCCACGACAACCGGAGCGGTCAGGATCAGTTCAAGCGTTGCGAACCCCTCGTCCGCTCTCCAGTCGTAGCTGTGCAGGAAGGCCCGCCCGCCGAGATCCTTTCCGGCCGTTGCCGTCCGGGGCGCCGCGATGAAGGCGGCGCAACCGGCAAGGCCCCATTCAGGCCGCACCTCGGCCCAGTTGAACGCACGCGCAGAAACCGTGTTCGGGGTCGAGCCCGGCAGCTTCAATGATCTCTCTGTCCGGACAGCCTGGCCTGCCCGATCGAGCCAGGCTTCGATCTTGCCGCGAGTGGCATCGTGAGCGGCACCGAGCCCGTCCGGATAAAGCGTGACCCGGTCCGTCGTGGTGTCGTGCAATCCGGCAATGAACCGTGTGGCATCGGGGACGGTGATGCCGCGCCCCGAAAGTCCGGCCCGTGTTTCGGGGTCGTTGAGCAATGCGGCAAGAACACGCGCCGATACCTCTCCGGTGTACCCGCCGCAGGCGCCGCAGTGATAGGCGCTTTCGTGCGGGTTATTGGTGGTGTGACCCCCATGCCCGAGAAGCAGCACGTAGTCGCCATGCCCCTCCGTCATGCTCATGGCCTTTAGCACCGCCTGCGCCGTATCGGTCTTCGCCTCGGCCGACAGGCCACCCACAACCTGCGGGGCCGGATCGGGCTTTGGCGGCTTTGCGGGCAAGCCCAACGCATCGCGGACAAGCTTTGCAGCGTAGAGCGGGCCTGCGGCCTCGATAAAGGCGAACGATGAGACCGCAGCCTGCCGGAAACGCCCCCAGGCCCGGCTGGTTCTGGCCGCAATCCGCACCTCGTGTTCATTGGCAGCATCGCAATGGCTGGTGGTCTCGACCGCTGCGTTGAGCAGCACCGGAAGGTGTGCTTCGGCCACATCCGAACCTTTTGCCTTGTGGGATATTGGCAAACCGAAAAACCCGGCAAAACCGATTGTTTCGATTGACGGATCGACAGCCTCAAGCGCCCGCCGGAACACCTCCGAGCGCACATCGATGCAGAATGCCGCCTGCAGGAAGGGCCGGTCGGTTTCCGTTTTCGATCCGGCCGACCCCGTCCCTCCGTCGAGCGCATGGGCAAGCTTCCGTTGATGTGCCCGGTCTGCGGCTTCCTGAAGGATTGCGAGCGCAACCTGACCGGCGCTGGGTTCGATCGGGGCGGCATGTGCGCGGACCGCTTCCGCCCAGTCCTCCGCGATGCCGGGAACATGGGCAAGAAGCGCTTCCTCCCAGATCAGGCGGATCGCAAGAAGCCCGGTCAGCGCGGTGTCGCTCCGACCGTCCAGCTCGGCCTGCCAGAGTTGCCAGCGCGCATGCTGCGACCATCCGCCAAGATCCATGTAGAGCCGGTGAAAGGCGGTTTCGGCGGCGGCCTCCGTCAGCCCGATCGCTTCGGACGCGCGCAGGATCGCCCTCTGGGCAGTATCCGGCGCGTTGCTCACATGGGCGCAAAAACCCGCGAGACCGGCAATTTCCGGTGTCAGGTCGTGCACGGCCCACGCCCGCCAGGCGGCGAAAACGTCGAGACCTGGAGCGGGCGACCAGAGCGCCTGCCCCTTGTCAAAATGTCCCGCGGCCCAAAGCCCGACGGTCTTTTCGATGACCGAAGGCCAGTCGATGCCTGTCGAGGCGGCGGCGAGATCTGCGATGGTCGGGAGCGGTCCCGTAACATCATCGCCGTGCGCGGAAACCGCCTCTTTGAGTTCGGCAACGCCGGCCGGCTTTTGCGGATCGGTCGAGGCCTCGAGCGCCTCGGCCAGATCGGTTTCCGTGATCTCGCCTTGATGCATTGAAAGGACATAGTCCTCAGGGCTTCTTGTGATCCGGACGCCTGCCACCCGCATCAGCCGTGCCGAGGCCATGGCCAGGCTTTCGGATATCTGGCCCAGGAAGGGATTGACCGCAACGGTGGCTTCCAGAGGAAAGCTCGGCGGAATGGCCCGCGCGGCGGCTTCGGCTGACCGCGTGATGTCCGACACCCGCGCCGGGATGATGTGCGACTGCTTCTGAAACATGTCCGTCTCCGTGGTGTCAGATGGATTTGCTCGACCGAAAGCCGCCAATGGCGCGATCCAGCAGGGCGTTGAGATAAAGACCGTTGGCGAGATGTACCCTGACCCCCGCAGTGGCCGGGTGATGCGCCCACAGCGGAAACAGCGCCTGGGCGAATGCAACGAGCCCGAAGGAGACGATCGCGAGCACGATCAGCGCCCATTCCAGCGGTCCCGGGACAGGCGCCGCCGGAAGCACGCCGCCCCATATGGCCGTCGCTCCGGCCTGGAAGGAAAAGTAGGCGATGGCGGCTGCGACAGAGGCCACGACCGTGCGCCGCGTCAGGGCGACCGGCGCGAGATCCGCAAGCCCCTGCGCCACCAGATAGGCGACCCCGAAGATCAGGATTGCGCCGAGCGCGAGCGCCTGTGCCGACTTCGGGCCAAGCACCATGCTAAACAACACCGCGATGGCGCCATAGAGAACGAGCGCCAGAGCGAAGGATCTCAGAACCACCTGAAAGCCGGGCACGGCCACAGGACCGGGACGCCGCAGGGAAGCGACCTGGGCCACGGCCCCGCCGGAGGAGAGAAAGGCGTGCGCCTTGTAGAGCGAATGGGCAATGATGTGCAGCAGCGCCAACGCCCACAGGCCAAGTCCGCACTGCAACAGCATGAACCCCATCTGTGCGACTGTCGACCAGGCGAGCGAAGTCTTGATTGCGCTTTGCGTCAACATGACCGACGCGCCGAAAAGAGCCGTGAAGCCGCCGATCATGGCAAGGCTGGCCATCGCCCCCGGGCTCATTTGCACCAGGCTCGCGCAGAAAAGCAGAATGACGCCGCCCGAATTGATGATCCCGGCATGCAGAAGCGCCGATACCGGCGTCGGCGCCTCCATCACCTCTGTGAGCCAGCCATGCAGCGGGAAGGAGGCAGTCTTGAGAATGGCAGCAAGCACGATGAACCCGACGGCGACATGCCCCGAAAGCCCCAGACCGCCAGCCTGTGCCGAAGTGCTCAACTCATCGAGATTGCCGGTCCCGAACGAAGCCATCAGAAGCAGTGCGGCGAGCGCAAGCGCAACATCTCCCCCGTGCCAGACCAAGCCAAACTTGATGGACGCGCGCCGGGCCTCCGCCCGCTCCCGGTAAAACAGAAGCAGACGCCTGAGCGAAATGCCCACGGCGCAGGTGGCGCCAACCAGCACCAGAAGGCTGCCCGACTGAACGAAAATCAGCACCGCTGCGAGGGTCGAAAGCATGAGCCCGTGGAAGGCCCCTTCCCGCGCCTCGCCGTCGAGATAGGTTCGGCTGTAGCGCATGACGATCCATCCGATGAACGAAACCAGGACGGCAAGCGTGATGCTGACCAGATCGGCACGAAGGCCCAGATAGGCCCAGCCCTCAAGGAGGCCGATCCGGCTCGGACCGAAGGCGAGAAACTGGACGAGACCCGCAAGCGACAACCCAAGACCGGCAAGTGTCACCCCCTCAGCCAGACGGGTCAGCGCGCCCGGCCTACGCCCCGGGCGGGCCAGCGCGAAAGCCGCAACGGCTAAAAGCGCGAGCGGCGGCAAGAACGACAGTGAGACTACGGATGCCATGATTACCCTCCAGCAGCACGGTGTGTGAGCGTGTGGGGCCACCAGATAGTGGATGACATCCATCAATAAAATTACATATTATTTCAAAAACAATTCGATAAAATAGAATAATGAGCACAATCAATCTTCATCATCTGCGGCTGTTTCGCGCTGTCGCGCGCGACGGAACCCTCACGGGAGCGGCCCGCGCGCTCAACATTTCGCAATCAGCGGTCTCATCCCAGATCAAGGCGCTGGAGGCATCGCTCGGCCACGACCTTTTTGAACGCGCCGGTCGCAACCTTGTGCTTACCGAAGCGGGCCGCATTGCATTGGACCATGCCGAGGAGATTTTCCGGGCCTCGGAAAACCTCTCGGCGGCACTCAGGTCAGCCGGCGCGAAGCGCCAGGTTCTCAGGATCGGAGCGCTGGCGACCCTGTCGCGGAACTTTCAGATCGGGTTCCTGAAGCCGATTATCGGGCGTGAGGATGTCGAAGTCGTACTTCGGTCCGGAGTACAGACCGAACTGCTGCGCGCGCTTGAGGCGATGGCGATCGACGTGGTTCTGACCAATCTCGTCCCGGCGCGGGACGCGGCGAGCCCCTATCTGGTGCACAAGCTGTCGGAACAGCCGGTAAGCCTGATCGGCACCCCGGACGCTGAACTTCAGGCGCTGTCGCCCCGGGAGATTTTCCAAACCCAAGCCCTGATCCTGCCGACGCCCGAATCCGCGCTGCGAGCCTCATTCGATGCGCTTCTCGAACAAATCGGCGTGGTTCCGAGGATTGCCGCCGAGGCAGACGATATGGCGATGCTTCGTCTTCTGGCCCGGGCAAAGGCCGGCCTCGCGGTCATTCCCCCCATCGTGGTCCGGGACGAACTCGAAACCGGAACGCTGGTCGAATACGCACGGCTTGAGGGCATCACCGAGAACTTCTTCGCCGTGACACTGCAACGGCGCTTCCCCAACCCGTTGGTTGCCGAAACGCTCAACGCCTTCACGCCCGGCAGGTGATCATCGAGCGCCAGCAACAGGGATCACGAAAAGAGCTGCCCCCGTCACGCGGCAAGTTGCGGGGCCACCAGCCACCCGCCGAGAAGCCAGGCAAAGGCGAGCATGGTCAGGACGAACAGTATTCTTTCGGACACATCGGAGCCCCAGCCGAGCGGAATGCCCGAAGTCCTGACCTTCCAGATGACGAAAACCAGGCTGACCGCGAAAAAGGCAATGTTCAGGAACAGCTTGTAGTCAACCACGAAGAAATCCCGGTCTGTCGCGCTCTGCGCTGCGGACGCATCGGGCAGAAGGCCTGCAAACTGGAACCCGTAGTGCATGGCGATCGTGGCCGTTACAAGCGCTGCCAGAAAGACACCCAGAACGTAGAACGCAAACCGCCAGCCGTAATATTTGGCCTGAATGCGCAGAACCGGGAACACCACGAGATCGGCGAAGATGAACGCCATCACGCCGGCGAAGCTTACTCCGTTGGAAAACAGAACAGCGGCCAGGGGAATGTTTCCCATTGAGCCGATGAATGTGAAAAAGGCCGCCACCGGCCCGATGAGAGCGTGCTGCAGCAGCTGCAGAAATCCCAGATCCCCGCTGCCGGAGCCGACAAACAGCCATTCGAAGAAACGGCGGGGAATGAAGACAGCGACAATGCCGGCGACCGTAAAGCCGATCGTCACGTCCTTCCAGACCATCGCCCATTCCATGAAATACTGCTGCGCGACCCGACGCCAGCCTTCCCGCCGGCGGATCAGGCTACGCCAGTCCGGAGCATCCTCGTCATTGCCGCCTTCCTGTTCACGGGCGCGCTCGCGGGCCGTTTCGATGAGCTTTTTCGGGCCGGTCAGCCGGACGATCAGCCACATGAAACCAATCAGCAGGAGGCCGCCGAGATACTCACCGACCACAAACTGCCACGACAGGAACACCGCTATGATGATCCCGAGTTCGACGACCAGATTGGTGGATGCCAGCAGGAAGGCGAGCGACGGAACGAGGCCGGCGCCCTTGGCGAACAGAGATCTTGTGGTGGCAAGGGCGGCAAAGGAACAAGAGCTGGAAATGAAACCGAACAAGCTGGCAAGCGCGACGCTTTTGGGACCCGCCTCACCCATGCTGCGCTTCATTCTTGCTTCGGTCACAAAGACCTGGATCATGCTCGAGATAAGATAGCCCAGCCCGAATGCCCAGAACGCCATCCAGAACAGCCCCGTTGAGGTGCGCGCCGCCTCGTGCCACTGGCCGAAGAATTCCTGCGTCATGGACGCCAAACTCGGCACCTCCAAAGTTGTTCCGTCGTGACGTATTCGACATCTGCCCCAGCAGGCGTCCGCGGACCGGCGCGCCAAACTGCGGCGGCTTGCCGCACCCGAAAGCGTGGAACCGGGGCCCGGTGCAACGGTTGGCTGCACGATATGTTTACGAGATTACTTTTTGCACTGGGCGGTGTGGTGCTGCTTGCTGCCGGCATCGGCATCGCGTTCTACGCCTCGAGCTTCGACACTTCGCAGCAATCGACGCCGCCCGCGACACCATTGGTGGAAGTTGCCCATCCGGAACCGGTGTCGGCGCCACCTGCTGTCATCGATACGGCCTTCGTGCGTGCATCGGCACGGATTGATGTCGCTCCCGAGGTCTCAGGCCGCATCACCGAAATCGGCGAAAGGTTTGCGCTGGGATCGGAAGTTGCGGAAGGCGACCTGCTGATCCGGATCGAAGCACGCAAGCTTGAAACGGAGGTGGCTCGCGCACGCGCGGATCTCGAAAGCGCCCAAGCAGCCGAGGCACAGGCACAGGCTGCCCTCACGCGGCAGTCCGAACTGGACGAAGAGGGATTTGCAGCCGACGCCGAAGTCGAACGGGCAACTGCCGATTTCCGCGCGGCCCGTGCGCGTGTCGCCCAAGCGGAGGCTTCGCTGGACGCGGCCGAACTGCGTCTCGCTGATAGCCGGCTGACGGCCCCGTTCAATGCGCTTGTCATCGCAGAAAATGTATCACCAGGGCAGCTGGTTCAGGTGGGCGAAAAGATCGGCACCCTGGTGGCCTCGGATACCGCCGAGATACGGGTAGGCCTGAGCGAACCGGATTTCCGCGCACTCCGACAAGGGGGAGACCTGATTGACCGGAAGGTCGAAGTCCAGACCGACAGTGGCAAAAGTCTGAACGGACGGATCGCTCGCGTCGCTCCGGTTCTCGAAGGGCAGGCAAGAACGGTGGATGTTGTTGCCGAGGTCAGCGATCCGTTCGCGCCGGACAACGGCCTGATCCTCAACGGACTGGTGACGATATCCATCCCGATGCCGGAGGCCTCGCGCCAACTGTTCCGGCTTCCGGCTGGCGCAGTGCGAACGGACGGCCGGCTTTGGCGGGTCCGATCAGACGATACGCTCGAGGAAGTGTCGGCAATGGTCCAAGACCGCGACGATGACACGGTTTATCTCGTTTCCAACGACCTGAAGCCGGCGGATCGTATCATGCTGACCGAAATCCCGACGCCGCTGCCGGGTCTCACCGTGCGTGTTCGCGGCAATGAGCAGGCTGATCGCGAAACCGGCGCTCCGGAAGACGAAAGCCGGGCGGAAGACCCATGAGCGGGATGATCGAAGCCGCAATTCGCAACCGGGTGTTTCCGAACCTGCTGATGATAGCCCTGCTGCTGGCGGGCTCTTTCGCCATCGGCAATCTCACGGTCAAGAACTTTCCCGATATCAACACCGGAACCGTGAGGATTACGGTTCCCTACCCCGGGGCGACCCCGCGGGAGGTGTCGGACGGCGTGGTTCAGCCTGTGGAAAACGCCATTCGCTCGATTGAGGGGATCCGCCGGATTGATGCCCGGGCTCTGCAGGGATCAGCCGCGGTGACGGTCTCCGCCTTGCGCTCCGCCGATATCCAGAACCTCAAGGACGATATCAAGACCGCGGTCGACGGCATCACGATCTTTCCGGATGCAGCCGAGACCCCGACCATCACCGAGGTCGAGCCGCAGGAACTCGCGATACAGTTCGTTCTGTCCGGAGACATCGACCGCACCCTTCTCAAGGATCTGGCGCAATCAGCGCGTCAGGACCTGCTTGCGCGCGACGGCGTATCAACAGTGGAGATCTCCGGCGTTCCCGTCGACGAGATCGGGATAGAGATCGACCAGGCCACATTGCGCGCCTACGGCCTCAGTCTCGCAAACGTTGCAGACAGTATCCGCGCCGAAAACCTTGATCTGTCGGGCGGATCGTTGCAATCCGGCGATGCACGGATTCAGGTACGCACACTGGGTAAGGAAAGCCGCGGCGCAGGGATCGAAGACCTTCCCGTGATCCGTGGCGAAGATGGGGAAACAGTCGAACTCGGGCGCATCGCCACGATCGAGGACGGCCTGGCCGAGGTGCCTGTGAGCGCGTCCCTGAACGGCGAACCGGCGGTGTTCATATCGGTCTTTCGTTCGGGCCAGGAACAGCTGCTCGAGCTGGTCGAAACATCGAAAGCCTACGTCAACGAGCGTCTCAGGCCCAAACTGCCTCCCTCCATCAAGGTTACGGAATGGACCAATGAGGCGGAAAACCTGGAAGGTCGCATCGGCTTGCTGGTGAAAAACGCGGTGATTGGCGCAGGACTGATCCTGCTTCTGCTGACGCTTGCGCTCGACCTGCGCATCGCGGCATGGGTCTCGGCGGGAATCCTGATCGCCTTTATCGGCACATTCGGCCTGATGTCGGTTTTCGGGGTCACAATCAACCAGCTATCGCTGTTCGGCTTCATCCTTGCGCTGGGCATCGTGGTCGACGACGCCATCGTCGTCGGCGAGCAGGTCTATTCTGAACGGCAAGACACTGATGACGGGAGAGCTGCGGCGACGACGGGAGCCACGCGCATGGCGCGGCCGGTCCTGTTCGCAGTTGCCACCACAATCGCGGCGTTCGTTCCGCTGCTGTTCCTGCCGGGAACCTCCGGCTCCTTCATCGCACCGGTTGCAGCCGTGGTGATCATGGTCCTGTCGATGTCGCTCTTGGAGAGCTTCTTCATTCTGCCGCAGCATCTGTCCGGCATTTCAACCCGTCCCCCGCGCCGCTATTCGCCAAGGCGTGTGACCGACTGGCTCAGGGCCCGCGTCGGAGCGGGCATCGACCGCTTTGCCGACGGCCCGATGCGGCGCATCTCACGCTTCTCCGTCGCCCGTCCCTTCTTCACCGTGTGCCTGTGTTTCGCCATTCTGGCGGGAAGCGTTTCGGTCCTGACTTCGGGTCTCGTCCGCTTCGTCTTCTTTCCCGAGATCGAGGGAAACACGGTTTCGGCGCGGCTTGTCCTGCCCGCGGGAACCGCAGCACCACGCACGCTTGCCGAGGCAGAGCGCATTGCAGCCGCATCGGCTCGCGCGGCGGAAATCCTGGCGGGAGAAAGCGACGGCACCGAGGTATCGGATGTCCTGACCGCCACGGCCATATCCGTCGGGTTTCAGCCGGCATCGGGAAGTCCGGAGGGTGGCGTTGGCGGTGCGGCCAACGAGGCGACGGTCGAAGTTCGGATCCAGGACGCGGAGAGCCGCAACTTTGCGGCGCAGCACTTTGCCGACCTGTGGCGTGAGCAAACGGGAGAAATTCCCGGCGCGCGCGAACTGGTGTTTTCTTCCTCCGTGGTTGGCCCGGGCGCGCCGATTTCGTTGCAGATCTCGGCCTCGAGCGCCGAGGCGCGGCAAGCCGCGGTCGCAGAAATACGCAAAGCGCTTGCCGGACGAAGCGGGGTCTACGGCATCCGCGACAGCGAGGCGAGTGCCGCCGAAGAACTCGTCATCACGCTGCGCGATGACGCCGTGGCGTTGGGCATATCGCTGGCGCAGGTTGCCAATGCGGTCCGCGCGGCAACATTTGGAGAAGTGGCCGACGAAATTCTGCGCGACAACGAAGAGGTGGAAATACGCGTGCGCCTTCCTGAGAGCGAGCGCGAGACACTGGCCGATCTGCAGCAATACCGCATCCCGACCGGCGATGCCTTTGTGCCCATTGGCGCGGTGGCCGATATCACCAGGCAGCCCGCCCCCACCACCATCAAGAGGCTTAACACAAGGCGCGTGACGTCGGTGGAGGCGGATGTGGATACGGCCCTGACTTCAGGAGGGGCGGAAACCACATACATCCAGGAGGAGGTCCTGCCGAAAATCCGCCGGGACTACCCGGGCGTTCAGGTCCAGTATGGCGGCGAACAGGAAGAGCAGGCACGCTTCGGTCCGGCGCTGGCGCAGAATTTCGCGCTCGCCCTGTTTGCCATCTATGCGCTTCTCGCCCTCGCCTTCAGATCCTATTCAAGGCCGTTCCTGATTCTTCTGACGGTCCCTTTCGCCCTTGTCGGAGCGATTGCCGGACACGCGCTGATGGGGCTCAACCTTACGCTGTTGTCGATGTTCGGGATCATCGGGCTGACCGGGATTCTGATCAACGCCTCGCTTTTGCTGCTGAACGAGTATGATGCGCTCCGATCGGAGGGTGTCGACTGGCAAACCGCCGCGCCCGAAGCGACAGCGCGGCGGTTCAGGCCGATCTTCCTGACCACCCTGACCACGTTTCTCGGCATATCGCCGCTCATCCTGGAGACCTCTCTGCAGGCGCAATTCCTGATCCCGACAGCGGTGTCACTCGGTTTCGGCATTTTGGTTGGTTCGGCAATCGTGCTGCTGGTTGTGCCGGCCTATGCATCGCTTTCCGCACAGATCGGGGATTGGGCGCGAAAGCATCGACAATCGCAATGAGACTGAAGCATACGCAAAGGGTCTTGTCCGGTCTCAGACAGGCCGGACAGGTGACGGCCAACACTCACGCTCGATCAACCGCCGTCGCGCATCTCGGGCGCCAGCGTGTCGGCGACATAGGCCTCGCGCTCGCCCATCGGGCGGTCGGGGCCAACGGTCGTGTCATGCCGGGTTCGCCACTCAAGTTCGGCGTTCAACCGTGCGCCGGAGACCAGGACCACGGCGCTGGCATAAAGCCACAGCATGAAAATTGCAGCGGCGGCGATCGATCCGAAAGTGGCGTTGTAGCTACCGAAATTCTCCACGAAGAAGGATAGCCCCACCGAAACGATCAGCCATAGCAGGGTGGCGAGAACGGCACCGGGAACCACCCAGCGCGCACGAGGTGAGCGGCGGTTGGGCGCATAGCGGTAGAGCATCAGCACTGCACCCGCCAAAACCGCAGTCACCACAGGCCAGCGCAACCACAAAACAGCCGTTTCACGGCTTTCGGGAAAAGGCAGGATCAGCGCTGCGACCGGAATCAGAGTTACAGCAGTAACGATGACCGACACCACCACAAACGCAGCTATGGTTGCGGCAAAGGACATCAGGACGCTGCGGATGAAGCCGCGCTCCTCGTCTTCCCTGTAGGCTCGCGTAATCGCGAAAATGAGAGCGTTCATACCTCGCGATCCGCTCCACAAGGCAATTGCCAGACTGATGGCGAGGCCCAGGCTGAGCTTCGCATCCCGCTCAGCAAAGGCTGCCACCTGCTCATTGATAACGGCAATGACTTCGCCCGGCAGAGCCACCGCGAAGGGCAGCTCCTTCACATCGATGGCCCCGGGATCGGCGACGAGACCAAACACCGAAATGGCCGCGCTCAATGCTGGAAAGACCGAAAGAAACCCGAAAAACGCGACGCCCGCGCAACGCAGGCTGGTGTCAAGATCGAAAGCTGACTGACCCGTCACCCGGGAGGCGGAAAGCCAGTCGCGAAACTCAAGCCGCGAGGGAACTTTTGCGTCGGAAGCAGCGGTCATGAGGACCCATCGCTACGATTCATGATGTTGAAAGAAATATTTGGATGCGTGGCAAATGCCAAATCCTGCTCCCCGGCTTATTCGACACGGTCTCATTGATGCGCTGCGTGCACCGCAATGAGAAGATTTCTGCGCTCAATTGCTTGCGGGGCTTCATGCCCATCACCGAAATACCGAGCGCCTCGTCCACTGCGTACCAGATGGCGACCCAAGGGGATCTGTCAATATCTTCTGCGATTGGAACCAAACCGTTCGCTGCCGACTTGTTCCTTTAAGGCACCCATCACTGATCCTAAATGAGCCGCAGAATTCATTAATAGGCAGCCGGACTTGCGATCATTTGTCCACAGGGGAGTGTGAGCGGCTTTTAGCCTTTGCGTCGATTTCATCGCGCGGGACCGAGGTCTTAACACCTTTGCGTGAATCCCTGCGCGTGCGACTGAAGGAAACAACTGCGAAGACAATCAATAGCGCGAAAGTAATCATGGCGAGATAGAAAATCCAACTGGGTTCGAACATTACGAGCTCCTTTCATTGCCGAATTAATAGCGAGTAACGTCGGACGACCCAGAGAGTTCCCGCTAATTGTATTCATAAGGATCCAGGACAAAATCATGACAGGAAACGATGGTGAACAGGACGAGTTGCATTCCCTCAGCGATGTGATGGACCGGGCGGCCGGCGTGGCCCGGCGCGATCAGGTGACAGTCGACAATATCCTTGATGCATTTGGCCATGCGAGCTTCATTCCACTGCTTCTGGTGCCGGCCCTTCTGGTTGTCACGCCGCTCAGCGGCATTCCCGCCTTTTCGAGTTTTTGCGGTATCCTGATCTTTCTCATCTCGGTCCAGTGGCTTGCCGGGCGGGATCATCTGTGGCTGCCGCAATGGATAATGCGGCGCAAGATCAGCGGCGAACGGCTTCGCGACGGGCTCGACAAGATCCGGCCGTGGACAGCTCGTCTCGACCGTCATACGCGCGAGCGCTTCGGCTTCCTGTTCCACCGACCCTTCCGCTTCATTCCGCCTCTGGCTTGCACAGTGTTCGGCGCATTGATGCCGCTTCTCGAACTGGTTCCGTTCTCCTCATCGCTGCTTGGGGCCGCGGTCGTGCTGTTGTCCTTTTCGATGCTGACGCGTGACGGGCTTTACGCACTGGTCGCCCTGGTGCCGGTCGGCGCGGTGGTCTGGGCAATCACGGCCGTGCTTCTGTAAGGGCAGGAGGAACAGTCGGAGGCATAAGGCGTTCATCTCCTGACGCAACAAAACCATTCTGGAGGCCATCATGTCCGACGCACCGGAAATCCCCGCGCAGGAACAGAACGCAATGCCTGCCGACGAGCACAAGATGGATCCCGCACCCGACTATGCGCCACGCTATCCGGGTGTTGGCAAACTCGCAGGAAAGGTCTCCCTGATCACAGGGGGCGACAGCGGCATAGGCCGGGCGGTCTCGGTGCTGTTTGCACGCGAGGGAGCCAAGGTCGCCATTGTCTACCTCGATGAAGACCGGGACGCGGAAGACACGAAGGCGCTGGTAGAGGAGGAAGGCAGCGAGGCGCTGCTGATCAGGGGCGACGTCACCGACAAGAGCTTCTGTACCCAGGCAGTGGCCCAAACGGTGGAAGCGTTCGGCGACATCGACATCCTCGTCAACAACGCCGCACAGCAATTTTTCAACGAAGATCTGCGTGACATTTCGGAAGAGCAACTCCGTCGCACCTTCGACAGCAATGTGATGGGTTATTTCTTCATGACCCAGGCCGCACTCGATCACCTCGGTAACGGCGACGCAATCGTCAACACCGCGTCCGTCAACGCCTTCAAGGGCAACCCGGTGCTCGTCGACTACTCGGCAACAAGGGGCGCGGTAACTGCTTTCAGCCGCTCAATGGCGACACAGCTTCTCGACAAGGGAATCCGGGTGAATGCCGTGGCGCCCGGACCCATCTGGACGCCCTTCATTCCCGGCTCCATTCCAGCCGACAAGGTGGAAGGCTTCGGCAAAAATTCGCCCATGGGCCGACCGGGTCAACCTTGGGAGGTGGCAACGAGTTACCTTTTCCTGGCGTCGGAGGATTCCACCTACTTCACCGGTCAGACCCTGCATCCGAACGGAGGCAAGATCGTCGGGTCCTAACGGTTGAACCGGATCGCACGCGGAAAGGAAGGGCCATGATTGAAACCCTGACGTCGGAACTGACAACCGCGCCAAGCCAACCTGTTTCCATCCTTGCAATCCGGCTTTGCGGGGCCGTCATCCTGTGCGGTCTGATCGGCTTTGAACGCGAAAGCAAGGATCGCCCCGCCGGCCTGCGCACCCATATGCTGGTCGGCCTCGCGGCAAGCGTCTATTGCCTGCTGATGCTGGAGCTGCTGGGACGCGCGGCGGACTATCCGGACCCGGTCAGGGTGGATCCGATCCGCATCATCGAAGCCGTCACCAGCGGGGTTGCGTTTCTGGCCGCCGGCATGATCGTTTTCGCCAAAGGCAAGGTCCGTGGCCTGACGACAGGAGCGAGCCTCTGGCTGGCAGCTTCGGTCGGCTTGAGCTGCGGGCTCGGGCTCTGGATCATCAGCGTCACGACCACGGCACTTTCGCTGATCATCATGCGTGTCGTCCGGCTTGCCGAAAGCAAGGCTGGCACGAAGGACGGCTGAAGGCTTCACGCTGCCGAACCTCACGCTCACATCGCAAACGCCTGGACGCCTATCGCCATAAGATAGATACCCAGAATTCCCATGCTTTCAAATCCGATCCCGCCCGGCCCCGCGCGCTGTCGCACGATCAGGCCAAGCAGCAGGACCGAGGTCATGGCGAGGCCGGTCGCAAGCCAGAAGAAGTCGGGTCGCTCAAGCGCGTGGTAAATCGAGCCGTCACGGAAGCTCACATCGGAAAAGGTGAGAAACAGCGTGTCGAACGTGTTGCCGCCGATGATGCCGCCCACCGCGAGTTGCAAAGCGCCCCTGCGAACCGCGGCAAGTGTGGTGACGAGTTCCGGCAGCGAAGTCACGATAGCCGTCATGAGGGCGCCCACCAGCGAGGCCGAGAGATCATAGCGGTCGGTCAGCTCGTTCGCCACCTTAGCCACCACCCACCCCGCGACACCCATAATCAGCATCAACACGCCAAAGACCACGAACAGTCTTATGTTGCCCCTGTTGTCGCTTTCGTCTTCGTCGGGTGAATCCTTTTCCGTCATCGACGTGCCGACGGGACGCCACATCGGATCCTCTCGCACCCTTTTGGATGCGACCACGCCGACACCGTAGACGAGAAGCAGAACGAAAGAACCTGGATGAACGCCAAAGATGGCCACGTCCGGACCTGCATAGGCAATGATCGGGATCGTGAGCAGCAGAACCAGCAACGCTCCCTGAAAGACATTCGCCAATTCGGCGGCGGCATGTTCCAGATTTGCGCGGCGGTGAAGAATGTCTGCAAGAGCTAGAAACGCGGTCTGCGCGGCGATGCCGCCCACGCCATTGGAAAAGGCAAGCGACGCGCGTCCGTCAAGTGCTGCGGTCACCGACACGACCGAGCCGGAGAGAGAGGTCGCCGCACCCAGCAAGACGCCGCCTATCAGCGCCTCGCCGAGACCCGTCCTGTCGGCGATGCGGTCGGCAAGTCCGGTCATCCGGATGCCACAGACGAGAATTGTAAGGCCGGCAAGCGCCAGGGTCACCAGCAGAAGCGTCAGGGAGAGATCGTTGAATGGCATGCGGGAGGGGTTCCTGTTTGAGACCCAATGCGCGCCACCCGGAAAGGTTCACTGGAAAACAACAGATGCCGTGGAACGCACCGAAGCCAAAGGCGTTGAACCAACGTATTTGCAAGCCGGAGGATCCGAACAATCGAAGCGCCAGGGCAGGTAAACACCCGCGGCCAGGCCAGCGTGGCCTGGACAGCCCGCGTTTCGGTGGTCGGTCGTATTCTGCTCGGTCACTGCGCGGTTCTTCTTGCTGTTCTGGGGCCGCCGTTTGCCGTGTCGCTGGTCGAGGGTATCCACATGGTGGCTGCGGGGCTGGCTCCTGGCCTGGCCTTGAGCGCAGTCGGCGCCTTGCTAGCCTGGCGCAGCCCGCCCGTAGACGATGTCCGCCATATCGAGGCGGTGAGCGCACTCGCGGCCATGTTCATAATCGTCAGCCTCCTGCCTGTTCCGGCGTTCGTGGCGCTCGGGATGCCGCCGCTCGACGCGGTCTTCGAAAGCGTTTCCGGCATCACGTCGACGGGTCTGACCGTTGCGCAAGGGGTTATGGACTGGCCGTTCGCGGGGCATTTCCTACGTGCCTGGCTGCAATGGTCAGGTGGATTCGCCATCGCCGTGGCCGGCGTCGCATTGCTGCTCGGCCCGGGCCCGGCCGCCCGCCAGATGGGCGAGGTGGGGATCGAGGGGCGAAATCTGCTCTCCTCCACCCGCGCGCAGGCACGCCAACTGCTTGCGGTCTACTGCGTCATAACCGTCGTTTCCATCGCAGTGCTGAGCTTTCTGCTGCCGAACGCATGGGAAGGACTGGTGGTGGCGCTGACTGCGGTGTCGACAGGCGGTTTCACTCCGCGACCGGACAGTCTGGCAAGCTATTCGCAACTCTCCCAGATCGTGGTCATCCTGATTTGTCTTTCGACGACGATGTCCCTTTTCTTCTATGTCCTGCTGCGCAACAAGGGTTTGCGAAAGGCGCTGGCAAAAAGCAATGCCGGTTCGGTTCTGGTTTCCGTCCTTTCAGGAGCGGTTTTCGTGACTGCCGCGAAGTTCGCCGTCGACGGATGGCGGACCGACGATGTTCTGCCCTCGACGCTCAATTTCGTCAGCGGTTTTACGACCGCGGGGTTTTCCGTCCAGCATGTCGACGATGCCGACGTCCTTGTGGCCCTTCTGCTTATGGCCATGCTCATCGGCGGCGGAATAGGCTCCACGTCCGGCGGCATCAAGCTTGATCGCGCGGCAACACTGATGCGGATGGTCGGCCTGAGCCTCTTGCGGTTGCGGGCGCCGCGACGGGCCGTCACGCATCTGACCGAACGGGGCAAAGCGGTCCAGGCCGATGCCATCATCTCGATCGGCGCCATCATCGCGCTTTACTGCACCACCGCCTTTGTTGCCTGGACGGTCTTTCTTGCGTCGGGAATGGCACCGCTCGCTTCATTGTTCGACGTCGTCTCGGCGCTCTCGACGGTCGGACTGAGCACCGGCGTCACCGGACCCGACATGGCCGGTCACCTCAAGCTGGTGCTGGTCGTCGCGATGCTCGCCGGCCGTCTCGAATTTCTCGCCCTTCTCGCGCTCATCCTGCCCGCCACATGGAACAAGAGGACCTGACGAATGCGTAACATCATTGTCGGAGCTTCCCGCTTCGGAATAGCAACCGCACGTGAATTGATCGAAGATGGACAGGAGGTGGTCATTGTCGACAAGAACAACGAACGCCTGGAGAAACTGGCCGATCAGCTGGATTGCGGATTTCTGCAGGGCGACGGTACGCTTCCAACCGTGCTGCGCGACGCCTATGGCGACCACGCGGACGCGCTTGTGCTCCTGACCAACGAGGACGATGTCAACATTCTCGCTGCCGTGGTCGGCAGATCGATCGGATTTGATCGTGTCATCCCGCAGATCGTGAGAAACGAATTGCTGACCGTATGCGACGAGTTGGGCCTCGAGGACGTGATCACGCCGCACTCGACTGTTGCGCGTTCGATTGTCGAGGCATTGAAGGACAATTCCGACACATCGGTCGACCTGCGCCTGCACAAGGGGATCCGCGTCGTGGGCTATTCCATCTCTGCCGACCACGATGGCAAGAAGGTGGAGGAACTCGCCCTGCCCAAGGACAGTCGTGTCATTGCCCGGGCCCATGGCGAAGAGGAGAGCCTCGTCGACGATTCCACCGAATTGTGTGAAGGCGACCATCTGATCATTGCGGTGGCGACCGGGTCGCTCAAGGAACTTGAAGAGGTGCTTGTGCCGAAAGAAGAATGAAGCAGATTTGATAGCTACCGCGCGAACGACCTGAACCGCGGGATCCAAAGTCCCCACGAGGGAACCAATGAGGAGTTCAGGGGTTAAGACTGCATGTCTGAATCAGCCCAATCCCTGCACCGTCGGCGCGACGAAATCGAAGCAGAGCTCGCCCGCCTTGAGCGACTCGCCAATCTGCTCGACGCCCGCTTCCGCCTTCCCGGCACTCCAATCCGGTTCGGCATAGACGGCATCGCGGGCCTCGTCCCCGGCATCGGCGACACTCTCACCGCCGCCCCCTCGGCATGGATGATCTGGCGGGGTCACAAACTCGGCGTGCGCAGGCGCATGCTGGCCCGGATGATCGCAAACTCGGGCCTCGACTATCTGATCGGGCTTATTCCATTGGTCGGCGACATCTTCGACGTTGGGTTCAAGGCCAACCTGCGCAACGCGGCCATTCTGCGCGATGAGCTGACAGCTTATCAAAAAGCAGGCGTGAGCGCCGAAAACCTGGAAAGAACCACGGCGTGAGCGAACAGACACACGAGACACCGGAAGAACAGGTTGAGGAGGTGGTCGAGGAAGCCAAGTCGGCATCCGTGGACAAGGCCTCCAAGCTCTCTCCGCGAATGATCCACGAGGTCATACGGGTGGACGGCGCAGAAGAGCTCCGCCGTCCGTTCAAGTCGCTGTTCTGGTCGGGTGTCGCCGCAGGCATCCTCATCAGTTTCTCGATCATCGGCAAGGCGGTGTTCGAAACCTACCTTCCGGATATGCCGTGGCGTCACCTCGTTGACAATCTGGGCTACAGCTTCGGCTTCCTGCTGGTCATTCTGGGGCGCATGCAGCTTTTCACCGAAAACACGATCATGACCGTGCTGCCGGTGGCTTCCAAGCCCTCTCGCGCTATGTTTGGCCGCCTGGGACGCCTCTGGGGGGTGGTCCTGGGCGCGAACCTGATCGGGTGTTTTATTGCCGCATTGACCATCGCCTACGGCTCGGTGCTTCCACCGGAACTGCTGCCGGCATTCGACGACATCTCCCGCAAGGCGATGGCGCTTCCGGCCGCCGAGGGGTTTGCGCGCGGCATCCCCGCAGGCATCCTCATCGCGGCACTGGTGTGGATGTTGCCGCAAGCCGGCGGCTCCATCTTCTGGGTGATCACCCTGTTTACCTGGCTGATCGGCGTGTGCGGCTTCACCCATATCGTCGCCGGATCCGTCGAGATGGCCTATATGATCGTGTCCGGTCAGATGAACGTTTTCAGCGCCCTCGGAACCTTCTTCTTACCGGTTCTCGCCGGCAACGTTATCGGTGGAACGGCGATCTTCACATTCCTTGCCTGGGCGCAGGTCAGTCAGGAAATTCCGCACAGCGAGAACGGAGCGGAATGATGTCCCCGAGGGGCACAAGCACGACCTCATGGGCGTCTACGTTGCGTGTTTTCGTCCCGTTATCCGATTCCCCCTCCCAAAACCGCTCTTGATGGCGTATTCGGATCGCGAGGCATGCCGGACATGCACGATTCCAGTACTCAAACGTGAAACCGGAGACAAATTTTTATGAGCAAGACACTTTCCCAGATGCTGAAGAATCCGGATCTCCTCGTCAGCGCGGCGCTTGTGGGCGACAGCTGGGTGGAGAAGGCATCGAACGGCAAGTCCTTCGACGTTCTCAATCCCTCAACCGGTGAAGTGATCACGAGCCTGCCCGATCTCGGCGTGGAGGAGGCGCGAAAGGCCATCGACGCGGCAGAGATTGCGCAGAAGGATTGGGCCCAAAAGACCGGCAAGGAGCGCAGCGCAGTGTTGCGCAAGTTCAACGATCTCATGGTCGCCAATGCCGATGATCTCGGCGCGATCCTGACCGCAGAAATGGGCAAGCCACTGGCCGAGGCCAAGGGCGAAATCATGTATGGCGCAAGCTTCATCGAATGGTTTGCGGAAGAGGCGAAGCGGGTTTATGGCGATGTCATTCCGGGCCACCAGCCCGACAAGCGGATCGTGGTCATCAAGCAGCCAGTGGGCGTTGTGGCATCGATTACCCCTTGGAATTTCCCCAATGCGATGATCTCCCGCAAGCTCGGACCCGCGCTCGCTGTCGGTTGCGCCTTTGTCGCCAAGCCAGCCGCCGAAACACCGCTGTCGGCTCTGGCGATGGCCAAGCTTGCACAGGATGCCGGTCTTCCCAAGGGACTGTTCAGCGTCGTCACCTCCAAATCCAGCTCCGAAATCGGCAAGGAATTCTGCTCGAACGAAAAGGTGCGCAAGATCACCTTCACCGGCTCGACCGAAGTGGGCCGCATTCTGATGCGCCAGTCCGCAGACCAGGTCAAGAAAACCTCGATGGAACTCGGCGGCAACGCGCCCTTCATCGTTTTCGACGACGCCGACCTCGATGCGGCTGTGGAGGGGGCAATGATCTCGAAATACCGCAACAACGGTCAGACCTGCGTTTGCGCCAACCGGATCTACGTCCAGGCCGGGGTCTACGATGCCTTTGCCGAAAAGCTCGCCGCAGCGGTTTCCAAGATGAAAGTCGGGGACGGCTTCGACGACGGTGTCAATGCCGGTCCGCTGATCAGCGAAGACGCCGTGGCCAAGGTGATCGAACACATCGACGACGCCAAGTCGAAGGGCGCCAAAGTGATGACCGGCGGCGAGCGCCACGAACTGGGCGGCACCTTCTTCCAGCCAACGATCCTGACCGGCGTGACACGCGACATGCAGGTGGCTTCGGACGAGACCTTCGGCCCGGTGGCGCCGCTGTTCAAGTTCGAGACCGTCGAGGATGTGATCGAGCAGGCCAATGACACGATCTTCGGGCTCGCCTCCTATTTCTACGCAAACGACCTTTCGAGGGTCTGGCGGGTTGCCGAGGCGCTTGAATACGGAATGGTGGGCGTGAACACCGGTCTCATCTCCACCGAGGTTGCGCCATTCGGCGGCGTCAAGCAGTCTGGCCAAGGCCGCGAGGGCTCGAAATACGGCTGCGACGACTACCTCGAAATCAAGTATATCTGCCTGGGTGGCATCTGACCTGGACACTTGATCAGGACCCGCCCTAGGCCGGCCTGCTTCAGGAACAGAATCCCTTTCACCAAAACGGCGCGGGGATCATACCCGGCGCCGTTTTCGTTCGTTGACGTGTTTCAATCTTCCCAGTCGGTTCCGGCTGGGCGACGGTCCCGGTTCTTTTCGACCGAGATCGCCTCGTCGGCGTCCTCGATATCTTCCTCGGACGGCGGCGGCGGTGTTTCCTTCGCCTTGTTGCCGTCCAGCGCAAAGCGGTAATACATCGGGAAATGGTCCGATCCGACGGACGGCTTGCGGTCGATCTCCAGAAGCTGAAAATCACCGGAATGGAAAATGTGATCGAGCGGCCAGCGCACGATCGGATACTCCGCGTGAAACGAGTTGAACAGCCCCCTTCCCTGCCGGGGATCGAGCAATCCGGAAAGGCGCTGGAAACGTCGCGTGGTTCTGGACCATGCCACGTCGTTGAGATCACCGGTGATCACGATGGGCAGGGTTTCGTCGCGTGCCACCCGGGCAGCCACAAGGATTTCCGCATCGCGGCCCAGGGTGTCGCGGGCCGGCACCGGCGGTTCGGGGTGAATCGCTAGGATCCTGGCCTTCCGGCCGGATGAAAGTTTCAGGATCCCGGTGATGCTTGGCACCTCCTCATTGAGGAGAAACTGAACCTTCGCATCCTCCATCTCGAACCGGGTGGCGAAGATCATTCCGTAGCTGTTCTCCTGAGGTTGTTCCATGAGATGCCGGTAATCCGACAGTACCGGCCTGAGAGCATCGGCCCAGCGCTTGTCGGTTTCCATGAAGACTGCAATGTCGGGATTGGTCTCCTTAACAAGGTCGATCACGCGCTGATAGTCGCGATTGCCCTGTTTTACGTTGCAGGCAAGGAGCGACAGCGTGGGAACTGTCGTTTCATCCCCCTCGAAACGTACCGTCTCGACAGGCCATATCGGCGTGAAAGGGAGAATGTGGAAAAGTTGAACGGCCGCAGCGACAGCGGCCATGGCAATCGCAACGATGCCCACAGTCGTCCAATCGTCCCAAAGCCAGACCTCCGCAACGAGGGACGCAAAGAGTGCGACCATTGAAAGTGTGAGAACCTGCAGGCGCCCGAAGTCGAACGCGCGAATGGAGCCGGACGCGCACGGCACGAACGGGATCAGACTTGCCACCAAGCACACCAGTGAAATTGTGATCAGTATGGTTTCGGTCAATCAAATGCTCCGGGAACTGAAATTGTCCCCCGCCAAGCGCACTTGTCCGGGGGCGTCCACCATGCGAACGCCAGGTGGAGGTGCAAAGTTCCCTGCACTTGGAAGAAACAGCCCGACGGGCTGACCCGCATCCGCGATTAGCCCTTCGGATTGTCGACTGGCGCTTCTGGAGAAAGGGCTAGAAAAGCGCCCGCGGCAACCAGGTCGACACCTGCGGCAGGAAGAACACGAGCGCCATGCCCAGGATCTGCAAACCGATGAACGGCATCACTCCCGCATAGATCTGTCCGGTGGAGATTTCCTTGGGTGCCGCTCCACGCAGATAGAACAGCGAAAAACCGAAGGGCGGCGTGAGAAAACTGGTCTGGAGGTTGATCGCCAGCAGCACGCCGAGCCAGATCGGATCGTGTCCCATCAGGATCAGCGTCGGGGCAATCAGCGGCAGCACGATGACTGATATCTCGACGAAGTCCAAAAAGAAGCCGAGCACGAAAACCAGCGCCATGCAGAACAACAGCGCCCCGGTCGGGCCACCGGGCATTTCGGTGAGGATTTCCGCCACCCTTTCCTCGCCACCGAGCCCGATAAAGACCAGCGAAAACATGCCGGCCGCAAGAATGGTGGCAAAGATCATTGCCGTCATGGTGAGCGTCGAAGTGACTGCGGCATGGATGATCTTTTCACGAAACGCCGCCTTGAGCGCATAGGCAATGCCGATGGCGCCGATGATCGTCAGGACCACATAGAACCCGCCCGCCGCCTGGGACAGGAAACCGAGGTCGCTTCGCTGCAGCCTGACCGGAAAGGCGCCGGCGAGCACGCCGAGAAGCACCAGTGCGGCGGCTCCGACGAGAATGATCCTGGGCCTGCGGCTTATGCGGCGGCCAGCCATGAGAAGTGCGCCGATGGCGCCCACGGATGCAGCCTCCGTGGGCGTGGCCACTCCGCCCAGGATCGCGCCCAGAACCGCGATGATCAAAAGCACCGGCGGGACCACGGCTGCCAGCACTTCGGCGCGCTCGGGCCGTGGCATGTCCAGCGATGCCGGAGGCATGTCCTGGGGTCGCATGGCGCCCCGGACGAGAATGTAGATCAGGTAAAGCAGCACCAGCACCAGCCCCGGCATGATGGCTGCGGCGAAGAACTGGCCCACCGACAGTGCCTCGACGGCGAATTTGCCCTGTTCGTACTGGGCTTGCTGATAGGCGTTCGACATCACGTCCGCGAGGATGATCAGCAGCGTCGAGGGCGGGATGATCTGCCCCAGCGTTCCCGCTGTGCAGACGATGCCCGAGGCGACGCGCGGATCGTAACCGGCACGCAGCATGGTCGGCAGCGCGATCATGCCCATCGCGACGACCGTTGCGCCGACGATGCCGGTGGAGGCCGCGAGCAGAGCGCCAACCAGAACGACCGAGATGCCGAGACCGCCGCGCAACTGACCGAACAGCCGGCCCATCGTGTCGAGCAGTTCCTCGGCGATGCGGCTTTTTTCGAGCACTGCGCCCATCAGCACGAACAGGGGGATCGCGATCAGCACCGTATTTGACAGCAGACCGAAGACGCGCTGGCCGGTCGCCCCGAGCAGAGTGATGTCCATCACCCCCATTGCCCAGCCGAGATAGCCGAAAATGATCGCGACACCGGCGATGGAAAAGGAGACGGGAAACCCGAGCAGGATCGCTCCGATCAGGCCGGCAAACATGATGAGATCGAGGTACTGGCTCACGCGTCACCCTCCGGCCGGGGCATCCGGGCTTGTGGCAGATGAAGGCGGATCAACAGCGCGAGCGATTGCAGGATCAACAGAACACAGAAGGCGGGAATCAGGGTTTTCATGAGGAAGACGGCCTCGATGCCGCCAACCGAAATCGGCCCCTCTAGGATCTTCCAGGAATTTCTCACCGAGGGCCAGGACCAGTAGGCAAGCGCCAGCATGGACGGGATGAGCAGCACGATATGGCCGAAGATGTCGATACGGCGTTGCGTGGAGGCTGCAGCCTTGGCGTAGAAGACATCGACGCGAACGTGCTTGTCGACCAACAGCGTGTAGGCGGCGCCGAGCATGAACAGCGTCGCATGCATGTAAAGCACGCTTTCCTGGGCGGCGATCGAGTTGACGCCGAAAACGTAGCGGCCCACCACGATGGCGAATTGCACCAGCACCATCACAAGCGCAAGCCAGCGAATGATGCTCGCTGTCGCGCGGGCGATGCCGTCGAGAAAATCCGCAAGACGCTGCATGGGGTCCCCTTCGCCCGCGAGGAAACCGGCCCGCCGCTGAGCGCCGGGCCGGGAATTGACGATCAGTAGCCCATGATCGCCGCACGGGCGTTCATCTGGCCGTTGTCGGCATAGGTCATGTAACCACCGACCAGATCGCGATACGCGATGAAGCTTTCGGTGATCCGCTTGACCAGTTCATCGTCGTTCTGGCGCAGTTCGTCAATGACCTCTTCCGCGGCCTTGCCCATCGCCGCGACGACATCATCGGGCAGCTTGCGCACATTGACGCCGTGCTCGGAGACCAAGGTCTTGAGCGACTGCGCGTGCTTGGTCGTGTATTCGGTCCAGACCGGATTGTAGAGGCTTTCGCAGGCGAGCGAGACGACCTGCTGCAGATCTTCGGGCAGGTCGGCATAGGCGGCCGCATTGACACCGCATTCCTCGGCCGAAGACGGTTCGCCAACGCCCGGCCAGTAGTAGTTCTTCGCAACCTGATAGAAGCCGAGCGCGGAATCGGTCCAGGGACCGATAAACTCGCCGGCATCGAGCGCGCCTGTCTGCAACGCCTGGAACATCGGCGGTCCGCCCATGGCTTGTGCGGCCATGCCGAGCTTTGTGGCCATCTCGGAAGCGAGACCCGTTGTGCGGAACTTCAAGCCCTTGAGATCCTCGACAGAGTTGATCTCGTTGCGGAACCAACCTGCCCACTGCGGACCGGAGTTGCCGCACAGGAACGGCTTGACGCCGAAGCGTCCATACATCTCATCGTAAAGCGCCTGTCCGCCGCCGTGCTGCATCCAGCCGAACTGCTCGTCGGCGCGCAGGCCGAAGGGCTGGGAGCCGAACAGCAGAATGCCCTTGGATTTGGAGCCCCAATAGGCGGGAACGGCGTGGTAGAGTTCGGCGGTTCCTTCCGACACGGCGTCAAAAACGCCGGGACCGGGAACGATTTCACCCGCGGCGAAGAGCTTGACCTCGATCCGGCCGCCCGAAAGCGTGGTGATGCGGTCGGCCAGAAGCTGGGCGGCAACCCCCGGACCCGGCAGGTTCTTCGGCCATGCGGTGACCATCTTCCATTCGCGCTTGTCCTGCGCGATGGCGGGAGCGGCGAGTGTTGCCGCGGCTGCGCCGGCAACGCCGGCTTTCAGGAAATTCCGTCTTTGCATGTCAGTTCCTCTCTGTTTTCAGTTTGGATTGTCGTTTTCACCCCAGTATGCCGGGCAGATTTAGCCCGTGCTCACGCGCGCAATCGAGCGCGATATCGTAACCGGCGTCGGCATGACGCCAGACCCCGGAAGCAGGATCGTTCCACAGCACCCGTTCAAGCCGTCGGGCCGCACCTTCCGTGCCATCGGCCACCACGACCATGCCCGAATGCTGCGAGAAGCCCATGCCCACGCCGCCACCATGATGCAGCGACACCCAGGTTGCGCCAGAGGCGGTGTTGACCAGCGCATTGAGAAGCGGCCAGTCGCTGACCGCATCGGAGCCATCCTTCATGGCCTCGGTTTCGCGGTTCGGCGAGGCAACGGAGCCGGAATCGAGATGATCGCGTCCGATGACGATCGGCGCCTTGAGTTCGCCAGAGGCGACCATCTCGTTGAAGGCGAGGCCCGCGCGATGACGGTCGCCCAGCCCGATCCAGCAGATGCGCGCCGGCAGGCCCTGGAACGAGATGCGCTCGCGGGCCATGTCGAGCCAGTTGTGCAGGTGCTCGTTTTCGGGGAACAGCTCCTTCATCTTGGCGTCGGTCTTGTAGATGTCCTCTGGATCGCCGGACAGCGCGCACCAGCGGAACGGGCCGATGCCGCGGCAGAACAGCGGCCGGATGTAGGCGGGCACGAAACCCGGGAAGGCAAAGGCGTTTTCCAGACCCTCTTCTTGCGCAACCTGTCGAATGTTGTTGCCATAGTCGAGCGTCGGAACACCGGCATTCCAGAAATCCACCATGGCCGCGACATGCGCCTTCATCGAAGCCCGGGCCGCCTTTTCGACCGCTTTCGGGTCGCTTTCCTGCTTCTCGCGCCATTCCGCGACGCCCCAGCCTTGCGGCAGGTAACCGTGCAGCGGGTCGTGGGCGGAGGTCTGGTCGGTGACGATGTCGGGACGCGGTCCACCTGCCTTCATGCGTTCTGCGAGCTCGACGAAGACGTCCGCCGCGTTGCCCAGGAGGCCCACGGACTTGGCTTCGCCCGCCTTGGTCCATTTGTCGATCATCGCAAGCGCCTCGTCGAGGGTATGCGCCTTCTCATCGACGTAGCGGGTACGCAGGCGGAAATCGATGCGGGTTTCGTCGCATTCGACGGCGAGGCAGCAGGCGCCGGCCATCACCGCGGCAAGCGGCTGGGCGCCACCCATGCCGCCAAGCCCGCCGGTGAGGATCCACTTGCCTGTCAAGTCGCCGTCAAAGTGCTGACGGCCGGCCTCGGCGAAGGTTTCGTAGGTTCCCTGAACGATGCCTTGCGTGCCGATGTAAATCCACGATCCGGCGGTCATCTGGCCATACATTGCGAGCCCGCGCTTATCGAGTTCGTTGAAATGATCCCAGTTTGCCCAATGGGGAACCAGATTGGAGTTCGCGATCAGCACCCTGGGTGCATCGGCATGCGTGCGCACGACGGCAACAGGCTTTCCCGACTGCACCACCAGGGTTTCGTCCTCATTGAGGTCCTTGAGGCTGGCGACGATCTGGTCGAAGTCCTTCCAGGTGCGCGCCGCGCGCCCGATGCCGCCATAGACCACCAGCTCATGCGGGTTCTCCGCCACGTCGGGATGCAGATTGTTCATCAGCATGCGCATCGGCGCTTCGGTGAGCCAGCTCTTGGCGGTGATCTCGGTCCCGGTCGGCGGATAGATGTCGCGCTGATTGTGTCGCGGATTGGTCATGATTGGCCTCCCAATGAAGCTGCCAGGTCAGCAACTGAATTCAGAACTGTCTTGAGATGGACCCGCAGGCGCTCGGCCTTTTCCGGATCGTAATCGAACGGCACGGCTTCGGTTTTCAGATGGGTGCGCTGCGCGAGCTCCATCTGGATCGCATGCATGCCATCTGCCGGCCTGCCGTAGTGCCGCGTGGTCCAGCCTCCCTTGAACCGGCCGTTGAGCACGCTCGAGTAGCCCTCAGCACCGGCGCAAATCCCGGCCACGACGGACTCGATCACCGGCGCGCAGGTCTCACCGCCATTGGTGCCGATGTTGAAATCCGGAAGCGTCCCCTCGAACAGGTACGGGATGCTGGACCGGATCGAATGACAGTCATAGAGGATCGCCACGCCGTGGATCGCTTTGACGCGCTCCAGTTCGGCCGCAAGTGCGGCGTGATAGGGCGCGTGCCAGGCCAACCGGCGGGCCTCGATCTCGGCATCATCCGGCTCTTCGAGCCACAGCGGCTTGCCATCGAAATCGGTCATCGGAACAAGGCCGGTGGTGTTCTGGCCCGGGTAGAGGCTGGCGCCTGAAGGATCGCGGTTGGCGTCGATCACGTAACGATGGAAATTGGCGCGAACCGTAGTCACGCCATCGAGCAAACCGTCGTAAAGGCGGTCGACATGCCAGTCGGTGTCACCCAATGTTTGGCCGAGAGGCGTCAGGCACCCAAAGATCTCCGCTGGCACATGCGTGCCGCTGTGCGGAAGACCGAGAACGACAGGGCTGTCGCCCCGCTTTACGTCAGCGGGTGAAACATTTGCGGTCATTGCGCACCTCCCGCAAGCAGGTCCGCAACGCCCATTTCAGACTGGAGCCTTCCATCGGATACGATCAGCGCAGCCTTCGCCAGATCGCCAGCCATGAAACGGTCTTCGGCCAGCGATGCGATATCCCTGCGGATCAGGGATATGGCATTCTCAAGCGCCGGGCTGGTGCGAAGCGGCGCGCGAAACTCCACGCCCTGGGCGGCGCAGAGCAATTCGACCCCGATGATCACATTGAGATTGTCGTTCATGCGCCTGAGCCGGCGCGCGCCATGTGCGGCCATGGAGACGTGATCTTCCTGATTGGCCGAGGTCGGTGTGGAATCGGTCGAGCAGGGATTGGCGAGATGCTTGTTCTCGCTCATCAAAGCCGCCGTCGTCACCTCGGCAATCATGAGACCGGAATTCAAACCCGGCTCGGGCGTGAGGAACGGCGGCAGATCGAACGACAGCGATGGATCCACCATCAACGCCACGCGGCGCTGGGCGATGGCGCCGATTTCGGCAATCGCGATGGCAATCTGATCAGCGGCAAACGCAACCGGCTCGGCGTGGAAGTTTCCGCCCGAGACGATCTTGCCCTCCTCCACCAGCACAAGCGGATTGTCGGAGACGGCATTGGCTTCGATCTCGAGCGTCTGACCTGCGAACCGCAACAGATCGAGTGCGGCGCCGGCCACCTGCGGCTGGCATCGAATGCAGTAGGGATCCTGCACTCGCGTGTCGCCGGAACGATGGCTTTCGCGGATTTCCGAACCGTGCATGACCGCGCGCATCGCCGCCGCCACGTCGATCTGACCGCGGTGACCGCGGAACGCATGGATCCCCGCCTCCAATGGCGCGGTGGATCCCATGATCGCATCGGTCGACAGGCAGGACGAAACGATGCTCGCCTGGAGATTGCGGATCGCGTTGAAATAGCCGGCCAGCGAACAGGCCGTCGAGAACTGGGTGCCGTTGATCAGCCCCAGACCCTCCTTCGGGGCAAGCACTGCCGGTTCGATACCGGCCCTGGCCAGCGCATCGGCGGCCGGCATGCGCGCGCCCTCATATTCCGCCTCGCCCTCGCCGATCATCGCGGCGGCCATGTGTGCGAGCGGGGCAAGGTCGCCGGATGCACCCACCGAGCCCTGCGACGGGATTACGGGCGTGACGCCCTTTGCCAGCATCTGCTGGATAACCGAAAGTGTCTGCCAGGTGATGCCGGAGGCTCCCCGGCCCGCGGACAGCAGCTTCAGAACCATCATCAAACGGGTTGTCGGCACGTCCAGTGCCTCACCCACGCCGCAGCAATGCGACAGGATCAGGTTGCGCTGCAGCTTAGCCGTGTCGCCGGGCTTGATGCGGACGCTTGCCAGTTTTCCAAATCCGGTGTTGACCCCGTAGACAGCCTCGTCACCCTCGGCCGCGGCGCGAACAAGATCGGCAGCCGCATCGATGGCCGGCCGGGCGCTGTCATCCAGAACCACGCGTCTGCTCTCGCGCCAGATTTCCTCAAGCTGGTCGAGCGTGGCTTCGCCGGGCGTCAGTGTGAGCGTCAAAGTTCGCCTCCAAACATCCGCTTCCAGAGCGGGTTGAACCCAATGCGATAGGAAAGTTCAGCGGGATGCTCGACGTCCCAGACAGCAAGGTCGGCGCGAAGGCCCTGTTTGATCATGCCCGCATCCTCCATGCCGAGAGCCCGGGCCGCATGGCGCGTTACGCCGGCGAGGGCTTCCTCCGGCGTCATGCGGAACAGGGTGCAGGCCATGTTCATGCTCAGCAGCAGCGAACTCATCGGCGAGGAGCCGGGATTGCAGTCGGTCGCAACGGCCATCGCAACGTCATGATCGCGGAACGCATCAATCGGCGGAAGTGCTGTTTCGCGCAAAGTGTAAAACGCACCGGGCAGGATGACCGCAACCGATCCGGCCTTGGCCATGGCAGCGGCGTCGCCAGCTTCGGCATATTCGAGGTGGTCCGCCGAAAGCGCGCCATACCCGCAAGCCATTCGGGCCCCACCAAGATTGGAGAGCTGTTCGGCGTGCAGTTTCACAGGGAGGCCGAGGGCCTGCGCCTTGTCGAAAACCCGGGCGATCTGCCCTGGCGAGAAAGCGATCCCCTCGCAGAAACCGTCGACCGCATCGACCAGGCCTTCGGCGTGGGCGGCTTCCAAACCGGGAATGCAGACCTCGTCGATATAGGCGTCCGGACGATCCTTGTATTCCGGCGGCACGGCATGGGCGCCGAGATAGCTGGTGCGGACCCGGACCGGACGATTGCTTGAAACCGCTTTTGCGGTGCGCAGCATCTTGATCTCGTTTTCGATGTCGAGCCCGTAGCCTGACTTGATTTCGATGGTGGAGACGCCTTCGGCGATCATCGCGTCCACCCGGGTCAGGGCATCGTCGAGAAGTTCGTCCTCAGTGGCAGCGCGTGTGGCGGCGACTGTGGAGACGATACCGCCACCGGCGCGCGCCACTTCCTCATAGGACGCGCCTTCAAGCCGCATTTCAAATTCGCGGGCCCGATTGCCGCCGTGGACGACATGGGTGTGGCAATCGATCAGACCCGGGGTCACCAGGCGGCCGCCGAGGTCGACAGTCTCGATCGCGCGGTAGGCGTCCGGCAGATCCTTCGCAGGTCCCGCCCAGGCGATGCGCTCGCCTTGGATCGCCACAGCGCCGTCGCCGATCAGCCCGTAGGCTGCGGATCCGTCCATCGTCGCCAGTTTCGCGTTGGTCAGCAGCATGAAATCGCCATTGTTATGTCCGTGTATTTTGACTATAAGTATAGACATAAAAACCTGTCAAGAGGTGGGAAAAGATGACTGTGATTTGGGCCGAGACGGCGTTGCTGGAAAACGGGTGGGCCGAAAATGTCCGGGTTGAAATCGATGAGTCCGGTGCAATCCGAACCGTCGACGCAGGCCGCGAAGCCGAAGGAAACCGCGTCGGCGTCCTGCTTCCCGCCCCGGTCAATTGCCACAGCCATGCCTTTCAGCGCGCCATGGCGGGACTGACCGAAAAACGCGGACCGAACCCGTCGGATTCGTTCTGGACCTGGCGGCAACTGATGTTCCGGTTTTTGGACAGGCTGACCCCGGACCATGTCGAGGCGATCGCGGCCTTCGTGCAGATGGAAATGCTCGAGGCGGGATATTCGGCCAATGTCGAGTTTCACTACCTGCACCATCAGCCGGGCGGCGCACCCTACAGCAACATTGCCGAGATGGCCGAGCGGATTGCCGCTGCGGCAGCGATCACGGGTATCGGCCTGACCCTGCTTCCGGTGCACTACCAGTATGGCGGCTGCGACCAGCGGCCGCTCGGACCGGGACAAATCCGCTTCGGCAACACGCTCAATGCTTATCAGGACCTGCACGCCCGTTCGAAAGACGCGATCAAGCCGCTTCCGGCAGACACCCGCATCGGGGTTGCGCCGCACAGCCTGCGCGCAGTTGCACCGGAGAGCCTGTCCCATCATGCCGCCCTTGCGGCGGGCGCGCCGCTGCACATGCATCTGGCCGAGCAGAAGGCCGAGGTCGAGGAAGTGGTGGCAGCGCTCGGCAAGCGTCCCGTCGAATTCGTGCTCGACACAATGGCGCTCGACGCCCGCCACTGCTTCATCCACTGCACCCAGATGCTGCCGCACGAGACCGAGGGGCTGGCAAAGAGCGGCGCCGTGGCGGGGCTCTGCCCGATCACCGAATCGAGCCTGGGGGACGGGATCTTCGACGGGGTCCGCTGGTTTGATGCCGGCGGCGCAATTGCCGTTGGATCGGATTCCAACATCCGCATCTCGCTGTCCGAGGAATTGCGCACCCTCGATTACTCGCAGCGGCTTCGCGACAATTCCCGCGCCGCACTTGCAAGCGGCACCAAATCGACGGGTCGGCGTCTTCTCGACGCGATCGCAGCCGGAGGCGCCAGCGTTTCGGGCCGCGATACCGGCACAATCGCTCCGGGCAAACTGGCCGATCTGATGGCGCTTGATGCCGACGCGGTGGATCTGGCCGGGAAAAGCGGCGATACGCTGATCGACTGCTATGTCTTTGCCGGCGACGATCGGCTTATAACGGATGTCTGGTCCGCGGGCCGGCACATGGTGCGGGAGGGCACTCATGTGAAGCGCAGCGAAATAGCCGCGCGATACGTGAAGACCATGAAGGAGCTTGGGGAGGCGCTTTGAGGGATCCGGAGATCAAGAGCTGGCAGGCGGTGCAGGCGGAGGTGCTGCGCCGGATCAACAGCCGCGAGTGGAAACCCGGCGAGTTCATTCCGCACGAAGCCGAACTGTCGCGGGAATTCGGCTGCGCGCGCGCCACGGTCAACCGGGCACTCAGGGGCCTTGCGGAATCAGGATTGCTCGACCGGCGGCGCAAGGCCGGAACACGCGTTGCGCTCCACCCTGTCCGCAAGGCGACACTTGCGATCCCGGTGATCCGGCAGGAGATCGAGAGCAAGGGGCAAAGCTACCGCCATCAGGTGCTGTCGCAAAAGAATGCCGTTCCGCCGTCGGGAATTCGTGCCCGAATGCGTATCGAGCCCGGCATCAAGCTCGTGCATCTGGTGACGCTGCACATGGCAGACGGCAAGCCCTACGTCTTCGGTGATCGCTGGATCAATCCCGAGGCCGCGCCAGGCATTGAAACCGCGGACCTGACGGCGCTCAGCGCCAATGAATGGCTGGTCAGAAACATTCCCTTTGAAGGCGGCGACTTCACCTTTTCGGCAATGACGGCCGGCAAACGCGAAGCCGAAATTCTCGCCTGCCGTGAAGGCGAAGGCCTGTTCGTGATCGAGCGCAGCACCTGGAATCAGGCACAGGTGATCACCTCGGTGCGGCTTACCTTCGCGCCGGGCTACCGGATGCACACCGAGATCTGATCCACCTTATCCCCGCGGCGATGCGCTATTTGCCCTTCCAGACCGGATCCCGCTTTTCGGCGAAGGCCCGGAAGCCTTCCTTGTTGTCCTCGGACTCGTAAAGTACATCGACGGTTCTGAGCTGCCGCCTGGTTACCTTGTTCATCGTGTCCTGGAATTTTTCGCCCTCGGCTTCCCGCACCACCTCCTTGATCGCGGCAAAGACAAGCGGCGGACCGGAGGCAAGATGCTCGGCCATCTTCCAGGCTTCCGCCATCAGCTGATCGCCGGGATGAACGTGATTGACGAAGCCCCAACGGTTGGCTTCCGCCGCGTCGAGCCAGCGGCCGGTGAACAGCATCTCCATGGCGATGTGATAGGGGATGCGTTTGGGCAGCTTGATCGATGCGGCATCGGCAACGGTTCCGGAGCGGATTTCGGGCAGTGCAAAGGTGGCATGATCGGCAGCGAGAATGATGTCGCAGGAGAGCGCGATCTCCAGCCCGCCGCCGCAGCAGATGCCGTTCACCGCGCAGATCACCGGCTTGTTCATGTGCGGCAGTTCCTGCAGCCCGCCGAAACCGCCCACGCCATAATCGCCATCGACCGCATCGCCGTCATTGGCCGCCTTGAGGTCCCAGCCCGGGCAGAAGAATTTCTCGCCAGCGCCAGTGAGGATCGCCACGCGCAGGTCCGGATTGTCGCGGAAATCGCGGAAGACCTCGCCCATGACCCTGCTCGTGGCCAGGTCGACCGCGTTGGCCTTGGGTCGATCCAGGGTTACTTCGAGGACGTGCCCGACGGTGCGGGTTTTGACAGGACCGGTCATGGTGGGTTCCTTTCCCATTCAGTTTTCGCGCAGGCTGATCAGCGCGTCGACGGCGACGGCATCGTGCTCGCGGGCGATCAGCGGATTGATTTCGAGTTCGAGCAGCCGTTCGGAATTGGCTTCGACATAGCGGCAGACAGACTGGACCGCATTGGCAACCGCTGCAACATCAGCCGGAGGCTTGCCGCGATAACCCCTGAGAAGCGGTCCGATTTTCAGGCTTTGGAGAGCGGCTGTGATGTCTTCGCTGGTGACGGGCAGCAGCAAGCTCACCGTATCTCCGAGGACCTCGGTGAGAACACCCCCTGCCCCCAGGGTGAGCAGAAAGGTACCGGTGGCGTCAAGCGTGACGCCGACCAGCACCTCGGCAACACCGCCCGCTGCCATTTCCTCGACAAGGAAATCAGAGGCAAGGGCCTGCATGCGTTCCGCCTCTGCCCGAAGATGGGTTTGGTCCGAAATGTCGAGGGCGACCAGACCGGCTTCGCTCTTATGGGCCAGACCCACGCCCTTCAGCACCACGGGAAAATCCAGTTGGCTCGAATTCGAGATCGACTCGTCGACGGATCCCGCCTGTATCGAGCGCGGGATCTTCAAGCCGAAGCCCGACAGTACCTGCTTGGATGCGGTTTCGTTGAGCATTTTCGATGAACCGGCCGGCTTCCCGCAAAGAAGGAGCGGTTGCGGAGCGGAACCCGGACGCCGGCCGGCCGCGATGGCGGCCGTAATCGCGGCGATCCCCTCGCTCATGCCATGGAGAACTGCGACGCCGCCTTCCATGAAGCTGCGAGTAAAGTGATCCGACATGTTCTCGGGCAGACTTGAGAGCACCGCCACCCGCGTCCCGGTTCTCGCCTTCGCGGCGATGATTGCGTCGACGGCGCATTGGTAGCCGGACGGATCGCAGCGATCAGCGCGCGGCATATCCAAAATGAAGACGGTGAGATCGAAGCTCTCGCGCATCACCGTGGCAAAGACGCGGGTCATGCGCTCCGTGTCGCCCCAGATGAAGGTGTGATAGTCGAGCGGATTGGCAATCGTGACGATCAGCCCCAGTTCCGTTTTCAGTTCGGCACGCTGGGCCGGTGCGAAGTCCGAGAACGAAAGAGCCGTGCCCTCACTCATGTCGGCCATCAGGCTGGCCTCGCCGCCCGAACAGCTGACCGAGCAGACCGACGCGCCGGGCAGCGGTCCGATGGTATGCAGCAGCTTCAGCGTTTCCAGGAACACCGCGATGGTGTCGACCTCGATGATGCCGAGCCGTTTGAGCAACGCCGATCCGGCCGCGGCATTTCCGGCGAGCGAGGCTGTATGGGTGAGCGTTGCCGCACGCGCCTTGTCCGACCGTCCGATCTTGATGGCGACAATGGGCTTTTTCCTTGCTCGCGCCTTTGCCGCAAGCGCTTCGAGCGCACGGATGTCGCCGAAACCTTCCAGATAGAGCCCGATGGCGCTCACGCGGTCATCGTCCAGAAGCGCCGAGGCAATGCCGCTCGCTCCGATTTGCGCCTGATTGCCCGCAGCGACAACATAGGCGATCGGCAGCCCGCGCGCCTGCATGGTCATGTTGATGGCGATGTTGGAGGATTGCGCCACGATCGCCACGCCGCTTTCGACGGGTACGCCGCCGTGCTGGTCGGGCCAGAGTGCGACATTGTCGAGATAGTTGATGAGCCCGTAGCAGTTCGGGCCAAGAATGGGCATGGAGCCGGCGGCCGCGACCAGTTCATCCTGCAGGCCCGCTCCACCCGTTCCCTCGCTTTCGCTTTCACGGAAACCGGACGCAAAGCAGGTCGCGCCGCCCGCTCCCATGGCGTTCAACCGCCGCACGACATCAACCGTGGCGTCCCGGTTCACCCCGATGAAACTGGCGTCGGGGGCTGCGGGCAGATCATCAATCGAAGCAATGCACGGCACGCCGAGAATGTCGCTCCGTTTCGGGTTGACCGGCCAGATTTGGCCGTCGAAGCCGGATTTCTGAAGCTGCGCGACAACATTCACAGCCCAGCCGCCGCCGAAGAGCGCGATGGAACGGGGACGCAGGAGGCGGGAGAGATCGGGGCTCATTCGCCGTTCTCCGCGCGGTCGATATGCCCGAGACTGCGCTCCGGCTCGATCCGGTCGCGCACCCGGCCCTTCAGGGCTTTGACGTCCGGAAAACCGCCATCGGTCTTGCGGTTCCAGATAAGGTCGCCATCCACCTCGATGGTGAAGATACCGCCGGTGCCAGGCACGAGCGTGACCGAGCCAAGTTCCTCAGAAAAGGTCGAAAGCAGCTCCTGCGCCATCCAGCTCGAACGCAGCATCCAGTTGCACTGGCGGCAATAGGTTATAGTGATGACCGCTTTCATGATCTGCTGCCCGATGATTGCACGGTGATTGTCCTATGCCCCAAGCGGCCTGAGCAGCGCGCGCGAAATGATATGCCGCTGGATCTCGGAGGTGCCTTCCCAGATGCGCTCGATGCGGGCATCGCGCCAGATGCGCTCGAGCGGCAATTCGTCCATCAGACCCATGCCGCCATGGATCTGGATCGCCTCGTCGGCGACCATGGCCAGCATCTCGGACGCCTTGAGCTTGGCCATGGCCATATCGGCATCCGTCGCTTCGCCCCGGTCGAATTTCCAGCCCGCCTCAAGGATCATGAGTTCGGCCGCCTTCATTTCCATCGCCATGTCCGCAAGCTTGAAGGACACGCCCTGGAACTTGCCGATGGGCTGGCCGAACTGCTCGCGGGTCGCCGACCATTCAACGGCGTGCCGGAATGCGCGCTCGGCGCGGCCCAGACAGGTTGCACCAACCTGCAATCGCGTGGCGCCGAGCCAGGTGTTGGCAACATCGAAGCCCTTATGGACTTCGCCGAGAACGTTTTCGGCCGGGATCCGGCAATTGTCGAATTCGAGAATGGCATTGGTGTAACCGCGATGCGAGACGTTGCGGTAGCCGTCGCGCACCGCGTAACCCTGCGTCCCCTTGTCGACGAAGAAGGCGGTGATCAGCTTCTTTCTGCCACGCGGCGTGTCCTCCTCGCCGGTCCCCATGAAGGCGATGGTAAAGTCGGCGATGTCCGCGTGGGAGATGAAGTGTTTGGTGCCGTTCAAGACCCAATCAGAACCGTCCTGTTTCGCGGTTGCCTTCATGCCGCGCAGATCGGAGCCCGCGCCCGGCTCGGTCATGGCCAGGCAATCCCATTTCTCGCCCGCAACACACGGGTCGAGGTAGCGGGCGCGCTGCTCTGGCGTGCCTGCGCACAGAATGTTTGACGGGCGCGCCACGCAGGTCCAGTGAAGGGCGTAATTGGCGCGGCCAAGTTCCTTCTCGTAGAGCAGCCATGTCGGCGTATCGAGGCCGGCGCCGCCGAACTCCTCGGGAATGTTGGCGGCGTAAAGACCGGCGGCAATGGCCTTCTGCTGGATCTCGCGCACCAGATCCATGTCGAGATGGCCGGTCCGCTCGACTTGGGCCTCATGCGGATAAAGCTCATTCTCGACGAAGGACCGCGTGGTCTCGACGATCATTTCCTGTTCCTGCGTCAGTCCGAAATCCATTGTCTTCCACCCTTCGGGTTTGTCACTTGTTGTCACCCGAAACCCGGCCAGCAGACCAACGGTCGGGATATCAGGTTCATCATCTTCGGTGGTCAGTCGCGCATACTGGCGGGACGCAGCAGTTTGGCCTGCGCTTCGCCGAGTGCCGTGATCCTGGCCAGAACCTCGCCCTCGGGCTCACAGGATTTCCGCGTTTCGAGCGAGACGTGGATCAAAAGCTGGTTGCAGGTGGCGAGCAACTCGCCATCCGCGTTGCGGATCATCTCGTGATAAAGCCTTAGCTTCTTGCCCTTGGCTTCAAGCACCTGGGTTCGCACATGGATCACGTCGCCCAGACGCGTTTCACTCAAATATCCGATCTCGTTTGCGACGGTGAAATAGGACAGGCCGCCTGCGATGTAGTCCTTGTCGGCTCCCACCATGGCCATGACCACATCTCCCGCATCGGAAAACACCTGGCCGTAGCGGCTTTCATTCATGTGGCTGTTGTAGTCGAGCCAGTCGACCGGGATCACCCGCCTGAGCGTCTCAATCGGTTTGTCGATCCCGGTTGGCAGCGGCGGAGCGACGCGCGCATCGTACTCGTTGAGCAGCGCGCCAGCGCCCCAATTCCTGCCCTTGAGCGCGCGCATCATGGCGACAAGATTGTCGTCGCGAATACGTTCGAGTTCGCGAATCGAATGCATTCCTGAC
The DNA here is from genome assembly GCA_040216675.1 of Hoeflea sp. GTDB lineage: Bacteria > Pseudomonadota > Alphaproteobacteria > Rhizobiales > Rhizobiaceae > Hoeflea. Next base: position 486,304 of record JAVJOR010000004.1, on the reverse strand, counting down.
TGCTCGTCCGACTGGGTGGCGATCATGTCCGTCAATTCGTCGGTGAGTTCGGGCACATCCATAAGCTTGGTCCAGGGCCAGGAGAGGCACGGACCAAACTGGGCGATGAAGTGGCGCATGCCGGCCTCGCCGCCGGCGATGCGGTAGGTTTCGAACAGGCCCATCTGCGCCCAGCGCATGCCGAAACCGTAGCGGATAACGTCATCGATTTCCTGGGTGGTGGCAACGCCGTCCTTGATCAGCCATAACGCTTCGCGCCAGACCGCTTCAAGGAAACGGTCGGCAATATGGGCGTCGATTTCCTTGCGCACCAGAAGCGGCTTCATGCCGATGGCCTCGAGCACATCGCGGGCACGCAGCAACGTTGCCTCGATGCCGACAAGTTCGATCACCGGCAGCAAATAAACCGGGTTGAAGGGGTGGGCGACGAAAATCTGATCCGGCCTTGCCGCACCCTGCTGCAATTCGGAGGGCTTGAAGCCGGATGTGGAGGAGCCGATCAGCGCATCATCAGCGCAGTGGCTCTGGATTTCGGCAAAGGTCGTATGCTTGATGTCGAGCCTTTCGGGCACGCTTTCCTGGATCCAGTTTGCACTTTCGACAGCTTCCCGGATGGAAGACGCGAATGTGAGCCGTCCCTCCTGAGGCACGGAGACATCCGAGAGCGCCGGCAGCGAACGGCGGGCGTTCTCCAGCACCTCACCGACCTTGCGTTCGGCCTCCGGATCCGGATCGTAGATCGACACATCCCAGCCATTGAGAAGAAAACGCGCGGCCCAGCCGCCGCCGATCACACCGCCGCCGATAATGGCGGCCTTGTTGTTGTTTGCACGCATCAGTTTCGCCTTTCGGCAATAGAGGAATCGGTCAGCGCCACGCGTTCGCCGGTCCGGATGACGGCGGGGTCGTAGGGTTTGCGGGCAAACACCTCCTCGACCATCTCGCGGGAGAATCCGATGTCATGATGATCGTAGTCCGGGTCGAAGCTTGCCTGGTCCCAGCGTTCGCAAAATGCCGCGCAATCGTCGAAATAGGGGTGATCGCGGTAGGCATCGCGGGCGTGCGGATTTCCACCCAGATGGTGGGCGTAATAGAGCTTCTGGAAATCTCCGTGCTTTTCAACCACCCAGGCACATTGCTCGCGTACGAAAGGCCGGAGGATCGTGGCTGCGTATTCATCGTGATTGTAGGGCGCATAGATGTCGCCGATGTCATGCAGCAAGGCCGAGACCACCCAGTCCGTGTCCGCGCCGTCACGCCACGCGCGGGTGGCCGATTGCAGCGAATGGCCGAGCCGCGTGACTTGGTAGCCCGACAGGCTCTCGTCGAGGTCGACCAGAGCTGCCAGCAGCCTCTCCGCAGTCTTTGATGCGTAGTCTATCTCGTGGCGGGTGAGGAATTCGTAGTCCTCCCTGTCGCCATCCTTCATTGCGGTGAACTTGACCTTTTCCATCACTCTCTCCCCGAAGTGGTCTCAAATGCCGGCAGGCGCCTGCTTGACCAGATTGAGCCGCTCGCGCACCTCCTCGGGTCCGATCACCCGCGCCCCGAGCGCCTCGACAATCGTCACGGCCCGTTCGACAAGTTGAGCGTTGGTGGCGAGTTGGCCCTTGCCGAGCCAGAGATTGTCCTCAAGTCCGACGCGCACATTGCCGCCCGCGATCGTCGCCGCAGCCACATAGGCCATCTGGTTGCGACCGAGCGAAAACGCCGACCAGTTCCAGTCCGACGGCACGTTGTTGACCATCGCCATGAACGTATTGAGGTCGTCGGGCGCACCCCAGGGAACGCCCATGCAAAGCTGGACCAGCGCATCAGGTTTGAGCACGCCTTCGGCCACCAGCTGCTTGGCAAACCAGAGATGACCCGTATCGAAAGCTTCGATCTCGGGCTTGACGCCGAGTTCGGTCATCATTCCGCCCATGGCACGCAGCATGCCGGGCGTGTTGGTCATCACATAATCGGCCTCGGCAAAATTCATCGTGCCGCAATCGAGCGTGCAGATTTCGGGCAGGCAGGCGCGGATATGGGCCATACGTTCGGTGGCACCTGCCATGTCGGTGCCTTCAACCGCGGGTAGCGGCGTCTCGGTGCCGCCAAGCACCAGATCGCCACCCATTCCGGCCGTGAGGTTGAGGACCACGTCGATATCGGCGTCGCGGATGCGGTCCGTGACCTCGCGGTAGAGTTCGACATCCCGGCGCGGCGTCCCGGTTTCGGGATCGCGGACATGGCAATGAACGATCGCCGCACCTGCCCTGGCAGCCTCGATCGCGGAATTTGCGATCTGCTCCGGGGATCTGGGCACATGCGCGCTGCGGTCCTGGGTGGCTCCCGATCCGGTGACAGCGCAGGTGATGAAGACCTCGCGATTCATGGTCAAGGGCATGCAGTTAATCCTCCTGTTCACAGGCCAGCCATGATGACGGTGTTGCAGCCGTTTGCATTCCAATTTACGAAGTACAGATGACACAAAGCAAAGCCTTCGCAACGATCATGGGATTAGAGAGACCGATCCGGGTCGATCTGCTGGTGGTGCCGGGCAGTTCAATGCTGACGCTGGCGAGCGCTGCCGAACCGTTGCGGGCCGCAAACCGTCAGGCCGGACGGATGGTATTCGACTGGAAGTTTCTCTCAATTGACGGAAATCCGCCGGAAACCTCATCGGGCATGGGCTGGCCGGTATCGGGCCGGCATGACCCATCGTCACGCACCGACATATTTGCCCTTGTCGCGGGATTTGGCGCGGCGCGTCTGACCGACCGCAAGCTGATTGCCCACATCTACAGGGCCGCACGGGGGGCGACGCTGGTCTTCGGCATCGAATCGGGCGCCTGGCTTCTGGCCCGGGCCGGATTGCTCGACGAGCACCGGGCCGCAACCCACTGGGAGGATTTCGAGGATTTCGCCGCCGCGTTTCCCGACGTCGATCTCAGAGCCGACCGCTACGTCGTCGACGGTCGCTTCATCACCACATCCGGCGCCTCACCGACCTTCGACATGATGGTGGACCTGATCGGTCAGGTTCTGGGACGGCCGCTGGCGCTCGATGTCGCAAGCAGCTTCGTTCAGGATGACATGCGGGCTGCTGACGATCCGCAGGTCAACGTGATGGTTGGCAACGCCCATGACGACCCACGGCTGGTGCGCGCGATCCGGATCATGGAGACCCATATCGATGCGCCTGTGAGCATTGCCGCCATTGCCCGGCGGGTGGCGATGTCGACCCGGGGCCTGGAGCAGCTGTTCATGCGGCAGATGGGTGAGACGCCCGGAGCCTATTTCCTGTCGCTGCGGCTGGGAGCGGCGCGACGCCTTGTACAGGACACGCATCTTTCCGTCACGGATATCGCTTCACGTACCGGATTTACGTCGCAACCGGCGTTCTCCCGCGCCTTCCGACGGCAGTTCGGGCTTTCGCCATCTCAAAGCCGTCTTGGAACCGGAAATCCTGTCTGAGCCAGACAAGTCCGGCTCAGCCTTTTACCGGGACCCTGCTTTCGACCCACCGGAAGGCAAGGATCAGAATGCCTGTCAGGATCATGTAGATCAACGCCAGCAGAAGAAGCGGTTCATAGGTGAGATAGGTGTCCTGCCGGACCCGGGAAATGATGGCGTAAACATCCACGACCGTGATGGTGGCGACCAGTGGCGTTGCCTTGAGTTGCAGGACCGTCTCGCCGGCCAGCGTCGGCAAGGCCCGGTGAATGGCGCGCGGCAGCCAGATCCTGCGGAACATGGTGAAAGGCGACATGCCATAGGCGCGACCGGCTTCAAGCTCGCCCCTGGGAACGCCTGCAAACGCGCCGCGCATCACCTCGCCCTCATAGCCCGCGAAAGACATGGTCAGCGCCAGCACACCGTAAGGCCAGGCCGAACGCAGATACGTCCAGGCCCATGATTCGCGAATTTCCGGATACTGGGCGAAGAGCGAGCCAAGCCCGTAATAGAGCAGCCAGAGCTGCAGAAGCAGCGGCGTTCCACGGATGACGGTGCAGAAGGCGCGTGCAGGCCCGGCAAGCCAGAATGGCCCGGCAGCCTGTGCAAGTCCCAGCCCGATGGCGGCCACAAACCCCATGATGGAGGTAATGAACAGGAGCCAGATCGTGGTGCCCACGCCCTCGATCAGCCTGCCTGAATATCTCGGCAGCCAGTCCCAGCGCATGGTGTAGGCAGCCAGCAGGATGATACCGATGCCGATGGCAATCAGCACAAGACGATGCGGCTCTTTCCAGCTTCTCAGTTCAGGGTTCATGAGCGCACCGTCGGCATGCCGCGGCGGGCATGGCGTTCAACACGGCGGATGATCACATTCGAGATCAGCGTTACCATCAGGTAGAGCAGACCGGCCGCACAGAAGAAAAGAAAATAGGATTTGGTGGTTCCGCCGGCCTGCCGTGTCACCAGGGTGAGTTCGGCCACGCCGACGACAGCCAGCAGCGCGGTATCCTTGGTGGCGATCAGCCACAGATTGGCCAATCCGGGAACCGCGTGCGGCAGCATTCCGGGAAGCGTGATACGCCTGAGCACCTGGGTTCCCGTCATGCCGTAGGCGCGCGCTGCTTCGGTCTGACCGTGAGGGACGGCCTTGAAGGCGCCGCGAAGGACTTCCGTCTGATAGGCGCCCTGAACCACCCCGATCACGAAGATGCCGGCAACCAGGCCGCTGATATCCACCGGTCCCGCACCGATCAGGATCATGATCTTGTTGAGCGCGTCGGTTCCCGCGTAATAGAGCAGCAGGATGAGCACCAATTCCGGCACGGCCCGCACCAGAGTGGTGTAGACTTCGAGAACATCGCGCAGGATCGGTCCGCCATAAAGCTTTCCGGTGGCACCGCCGACGCCGATCAGGAATCCGAGGATGTAGCCGCCGATCGCGACCTGAAGCGAGACCGCGAGCCCCCGAAGCAGCACACCGCCCCACCCCGGAGGTTCAAGCGCCAGCAACTCCCAGGCGGCAAGCCCGGCTATCCAATCCAGCATTGTGCTTATCCGGCCGGCCGGCGGGACGCACCCGCCGGCCGACCTTTTGCGCTATGCGCAATTTCCGGCATTTTACTTGCCGTAGATGTCGAAGTCGAAATAGGCCTTCGAGAACTCGTCATAGGTGCCGTTTTCCCGGATCGCAGCGATGGCCTTGTTGAACTTCTCGCGAAGCTCGTCATCGCCCTTGCGCAGACCAACGCCCACGCCGGCGCCCAGGATTGCCGGATCGTCCTCGACAGCGCCGACGATTTCACAGCAGTCATCAGACTTGACGAACGCATCAAGCGCCAGCGAGTCCGCCATGATGGCATCGACGCGACCGGCTGCCAGATCCTGGTTGGCTTCATCCTGGGTCTGGTATTCCTTGATCTCGGCAACCACGTCGCCGAAATGCGTGGTCACGTAATCCTGGTGGATCGTCGAGACCTGCACACCGACGATCTTGTCCTCAAGACCTTCGGCATCCGGAGTGATGTCCGAGCCCTTGGGTGCAGCGATCACGGAGGGAGTGTTGTAGTACTTGTCGGAGAAGTCGATCGTCTTCATCCGCTCTTCGGTGATCGACATGGAGCCGATGATGGCGTCGATCTTGTTCGACGTCAGCGCCGGAATGATGCCGTCCCAGGCGACCGGGGTGACAACGCAATCGAGTTCTGCTTCAGCGCACACGGCGTTCATGAAGTCGATCTCCCATCCGGTCCAGTTGCCCGAAGCGTCCGGCTCGGTGAACGGCGGATAAGGTTCGGCTGCGACGCCGACACGCACGGTTTCCGCCGAGGCGGCACCTGCTGCGAGGGTCATTCCGAAAGCCGCGACGGCGGTGATCAGTTTGGTTTTCATTTACACATTCCCCTGTTGGAATTTAGGGCTTTGCCCATTGAGCCTCGGACTATTGAACAGTCGCAAGGAATTTTTTCAAGCGCTCCGATTTCGGCGCACTGTAAAGCTGATCGGGAGCACCCTGCTCCTCGATCACGCCATCTGCCAGGAACACCACATGGTTGGCGACTTCCCGGGCAAATTTCATCTCGTGGGTGACCAGCAGCATGGTTCGGCCCTCGCGCGCCAGATCGGCGATGACGGCGAGCACCTCGCCGACAAGCTCCGGATCGAGCGCCGAGGTCGGCTCGTCGAAGAGCATGACCTCGGGTTCCACGGCCAGGGCGCGCGCGATCGCCGCCCGCTGCTGCTGACCGCCGGAGAGAAAAGCCGGATAAACATCGCGTTTGTCGGACAGACCGACACGGTCAAGCAGCTTTTCGGCGCGGGCGATGGCCTCGTCGCGCTTGACGCCCATTACATGAACCGGCGCTTCGATGATGTTTCCGAGAACCGTCATGTGCTGCCAGAGATTGAAGCTCTGGAACACCATCGCCAGACGGGTCCGGATACGGCGAAGCTGGGCGGTATCGGCAGGCTGCAGGCCACCGCGGCCATCGGACTTCATGTTGATCGTTTCGCCCTGAATGCTGATCGTGCCCTTGGTGGGAAGCTCAAGCATGTTGATACAGCGCAGCATGGTGGATTTGCCGGAGCCCGACCCACCGATTATTGCGACCACGTCGCCATTGCCTGCGGACAGCGATACTCCCTTGAGGACTTCAAGGTCTCCGAACCACTTGTGCAATCCGTCCACCTGAACGGCTGCCGGTTTCTCATTCATGACAGCGGTGGCGCCGCTATTCAGACTGCTCATTCAATTCCCCAATTGGCTCCGGTTGGAGCGAAGTTGTCCAATCGTGACCCTTGCGCAGTAATTAATCAAGTGTATAATTTCTTTCATTGCTTTTCTTCTCAATGGACCCCTCAATGACATACGGATCCCAATCCATGGCACTGCCGCTCAAGCGGGTGCTGATGCGCAGACCTGGCGACAGCCTGATATCGGCCAAGCCCGAGGACTGGCACTACGGCGCTGGCTTTGACGGTTTGAAGGCGGTGGCGCAGTTCGGCGTTTTCGCGGAACACGTCGCGGCATCCGGTGCCGAGATCATCTGGCTCGAGGATGACGGCGATGGGCTGGCGGACGCCATGTTCACCCACGATCCGTCCCTGATGACGGACAAAGGTGCGGTGATTTTACGCATGGGCAAGCCGGGACGCATGAAGGAGCCGGGACTGCACAAGGCCGCTTACCAGTCGGCAGGCATACCGATTCTCGGCGAGATCGAGGCTCCAGGAACGGTGGAGGGCGGCGACTGCATCTGGGTCGACGACAAGACGCTGGCCGTCGGTCGCGGCGTGCGGACCAATGAGGCCGGCATCGAGCAGCTTTCGGCCATCCTGGCCCCGCTCGGTGTCGCCGTTCTGGGCTACGACCTGCCGCTGGGCAATGGCGAGGAAGCCTGCCTGCACCTGATGTCGGTCATGTCACCGCTCGACGACAGACTGGGGCTGGTCTATGCGCCGATGCTGCCCTTCGGTTTCTGGAAGCTGTTGAAGGACAGCGGCTACACGCTCCTCGAGGCGCCGCGGGAGGAGTTCGACGCCTCCAACGGGCTCAACCTCAATGTGCTGCCGCTGACGCCGGGCAATGTGGTCATGGTCGACGGCTTTCCCAAAACGCGGACTCTCATGGAAGATGCGGGCTGCAAGGTCACTGTCTTTGATGCCGATGCGCTGTGCATCCCCTGCGAGGGCGGACCGACCTGCCTGACACGCCCTGTGTGGCGCGGATCCGCGAACGGGGAATGACCCGGCGTCTCTTCCATCGTGAACCGGAATCCGTGCGGCAGAAGGATCTGATTGCCGCGACGCTGGACAGCATCGCCGAACTCGGGCTTTCGGGAGCGACGGTGCGTGAAGTGTCGCTCCGGGCCGGAGTAACGCCGGGCCTGATTCGCCGCTACTTCGACAACAAGGAGCGGCTGGTGATTGCGGCCTACAAGGTCTTCATCGCCGATCTCATCGCCGACGCCGAGGCAGGCTGCGGCGATGGCCCTCCACTGTCGCGGCTGGCCGGATTGGTTCGCGCCTGCGTGACGCCACCGGTGGCCGATGGTCGAACCCTGGCGATATGGGCCGCATTTATCGGCACTGTCCATTCGGACCCGGTGATGGCGGAGGTTCACCGCGACGGCTACCAGGCCTTTCGGGATCTCATCGAACGGCTAGTGGGCGAAGCGCTTGTTGAACAGGGCGAGACGCTCAGCGAGCAGGAGGTTCGGCAAAAGGCCATTGTTATCAACGCCCTGCTTGACGGGCTATGGATCGAAATCTCCATGGGCGGCGATGATTTTTCGCGGCTCGACGTGGTTGGAATAGCGCTGGATTCGGTTGCGACACTCATCGGAATCGACGCCAAAACCTTCAGGGAATGACCAGCATGCATTATGCGGAAATCACAAGCCGCCTGGCCGATACCGGCGGCGCAAAATGGGCCATTCATCTACGCTGCCGCGAGATGAAGCGGGCCGGCGCTGATATTATCGAACTGACAATCGGCGAACCGGACCTGCCACCCGATCCGCAACTCTTCGAGGTGTGCCATCGTTCAATGATGGCAGGGAGAACCGGCTATTCCAGCGGCCGCGGCGAACCGGAACTGCTCGAGGCGATCGCGGCCATGTATGCACGGCGGCGCTCCGGCGTCGACGCCGACAATGTGATGTGTTTTCCCGGTACGCAGACCGCGCTTTTTGCAACCCTGATGGGGCTGACCGGTCCCGGCGACGGCGTGCTGGTGGGAGATCCGTTCTACGCGACCTACGAAGGGGTCATCCGCGCCAGCGGCGCGCACAGGGAATCGGTGCCGCTCAGACCCGAGAACGGCTTTCGGCTTTCGGCGGACGATCTGAAAGCCGCGATCACCCCGCAGTCACGCGTACTGTTGCTGAACTCACCGCACAATCCCACAGGGGCGGTGCTCGAGGCCGAGGAGATCGCAAGGATCGGCGCTGTCTGCGCCGCGCACGATCTCTGGATCGTGGCCGATGAAGTCTATGCCGATCTGGTGTTCGATGGCGTGTTCGCCTCGCCGTTTGACGATCCGGCGCTTGCGGAACGGGTTGTGGCGCTTTCCTCGATCTCGAAGTCCCATGCGGCCCCCGGGTTCCGGAGCGGCTGGGCGGTCGGCCCGCATGAATTCTGCGAGAAACTGCTGCCGCTTTCGGAAACCATGCTGTTCGGCAACCAGCCCTTCATTGCCGACATGACTGCCTTTGCGCTGAACTCGAACATTTCGACCTCGGCAAGGATGCGCACCGACTACAAACGCCGTGCAAACATCTTTGCAGACCGGCTGTCGGAGGTGGAGGGGCTTGTCCCTTACCGTCCGCAGGCCGGCATGTTCATCATCGTTGATGTTTCGGGTACCGGCCTCGATGGTGACAGTTTTGCCTGGCGGCTCCTTGAGGCGGGCGTGGCGGTCATGCCGGGTTCGTCGTTCGGCGCAAATGCCGGCGGTCTGATCCGGCTCAGTCTGACGGTACCGGATGAAATGGTTGAAGCTGCCTGCGATCGCATCGCGAAGTTTGCGGGAGCCTTGTGATGGCGGCCGCCAGCCGAACAGTCGGTGAAGCCCTGGTCGGCATGCTGGAAGCCGCCGGCGTCGATACGGTTTTCGGCATTCCCGGTGTCCACACCATCGAACTCTACCGGGGTCTCGCGGGGAGCTCGATCCGTCACATCACACCGCGACACGAACAGGGCGCCGGCTTCATGGCCGATGGCTATGCGCGGGTCACCGGCAGGCCGGGCGTGTGCTTCGTCATCACCGGCCCGGGCCTGACCAATGTGCTGACGGCGATGGCACAGGCGCGAGCCGACAGCATTCCGATGCTGGTGATTTCCGGCGTCAACGCCACGCCGACACTCGGAAAGGGCCGCGGCCACCTGCACGAACTTCCCGATCAGGCCGAACTCATGCGCACGGTCGCGCTTTGGTCGCACACATTGACGGAACCTGCGGAGCTAGGCTCAGTCCTGGCCAAGGCCTTCTCCGTCATGACCGAAGGCCGGGCGGGGCCCGTTCACATCGAAATCCCCACGGACGTGATGAAGCTGCCTGCCGGTGACGCCGCTTTCGAATTGCCCGCAGCTACGCCGCTCCCGGCATCTGCGGACGATCTCAGAAGAGCGGCAGACCTGATCGCGGCGAGCCGGAAGCCTGTGATCCTCGCGGGAGGCGGCGCGGCGCGGCATGCCGATGCGATCAGACGTCTGGCAGATGCGCTCAATGCGCCGGTGGTCAGCACCACCAATGCCCGTGGCATTCTTGCGGGCCATCCGCTGGACGTGCCGGCAAGCCCAAGCCTGGGCTGCATCAGGGACCTGCTCACAGGCTCGGATCGTGTGCTCGCTCTGGGCACGGAACTCGGCCCCACCGATGTGGACATGTACGAGAACGGTGACTTCTCCCTGCCCGATAATCTCGTTCGCGTGGATGTCGACAGCGATCAGCTGGCTCGCGGCCCGAAGGCAGCCCTGGCAGTCCATGCGGATCTCGGCGCTTTCATCGATGCCCTTCTCGATATCGAAACGATGAGGTCGCTGCAGCGCTCAGGCGATGGTCCGGGCCGTGCGGCCGCTGCACGCAAGGGCGCGCTGATGGAAACCGGCGAGCCCTATGTTGAATTGATCGCGCTGCTGCAGGAAATCTGGAAGGTGCTGCCGAACGCCACCGTGGTGGGAGACTCCACCCAGCTGGTCTATGCAGGCAACATGTATGTCGAAGCCCCGCGGCCATCGTCCTGGTTCAATTCGGCCACCGGATTCGGAACATTGGGCTACGCGGCGCCTGCAGCGATCGGGGCAGCACTTGGCGCACCGGGCCATCCGGTCGTGAGCATTCTCGGCGATGGCGGGCTTCAGTTCACACTCGCAGAACTCGGCAGTGCGCGCGATTGCAATGCGGATGTGGCGTTCGTGGTCTGGAACAACTCCGGCTATCTGGAAATCGAGACTTCAATGGTCTCCGCCGGCATCACCCCGGTCGGTGTCACGCCGTCAGCGCCGGACTTCACGATGATTGCCAGCGCCTATGGGCTGCCCGCAAAGAAGGTTTCGAGCGTCGAAGAACTGACCTCGGCCCTTGGATCACTGCAGCGGCCATGCCTGATCGAGTTCGTCGGCCGGACGTAAGGAGCGGCGGCCCGCGTCGGTGGCTTCCTCCAAGGCAGCGCTCAGCCGCAAAGCTGGTCGAGCAGCTTGTCCATGAATGCCTCGCCCGCCGCCAATTGGTCCAGCGAGATGAATTCGTCGGGCTGGTGAGCCTGGGCAATGTCGCCCGGGCCACAGATCACCGTTGAGTAACCGCGGGTCTGAAACTGGCTTCCTTCGGTGCCGTAGCTGACGACGTGGCTTCCGTTGTCGCCGGTCAAACGCCGGGCCAGCGTTTCGGCTGCGCCATCTGTTTCCGGCGTGAGAGCGGGAAGCGCGAAACCGCGCACCAGATCGATGCCGGTATCAGGATGGATCGCCTGCATCTCGGCGGTCAGTTCGGCGGCGCGTGCCTCGAACGCCGTTGCCCAGTCTTCCGGGCTTTCACCGGGGACAAACCGGAACTCGATGAAGAACCGGCAATCCTTGGCGGTGATGTTGTGCGCGGTGCCGCCTTCGATGGTCCCCACATGCAAGGTGGTGAAGGGTGGATGGAAAGGTGCCGCAAGTTCTGAGGGCGCGCGCGCGGCATTTTCGGCGTTCTTCTGATTGGCCCAGTCGATCAACTTCGCCGCCTGCATGATCGCGCTGACCCCATAGGGCAAGAGCGAGGAGTGCACCTCGAAGCCGCGCACATGCACCCGGTAGCCAAGGCCGCCCTTGTGACCGGACACCACCTTCATCATCGTCGGCTCGCCCACAAGCACCTCATTTGCCTTGGGCAGATCGCCACGCATTGTTTCGACCAGATCGATGACGGCAGCACAGCCGACCTCCTCGTCGAAGGACAGCGCAAGTTGCAGCGGGCGCTTGAGATCACGCTTGCTCGCGCGCGCCATGGCGTGAAGCGCCAGCGCATCGAAGCCCTTCATGTCACAGGCGCCGCGGCCGAACAGTTTTCCATCGCGCTCCGTGAGCGTCCAGGGGTCGGTGCTCCAGGCCTGGCCGTCCACCGGCACCACATCCGTGTGTCCGGAAAGGATCACCCCGCCATCGACGTTCGGACCGACCTGCGCATACAGATGCGCCTTCTCTCCACAGGGGCTCATGATGCGTTTGGAATGGATGCCGAAATCATCCAGATAGGCCTCGACCCAATCCACAAGCGGCAGGTTGGTATCGCGGCTGACAGTTGGAAAAGACACCAGTCCAGTAAGGATGTCGCGCGGCGTAAGATCTTGTTGCATCTTTGTTTTCCACAGATTGGCAATGAGCGCCAAGCTTCACATTTTCACAGTTTAGGTCACCGTGCCAGTGTCATTTCAAGGACGGGATCCCCGGCATTTCAATGATCGCGAGCCGCACCTACCAACAGGATTCGCACATTTTTTAAAACCCACTGGTCAACCGTCCAAAAATTGGTCAATAGTATGTACCACCGGCGTCGCAAGAACTGCCCGGCAATGAAAATAACGGGAAACACCTCCCGAGGGGTACAGTATGCCAGACGCGGCTTCGCCTATTCTGGATGTTAAAGGGCTCAAGACCGTCTTTCGCACGCGCGGCGGCGAGATACATGCGGTCAACTCAGTAGACTTCCATCTCAGGCCCGGCGAATTGCTCGGCGTGGTTGGGGAGAGCGGGTCCGGGAAATCCGTCACCATGATGTCGCTGCTGCGGCTCCTGCCATCACCGCCCGCGGAAACGCGCAGCGGTTCGGTCATGTTTGACGGACAGGACCTGCTCAAGATCTCGAACGAGGACCTGCGCAATGTCCGCGGCTCGAAGATCGGGTTCATTTTCCAGGATCCGATGACTTCGCTCAATCCGGTCTACACCATCGGCTTTCAGTTGGCCGAACCGTTGCGGACACATATGGGCCTGTCGAAGGCACAGGCACGGACCCGCTCGATCGAACTCCTCGAACTTGTCGGAATTCCCGATGCCACACGGAGGCTGAAGGACTATCCGCACCAGTTTTCCGGCGGCATGCGGCAGCGGGTGATGATCGCGATCGCGCTGGCGTGCGATCCGAAAGTTCTCATCGCCGACGAACCGACCACCGCGCTCGATGTGACGATCCAGGCCCAGATCATCGAATTGATCAAGGAACTCCGGCAGAAGCTCGGCATGGCGATCATCTGGATCACGCATGATCTGGGGGTGATCGCCGGCATCGCCGATCGCGTGATGGTCATGTATGCGGGCCAGGTTGTCGAGAAAGGTCCGGTCAGCGAGATTTTCGAGGATCCGCAGCACCCCTACACCCAGGCACTGCTGAAAACGGTTCCGGCGGTGCGGGGCGCGCGTGCCGAGAAATTGCAGGTTATCGAAGGCCAGCCGCCAATCCTGACCGAGGCACCTGCCGCCTGCCAATTCAGAAACCGCTGCCAATTCGCCTTCGATCGCTGCGAAAAGGAAAATCCGGCGCTCACGGAGATTGGTACGCCAGGACATCAGGCGGCCTGCTTCCTCCTCGACGAGGCGGTCAAACAAGAGCCGGAGAGCGTGAATGGCTGACCCGAAGGCTGACGGCCCGCTCGTCAAGGTACGTGATCTGAAGATGTACTTTCCGATCCACGCGGGGCTGTTCAAAACCCATGTCGGCGACATCAAGGCAGTCGACGGGATCAGCTTCGACATCGCACCGGGTGAAACGCTTGGCCTCGTTGGCGAATCGGGGTGCGGAAAGTCCACCGTAGGCCGCTCGATCCTTCGGCTCTACGACATCACCGGCGGAACCGTCGAAATCAACGGCAACGAGATCGCACATGTCGACCGGGACAGCTTGCGCTCAAAGCGCCCGATGATGCAGATGATCTTTCAGGATCCGCAGGCCAGCCTCAATCCGCGCATGACTGTGGCGAGCATCATCGCCGAGCCGCTCGACGAGCATCTGAAGCTCAATGCGGACGAGCGGCTCGCCCGGGTTTACGAACTGATGGACTGGGTGGGACTGAACCGAGCTTTCGCTAAGCGCTACCCGCATGAGTTTTCCGGCGGCCAGCGCCAGCGCATCGGCATAGCAAGGGCCCTGGCCCTCAATCCGAAATTCATCGTCTGCGACGAGCCGATCGCAGCACTTGATGTTTCGATCCAGGCGCAGGTAGTCAATCTTCTCGAGGAACTGCAGGACAGGCTCGATCTGACCTACCTCTTCATCAGCCATGACCTGTCGATGGTTCGCCACATCGCCGACCGCGTGGCGGTGATGTATCTGGGGCGCATCGTCGAGATCGCCTCGCGCGACACGCTGTTCGCCGAACCGCTGCATCCCTACACCCAGGCTCTTCTTTCCGCCGTTCCCGAACCGGACCCGAGCTACGAGCGCAACCGCAAGCCGATCGTGCTCAAGGGCGACGTTCCCTCGCCGGCCAATCCGCCAAAGGGGTGCAATTTCTGCACGCGATGCCCGAAGGTCATGGATGTCTGCCGGCAGATCGAGCCGGAGATATTCCACTTCGAGAACGGGCGCCAGGTGGCCTGCCACCTCTATTCGGACAACATGACAAGGACCGCGGAGCCAACCGCCGGCGAAATAACCAAGAAAATCAACAAGGAGACAGTCTCATGAAATTCAAGACAATCCTGATGGGAGCAGTGGCCGCGCTGGCATTCGCGCCTGTCGCCAACGCCGAACGCGGCACGGACGGCGAGGTCAAGATCATCTACTGGCAGGCGCCTTCGATCCTCAACCCGTATCTTTCGGGCGGCACCAAGGACATCGAATCGGCTTCACTGATCGTCGAGCCGCTGGCACGCTTCGACGAAACCGGTAGCCTGGTGCCCTATCTCGCCACAGAGATTCCCACCGTTGAGAATGGTGGCGTGGCTGAAGACCTGACCTCGATTACCTGGAAGCTGAAGGAAGGCCTTTTGTGGTCGGACGGCACCCCGGTCACCTCGGCTGACGTCAAGTTCACCGCGGACTACTGCATGGCTCCCGACGGCGGTTGCGCCCAGAGCGCCAAGTTCGATGGCGTGGAAAGCATCGAGACACCAGACGACCTGACCATCGTCGTGAATTTCGACAGCCCGAAGCCGGTCCCCTATGCTGCATTCGTCGGTGCGCAGTCGCCGGTCATCCAGAAGGCGCAGTTCGAAAACTGCCTCGGAGCAAAGGCGCAGGAATGCACCTCTGCCAACTTCGGCCCGATCGGAACCGGACCCTTCGTCGTCACCGACTTCAAGCCGAACGACGTGATCACCATGAAAGCCAACGAGAATTACCGTGATCCGGCCAAGCCCGCCTTCGCGACGCTGACTTTCAAGGGCGGCGGCGACGCTGCCGCCGCTGGCCGCGCTGTCATGGAAACCGGCGAATTCGACTATGCCTGGAACCTCCAGCTGGCTCCGGAAGTCATCTCACAGATGGCCGAAGGCGGTGAAGGCAAGCCGATCTCCGGTTTCGGCACGCTCGTCGAGCGTATCGAGATGAACCTGACCAACCCGTCGCCGGATCTTCCGCCGGAAACACGCGCCACCGCCGCAGAACCGCATCCGATCCTGTCGGATGAGCGCGTGCGCCGGGCTCTGTCGATGGCGATCGACCGGAACCTGCTGGTGGAAATCGGTTACGGCCAGGCCGGTCGTCCAACCTGCAACCTGGTCCCGGCTCCGGATGTCTATGCGTCCGACAACACCGACTGCCTGACCCAGGACATCGAAGGAGCCAAGGCATTGCTTGAAGAAGCGGGCTGGACCGTCGGTGCAGACGGCATCCGCGAAAAGGACGGCATGAAGCTTTCGCTTCTCTACCAGACCTCAACCAACGCCGTGCGTCAGGACTTCCAGGCCCTGATCAAGCAGTGGTGGTCGGAGATCGGTGTCGAGACCGAACTGAAGAACATCGACGCCTCGGTGTTCTTCGGCGGCGACCCGGCTTCGCCTGACACGTTCCAGAAGTTCTATGCCGACGTCGAGATGTACGCCAACAACTTCGACGGCACCGATCCCGAGCAGTACCTGGGGCAGTACACCTGCGAAAAGGCTCCGCGGCCTGAAACGCAGTGGCAGGGCGAAAACATCAACCGCTATTGCAACGAAGAGTACGACGCGCTCGTCGCCGAACTGGCGAAGACCGGCGAAATCTCCAAGCGTGCGGAAATCGCCAAGCAGCTCAATGACATGCTGACCAAGGATTCGATGACAATCGTTCCACTGGTTGATCGCGGCCGCGTCTCGGCTCACTCCAACAGCCTCGGCGGTGTTGTGCTCAACACTTGGGATTCCGAGCTTTGGAACGCAGCGGACTGGTACCGCATCAAGTAAGTCGAACACCGGCCGGTCCCGCACCCACGCGGGGCCGGCCTTTTTCTATTCCACATTACACAGACCGTGTTGCTGAACGAGGCGTCGCTCATGCTGACCTATACAATCCGGCGATTGTTGCTCGCAATTCCGACGCTTGTGCTCATCAGCCTGATCATCTTCCTGCTGCTCGATCTGGCCCCGGGCGATCCGCTCGCCAACCAGCCTCTGAGCATCCCTCCTGAAGTTCGCCAGAAGATGCGCGATGCCCTGGGGCTCGATTCTCCGGCCTATGTTCGTTACCTGCTCTGGGCCAAACAGTTCTTCTGGGTCGAACCGCTGGTGTTTGTCGACTGGGTACTCGGCACCAGTTTCTCCGCGGACATGCAACGCATCGTATCCTGGCAGTTCCGGTCGCCTGTCTTCGACATCATCATCCAGCGCCTGCCGCAGACCCTCTGGGTGGTTGGGCTGGCCTATCTGGTCGGCGTCCTGATCGCACTGCCAATCGGCATCATTTCAGCCTACAAGCAATATTCATGGTTCGATCAGGTGGGTACATTCATCTCGATGATCGGGTTTTCGGTGCCGCCCTTCTTCTCGGGCGTTCTCATGATCGTGCTGTTCGCGATCATGCTGCCGTGGTTCCCCTCGATTTACGACACCACGCTGGTGGTCAATGATTTCGAGAGTTTCGGCCAGCAGATCCGGCAGATGACTCTGCCCGTGCTGGTGCTTGCGCTTCAGACAACGGCACAGCTGTCGCGCTTCATGCGTGCCTCGATGCTCGACAATCTCAACCATGATTATGTGCGGACCGCGCGCGCCAAGGGCATGACGGAAAAGGTGGTGCTCCTGGTCCATGTGCTGCGCAATTCCATGATCCCGGTGGTGACCGTGATTGCGCTCGGCATCCCGTCGATCTTCGGCGGCGCGATCATCACCGAGCAGATCTTCAAGGTGAACGGCCTCGGCCAGTTGCTGATCACCGCCATCTACGCCAACGATCTGCCGATGGTGCAGACGCTGGCTTTCATATTCGCCGTGCTCATCGTCTTGTGCAATCTGATCGCAGACGTTCTCTACGGCATGCTTGACCCGAGGATCCGCTATGACTGATCAGCCCATGGCCAAACCGATCCCGCGCGACACCTCCGGCCGCTCTCAATGGTGGGATGTCTGGGACCAGTTCAAGACGCACAAGGGTGCGCTGTTCGGCGCCGCCGTCTTCCTGTTCATCCTGCTGGCGGTGACAATCGGGCCATTGATCTGGACCATAGAACCGACCTTCATCGACATTCGGGCGCGAAATTCGGGGCCGTCGCTCGCCCATCCCTTCGGCACCGATCAGCTTGGCCGGGATATCCTGGCGCGAATGATGGCCGGCGGACAGGTGTCGATCGCAGTCGGGCTGACGGCAATGGCGATCAGCGTGTTCCTGGGCGCCCTCATAGGCGTCGTTGCCGGTTTCTTCCGAAAGCTCGATGGCATGTTGATGGGGCTGACCGACCTGTTTCTGGCACTGCCGCTGCTTCCACTGCTCCTGGTGATGGTGATGCTGTTCCGCGAGACGCTGTCACGCAGTTTCGGACCGGAAATGGGAACCTTCATCCTGATTGTCTCCGCCATCGGCATCACCAGCTGGATGCAGACGGCGCGAATCGTGCGCGGCGAAGTTCTTGCGCTCAAGGAGCGGGAGTTCGTGCTTGCCGCCCGTTCGATCGGCACCCCGTCACGGCGAATGATCCTGCGTCACATCCTGCCAAATGTGCTTTCGCCGATCATGGTTTCAGCGACTCTTGGTATTGCAACCGCGATCATCACCGAATCGGCATTGTCCTTCCTGGGCCTGGGCTTTCCGCCCGACTTTCCGACCTGGGGCCGGCTCTTGTTCGACGCCATCGACTATCTGCAGCAGTATCCAGAGCGCGTATTCTGGCCGGGACTTGCGATCTCGCTGACGGTGCTGAGCGTCAATTATATCGGTGACGGGCTGCGCGATGCGCTCGATCCGCGAATCCGCGGCCGCTGATATTCAACCGTCAGGCTTGACGGTGTCCCAAACGCCTACGACCCGACGGGGATCACATCGACCGACTGGTTGCTCGTATGCCCGCCCGAAGTTCGAATGGCGCCGCGAATCGGCGCGACGTCCGCATAGTCCCGTCCATAGCCGGCCACGATATGGTCGGTGCCCGCAAAGGTCGCGTTGGTCGGATCGTATTCGACCCACCCGGCATCCGGGCCGCACCAGGCGCAGACCCACGCGTGCATGGCGTCAGCCCCCTCCAGCCGGGGCTGACCGGGCGGCGGCAGGGTTCGGAGATAGCCGCTGACATATCCGCAGGGAATGCCAAGTCCGCGCAGCGCGATGATCATGATGTGGGTGAAATCCTGACAGACGCCGTGGCGCGCCGCGAAGGCCTCCGCCGCCGGAGTATCCACCGTTGTTGCGTCCGCATCGAACCGCATTTCGGTGTTTATCGCGTGCCCCAGATCCGAGACGATGTCGCTGACCGCACGGTATCCGCCACCGTGGCCTGAAGCCCAGTTGTGGATACCCGGGTCCTCCGGTGCGTAGCGGGAAGCCGCCAGAAAATGCATGGGCGAATGTGATCCGAGATCACGCAAAGCCCGGATTTGCTCTTGAAGTTCATGCAGCGTTGACGCCGGGCCGACGGGCGCGGCTCCGGCTGTGACCTCGACGCGGGCATCAAGCGAGATCACGATGTTGCGGCAGGCTTCGGAAAAAGCCATCTCGGTCACCGCGTTGCCGAAGAAGTCGAACCGGTCGACACGGGACGAAGGAAGCGGTGCCACGCTGACAGCGCCGGTGATCAGGCGCTGGCGGTCTGGAATGTTCAGAGGCATCGCCCGGAGGATCTGCCGCGCCCCTGCCGCCGGGGCCTCAAAAGCGTAGTCAAGCGCGAGTTTGATGTCATAGAGCATGAGCTATCCCAGATACTGGGCGTGTATGTCGTTGGTCAGAAATCCGATCGCACGGCCCAGTTCAACCAGCGCGTCATGGTCCAAATCCTCCGGCACGGCATCGGCGAGGCCAGCCTGGATCTCGATGACCGCGGCGGAGAGCGCCGACACTTGTCCATCGGCAACCGCTCCGGGCAGCAGGCCCACCTGCTCCCTGATCTCGTCGACGTGGAAGGCAATGGAGCGCGGGTTGAGAGGGTCAAGAGCGAGGAGGTCAATGACGGTGTTGCGGCTCGCGGTCACCGAATACCGGCGGCGATGGGTCATGACGCTGTCCCCGACCTCGACACACAACTCGAAACCGCCTTGCGAGCCCGACCACTCGGCGAATGCGGCCAGCAGTTCGGCCATCCCCATCGCCCGTTCGATCGACCGGCCGATCGTCAGAAAGCGCCATCCCGCCGAGCGGTACATGTTGTCGTGAACCAGGCCCGAAAAACCGGTAATCTTACGCAGCAAAATCCCCATGGCGGCTGCGGAATCCTCACCAGGCACCACAGTCTTGCGCATCTTTCCAAGTGTCTTTTCCAGATCGTTGAGCGAAGCCCACGCATCCACCGAAAAGCGGTCACGCACATGATTGGCCGCGTTCACCGCCATCGCAATCGTCTGCTCGACGGCATTCGGAATGCCTTCATCCGTCCCTACCCCTCGCTCCGAGAGGTACTCTTCGAGACTGGTTGTCAGCGGCGTTCCGCCGGGCGGGCTGTCGGGCAGCCTGCTCATATGCGCCCGGTATAGGCGCATCGAGCCTTCGGCGCGCTCCACATAGCGGCCAAGCCAGAACAGGTTGTCGGCAGCCCGGCTTGGCAGCAGTCCCGGCGCGGTCCGCACGAAGGCTTCGCCGGACCGGGTCAGCATCGTATCCTCAGGCACCGGTGCATCCGACACCACCCAGACGTCCGCCACCGAGCCGCCGCGCCGGATCGAGACTGCCGACGAATCCTGGTTGCTGGCGGCAAGACGGGCAAAGCCGCCCGGCATAAGCCGCCAGCCATCCCGGGTGCGGGCAAGGAAAACCCGGATACTCATGGGACGCGGCGTCAGCGCACCGTTTTCCCATCCCGGGGTTGTGGACAGCGACACGACTTCCTGACCAACGAGATCCCGACCCTCCCTGGCAAGCCAGGTTTCGAGATCGCCGCCGCGCTGCGACATGTCGGCCTTGAGTACGGAACCGGGTTCCGGTTCCAGCGGAAGATGGGTGGAATTGGCCGGGCCGATGAACATTCTTTCGGCATTGGCCAGCACATGGGCCCGTTCGGATTCACCGCCGCACCACCAGGTGGCAATGTTTGGTATGGCCAGCGGACGCCCGGCGAGAATCCCGGAGAGTTTGGGCAGAAAGGCGAGCATGGCTCGGCTCTCGAGCACGCCCGCGCCGAGCGCGTTGATCATGGTCACCGCGCCCGAACGCACGGCGCCGAGAAGGCCGGGGGTTCCGAGCCGCGAGGCGGCATCGAGTTCGAGCGGATCCGCCCAGACCGAATCCAGCCGGCGCCAGAGCACGCTGATCGGCTCGGTGCCGGACACCGTTCGCACCATCAGACGGCCGTGTTCAACGATCAGGTCGTCGCCCTCCAGCAGCATCATGCCGAGATAGCGAGCGATATAGGCATGTTCGAAATAGGTGTCGTTGAGCGGGCCGGGCGTGAGAATGCCGACCCGGCTTCCGGCTTCCCTGCGGGACGCGTTGAGTTCGTCACGGA
Organism: Hoeflea sp.; assembly: GCA_040216675.1. Lineage (GTDB taxonomy): Bacteria > Pseudomonadota > Alphaproteobacteria > Rhizobiales > Rhizobiaceae > Hoeflea. The sequence continues at coordinate 465,329 of JAVJOR010000004.1, read as the reverse complement.
AGGCCCGAAAGAAGCCAGCCAGCCGCTGGACATTGGCCTGATTGTAATAGGCCGAAAATGTGCGCATGGATGCCACACGGTTTTCGAGCGCGTAACCGGCCCCCGACGGGGCCTGGGTCCTGTCGCCGAGAACCCACCAGCCGCCATCCGGTCCCCTGCCGATTTCGAAGGCGAGGAAATGCAGGAAATATCCGGACGCGGGCTTTACACCGACAAGCGGACGCAGCCATTCAGGATTGGCGGCCACCAGGCTTGCCGGCAGATGCCCCTCGCCCACCAGGCGGTTCTCGCCGTAAAGATCAGCGACGACCGCCTCCAAAAGATCGGCCCGCTCAGCCAGTCCCTGCTCCAGCGCCCGCCATTCGCTCTCGGGTTGGATCACCGGAACCGGGCTCAGCGGCCAGTCGCGCGGCGACGCTTCCTCCCCGTAGTTGCGCACGAACACGCCAGCATCGCGCAGATATTGCGCACCGCGCGAAAACCCACGTTCGCGTTCCTCCGGAGCCAAACCTTCGAGATAGTCTATGAGACCCTTCCACGCCGGTTTGATGGCGCTGCCTGTCCCCAGCAATTCATCCGGAACGCCGGGCTGCAGCGAATAAGCGTCGAGGATTGACGGGCGATCCGGAGTGTCGGTCATCGCGCAGCCAACCGTTCTCACAGACCGGGCTTGCGTCGAAGATCCAGCGTGAACGGGAACTCCGGATGCGGCGTTTCCGGCGCCGGCAGCTCGGCGCCCGGGGTGTGGCCGCGGTGCTCGAAACGTGCAAGCCTGCGTGCTTCGGCCTCGTTGCCGTTGACCGGAAACGTATCGTAGTTCCGCCCGCCGGGATGCGCCACATGATACACACATCCGCCCAGCGGACGATTGGACCAGGTGTCGAAGATATCGAAGGTCAGCGGGGCATCGACCGGCAAGACCGGGTGAAGCGCCAGTGCGGGCTGCCAGGCCTTGTAGCGCACGCCGCCGATCCCGACGCCTGCTTTTGCCGCCGGCGTCAATGGCACCGGGCGGCCATTGCAGGCGACGATGTAGCGCGTCGGATCAGCGGTCTCGAGCCTGACCTGGAGCCGCTCGACAGAACTGTCCGTGTACCGCACGGTTCCTCCGATCGCGCCGGTTTCACCAAGCACATGCCAGGGTTCGAGCGCCTGCCGCAGCTCAAGCCCCACGCCTTCGAACTCGACCTCGCCGCAGAACGGAAAGCGGAACTCGGCCTGAGCCTCGTACCATTCGGCCCGCAGGTGAAAACCGTGATCGCGGAGATCGGCCAGCACCTCCATGAAATCCTGCCAGATAAAATGCGGCAGCATGAAACGGTCATTAAGCGCGGTGCCCCAGCGGGTGAACCGTCCGGTCGCAGGCTTTTCCCAAAACCGGGCGATCAGCGCCCTGATCAGCACCTGCTGGGCAAGGCTCATGCGCGGCTCCGGCGGCATTTCGAAACCGCGGAATTCGACCAGCCCGAGCCGTCCCGTGGGACCGTCGGGGGAATAGAGCTTGTCGATGCAGATCTCGGCACGATGGGTGTTGCCGGTCACATCGGTGAGGAGGTTGCGCAACAGCCGGTCGACAAGCCAGGGCAAGGGCGGATTTCCCGCATCGGGATGGGGAATCTGTTCGAGCGCCATTTCAAGTTCGTAGAGGCTGTCGTGACGTGCCTCGTCAATGCGCGGGGCCTGGCTGGTCGGTCCGATGAAGAGGCCGGAAAACAGATAGGAGAGGCTGGGATGCCGCTGCCAGTGCAGGATCAGGCTGGCGAGCAGATCCGGACGTCTGAGAAACGGGCTGTCGAGCGGGGTTCCGCCGCCGACGACAACGTGATTGCCGCCCCCGGTACCGGTGTGCCGTCCGTCGATCATGAACTTGTCGGCGCCCAGCCGGGTTTGCCGGGCATCCTCGTAGACCCCTTCGGTGATCGCAACACAGTCGTCCCAGCTGGTGGCGGGATGAATGTTGACCTCGATAACGCCGGGATCGGGCGCCACGCGGATCACGTTGAGACGCGGATCATGCGGGGGGCCATAACCTTCGATATGGACCTTGAGTCCGAGTTCGTCAGCGGCGGTCTCGGCGGCCGATACCAGGTCGAGATAATCCTCGACCTTCTCGACCGGCGGCATGAAAACGCACAGACGGCCGTCCCTGGGCTCGACAGAAATCGCAGTGCGCACGGCGCCGCCAAGTTCTCCGAGTTCCTGTTCAATGCGGTGCTGCGCGCCCTCGGACGCGGTGAAATGGGCGACCTGTTGACCCGATGCACCGGCAGCGCGCGCATCCGCACCCGCCTCTGCATCCCGGTCGGCATTCGGATCGGGCAGATCGCCGCGCGGTTCGGTCGGATCGGCTGGATTGACGAAGGGGTAGTCAGATTCAGGCACGTGCGGCAGTGATCCGAGCGGCAGACGGTAGCCGACCGGGCTGTCGCCGGGAACAAGGAAGATGTGGCCGCGGCGGGTCTTCCACTTTTCCGACCGCCACCCATGGGGCGCTGCCTTCGACTGCCATCTTTGTACCGGCAGCACGTAGCCGGACGGTTTGGCCAGCCCGCGCGAGAACACGGTTGCGATGCGGTGCCGCTCCTCGGCATCCTCTAGCTTCGAGTTCAGCGGCGTGACATTGTCAGGAAGGTTGCCTTCCTTGATGATCCATTCGGCCGGATCCTCGTAAGCTGGCGCCACATGATCGGCTTCGATTCCCAGGTTGCCGGCAATCGCCGACAAAAGGTTCTGGGCAGTCTCCGGTGTGGCCTTTCCGGTTTCCTCGGTCTCGCTGGCGATGAGTTCGGGATTTCGCCAGATCGGCTTGCCATCGCGGCGCCAGTAGAGCGAAAATGTCCACCGCGGCAGAGTTTCGCCCGGGTACCACTTGCCCTGGCCGTAGTGGAGGAAGCCGCCCGGCGCAAAGCGCTGGCGCAATCTGCGGATCAGCTTGTCTGCGGCCTCCCGCTTCTGCGGACCGACGGCAGCGGTGTTCCATTCCGCGCTTTCGAAGTCGTCGATGGAGACGAATGTCGGCTCGCCGCCCATGGTCAGACGGACGTCCCCTGCTTCGAGCTTGGCATCAATGTCCGCGCCCAGCTTGTTGAGCGCCGCCCAGCTTTCATCGCTGAAGGGCTTTGTGATGCGGGGGTGCTCCGCCATGCGCGTCACGCGCATGTCGAAGGCGAAATCGACTTCGGCGAAGCTTGCCATCCCGGAGATCGGCGCCGCATTGCGGTAATGCGGGGTGGCAGCGAGCGGAATGTGGCTCTCACCGGTGAGCAGGCCGGAGGTGGGATCGAGGCCGATCCAGCCGGCACCGGGCAGATAAACTTCGGCCCAGGCGTGCAGATCGGTAAAATCATGATCGGTGCCGGCCGGCCCGTCGATGGCGACGAGGTCGGGCTTGAGCTGGATCAGATAGCCGGAAACGAACCGCGCCGCGAAACCGAGATGCCTGAGCACCTGGACCAGAACCCAGCTCGAATCCCGGCAGGATCCCTTACCGGTTTGAAAGGTTTCCTCGGGCGTTTGCACACCGGGCTCCATGCGGATGACATATCCGATTTCATTGGCCAGCCGGGCATTGAGCCCAACGACGAAATCCACGGTCCGAGCGGGATCTCGCGGAATCGTGTTCAGGAATTCCGACAACCTGGGGCCCGCGGGTTCCGGCGTGCGATAGATGACGAGGTCCGGAGCGATATCTTCGGGATACTCGAACGGCCATTCCTCGGCAAAGTCTTCCACAAAGAAGTCGAAAGGGTTGTAGACCGTCATGTCCGCGACAAGATCCACCTCGATCTTGAGCTCCCGAACCGGGTCCGGAAACACATATCTTGCCAGCCAGTTGCCATAGGGATCCTGCTGGTAGTTCACAAAGTGGTTGTCAGGAGTAACCTTGAGGGAATGCGATACCACCCGGGTGCGGCTGTGCGGGGCGGGGCGCAGCCGGATGACCTGCGGACCCAGATTCACGGGGCGGTCATACTTGTAGTGGGTGAGGTGATGGATGCTTGCGAGAATGGACATATGGGGGACCTGTTTGTCGGCTGCGGAGGAGCCGTGCCACAGCATGCATTGCCTACCCCACCCTGTCCACCGCCGTTGTCACGGTATAGGCATCCAATCGCTCGCAGGATGATGAAAACGCAAAAAAGCGGGCGCGTCCGGCACTAGCCGACGGCGCCCGCCCGATATCAGGCTCCATGTGAGAGCCAGGGACGAGATTGTTCGGGAACCCCGCCTTAAGCGGCGAGTTCGCCTTCCTCGTCAAGCAATGAGTCAAGGTCGAGATGCGAGATCATCTGCTTGTCCTTGGCGATGATCGCCGTGGTCATGCGCTGGATCTCGGTCGCGCCGACTTCCGGAACCGACTGGATTTCGTCCTCGTTGACCGTGACCATGTCGGAGACATTGTCGACAAGCAGGCCAACCAGTTGTCCGCGGATGCTAGCCACGATGATGGCGGAGCGCTCGGTGGGGTCGATGGCGGCCAGCCCCAGACGCAAGGCCATGTCAATGACCGGAATCACGGTGCCGCGAAGGTTGATGACGCCGAGCACGTGCTTGGGCGCATGCGCGAGTGGCGTTGCCGGAGCCCAGCCGCGAATTTCCCTGACCGACATGATGTTCACGCTGAACACCTGGTCGCCGAGGAAAAACGAAATGATCTCAAGACCTGACGTCTTCTTTTCGGATTGCGTCTCGTTCATCCTGTCCTCACTTCAAGTGATCCGGGCCGGTGGGCTTTTTGCGGTCGCCGTAGGGCCCTTAAAAATAGGGTTCTGTTTCGTTCTAGAAGACCATCCGAAACTTGCATGTGACTGTCGCGTGGCTCCGATCCCCCGAAGACCTCACATGCCTTTGCAGGACACTTCTTCCGTTACGCCGATAGAAACACTCTTTCCTTAAGAATATGGAAATACATCAGCCTGCCGTTTGAACTTTCTTGGGGGTAATTTTCTTGGTCGGTCGCTCAAGGCATGCAGGTCAGGATCAGTCCCCGGCCGGCGCATCCTCGCACTGGCGTATGCCTTCCCTGAGTGCCTCACGCTGATCGACCGGAAGAACGCGCAGGAGGTCACGGCGAGCGGTCAACTGGACGAACGGACCGTTCTGACGGGTTCTGATGAAGGTGCGGACCGGCATGGTTTCTACCGGCGGGCTGACTGTACAACCACCACCTACGCTAATGGAAAAAGCCCCGATACCATCCACCCCGGCTGCCTTGAGTGCCAGGATCCGCGCCTGGGTTTCGCGCATCCGCCCGGCATCGGCCTGGGACAGGCTGGCCACATAAACCCGTTCTCCGGATTGGGCCTGCGGCGCATCCGGCAATGCGCCGGCGTCGGCAACATCAAGCGCAAATTTCTCGGAAATGCGGGGTCGGCTCTCCGGTTCAACCGTATAGCTCATGACGATGGCCACATCACCATCGGAAAGACGAATGGTCTGCGGCACAGCCACTCCTGCGCCGAGCCCGGCGGGATCGCTGGTCAACGGATCGAAGCGCGAGGCCTCCATCAGTCCTCCAGGCGTTACGGAAAGACAGCCTCCCGCAAGGAGCGTGAGGGCAAGCATCAGAAAGCGTTTCGCAAGCACGAATTTCTCCTTGATTTATTATTGTTTTACGATAATTTATGAACCGAATAAGATATTTCTCAGGAGAACGCAATGGAGAATGCACTCATGAACAAGGTCAACCGGGTCAGCCGGCGACTTGCAATGATCCTTTGGGTGGGCGCCGCGATCGGCACTGTCTTCGGCATTGCAGTGACCCTGGCAGCCCTGTTCCGAGCTGAACTCCTGCGTGGATGGGCGAACGAGGCCTACCCTCTGGCGGAAGGGCTTACGCATCCGCAGATCTTCATGCTGGTTGTCCTGGGACTCGGACAACTCGCCCTGACCGTCGCTGCCTTGTGCGCGCTGGCTAGAATGTTCAGCAGCGTTGCCCGGGAGGAGCCGCTCAACCTTGAAGCTTCGACCCTCATGCGCCGCGCCAGCGGCTGGCTGCTCGCCGCGACCATTTATGCCGTGGCGGTGCAGATCCCTGGCAGCCTCGTTGCGAGTGTCCACATGCCGGAAGGTTCGCGCTTCATCTCTCTGGCACTGAGTTCAAGTCATGCGAGCGGCGTGATAGCCGCATTGGTTCTCTTTGCGGTTGCAAGCATCCAGGAGCTTGCCGCACAGGTCCGCGACGACAACCGGCAGATCATCTGATCATGGCCATCATCGTTCGTCTCGATGTCATGCTGGCTCTGCGGAAAATGCGCTCAAAGGAACTGGCGGCCCGCATCGGCATCACGGAACAAAACCTCTCCCTGCTCAAATCGGGAAAGGTCAAGGGCATCCGGTTCGAAACGCTTGAACGCATCTGCGTGGAGTTGAACTGTCAGCCCGGCGATCTGCTGGTCCATGATGCAGATGACAACGCGCTCGACCCGCAAGAGGCCTGAGCGCGGTCAGGCCTTCGGCTTGCGCTTGAGGCCGCCAGACCCGGGGCGGTTGTCCGGAACCGATCCCGCAGAATCGCCCTTGCGATGCGGCTTCTTGCCTTTTGCAGCCGCTCCGGCAGGCTTTTCAGAGCGGTCATCCGGCCGGTCGCGTTTCGGCTTGCCGGATTCCCCCCCCGGTTTCTCGGACTTGCCGGCGCCACCGGCATGATTCCCGCCGCCCTCCGGCTTTGCGAATTTGCGGGAACCCGGCTTTTTGGCGTCCGGACCTCCGGCGTCTGCCTTCGAGCGGCTGGCAGGGGCTTTCGCAGGGGCAACATCATCATAGGGCCAGACACCCGGAGTGGCGCCAGCAGGCAGGTCGTCTCCTCCGGCAGGCTTGCGGTCGGCATAGGCATCGTCGCGTGGCGGACGATCATTGCGCTTTGACTTTCCGCCGGTGAAGGGGCGCTTCTTGGCGTAGTCCGGTTTGGCGCGCTGAGGGCGTTCGCCATCGAAATCACGGGCAGCGCCGGAGCGCGGCCCGCCGGACGCAGAATCGTCCGATCTGGGAGCGCGCGGGCCGCGCGCAGGCGCGTCCGGTACACCATCGAGCCGGGTGACGGTGACGTTCTTTTCGATCTTGCGGGTCGGGCCGATGGCGGCTTCGAACTTGGCTGCGGCGTTGCCCGAGATTTCCACATGGGTCTCGAGGTCATGGATCCGGATGGACCCGATTTCGGCCTTGGTGATATGGCCCGCGCGGCAAAGCATCGGCAACAGCCAGCGCGGCTCCGCCGACTGCTTGCGGCCGAGGGAGAGTGAGAACCAGACGGCATTCTGCAGCGGCACATGCTCGCGCGGCTGCCGCTCCGGATAGTTACCACCGGGCGCGGACACAGGCCCCGCATCGATCAGCTCTTCCGGTGCCGAGCGGCCAGCGCGGTGCATCCGCATCAGCGCGACGGCGACCTTTTCCGCGCCATGACGCTCCAGCAAGGCCGTGACCATCGCCGTTTCATCCTCACCGATTGCTGCTTCGAAATGGGCGTCCGCAAGCAGTCGCTCATCATCCCGTGCGACGATTTCATCCGCTGAGGGCGGACGCGCCCAGTCGGCCGAAATCCGGGCATCGGACAGCAGTCGCTCGGTGCGGCGCCGCGCGTTGTAGGGCACGATCAGGGCGGACACGCCCTTGCGACCGGCACGGCCGGTTCGGCCGGAACGGTGAAGGAGCGTTTCAGGAGTCTTGGGCAGATCGGCGTGAATGACCAGTTCCAGATCGGGCAGATCGAGCCCCCGGGCCGCAACATCCGTCGCGACGCAAACCTTGGCTCGGCCGTCGCGCAGCGCCTGCAGCGCGTGGCTGCGCTCATTCTGGCTCAACTCGCCCGACAACGCGACCACGGCAAAGCCACGATTGGAGAACCGCGCGGTGAGATGATTGACGGTAGCGCGGGTGCTGCAGAACACAATGGCATTCTTGGCGTCATAGTATCTGAGCACATTGATGACCGCGTTCTCGCGGTCGTTCGGCGCCACGGACAGGGCCCGGTATTCGATGTCGAGATGCTGCTTCTGATCGCCCGCGGTGGTGACCCGAACCGCCTTGTTCTGGTAACGCTTGGCCAGACTTGCGATCGCCTTGGGGACCGTGGCCGAGAACATCAGCGTCCGGCGCTGGTCCGGAGCAGCATCGAGAATGAATTCCAGATCATCGCGGAAACCCAGATCGAGCATCTCGTCGGCCTCATCAAGCACGACGGCCCGGATCGACGTCAGATCCAGCGAACCGCGCTCGATATGGTCGCGAAGCCGTCCCGGGGTGCCGACAACGATGTGCACGCCGCGCTCAAGCGTGCGCCGCTCGGTCATCATGTTCATGCCGCCGACACAGGTGGCGATGCGCGCCTGCGCCTCACCGTAGAGCCAGGACAGTTCGCGCTCGACCTGCAATGCCAGTTCGCGGGTTGGCGCGATGACGATAGCCAGCGGCGTGTCGGCGCGCGCCAGCACCGCTTCGTCTCCCATGAGTGTCGGGGCAAGCGAAATGCCGAACGCCACGGTCTTGCCGGATCCGGTCTGGGCCGACACCAGGAGGTCAGCGTCGCGCAATTCCGGCGCAAGCACCGCTTCCTGCACGGGGGTCAGCGCATCATAGCCGCGTTTGGTCAGCGCATGATCAATGGCTGAGTGGATATCTGTCCTTGACGTCATCGTTTTCTTTCGTTCGGGGAATTCCAGTGCCCGGATTCAAAAGCCGGGCCGGTGGCAGGGATGGATATTGATCACCCAGGGCGGCCACGCATTGCAGTCGGTATAAGGCATCACAGCCCCGCTTCAAAGCGCCAAATTCGTCTTCGCCGGTATCTTGAAAGGTCTCTGCCGATACTGATCCGGCGGTGCGGCCAGCCGGTTGATGGGAACCAGAGCCGCTTTCAGGCGTTGTCAAGGCATGAAAAAGATCGCAACCATATCAGCTTCCATGCTCGTGCTCGGCGCCGCTTCTTTGGCCGCCGCTGATTTCAAAAATATTTCAGCGGAAAGCGAGACCGGAATGACTTCAAGAAGCGAATTTCGTACTTCCAGGCTGAGCACAAGAACTTCAGAGAGTGAATCTCGTATTTTGACACCGGGCATTGAAACTGTAGAGAATCAGCAACCTGTCCGGTCCAAGGCGAGTATACGCCGAGTGATGTCCGGCACGATTGAAGTGGAAAGCTGCCAAGATGCCTATTGGCCGAAAATACCGGATCAGTGTCTCGAACGCATCGATTCCAGTGAGCTGCCAGGAGCTTGACACCTGCCGCGCCGACACATTTTCATGAGCCAGTCACGAATATTGTGTGAACGACCTTCCGAAACCGCCGCGCACCGACAACGATGCGCGGCGGTTCTGTTTTACCGGCAACAGTAGATCACTGCCTATCCTGCCAAGGCTGAAGCCTGCCCCTGCCCTCTCCATGGCCCTTCACTCTTCCCCCCCGTTGCCGAGCGCGATCTTCGAGTTCAAGCACCAAGAGACACCTGAACACTTGCTTGCTTCTTTTTATCATGTATTCTTGATATATTGATTTAAACGGGCAACCCGCCGCAGGCGGCCCAGAGCCGGGAGAGTGCTTCAATGACGGACAAGATCTACAATGTGCTGTTCCTATGCACCGGGAACTCGGCCCGCTCCGTGCTCGCCGAAGCGATCATGAACCGCATCGGTTCGGGCAAGTTCCGGGCGTTTTCCGCAGGTTCGCAGCCGAAGGGTGAAGTCCACCCCTATACGCTCGATCTGCTCAGGCAGTTGAACTACGATACCGGCTTCGCCCGCTCAAAGGACTGGAGCGAGTTCGCCGAACCGGACGCGCCGGCGCTCGATTTCGTCTTTACCGTCTGTGACAGTGCAGCGAATGAAGCCTGTCCGGTCTGGCCCGGACAGCCGATGTCCGCACATTGGGGCGTTCCTGATCCGGTGGCGGCGACCGGAACCGAAGCCGAGAAAAGGCTTGCATTCGCCGAAGCCTACCGCATGCTCAATGCAAGGATTTCGGCTTTCACAAGCCTGCCGCTCCAAAGCATCGATCGCATGACGTTGCAAAGACGCCTTGATGATATCGGTTCCGGCGATCAGGCCGAAGGCGCCGCGTAGCCGGCGCGAACGCACTCCCACTGCAGCCTTGACCGTCCCCAAACGATCCCTCAAGAAGCTGCGGAGGCCGCTGCCCTGTTCGGCCTGCGCAGCGGAGATGTCATGAACTGGGACGACATACGGGTCTTCCTCGCTGTCGCGAGGGCCGGACAGATACTTGCCGCGGCCCGGCGCCTGGGCATCAACCATGCGACGGCAGCAAGACGGATCACGTCGCTCGAAGCGGCGCTCGACACACAATTGCTCGTCCGGCGCACCAATGGCTGCGGCCTTACCGGCGAAGGCGAGGCCTTCCTCGCCCATGCCGAGCGGATGGAAGCCGAGTGGCTCTCCGCCCAGGCCAGTCTCGGACGCACCGACAGCACCATATCGGGGACGGTCCGGATCGGCGCGCCGGACGGTTTCGGCGTCTCGTTTCTGGCGCCGCGGCTGGGATCCCTGACGGCACAGCACCCAGACCTGCGCCTGCAACTCGTTCCGGTGCCACGGAGTTTTTCGCTGCCTCAACGCGAGGCGGATATCGCGATCACCGTGGAGCGGCCAGCGGAGGGCCGACTGGTGGCGCGCAAGCTCGTAGACTACACGCTTTCGCTTTATGCTTCGCGCAGCTATCTCGACGCGTATGGAACGCCGCGAAACGCCGAAGATCTCAAACAGCACCGGCTGATCAGCTATGTCGAGGATCTGATCTTTTCGCCCTCGCTTCATTTCACACGGGAGATCCTGCGCAACTGGACTGCGCGGTTCGAGATATCCAGCGCCACAGGTCAGACCGAGGCGGTGCGCTCCGGCGCTGGCGTAGCCGTGCTGCATGACTACATCGCCGGACTGGACCCGAACCTCGTGCGCGTGCTCCCCGAGCACCGTATCGAGCGGTCATATTACATGGTCTATCATGAATCTGCGCGCGATCTGGCCAGGGTGCGTATCGTGGCCGACCATATCCATTCCACCGCCCAGTCCCACAAGGCGATGTTCGCCCCCGCCGAATAGATCCACCGCCCCCACGCCGCGTCCTGAGCGTTTTGTGTTTTGCGGCGCAAAAAACAAAACGCCTGCCGGGTCAGACCCGACAGGCGCTTGTACTCTGTCGAAACCTCTCACCGGTGCTTGGGAGGAGGATCCCGGTGATACCGTTTCGACGACTGCCAAGCCGAACATTGGGAGGAGGAGGTGTCCGGCGTGGCGTTGATTGCGATATGGGGCACGAAATGCTGCAATGCAATAGGCGGCCCGCAGATTTTTTGATCTTCCGGTAAAACAAATGTGAAGCCTGTAAAAAAGTGTGTTCAGGCACCACCATGAAACACGAGCGGGAACCGGGACGCCGTCCCGGTTCCCGTGGCCGCGTCAGGCCATCTGCAGCGCGCCGGGACCGGGCACGGCATTGGCCGGGCACTTGCCCGCGATGATCATGCCAAGCATGTCATCCTCGGTCACCTCGTCCACCTTGACCGTGCCGACAAGCTGGCCGTTCTTCATGACGTTGGCACGGTCGCACAACATCTTCACCTGATGGATGTCGTGGTCGATGAGCAAGATGCCGATACCTTCCGATTTCAGCTGCTCGATCAGTTCGGCCACCATCCGGGTTTCCTGAACGCCGAGTGCCGCGGTCGGCTCGTCCATGATCAGGATCTTGGCGTTGAAATAGACCGCGCGCGCGATAGCAACCGATTGGCGCTGACCGCCCGACAGTCCTGCCACCGGCGTATGAAAGCGCCGGAAGTTCGGATTGAGACGTGCCAGGATCTTGCGCGTCTCGGCCTCCATCAAGGCGTCGTCCAGAAAACCCGCCCCACCCATGAGCTCACGCCCGAGGAAAAGATTGGATGCAGCGTCAAGATTGTCGGCGAGCGCGAGATACTGGTAGATGGTTTCGATCTGATAGTCGCGCGCGTCACGCGGATTGTTGATCGCAGCCTTCTCGCCATTGATGTAGATCTCGCCGCTGTCGCGCTGCAAGGCGCCCGACAGCATCTTCATCAGCACCGACTTGCCCGCACCGTTATGGCCGAGAACGCCGACAACTTCGCCCGGATAGAGATCGATGGAGACATGGTCGACAGCCCTGATGCCGCCGAACGACTTCACCATGTCACGCATTTCAACAAGTGGTGTAGTCATGATTTGTCTCCCGTCCGGCGGCGGTAAAGGATATCAATGAAGACGGCGAGAACAAGCACCGAACCGACAACCATGTTCTGGTACGGAGCATCAACACCCACCATGGCCATGCCCGACTGCAGGCTCTGCATGATCAGCGCACCGAGAACGGCGCCGTATATCGTGCCGATGCCGCCGGCGAGTGCCGTGCCGCCGATCACGGCCGCCGCGATCACCCTCAACTCATCGAGTGTGCCGATATCGTTGGAATGGAACGTCAGGCGCGAAGAAGCGACAACCGCCGAAATTGCGCACAGCACGCCCATGATGGCAAAAACCTTCACTGTCAGCAGACGGGTATTGATACCCGCCAGTTCTGCCGCTTCCGGGTTTCCGCCGGTTGCGAAGATATAGCGCCCCAACCTGGTGCGCCGGGCAATGATGGTCATGACAATAACGATCAGAATCAGCACCAGCACCGATATCGGTATACCGTACCCCGCCACCGTGCCTTCCGGCAGGATCTGACCGCGGGCTTCGTAGATGCGCTCAAGCCGCGCGGTCGGAATCTGGTAGGCGTTCAGCACAGTCACAAAGCCGATGATCGTGGCTGCGATGATTGCACCCATCAGGATCTCGGCCCAAACCGGCTTGACCGGGAATTCGTGAGCCACCTTGGTCCGCCGTGTCTGGTACAGCACATAGATGGAGCCGAGGATTGCGACCGCCGCGAAGACCCAGCTCCATGTTTCGCCAAGCGTTCCGTTGATGCCGCCGAAGAGCTGGAAATTCTGGTCCAGAGGGCCGATTGTCTGGCCCTTGGTCAAGTGCCAGGCAACGTTGCGCCAGACGAGGAAGCCGCCAAGCGTGACGATGAAGGCCGGGATGGCGAGATAACCTATGAGCCAGCCTTGGAAACCGCCGATGACAATTCCGGCCATCATGCCGACGACGATGGCCACCGGCATGGTTATCGGATGATTGAGGCCGAAGCCAAGCAAGTCCGGAATGAACCATGTCTGGGTCATCGCCATCATCGCCGAGCATGTCGCAAGCAGCGAACCCACCGACAGATCGATATTGCGGGTGACGATAACGAACACCATGCCGGTCGCCATGATCGCCACAGACGCTGTCTGGATTGTCAGGTTGAATAGGTTGCGCGGCGTCATGAAACGCCCATCGGTGAGGAAATTGAAAACCAGGCAGATCAACACGAAGGCGCCGATCATGCCGAGCAGACGGGTGTCGATTTCGAGTGCTGCAAAAAAGTTACGTTGCTTCGGCGGAGCGCTGGTGGCGGTTGGCGTATCGGTCATGACCGTCTTCCGGATAAAAATACAGAGATGTGCCCCCACCGAAAGGTGGAGACACTATTCATGGTCGTAACAAAGGAGAAGTCTTAGTTACAGGGAGCCGGGCCGTCGGAGACACCCTGACACAGGTCTTCCTGGCTGATCCAGCCCGCGTCAACGACCGTGGTGAGATTGTCCTGGGTGATCGGAACCGGGGCCAGGAACATCGCGGTCATGGTCGTGCCTGACGGCGAGGTCCACTCAACAGTACCGTCGATATCACTCATTGCGGTGCCATCGGCCAGTTTGGCCGCGATTTCACCGGCTGCAGAGCCGAGTGCGCGGGCGTCCTTCCAGACGCTCACGGTCTGCGTGCCCTTAGCAACCCGGTTCAGCGCAGCATGATCGCCGTCCTGACCCGACACGGGAATGCCAGCCATGCCCTGTGCGGTGAGAGCCGCGACGGCGCCGCCGGCGGTACCGTCATTGGAAGCCACGACAGCGTCGACCTTGTTGTCCTGCGCTGTCAGGATCTGTTCCATGTTGCGCTGGGCGTTGGCCGGAAGCCATCCATCGGTGTAGGCCTCGGCAACGATCTCGATGTCGCCGGCATCGATGGCCGACTGCAGGACTTCCTGCTGACCGCCGCGAAGGAAGTCGGCGTTCGGATCGGTCGGCGAGCCCTTGATCATGACGTAACTGCCCTTCGGCGCGGCAGCGAGAACCGCACGTGCCTGCATGCGTCCGACCTCGACGTTGTCGAAGGTCAGGTAGAAGGCGCGCTCGTCCTCGATCAGGCGGTCATAGGCAATCACCGGGATGTTTTCGTCGGCGGCGGCCTGAACGGCCGGGATGATGGCCTGGGTGTCTTGCGCCAGAACGATTAGCGCATCAACGCCCTGCGCCATCAGGCTTTCGACGTCCGAAAGCTGCTTGGCTGCAGACGACTGCGCGTCGGTCGAAACATAGGTGTCGCCGGCGGCCTCGATGGCGGCCTTCATTGCTGCCTCGTCGGTTTTCCAGCGCTCTTCCTGAAAGTTCGACCAGGATACGCCGATCACCTTGTCGGCCGCAAAGGCAGCCGTGGACATGGTGAGTGCAATGGCCGATCCGGCCAGAAGATGGATAATGGATTTCATGTAGTCCTCCCAAGGAAATTGTCTGCCGGTCGGACTCCTCCGATCCGGCCAATGTTCAACTGCACAGCCTGCGAAAACCATCAGCAAGCTTTTTCTCGACAGTCGAGAAAATTAATGTCAGGCTTCCCGCACGCTGTCAACACGCCCCGGCGACCGCGGTGTTTCCGGGGCGAGTGCGGCCAGGGACGGATGGGCGCGCAAGAACGGGAAAACCGATTTCGGCACAAGACAGACAGGATTGCGGCACATAGTATGTGACCTGAACGAGGGTCGTACGAAGCCCGCAAAAGGGATGGAAACGCGCACACGGAAACTCCTGCAAAAACAGGAGGACCTGTGCGAATGCAAAGAGAGGAGCCGCCCGGTTGGGCCCGGATGCACCCGGGCGATACACCGGCAGACATCTGCACATGAAGCGGCCGCGTTTATCATGCTGACAAAATCGAGCACCGAGCTCATACGCCGGCAAAATCGCGCGCTTGTGCTGGGTGCGTTGCGCCGGAAAAACGGTCAGTCCCACACCGAGCTCGCCGTGGAGACAGGACTTGCCTCGGCGACCGTGACGGCAATCACGCATGAACTGGTCGATGAAAAGGTCATCGAGCGTACAGAGGCGCCTCCGGCCGGCGGGCGCGGCCGGCCGCGCATCCTTTTCAAGCAGCGGCGATCGGCTGCCTATGCGGCCTTCGTGCGGATTTCCTCCGACATGTTGCAGTACTCCATGGTCGACTACTCGGGAACGCTGATCCACCGCATCGAGGAAAAGCGCGACAATGCCGGCCAGAAGATCGAGGACTTTGCCGCGGGAATACGCTCGGCGCTCTTCCGGCTCGCGAGCAAATCCAGAGTGTCACGCGAGGATTTGAAAGCGATCTCGATCTCTTCAAAGGGCGTGGTGGCGGACGATAACACGACGCTTCTGTGGTCATCTGTTCTGGGCGGTCAACAAATCGACATGCGCAAGACCCTGGCGCCGGACTGGGACGCCCAGGTGAGCCTGAACCACGAAAGCCTGCTTGTCGCAAGCGCTCTGCATTCCTCGCTCAGCCAGACCGAAGGCAGACCTATTCCGCGGCTTGCAGCCTTGTCGCTGGGCCATTCGATCGGCCTGGGCGTGGTGCATGCGGACGGATACGAATCTCCGCGTGCCCGGGCGCCGGGCTTCGGTCACATGATTCACAGCCATGGCGGCGCGCTGTGCCGCTGCGGATCCTATGGATGCATCGAGGCCTATGCGGGCTCCTATGCCATCCTGAGGGCGGCTTTCAGAGTCCCGTTGAACACGATTCCGGCGAATTTTGTCCCGTTCATGGAGATCGCCAAGATCGCCGCCGCTGCGCGAAAGGGCGACCGACTTTCAAGTGCCGCGTTCCGCGACGCAGGCACCGCCATCGGAAACGGCCTGGCCCGCCTGATCAGTCTTCACGGGAAAATGCCGGTGGTCTTCACCGGACCGGGCGTACCGTTTTTCGATCTGATGAGACCCGGCATCGATGAAGGCCTTTCCGCATCGCTCGGAGTCCGGATCGAAGGGCCGCCGGAGATTTCATTGTCACTGGATGAGGAGCGGCTGGTGTTCGAGGGGCATCTCAACCACACCATGGCGGCAATCGACCGCGAGGCAATTGCGCCCAGAGCAGCCGGGGCCAGGATTGAAAAGCCCGGAACCAACGGGCGAGGAGGAGAAACATGAAAAGAGGGTTTTACAGCGGGCGCTTGCTGCTGGCGTCGGGAGCGGCCGGGCTTCTGATGCTGGCCTCAGGACCAAGTTTCGCCGAAGAACAACTCGCCGCCGCCATGCCGCCGGATGTGCCATGGGCGGAGCGGACCACGGAGCTTGGTTCGCTGGAGCGGATGCCGGAAGGCGTGTTGGCAAAGGACGAGTTGCTTCATCTCATCGCCATAGGCGAGGCGCTGTTTGCGGCCAGCTTCACGAAGCTCGACGGCGCCGGGCGTCCGCAAGCGACGCAGGCCATCGACCCGACACGGCGCAAGCACCCGCGCGAGCAACCTTTTCTCAGGACCGCCGGACCCGATGGAGGCTCCTGCGCGGCCTGCCACAACACGCCGCTGATGGGCGGTGCCGGCGATTTCGTCACAAACGTCTTCGTCTCGGAGGGTTTTGAGAGCGCGGACTTCGATTCGCTCGATCCGCAGTTCTCGAACGAGCGCGGCTCCAACCACCTCTTCGGGTCCGGGCTGGTCGAACTGCTGGCCAGGGAAATGAGCCTTGATCTGCAGCGCACTCGGAACGAGGCTCTGGCCGCGGCACGTTCATCCGGTGAGCCGGTACGGCGGGCGCTCGTCACGAAGGGCGTCGAATTCGGCTTCATCACCGCCGAAGCGGACGGCTCCGTGCGGCTTGATGAACTCGACGGTGTCGATACCGACCTGGTCATCCGACCCTTCAGTCAGAAGGGCGTGATGACATCGCTGCGGCAGTTCACCGTCAATGCGCTCAACCACCACCACGGCATGCAGCCCGACGAGAGATTTGGCGCGCGCTGGACAGGAACCGACGACTTTGACGGCGACGGCATGTCACGCGAAGTGAACGCTGCCGACGTCTCGGCCCTGGTCGCATGGCAGGCCACCCTGCCCGCGCCGACACAGGTCGTTCCATTGGTTGAGGGATGGTCTGAGGCGGCAGCACGTGGCGAGGAGATGTTCGGAACACTGGGCTGCGCGGATTGCCACCGCCCTCACCTTCCGCTTGAGAGCCTGAGCTTTTCCGACCCTGGTGCATTCGATTCCGCGGGAACCTTGAATGCCGGACAGGTCGAAACGCCCGCCGTCTACGACCTCGAACTGCTGAATTGGGCGAAAGACCTGCCCCGGGACGAGAAGGGCCGCGTTCTCGTGCCTCTTTACGGCGACCTGAAACGCCACACCATGACCGACAGACAAATCGATGCGCTCGGCAATGAGCTGCTTTCCCAGCGCTTCGTCGACCGCAACATCTTCCAGACTTCCGAACTCTGGGGTGTCGGTTCGACCGCGCCCTATGGCCATCGCAATGATTTCACCACACTCGACGAAATCATACTGGCGCATGGCGGCGACGGACGAAAGGCGCGCGATGCCTATGCGGAGAGCGCGGAAGCCGACAAGCTTTCACTCATCGCGTTTCTCAAGACCCTGGTGATAGAGCCATGAAGATTGTTCGATCGACTTTAGCCTTCGCCCTCTCCGGCCTCCTGATGTCCGGCCCTGCCCTTGCCGAGGCAGATACCGGCAGCGATGTGCCCATTCTGAAGGAAGAGGCAATCGCTGCCGGTATCGATCACAGCTACACCGGCCCATGGGAATTCTTCGTCGGCGGGGGAGCAGCAAGCTTCGACTGCAATGGCGACCGCCTGCCGGACCTGCTGCTTGCCGGCGGCACTTCGCCGATTGAGCTTCTTGTCAATGACAGCCCGACCGGCGGTGCGCTGTCTTTCCTCCCGAAGGACCTCGGGTTGGCTGAAGAGGACCTGCACAAGGTTCTCGGCGCCTATCCGCTCGACATCGACAATGACCGGCACATGGATGTTGTCTTGCTGCGTCTGGGTCGCAACATCGTGCTCAAGGGCGGGCCCGACTGCACCTTCGAGAAAGCCAACCGCGCCTTCGGGTTTGATGGCGGCCGGGCCTGGTCTACGGCCATGTCGGCGACGTGGGAAGGCGAAAACCGGTTCCCGACCATTGCCATCGGCAATTATGTCGACAGGTCGGCTCCCGGGACGCCGTTCGGCACCTGCGAACCCAACACTCTGCTGAGGCCACTCGACGCCGAGACGCCGGACTACAGCCAGGCGCGCGCGCTCGAGCCGGGTCACTGTGCCTTGTCGATGCTGTTCACCGACTGGAACAGGTCCGGGACGGCGGACCTCCGGGTCACCAATGACCGCCAGTATTATCGTGGCGGACAGGAACAACTCTGGGATTTGCGCGACGGCCGGGCACCACGGCTTTACTCGTCGTCACAGGGCTGGCAACGCCTGACGATCTGGGGCATGGGCATTGCCGAAACCGATTTCGACGCCGACGGGTTGCCGGAATATGCACTCACATCGATGGGCGACACCAAGCTGCAAAAGCTCGACGAGGAGGCCGATGAAAACAGGCCTGTCTACCGAGACATCGCATTCGAGAAAGGCGCTACGGCGCACCGCCCATATACCGGTGGTGACCACAAGCCTTCGACCGGATGGCACAGCCAGTTTGCGGACATCAACAACGATACTTTGACAGACCTTTTCATCGCAAAGGGCAACGTGCAGGCGATGCCGGATTTTGCCGGCTACGACCCCGACAACCTGCTGCTCGGCGGCTTTGACGGAACCTTCCACGAGCACGGGAATACGGCAGGAATCGCGCTTGATACCCGCGGCCGCGGCGCGGTGGTGGAGGATTTCAACATGGATGGCATGCTGGACCTGCTGGTGATCAACCGCGAGCACCGGGCAAGCCTGTTCCGGAACCTGGGCGCTGCCACGGAGTGGGGGCACAGGCAGCTCGGAAACTGGATCAAGATCGAACTCGACAATGGCAAGATCAATCCCCACGCCGTCGGCGCTCTGATTTCGGTGCGAACCGGGACGCGGACCCAGACACGCAGGCTTCAGGTCGGCGGAGGACATGCGTCGGGCCAGACGGGCTTTTCACATGTAGGGCTCGGGGTTTCCGAACGGGCAACGATCCGTGTGCAGTGGCCGGATGGCGAATGGAGCCACCCCTACAGGGTTTTCGCCAACCAGCATGTGCGCATCATCCGGGGAGAGGCCGATGCGCGCTACTGGTACCCGGTTCAGCAATAGGGAAAGCGGAGAAAGCGGGCGGCATCTCCGGTTGCCGTCTGTCCCCAGCTTCAGTCGATAAAACCGTGACGGATCGCGAAAGCGACCGCCTGCGTGCGGTTGACCGCATTGAGCTTGCGCGCCGCATTGTTCAGGTAATGGTTGACCGTGTGCTCCGACAGGCTGAGAATCCGGGCAATCTCGACCGAGGTCTTGCCGCTCGAAGTCCAGACCAGGCACTCGCGCTCGCGCTCGGTCAGCGGAGAATCGACCATCACCGGCTGGGCAGAAACCGACCTCAACTTTTTATGGGCATATTGTGAGACCAGCGCCAGATCCGCGGTGTCGGCGAAGCCCATTGGCTCCCGTTTGCCCAGAAAACAGACCGTGCCCGGTCCGAAATCGCGATGATACACCGGTGTCACAAAACAGCTGTCGAGGTTGAACTCCTCCCGGAATGCTTTCAATGCCTGAAGTTGCTCCGGCGTACAGTCCTTGAAATCACCATCGAGCCTGCAGTGAAAGGGCACGCCGATTCCGTTCAGGGCATGCCTCAGGGGGCTCTTCTCGAACAGACCGATTTCATCATAGCGTTGGATGAGGTTGGACTGCGCAGAACTGATGATGATCATGTCCGTCAGCGTCCGGACGCCGTCTTCGCCAGGTCCGGCCACGAAGAAACTGTCGAACCCGTAAAGCTGGGTGATCTCCCTCAGAAGGCGGAAAAGATCGAATTGGGTGGCACATTTGTCGAGCCTGAGACGAATGGAATCCAGGGATTCGTCATCTGAACGGCGGGGGTTCATTTCTCACCTGAACGGTTTTCACATGACCACCACGTGATCTTCATGGCGCGGGTCATCGACTTTGCACTGGCTTGATTTCTCAAGGGCTCAAAATGCCCTTTAGCGGATAAAAACTTCATCCATAACCCCTAAAAAATATGTTCCGCGACGATTGGGCAAATGAATGCCGGTACGCAGCTGAAATCGCGCCATGGTTGTCGCCATATGATTCCCGTTGCAAGGCTATACTGATCGCCGATCGTATGCAAAATCCGCTCCTGCGCAGGAAGGTGCAAAACCGGTTGCCTGGAAAAAAATCGTGATATGGTTTGAGCGGCAACCGGGGGCGACAAGCCCGCTGCGCAAAAATGCCTTTGGGAGGGGAATTCATGCTTGGATTGATGCAGGACTGGCCGTTGCTGTGCCACAAGGTGATCGATCATGCCGCGACCTATCATGGTGCGCGCGAAGTGGTTTCGCGTTCAGTGGAAGGCCCGATCCACAGGACCAATTACGCCGACATTCGATTGCGGTCGCTCAAACTGTCTCAGCGTCTTGCGCGTGACGGCGTTGGCCTCGGCGACAGGTTGGCGACCATGGCCTGGAACACCTGGCGGCATCTGGAGAGTTGGTACGGCATCCTCGGCGTCGGCGCGGTCTACCACACGCTCAATCCGCGGCTGTTTCACGAGCAGATCGCCTGGATCATGAACGACGCCGAGGACAGGATCCTCTTCGTCGACCTGACCTTCGTCAAGCTGGTCGAGATGATTGCCCCGAAGGTTCCGAGCCTCGAGCGCGTCATCATCCTGACCGATGACGCACACATGCCGGAAACCTCGTTGCCAAACGCAGTTTCCTATGAGAGCTACATCGCCGAGGCCGACGGCGACTTCCGCTGGGCGGATGTCGATGAGCGCACGGCAGCCGGAATGTGCTATACGTCCGGCACCACCGGCGACCCGAAGGGCGTGGTCTATTCCCACCGATCCAATGTTCTCCATGCCCTCGCCGCGCTTCAGCCGGACATGCTCAATCTCGCGTCGAAAGACCGCCTGATGCCGGTCGTGCCACTGTTTCACGCCAATGGCTGGTCGACCGCCTTCTCCGGCCCGATGTCGGGCTGCGCAATGGTCATGCCCGGCGCGGGCATGGATGGTGAATCGATCTACCAGATGCTGACCCAGGAGAAGGTGTCGATCACCGCCGCGGTTCCGACGGTCTGGCTGATGCTGCTCCAGCGGATGGAAAAGGAAGGCGGATCGCTTCCCGATCTCGATCGCGTGGTGATCGGCGGCTCGGCCTGCCCCAGGGCAATTACCCAGGCCTTCCAGGACAATTACGGCGTCGACGTGGTGCATGCCTGGGGAATGACGGAGATGAGTCCGCTTGGCACCCTGTGCTCGATAAAGCCGGAATATGCGCATCTTGAAGGCGAGGAAAAGCTCGACCTTCAGGCCAAGCAGGGGCATCCGCCTTTTACCGTCGAGATGAAGATCACCGACGACGAGAACACGGAACTGCCCTGGGACGGCAAGACATTCGGCCGGCTGAAGGTGCGCGGCCCTGCCGTCTCGGCTTCCTACTACAAGGGCCGCGGCGCGGAACAGTTCGATGGCGAAGGCTGGTTCGATACCGGCGATGTCGCCCATATCGATCCGCATGGCTACATGCAGATCACCGACCGGGCCAAGGACGTCATCAAGTCCGGCGGCGAATGGATCTCCTCGATCGAAATCGAAAACCTGGCGGTTGGCCATCGCGATGTCGCGGAAGCCGCCGTCATAGGCGTGGCCCATCCGAAATGGGATGAACGGCCCCTGCTGGTGGTCGTTCTCAAGGAGGGGCGCTCGCCCGGCAAGGACGATATCAGCGGCTTCCTTGAGGGCAAGATCGCCAAATGGTGGATGCCGGATGATGTGGTCTTTGTCGAGGAGATACCGCATACGGCCACAGGCAAGATCCAGAAGACCGCCTTGCGCGAGCAACTCAAGGACTACCGTTTTCCCGAAGCATGAGAGGGGTCGAGCCTGCGGATTGCCCCGGGGCAGACCTGTCCGGACGCCCAAACAAGAGAACACGCTTTTCATCGCGCCGTCCCTGCCCTTGACAGCCGGGACGGAAAGCAAGACCACACGCTCAGGGGAGTCAATATGAGTGAAGCATCCGCATACCCGGTCTATCCGGATCTCGACGGGGCATCCGTCCTGATCACCGGCGGCGGCACCGGGATCGGCGCGGCGCTGACCGAAGGGTTCGTACGCCAGGGGGCCAGGGTGGCCTTTATCGACATTGCCGGGGATCCGAGTCGCGCGCTTGCCGAACGGCTGGCTGGTGCCGGCAAGTTCACGCCCTTGTTCATTGAGGCGGATCTCAAGGATCTCGACGCCATCGGCGAAGCGGTGGCGCGGACCGAAGACGCCCATGGACCGGTGCGGGTTCTCGTCAACAACGCCGCGCTCGATGACCGGCACGAATTGCTGGACATGGATGGCGAGTACTGGGACGCCAATCAGGCTGTCAATCTCAGGCCCGTGGCCTTTGCCGCCAAGGCGGTTGCACCCGGCATGATCGCTGCGGGCAACGGGGCAATCGTCAATTTCACATCGACATCCTACATGCTCAACATTGGAACCATGCCCTCCTACACAGCGGCGAAAGCCGGTATCGTCGGCCTGACCAAGGGGCTTGCCGGCCGGCTCGGACCGGACGGAATTCGCGTCAACGCCATTGCTCCGGGCTGGGTGATGACCGAGCGGCAGAAACGGCTTTGGGTGTCAGACGAAGGGCTTGCGGCGATGATGGACCGGCAATGCCTCAAGCGTGCGATCGAGCCGGAAGACATGGTCGGCCCCTGCCTTTTCCTCTCCTCCGCCGCCAGTTCCATGATCACGGCGCAGGTCCTGATTGCCGATGGAGGCATGATGTGAGCACCACTCCGCACCTCGTCGCGGTCGACTGGGGGACCTCAAGCTTCAGGCTATGGCTGTTGTCCGCCGACGGAACCGTGCTTGCCGAGCACCGCAGCCACGAAGGCATGACCGACGTTGCCGACCGGGGGTTCGAGACCGTTCTCGAAAGCCACCTGGCATCCCTGGCCGTTCCGGACGATGTCCCCGTTGTGATTTGCGGCATGGCCGGTTCGCGGCAGGGCTGGATCGAGGCCGGCTATCTCGACACGCCGGCCGATGTCGGCGCAATCGGCGAAAGCGCCACCCGCGTGCCCGGCACCTCACGCGAGATCATCATTCTTCCAGGGCTCGCCATGCGTTCGCCGGACGAGCCGGACGTGATGCGCGGCGAGGAAACGCAATTGCTTGGCGCTTCCCTCGACCGGACAGAAGGGGCGCGCTACTGCATGCCCGGCACCCATTCGAAATGGGTCTCGATGCGCGGCTCGGTGGTCTCGGGCTTCGAGACGTTCATGACAGGAGAACTGTTCGCCTGCATCAGCGGCAAGACGATCCTTTCCCACTCCACGGGCGGCGGCGGTGCGGTGGATCCGCGCAATCCCGCCTTTGCCAGTGGTGTGCGCGACGGCTGGACCCGTCCGGAAATGACGACGCACCATCTGTTCTCGCTGCGTGCCGGTCAGTTGCTTCACAACTGGTCGGACGATGAAAACCGTGCCCGTCTGTCCGGTATTCTGATCGGCTCCGAATTGTCGGGCGCAGGCGTTCGCGGCGGGGAAACGATTGTCCTTGTGGCCAGCGGCGCGCTGGAGCGGCTATACCATGTGGCGCTTACAGAATGTGGGGCCAAGGTGCATGACATTGATGCAGACGTCGCCGTTCAAAGAGGCCTGAACGAAGCCTGGCGGAGCTATTGCGCCAAGTCCAAGAACCGGAAACCGACATGACACGAATTCCCTTTCCTTCGATGAAACGCGCTCTGGTGGCGATCCTTCGCGGGATCAGGCCCGACGAGACGGAAGCGATCGTTGACGGCCTGATCGAAGCAGGCCTGACCGCCATCGAGATCCCGCTCAATTCTCCCGAACCGTTCCGCTCCATTGAGATGGCGGCGAAGCGCGCACCGGCAGACGTACTTATCGGAGCCGGCACTGTCCTGACTGTCGAAGACGTCGACCGGCTCGATGATGCCGGCGGCCGGCTAATGGTCAGCCCCAATGTCGACGCCGCGGTGATCGGGCGCGCGGCATCGCACGGCATGGTGACGATGCCCGGGGTGTTCTCCCCCACCGAGGCGCTTGCCGCCTGCGCTGCGGGCGCCTCGGCGCTCAAGTTTTTTCCCGCGAGCGTTTTGGGACCATCGGGCATCACTGCGATTTCCGCCGTGCTGCCGCCGGACGTGCCGATCGGCGCGGTGGGCGGCGTTGGAAACACGGATTTCGCGGCTTACGCCAAGGTCGGCATCCGCACATTCGGGCTCGGATCGAGCCTTTACAAGAAAGGCATGGCCGCCGAGGAAGTCGCCCGGAGGGGCCGCGAGGCGGTTGCCGCCTATGACGCATTGGAGATCTCCTGATGGCAGGAAACACAATCCCCTTCTCCGGAACAACCGTCGAGGCTCCGGCCTGCATGCTGGGCGAAGGACCGACATTCGACCCGCATACAGGCACCGCATGGTGGTTCGATATCCTGGGCAAGATATTGTTCGAACATGTGCTTGTGACCGGGGCAATCCGGCAGCACCCGCTTCCGGCCATGGGCAGCGTTCTGGCGCGGGTCGATGCGGACCGGCAGATCGTGGCGACCGAGGCTGGGCTTTACCTGCGCCAGACCGGAACCGGCGCCATGGAACTGGTCACGCCGATCGAAGCCGACGCCGCCGCCACGCGCTCGAATGACGGACGGGTGCACCAGAGCGGTGCGCTGTGGTTCGGGACCATGGGCAAGAACGCGGAAAACGGAGCCGGCACGATCTACCATGTCGCGCGCGGCACCGTCACGAAGCTCTATCCCGGCATTTCGATTCCCAACGCGATCTGTTTCTCGCCGGACGGCGCTATTGCCTATTTCACAGATACGGCGGTGAACAAGCTGATGCAGGTGGCGGTCGATCCCGCGACGGGCCTTCCGACCGGCGAACCCGAGGTGCTTGTCGATCATAGCGGCGGCGACGGTGGAATTGACGGAGCGGTGTGCGACACCGACGGCGTGATCTGGAACGCGCGCTGGGGCGCGGGATGCGTCGACGCCTATTCACCCAGCGGAGAGCATCTGTTGTCGCTGGAAGTGCCGGCGAGCAAGAGTACGTGCCCTGCTTTCGTGGGTGCCGATGCCGGCCGGCTGCTGGTGACCTCCGCAAAGGAGGGAATGAGCCAGGAACAACTTGAGCGCAATCCCGAAGCCGGCAACACCTTCATTCTCAACCACCCGGTCAAGGGCCGGTTCGAGCCCGACTACCTGCTATAGGCTCCCGGCCGGCTTGGCATGGCTTGCCGGCCTCGGGTGTCAGATCTCCTTGACCAGCCTCAGCGCATCATAGATCGCGGCATGGGTGTTTCGCGCGGCGATCGCATCGCCGATGCGGAAGAGCTGGAAACCGGCGCCATCGGTAGGCCCGCCGTTCAGCATCTGCGGCGTGCCAGCAATGAACGCGTCATAATCGACCTGACCGAGATTTGACGAGTGCGGCCTGAGCTCGAAATAGAGATCATCCAGCGGCAATGTCCCGTGGTTGATGACGATCTGGTCGAAATGGCGGGTCTTGGCGAGCGGCATGTAGTCGCTGCCGATCACAGCCTTTAGCTGATTGCCGTCGCGCTCGACAGCGGTCAGCCGGTAGGTCACCGTGAAGGTGACGTCCTTGTCCTGCAGCGACCGCATGTATGGCACCAAGTTCATCGCCATCACGTCCGGCGCGAAGCTGCGGTCCGGTGTCATGATCTCGACCGAGGCCCCGGCCTGAGCGGCCACTTCGGCCGCCTGCAGCCCGGCATGGTCGCCGGCGTCGTCATAGATCAGAACCTGCTTGCCGGGTTTCACGTCGCCGGAGATCAGGTCCCAGCTCGAGACCACCAGGTCATTGCCCTGCTCCAGCACCCCGGTGTGCGGCAGGCCGCCGGTGGCGATGATCACCACGTCCGGATTCTCGGCGATGACATCTGCGGCCTCCGCCCAGGTGTTGAAACGGAACTCGACATCGCGGGCGGCGCATTGCGCCATGCGCCATTCGATGATGCCGATCATCTCCTTGCGGCGCTGGTTCTGTGCCGTCAGCCGGATCTGGCCGCCTGGGTCGGGCTGCGCCTCGAACACCGTCACCCGGTGTCCGCGTTCGGCCGCGACCCGGGCCGCCTCCAGACCTGCGGGCCCTGCCCCGACGATGACGACGCGCCTGGCCCTGTCGGCGGGCGGGATCGTGTGCGGCATGGTCAGTTCCCGGCCGGTGGCCGGATTGTGGATGCAGAGCGCATCGCCCGCCTGGTAGATACGATCGAGGCAATAGGTGGCGCCGACGCAAGGCCGGATATCATCCTCGCGGCCCTCCATGATCTTCCGGACCAGATGCGGATCGGCCATGTGGGCGCGTGTCATGCCGATCATGTCGAGCTTGCCGCTCGAGATCGCATGACGGGCGGTGGCCACGTCCGGGATGCGGGCCGCGTGGAAGGTCGGCAGCCCGACTTCAGCACGGATGCGGCCCGCGAAATCGAGATGGGGGGCCGAGCGCATGCCCTGCACCGGGATAACGTCGGTCATCGCCGGATCGGTGTGGATCTGGCCACGGATGACGTTGAGAAAATCGACCTGACCGGTAGCCTTGAACATGTGGCCGATGGCAACACCCTCCTCCTCGTCGATGCCGCCCCTGGCGGCTTCGTCGGCGGTATAGCGAATGCCGACCAGCAACCTGTCTCCCACCCTTGCCCTGATCGCCGCGACCACATCGAGCGCGAAGCGGGCGCGGTTTTCAAGATTGCCGCCATAGGGGCCGTTAAGCTCATTGGTGAGCGGCGACATGAACTGGTCCATCAGATGGCCGTAACATTCGAGCTCGATGCCATCGAGACCGGCGTCGGCCATGCGTTCTGCGGCGTCGGCATAGTCGGTGATGACGCGCGCGATGTCCCAGTCTTCCATCTTTTTCGGGAACGCCCGGTGCGCGGGCTCCCGTTGATGGCTGGTGGAGAGGGCAGGCAGCCAGTCGCCCTTGTTCCAGTGGGTACGGCGGCCGAGATGGGTGAGCTGGATCATCACCGCGCAGCCGTGCTCGTGGCACTCGTCGGTGAGCTGCTTCATCCAGCCGACGACCTCGTCCTTGTAGGCGAGAACATTGTTGAAGACCGGTGGGCTGTCCTTGGACACCGCCGCTGAGCCTGCCGTCATGGTCATGGCGATCCCGGCGCGGGCACGCTCGACGTGATAGGCCCGGTAACGATCCTTGGGCATCCCGTCTTCGGGATAAGCGGGCTCATGACTGGTGGTCATGATGCGGTTCTTAAGCGTCAGCCGGCCGAGCTGGTAGGGTTGCAGCAGCGGATCAGTGATTTGCGCCATCGGTCACGCCCCTTTCCTGTCAATACCACGCATCGGCCTGGGCGGCCTTGGTGCGCTCGATATAACCGATCAGCGCGTCATCGACGGCAACATCAATGGGCGGCGCCTGATAATCGGCGAGCATCTGCTTCCAGCGCAGGTTTGCCCGGCTCGCCGCATCCGTTCGCCCGGCAATGTCCCATTTCTCGAAGGGCTCATTGTCGGCAATCGTCGAATCCCAGAAGGCCGTCTGATAGTTTTCCATCGTATGGGCGCAACCGAGAAAGTGCTTTCCGACACCCACCTCCCTGAATGCGTCCAGCGCCAGCGAGTTGTCGTCCACGACCACTCCGGCGAGGTAGGAGTGCAGCGCACCGCAAAAATCTGCGTCCATGACGAACTTCTCGTAGGACATCGACAGCAGGCCGTCGAGAAAGCCGGCAGAGTGCAGGATGAAATTCGCCCCGCAATGAACCGCCGAAAGCATGGACATGGTGGCCTCGTTCATGGCCTGGGCATCGGGAAGCTTGGAGTTTGAGAAATTCCCGGCGCATCGCAACGGCAGGTTCAGACGCCGCGCCAGTTGTCCGATCACCATCGACCCGATGGCCGGTTCCGGAGTGCCGAAGGTCGGCGAACCCGAGCGCAACGACATCGACGACAGGAAGTTGCCGAAGATCACCGGCGCGCCCTTGCGCTCAAGCTGGGTCAGGGCACAGCCGGCCATGGTTTCGGCCAGGGCCTGCGCGATCGCGCCGGCATTGGTCACCGGCCCCATGGCGCCGCCCAGAATGAACGGGACCACGACCGCCGCCTGGTTGGCGCGGGCATAGGCCCTGAGCGCAAGGGTCATGGTGCCATCCCAGACCAGCGGCGAATTCACATTGACGTTGCCCAGAATGACGCAGTTCTGATCAACGAAATTACGGCCGAAAACGATCCGCGCCATCTCGATCGAATCCTCCGCCCGGCTTTCGGCGGTGACAGATCCCATGAAGCAGCGGTCGGAATATTTCAGGTGGGAATAGACCATGTCGAGATGGCGCTTGTTGACCGGAATGTCGACGGGCTCGCAGATGGTGCCGCCGGAATGGTGCAGCCATGGGCTCGATTGCGCCAGCTTGACGAAATTGCGGAAGTCCTCGATCGTGCCGTAGCGGCGGCCCTTGTCCAGATCCATGACAAACGGACATCCATAGGCCGGGGCGAAGACCACGCTCTTGCCGCCGATTTCGATGCTGTTTGCGGGGTTCCGGGCGTGCTGAGTGAAACTGGCGGGCGCGGATTTGAGGATCTCGCGCAGCATTCCCGGCTCGAATTTGACCAACACCCCGTCGACATGCGCACCGGCCTGTTTCCAGAGCGAAATCGCGACCGGATCATCGCGAAACTCGATACCGATCTCGGCCAGAATCCGGTCCGCGGCGGCCTCGATCTTTTCGAGGTCGGCTTCACCCAGAATATCAAGGGTGGGTATGTTGCGCTGAATATAGGGCGCGGCGCGGTGGGGAAGACCAACGCCCTGCACCGCACGACGGCCGTCTCTCCCGCCGCTACGTTCACGCCTCCGTGCGCCCGCTGGCACCGGTTCCATCAATTCACTTTCACCCATCACGTGTCTCCCGGATCAAGAGCCTGAACAGTGTCAGCCTAGAGCATCATTTTTGCGCCGTAATGGTGGAAATTTCTCAGCGTTAGGATAAGCTCAGCTTATGAGTAACTTGCGCCACCTGCTTCCTTCGGCCGGGAACTTGATCGTCTTCGAAGCGGCGGGCAGGCACTCGAGCTTTACGAAAGCGGCGCGTGAACTCGCCATGACACAGGCCGCAGTCAGCTATGCGATCCGGTCGCTCGAGACCCAGCTCGGCGCGACGCTGTTCCAGCGCGCCCACCGCGCGGTTCACCTGACCGAAGCCGGACGGCGGTTCCATGCCGATGTGACGCTAGGCTTGAGCCATATCCGCAAATCCGCCGAGGATATCCGCAATCGGGGCAAGGCGGCCAGTGTTACGCTTGCCGCCTCCACCGCGTTTGCGTCCTTCTGGATGCTACCCCGTCTTCATCGGCTGCGCGACGATCTGCCGGATATCGACCTCAGAATCCAGACCGCCGATCGTGATCTCGACATCCGCACCGAGGCGATAGAACTCGGCATTCGCGGCGGGCGTCCGGAGGATTGGCCGGATTATGAAAGCGCTCTGATCGCACCGGAAATCATCGATGCTGTGACCAGCACTGCGTACATAGAAAAGCATGGGCAGCCCGAGAGCGTTGCCCATCTCACTCAACACAGGCTTATACATCTCGAAGAGCCGTTCCGGGTCGCCTGCGATTGGCAACAATGGTTCCTCAGCGCCGGCGTGAACGGCGCCACAGCCAATCGCGGGCTGGCGATCAACGATTATGTTCTGGTAATCCAGGCGGTGATGGAAGGCCAGGGCATCGCTCTGGCCTGGCGTCATCTGACGGGACGGCTGATCGCCTCGGGGCTTTTGCAGAAGGTGACGGGCCACAGCCTTGCCACCGGGGCAGCGTTTCACGTCATATGGCCCAAGGGCAGAACGCTGACGCCACAAACAAGCCGTGTGCTTGAGTGGCTGACGGCGGAAGGACGTAAGCTTAACGACTGAAGACCCGGACAGGAGGCCTGACGGAATGGGAATTGCGCTGGGCTTCGATCAATTCGAAGGTCTTGGACGCTTCGACAGCCTTGCCATAGAGCCATCCCTGACCTGACTTGCAGCCCAATGCGCTGAGTTTATCGGCCTGTTCCTCGGTCTCGATGCCCTCGGCAATCACGTTCAGGTTCAGGCCCTCGCACATCATCAAAATGGCGCGGACGATGTGTTCGGCGGATTTGTCGAGGGTGATCTCGCTGATGAAGCTGCGATCGATCTTGACCTTGTTGAAGGCAAAATTGCGCAACCGGCCAAGGCTTGATTGCCCGGTTCCGAAGTCATCGAGGGAGACCTTGATGCCGATGGCGTGGAGTTCGTTGACCACCTTGGCAGCAACCTCCGGATCACTCATCATCGCGGTTTCGGTGATCTCGAGTTCCAATCGGCGCGGATCGAGACCCACCCGGTTGACGATGGCGAGCACATTGAAGGCTGTCGCCGGATCGATCAGCTGCGCGGAGGACAGATTGAACGACAGGAACAGATCCGAAGGCCAGTGCTTGGCGGTTTCCGCAGCCTTCTTCAGAAGGGTTTCCGTGAGCGAATCGATGAAACCACGCTCTTCGGCGAGAGGTATGAAGATCGCCGGCGACACGAAGCCGAGTTCGCGGTCGGTCCAGCGCGCGAGCGCCTCGAACCCCTGGATGGAGCCATCGGACAAATCGACAATGGGCTGGAAATGGACGGCCACTTCATCGGCGATAATGGCGCGGCGCAGGGCCTGCTCGATTTCGGTTCCGCGCCGGATTTCCTCGGCAATCTCCTCGGAATACACGGTGATCTGGCCACGGCCGCGGCGCTTTGAGCGGTAGAGCGCGGTATCCGCGCTCTTGAGCAGTTCGGCGAACTGTTCGCCTGCAAACGGGTAGACCGCAAAGCCGAAAGATGCCGAAAGACGCACATTGCGGTCGCCCAGGTCGTAAGGCGCCGACAGGACATCCTTGAACATGCGGCCGATCTTCTCGGCGCCCTTCTTCTCAAAAACGAGCGGCAGCACAAAGGCGAACTCATCACTCTCGATGCGCGCGACAAACCCGCCGTCGGGGAGGCAGGCGCGCAAACGGTGAGCAACCTGGCAGAGGATTTCGTCGCCGGAAGCGTGACCGAAGAGATCATTGATGGGCTTGAAGCCGTCGATGTTGACGATGCCGATCGTAAAGGGTGCCGGATCGTCGGCGCGTTCGGACGCCAGCTTGCGGATCTTGTCCATAAGCCGGCGGCGGTTGCCGAGCCCGGTCAGCGGATCCGTGTAGGCCACGACTTTCGGATTTGAGGACAGCGCGTCCGGATTTTCGTCTTCAGGTGTCATTAGAAGCAGCTGTCTTGGAACATGGAAACTCTGCACCAATCTGCTTGATAGATCTTAATATTGTCCTATGGAGGGACCCGTTGGTTTCATCCTTTTGTCAAGCCAGCACCGGCGCCGCCCTGCCGGAGTTATACTGAGCCGTAAGAAGCTTCCGCGGCGGAAGCACTCTCAATCCATTTGCTGATGATCGCCTCAAGCTTGTCAGGACTGACCGGCTTGGACAGATAATCATCCATCCCCGCCCGCATGCACCGGTCGCGATCGCCACTCATGGCATGCGCCGTTACCGCGATAATCGGGATACGTTTCCGTGCGCTTTCGCCTTTACGTTCGGCATCGCGGATGGCCTGGGTGGCTTGAATCCCATTCATGACGGGCATGGAGATGTCCATGAGGATCAGGTCCGGCGGCGAGGCGCGCCAGGCAGCCACGGCTTCTTCACCATTGCCGACAATCCTGTAATCGACACCGATCCCCTCAAGAATCTGTTCGAAAACGATCTGGTTGACGCTGTTGTCTTCCGCGACGAGCACACGCACACGGCCTTGCTCAACGGCAGGAGTTGACGTCGCGCTTCCGGTTTCGGATCTCGTGGCGCCGGCGGTCGCCAAGGACGGTTGCGCCTCTGGCGCATTCACTGCAGGCGCTTGCGTTGAAACAGGGGAATGGGACTGCACCGGCTTGGTGACTGCGCGTTCAACCGTTTTTGGGACCGAGTAGCGACTGGGGAGCAATTCGGGCCCGGTCAAGCCTTGCTGCGGGGCGTTGTGTCCCGCCCTTTTCCGGCTCCATGCCTTCAGTGCCTGAACCAGGACAGGAAAGCGGTTGACGTCATCCCGTTCCGACAGTTTCTCAGCCAGAGGCTCGAAAACTTCTATCCGGTTGACCGCTGCCTGCATTGCCTCCGCAGCGCCAAGGAAGGCAACCGCCTCCGCCGCGTCACCGATGGAAAGCGCATCGCACCCTCCGGCCTTCAATTCGATGACCCTGCGTTCCGCCCTTGCAGGATCGGAGTCGAGAACCAAAACGCGTTCCGGCCGATCCGATTGGGTGTCTGCGGGTTGTGGAGTGGGTTGTGCCTGTGCCCGGGCATCAGTATCCCGATCATCCGTCTGAATATATTCGGTAATGTCATCGAAGGACACCGTCACATAGTAATTGCCCGGCGTACCAGAGCGTCGGGCGCGCGTGACTGTATGCATGACGGAGCCGTCGCTCCTGACAATCTGCTCCACGGCCTCATAGGGAATGCCCGTTTCCAGGACCCGGCGTTCCATGGTCTCAAACTTTACAGCGAGTTCAGGCCCGACCAGATCCTCCGCGTAGCGACCGATCACGCGCTGGGCGGTGACGCCGGGGATCCGGCAATAGGCATCGTTGACCATGATATACCGGAGTGACGAATCCTTGACCATGACGGGATTGGCCAGATTGTCGAGAATGTGCTGCGCCAATTCGGCCTGCTGGCGAGTCTGGGAGAGCTCGGAATCGCGGCGATGCTGTTCGGACACATCGGATATGGTCGAGATCAGAACGCCGTCCGGCATGCGGCGCTTGCATAGCCGTACCCATCGCCCGTCCGGAAGCCGTTCGATGCTCTCGTGGCGCTCGCGCCAGTGGGTTGCGATGCGCTCGGCGATAAAGTCATCGCGGGAAACGATCCGGCTGCTGCCATCTGGCGAACCAAGGCTCTTTGCACCGGAATCATAGGCCGCCCCGAGCAGATCACGAAGCCTCGTGCCCGGAACCAGCAACTCGGCAGGTATGTCGAAAAAGCGCCTGAATTGAGAACTGGCTGAGATCAGCCTGTCGTTACGGTCATAGATGGTGATCGCGATATCGAGCGCCAGCGCCAGCGCTTCGATTATCTTGCCGTCGCGTTCAGCACGCGGAAGGTCGGCTTCACTTAAATCCATACCACTGTGACCCGCTACGCAACTGTCCGCCCGGTTTTTGGTGATTGCCAGGATGCGCTTCTGTCCTGGACAAATCGATCCTACTCATTGCGTCACACTGCCATGGTATGGTTAAGCCGCACTTAACTGCCGGCTCAAGATCACGTCATATGGCTCAGCCGATAAGTATGAGCCTGAGATCATTGACGTTCGTACGCGTTGGACCGGTGGTGACGAGATTGCCGACGGCGTCAAACGCCGACCAGGAATTGTTGCGCTGCAACTCTCGCGCCGGGTCCAGTCCCGCCGCCCTGATCCTGGCCAAGGTGTCCGGCGCGATGAGAGCACCGGCGTTCTCTTCGCTGCCGTCGATCCCGTCGCTGTCGCAGGCCAGGGCACAGATGTCGGGGTGGCCATCGAGACCGAGCGCCAGCGAAAGCAGATATTCGCAGTTGCGGCCACCACGCCCGTCATTGTGGGTCACGGTCACTGTGGTTTCGCCTCCAGAGACGATGAGGACCGGCTGATCGCCAGGCTTGCGCCCCGCCGCGGTCTCCAGTGCAAGCCGTGCCTGGGCAAGACCCACATCGCGCGCTTCACCCTCGATGTCGGCTCCAAGCGAGATCACCTTGTAGCCGCGATCGCGCCCCTCGCCCGCAACGGCCTCGACCATGTTGGAGGGTCTTGCGGCCATATGAAAGCTCGATGTGTTGAACACCGGATTGGAGGGCTTGGGCGTTTCATTGGCTGGATCGGACAGGTGGGCCAGTACCGCATCGGGAACCGATATTCCGTAGCGCCGAAGAATTTCGAGTGCCTGCGCCTGGGTGGTCGCATCCGGAACGGTGGGTCCCGAGGCAATCACCGAGGGATCGTCGCCGGGCACATCCGATATGCCGATGGTGTGGACCCTGGCCGGGAAGGCTGCCTCGGCAAGACGACCGCCCTTGATGGCGGAAAGGTGCTTGCGCACGGTGTTCATATCGCCGATCGGAGCACCGGAGGCGAGCAGAGCGCGGTTGATCGCCTTTTTCTGATCCAGTGTCAGCCCGGGCGCGGGCAGACCCAGAAGCGCCGATCCGCCGCCTGAGATCAGGCAGAGCGCAAGGTCATCCACACCAAGGTCCCGCGCGCCCTCGAGCAGCCGCCGGGCCGCGATTTCGCCCCTGTCGTCGGGAACCGGATGCGCGGCCTCGATCACCTCGATATGCTCGCATTCGACACCGTGACCATATCGTGTGACCGCAATTCCCTGGAGCGGGCCGTCCCAATGGGTTTCCACCGGACGCGCCATCGAGGCCGCCGCCTTGCCTGCGGCGATCACCAGGGTTCGCCCCTTTGGCGGCATCGGCAGATGAGGCGGAACGCAAACCGCCGGATCGGCAGCCCTGACCCCGATTTCGAAGAGCTCGAGCAGTTCAGTCCGTCGGTTGGAATGTTTCATTGTGGCTTCCATCTTCACTTTGGCTCCATTCGCTCCATGAAGGCCGGAACGACTTGGTTTTGCAATGTCCGGAACGATCAAATCCTCATTTCCGGCTGGGTTCTGCATCCCATCCATTGCACTCAACTGCGAATCCCTGAACATGGGATCATGCGCATTCATCAATTGCCAGAAACCCTGATCAACCAGATCGCCGCCGGCGAGGTGATCGAGCGGCCCGCCAGTGTCGTGAAAGAACTGGTAGAGAACGCCATCGATGCCGGCGCCAGCAGGGTCGAGATCGCGACTGCGGGCGGTGGCAAGGCATTGATCCGCGTCATCGATGACGGGCGTGGGATGGACGCCGAAGATCTGCAACTGGCAGTGCGGCGTCATTGCACATCGAAAATCGATGAGCGGCTTGATGATATCCGCACACTCGGGTTTCGCGGCGAGGCCCTGCCCTCGATCGGGTCAGTGGCACGGCTTACGCTGCGATCCCGGCCTGCGGAGGCGGCTCACGCCAACGAGATATCGCTCGAGGGAGGCGTACCGACCGCGCTCAAGCCCGCCGCCGCAAACCGCGGAACGACGGTGGAAGTGCGGGATCTCTTTTTCGCCACGCCGGCGCGGCTCAAGTTTCTCAAATCCGATCGTGCTGAAACCGCGGCCATTACAGAGGTGGTCCGGCGTATTGCAATCGCCTTCCCCTCGGTTCGCTTCACCCTGTCCGGCCCCGATCGTTCCTCACTCGACATGGCTGCCACCGGAGAAGACCGGCTCGGGCGCATCGGCCAGGTTCTCGGGGCGGAGTTTGCCGCCAACACGATCGGGCTCGACGCTGTGCGCGAGGACGTCGCGCTCACGGGCCACATCGGACTGCCGACCTGGAACAAGGCCAATTCGCTGTCCCAATACGCATTCGTCAATGGCCGCCCGGTTCAGGACAAGCAGATCCTTTCGGCCATTCGCGCGGCCTATTCCGACACCCTGCCGCGCGGTCGTTACCCGGTCGCGGTGTTATGGATCACAATCGATCCGGCGCTGGTCGACGTCAACGTGCATCCGGCCAAGGCGGATGTCAGGTTCAGGGATCCGGCGCTGGTGCGGGGACTGATCATCGGCGCAATCCGCCAGGCGCTCATCGCCGAAGGCGACCGCGCATCGCCTTCGGCGCGATCCGAGCTTGTCCATGCTTTTTCGCCGGGACAATCGGCGACAGAAACTTGGGGCAAACCTGATTCAGGGCGGGACGGGCACCATTTGCACAAGGATGGCGTCCCGGGATCTGCCCCTCGGACCGCCTGGACACCGGCACAGTCTCCGTCCCGCCCGCTTGCCATGCGGACCCCAGGTTTCGGAGAGGCGGGCCAAGCTGAATTCGAAGCGGCGGCCACACCGTCCGGACGCTACGAA
Source organism: Hoeflea sp. (assembly GCA_040216675.1). Lineage (GTDB taxonomy): Bacteria > Pseudomonadota > Alphaproteobacteria > Rhizobiales > Rhizobiaceae > Hoeflea. Next base: position 429,004 of record JAVJOR010000004.1, on the reverse strand, counting down.
CCGGATCACGATGAGGATTTCAGCCAGACGCATCGACTTGGCGCTGCCCGCGCGCAAGTGCATGAAAACTACATTCTCGCGCAGACCCGGGACGGGATGGTGATCGTCGATCAGCACGCAGCCCATGAGCGACTGGTTTTCGAGCGGCTGAAAACGGCGCTACGCCAGGGCAAGGTCGCCTCGCAAATCCTGTTGCTGCCGGAAATCATAGACCTGCCGGAAGAGGATTGCGACCGGCTTGCGGAGCGCGCCGACGACCTCGCCGGGTTCGGCCTTGTCCTCGAACGCTTCGGGCCGGGGGCCATCGCGGTTCGCGAAACGCCGGCTATGCTCGGTGAAGCGGATGTCGCGGGGCTGGTGCGCGATCTGGCCGACGAGATCGCCGAGTGGGACAGCGCCGGAGGTCTCAAGGACAGGCTCGAGGCCGTTGCCTCGACCATGGCATGTCACGGTTCGGTGCGGTCGGGACGGAGGCTGACGCGCGAAGAGATGGACGCCCTTCTGCGCGAGATGGAGCGCACACCCGGTTCAGGCCAGTGCAATCATGGCCGCCCGACCTATATCGAACTCAAACTCAGCGACATCGAAAAACTGTTCTCGCGCCGCTGATCCAAGCTCCGGAAGGGCGAAGGCGTGGGCCGTCAATCTTGCATTTGCGGCCTTGAGACGGCATAGAACGGTTTGTAAATACGGGAGCGCAACCTGACATGAACAGATTTGAAGGCCCCGGCGCCCGTCCGGCAAAGATCCGCTACCTGGATGGCGACTTCCAGATCCTGATGCCGGGCAGCCACGTGGTGTGCGCGGTGACGGGGAAGACCATCCCGATCGAAGAGCTGAAATACTGGAGCGTCGCGCGGCAGGAGCCGTATGTCGACATCATCGCCTCGGCAACTGCCGAGCAGCGTGCGGGCGCCTTGCCCACCTCCAGCTGAGAGCCGTGATCGGTGGGCCGAAAAGACGCCCGGTCAGATTCCGGAAAGCCGCCGCTTGGATGACGACATTGCCGCGTCGATGATGGCGCCTGCGACATGCGGGCTGTCGAAGACGAGATCGATTTCAAGCACCTCGCTTCTCTCCACCAGTTCCGCCGCCCTGCCATGGCCTGAGCGCAGTCTGACATGGTCTTTTGACGTGGTGATCAGGTCGAGACCATAGAGCTCGGCCTCATCGAGGAGATCGGCAATCTCGTCATCGGCGAAATGATGGTGGTCAGGAAAACCCCTGCTGCGGGCAACACGGACCCCCGCAGCCTCAAGCGTCGCGAAGAACTTGCCCGGATCGCCGATCGCGGCAAAGGCCAGGCAGTTGCGACCGGTGAAACGGTGAGTGTCGCGCGGCTCCAGCCGGGCCAGGTGCACCGGCTTTGCGGCCCGGGCTGCCATCCGGATCATCGGGTCAGCCCCCGGCCCCTCGCCGACGACGACGAGCGCGACCGCATGACGGACCTGATCGATGATGGGGGCGCGAACCGGACCGGCGGGCAGCACCCGGCCATTGCCGACGCCGCGGCGGGCATCGACCACGAGAAGAGCCTGATCGAAGACGAGCTTGGCGCTCTGGAAGCCGTCGTCCATGATGATCAGGTCGCAGCCTTCCTGAACCAGAAGCCGGGCGCCCTCTACCCGGTCGGCCGAGACCGCCGTGATGGCCTTTTCAGCCAGAAGCATCGGTTCGTCACCGACCAGCCGGGCCGTGTCGCGGCTCAGATCCACCAGCTTTGCTTGACGAACGCCGCCGCCATAGCCGCGCGAGAGGAAGCCCGGTTTTAGCCCCCTTGCGAGCGCGGCATCGGCAAGAGTGAGCGCGGTGGGGGTCTTGCCCGAACCGCCAACGGTGAAATTTCCCACACAGATGATAGCCGCATCGACAGCAGCGCGCACGTTGTTATCCATGATGCGACGGGCCACGCGGCCATAAACCCAGCCGAACGGCCACAGCAGCGCCGACTGCAGACCCGGACGTTTCCACCAGAAGGGAGGCGCTTCGCTTACCACTGGCCGCCGCCTCGCGTCTCCGCATTCTCGTTTTCTCGCGGCAGAAGCCGCGCCTTGACGGTTAGCGGATTGATATAGGGCTCAAGCGCCCGCACGGTGGCCTTGAGCGCACCGCGCATGTCGTTGAGCGTCTTTTCGCCCCCCTCGGCCATGGCCTTGCGGGCCTCCGGATTGGAAAGCAGGTAGTGAACGCCCTTTGCCAGCATCTCTCCATCGCGGACGAAACGCGCGCCGCCATTCTTGAGAAGCCGGGCATAGGATTCGCGGAAGTTCTCGACCTGACTGCCCGAAAGCACCGCACACCCCAGCATGGCCGGTTCCAGCGGGTTCTGCCCGCCGCCGCCCTTGAGCGACTTTCCGACGAACACGATCTCGGTGAGGTTGAGATACAGCCCCATCTCCCCGATGGTGTCGCCAAGATAGACATCGGTCTCGGGGCCGATGGAATCGCCGCGCGAACGGCGGGCGACTTCGAGGCCGTTGCCCTTGAGCATGGTCTCGATCGCATCACCCCGATCCGGATGCCGGGGCACGAGGATGGTCAGCGGTTTGTGCCGCGGTTTGAGCGTCCGGTGGACGGCAGCCGCGACTTCATCCTCGCCTTCGAAGGTCGATATGGCGGCCCAGGTGGCGCGATTGTTGATCTGGCCCAGCAACCTTTGCAGTTCCGCCTCGTCCCATGGCGGTGGCACGGTATCCACCTTGAGGTTGCCCGCGACGGTCACCGGCCTCGCTCCCAGATTCTGGAAACGCTCGGCGTCCAGGTCCGACTGCGCCACGACATGCGACAGGTTCTCGAACAACGCATCGGCGAGGCTCGGACGCTTGCTCCAACGGGCAAACGAGCGATCCGAAAGGCGTCCGTTGACCAGAACCTGTGGTGTCCGGCGGGCGCCAAGCTCCAGAATTGTCATAGGCCATATCTCGGATTCGGCGATGATCGCGAGATCCGGCACCCAATGATCGAGAAACCGGGAGACCGCCGGCTTGAGATCGAGCGGCACATACTGGTGGATGACGTCGTCGCCCAGACGGTCGCGGGCAACCCCGGCGGACGTCACGGTGCCCGTGGTCAGGACCACAGCAATGCCACGACGGCGCACCTCCTTGATCAAGGGGACGACCGCGTTGGTTTCGCCGACACTGGCTGCATGGAACCACACCAGCGGACCGCTGGGCCGCGGGATCTTCGAGCGCCCGTAGCGTTCCTTGCGGCGTGCCCGGTCCTCCTTGCCCTTGGCTGCGCGGATGGCGAGATAGGGGCCCAGCAAGGGATATATGCCGGCTCCGAACCAACGGTAGCCGACCAGCGCCGCTCTGGCCCAGCCGCGGCTCATGCGCGCGCCTCCACGGCATGCTGTGCTTCAAGGGTAATCCGGTTCAACTCCTCGGTCACCCGGGCGCGTGCAGCGGCAATCTCGGCCTTGCCGGCATCGGACGGAACGTGGATCGGAGGCGCCAGTTTGAGACAGCGCCGTCCGAAAGGCAGGTTGATCGTGGTCTTGTCCCAGGTGTTTTCGAGCACGTAACGACGGCTGGTCGCCAGCGCCACCGGCACGATCGGGCGACCGGAAATCTTCGCCAGCATCGCAATTCCCTCGCCTGCCTGGCGCACCTCCCCCTTGGAAATGTCGGCAATCATGACCACGTTCACATTCCGCCTGAGGGCATCGCGCATGGCGATGAGCGCCATCACGCCGCCCTTGCGAGCAACAGCGCCGGGATCCCGGCCGCCCGAGGCACGGATGACCTCGAAACCGGCCCGCTTGATCACCCGGGCGTTGATTTCCGCATCGGCGCTGCGCGAGACCAGCGACACGAACTTAAGATGCTTGGGTCCGGCATAGGGAACCAGGATGTGCTGGCCGTGCCACAGCGCGAATATCGCCGGAAACTCCCCGTCGAGGAGTTCTTCCCAATCGGTCGATCCAGGCGTGTCGCGATTGGTCCGCCAGATCGTGGCCAGCGCTGCGCTGATCAAGGCAGATCCCGCACGCTGAAGCCATTCCGACTGCAGCAACCTCTTGCCCAGACGGCGCGTGTTGGTCAGGTCGCGAAGCCCCTGAAGTCTTGGCGCAGTCTCGGCGTCGGGCTTGTTCATTCTTGTCTTTCGCCCCGGACCTGGGGATCAGGAGCCGGTCTTGCTGTCGTTTTCCGGGTCGAGCATCCTGTGCATGTGCACGATGAAATACCGCATGTGAGCATTGTCCACCGTCATTTGCGCCTTGGACTTCCAGGCTTGATGCGCGGATGCGTAATTGGGGAAGATGCCAACGATGTCGAGATCGTTCAAATCCCTGAAATCCATTGAATTCAGGCTTTTCAATTCGCCGCCAAACACCAGGTGCAGAAGCTGTTTGCCTTCGCCGTCGGACATAAGTGAGCTCCAGTTTGAAACAGTTAAGCCGGATATTGCGGGGTTTGCGGCAATTCTTATGAAAGGTCAATGCCCAACTGGCGGCTGGAGTGGAGCCAGGAGCTCAGGGATCAGGTCCCGCCGTGTGGCCAACAGGATGGAGCGCGACGGATCGGGCTGATTGTAGCGCATGAGATGACCCTCCTTGCCAACAATCTCGCGCCCGGTTTCCCGCAGCATCACATCGGCTGCCGCGAGATCCCATTCATTCGAGTGGGGACGGATATAGACGGCATCAAAGTCTCCGCTGGCCACGGCCGCAACCCTGAGAGCCAGCGAGGGGCCGCCCGGCAGGCTGTCTTTGGGACCCTGTCCGGAGCGCATCGCCCGCGCGACCACATCGGGAAGCACCACGCGCAATGCCGCGCCCGGTTCTGTTGTGGCGGGGCCCAATGCTTGGTTGTTCAGATAAGCACCCCCGCCGCGCACCGCCTTCCAGATCTCCTTGCGCGCTGGAGCGGCAAGAACGCCTGCCACCGGAACGCCGTCCTCGACGAGCCCGATGCTGACACACCAGTCCTTGCGGCCGCCGATATAGGCGCGGGTTCCGTCAATCGGATCGACCACGAACACCCGTTTCCGGGAAAGCCTGCGACCATCGTCCTCGGCCTCTTCCGACAACCAGCCATAATCGGGCCGCCCCCCGAGAAGCAGGTGCTTTAGCTTCTTGTCGATGGCGATATCCGCTTCGCTGACCGGCGAGCGATCACCATTCTTGTACCAGACGCCGGGATCCTTGCGGAAATAGGACATGGCGATGCCGGCGGCGGTTTCCGCCGCCTCGAGCATCAGGTCCAGGTCTTTCGCGTCCGCGTCAATCGCCTGCAAGCGTCATGCCTTCCACCGCGATGGTCGGCGCCGCGATCGCAAATTTTCTGTCGATGTCATTGGCTAGCGTCATGCGCCGGAACATGTCCTTGAGGTTGGAGGCGATGGTCACCTCGGAGACCGGGAAACTGATTTCACCGTTTTCGATCCAGAACCCGGACGCACCGCGGCTGTATTCACCCGTAACCTGGTTGACGCCCTGCCCGATGAGTTCGGTCACATAGAACCCGGTTCCCACCGATCTGATCAGTTCCTCACGCGAACAGGCTCCGGGACTGACGATGACATTGGTCGAGGACGGGGACACGCCGCCGCCGCGACTGGCGCGGCCGTTGGTTGACAATCCCAGCTCACGACCGACACCTGTGGTCAGATACCATTGTCGGAGCATACCGGCCTCGATCATTGTCAGCGCGCCGACAGAAACGCCCTCACCATCAAACGGCCTCGAACCGGGTCCCCGGCGGACAAAGGGATCATCCACCAGCGTAAGCCCCTCAATGGCCACCTGCTTGTCCATCATGTCCTTTAAGAAGCTGGTCTTGCGCGCCACGGCCGCGCCATTGATCGCCGAGACCAGATGGCCGATCAGGCCCCGCGAGACGCGGGGATCGAACACCACATTGATGTTGGAGCCGGTCTTGACCTTGCGCGGATTGACTCGCGCTGCCGCCCGCTCTCCGGCGCTGCGGCCGATGGCTGACGCATCGTCGAGATCGGCATGAAAGACGCGGCTGTCGAAGTCATAGTCACGCTCCATTTTCACGCCCTCGCCAGCGATGACGCTCACGGAACGGGAGAAGCCGGAACGCTCGAAAGCGCCGGAAAAACCATGCGAAGTCGCAAGCACCATGCCGAACAATCCGGCACCGGCGCCTGCGCCCACGGAACTGCTGACACCCGGCACGGCGAGCGCTGCGGCTTCAGCTTCGCTCGCAGCCTCCACAAGGCTTTCTGCAGATGGCTCGGTGGGATCGAACAAGTCGAGATCGGGCCACTCGCTTGCAAGCATGTCTGCATCGGCAAGGCATGCGTGAGGATCTTCCGGCGAGACCCGGGCCATGGCGACGGCGCGCTCTGAAAGCGCTGTTTCATCAGCCCCCCGGCCGGCGTTTACCGTGGCAACTTTCTGCCCGACAAAGACCCGAAGGCTGAAATCGTCGGATTCGGATGATTCGGTGTTTTCTACCGCGCCATTCCGGATCGAGGCCGATCTCGAACGGCGGCGGACCACCAGAACATCGGCCTGATCGGCGCCCGCTGAACGCGCATGGTCGATCAGGCGCTCGGCTGTTGCCAGAAGGCCGTCGGATTGTTTGGAGGTGCTCATGTTTTTTCGCCTTTCGCTTGGCTCTCATGTATTGTCCCGACGGTCAAGCATCAAGCCCGGCATGAGCCGACCGCGCCGATCCCCGCACGGACAGAAGTGAATACGGACAGACGAGAATAAGGAACGACCTCATGGCTACAGCCGATGCCGGCCTTTACGCGGAAGGCCTTGTTCTTCTGTGCGGCGCGATTGTCGCTGCACCGCTGTTCAAGAAAATCGGTCTTGGAACGGTTCTTGGTTATCTCTCCGCCGGAATCGTGATCGGCCCGGTGCTCAGGATCATCACCGACGGCGAGGAAATCCTGCATTTCGCCGAACTCGGCGTGGTGCTGCTGCTGTTCGTCATCGGGCTGGAGCTCAAACCATCGAGGCTTTGGCAGATGCGCCGCGACATCTTCGGCCTCGGCACCACGCAGGTGATGGTTTCCGCCGCCGCGATCATGGCCGCGGTGATGGCCGTCACGGACCAGGCCTGGACCGCAGCGCTCGTTATTGCCTTCGGCCTGGCACTCTCGTCGACCGCGTTCGGCATTCAGATTCTCGAGGAACGCGGCGATCTCAATACCCGCTATGGCCAGCAGTCGTTCTCGATCCTGCTGTTCCAGGACCTGGCAATCGTGCCGATACTGGCGCTGGTTCCCCTTGTGGCTCCCGCAACGGGCGAAAACGGCGGCTCGATCTATACCGGCATAGCCATCACCGTGGGCGCGATCGTGGCGCTGCTGGTGGCCGGACGTTATCTGCTCAATCCCCTCTTTCAACTGATCGCCGGAACCGGGGCCAAGGAGGCCATGATCGCTGCCGCGCTGTTCGTGGTCCTGGCCGCAGGCATGCTGATGAATTTTGCCGGCCTTTCGATGGCCATGGGCGCCTTCATCGCAGGGGTGATGTTGGCGGAATCCTCGTACCGGCATGAGCTTGAGGCCGATATCGAGCCCTTCCGCGGCATTCTGCTGGGGCTGTTCTTTATGGCCGTAGGCCTGTCGCTCGATCTCAGCGTGATCATGAGCAACGTGCTGGTGATCATCGTCGCTGTGCCGGTCCTTTTGGTTCTCAAGGCTCTGGTCATCTACGGTGCCTGCCGGGCGTTCGGCTCGAGCCACAATGTCAGCGTGCAGATCGCCGGCTTGCTGCCCCAGGGCGGTGAGTTCGGCTTTGTGATCTTCAGCGCCGCCGCAGCGGCAGGTGTGTTCGGTCAGGGGACCGCGTCGCTGCTGGTCGCCATCGTCACCATCTCGATGGCGCTCACACCGCTGGCGGCGATCCTGGCGAAACGCCTGATGCATGAGGCCGGCACGGAGCACATGGACGAGGACTTCGAGGGCGCCGGCTCCGATGTTCTGATGATCGGGTTTTCGCGTTTCGGCCAGATTGCGTCCCAGATCCTGCTGGCCGGCGGGTCCGATGTTACCATCATCGATCATTCCGCGGATCGGATCCGCTCCGCCTCGAAATTCGGATTCCGGATATATTTCGGTGACGGAACCCGCAAGGACGTGCTGATCGCCGCAGGCATCGAGCGGGCAAAGATCGTTGCCGTGTGCACCCACAAGAAGGAAATCACCGATCGCATCGTCGATATGATTCAGGCAGAGTTTCCCAACACACGGATTTTTGCGCGCGCCTATGACCGCACCCACACGCTGTCGCTGCGGGCGCGCGGCATCGACTACGAGGCACGGGAAACCTTTGAATCGGGAATGCTGTTTGGCAGGAAAACCCTTGAAGCGCTCGGCACCAACGAAGACACGGCAATGCAAATCAGCGATGACGTACGGCATCGCGACGAGGAACGGCTGGCGCTTCAGGCGGTCGAGGGATTGCTTGCGGGCCGCGAAAAGCTGCTTACGCGGCCGGTCACGCCCGAGCCGCTCATCAAGCCCAAGCGCAAGTCCGAACGGCTCGATCTCGACCGTTCCACCGAAAATGACAGCAGCATAACCGATCCGGCATGACCCAGTGCGCGATCACCAATGCGACTGTCTTCCTGTCCTTCGCTATGCGACAGCAGGCGCAATCAAACCGGCTTGCATCTGGACAATTCGAACTTACCCGATATCTCATTTCGAACACGATCTTCCCCGGACCGGAGCCGACCGATACCAATGACCCCGTTTCATCTCGCATTCCCAATTCATGACATTGACGAAACCCGCCGGTTTTACGGCGAAGTGCTCGGCTGCCCGATGGGGCGGTTCACGGACACCTGGATCGATTTCGATCTCTTCGGACACCAGATGTCGGGCCATGTCCGCCCTGGCGCGGGGGCGGCAGAGAACTCCGGAACCGTTGACGGGCACTCGGTGCCGATCCCGCATTTCGGTGTGGTTCTGCAGATGGAAGACTGGAAGGCCTTGGCCGGGCGGCTCGAGGCAGATGACGGGATCGACTGGATCATGAAACCGACCTTGCGGTTCGAAGGCCAGCCGGGCGAACAGGCGACGATGTTCCTGCGCGACCCTTCCGGCAATGCGCTTGAATTCAAGGGGTTCTCGGACCTGGGCAAGGTCTTCGCATCGTGAGCGCGCCGCGCCCGGCCGCGCCAGCACGCGCGTCCGGTGAGCAGGCGAAATTCGTCACCGGTTCAACCATGCGGCATGTCGTGACGATGACGGCGACCGGTTCGATCGGACTGGTGGCGATCTTCATCGTCGACGCGCTCAACCTGTTCTACATCTCGCTTCTCGGACAGCAGGAACTGGCCGCCGCCATCGGCTATGCCGGAACGCTTCTGTTCTTTTCCACCTCCGTCGGCATCGGTCTTTCCATTGCCGCGACCGCACTAACATCGCGCGCACTCGGGCGGGGCGAGCGGGCGGAGGCGCGCGAAATCGCCGGAGCCTCGCTTGCCTACATGCTGATCCTTATGGTGGCGACCGTCGCGCTTGCCTACCCGTTCATTGGATCTCTGGTTCGTCTGATCGGAGCGGAAGGCCGCACGGCTGAACTCGCCACCGAATTCATGCAAATAGTGCTTCCGTCGCTTCCTGTCCTTGGCGTGGGCATGTGCATGGGGGCGCTGCTCAGGGCCGTTGGCGACGCAAAGCGGGCGATGTATGTCACACTCGGCGCCGGGGCGATGACCGCGATGCTCGATCCGATCTTCATTTTTGGTCTAGACATGGGCATTCACGGAGCCGCAATCGCGACCGTGATTTCCCGCTTTGCACTTGTGGCGATCGGACTTCACGGACTGATCCGTATTCACAACCTGATCGCGATGCCTTCGTCGACAGTGATCCTCAGAGAGTTCAGACCGTTTCTCGCCATCGGCCTTCCCGCGCTGATGACCCAGGTCGCGACGCCTGTCGGCAACACCTATGTCACCGTCACCATGGCACAGCACGGGGATGCAGCCGTGGCGGGCTGGGCTGTCGTCGGGCGGCTCATTCCGGTGGCATTCGGTGCGCTGTTTGCGCTGTCCGGTGCGGTCGGGCCGATTCTCGGCCAGAATTACGGTGCGCGCCGCTTCGACCGGCTGGTCTCCACAATGCGCGACAGCCTGATCTTCATTCTTTGCTATACGCTCGTGACATGGGCGATCCTGGCTTTGTTCCGAAACCAGATCGCGGACCTGTTCGGCGCGACCGGAGAAGCACGCGACGTGATCCTGTTCTTCTGCCTGTTCGTGGCCGGAAGCTTCGTGTTCAACGGAATGCTGTTCGTGGCCAATGCGGCTTTCAACAATCTCGGCTTCGCGCTTTATTCGACGGTCTTCAACTGGTCGCGCTCGACGCTCGGGGTGATCCCCTTCGTCTGGGCCGGATCGCAGCTCTACGATGCAGCCGGCGCACTCGCCGGCTACGGCCTTGGCGCCGTGGTGTTCGGACTTGCCGCCATCGTGGTGAGTTTTCGCGTGATCGCGAAGATGGAGCCCGGTGAGGGCGACGGCCCGCCAACCGAGGCGGTGCACACGCCTCCGTCAGCCCAGTCCGCCTTCACCAGCGGCAAGGCTTCGACATTGTAACGGAGATTGCCGGAAACCGGCCTGAAGCGAAAGCGTGGATTAGCGATAGAACGCGAAAGCAGCGTCTAGATCTCGCTTGAGCTGCTCGACAACACCTGCGGATTCCTCAAGGATTTCCTTTGCCTTGAGGAAATCGAGCACGCGGAACTGGTGCACCTCCGGACGGAGCAGAATGTCGGGTGGATGGGTCTTGCACTTCATGCCGATGATGGACTGCATCATCAGCTGGTTTGCGCCGAACATCATGTCGATGGTCGAGGGCGGCTGTCCGGGTATGCCCGAAGGCAGACCAACAACATCAATGCCGATGACGATGTCGGCAAGGCCGGTGATCCGATCGAAGGGGACGGGATTGAAGATCCCGCCATCGATCATCACGCGGTCGTCGACCATGACCGGCCTGAAAACGGCGGGTATGGCCGCTGATGCAGCGACCGCGAGACGCAAATCGCCGCTATCGCAAACCACTTCGCAGTGATCGTAGTAGTCGGTCACCATGATCTTGGCGGGGATCTTGAGATCCTCGAACCGGCGGGCGACGGTTTCAGGCAGGAATTCCTCGAGAATGCGTTCGACATTGAACTGGCCGAGCCTGAGGCCGCCTTCCATCGCGTCACGCATGCCGCGTGGCTTGGCGGCCTTCCAGATCCGCCCGATGGCATTGGTCGGCTTGCCAATGCTCTCAAGCGCGAACTCGCGGATTTCCTTGCCGCTCAAACCGGATGCCATCGCCGCACCCATGATTGCGCCGATCGAGGAGCCGGAGATTGCAACGGGCTCGATCCCCATCGCATTGAGGGTTTCGATGATATGGATATGGGCAATGCCCCGTGCGCCGCCGCCGCCAAAGGCAATGGCGACGGTCGGGTCGCCCGATGATCGGACGGTACGTTCAGGAACGGCTATGCCGGTGTCTGCCATTTGATCGCCTGTTGTTGATCCGCCAAACGAGGAGCGGCGGTGACTCATCCCGATACAGTATAACGGAAAAAGCGCATTTTCGTGTCACCGAATGCGCGAACCTCGGCAAGGGTGAACTTAGGCCCCGCATCCGGCTCCGCGCTTGAAATCTCTTCGAGCACAACCAGCGCGTCTTCTTCGAGCCATCCGCCGGAGGCTGCTGAAATCAGCGCCTTTTCGCCCAGCCCCTTGCCGTAGGGAGGATCGGCGAACACGAGCTTGAAGGGGCCCGATGTCCCGGCCGGGCCAAGTTTCGTGGCGTCACGCCGGAAAATGCGGGCCCTGCCCTGCAGTCCGAGCGTCTCGATGTTGTTCTGAATCAGGCCACGGCCTTCCACGCCACTTTCAACGAAAAGTGCCGACCGGCAACCGCGCGACAGCGCCTCAAGCCCGAGGGCTCCCGTTCCCGCAAAAAGATCGAGCACACGACCGCCATCCAGCGCCTCCGGATAGGCATGCGCCAGAATGTTGAACAGGCTCTCACGCGCCCTGTCGGTGGTGGGCCGGATCGATGAGGTCCTGGGTGCGGCGATGGCGCGGCCGCGAAATTCACCGCCGACGATCCGCACCGGGTCCGCGTCCCTTGCCACCAGTGGGCTTGCCAGATGGCTTTCCAGCGCCCTTTTTCGGAGCTCCGTCCCGCGACTTCGCCCCCGAGGGCTTGCCGTCAGGCTTCATGGCTGCACCCGCTTCCGGTTTCCGGCCGCCGCGATCGGGCCGCCCGGCCTCTTCGTCCCTGGGCGGACGCGGCTTGGCGCGGCCCTTCGGAAAGCTGCCGCGCCGGGTTTCGGCGCGCTCATCGGCTTTCGGCCTGTTCCGGTCGCGCTTCGACGGATCCCGGCTGCCTCCGGCATTTTCAGTGTCTGCGACAGGGCGCGCGCCCGGCGCCATCCAGACATTGGAGGCGCGGCTGCGCTGAATAAAGCCGCGCTTGGCCGGCTTTTCGCCCGGCTCCTCATTGCGGCCGGAGCCCGGAGCATCGCGGCGCGGCTTTCCGGCGGGTTTGTCTCCAATGCTCCTGCGCTCATCCCCGCGCGCCCTGCCCGGGCCCCATTCCGTGCGACGGTCGCCGGCCCGGCCTTCGCCGCGCTTGGCATCCCGATCCGGCCTGCCGGGCTTGGTGTCCAGCCGGGCACGCGCGCGCTCGGTTTTCTCCGAACCGGAGATCCATTCGCGCTGCGCCGGTTTGGCGGAAGCCTTGGGCTTGTCCTCTTGCTTAACGGGCTGAGGCGCATCGTTGAGCGGTGCATCGAAATTTGCGCCCGACTCCTCGATCAGCCTCGGCCCGAGCTGTTCGCGCAGGGTCCGGCTCCTGATTTCCACGACATCGCCTTCGCGAACATCGCCAAGCTGGAATGGCCCGAACGAGATCCGGATCAGCCGGTTGACGTCCAGTCCGAGGGCGCTGAGCACATTCTTGATCTCGCGGTTCTTGCCCTCCCGAAGGCCCATGGTGATCCAGACATTGTGCCCCTGCTTGCGGTCGAGCGTGGCCTCGATCGCGCCGTAGAGAACCCCGTCAACCGCTATGCCATCCTTGAGGGTGTCGAGGCGGGCCTGATCAATGTCGCCGTAGGCGCGCACGCGGTAGCGGCGCAGCCATCCCGTCTCGGGCAATTCCAGCGTCCGGGCAAGTCCGCCATCATTGGTCAGCAGCAGCAGGCCTTCGGTGTTGATATCGAGACGGCCGATGCTGAGCACCCTTGGCAGATGTTTCGGCAGCGTTTCGAAGACCGTCTTGCGGCCTTCCGGATCACGGTTCGTCGTCACAAGGCCTGCCGGCTTGTGATAGATCCAAAGGCGTGTGCGCTCGATACCGGCGATCTCCTCGCCATCGACCTCGATCCGGTCGCTAAGCGAAACCACGACCGCCGGGCTTTCCAGCAGCTTGCCGTTCACGCGAATGCGGCCTTCCGCAACCATCCGCTCCACATCGCGCCGTGAGGCGACGCCGACCCGTGCCAGAATCTTGGCAATACGTCCGCTCTCGACCGCAACCTCAGGGTCTGGGGAGGCGGGGGGTTTGGGGCCGGACTTGCCGCGCGTGGGTTTGTCTTTTGATGTCATTTCCTGCTTGCCTGGCTCTACGGCGCCTCAGCCAATGGTGGCGGGAATGGGTTGCCGTGATAAGTGTGATTGCGCTTTTGCGGCGCAGCCGACCCGTTTCGTTTTCGGGCGACCGGTTCTATACAGTCACGCCCCTGCCGCTCTCTAGCAGGTTGGGCGCATCGGGTTAAGAGATTTCATGCACCGGGATGCAGCATGATCGGACAGGGTTTCATGGATCAGGCGCTTGCCGAGGCGCGACAGGCGGCCGAGCGCGGGGAAGTCCCGGTCGGCGCGGTGCTCGTTCTGGACGGCAAAATCATCGCACGTGCCGGAAACCGAACCCGCGAACTCAACGATGTCACCGCACACGCGGAAATCCTCGTCATCCGCCAGGCCTCTCAAACCCTGTCCAGGGAGCGTCTGACCGGCGCGGACCTTTATGTGACGCTCGAACCCTGCACCATGTGCGCCACCGCCATATCGTTTGCCCGTTTGCGCCGGCTCTATTTTGCGGCAGAGGACGAGAAGGGCGGCGCGGTGACCAGCGGCGTGCGATTTTTCGATCAGCCAACCTGCCATCACGCGCCGGATGTGTATTCGGGTCTTGCGGCGTCGGACGCGACTGCTTTGCTCAAGAATTTCTTCGCAGCGCGCCGTGACTGAGACATAGAGCGCTCAAGTACAGGCATCGGATCAATGTGGCGTTGCGCGTCTTGCGCATAAAGCCGGGGGCGCGGCGCTTGAGCCGGAGCCTCCTTCAGGCAATCGCGGTTACCAGGGCCACCATTTGCGTTTTCCGGTTCCGGCCTTCTTTGCTTCCGCAATGCGGCGGCGTTCCTTGACCTTCTCCGGCTCTCCGAGCTCACCCACCGGGGCGGTTGCTGCCGGCTTGCGGTAGGTCAGCGGCGGATCAGACAGGAAACGGCGGCGATCCGAATAGGCACCCTGCTGAATCCTCCGGGCCTGCTGATAGGCTTCCCGCTGACGCCGGTCGGTTGCTGCGGTTTCAAGCGGCGTGGGCGGGCCATCGGCGCGGCCGCCCACCGTCGAGGGGGCATTTACGGATGAATCGACGCCGCGACGCGCAAGCGGCGACCTGAAACCGGCGGCTCCGCCATTCTCGTCGGCTTCTGCGACCAGACGCGCGCGGGTTTCCTCGGGCGATTCGACCCAGGCCGGATTGTTTTCGGAAATGCTCTGCTGCGGCGCGGGCAGGCTCGCCGTTTCGGGCGGTTTGACGATCGCCGGACGCGGCTTGTATTCGATGTCAGTACCTTTGCGCTGGGATCCGATCGACGCAATGTTGCCGAGGTCGTCGACCAGTTGCTCGGTCGACGACTTGTCGGTGCCATAGGTCGGTCCGAGGCATCCCGACAACGCAAGGCTTGCGGCAATGACGGCGCCGATCGATACGCAGGCGCGATACTCTGTCTTTACTGTCATGCTTCGGGTCCCGTCTCAGGCAGTCACTTGAAATTCAAACCGGTTGTTGCCGCACAATCCGACCATTTTCAGGCAGGACCGGCCATTTTCATGCCGGGTTGTACCGGATCGCCGTCATGAGGGCAATTGACCGGTTTGATTTTGGCTTAACGCACATGCATTCTTTCCAAGCGCTACGGCGTGGTTTGCGCACCCGATTGGATGCGCGGCGCTGTTGAGGCCGGGGGCCGAAACAGCCCCCGGACAATTCAGGCCTCGATCAGGCCCAGCGCCTCCAGTTCGCGCAGTGCTGCGGCGTCGCGCGCCGAGACATCCGGATAGTCCGGATCGGAGCCGACATCGTCCGTCACCCGCCAGGACCGCGCGCATCTGCGACCCTCGGCCAGATCCGGCACGACCGCCACCTTTGTCACGTCTTCCAGGCGGAAGGCATCGTCAGGGCCCTTGCCCTGCTCGATCACGATGCCCGAGGTGATGCAGACTTCCGAGAAATCCGTGCCCTCGACCGCCGCAACGAGTTCCGGATCATCGATGTAAACCACCGGAGCGGCTTCAAGCGACGCGCCGATGCGCTTTTCCCGCCGCTCGACCTCCAGCGCACCGGTAACCACGCGACGCACCGTGCGGATTTTCTTCCACTTCGAGGCCAGGGCGTCGTCGCGCCAGGCGGCGGGCACTTCCGGGAATTGTTCCAGATGCACCGATTCGGCATCCGGCTTGTTGGAGAGCCAGGCCTCTTCCATGGTGAAGGGCAGCATGGGCGCAAGCCAGGTCACCAGGCAATCGAAGATCTTGCGGATCACCTGCAAAGAGGCCTTGCGACGCTCGCTCGACGGCGCATCGCAATAAAGCGCATCCTTGCGGACATCGAAATAGAACGCCGACAGCTCGATATTGGCAAAATCCGTCAGCGCACGGGCAATGCGCTTGAAATCGAAATTGTCGTAGCCGGTGCGCACCAGCTGATCGAGTTCGAAGAGCCTGTGCAGCATCAGACGCTCGAGTTCGGGCATGTCCGACGGCGCTACATCATCGCCTGCATCGTGCGCCAGCGTGCCCAGCATCCAACGGATGGTGTTTCTGAGCTTGCGATAGGCGTCGATGTTGGTCTTGATCACGGTCTTGCCGAGCCGCTGATCCTCCCAATAGTCGGTGTTCATCACCCACAGCCGCAGGATGTCGGCGCCCGATTCCTTCATCACGTCCTGCGGGAACACCTGGTTGTTCAGCGACTTCGACATCTTGCGGCCGTCCTCGGCCATGGTGAAGCCATGGGTGATGACGGCGTCGTAAGGCGCACGGCCACGTGTGGCGCAGCTTTCAAGCAGCGAGGAATGGAACCAGCCACGATGCTGGTCGGAGCCTTCGAGATAGACATCGGCGGGCCATTTTAGATCCGGGCGATCCTCAAGCGTGAAAGCGTGGCTGGAACCGGAATCAAACCAGACATCGAGAATGTCTGTCACCTGGATCCACTTCGGATCGCCGGCCAGATCTCCCAGGAAGCGCTCGCGCGCACCCTCGGCAAACCAGGCGTCCGCACCCTCGGCCTCGAAAGCTTCGAGAATGCGGGCATTGACCGCATCGTCCAAAAGCATGTTGCCATCGACATCGGCAAACACGCAGATCGGCACGCCCCAGGCGCGCTGGCGCGACAGCACCCAGTCGGGCCGGTCCTCGATCATCCCGCGCAGACGGTTCTGGCCCGAGGCGGGGACGAAGCGGGTGTCGTCGATGCCCTTGAGCGCGCGGGTGCGCAGCGTGGTGCCGTCGCCGAAATCCTTGTCCATGTGGACAAACCACTGCGGCGTGTTGCGAAAGATGATCGGCTTCTTCGAGCGCCAGGAATGGGGGTACTCATGCTTGAGCCGGCCACGGGCAAACAGGTTGTTGGCCTCGATCAGCGCGGTGATGACGGCCTGGTTGGCGTCGCCCTTCTTGCCCTTGTCGTCGATCACGCGCGCAGCACCGCCCTGGCGATCCGGACCGAAGCCCGGGGCATCCTTGGTGTAGTAACCGGCATCATCGACAGTGAACGGGATGGCGGACGAGATGCCGCGCGCCTCGAGGTCGCGGGCCACATCCATCCAGGCCTCGAAGTCCTCGCGGCCATGGCCGGGCGCGGTGTGCACGAAGCCGGTGCCGGCATCGTCGGTGACATGGTCGCCAGCGATCAGCGGAATCGGGAAATCGTAGCCGCCGCCGAGACCTTTCAGCGGGTGGGCGCAGACCATGCCTTCCAGTTCGCTCGCAGCCACTTCGCGCAAACGCTTGAATTCGAGCTTGGCCTTGGCGAAGCATTCTTCGGCCAACGCGTCGGCAAAGATCAGTTTTTCTCCGGGCTGCGGACCGAAATCGTTCTCCGCTGCCGTCACCTCGTAAAGGCCGTAGGCGATGCGGTCGGAGAAGGAGACGGCGCGGTTGCCGGGGATGGTCCAGGGCGTGGTGGTCCAGATGACGACGGAGGTGCCGCTGAGCGCATCCGCGCCGCCGGTCACCGGAAACTTCACCCAGATCGTGTCGCTCTCGTAGGGCTGGTACTCGACTTCGGCCTCGGCCAGCGCGGTGCGCTCGACAACCGACCACATGATCGGCTTCGAGCCGCGGTAGAGCTGGCCGGACCTGGCGATCTTCAGCAGTTCGCCGGCGATCCGCGCCTCGGCGTGGAAATCCATGGTCTTGTAGGGCTTGTCGAAATCGCCCTCGATGCCCAGCCGCTTGAACTCTTCGGACTGGACCTTGATCCAGTGATCGGCATAGGCGCGGCATTCATGCCGGAATTCAAGCATTGCGGAGGGTTGCGTGAGGTCCGGCTTCTCCTTGCCCTTCGAGCGGTAGTTCTCCTCCTCGATCTTCCACTCGATCGGCAGACCGTGGCAATCCCAGCCGGGCACATAGTTGCTGTCGAAGCCGCGCATCTGGAATGAGCGGGTGATGACGTCTTTCAGGATCTTGTTGAGCGCGTGGCCGATATGGATGTTGCCGTTGGCGTAGGGCGGGCCGTCATGGAGCACATATTTCGGACGGTCTGCTGCAGAGGCGCGCAGCCTGTCGTAAAGCCGCATCTCCTGCCAACGCTTGACAAGTTCCGGCTCCTTCTGCGGCAGACCGCCGCGCATCGGGAAATCGGTCTGAGGCAGAAAGAGGGTTTTCGAGTAATCGAGCGTATCTTTTGTGTCGGTCATGGTGTCGCAATCTTCTGGGCCGATGGCCCCTGGTAGACAGTGTATCGGAGAATTCTGAAGCGGGCGCGCAAACACGCCGGGATGCCCGGTCTCCTGCGAGCCCTGCTCAGCGGGAAACCGGGACCATAATTCGTATCGGCGGCGAGCCTGTGATCGTGACGGCCATGGTCATGGCGGGGCTTTTATCAATCTCTTCGGGGACAGGGAAGCGCAAAGTGCTCGATTGAAATCTTCGCCATTTGCACTTATATCTGAAGGCAACTGGCGAGAAAATAAGATGGCGCAATTCAAGAAATCAGATTTGGCTGGTTCTGATTCGGCAAAACGCGGAAGAATGGTCAAGATTGCGGGCGGCGACGGAAAATATGTAAATCCCGGTCGGCTTTCGGAAATGCGGGCTGACCGGAGTGCTAAGCCCGGAGTGCCTTTCCCCCAAAGCCGAAGCGATTTGAATGTAATTGACACGCTCAAGGCAACGGGGTTTTCCAGCACCGAAATCTTCGGTCTGGTCGTCTCAAAGCGGTCCCTGGAGCGGAGGCAGCAAAATAATGAGCGCCTGAGCCCGACGGAAACTGATCGTGCGTTACGCCTCCTGCGCATCTACGAGCACGGCGTTCGCGTCTTCGGCTCGTCCGAGAAGACCAACCGCTGGCTGCGCAAGCCCTGCCGCGCTCTGGAGAACGCTGTTCCGATTGATCTTCTGGCGTCGGAAACCGGTGCGCATATCGTTGAAACCGAACTTCACGCGATCGACCAAGGCATGTTTGCCTGAACATGCGGGCCTGGCGGATTTCCAATTACGCGGATCTGTCCGGGATCGGCGGAACCTATGCTGCAGGCCGGTGGAACCATCTCGGCAGGCGAATTGTCTATTGCGCGGAGCATCCAGCGCTGGCAATGCTCGAAATGCTTGTGCATTTCGATCCCGAAGACTTGCCCGAGACCTATCAACTGGTCGAGATCGACATCCCCGGCGAAGTGGAAATGGAGCAGGTTGATGTTGCGCCCGGCTGGCGAGACAATCCGGCATTATCCCGCGATGCGTTTGAAGACTTCTGCAACCGCGGCGCAGCGCCAGTTTTGAGCGTGCCCAGTATCCTCATGCCGCATTGCAGGAACCTGCTCATCAATCCGGCTCACGCCGATCATGCAAAGCTGTCGATCCTGTCTGCGGAACTGCACCCGCTTGATTCACGCTTCCTCACGTAAACCCCTTCCCGCCATTGGATGTTACACGCGCATGCGGTTAGAGCCGCTCATAGATCAGCCGCCGCATCAGGGCGGTCAACGGTTTCGGGGCAAGCCTGCCGACGCTTGCGACGACACGGTTGGCTCTGCCGGGAATCGATGATTTTCGCCCGGTGGCGAGATCGGCGAGGATCTCCTCCGCAGCCTCGGAAGGGTCCATCCGCTTGCTTGCATCCGCCCCCTTTGGAGCATGTTGCTCGGCATGATTGGTTCGCAACGGGCCCGGGAAGGCAACAGTGACCGTGACGCTGCGGGCCATGGCCACCTTGCGTATACTTGTCGCGAAGACAGCCAGTGCATCCTTGGATGCGGCGTAGCTTGCGGCACCCGGATAGCCGGTGAAGTGCGACAGCGACGAGATGAAGCCGATCGCACCGCCGGGCTCGATGGCCCCCGCCTCCAGCATGCGAACGGCAATGATCATCGGCGCCTCGGCATTCACCCGCAACACATTGAGATGGCTGGAAAGATCGATGTTCTCAAACCGCCCGGTCGCATTGATGCCGGCATTGAGAACTATCAGATCGAACGGGCCGGCGGCCACCAACTCGCCGAGCGCCTGATCGAGTTGCGCCCGATCGGACAGATCGCAGCCGATATGCCGGATGGCGGCCTCGCTTGCATCTTCAACTCCCGCGGGCTTGTCCCGGTCGAGCGAGAGGACATCATACCCCTTCGCCGCCAGCAGACGCACGAAGGCCAGACCAAGACCGGCACTGCCGCCCGTGACCAGCGCACGCTTGCCGGACCCGCTCACAGCCGCCGCCCGGTGAAGGCGCCGCCAACAAGATAGCGCAGCCAGGAGGTGGTCACCGGCGAGCGCCGCGAGGCGATGGCCGCCGCCATCATTTTCGCCGTGTCGTCCGCGTCGAGAAACAGCGCACGCAACCGGCCGGGATCATAGCCCGCCTTTTCATGCATATCGGTTCTGGTCGGTCCGGGATGGAGAATCTGCACCGCAACGCGTCCGCCCCACTCCGATCTGAGCGCCCGGGCCAGACCGTGCAAGCCGGCCTTGGAGGCTGCATAAGCCGGTATGGCGGCCGAGCCGCGGTGCGCGACCGATCCCACGAATGTCAGGGTTCCCCGGGACCTTTCCAGAAACGGATACAGCGCATGCGCCTGGGCGATTGCCGCGGCAAGATTGATGTCCAGCGTTTCCCGGATCGCGTCGGTCGTGTCGAAGCCGTCCAACGCCGCATATCCGACGCCTGCATTGAGGACGGCGTTGTCGAGTGCGTCCCAGCCAAGGTCGCCTAGACCGGCCACCAACGCATGGGCCGACGCCTCAGGATCGCTTTGGTCAGCCACCACATAGCTGACGCCGGAGGGAATGACGCCGGCGACATCGCCGGGTTGCTTGCGGCCGGTGATCAACAGACGATGCCGGTCTGCAAGCTTTCTGGCCAGCGCCAGACCAATGCCGGCATTGCCGCCGGTGATGACGATGCGGCGCGAACCCGCACCGATCATGTCACGGTCTCGAACGTCAGCGTGGCGTCGAGCGGGGAGAGCGGCTTGATCCCGGCAAGAACCGCCCGCGCTTCGGCCTCATCGGTCTTCATCTGGGCGACCAGCAGATCGAGACCTTCGAACTTTTCCTCGCCGCGCAGGTAGGCGACCAGGGAAACCGTACAGGTTTCGCCGTAGAGATCGCCTGCGAAATCGAACAGGTAGGTCTCGAGCAGCAAGGCCGCGCCGTCTTCGTCCACGGTCGGGCGGCGGCCGAAACTGGCCACGCCATCATAGAGGACCCCATTGCTTCGACGAAACCGGACCGCGTAAATGCCGGGCTTCAGGTTGGTTTCCGGAGGCAACGCCATGTTGGCGGTCGGATATCCAAGCGTGCGTCCAAGCTGTTTGCCATGCGTGACCTCGGCGGTGACCGCGAAACGGTAGCCCAGCAGACCCGCAGCCTCAGACACATCACCCGCCGCAAGCGCGCCGCGGATCCGGCTCGAGGAGACGACTTCGCCGCCCTCATCGCTGAATTGCTCGACAAGGGTGACGGAAAACCCGTGGCGCTCGCCTGCCTGTGTCAGGTACTCGGGATTGCCTTCCCTGCCCTTGCCGAAATGGAAATCATAGCCGGTGATCACATGCCTGACGCCGAGGCAGCCGCAGAGGATCCCGGAGACAAACTCTCCGGCGCTCTGAGAAGAGAAATCCCGGTTGAAAGGCTGTTCTACGACCGCATCGAACCCGAGATGGCCGAGGATCGTCGCTTTCATCGGCGCTGGCGTGATCCGAGACACCGGTTCGTCGGGCCTGAAGACCGTGCGCGGGTGCGGCTCGAACGTCAGCACAGAAGCCGACAGGCTTTCCGCATGGGCGGCGTCGAGAGCCTGCGCAAGCACAGCCTGATGGCCGCGGTGGACGCCATCGAAATTGCCGATGGCCACCACGCCTCCCTTCAGATCACCGGGAAACCGGCTGACATCCTGAAACCGCCGCGTCATTGTGTGTTCCATCACCTTCCCGCTCAGGCCAGCCATTCCATCCAGTATTCCGGATGAAGGTCCTCGCCATCGAGAAACGCCTTGAGCCGGGCTTCGTCGGTTGTGCGTCCTGAAATATATTGTCTGGCGTGAATGCCGCGGGCGATGAAGACCGCGGCGAAGCCATTGTCCTGCGCACCGCGAATATCGGTCGAAGCCCCATCCCCGATGGCGATCGTCCGTGCCTTGTCGACGGTGCCGCGCAATGCCTCGGCCCGCGCCATCGCCTCTCGGTAGATCGGCGCGTGCGGCTTGCCGGCAATGCGCGTCTCGCCACCCATCTCCGCATAAAGATCCGCCAGCGCCCCGGCGCAGGGAACAAGGCGGTCGCCACGCTCGACAACCCGGTCGGGATTGGCGCAGATGAGCGGCAGGTTCTTCGCCCTGAAGCGTTCAAGAAGTTCCCGGTAGTCTTCGGCCTGCTCGGTCTCGTCATCAAACAGCCCCGTGCAGAGGACAGCGCTGGCCGCGTCCGGGCCGACCAGTTCGAGATCGAGCCCTTCGATCAGCGGCGTGTCGCGATCCGGGCCGAGAAAATAGACCTCCCGGGGTCCATCCATGACCAGTTGCCTGGTGACATCACCGGAGGTGACGATGTCGTCCCAGCACTCCGGATCGACGCCGATCGTACCGAACTGCTGAAGAACGCCGGCAGCGGGGCGCGGCGAATTGGTGATCAGAATGACCGTCTGACCGCGCCCGCGCGCTGCCTTCAGCGCTTCCACCGAAAGCATGAAGGGGTTGACGCCATTGTGTATGACACCCCATACGTCGCACAGAAGCACGTCGGCGTGCTCGGTCAGCTGGTCGAGGTCGGTGATCTTGCGTGACATGACGGGTGGTTCCTGTTGCGCACAGGGATGTCGCGCAGCTTGTTCCGGAATACAAGTCCCGGAGGGAATTTTGCGTTGCTATGAGCGCAAATCGGCCCTCAAATCCTCAGCCGATCTCTTGACTCTTCAAACGCCCATCCTTATCTCCGGCTCGTTAGCACTCACCCAGCGAGAGTGCTAACATCCATTCATGAGACCCAATTCGGGGTCTCGGCCGCTTCTGTCATTCGATCAAGGAATATAGACAATGGCAAAAACCAAGTTCCGTCCGCTCCACGACCGCGTCGTCGTCCGTCGTGTCGAGTCCGAAGAAAAGACCAAAGGCGGGATCATCATTCCCGACACCGCAAAGGAAAAGCCGCAGGAAGGCGAAGTGATCGCTGTCGGCACCGGCAACCGCGATGACGCCGGCAAGCTGGTCCCGCTCGACGTCAAGGCTGGCGATCGCGTGCTTTTCGGCAAGTGGTCCGGCACCGAAGTCAAGCTCGATGGCGAAGACCTTCTTATCATGAAGGAAAGCGACATCATGGGCGTGCTCGGCTAACCGGCTGCTCAGCCCACACAATCTGTTCAATCTGCCTCAACACGATGGGCCATGGCCCGGGAGTTAAGTGAAATGGCTGCTAAAGAAGTAAAATTCGGTCGTACAGCGCGCGAAAGAATGCTGCGCGGCGTCGACATCCTCGCCGATGCGGTGAAGGTAACCCTCGGCCCCAAGGGTCGCAACGTCATCATCGACAAGTCGTTCGGCGCTCCGCGCATCACCAAGGACGGCGTCACCGTCGCCAAGGAAATCGAACTGGAAGACAAGTTCGAGAACATGGGCGCCCAGATGGTGCGCGAAGTGGCGTCGAAGACCAACGACATCGCCGGTGACGGCACCACCACCGCAACCGTCCTGGCCCAGTCGATCGTCCGCGAAGGCAACAAAGCCGTTGCCGCCGGGATGAACCCGATGGACCTCAAGCGCGGCATCGACATGGCCGTGACTGAAGTGATCGCGGACCTTCAGAAGAAGGCCAAGAAGATCAAGACCTCTTCGGAAGTCGAACAGGTCGGCACCATCTCCGCCAACGGCGAAGCACAGATCGGCAAGGACATTGCCGAAGCCATGCAGAAGGTCGGCAACGAGGGTGTGATCACCGTCGAGGAAGCCAAGACCGCTGAAAGCGAACTGGAAGTCGTCGAAGGCATGCAGTTCGACCGCGGCTATCTTTCGCCCTACTTCGTGACCAACCCTGAAAAAATGGTCGCCGAGCTGGAAGACGCCTACATCCTTCTCCACGAGAAGAAGCTTTCCAACCTTCAGGCGATGCTGCCGGTGCTCGAGTCGGTCGTCCAGACCTCGAAGCCGCTGCTCATCATCTCGGAAGACGTTGAAGGCGAAGCGCTTGCAACGCTGGTGGTCAACAAGCTGCGTGGCGGCCTGAAGATCGCAGCCGTCAAGGCGCCGGGCTTCGGCGATCGCCGCAAGGCCATGCTCGAGGACATCGCGATCCTCACCGGCGGCCAGGTGATTTCGGAAGACATCGGCATCAAGCTCGAAAACGTGACCCTCGAAATGCTCGGTCGCGCCAAGAAGGTCTCCATCACCAAGGAAACCACCACCATCGTCGATGGCGCTGGCAAGAAGAAGGAAATCGAAGGCCGGATCGCACAGATCAAGGGCCAGATCGAGGAAACCTCTTCGGACTACGACCGCGAAAAGCTGCAGGAACGCCTGGCCAAGCTCGCCGGCGGTGTTGCCGTGATCCGCGTCGGCGGTGCGACCGAAACAGAAGTGAAGGAACGCAAGGACCGCGTCGACGACGCGCTCAACGCGACCCGCGCCGCTGTTCAGGAAGGCATCGTTGCAGGTGGCGGTACCGCGCTTCTGCGCGCTTCGGTCTCCATCAAGGTCAAGGGCGGCAATTCCGACCAGGAAGCCGGCATCAACATCATCCGTCGCGCGCTGCAGGCACCCTGCCGTCAGATCGCCGACAATGCCGGTGATGAGGCCTCGATCGTCGTGGGCAAGATCCTCGATCAGAAGAGCGAGACCTTCGGCTACAATGCCCAGACCGGTGAATATGGGGACATGATCAACATGGGTATCGTGGATCCGGTCAAGGTTGTGCGCACTGCCCTGCAGGACGCTGCCTCGATTGCCGCGCTGCTGATTACCACCGAAGCCATGATCGCCGAACTTCCGAAGAAGGAAGGCGCAGGCGGCGCCGGCGGCGGAATGCCCGACATGGGCGGAATGGGCGGAATGGGCGGCATGATGTAAGAGGCCCACGCCTCTTCATCAAAGTTGCAATCTGCTCAATCATCCCTGACGCGCCGGGCACAGCTTTTCCCGGCGCGGTTCATGGGAAAGCAATCACAGCGGTCTTCGGACCGCTTTTTTCATGACCGCTCCACAACTGCCGGTCGCGTGACCCGTTGGTTTTTGCCAATAGGTTTAGCGGTAGTTTAACCATTAACCGAACATAAAGGATGGGATTGATCGTAGTGCGCATCGGGCCTAAACAAACTGACGCGTGCTTTTTGTTGAAGTGTGCTTGCGGGTTCGTCCTGTCTGTGTCTGAAGCCGCCCATGTCCGGGATGCGGCAATTCCAGATGAGGGGCCGATCCGGTACCGGATGGAATTGAATGCCAACGATGTCTGCCCGAAAGCAAAAGGCAGGCGAATCTTCTTACTGAATGACCGGAGTTGGTCTTGTTCAAGATCACAAAGACAGACGGGATTACTGGTTTCGAGAGCTCGCCACAGGACTTTGTGGCGCCGGATCCGGAACTCATCTCGCATTTCTGCCGGATTGAAAGCTGGACAGCCGATCTGGCGACCGGTGCATTCAGCCTCGGCACTGCGGCGAAGCATCTGCACGGGCTTGAGGGAAATGGCAGCATCGGGCTTTTGAACCTGGTGCAATGCTATGATGCCGAACATCGTCAGCATGTTCTGGAACTGTTCGAGAAGGCCGCAATGGCGCCTTCCTCCTTTTGCTTTTCCACCACACTCGTTCTCGACGACGACAGCCACGTGCCGGTGATGTGCATCGGTGAATCCTCGGACTTCGCCGACGATGGCGCCGGCAACATCAACGGCGTCTTCGTGTTCGCAAGCTTCCGTGTCGAGCAGAAATCAAGCGTTTTCAACCAGTAAGTCGCTGCCTCGGCCTTTTGAGGCTGTCGCGCCCAAGAACTGACGTTTCAGCATCAGTGCAGCGCAGCAACGCTCTGTGCTTTTCCGGGTTCCGCTCCATGTTGACACTCAGCAAGGAGATGTGAATGAGCGCGATGAAACCTGAAAACGTTGCAGACTACCCCCGACCGCCCGCGATCGAGCGTTTCAGCGGTTCAATTCGTGTCCGTTTCAACGGCCAGCTTATCGTCGAGACGCACGAAGCCTTCCGAATTCTCGAAACCTACCATCCGCCGACATTCTACCTCCCTATTTCATGCTTCGCGTCCGGCGTTCTGGAGCCGTCGAAAGGGCGTGCGACCCTTTGCGAGTGGAAGGGCCAGGCAAGCTATTTCGATGTCGTTGCCGGGGACGCGGTTGCCGGACGCGCAGCATGGACCTACCGGACGCCCGATCCCCGCTACAGGGAGCTCCACGACCATGTCGCGCTTTATGCGGAGCCGATGGATGAGGTTCTGGTGGACGGTGAGCGTGTGATCCCCCAGCCCGGAAACTTCTATGGCGGCTGGGTCACCCAACACATTTCCGGACCGATCAAGGGCCGCCCGGGCACAACGCACTGGTAGTCGTATTTGTGAACAATATGTCTCTGATTGTTCATCTATTTAAGCGACGTCCAATCCGTTAAACGGCTCGCAGTCCCATTCAACGGAGAATTCCATGTCAACCAGCATTCAACTTCTCATCGGCCGTGTGCTGATGAGCTATATCTTCATCACACAGGGCTACGGCAAACTCGGCGGCGTCGAGGGCACTGCAGGCTATATGGCGAGCATGGGCATTCCGCTTCCAAGCATTACCGTATGGCTGGTCATCGCGCTCGAGCTGCTTGGCGGCATTGCGATTCTTCTGGGCTTTTTCACCCGCTATGTCTCCTGGGCGCTCGCCGCGTTCTGTCTGCTCGCGGGTTACCTCGCCCACTACCAGCCTAGCGACGCGATGCAGATGATCAGCTTCACGAAGAACCTGGCGATTGCCGGCGGCTTTCTGGTGCTTGCAGCGCACGGCCCCGGCGCATTGTCGGTTGACGCCCGCCGCAAGACGGCCTGACACCAGGCCCGACTTCGCAATCCCAAACAGGAACCCGGCAGCGGCAAGCTGTCGGGTTTCTTCATTTACAGACACGTGATCGCTTCAAGAAGAGCCTTCTGCGATGGGGGGCTTGAAAGACTGCGAAATCGTACCGCCGAGACGCCGCTCGACAATCGCGACCAAAAAAATTTGCGCTGTGTGATCCGGGCGGTTCAGACGCGCGTACTCAGATCGTATGTCACAGGGTTGTTCCCCCGATCAAACACCCAGTGACCGATACAAACCCTGAGGTTCCCGATCCCTCACGGTTCAGGCCGCCTCCCATCGAGGCGGCCTTTTTTTGTTTTCGTGGCTGATTTCCGCAATTTGAAGTCTCAAGCAGGATCAGCCGATTGCTGATCCCAAAGGCCGCGTTTCCCTCAGGTCACGCTTGCGCGGCGGCGATCAGCCGGGCGATCCTGGGGTCGCCTTCATGGCCAAATTTGCGGGCGCGGACCAGACAGGCTTCGGATTTCAGGATCACTCCGTCGGACAGGATCCGAAGATGGTTTGCGCTGAGCGTCGAGCCGGTGGAGGTGATGTCCACGATGATGTCGGCAGCGCCCGAGGCCGGAGCACCTTCCGTGGCGCCGAGGCTTTCGACAATCCGGTAGAGCTGGATGCCATGGCGGGTGGAGAAGAAATTCTGCGTCAGACGCCAGTATTTGGTGGCGATGGTCAGGCGGCGGCCATGGCGGGCACGGAAATCGGCCGCCACATCGCCGAGATCGGCCATGGTGTCGACGTCTTTCCAGATGTCGGGCACGGCGACGACCACATCCGCGTTGCCGAAGCCAAGTCTCGCCTCGATGGCGACGCGCTCATCGGCTCGGACCAGGCTTTCGCGGACCAGATCCTCGCCGGTCACACCGAGATCGACCGCACCTGCGCCCAGTTCGCGGGCGATCTCGGAAGCCGAGAGAAACGCCACCTCGACATCTTCCATGCCCTCGATCCGGCCGCGATAGCTGCGGTCATTGCCGATGGCTGAGATCTCCAGTCCGGCGCGGGCGAAGACGGCGATTGCGTCGTCCTTCATCCGGCCCTTCGAGGGCAGTGCGAGCGTGATGGTCATCGGCCGGCCCTCATGGTTTCGATGCGGTCGAGCCACAGCGAGAACCCGACAGCCGGGATCGGTTCGCGCGCGCCGAGCAGCGTCATCAGCCGGTCGTATCGCCCGCCGCCGGCGAGAACCGGACCGCCCGCGCCTGTTGCGATTTCGAACACCAAGCCGGTGTAATAGTCGAGCGGCCGTCCGAATGCGGCGCGCCAGCGGATGGCGGCAAGATCCTCGCCGCGCGCCGACAGGGCGCCGAGACGGGCTTCGAAACTGGCCTGTGCCGCCTGAATGTCGAGCCGGGCGCTGCCGGCAAAAGCCGATAGCGCCTGCGCCGCGCGGTCGAGCGGCACGTCGAGCGCCAGGAATGTCTTGAGGGCATCCAGCGACCCCGGCGACAGCCGGGTCGAGGCCAGCGCCTGCTTTTCGATCAGGCGCGCGGCGATTTCAGCCGGCGAACGGCTGGCGTGGGTGGAATAGCCGGTGGCTTCCATGACGCTTTCGATATGAGCCTCAAGACCCGCCGCATCCGAATTGGCCAGAAACTCCGCGACGGTAGCGTCGGGTTGGGCCGACCCGTCGGGGTTGGCGAGGCGGGCGATCATCGCATCCAGAGCCTGCTCGTTGCCGAACGCGTGGATCAGGCGCTTCTGCCAGCCGGCCGGAAGACCGAGACCGGCAACCACCGCTTCGAACACCGACTGGTCGCCGAGCGTGACCGTGAGCGCATGTCCGGGGGTGAATTTGGAGAGCAGCGCGCGGGCTTCCGACAGGGCGCGGGCGTCGCTTGCCGCTTCGTCAGTCTCGCCCAGGTCCTCGACGCCGGCCTGGAAGAACTCGTTGGCGCCATCGCGACGCTGGCGGAACACCTTGCCGAGATAGGAATAGCGGCGCGGGGTCCCGACATTCTCGGCAATGTGGGCGCGGCAGACGGGAATGGTGAATTCGGGCCTCAGGCACAGGCTTTCGCCGGTTTCGGATTCAGTGAGGAAAATGCGGCGGCGCAGGTCCTCGCCCGCCATGTCGAGAAACGGCTCGGCCGGCTGGATCACCGGGATGTCGACCAGCGGCGCACCAAGGTCCTGCATCGCACCGGCAAGATCATCAGCGAATGTGGGAGCTCCGTGCTGGGTCATCAGGCGTCCCGGGCATCGGAAGCCTGTTCGGCGAGCACGCGCTTCACGGTGATGACCAGATCCGCCTCATCCACCAGATGCTCGCCGGCCTTGGCCTCGCGCCACTCGGCATTGTCGGTGATGGTCTCGGCGAGGCGCTTGCCCTCGATCAGGTCCTTGACGATGACCTTGCCCGCTTCCTTCTCGTTGCCGCCCTGGATGATGGCAATCGGCGAGGCGCGACGGTCCGCATAGCGGAGCTGTTTGGGGAAGTCCTTGGGATTGCCCTGGAACAGCTCGACCGGGATCGTTACTCCTGTGGGCTGGTTGGCCTCGTCCACCGGGTTTAACGCGGTGCGCAGCTCCTGCGCCATCTTCGCGTAGTCGCCGATGCGGTCGCGGTCCATGATGGTCACCAGGATCGGGCCCGACGCCGCCTCGCCCGAGAGCTTGCCCAAATTCTTGAGCGCCGTCATCAGCCGCGAAACGCCGATGGAGAAACCCGTCGCCGGAACCGGCTGGCCCATGAAGCGCGAGACGAGCCCATCGTACCGGCCACCGCCACCGACCGAGCCGAACTGCACGGTCTGGCCCTTCTCGTTGGTGACGTCGAACAGCAGTTCGGCCTCGAAGACCGGGCCGGTGTAGTATTCGAGACCGCGGACGACTGAGGGATCGATCATGATGCGGTCAGGGCCGTAGCCGGACCCTTCAATCACCTTTGCGATAGATTCCAATTCTGAAACGCCATCTCGAAATACCGAAACCATATCAGCTCGTCGTTTCAAAACGTCAATAGTCCCGAAATTATCGTGCTTTACTTCCGCGGAGGACCCGGCAGACACTTCCCCTACTCTTACTCCAATGATGTCCCCATCGCGGTCGGTGTCGAGTGGTTTAGTAATGCCCCACCCAAATGAATCGGTTAGCTTATTTGCAAAAATTGCAAGTACACTGTTTGCTTGCGCCTCATCCAGCCCGGCACCCGGCGTGAAGTCGCCCTCGCCTTCCTTGCCGCCATCCCAGCGGCCTTCACCAAGCAGCAGCTTCACACCTTCGATGCCAAACTTATCGAGCTTGTCTATGGCGCGGAGCACTGTCAGGCGGCGTGCAGCATTCTCGTCACCGCCAAGGCCGATGGCTTCCATCACGCCGTCGAGCACCTTGCGGTTGTTGACCCGGATGACGTAGTCGCCGCGCTTGATGCCGAGGGCTTCCATGGTGTCGGCCATCATCATGCACATCTCGGCGTCGGCCTGGACGCCGGGCGCGCCGACGATGTCGGCGTCGAACTGCATGAACTGGCGAAAGCGGCCGGGGCCGGGCTTTTCGTTGCGGAACACCCAGCCGGAACGGTAGGTGCGGTAGGGCAACTGGATGTCGTTGAAGTTCTCGGCGACGTGGCGCGCAAGCGGCGCGGTCAGATCGTAACGCAGCGACAGCCACTGCTCGTCATCGTCTTGGAACGAGAACACACCCTCATTGGGCCGGTCCTGGTCCGGCAGGAACTTGCCGAGC
The DNA here is from genome assembly GCA_040216675.1 of Hoeflea sp. Lineage (GTDB taxonomy): Bacteria > Pseudomonadota > Alphaproteobacteria > Rhizobiales > Rhizobiaceae > Hoeflea. Next base: position 398,301 of record JAVJOR010000004.1, on the reverse strand, counting down.
GCATCGGTGTATTCGACAAAGGGCGTTTCGACGGGCTCGAACCCGAAGCGCTCATAGACCTGGCGGATCTTCGCCATCATCTGGTCGGTGGCGCGGATATCGGCGGGCGAGCGGTCGGGGAAGCCGCGCGCCAGACGCGCCTTCAGCTTCTGAGGCTTCTTTTGCTTCTGCTTCTTGTCGGACATGAAAAAGGGCCTGGAAAAGGAGAATTGCTGTGGTGCGCTTCTCCTAAACGACAGGCCCCCGGGCTGCAAGGCTTGGCTGGGCTGCAAGGCTGGGCTGGGGCGAGACCGATGGGCCGCACGGCCGGTCACGCGAAACCGGCGGCGCAGCGACGCCGCCGGTCGAATTTACAATCCTGCCCGGCTCAATAGTAGGGTGAGCGGCACTGGCGGCGGGGACCGTGATAGGGCTGGAACGTGTTGTCCCGCACCCTGTAGGACCGGTACTTGTCGTCACACCAGCGAACATGCTGCGGATTGGTGTAACCGGGTCGCGCATATCCGCCACGGCGATGGTTGTCGATGATCACGCCGAACGAAAAGGCAGCGGGCGGGAACCAGAAGCCATTGTAACGGCGGTATCCCTGCCGATGGTGCCGGAAACCGCGATGGCCATTGTAAAAGCCGCGATTGTTGTGACGGTAAAACCCGCGCCTGTGGTGCCGCTGAAAGCCCCGCTTGTGATGACGCTGAAAACCGCGCTTGCGGTGTCCGATCTCGACCAGATTGCCCTCAACGCCGGCGGCAACCGCCGGCTTGGGCATCTGCACCGGCGCGGCAACGCCCGGCGCGACAGGCGCCAGAAGGAAGGTCGCTGAAACCAGCGCCACCATCGTGTTCTTCAACATGGAAGTCTCCTCAATCTCAAATCCGACAAACCCGTTTCGTCAAAATGCCTTTGGGCCCGGATGGTTCCAATCAGACGGACGGTTGCGCGGTGGATGAAAGATCATGCGCCGGCGCCCGCCATCGATGTCGCCACGGTCTTTCCGGCCTGGAAAATCCCTCACGGAACCGCCGTGCCGCAGCTTGCTCAATGGTTGTATCCATAATGGCTTGAACCTTTACTGACCATCCTGTTCATCTCCCGTTCATGTTCGGGGTTAATCCCCTCAATCATGTGAACGGGCGTGAGCACTTTTCCGGTCGACAGCCACAGGCAAAACAGCGATAGCTCCGGGACACCGACCGTTCCCCTTCTCTCCGCCAAAGCAGGCCGTCCCCTTGGGCCTTTTCCTCCTCACCACGCTGACCATGATCGCCTTCGCGGCCAATTCGGTTCTCGGTCGCATGGCGATCGGAGCGGCCGGCGAGCCGCTGATCGATCCGGCGAGCTATTCGGCGGTGCGCCTCGCCTCCGGCGCGGCCATGCTCATGCTGCTTGCCGCGCTGACCGCGAGGCGCGAAGACGGTAGATTGAGCGAACTTCGGGGATCCTGGGCGTCGGCTTTGGCATTGTTTGTCTATGCGGCAGCCTTCTCGTTTGCCTATGTGGCGCTGGAAACCGGACTGGGTGCGCTGATCCTGTTTGCCTGTGTGCAGGCCACGATGATCGGCTGGAGCCTGAAGGAAGGCGACCGGCCATCCCTCATGGAATGGCTCGGGCTCGTGACCGCCTTCGGCGCATTCGTCTGGCTGGTCTCCCCCGGTCTTGCCGCGCCCGATCCGCTGGCAGCGGCCACGATGGCGGTTTCGGGCATTGCCTGGGGGATCTATTCGCTGAGGGGACGGGGGTCGCCGAACCCGCTTCAAGCCACGGCGCACAATTTTCTGCGCTCGACCGTCTTTCTTCTCCCGCTCGGTCTCATCATTGCAGCAACGGGCCTGCACCTGCACGTCACCACCACCGGAGCATTGCTGGCGGTGCTGTCTGGCGCGATCACCTCGGGCCTCGGCTATGCCCTGTGGTACCGGGTCCTTCGACAGATCGGCGGCACGCTCGGCGCGATCGTTCAGCTGACCGTGCCGGTGATCGCCACCTTTGGCGGCGTGGTGCTTCTCGATGAAGCCTGGACACTCAGGCTGGCGCTGTCCTCGGTGCTGATCCTCGGCGGCGTGGCGGTCGCGATTCTCGCCAGGAAACAGCGAAGCTGATTTCAGCCGGTTTTGGTTTCAGCCGGTTTTGGTTTCAGACGGCGCAGGTTCCAGGCAATTCCGGCTTCAAGCTGACTTTTGGCGCTTGCGCAGCTTGTAGGTCAGCGCCAAGGCGATGCAGTGGGACAGCGCTTCCCGGTCAACCGGCTTTCCGGCTTCCGCGACGATTGCCCGGTTGCCCTCGAAGGTGAGCGCAGTGGGGTAAAGGCACCGGAACTCCTCCACCAGATTGGTGTGGCAGATGAACATCAGCGCCAGGTCGCCATTGTCGCGCGGGGCGATGCGGACCGAACTGCCGACATTGCGTTTGGCAGGCGTAAGACTCTGCTCGCCCCATTTAAGGCTTTGCTCCAGCGGACCTATCCCGGGGGTTCGCGCGGCCACATCGTGGATGAGCGCCGCAGCCTCGGAGGGGGTCATTTGCCCGCAACCCGGGTGGCTGCAATCCGGGGCCGTTCGAGACTGTTGCGCAGCGCTTCCACCTCGACGCGGCAGTGGCAGCCTTCCAGGTGATCATTGACCAGCCCCATCGCCTGCATGAAGGCATAGACGGTCGTGGGGCCGACAAAGCTCCAGCCGCGTTTCTTCAGGTCCTTCGATATCCGGGTCGAGACCGGCGTCGTCGGATTGGCGGTCAGGGTGGCGTAATCCACCGTTTCGGGCCGGTCCGCAGGCCCGGGCTCATGGCTCCAGAAATAGGCTGCGAGTGACCCGAATTCCTCGACCATTTCGATGGCCCGGGCGGCATTGTTGATGGTCGAGACGATCTTGCCGCGATGACGCACGATGCCCTTGTCGCCCAGAAGCCGCTCGATATCGCTGTCGCCGAACCGGGCAACCTTGCGGAAATCGAAGCCTGCGAAAGCGGCGCGGAAGTTCTCGCGCTTGCGCAGGATCGTCAGCCAGGAAAGTCCGGACTGGAAGCCCTCAAGGCAGATCTTCTCGAACAGGCGCACATCATCGGTGACCGGCCTGCCCCATTCGTGGTCGTGATAAGCGAGATAATCCGGCAGATCCCCCGGCCAGAAACACCGGATGCGTCCGTCTTCTCCGGTTATCAGGCCGTTGTCATGCGCCACACTATCGCTCCAGTGCCCGTGAAAGGCCCATGGTTAATCGGGAATCGGCGGCAATTAAGCGGACGTTCACCGCGTTTGGCAAGCCGGTGATAACCCTAAGCGAAGGTTTCCGCCGCAACGCGCAGTTTATCGAAAACGATTCATCAATTGATTCCACCGCTGGCGCAGCATGGGCGCGAACGAAGCCGCCCTCCACCGATCATAGGAGGCGGCAAAACCATTTGTGACGAAATGTAAGGGGTCCGTCTGATGAAGAAACTTCTGCCAGTCCTTTTGTCCGGTGCGGCCTTGAGCCTCGCCGCCCTGTCGGCGACTGCAACGGCCGGTGACCGCTACGGCCAGCGACCGCCTGTCGTGCTGAGCCCGGATCTTACCGCACCCTGGGTGATGCAGCTCGGCAGCCAGGCAGCGCCGCGCGGTGGCATCGTCTATCGGGCCAAACCGAAACCCCAGCGCGCCCGCGCCGTGCAGCAGCGGTCGCTGTTCGCCTCGCCAAGGCGGGTAACGCAGGTTTCCGCGGCTGCGGCGCCGCGCGTAAAACCCAAGCCGGCGCGGCAGCTCGACCCGCAATTTCTACCGCAGACGGTGGCCTACAATGGCGGTGAGAAGCCCGGCACGATCATCATCGACACCAATGACCGCTTCCTCTACTTCGTCTTGGGTGACGGCCAGGCGCGGCGCTACGGCGTCGGCGTGGGCAAGGAAGGTCACGCCTGGAGCGGCACCGAGCACATCACCCGCAAGGCGGAATGGCCGGACTGGCGCCCGCCCGCGGAAATGATCAAGCGGGTGCGCGAGCAGGAAGGCCGGATTCTTCCCGTGCACATGGAAGGCGGACCAGCCAACCCCCTGGGGGCACGGGCGCTCTATCTGGGCTCGACGCTCTACCGCATTCACGGCACCAACCAGCCATGGACCATCGGCCAGGCGGTTTCCTCGGGCTGCATCCGAATGCGCAACGAGGATGTCACCGAACTCTACGAACGCGTCCGGGTCGGGGCCAAGGTAATCGTGATCTGAACCGATAAGGGCGCGATATTGCGTCCCTGGCAAAGGACGAAAAAGGCCGGTCCGGGAGCGATTCCGGGCCGGCTTTTCTATGCTCCGGTCACAAACCTGTGACGGCTTTGGCCCGTCTGACGGTTGATCCCCTCCGAATCAATGGTACCTTTTTGGTAAGGCCGATGGCAGCTTGAGAGGGGAAAATGACAAAACCAACCGGAATGACACGACGCTTCATGCTCACCGCCGGGGCGAGCGCACTCATGATCGGACCGCTGACGCAGGCCGCTTCGGCACTGCCGCGGGCGACGGCACCAGCGTCGGATACAGGGCTGCCGCTGATCGAGGCGTCGACCCAGTCGAAAAAACCGAAATCAAAGTACTGGCGCAAGAGAGTTCGTCTTGAGACGGACGAGAAGCCCGGAACGATTATCGTCGATACCAGCACCAAGTATCTCTATTATGTCGAAGGCAACAACCGGGCGACGCGCTACGGCGTCGGCGTGGGCCGCGAAGGCTTCGGCTGGTCCGGAACGGTCAGCGTCGGACGCAAGGCAAAGTGGCCGGACTGGCGGCCGCCGGCAACCATGATCGCCCGGGAGCGCCGCAAGGGCCGGATCATTCCGACCTATGTGAAGGGCGGGCCCAACAATCCGCTGGGTGCGCGCGCGCTTTATCTCTACCGCGGCGGACGCGACACGATCTTCCGCATTCACGGCACCAACCAGCCTTGGACGATCGGCCAGAACATGTCGTCGGGCTGCATCCGGATGATGAACAAGGACGTCGAACACCTCTACAGCCGTGCCGATATCGGCTCCAAGGTGATCGTCATCGGCCCGAACGGAAAGGGCGCCAGCAGGATCTACACGGATCGCGGCATGGATTTCTTCGGCACCCTGTTCGGCGGCTGAGCGGACGGATCGCCGTCTGACACACTGATCCGATGACAACCGAATCAAAGAGGCGGCGTTGCAAAGCGCCGCCTCTTTCGTTTCGACGCGTGTCCTCCGAGAAATCGGCGCTGAACCAGCGCCCGCGCGCGGCTTGGCAAACAGCATGCGTGCGGCAAAGGATTACTCTGCGGCTTCCAGATTTCTGCTCCTCGCCGGATCCGCGTCCGGCAACCCGGCCGGTTTTTCGCCGCCGTAAACCCAGTCGAGAAGTTCGACGGTGTGAATGATCGGGATATCGGTGCCGCCGGCGATCTGGGTCATGCATCCGATATTGCCGGTTGCGATCAGATCCGGCCTGGTACGCTCGATGTTCTTGACCTTCCGGTCGCGCAGGGTCCGGGCGATTTCTGGCTGCATGATGTTGTATGTGCCAGCCGAACCGCAGCACAAATGCCCCTCCGGTGGATCCTTGACCGTGAAGCCGGCAGCCTTGAGCAAGGCCTTAGGCTGGGTCGTGATCTTCTGGCCGTGCTGCATCGAGCAGGCCGAATGATAGGCAACGACGAGGTTTGCGCGGTTTGCCGGGTCCGGCAGATCGATGCCGGCCAGATATTCGGTGACATCCTTGGCCAGCGCCGAAACACGCGCCGACTTGTCCGCATAGGCGGGATCTTCGCGCAGCATGTAGCCATAATCCTTGATGGTGGTGCCACAGCCCGACGCGGTGATGATGATGGCGTCCAGACCGCCCTTCTCGATCTCGCGCGTCCAGGCGTCGACATTGTTTCGCGCGGCGGCAAGGGCGTCATGCTCACGGCCCATGTGGTGGACGAGCGCACCGCAGCACCCCTCCCCTTCCGGCACCACGACCTCGACACCGATCCGGTTCAGGAGCCGCACGGTAGCCTCGTTGATGCCGGGCTTGAGCACCGGCTGGGCGCAGCCCGTCAGGATTGCGACCCGGCCACGCCGTTCGCCCACTGCGTTGCGCGATCCGGGACGAACGAGGTCCGACTGCTTGGGGATCGAAGAGGGCGCAAGTTCGAGCATCGCCGCCATCGGCTTGAGGCGCGGGACAGCCCGGAAAAGAGGCGCGAACGGTCTGCCGAGTTTCGCGGCATAGAGCGATGCGCGGAAACGGGCCGGATGGGGCAGAACGATGGCGAGAAGACCGCGAAGCATCCGGTCCATCAGCGGGCGTTTGTAGGTCTTCTCGATATGGGCACGGGCATGATCGACCAGATGCATGTAATTGACGCCGGAGGGACATGTGGTCATGCAGGCGAGACAGGACAGGCAGCGGTCGATGTGGGTGACCACCTGCTTGTCGGCCGGGCGATCGTTTTCCAGCATGTCCTTGATCAGGTAGATGCGGCCGCGCGGACTGTCGAGCTCGTTCCCGAGCGTCACATAGGTCGGACATGTCGCGGTACAGAAACCGCAATGCACGCATTTCCTGAGGATCTTCTCGGATTCGGCGACGCCCGGATCGGCAAGCTGCTCGGCGGTGAAATTAGTCTGCATATTGGTCGATCCCTGTTCGATCCTGAGGTCTTCTCGCCGCCGCCACGCAACCGCAATCGCGGCTAGCCGTCGTACTAGAGCAGCAGGCTTTGCGGGTTTCCGATCGGCTCGTTCCGGCCGAGCTTCTGCAGGCCGATCACGACCCTCGCGATCGCCCAGATCGCGACCAGGAAAATCGTCAGCCAGCCAATGAGAACGAACATTAGGATGAAGCTGACAAAGGACCCCAGCAATCCGAGCCAAAACGTGCGGATCGCCCAGGTGTAGTGACTCTCGATCCAAGGTGCTGACTTGCCCTGGTTGAGATGGGCGAGAACGATGCCGACGATACCCGAGACGCCGATGAAGAAGCTGGCAAGATACAGGATGTAGATGACCTGTAGATTGGTTTTGCCAGGTTCAAGCCAGCGGTCGGTCTGGCGCGGCTCTGGCGTTGGATCCTGATTGGTCATGATCGCTTCCTTTCTTTTGTTCGAGACCGTCAGCCTATCACATTGCCACGGTCATCCGTCCGGGATTGAGAACCCCACTCGGGTCGAACTGATCCTTGATCCGCCTCGAAAGAGTTTCGAGAACCGCCGCCTGCGGCTCGAACACCGGAACCTCGGCCCGCATGGCCGGATCGGCGCGCACCAGCGTGGCATGGCCTCCACCGAGCGCCTTGATGTACTGCCGGACAAGTTGCGCTTCGGGGTCGGCCTCCATCTGAAGCCAGACCAGCCCGCCCTGCCAATCGTAGAATGCATCCACCCCTGTCTTGAGCCTCAATGCCGCAACCAGCTGGTGGCCGGCCGACGGTGCCACGGAGACCCGCCAGACAGGCTTCGGCCCACCGCCCTCATACGGTTTGACATCACGGATTTCGCGCCAGAGAACCGACGTCGCGTCGGCATCGAGCACAGTCACCTCGCCCCGTCTGCGCATTTCCTCGACCAGCCGCGTCGATCGCACCGCGACCGAGGGCTCGAGGCCTTCCAGCCTGAGCACCGTGGCGGGGCCGCTGTCGAGGGTGCCACCCATCATCTTGTAAATGACGCTTTCCGGAAGGTGGGCCGCACCGGAAACCTCCACCGACATGCTCATTGCCGCGGCCATGGCTTCCGCAGCCTGCGCATCGTTGAGACCGCGGACCGCGATGGTGACTGCGGTTTCCGGACGCGGCAGAACCTTGAAGATGACCTCGCAGAGAACGCCGAGCGTGCCCCAGGAGCCGGCCATCAGCTTGACCAGGTCGAGGCCGGTCACGTTCTTCATCACCCGACCGCCGCTCTTGACGATCTCGCCAGAGCCGTTGACGAAGCGCACGCCCAGAAGATTGTCGCGTGCAGCGCCCGCCGATATCCGGCGGGGGCCGGAGATGTTGCCGGCAAACACACCGCCGATGCTGGGTGTTCCCTCCACGCCGTAAAGCGGGCGGTGGTCCATCGGCTCGAAGGTCAGCATCTGGTTGTTTTCGCCGAGCGCCGCCTCGATCTCTTCAAGCGGGGTGCCGGCACGCGCGGCCATCACCAGCTCGGTGGGGTCGTAATTGGTGATGCCCGAAAGCCTGGCGACCGAGAGCGTCGACGCGGTCTGAAGCGGCCTGCCCAGGCCGCGGCGCGTGCCGCCGCCACGGATTTCCATCGGGCTTTCGGCCCTGGCCGCTTCGGCAACAAGACGCGCGACCTCGTCCTCGCTCTCAGGATAGAGGATTTCGGAAGCGCTCATGCTGCGGTCTTTCCGGATTCAGGTTGCACGGCATAGCTGCCGTTCCGGCCGTCAAGCGGGAATACCTTGGACGGATTGAGGATCCATTTGGGATCGAAGGCGGCGCGAACACGCATCTGCTGTGCGAGATCGATGTCGGAGTACTGATGGCGCATCAGATCGCGCTTTTCGATGCCGACGCCGTGTTCGCCGGTCAGGCAGCCTCCGGCATCCACACAGAGCTTCAGGATGTCGTTGCCGGCCATTTCCGCCTTGCGGCTTTCCTCTGGATCGTTTGCATCGAACAGGATCAACGGATGCATGTTGCCGTCACCGGCGTGAAAGACATTGGCAACCCGAAGCCCATAGCGATCGATGATCTCGGAGGTCTTTTCCAGAACGTGGGACAATTGGCCGAGCGGCACGGTGCCGTCCATGCAGATGTAATCCGCAATGCGGCCGGTTGCGCCGAAGGCGGATTTCCGTCCCTTCCAGATCAGAGCGGCTTCTGTTGCGGACTGGCTTTCCTTGATCGTCTTCACGTCGTGCCTGCGCGCAATCTCGATGATGCGCTCGAGCATCGCGTCCATCTCGGCATCCGAACCCTCGACCTCGACGATCAGCAACGCCTCCACGTCCATGGGATAGCCGGCATTGGCGAAGGCTTCGCAGATCTCGATGGCCGGCTTGTCCATGAACTCGATGGCGACGGGAATGATGCCTGCGCCGATGATGTCGGTCACGCAGGCTCCGGCAGCGACAGAGGATTGGAAACCGAACAGAACGGGACGTGCACCTTCCGGTTTTGCCAATAGGCGCACGGTCGCCTCGGTGACGATTCCGAGTTGGCCTTCAGATCCGCAGATCAGACCAAGCAGATCGTATCCGGCCGGTTCCAGCGCCTTGCCGCCGATCTGCACGATCGATCCGTCGAACATCACCATCTTGACGCCGAGCAGGTTGTTGGTGGTCACACCGTATTTCAGGCAATGCGCGCCACCCGAATTCATGCCGATGTTGCCGCCGATGGTGCAGGCAAGCTGCGAACTCGGGTCAGGCGCGTAGAAGAAACCGTCGGCATCCACCGCCTGGCTGATCGATATGTTTGTCACTCCCGCCTGAACCACGGCCGCGCGGTTGGGATAATCGACTTCAAGGATCCGGTTGAGCTTCGACACGCCGATGACGATGGCATCTTCCTGGGGGATCGCGCCGCCCGACAGCGATGTGCCGGCGCCCCTTGGAACCACCGGTATGGCGTTGTCGTTACAGTATTTGAGAACCGCCGCCACCTGCGCGGTGGTTTCGGGAAGCACGACGGCGAGCGGCATCCGCCGGTAGGAAACGAACGCATCGGTATCGAACGGGACCAGTTCGCGCTCCTCGGTGATTAGGCACCCTTCAGGGAGCATGTCTTCAAGATCCGCGATGATGACCGGGCGTCGATCGGTCACCGACCGGTCAGGCTCGAGAAAGGCTATCAGCTCTGTCATGTCGTCCTCCCTTGGCAGTCGGAACCGGCGCATTCGCGCACCCATCGGCAAGACTGGTATTTTTTATTTACCACTTAACAAGAATACCGGCAACGATGAATCGCGCCGGCTCGCCGAGACATCGCCGCCGTGACGGAGGACACGCCTCGCATCGAAGTGATCCGCGCAAGCGCATTGTGCGTATAGCTAAAGATATCGTCTGCAAAACCGACCGATAAACCGAGAGTGGGACGAGAATGAACAATCTGGGAGATCTCGAGATCTTCGCACGCGTCGTGTCAGCCGGCTCCATGTCAGCGGCAGGCCGCGAACTGGGACTTTCACCGGCTGTCGTTTCCAAGCGCCTGCGACGCCTGGAAGACCGGCTCGGAACCCGGCTGATGCAACGCACGACGCGACAGATTTCCCTGACAGAAGCCGGTCAGGGCTTTTACGAACGCGTTCTGGCCATTCTGGCCGGCATTGAAGACGCCGAAGCTTTCGTATCGCGCCGCTCTGCACTCGCGAGAGGTGTCCTCAAGGTATCCGCTCCCACCTCTTTCGGTCGCATGCACATCGCGCCGCACATCAATTCGTTCATGCGGGCAAACCCCGACCTTGGTGTCAATCTTTCCCTGCATGACGAATTCGTCGATATCGTCGGCGACGGCTACGATCTGGCCATCCGCATCGCCGAATTGAGCGATTCGAGCCTGGTCGCACGAAAACTCGCGCCGGTTCGGCGCATTCTGGTGGCTGCACCGGACTATTTGAGCCACAGGGGCGAACCGCGCAGCTTCGACGATCTGGAAGCCCATGTCTGTCTTTCCCCCCACAACAACGACCCCTGGAAACTGGAAGGGCCCGACGGACCGGTGGTCCATCGCCCCACGGGACCGCTTCAAACCAATTCGAGCGAAGTGGTCCGCGAAGCCGTCATCGGCGGCGTGGGCATTGCGCTGAGATCGACATGGGACATCGGCGCGGAACTGGCCGATGGCCGGCTGGTTCAGGTTCTGCCGGAGTATGAGGGATCGCGAAACGTTGCCATTCACGCGGTCTACGCCAGCCGCCGCTTCTTGCCGGCCAAGGTCCGGGTGTTCATCGACTATCTCGCGGATCTGTACGGCGCCGTGCCCTACTGGGACAAGCGCGACGATGACGGCAACGGACAGGCAGGCCTGGACGAGCGCTCCAGGCCCAAGCCGAACGCAAAGGACGCGCCCCGCACCGGGGGCAAGGCAGGGCAGATCGATCCTGGTGACCGGCGCTTCGACGCGGCCGAATAGGCCATTTCCGGCCTGATGCGCGTTTGCCGTTCGCGCACTGTTTGCGGAAACTTGGAGCAAACTGGATAAAAATATTGACCACCTTTCCCGCCACTTGATACGTTCGATGCAAGCAGGAGGATGGGAAAGGCTGATGCCTACCGACATATTTGAACGGATCGCGCACAGCCGCACCGCCGACGAGGTGGTTCACCAGATCGAAATTCTGGTTCTTGAAGGGATCCTGCGGGTGGGCGACAAGCTTCCCGGCGAACGCGAACTTGCCAAGCAGTTCGACGTCTCCCGTCCGATCCTGCGTGAGGCGCTCAAGGTGCTGGAAGGACGCGGGCTGCTTACCACCCAGCACGGCGGAGGAACCTTTGTCGCCGATGTGATCGGGCAGGTTTTCACCCGGCCGGTGATGGAACTGATTGCGCGACACCAGAAGGCGACGCTCGATTATCTGGAGTACCGCCGCGAAGTTGAAGGCATAACGGTCGAGTTCGCAGCGCGTCGGGCCACCGCAGCCGACAAGGCCCTGCTCACGCGGCTCGTCAATGCCATGAAAGCCGCGCATCAGAAGGATGATTTCGAGGAAGAGGCCGCCATCGATGTGGAGTTCCACAGCGCCATCGGCGAATGCGCCCACAACATCATCCTGCTTCACACCCTGCGTTCCTGCTACAGGCTGCTCGCGGAGGGGGTCTTTTACAATCGCGCGATGGTCTACAATCTGCCCGGCGCGCGCGAAAAGCTTCTGAACCAGCATCTTGCGATCTACGACGCCGTGATGGCCGGTGATCCCGAGGCGGGACGCAAGGCCGCACAGGCGCACATGGATTTCGTATCCCGGGCGATGGTGGATGCCGAGCGCTCGGACAATTGGGAGCGGGTTTCACAGCTTCGCTTTCAGCAGCGCGCACCCGACATGACGGGCGCTGCCAAACCCGCCAAGCACAATCAATCGGAGGCTGCGCAGTGACGTCAGCAAATTCCGGCGCAGCCGCACAACCACGTGTCGGGCTGTTCGCCACCTGTCTTGTCGACCTGTTCCGGCCCTCGGTCGGGTTCGCCAGCGTGCACCTGCTGCAGCAGGCCGGCTGCGAAGTTCATGTGCCGGTGGCGCAGACCTGTTGCGGCCAGCCCGCCTACAACAGCGGCGACCGGGCCGATACGCGGGACATCGCCGAACAGGTGATCGAGGCCTTCGAGGAGTTCGATTTCGTGGTCGCTCCCTCGGGCTCCTGCGCCTCCATGCTCAAGAAGCATTATCCCGGACTGTTTGCTGGCGATGCGGCATGGGAAGAACGAGCCAAGCGCTTTTCCGAAAAATGCCACGAACTGATTTCGTTCCTCAGCGACGTGATGATGGTGCGCGACACCGGTGCCGGTCTCGACGCTTCAGTGACCTATCACGACTCCTGTTCGGGTCTTCGCGAGCTCGGCGTTCAGGAACAGCCGCGAAAGCTGCTTGCGGGGGTCGACGGCGTCGAGATCAAGGAAATGAAGGATTCGGACGTTTGCTGCGGGTTCGGCGGCACATTCTGCGTCAAGTACTCGGACATCTCCAACGCCATCGTGACCAAAAAGGTCGCCAATATTGGAGCCTCCGGCGCTGACATGCTGCTGGCGGGTGATCTTGGCTGCCTCATGAACATGGCCGGGAAACTCAAGCGCCAGGGTTCGGACATCGAAGTCCGGCACGTGGCCGAAGTTCTCGCCGGCATGACCGATCAACCGCCGATCGCCGGCTCGGGCAAGTAGGCGGCAGGGAGCAACATCATGGAACTGGCCGCAAAACACTTCAAAGCCAATGCTTCCAAGGCGCTGATCGACGTTCAGTTGCAAAAGGCGCTTGGCAACGTGGAAAAGGGCTTTATCGGCAAGCGCAAGAAGGCCGCGGATGCCCTGCCCGAGTTCGAGCAGTTGCGCGACAATGCCCGCGACATCAAGGACCATACCCTTGCCCATCTCGATCTCTATCTTGAGGAATACGAGGCCCGTGTCAAAGCGTCCGGCGGACACGTGCACTGGGCCGAGACCGCCGAAGATGCACGCCGCATCGTGCTCGACATCTGCAAGAAGGCGAACGCCCGGACGGTGACCAAGGGCAAGTCGATGATCACCGAGGAAATCGCGCTCAATGATCATCTTTCGGCCAACGGCATCGAACCGGTGGAAACCGACCTCGGGGAATACATCATCCAGCTTCGCGGCGAGCACCCGAGCCACATCATCGCGCCGGCGGTGCATCTGAACAAGGAGCAGGTCGAGGGAGACTTCCGCCGCGTCCATACCCATCTGAGCCAGGAGCGCGATCTGACGGAACCGGTGGCATTGCTCAGCGAGGCGCGAGAGGTGCTCCGGCAGCGTTATTTCGCCGCCGATGTCGGCATCACCGGGGCCAATTTCCTGATCGCCGAAACCGGCTCGTCGGTAATCGTCACCAATGAGGGCAATGGCGACCTGACCCAGACGCTGGGCAAGGTTCACGTCGTGGTGGCTTCCATCGAGAAGATCGTGCCGACACTCGAGGATACGTCACAGATCCTGCGCGTGCTGGCGCGCTCGGCCACCGGACAGGACATGAGCGTGTATACGACATTCTCCACCGGCCCGCGCCGCCCGGAGGATCCCGACGGTCCTGAGGAATACCACGTCGTCCTGCTCGACAACGGTCGCTCGTCGATGCTCGGAACCGAGTATCAGGACATGCTGCGCTGCATCCGCTGCGGCGCCTGCATGAACCATTGCCCGGTCTACCATGCGGTCGGCGGCCATGCCTATGGCTCTGTCTATCCCGGCCCGATGGGCGCGGTGCTGACGCCTTCACTCAACGGGATCGACGAATCCGGGCATTTGCCGAACGCCTCGACCTTCTGCGGGCGCTGCGAGAGCGTCTGCCCGATGCGGATCCCGCTGCCGAAGATGATGCGGCATTGGCGCGAAAGCGAATTCGAACGCAATCTCTCGCCTTCAACCGCGCGTTACGGGCTGAAGTTCTGGGCCTTTTTTGCCAAGCGGCCCAAACTCTACCGGATGGCGGTGTCCTTTGGCATGCCGCTCCTGTCGCTGTTCGGCGGCACCTCGCGGCGGTTCAAGTCGTTGCCGCTCGCGGGCGGCTGGACCCGCTATCGCGATCTGCCGGCGCCGGAAGGCCGCACATTCCTGCAGGCCTGGGCACAGCGTGAGGCGCGAAAACAGGAGCCCTCAGCCGGGGGAGCCGGACAATGAGCGCGCGCGAGAACGTTCTGGCGAAACTGCGCCGCGCCACAGGCGTTTCCGGCGATGACTCCGCGCGCCGCGCCACGGTGGCAAGCAGGCTCTCGGATGCCCCGAAGGGCGTGATCCCGGACCGCGCCAACCTGCCGAAGGATGGAAAGATCGAGCTGTTTTGCGCGATGGCCGCTCAGTTCGGCGCGACTATGACCCGCGTGGAGAGCTACACCGACGTGCCGGCGGAAGTCTCCGCTTATCTGAGAGCCCGCAACCTCCCCGCCGAGATCCGGATGGGCGCCGACAAGCGGCTGGAAAAGGCCAAGTGGTCGTCGGAGAAAAATCTCGAAGTCCGGCGTGGCGCATCTGACGGCGGAGACCTCTCCGGCGTGAGCCACGCCCTGGCCGGAATAGCGGAAACCGGAACCTTGGCGCTGTTCTCCGGACCCGACAACCCGACGACGATCAACTTCCTGCCCGAGCATCACATCGTCGTTGTCAAGGCGAGCGACATCAAGGGCGACATGGAAAGCGTCTGGGCAATGGTGCGCAAGGCGAAGGGCAAGGGCGAAATGCCACGGGCGCTCAACCTCGTAACCGGTCCGTCGCGCTCAGGCGACATCGAACAGACGATCATTCTCGGCGCCCATGGCCCACGCGCGCTGCACATCGTCATTGTCGATTGAAGCGTTTTCGTTAGCCTGAACCGGGGCCTTCGAGCCTTGCACTTGGATCTTCCGGCGCCAGCCGCGCGGCCTTGCGTGAGAACGCCTCGGCCCAACCGCTGGCAAGACGCGGCAACCGGCCGAGATGGGCCGCGGTCTCGGGATCGAGTTCCGCTCCGAGCCGCGCGCGGGTGACCCGCTCGACCGTCCAGCCCGGGTTCGGGCATTCGATCCGCCTGATCTCGTCACCGACCGCAACCACGCCGGGCTCGAGAACGCGGTAGTACCAGCCCGTGCGGGCTGTCTGCTGGAATCTGGCCGCCATATCGGAAACTCCGGTATGGGCATTAAGCTTCCAGCATGGCTGCCGGCCTTGCGAAACCTCGACAATCGCCGGCCCGAGCCTCAGCACGTCACCGATGCACAGATCCGTTTCGGTGATGCCCAGCGTGGCGATGTTCTCGCCAAAGCGTCCGGGCCCGAAATCGCCGGCATGCTCGCCGAGATCGTCCTGCCATTTCGGGTAGTGATCGGCTGCATAGTGGTGGACGGCCTTGTCGCGGCCGCCGTGCACCTTCAGATCGGCCTGGGCATCGCTTTCGAACCCTTCCCATCCGAGGTGCTGAGGACTTTGCGTCGGCTGCTTCGCGATCGCCGTTGCCGGCCACGGCTCCTCGACTTTACCGAGGTAAAGCCCGATAACACGAGCGCTGATGTGGGTAGAGGAGGTCATTGTGCTGGCTCATGTTCATGACAGATCTGCGTGGTCTCCGCGGGCTTCAGGTCCACCGACAGCAATTCGCAGTAGCCGCCGTATTCCTTTCTGCGGTGATGGCGGCAGGTTCGGCACAGGCCGAAAGCCTTGCTGCCGCGCCTCTCGAGCAGCTTGCGAAGAACCGTATCCAGCCCCGCTTCAAGCGCTGCGGCGGTCTCTGCAGGGAGGCCCGCAATCACGCGGTCAATCTCTTTCCCGGTGGAGGCGAGTACCTCTCCCGCATTTGTGAGTTCGAATGAAATGCTCCGGCGGTCGGTTTCCGATCGCTTCTCGCTGACGAGGCCCTTTCTCTCAAGCGCGCGGAGCGTTTGGGAAACAGTGCCGCGTGTCGAGCCAGAATAGGCGGCGACGTGCGAGGGCGCGCGCGAAAACCGGTTGGCGCGCGACAGGTAGTTCAACGCAGTCATTTGCGCCGGATTGAGATCGGCGGCCCAGTCCTCACTTTCGGAAAGCTTGGCAAGGCGATCGATCAGTGCCCGGATTCGCTGTGGCTGGTGTGATGTCATGGCAAATTAATAGCGAGTCAAAACAATTCTTGCAATAGTTTCGAGTCGCTACTATTGATGTTTTCGTTTCAACCGAACTGGAGACCACGATGAGAACTCTGATATCTCTGGCGCTGCTCGGCGCCTCCACCCTGCTCACCCACGCTGCAAGCGGCCACGCAATCGACAACGAAGCTGCGATCCGCTCGGCCGAAAACAGCTCGGTCATGGCCGCTTTCGACATTCTTGCTGCCCATGCCCATCGTGAAGGAGACAGGATCGCCTTCCACATGACGACACGTGCGACAGCGGGTGCGGCAAAGCCCGCACCGACCGGCGCCCTCGCGGGCGCAGCGGTCTGGTCCTATGTGTGGCCGACTTCGCTGGATCCATCTTCGGTCGGGTTCGAGGAAGAGACCGGCATTCTGGCGCTTGCGGCAACCAGCCATCCCGATTTCGACGACACACCGCTTGAGGACGAAAATGGCGATGGCGACACCGGCAATGATGGAGGTGACTGGCACAGCCATTGGGTGGTGCTGACCCCGAACGAGGAATGCGGTCCCGGGGCACTTTCGGTGCGCGACATCGGCGAGGATGAAACACCGAAGCTCCCGGAAACCTGGCCCGGCCTGCCGCTGTTCATCGACAGCCCCGGCTTCACACCGATCTTCGATGGCGCGGATGTCACGGTTACGGTCGAGCTTGCAGGTGAGCCCGATGCAGCGGGCGCAAGCTATGACGGGGTCACGGCCGCTCTGAAAGTGCACGCGAATGTGCACGCGCCGCTTCTGTGCGTGAGTGATGTCTTCGACGTCGCATCAGGCGATCTCAGTCTTCCGGGCAGGATCGACTAGACCGCGGCACTGCCGCCCGGTGCGCCCCCATGATCCCTCCGGGTGAGCGGCATGCATCGGGCGGCTTGACGGGAAGGGGAATCTGCGGCTTGCTTGGCCTGTTGCAATCATCGGAAGACAGCCATGCCGATTTCCCCCGAACATTTCGCAGCCTTTGTGCTGGCCAGTGTCATCCTGCTGGTCATTCCCGGACCGACCATCGTGCTCGTCATCAGCCAGGCGCTCGCGCACGGGCGGCGGGTTGCGCTTGCAAGCGTGGCCGGTGTCGGGCTCGGGGATCTGCTGGCGACATCGTTGTCGATTGCCGGAGCCGGTGCGATCCTTGCCACCTCGGCCACGCTGTTCCAGGCGCTCAAGTTCCTCGGCGCGGCCTACCTGATCTGGATCGGCTACAAGATATGGCGGACACCGGTGTCGATCCCCGAGATTGATGCGAACGCTTCTCCCGCTGTCGATGCGAAGGCGAAGCCGGCGCTCATCTTCCGCGACTCGTTTCTCGTCACCGCGCTCAATCCGAAAGGCATCCTTTTCTTCGTGGCTTTCGTGCCGCAGTTCATCGACCCGGCACTTCCCTATGTTCCGCAGGCAGCAACCTATGTGATCACCTTCACCGCGCTCGGCATTCTCAACGCCGCGATGTTCGCGCTGGCGGCATCCGGCGCCCGCAAGGCGATCCGCCGCCCCGGCGTCATGCGGATTGCGACGCGAGGCGGTGCATCACTCCTGATGATGGCCGGTGTCGCTGCCGCGCTGACACGCAGGACCGGTTGAATGCCGCTGCAAAACCGTGTCGATCCTTCGGGAAGTATAATCGCAGTTCCAGCCCGGGGACTGTTCATGGGCAATCGAGGCGGACCCTTGCACAATGCCGCAAGGCAAATCGTCCGAAGGCAAAAGAACAAAAGCTGGATTATCTGCCTGACCGAGTTCAAGAACCGTCGCCGTGCCCTGATGCAGCCAGGACTTTATACGGAGCTGTTCTTTCTCGACGAGGCAACGGCACTCGCGGCAGGTCACCGGCCCTGCTACGAATGCAGGCGTCAGGATGCGCTGGCCTTTGCCGACAAGTTCTCACGAGCCCAAGGCCTCAAGGAGCTCAAGGCTCCGCAAATCGACGCACTGCTAGCGCACGAACGCGCAGTGCCTCCGGATGACGCATCGCGGGTCATCGAGGCGGTGCAAATCTCCGAACTTCCCGATGGCGTCATGGTCCGCCAGGGTGCTACGTTTTTTGTGGTCCTTGACGGAAGGCTGAGGCCCTGGAGCTTCTCGGGCTACGGGCCTCAGATAGCGGGCACCCGCGACAAGGGGTTCCATCTTGTCACGCCCGCCGTCACGATTGAGGCCATTCGACAAGGATACCGGCCCATCCTGCACCCGTCCGCCACCGACTGAAGTCACAGACCCTCAAAGCCGCTCTTGATCTTGGCCGGCGTCTGGGCAAGAAAGCCGCCATGCGCGCAAATTACAAACTCCAGCGGCTGTTTCTCGACACGGCACTTTCCAACGGCACGAAAGTGCCGCTTGGCAAGGATCAGGCCCATTATCTCCTGAACGTGCTCCGGATGAGCGAAGGCCAGGAGGTCCTTGTCTTCAACGGCAGGGAGGGAGAGTATCTCGCAACCCTCGCCCCATCGGGCAAGAAATCCGCAGACCTTCTGATCGCCGAGCAGACCCGGCCCCAACCTGACGCCTCGCGCCTGGACTTCCTTTTTGCACCACTCAAGGTCGGCCGCCTCGACTACATCGTCCAGAAGGCGACCGAGATGGGGGTGAGGCAGATAACACCCGTCTTCACCGATCACACCCAGCTGCACAAAGTCAACGAAGCGCGGCTTGGCGCCAACATTCTGGAAGCCGCCGAGCAATGCGGCAATCTGGCCATTCCGACTCTTGGAGAGCCCTTGAAATTCGATGCGCTGCTGGAGACCTGGGACCCGGCGCGGCGGATCATCTTCTGCAATGAGAGCCAAGCAGGCGACAATCCGACCGATATCCTCAATGGCGTCGAGGAACGCTATCTGGCGCTTCTGGTCGGGCCGGAAGGTGGCTTTTCCGAGCGAGAGCGGGCGCAACTCACCGCCCTGCCCTTCGTCACCGCCATTCCGCTCGGCCCCAGGATCCTGCGCGCCGACACCGCCGCGGTTGCGGCATTGACCGCCGTCCAGATGACCATCGGCGACTGGTAGCAGCGGACCACCGCTGCGGATCAAATCTGTTTGATCCACCGTTCAGGGTTTTTTGCTTGCAAGCCGGGCCGGTTCCGGTCCAATCAGCTTCATGGCGTGGTTCGGCTGCGCGGATGAGATGACAACAAAGGGCCGGCCATGGCGCGCGACACGACCGATGACACACCGATCAGCAAGATCGAAGAACTGGCGGACTGGATGGCGGCCGGCTGCAAGCCCCGTGAAGAGTGGATGATCGGTACCGAGCACGAGAAGTTCGTGTTTTACACCGAATCTCTCGATCCGGTGCCCTACGAGGGCGAGCGATCGATACGCGCTCTCCTGGAAGGCATGGCAGACAAGCTCGGCTGGGAGCCGATCGTTGACGCGGGCAAGATCATCGGCCTGGCAAACCCCACCGGTGGCGGGGCGATCAGCCTCGAACCCGGCGGGCAGTTCGAACTCTCCGGCGCGCCGCTCGACAACATTCACGAGACCTGCCGGGAATCCAACACCCATCTGGCGCAATTGCAGGAGATTGCCGCCCCCATGGGAATCGGATTTCTCGGAATCGGCGGCAGTCCGAAGTGGCGCTTTGACGAAACCCCGCGGATGCCGAAATCGCGCTACGACATCATGACCCGATACATGCCAAAGGTCGGCAGCCAGGGGCACGACATGATGTACCGGACCTGCACCATCCAGGTGAACCTGGATTTCGCTTCGGAAGCCGACATGCGCCGCAAGATGCAGCTCGGCATGAAGCTGCAGCCGCTCGCAACCGCCCTGTTTGCCGCCTCGCCGTTCACCGAGGGAAAGCCCAACGGGCTCTTCTCCTGGCGCGGGGACATCTGGCGCGATACCGACAATCAGCGCTCCGGGCAGTTGCCGTTCGTCTATTCCGACGATTTCGGGTTCCTCGATTATGTCGAGTGGGCCCTCGATGTCCCGATGTATTTCGTGCTGAGGGACGGCAAGTATCACGAGGCCACGCATGTGACCTTCCGGCAATTCATGAATGGAGCGCTGAAGGACGAACTGGCGCAGCCGCTGCCGACGATGGGCGACTGGACCAATCATCTTGGCACGCTGTTTCCCGATGCACGTCTCAAGCGCTTCATAGAGATGCGCGGCGCGGACGGTGGCCCCTGGCGTCGGATCTGCGCACTGCCCGCGCTTTGGGTAGGCCTGCTCTACGACGAAGAGGCGATCGGCGAGGCACTGGACCTTACACAAGACTGGAGCCTGGACGAGGTCAATGCGCTGCGCGACATCACGCCCCGCGACGGGCTTAACGCCAGAATCAAGGGACAAAGCCTGCGGGAAATCGGCCGCACGGTGCTCGGCATCTCGCGCAAGGGCCTCGTCAACCGGGCGCGTCTGAATTCCGAAGGCAACGACGAAAGCCACTTCCTCGCCCCGCTCGAGGAATCGATCGCGCGCGGAACCACCCTCGCCGAGGAAATGCTCACCCTTTATCATGGCCGCTGGAACGGTTCTGTCGAACCCGTTTTCCGAGACTACGCCTATTAGGCGCAATCCCCGCCCAAGGCCTTTTCAGCCCCGGGCTGTAGGCACGAAGGCCGCGCCGGTATAGTCTTGCCTCAAACCCTGCGGCGCTAGCGCTAGCCTTGGGGTCAAGGGAGGAGACCGCACCGATGATGCCGCTTTTTGACATGATGAAGAACGCCCAGAACGGTGAGGCCATGCGCGCCATGGCCGCGCAATTCGGGCTCAGCGAAACCCAGGTCGAACAGGCGATGGAAGCGCTGATGCCTGCCTTTTCGACGGGTTTGAAACGAAATGCCAAAACGCCAGCCGACATGTCGGATTTCATCGCGGCGCTGGCTACCGGCAATCACGCCAAATATTTCGAAGATTTGCAGACCGCGTTTTCGCCACAAGGTGTCGAGGAAGGAAACGGCATTCTGAACCATGTTTTCGGTTCCAAGGAAGTCAGCCGTGCGGTCGCGAGCCAGGCGCAGTCTGTGACGGGCATCGGTCAGGACATTCTCAAGCAGATGCTTCCGGTGATCGCAACAGCGGTGATGGGCGGCCTCTTCAAGCAGTCAACCGGCCAGATGCGCGCAAGCAGCACCACAGGCGCCAACCCGCTGGGTGACCTGATCTCGGAAATGATGCGCCAGGGGCTTGGCGGAAGCCGGGCCACGCGGAGCCCTCAATCTGCCCCGATGGACAATCCCATGGGCAAGATCCTCGAAGGGATGTTCGGCGGCGGACAGCCACAGCGCGAGGCACCCCGGACCGACCGGGGAGCAAACCCGTTTGCCGACAATCCGCTCGGCCAGATTTTCCAGGACATGTTTGGCGGCGCCATCGGCGGACAGCAGCATCAGGACCCCGAGCCGCAGACGCAGCCGAAACCCGACACTATGCCCTCCGGCCGGCCGCGCAACCCCTATGACGATCTGTTCGGCCAGATGTTTGATTCCGGCCGCAAGGTTCAGCAAGGATATCAGGAGAGCATGGACTCCATCTTCGACCAGTATCTCAAGGGTATGAACCGGCATTAATGCATGCCGCGCTCAATCGGATTGAATTGGGCGATAACGTACACGCATCAAATCGGAGTGTTACGGGCGGAACGGGAAAAACCGGCCGCCGCGGCACGTGTCGTGTCGCAAAGCGGCCGGAAAAGCGGAACACAGGGCAGTATTCCGCGGGGGACCTCAGTAGGCGCCGCGATCGAGCTTGCGCCTGTTCTCGCGCGCACGGCGTGCGAATTCGATGGTCGGATCAACGGTCAGCGGCTTTGAGAAAGCATGCCCCAGATCTTCCCGTGTCAGCCCGATATCGTCGAGCTCCCGGTCCGAAAACTCGTTGAGACGGCGCGCTCCCGCACGATTGATGAGCGCGCGGGTCACCATACGCACCTTGCCTGCCGAATAGACCAGGGTACGGCTCAGAGCCGGACCGAATCCGGTGCTCGAGACGGGTGTGCGGGCGGGCGCGAAATCGTGGGCGGTCATGACAGATATCCTTGATCGGGAAATGCGCCTTGTGGTTTGGGCCAGCGCAAATTGTCTTACAAATCCTGTGTGACAAAATTCGATTGATCAGACCAGCGAATGTTTCTAATCTTTATCATCAGTTCTGTTGATAGGATTTTTAGCGATGCCCGCCCCTCTTGATATCGACCAGCTCCAGACCTTTGTCGCCATCGTCGACACCGGCAGTTTCACGCGCGCCGCAGACAAGGTGTTCAAGACCCAGAGCGCGGTCTCGATGCAGATGCGCAGGCTTGAGGAACGGATCGGCAAGACGTTGTTTGTCCGCGACGGCCGGCTCAACCGATTGAGCGAGGATGGCGAACGCATGCTCAGCTACGCGCGGCGGATCATCCGGCTCAACAACGAAACCATCGCCGCTTTCGACGACCAGCAACTCGAAGGCTCGATCCGCATCGGCACGCCCGACGATTACGCCGACCGCTATATGCCGGGCATAGTCGCCCGCTTCGCCAAGACAAATCCGAATGTCGAGCTTTATATCGAGTGCGAACCGTCCGTGGAGCTGGCGGCACGCATGGGCCGTGGAGAACTGGACGTGGCGTTGGTGACGCACAATCCGCGTGAGCGGACCTCCGAAGTCGTTCGGACCGAGCCGCTCTACTGGGTGACCTCGACAAACCACACAGTGCATGAGGACGACGTCGTTCCGCTGGCGGTGGGCCGCAGGTCTTGCAACTGGCGAAACCTCGCCTGCACCGCACTCGACACCGCGGGACGGGACTATCAGATCCTGTTCACGAGCTGGTCGGCGACCGTTGTTGCGTCCGCGGTGCTGTCAGGTCTGGCGGTCTCGCTGCTGCCAGAATGCGCGGTGCGGCCGGGCATGCGTATCCTGTCGCCGGCGGACGGATTTCCGGCGCTTGAGCCCGCCCAGATCGGTCTGATGAAACGGCCGGGAGCGCCCACGGCGCTTGTCAACGCACTCTGCGGACACATTGCCGCGAGCCTGGACAACATCACGCCGCCGGGTGCGGAAGAGAGCGGCAAGAGCAGCGGGCCCGGCGCATCGCTTCGGCGTGACCAGCGCATCCGGCCCGACGATGCGATCCTGCCTTCCTGGTAGACCGCACCAGAACGGCCGGAACCTTGAGGTCCCGGCCGTGATGTCGTGTCGTATCAATGCGAGATGCAGCCCCCGCTCAGAGCAGGTCGAAACGGTCCGCGTTCATCACCTTGGTCCATGCGGCGACAAAGTCGTGCACGAACTTTTCGCTCGCGTCATCCTGGGCATAGACTTCGGCATAGGCCCGCAGGATCGAGCTCGAACCGAAGACCAGGTCGACACGCGACGCGGTCCACTTGACCGTATCGGTCTTGCGGTCACGGATTTCGTAGGATCCGTTGTCCACGGGCACCCACTTGTTGGCCATATCCGTGAGGTTGACGAAGAAGTCGGTCGTCAGTGCGCCCTGGCGATCGGTGAACACGCCATGTGCGGTTCCGCCGTGGTTGGTGCCCAGCACGCGCATGCCGCCGACCAGAACCGTCATTTCCGGCGCGGTCAGCCCCATCAACTGGGTACGATCGAGCATCATCTCCTCGGCGGTGACGACGTAGTCCTGCTTGAGCCAGTTGCGATACCCGTCTGCCAGCGGCTCAAGTGACTCGAAGGAGTCTGCATCGGTCATCTCGTCGGTGGCATCACCACGGCCAGGAGTGAACGGCACGGCAATGTCGAAACCGGCGGCTTTGGCGGCCTTTTCAACGCCGACATTGCCTGCCAGCACGATCACGTCGGCGATGCTGGCGCCGTGTTCGGCCGCGATCGGCTCGAGAACGCCGAGCACCTTTGCAAGCCGCGCGGGTTCATTGCCTTCCCAGTCCTTCTGGGGAGCAAGGCGGATACGGGCGCCATTGGCGCCACCGCGCATGTCGGACTGGCGATAGGTGCGCGCGCTGTCCCAGGCCGTCGAGACCAGTTCGGACACGGACAGTTCCGAGGCCTCGATCTTCGACTTCACGGCCGCGATGTCATAGTTGCTCGGACCCTCGGGGATCGGGTCCATCCAGATCAGTTCCTCGGACGGGACGTCCGGACCGACATAGCGGTTCTTAGGACCCATGTCGCGGTGGGTCAGCTTGAACCAGGCCCGGGCGAAGGTGTCCTTGAAGTACTCCGGATCTGCCATGAACTTTTCGCAGATGGCGCGATAGGTCGGATCCATCTTCATGGCCATGTCGGCATCGGTCATCATCGGCATGCGGCGGATCGAGGGATCGGTCGCGTCGACCGGCATGTCTTCTTCCTTGATGCCGATCGGCTGCCACTGGTTGGCGCCGGCGGGGCTCTTGGTCAGTTCCCACTCATAGCCGAACAGCAGCTCGAAATAGCCCATGTCGAACTTGGTCGGGTTGGTGGTCCAGGCGCCCTCGATGCCGGAGGTGACGGCATTGGCCGCCTTGCCCTCGAGGTTCGGATTGATCCAGCCCAGGCCCTGATTTTCGACGTCAGCGCCTTCAGGCTCTGCGCCGAGAGCCGATGCGTCGCCATTACCGTGCGCCTTGCCGACAGTGTGGCCACCGGCGGTCAGAGCCGCGGTTTCCTCATCGTCCATGGCCATGCGTGCGAATGTCTCGCGCACCTGAGCTGCGGTCTTGAGCGGATCGGACTGGCCGTTGACCCCTTCCGGGTTCACGTAGATCAGGCCCATCTGCACGGCTGCAAGCGGGTTTTCCATGGTGTCCGGCTTAGAGACATCCTCATAGCGGCTGTCCGACGGCGCCAACCATTCCTTCTCGGCACCCCAGTACGTGTCCATTTCCGGGTGCCAGATGTCCTCGCGACCAAAGCCGAAGCCGAAGGTCTTCAGACCCATGGATTCGTAAGCAATCGTGCCTGCGAGAAGGATGAGGTCGGCCCAGGAGACCTTGTTGCCGTATTTCTTCTTCAGCGGCCAAAGCAGGCGGCGCGCCTTGTCCAGATTGCCGTTGTCCGGCCACGAATTGAGCGGCGCAAACCGGATATTGCCGGCACCGCCGCCGCCGCGACCATCGGCCAGGCGGTAGGAACCGGCGGAATGCCAGGCCAGGCGGATCATCAGGCCACCATAGTGTCCGTAGTCGGCCGGCCACCAATCCTGGCTCTCGGTCAGGAGCGCGTGCATGTCCTTCTTCAACGCGTCGAAATCGAGCTTGCCGAGTTCTTCGCGATAATTGAAGTCCTTGCCCAACGGATTGGACTTGGTGTCGTGCTGGTGAAGAATGTCGAGATTGAGGGCCTTGGGCCACCATTCCGTGACAGTCGTTCCAGTCAGGGTCATGCTGCCATGCATGACCGGGCACTTTGCCGAGCTGTCATTGATCTCTTTGAAGGTTGTTCCCATGTGCTGTCTCCAGTCGTATTGCGGATTCGGTTTTTCGGGGAACATGCTGCAAGGCGGTCTCGAACGGATGCTCGCTTCGCGCTCCGTCCCCCGTGGTTGATGTATTCTAGTGCACTGCCGTGCTCTCGGAGTTGATGGTGGTCAAATCTAATGTGCCGAACCGCAGTCAATTCGCGCACGTTCCTCCAAATGGGTCTTGTTTTGAACGATTCCAATGTGACCGAACCGCGCGATAATTTCCAATTGTATTTTTGAGTTTTTACGATAATTTTTTCTTATGATAACATTGAAGCAGATTACCTATTTCGACGCGCTGGCGCGGACCCTGCATTTCGGTCGCGCGGCGGAGCGCGTAAACGTCTCCCAACCCGCTCTCTCGGCGCAGATTGCCGAACTGGAGGCGCAACTCGGCTGCCTTCTGGTCGAGCGCACGCGGGGCGCAATCGTGCTGAGCGAAAGCGGACAGCGGCTCCTGCCCTCGTTTCGCAGGGTGCTGGCCGAAGTCCGCTCGATCGAGGAACAGGTGCAACAGCAGTCGGGCGTTCTTACCGGACGCATGCGTATCGGGATGATACCGACGCTTGCACCCTATCTGCTACCGGCCCTGGCGCCCGAGTTGTCACGGCGGTTTCCACAGCTCGACTTCGGCGTCCGCGAAGCGATCACCGAGACATTGGTGGGTCAGTTGCGCAGCGGCGATCTCGATGCAGTCATTGCGGCGATGCCGATCCGGGAGGCCGGACTAAGCCACCGTTTGCTCTTCGAGGACCGGTTTGTCATGGCCGTTTCCAACAATGACCATGACATTCTCGATTCGCCGCTCAACCGCCACAAGACAGCCTTCGACCGGCTTCTGCTGCTCGAGGAAGGCCACTGCCTTCGCGATCAGGCCCTGTCCGTCTGCCACGGGCAAAGCCGGGGGGCTCTGGTCAATTTCGGCGCGACATCGCTGACCACACTCCTGCAGATGGTGGCGCACGGCATGGGCCGTACATTGCTGCCGGAAATCGCGGTCTCGGCGGAGAGCCCGCGGCTGGGGGACATTCGCTTTCTGCCATTTGCCCCGCCCGCCCCTTCGCGCCAGATCGCCATGTTCTTCCGGACGGCGAGCGAACGCCAGGCTGACTACGAGGCTCTTGCGTCGGTGGCGTCGGAAATCGGTCTGGAGGTTCTTACGGCAGGACGATCGCACATGGGGCTGGCCGCATGACCTGAAGGCCCCATGGCTCAGGCGATATGCACTGCCAGCATCAGCCATTGCACCAAGTTCACAGCCAGGCTGACAATAAACAGGCGACGGCGAAGCAGAACACGGTTGCTGGTCACGTGGACATAGGCATGGACGATGCGGGCGAGCACGAAAATCCACGCCACGGCTACAGCCGCAGGCCCGGCACCACCGGTGACATACAGCGATATCGAAGCGGCGAAGAACAGCACCGGAAGTTCGAACTGGTTTGACAGGTTTCGCACTGCCACTGCGCTTGCTTCGGGCTCGATGAAGGGGGCCTTGAAGTCCGATGCCTTGGCCTTTCCGGCCTTTATCGCGCCAATGCGACGGACCGAGACCAGCATGTAGATCGCGTAGATCAGCAGCACCTGGGCCATGACCGGCCAGAATATCGCAGTGGAATTGCCCATGGTTTCGTCTCCAGCTGTTGATTTGTGGCTAGCGGCGGCGCCGGTTGCGGTTCATTGAGCCTGACCAGGGTCACGCGACGGCGCGTCAACCTGGGTCTCGTCAAGGCGCCGGCCACGTCTGGTCCAAAGTGCCCCAACCCACAGCGTCAGGATCAAAACTGCGGCCACGGCAAGGGCCAGATACTTTCCGATGGTGAGCACCTTGAGAACCGGCACCAGATCGGTATTCAGGGGCAACGTCAGGGATGGCGGGCCGAACAACGCATCGGCGACGGCGTTCTCGACATAATCAAAACCCAGATAGATGAACGCCACCGCAAACGCGATGCCGAGCGTGATCTTGACCGATAGGGGGGCTACGGAATTACGGTCGCGCGCATTGAGCCCGGCAAAGGCCAGAAATACAACACTTGCGGCCATCATCGGCGGGAAAAGCAGATCGGAGCCGGCGTGCATGGACACATAGGCTGCGGAGGCGCTTTGGCGCCCCTGTGTCTGCGCCTCCGCCAGTTCGGCTGTGAAAGCAGCGTGCAACCTTCGTGCGTCGTCCAGATCATAGCCCGTGAACACCGCATCCGGCAGTCGCATGTCTCCGATCTTCGCACTGATGCCGGGCGCCTCGAACGCCGCCATATAGACAAGCAGAAAGAGGGTCAGCCCGCACAGCAACCAGCCGGGCCACACCCATTTCATCACACCGCACCGGGATAATTCGGGCTTTCGCGTGTGATCGCGACATCATGGGTATGGCTTTCTCGCAGTCCGGCACCGGAGATCCGAACGAAGGTGGCCCGCTCGTGAAAAGCCTGGAGATCCGCGGCGCCGACATAGCCCATGGCCGCCTTCAGTCCGCCGGCGAGTTGATGCAGCACCGCGCCCACCGGTCCCTTGTAAGGCACCTGCCCCTCGATGCCTTCCGGAACCAGCTTGAGCGTGTCGCGCACCTCGGCCTGGAAGTAGCGGTCAGCCGAGCCGCGCGCCATGGCGCCGACCGAGCCCATGCCCCGGTAGGCCTTGAACGAGCGGCCCTGGTAAAGATAGACCTCGCCCGGACTTTCATCCGTACCGGCGAGAAGCGAACCGACCATGCAGGCCGAAGCGCCGGCGGCGATGGCCTTGGCGAGATCGCCCGAATACTTGATGCCGCCATCGGCGATCACCGGAATGTCGTGCTTCTGCGCCTCGTCAACGGCGCTCATGATCGCGCTCAACTGGGGAACGCCCACACCCGCGACGATCCGGGTGGTGCAGATGGAGCCCGGCCCGATCCCGACCTTGACCGAGTCCGCGCCTGCGTCGATGAGCGCCTTCGCACCCTCGGCAGTCGCCACATTGCCGGCCATGATGCGGACGGAGTTCGACAGTTTCTTGGCCTTGGTCACGGCGTCGAGCACGCGTTGGGAATGGCCGTGGGCCGTGTCGATCACCAATAGGTCGACGCCCGCATCGATCAGCCGCTCGGCGCGTTCAAAACCGTCATCGCCGACAGTGGTTGCCGCCGCGGCGCGAAGGCGACCCTGCGCATCCTTCGAAGCATGGGGATTGAGCTGGGATTTTTCGATGTCCTTGACGGTAATCAGGCCAACGCAACGACCTTCGCCGTCAACAACCAGGAGCTTTTCGATCCGGTGAGCATGAAGCAGGCGCTTGGCCTCTGTCTGGTCGACACTCTCCTTGACGGTAACAAGGCTGTCCCTTGTCATCAGCTCATGGATCTTCTGATCGGGATTGGTGGCGAAGCGGACATCGCGGTTGGTGAGAATGCCCACAAGCCGTCCGGGTCCCGTGACATTTGCACTTGTGTGCTCGACAACCGGGATCCCGGAGATGCCGTGAGCCTTCATCAGGGCGAGCGCTTCCGATAAGGGCGCCTCGGGACCGATGGTTACCGGATTGATGACCATGCCGCTTTCGAACTTCTTGACCTGGCGAACCTGCTCGGCCTGCTCGATGGGCGTAAAATTGCGGTGAATCACGCCGACGCCGCCGGCCTGCGCCATGGCGATCGCCAGGCGGGCTTCCGTCACCGTGTCCATGGCCGAGGACAAAATCGGCAGATTGAGATCGAAATCCCGCGCGATGCGGGTGGCGATGCTGGTCTGGCCGGGCATCACATCGGAGTGGCCGGGCTGGAGCAGCACGTCATCAAAAGTCAGCGCTTCCACGCCGGTAATGGATTGGATAATGGTCGCCATCGCCTGTTGTTTCCGTCTGTTCGGGGCGCGGCCCGAAGGGGCGGCCCGGTGCTACTCGGTGTCATGCGTTGGCAGCGGCAGGTACCACGCTTCCATGACACTTGAAAGAGGCTGATTGGAATTGACCACCGAATTTCGCTGCAGCGCAAACACTCCCGGAGCCGGAACCGGAAAACCCGGGCGATCAAGCCCGGGTTTCCTGTCTCTGGCAAGGCGCGGCATTGCGATCATCAAAGATCGAACTGGTAGGTCTCCGGGATGAACCGGTAACCCTCACCCATCTTTTCCACGTAGCCCACCGACGGAAACGGCATGTGATAACCAACGAATGCCAGGCGGTCTGAGGCGATCATGTCGAAGACCTGCTTACGGGTGGCTGCGGCGGCGGACTTGTCCATGTCGAAGCGGACTTCCCAGTCGGGCCGCTGCAGCGAAAGCACGAAGTGGTTGGCGGTGTCGGCCGTCAGCATGAGGGTACGGCCGCCTGATTCCAGGCCGTAGATCATGTGGCCTGGGGTGTGACCAAAGGCAGCCATGCCGGTAATGCCGGGGACTACAGAACCGCCATCGCCGATAAAGCTCATCTTCTCGGCCAGCGGCACGACCCTGGCCACCACGTTGTTGTGACCGTTCTCGGCCGGCGTACCGATGCGATCCTCGGAAGCCCAGAAGTCATACTCGGTCTGGGCCGTCACGTAACGGGCATTGGGGAACGCCGGTGCGCCGGCCTCCATCAACCCGCCGATATGATCGCCATGCAGATGGGTCAGCACGACAACCGTCACCTGGTCGGGCGTGTAGCCCGAGGCCTGGAGATTGGCGAGCGTCTGGCCGACGCCGCCTTCCCGTCCACCCTCGCCGTTGCCGGTGTCGAACAGGACCAGGTCGTCGCCGGTGTTGACCAGCGTCGGCGCGAAGGTGAACTGCATCTTGTCGACAGGAAGGTAGCTTTCGGTCAGCAGGTTCTCGACATCGGATTGCGAGGTGTTCATTCCGAAGATGCCGTGCGGGTTGTCGACGACCCGGTGGCCGTCGGAAAGAACGGTGATTTCGAACTCACCGAGAGTGAACCGCTTGTACGCCGCCGGCTGGGCCGCGGCCATGGGAACCTCGGCCTGGGCGGCCCGAACCAGAATTTGCGGGGCGGCAAGCGCACCGGCGCCAAGCGCGGTGGCCTTGAACAGGGAACGGCGGGACAGGCTGGACTTGAACGGGGTCATTTTATCCTCCGGGGCTGTGGACAGGGTGTCGCACTGAGACAGGCACCTCGGGAAAATGGCGCTCCAGGTGTGAACGGCAAGCGCCTGCCGTTGCGATTCGCAAGACGCTGCGTCAACCCGGAGAAGACAATGTGAGGTGGGCCTGGGCGAACCGGCCGGAGATCAAGGCGCGGGCCATTGGCACGACACCGCGACATCCGGGCTATTCGGTTTCGGACGGACGCCCTTTGAAGCCCTTGGCGAGCACGAACATTTCCACCGACTCGGCGCGCGAAGACGGCGGCTTGATGTGCACCACCGATTTGAAGTTCTTCTTGAGCAGCGTCAGCAGATCGTTCTCCGTGCCTCCCTGAAAGGTCTTGGCCAGGAAATGGCCGCCGGGCCTCAGCACTTCGATTGCGAAATGCGCCGCCACCTCGCACAGATGCATGGTTCTGAGGTGGTCCGTGCGCTGGTGCCCGGTGGTGGGTGCCGCCATGTCCGACAAGACCACATCCGGCGCACCCCCAAGTGCATCCATCAGCGCCTGGGGTGCGGCGTCATCGAGAAAGTCCATCTGCAGGAATTTGACACCTGCCAGACCATCCATCTCGAGAAAGTCGATCGCGACCACCTTCGGATCCTCGTCGGTGGAATCGGTGACCCGTGCGGCAATCTGCGACCAGCCGCCCGGCGCCGCCCCGAGATCGATGATCCGCCGGGCCTTGTCCAGAATCCCGTGTTTCTCGTCGACCTCCAGAAGCTTGTAGACCGCGCGCGAGCGATACCCTTCCTGCTTGGCCTGTTGCACATAGGGATCGTTGAGATGGCGCTCGATCCAGCGCCTTGACGATGCCTTGAGCTTGCCCTTCTTGACTTTCTGTCCGAGCTTGCGGCCGGTTGGCCCCGATGGCGGTCTGGTCATGACTTTGCTCCCGGGCCTGGCCGATGGTTGCGATGCCGGGGATTGCGTCCGCGCGTGCGCCAGACACCGTCCGCGGCCATCATCTCGTTGAGCAGGCCCTCCCGCAGGCCCCGGTCGGCGACGCGCATGCGCTGAGACGGCCAGCGTTTGCGGATCGACTGCAGAATGGCGCATCCCGCAAGAACCAGATCCGCCCGGTCCGCACCGATGCAGGGATTGGCCGCCCTTGCATCGAAGTCCCAGGACAGAAGCTTGTCGAGCATCAGATCGACTTCGGAATTGCTGAGCCAGAGCCCGTCCACCTTGCGCCTGTCGTAGCGCGGGAGATCGAGGTGAAGACCGGCAAGGGTGGTGACCGTGCCGGACGTGCCCAGCAGATGCATTCGCGCATCGACCTGGCCCGTAAAGGCCGGCATGGGCGGTGGCGCGAAGGCCGAGAGAAGCCCGTCGACCTCCGCAACCATGGCCTCGAAGATTTCCCGCGTCACGGTGCAGCCGCCGTGCCGCTCGGAGAGTGTGACGACGCCGACGGGAAGCGACGTCCAGGCCTTGATGTGGTTTGCCAGCCGGTTCGACCGGTTTTCGGTCAGGTCGATCATGGCGATTTCCGACGAGCCGCCGCCAATGTCGAACAGGACCAGTCCGTCGGTGTCGCGCCCGACGAGGGAGGAACAACCCGCCACGGCAAGACGGGCCTCGGTTTCACGCGTGACGATCTCGAGCTGAAGCCCGGTCTCGCGCTTGACGCGTTCCAGGAACTCGGCGCCATTGCGGGCCGAACGGCAGGCCTCGGTGGCGATCAGCCTGTGACTGCGCACCGGCCTGTTCCTGAGCTTGCCCGCGCAGACCTTCAATGCTTCGACGGCCCGGTCCATTGCGCCGGCGGACAACTCGCCGGTCGCGTCGAGCCCCTCTCCAAGCCGGACAATTCGCGAAAACGCGTCCACCACCCGAAACTGGCCCGGCCGGGTGGGTTGCGCGATCAGAAGGCGGCAGTTGTTTGTCCCAAGGTCAAGCGCCGCATAGAGATCGTCGTACTGGCCGCGCGGCGCCGGGCGGAAGCTGTTCCGGGCATTGCCGCCGGCCGCAGTGGCTGAACCCGAAGAATGCCCCTCCGGCTTGCCGACGACCGGCTGCGGATCGCCTGATACGGTCTCCGCACCAGATCCCTGCTGCCGTGCAAGCGGCCGGCCCTGGATTTCGCGGCTGGATTTCCTGCGCCTCCGGCGGCTTTTACCCGCAGGCCTTTTGCCAGCCTCGGCTTCAGCGGGCGCAGAACCCTGACTGTCAGATTTCGGATGTCGAGGTGTCGCTGTGTCCGGAGAGACCGATGCGCTCGCCACGGCGGCGGAACCGGTCGATTTGCTCGCGGATTTACGTCGCCTGCGCCTGCGGCGTCCGGGCCGTGAAGCACGGCTGGATGTGTCTGCGGAGTCGCTGGCCTGAGCGTTGTCCGAAGGCTTGCCATCGGAATTCATACCCGTGGGCGCGGAATTTCCGCGACCCTGCTCCACGCCCTCCGTCGCAGCCTTTTCGGCGCGCCCGGATTGCCCTTCACCTGCCAGTGCCACCCCCGCGTTTGGCTTTTCGCCGTCCCGAAGGTCTTTCACGGTCTGTCCTGTCGTGCGCGGCTGACCTGAGGTCCGCATCGCGCGTCACGATTTGTCGTTGGTCCGAGACTAGCAAAACGGCGGTGAGAACGCAAAAACCTTTTTCATCCCGTCTTCCGCATTCCGGCCCGGGTAAAAGCGCAATCAAGGCCCGAGGCATTCAGCATGGGGGACTTGCTTGGTTCGTCAGCCTGTGAGCCAAGCGGCGTGGCCCCGAGCCGCCACTGAAGCACGCGGGATTTTCTCAAGACGGAGAAGCGAGAGCCGCCGGCTTTCAGCAGCCCTCAACGGAACGGGTGATCAATCCCGCGCCGCATCTGGCGCCGTCACCATGGATGCTTGCCGCACTGCCCCGCCGGCGTTCCCGTGTCGAGCAAGAAAGTTTCACAAGGGGATTTGCATCGGCCGGCAATATTGGTTATACACCGCCGCGCTGGCCGCTTCGAACGGCTCGGCGTCGTTGGGGAATAGGTTAACGGTAGACCCACGGACTCTGACTCCGTTAGTCCTGGTTCGAATCCAGGTTCCCCAGCCACTCTTTCCATGATGTTAAGAGGACTCGCTTTTTCGCTTAGATTGTGGCGCGTTTTCAAAGACATGCAAGTGCATCTTGGTGACTGAGACCTGACTTGCGTCCTTTTCCGGGCCTGGAACTAGCGAAAGTCTCAGTCGTCCAATTTGGGGCTGACAGTTTGCCGAAAGAGCATCACCAGGCCATCGGGGTTCTTGGGGTATTTGGGTGACCTCCTCCCCTGAGATGTCCTCGATTTTGGGTTAGCCTGTTCCTGAATTAAGGAGACAGGCAATGAAGCGATCAAGGTTCTCGGAAGAACAGATCATCGGGATTTTGAAGGAGCACTAAGCTGGGATTTCGCTTGGTGATTTATGCCGCAAGCACGGCATCTCAGATGCGACGTTCTACACATGGCGCAAGAAGTATGGTGGGATGGAGGTGTCTGACGCCAAGCGGCTTAAGGCGCTGGAGGAGGAAAACGCGAAGCTGAAGAAGCTATTGGCGGAGCAGACGATGGACGCATCGACGCTTCACGAGATGCTCGGAAAAAACTTCTGACGCCCGGTTCAAGGAGGAATGCCGTGAACTGGGCAATCAAAGAAAAAGGCTACTCGCAACGACGCGCTTGTGCCTTGGTTGGCATGGCACCGCGCGTCTATCGCTACCAGTCTTCCCGATCACATGATGCGGGCCTGCGCCAGCGTTTGAAGGAGCTGTCATCAGAGCGTCGCCGATTCGGCTATCGCCGCCTGCATTTGCTTTTGAAGCGGGAGGGTGTCGAGGTGAACTGGAAGAAGCTCTACCGCATCTACAAGGAAGAGCGCCTGATTGTTCGCAAGCGTGGCGGCAGGAAGCGGGCCTTGGGCACGCGGGCGCCTATGGCAATCCCGCAAGATCCGAACCAGAGATGGTCACTCGACTTTGTGTCGGACACCTTGGTCGACGGGCGGCGCTTCCGTATCCTTTGTGTCATCGACGACTTTAGCCGGGAATGCCTGGCAACTGTGGTCGACAACTCGATCTCGGGCGAACGCGTGGCTCGCGAACTGTACGCTATCGCAGAACGACGCGGCTATCCCTGCATGGTCGTCAGCGACAACGGCACCGAATTCACTTCGAATGCCATGCTTGCCTGGCAGCAGGATCGCAGCGTCGAGTGGCACTACATCGCACCGGGAAAACCGATGCAGAATGGCTTGGTGGAATCGTTCAACGGAAGACTTCGGGACGAGTGCCTCAACGAGCATCTGTTCCGCAGTTATCGGCATGCCCGGGAGATCATCGCGGATTGGAGGATCGACTACAATCTGCACCGCCACGAGCCTCGACGGGCTCACACCGAACGAATTTGCATCCCGGTCCAAAACGGACCACAACGTGAACAGGGCTAACCTATGAATGGGTACATTCAGGGGAGCAGGTCACCCCTATTCGGGTTGATTGTCGCGCCGCCGACTTCTCATTGAGATCGGCCGAGTATGCTTCCCTCTGCTTTTTGTGCTCAAGGGCGAATTGGGGTGCTTGGTTTTGCAGACGATCATCCAGTCACGCATGACGCAATGCACATCACTTGGTGAGGGTTTCGATCCAGTCTCTGTAATTCAGCACATTGGTGTACGCACCAAGACCGACACCCGAATCGCAGTCGCTCTTCCAGCTGACCAATCCGAAGACTATTGGCTGCTCCCCGTTCCTTGCTACCAAGCCTGCCCCACTGTCCCCCTTGCAGGCTCTGTCGCGGCCGTCAGCGTCACCACCACACAACATTTCGCCCGGCACGAGATTCCCGTTCATTTCGGTAGGGAGATTGCAAATCTCGTCCGCATATATTCGCGCTTGCATGAATTGCATCTTACGAACGGAGATACCAAAAGCGCGATATCGGCCGAATCCTGCTACAGCGCCTAGTTTTCCGTTCTCGATCATCGTTCTCAGCCCATCGGCTTCCGGAAGCAAGGCAAATTGGCTGGTAGCGCTGGGCTCCAAACCTTCTTCCAGTTGGACCAAGGCAATGTCATTGCGCGGAACCGACAGTAGTTCAACCGGCCCGAAGTTTGGCGCCTCCATCCGAAAACTTTTATGGACAACAACTCTTCGTATGCGCAAAGGCCCCCTAAGGGATTGATCCTCAGTCCTACTTGTTGATCCGTAGACGTCCCCCCCAGCATAGACGGCAATCCGGCCTTCCAGTCCTTCACAGTCGTGGACGCAATGAGCGGCTGTCAAAAGCCAGTGCTTGCCGATGATAACAGCGCCACATAAATGGGCCGCTCTGTCATTTTCGGGTGCGGCAAATGCGATGGTTGCACTCCAGGGGAAATCCTCGATGGCTGCATTCTCGCCTCCTATGATCTTCGGCCTTGCTGTCCTCAAAAAGGCGCCGTCGGTACTGGCCGCGCAAACCGGGTCTGGCCCTTCGGCTGCCCAACCGGCAGATACGAGAGACCAGAACAGCCATAGAGCGATCAGGAGGATCCGACTGCGAACGATCATGATTTCATTTCCCGAAAACAGAGAGCTGGTAATTTGCGCCATCACCATCTGATAGGAGACGTCGCGACACGGCGACCTGGCTTGGATGAAGGCCATATTGTCTGTAGAGAAGGCTCTTTATCCTGTTGACGTACAAGCTGGCCTCACCGGCCTCAGTCTCGCTCATAGACAGATTGACGTAGAATATGCGTTGAGCCTTGCTGAGCGACACTGCGAGGAAAAAGGAAACATTGGAAACCAACGCCTCCACTTCGGCGGCATTATCCGGAGCCTGAAAATCACCCTGACCCAGAAGCTCGCCGAGGTCGACCGGTTTTGTGTCCGAGTTTCCGGGTAGACGCGCAAACACCGAGTTATCAGTACCCGGGACCCGCATGGCCGTCACTTCGTCCAGTCTGTATTTCAATCCGCCAGAGTAGAGATCGCGCAGTTGCTCCGTGTTGAATATTTCAGAATCCTGAATCTGGAGCTCAATTCTTCCAGCGATTTGCGGAAGCGCACCTGGTTCATTTTCCTGCAACTCAGACAAACTCAGATCTGGAACAGGCTCGCTCAATGCTTCGTCAGCAAAGAATTCCAAGTTTGTGTTCGGGATAAATCCGTCGCCTTCGGTTTGCATGGCAAGTGAATCGAAGGTGCGCTGGTTGGATATAGCAATCCGGCTTTGGGCATCCAGAAGATTGCTGCGCGCTTCCTCAAGCGAGGGAGCAACCGCTAACAGTCCGGAGTCGATCTCTGCCACTGAATTTGTCCCAGAACCCGAGCAATTGATCACGCTAGGTGCCGAAACTGGAAAACGTTTTGGTGCGGCAACAATTCGCCCGCTTTTTCGGAGCATGGAATCGCCGAAACTCCGGCCAATGGCGCAACTTGCCATCATCAGCTGTGAAGTCTGCTGGCAACTGATGGACTCAAAGACAGGAAACCACGTCCGGAGCAAATCAACGGCGACCGGTCTCATTCTCGACCACGGATATTGCTTCAGAAACTCACCGATCGGCCCCAGGCAGCCCTCGTTCTTGGCGACATCAAGGCTGGCGATCCACTGTTTGTCCGCTTCCGCAAGCTCTGTGTCCGTAGGATGAAGTGTCGGGGTTGATGTCAGCTCTACGGACGTTCGCCATGGCACAGCGAAGGGTTGTATATGGTAATTCAGCAGCTGTTGTTCATGGATCCTCTGAATTTCGCGCCTCAAGACTTCGACAGAGGATTGAGCGCTCCAATGCCTCCCGCGGATAAGCGCGCGGACGGCATCTGAAAAGGCCTGGGTAAATGGGCTTTGCGCCGTGTCGTAAGAGGGGGCAGTAAACTGATCGCCGGAGGGATACCAGATGGTGACATTGGCTTCGGCCTTTGGAAGAACATCCTCCACCCTGGTCGGTGTACCCGGCTTGGTGATCGTGCGCGCTTCGAAGCTTTTGCTGTTCATACTGGCTTCGACCGAGACGCCGTCGAGCTCGACCTCGACATCCGTCCTGCAGGCATCAATGATCACGATGATTGCGCTTGGATTGCTAAGGCGAGAGATTATCTTGACGATGTCCCAAACCTTTACAGCGTTGCCCAGCATCATTTCGGCTTCGCGGAGAAACTGTTTCGGAACGATGTAGTTCTCACCGCGATAGGAGAACCCGTGTCCTGAGTAGTAGAAGACGAACACGTCGCCATTTTCAATCGACTCCGCGGCGGCCGGCAATTGCCGGGTGAAAAAATCGTGATAAGAGACAATCTCGTCGTCGCTCTCATCGTTGATTTCGTCATAACTCATGACATCTGTGAACAGGTCGCGGACTTCCGCTTTGTCGAATTCCACGCCCGGAAGTCCGTAAGCAGGCAGATTGTCATAGGCCGCATTTCCGGTGACCATCACATGGTACTTCGGATCACGGATGAGACCCGATTCCGGGTTGGCCGAACGAAAGTCGGCAATCTGTAAATCTCGGCCAAAAGCAGTACCTGCAAATCCGCCAACCAACGACAGGCTGGCAATGAAATGAACAAGTATGATGAAAGAACGCCAAGTCATCCTGGCCTCCATGTCTAATTCGTTGTGATCGCTCCGATACGCTTTAGCCATTCAAGGACAACCCTCGACCCGACGGCCGTGTATATTCCGCCGCCGCCGCAAACCAGTTGCGGATCCTGTGCCACCCCGGCGATAGCGCGCGACGTGATCCCGACCAGCGTTGGAACGTAGCTCGTGGAAGATGTCGTATCGCCAGGGATTATAAAAACCGGCCCCCCGCTATCACCGCCGCAGGTGTCGACGCCCAGACGACCTCCGTATCCATCGCTGGACGAAAGCGCGAATTCGCGAAACATGGCGCAGATCGAGAACCGGTAAAATCCATTGGCGCAATAGGGGTCCCGCATTTGGGTGGCGCCCATAAGCAGCCGGTCCGGTAGCCGCCCGGTTTCGATATAGCCAAAACCTGCAACTACGAAAGTGTTGTTAAATCCAGTGCCTGCCAATGCGAAGGGCGACGTCAGCGGTAGAACGCTGGGTTCCTCTTCTCTAAACTCGCCGATGACGGGAATGGCAGCCAGATCACGTCCAATCTGGGGGGGGGGATTCCGACTGAGGTTGTGCCTACAGTCGTAGCCGTCGAACAATTCGATTGCCCCGCCGATTGAAAGGCTATCGCCATCAGTAATGGGGAGGAAGCCGTTAACGAGGTGAAGAATCTTGTAGCTTGTGAAAGCTCCGCAGGCGCAATGGGCTGCGGTCAAAACCCAGTCTCTGTTAAGGAGCACACCGGTACAAACCTTGCCTTTTCCACTGATCTCCCGGTAGGAGATCCGAACGGTATTCATACGGATAGGCAAGGAAGCGTCCTGTCCTCGATAGACGCGGTTTGCGTTTGGATCTTGGCCTTGCTGTTTAAGGCAAGCCTGCCCCATGGAACCATACGCGCGAAGGCTCAGCTGCAATTTATAGCCCGTATTCGGCGTGAAATCTTCCGGAAGCCTCACGCGACAAAGTTCTTCGTTGCTCC
The DNA here is from genome assembly GCA_040216675.1 of Hoeflea sp. Taxonomy (GTDB): domain Bacteria; phylum Pseudomonadota; class Alphaproteobacteria; order Rhizobiales; family Rhizobiaceae; genus Hoeflea. Next base: position 359,184 of record JAVJOR010000004.1, on the reverse strand, counting down.
CCAAATCCAACTGCCCGTCAGCGCTTAAGAAAGTCGCTGAGAAATCCGCCGCCCCGCGGCAATAAGCAGTGCAGGCGTCGTCCTGAGAGAGCGCGGGGCGCTCGACCATGAGCGCAGCCAGCAAAGCAAAAGCGAATGCAAAACGACGATGCTGACCGGTCATCTCACTGCCCTTTCGTGACTGCCCGACAGCTTTCCTCGGGCGATTCGGAGCCGATCAATTCGGCATTCTGAAGACAGGCCTCATAAGCGACAAGTCTGTTTGCGGAGAGGTCAGCCGAGCCGGACCTTCCATTCTGGCCAGCTCCGCCTCCAGGCACGACCGTCGCTCCGTTGGCGATGGCTGTGTCAGTTTGTCTTTCCTGCTTCATCTCCCGCAGCGTCTCGATAAGTGCTGCATTGGTTTCCATCAACTTGATGCGGTTGTTCGCTTCGTTTTCGAAGATCTTAATGCTTGCCGCAGGGATGGAGAGTGCTACCTGCGCGGCGTAGAGCGGAATGTCGACTGCCGCGTTGAGTTCACTTGGCTTGTGCACGGTGATGTCCCTGAGCAGTCCGTGTTTGAATTTCACGTCTGTCTCAGCCTTCACAAAAATCGCCCTGTTTATGCCAAGCGCAAACAGCGGCGCTGCGTTGGGCATGGTCACATATTCCGTGGCAGCCAGTGCCCAGGCTTCACGCGGATTGCCTGGATCGCGCTTGCGCAGAATGATGAGGCGGTGTGACAGTTCCGGCCGGTAGACCACTCCGGACTGCATCAGTTCTCGACCCAGCCGGAAACGCTGTGCATCCTCATCCATGCCGGTTTGGCGCGGGTAATTGTTCTTGCCTGTCTTGCACATGGACTGGTTCGACCAAGTAGGCACATAGGGGTCGGTACGGGCATCTAGATAGATGCAGTAGCCATAAGCGCGAATGGCGGCGTTCACCTCCATCACCTCACGTTTGTTGAACGGATCAAAGGGCAGCTCCGCCAGCGGTACCGCATCTTGGTTTGCGTCATCGGCATCTCCGTCCCTGAGCAGAGACCGCGCCCGGCCCGCTGCGATCAGATCGCCGCCGGCCTGGATCGCAGCCAACGCAATGTCGCGCGACTTGTCGTCCGCCGAAGTATAGATACGCTCCAGAAGCAGGTTGCCGCTGCGCTTGATGCCGATCCTGTCATCAGAGAAGGCCGAGGTGAGAAAATCCAGACAATAGGTCTCCGGCTCACTGACCAGTTGATCCTTTTTGACATTGATGGAGTAGATACCCGAACTGGCGGTATTTTCAGCTACTTTAACGGTCAGCAACCGGCGCGGAATGTGATAGGCGCCGCCTACGGCATTGCATGTGCCGTCTGGCGCAGACGGCATATTCTGTGTCGCCAGCATGGATTGGGTGCAGCCCGACATCGCCAGACCGGCTACGGCAAGCAATAGGGTTAGGGTTGCAAAGGATGAAGGACTGGGGCGCATCAGAATTTTGCTCCCTCGGATTCTTTGGTCGTATCGTTGTTTACCCGATTGAGCTCTGTGCAAATGCTGTCGAGAATGTCCGTGTTCTTGGTCAGTGCATCCGTATCGCCCGACAACCCCAATCCGGTGGGGTCAGTCAAACTCGCTGACGTGTTGCTCTTAAATGCACCCGCGCCTGGCACGCCAACGTCATTAGTTCCAAGGCTAAGCTGCTGCTCACTGCCTTGGGTTAACACGTTGCCTTCTACGCTCACCTCGGTGCTGCCAAGGTAGTCGATATACGCTTCCTGCGCCTCAATCAGCTTGTTTTGCGCGTCAATGAGTGCTTGGCGGCTTTCAACCCGGCTCAACGTGCCCCTAATCGTTTCGGTCGGCAGGGCGATCACACCGTAGACCACGTCAAGCGGGATGTTGATAAACCCCGCCACCTGGCTTCCCTTTGCGACACAGACATCGCGCAGCATGCCTTGGTCAAAGATCAGGCCCGTCCTACGCGTAGCAAATGCTGCACGATCAACACCAACGGAAATGATTGGCTGGGCATTCTCGAAGGCCATCCACTTGCGCTTAAGCAACCGCCAGCGCTCCCTCCCGCGCGGATCCGACTTGGTGTAAATGGATACTGCATGGTCCGTGCGCGGGCGAAAGAATATTCCGGTTTTAGGTTTTGGAACCAGATAGCGCTGGCCGGCCAATTTTTGTGCTTTTGGCGAGGGATAATTGCGGATCGCCTTGTAGGGATCGTCGCAGTACGCTCCCGGCGTCATCCGCCGCAGGTCGTAGCTGTAATCCTCCAGTATCACGCAGAAGCCCAGTTCATTGATCGAGGCGTTGACCTCGGCCAACTCCTTGGTATCGAAAGGGTCAAATGTCAGATCACGCACAGTCTCCGTGTCTCCACCGTTCCCAACCGCCGATCTCGAAGAGGCAAAATCTGGGTTGCGCGAGATAATGCGAAATGCTGTCAGCAGCAGTTTACGGATAATGCTGACACTCTCATCTTGTGCGTTGGACGCGATCAGGCTGAGAAAAGGCGACGACTTTGTTCCGACCGTAGCACTGTCACGGTCGGCCTCCTCATCCTTCAGCACCCTAATGGTATCGTCAGCAAAGCCAGTAGAAAGGTGATCAAGACAATAGGTATGTCGGTTCTCCGGCACGCGGACCGGAACATCGCTTGGAAACTCAATCTGGTGCCGGCCATTGGCGAGCCGCGAAACCTTGATCTGCAACAGACTTTTCGGCAGCGAATATGAACCTAGTTTCGAGTTGCAACGAAGCAGGGCGGAACCGTCACCGGCGTACCCAAGGGCGGGTGAGATCTCCGCAACCGGAGATGAACCGACAACAGAACAGGCCGAAAGCGCCAGCCCACTAGCCAGCAGCGCGAAAAACGACCGAATCGATGATGTGGGCGATCGCATCATCACTTGCTCGCCGCTATGTCGTCGCGACCGCCACCGACTGCTGAAGGGCAGCGGATTTCCATCGTCGTTCCGTTCAGGATGGCGTAATTCAATGCCGGATTGCTGGGCTCATAGAGATCCGTGCCGGATAGCGGATCACGCCTGGGATAGCGCGCGAGTTCATCCCAGAGTTCGTCACCTCCCATGTGGCAGGTGTACTGGACTGCGACCCGCCGAAGTCCAGTTTCCGCCGCCGGAATTGGGTCATAACCGCATAGCGCAGTCTCATACTTGCCAGGCAATGAACAAGTCGATTTTCGTTCGCACAGCGCTTTCATGGCTTGCGTGGCATTGCAGACCCTCTTGTGGTCACTTCCGAGAACAAGGTCTCCATAAAAAGCCTCGACCACATGAATTGCCGGGCGGTAATCGCCTGTCAGCGCCTCAAGCGCGGCCTTTGCTTTGGCGGCGGCTGTCATGGCAGATGGCCGGTTCAGGATCAGACGGCGCAACGTTGCATTGCGGGCCTTTTCCTCCGCTTTCGCATTCGGAGCATCTACTAGCAAGGCCTCGAGCGAAGCCGCTGCGCTCTCAAACCAGCTGACTGGGTCCGAGTCCCGCAGCTTGTGGTCAAGCGTCGCGTGCGCAGCGCTAAATGCGTTGAAGAATTTATTTTGCTCAAACGGTGGTCGAAAAACCGACCTTGCATCGGCACCCGAGACCGCCATCGCCATCGTATTCATCGCGCCTGCTGCCCCTTCCGGGTCGACAAAGCGCAATTGGTCGACAACGGTACCCAAAAGGATCCAAGCTCTTGCCACGTTCACGCCTTTTACCCAGTTTGCGCCCTCCACTAGTTCGTTGAGTGCTTCAGCTCTGGCGAGCACGGTTTCAGGCCGGTCAGCACCTTGGAAAGAGACGATAGCTCCGATCAACCCGTTCGCATCCTCAGAAAGTTCAGACCGGTCGCCTGCATAATCGCTCAGCGCCCGATCCAGGGTAGCGACAAGCTTCTCGACGTCAGCCTTTGTTGGTTTGCCTTGAAAGAATGATAGTTCAGAAGCCAGTACACTGACTGCCAATTGGACATCGTCAGGGTTATTGTCATCAAGAGCCTTCTCGATCGCGGCCAATTGGTTCTTGAGCACTTCCAGCAATTCAGCTGACCTATTTGCGGTCACCGCTGATGACGCTTCAGGATTGCTGATAGTCGAATCCTGCCCAAATGTTGCTCCGGCAGGAATTAAGGATGACAAAACCGCGATCACAACGGTAAACGTGCGCTTCATACTCCACCCCGAAAATCATACAACAATCAACCGATGTATAGCATTCCAGATATCCAACACCTCACAACTGAATCTACAATCTTGATTTAAAATAAAAAAGAATCAAGAATTTTTTACATTCATAAAATGATTCGCTTCACAAATTCTTCAAGATTGAGAGATCGAGGTCGCCGGATTCGGAAGCACCAGCGCCACGCGCTATTCCGCCTACAAGAACAGGACCAGGCTCGTCATTCATTCGCGAGACTGCACCAACCTTGAAGCAACCGGGTCCCGCTTCGCCGGCAAATGTCATGCCGGCACCGAGTTCGCGGCCGTCGGCATGGACATCGAAACCGACAGTTGTCACGGCGACAGCGGCGCTCCCGTGTTTGCCCGCGAAGCCGGTCGCCTCGCAATCGCCGGCATCGTATCCCGGGGGGTCGAGGGAACCTGCGGCCCGGGCGGCATCCAGGTGCTCGTCAACACGGAGCCCGTGCTCTACTGGCTCAGGACCTGGATGCCGCAGATGTCCACGACCGGCCTCGCCACCAGCGCGCTGATTTCCGAAATCAACAGATTGGAGATCCTGAAATGAAGACTTTGGCCCCATTTTTCCTCGCCGCCGTTTTGATCGGCCCCACATGCTCTTTCGCCGTTGCAGCGGAAGCTGATGCTTCGCTCGCCAGAACCGCCGAGAGCGTGCGCACGCTCGCCCGTCAAATCGACACACTGCGGCGGGACGATGCTACGATGGGGGACATCGCCCGCTCCACACAACGCATGATCAACGGCATCGCCAATGGCGCAGGCATCGATGAAGGATGGGTAGGCAGCATTTTCGATGCGAGCGGGTTCAAGTGTGGCGCGGCGATCGTCGCGTTCAGGAAAGCGGGTGACAAACGTGTCTCGCTGTTCGGAGAAGACGACAACTATTTCCTGGTGACGGCCGGCCATTGCTTCGGCAAGGACCCGACATTGCTTGGCGCCGTGGAGAGCGCAGCGGGCACGCAATGCACGCTGGTCAACCCGGCGGGTTTCCTGTTCGGTATCGGATTCCGGCAGCTTGAGGACCAGCGCGCCGCAGCCTTCGAGGCGCTGCGGATCTGCCGCCATCCCGGCTACGACGACAAGACGCTGAAAGATGATATCGCCGTGGTCGAGATTCCCAAACCGGGCCCCGACCTCAAGAAACGGGTCTCGGCGATTGCGATCGCACTTCCACACGAGAACCTTCTGTTTGCAGACCGCGCGCGGATCAGCGCCCTGGGCTGGGGGCCTTCGAGCAAGGCCGACCCCACAAAGCCGCAGTCGACCCTGTTGCGAATCGATCTTCCAATCAGCACCCGAGCTCATTGCGAGCGCCCGGCGGCGGCTGACGGCACGCAGCCGGTGACCGAGAACACGATTTGCGCCGGTTTCGAAACCGGCGGCACCGGCGTCTGCTTCGGAGACAGCGGATCGCCGGCCGTGTTCCTGCCGCTTCCGGGAGAATCCGAAAACCTCGGCGACGGTCACTTCGTCACCCATCCCATCCTGATGGGGATCACCAGCTACAGCGCCCGGTGCGGCATCAACGGCGTCGATTCCTTCTTCGTCGACATTCGCGCCTACCGGGACTGGATCTCTGATGTGACGCTCGCCTTTTCACAGAAGGAGAACTGACATGACCCGAATTTTCCCGTCACGAACCCTCATCGTCCTGGCGCTCTTGTTGTCCGCTCCGATCGCCGAAGCCCGGGCGCAAGCGGGCAATTCCGACAGGGCCGCCCTGATTGGCGAGGGCGAAACCTACCGCATCATCAGTTACGACCCGGATCCCGGGCAATGCATCATCATGCGCGGCGATGAGCCCGCCCGCTGTGTTTCCGAAGAGCTGCAAAGGGAATCCGCGCAGAACCTTCTTGAACTGGCGCGCATGGTGAACCCAGAGGAAATGCTCCATGGTGCATTGCGCGACTGGATCTCGCAGGCACCGGGGGACGGCACGGCTGTTGAGCCGGAAACCGGCGTCTATTTCCTGCAGGAAAGCGGGCAATTCACCATCGTGAGATACCCAAAGACTGCAGATGGCGACGTCTTTCTCGACGGCGACATCCTGCTCGGGAAATCCGAAGCCTTGCAGCAGTTCAACGCCGACCTGCTCGCCTCGACCGCCGCCCGCCTGTCACCGGGACAATTGGACGACGAGGCACTGGCCCGGTGGATTGCCGACGCCAATCTTGTTCCGCTTCCGTCTTCGGAAAAGGCAGCGCTCGGCGACGGTGTGAAAAAATGGAACAACAACTGCATTCCGGTGCTCCTGACACCCGACCTTTCGGCTTCCAGCCGCTCAAGGATCGAGGCTGCGGCCGATCTGTGGAACGAAAGCGTTGCAACCCTGCGCGTCGTCCTCTCGCACGAGCCTTCCAAGAAGTGCCCCAACAATCCGGTCGTCGAACCCAAATGGAGCATCGATGAAAATTGCAACGCCTCTGCATCGCTGGGTCCGGGCGCCCTCATTCCCAACCAAAGCCACAACTACGCCGAATGGTCCCATCCCATCCTCAAACTTTCATCGAATTGCCCCGCCGGAACCATTTTGCATGAATTCTTCCATCTTGCCGGCTTCATGCACGAGCACCAGCGCACCGGACTAGAAGGTTTCCTGACGAAGAATGCCACCAACGACATGAACCTTGCGACCTTCAAGACCGTCAAACTGACCGACTATGACCCGTGTTCGATCAGCCACTACTCACCCACCGACAACAATAACAAGCCGAGATTCACCGTGACAGCGGCTGGCAAGGAGCGCGCAACGGCTTGCGCCAAACAGTTTTCAGGCACCGTCGCGATACCCGGTCAGCGCGAACGGCTGAGCATCCTCGACGTGTGGGCCATCAACGAACTGTACTGAGGGCTTCACAATGCTTCGCAGAAGTCACTGAATTCGGCATGAGACCTGCGAGCGTGCCCAGGAAGTGGGAGGAGCAGTGGTCCTGGCGGAAGATGGCGACATAGGTGTGATTCAGCGTGCAAGATTGATCCCATTAGCGGGGTGATCGGCGTGAGCTCCTTGCCCCAAGTCTGGGGGGCAAGACGTCTACAAATCCAGGGGATTCAGGCATTTTGATCTGACAATGCCCTGCCAAACGACAACTATGACCGGGAACCCGACGTCAAAATCTCCGTGCTGTGCGACAGGAACGCATCAAACATTTCAGGCAACGCGGATATGCCGATGCCAGGTTCGTCGTTCAGGTGCCATTGCCCAACCGAGATACTGGTGCCGATGGGCGAAAAGCCATCGCGGAGCGGATTTGGGTTCACATCCACTTCCAGCAGCCCATCGCCTCCTACGGCCGCCAACAAGTTTGCAGATGCCTGAAGCCCGATGCCGCCGCCAAGAAAATGGGGGCAGTAGCGCAAACCGGCCGCAATCGCGCTCCGTGCCACGCCCAGACATCCTGTCAGCCCGCCCCATTTGATGATGTCGGGCTGAAAAACGCTCAGATGAGCCGCGCTTATCGCAGCATCAAATTCGACAACCCCCACAAGGTTTTCGCCTCCGGCCAACGGAAATGGGCTTGCTTGCGCAAGTGCTTCCCAATCGGCTTGCGCGGCATCCGCCTGGATCGGTTCCTCCAACCAGACCAACGGCAAGGATCGCGCCTGCTCCATGAAATCCAGCGCCGCCGTGCGGTCCCAGCCCTGGTTTGCATCCGCCGCGATGGTTTCTGTGGCCGACTTGGCCTCGAACACCTCGTTCATTCTCTTCAGGTCGTCTTGCCTGTCAAAACCGACCTTGATCTTGAAGGCCTCAAAACCGATATCGCGGGCGCTCTGGATGAGTGTCGAGGCGTCCTTGATGTGAATGCCGCTTGCATAGGCAGGCACTGCATCGGCCGCGTCGGGATTCATGAAATGGCGCAACGTCTGCCCGTTCTTCCGCGCGAACAGATCCCAAAGGGCGATATCCAGTCCTGCGATAACTTGTCGAAACGGACCCCATTCACCGCTTTGCAGCGCCAGGATATGCGTCCGCGCGGTCAGAAACTCGAAAAGCTCGTCGGGCCGGGAAAACGGAAGACCAAAGACGAGCGGGGCAATATCCTGAGCCAGAAGATTGACCCGGTGCTCGGCTGCCGCCGCCGGCCAGTTGCAAAACACCTCTCCCCAACCGAAGGCCCCATCCTGATCTTCGATCCGAACGAAGGTTGCGGGGCGGTTTCGCATGATGCCGAAGGACGTCTCAACAGGTATTGCGATCGGACTGCGAAAAGCGAAAGCCTGGATCCGGGCAATTGAAACAGTGCCCGTCACGCCAGAAGGTCCATGTCGAGCCGGATGTAGTCGCCGCGATAGATCACATCGGCAAGATAGAAAATCGTTCCGTCCTGCTCGCACATGACCCGACGCACTTCAGCCATCGGTTCACCAACCGACAGATCAAGCAACTCCGCAGTTTCCATATCGCACTTGGTAACGATCAGGCTTTGACGGGCCGCTTCGATGTGCAACTCAGGATCATCAAACAGGACCGGCAGAGCCAGATTGGACCGAAGCGCTGCCTCGTGCCGGTCAAATATATGCTTGGCGATATAGAGCGTGATCACACAGTACCGTTGCCCGTCGCGCGAATGGATGCGCCGTAGCATGTGGTACTTCGGGGCCGCCCTTCCGAAGCTCACACCCTCCGGCAGATCGGTTTCGGAGTCGTCCAGGCTGACCAGATCGGGAACGTCGCCCCGATAGAGCTCGACAAGTTGAGAAAGGCTTGTCACCACGCTCAGCGGTCTGGTCGGCCGTTGATGCGGGAGAACCATGGTCCCGCGTCCCCTCCGGGGATTCAGCAATCCTTCGGCTTCAAGTATCTTCACCGCGTCGCGCACAGTGACGCGGGCGACCTTGAACTCCTCCATCAACACTTCGATCGTCGGCAAAAACTGCCCCGGCTTCCAGACACCACGCAGTATTCTCTGCCGCAGAACCTCTGCGACACTGATGTAAAGCGGAGTGCCATCCCTTCGGAATCTTTGCTGATTCATGCGGTCCAGCCTAGACGAAGTTGTTTCGGTTAGCGACCTAAAAATGCTAAAGTCCTATTGTTAGAATTTTTGATTGACCGATCCCCTCGCCCGCATTATGCCTATAAGTAGGACTTTAGGTTCTGAGGGGAGGATTTTCGTGTCAGGCTACGACTACATCATTGTAGGCGCAGGAACCGCCGGCGCAACGCTGGCGGCACGACTGACCGAAGACCCCGCATGCCGCGTCCTTGTTCTGGAGGGAGGCGGATCAGACCGGAATTTTTGGCTGAGGCTGCCGGTCGGTTACTACAAGGCGATTTACAATTCCGCTTTCTCGCACCTCTATCGGTCTGAGCCCGATGACGGCATCAATGGCAGGCAAATGGATTGTCCGCGCGGGCGCGTCATCGGCGGGTCGAGTTCGATCAACGGCCTGATCTTCATTCGGGGTCAGCACGACGATTTTGACGACTGGGCGCAACTGGGAGCGACGGGTTGGGACTACAATAGCGTCCTGCCGTATTTTCGGAAGCTTGAAACCTTTTCCGGGCCACCGTCGCAGTATCGCGGTGCCCACGGGCCACTGCATATCAGCAAACTGCGCAACCAAAACCCGTCCTGCGATGCCTGGTTGAAGGCAGCGCGGCAGATGGGCCTGCCGGACAATCCGGATTTCAATGGCGCGGCCACGAATGGCGTCGGGTCGTATCAGTTGACCCTGCGCGGGCGCTGGCGGGACAGCGCCGCGACGGCATTTCTGAAGCCCGCGATGAAGCGGTCAAATCTAACCGTAAAGCTGCGCGCCGCGGTGACCGGCGTGACATTCCAAGGAAGCCGCGCGACAGGCGTGACGTATCGGCAGGGCGGCACGGACCACAGCGCTGTTGCCGATTGCGAAGTCATACTGAGTGGCGGATCGGTCCAGACCCCGCAACTCCTGCAGTTGGCCGGGATCGGACCTGCGCAGCGGTTGTCGAACCTCGGAATCAAGGTGCGCCACGATGCGCCAGAGGTCGGCGAGAACCTGCAGGATCACATCCAGATGCGCACCATTGTCGAATTGTCCGAACGCGGGTTGTCCCTGAACGATCACATGAGAAACCCGGTCAGCCTTGCCAAGATGGGTCTGGAGTGGCTCGTCAAAGGTTCGGGGCCGCTGTCCGTCGGCGCCGGGCAAGTCGGCGGGGCCATGTGCACCAAATATGCCGAAAACGGGCGGCCGGATATCCAGCTTTTTGTCATGCCCCTGTCCGTCGATAAACCCGGCAAGCCGTTGCACGCCTATTCCGGATTCACGACTTCATTTTGGCAGTGCCATCCCGAAAGCCGCGGAAGCATCCACATCAACTCCACCGACCCGTCGCGCGATCCGACGATCCGGATGAATTACTTCGAGGCCCAGCGGGACCGGGATGTGACGCTGGAAGGCTTGAAAACTCTGCGCGAAATCTATCGCCAACCGGCATTTCGCGACCTGTGGAGGCGCGAGGTCATTCCGGGAGAAGACCAGAAGTCGGACGAAGAGCTGATGAACGCCATTCGGACCCATGCGACCACCGTCTATCACCTGGTGGGCACATGCCGCATGGGCAGCGATGCAGAGGCAGTGGTCGACCCCGAACTGCGCGTGAACGGCGTCGAGGGTCTGCGTGTCGTGGATGCCTCCGTCATGCCCAAGATCCCGTCCGCCAACACCAATGCCGCGACGTTCATGATCGCGGAGAAAGCCGCCGGGATCATCCGGCCCTGAAGAAAACACCAATCACTAGGAGGAGACAAAACATGAAGATTTGGAACAAAACCGCCTTGCTCGCCGGTGCCATCACGCTGATCGGGCCCATGCTTGCATCGGCGCAGGAAGCAAACCCCATCGACTGGCGATCCGTACCCGAGATGGACAACCAGATCACCATGAAGATCGGACACTCGGTCAACATGGAATGGTCAAGCCACACCGCCACCCTCAAGCGCTTTGCCGAGTTGGTGGCGATCTACTCGAACAACGAGATCCGCCCCGAAATCTTTCCCGGAGCACAGCTTGGCGGCGAACGCGAGATGATGCAGCAGGCCCGACAGGGTGCGCTTCAGGTGACTTTCCCGGCCACAAACAACGCCGCTGCCCTGGCCCCGTCGCTGAACGTATTCATCCTGCCCTACCTCGCCACGTCCACCCAGCAGGTGAACTACCTGCAGGATGAACTGACAGAATTCCTCAATCCGCGCGTGATCGAGGAAGCTGGAGTTCGGATTGTCGGCTGGGAAAACGCAGGCTGGCGCGCATTCTTCTACAAGTCAGACACGCCCATCGAAAAACCTTCGGACCTGGCTGACCTCAAGATGCGCGTGCCGCCCAACCCGATCATGATCGCCACCTATGAGGCCTGGGGCGGCAACCCGACGCCGATCGCTTGGTCCGAACTGTACGGCGCTCTGCAGCAAGGCGTGGTAGAGGGCGGCGACAACCCGGTAACCGACGTGATCGGGATGAAATTCAACGAGGTCATCAACCGGATGACCACCTTCCACTACACGATCCTGACACATCCGATCGTTGTCTCGGAACGTTGGTTTCAGGGCCTGAGCGAGGAGCATCAGGCGGTGATCCTGCGCGCGGGCAGCGAAGCGACGGATTACATCCGCTGGTGGCAGCCCATGGACGAACAGCGCTGGTGGCAGCAGGCACGCGATGCCGGGGTCGAAATCACCGCAATCGAGGATGAAACCGAATGGGTCGAAAAAGCCCGCGCGATCTGGCCGAACTACTACGAGGCCATCGGACCAGACGGAGATGAGGTCGTCGCAAAGGTGATGGAACTGCTCGAAGCATATCCAGGCGACAAGTGATCGCACCCGGGCGGAGCTCAGCTCCGCCCGGACTGCACTGCCGTGCGTTGCTTCGGCGCGAACAGCAAATTCCCCATTTTCTTGGAGATCATGCCATGCAGAACACCACGATTTGCCGCCTCCTGCTCCCTGCCACGGCTTCATGGTTGCCGGCTTTATCTCGGGCCAATGCAATGTCAGTCAAATCTCGGGCGAAGCAGATCGCCAAAAAGATCCTGTCATGACCCGCGCATTGCGCCTGGCACTCTTCGCCCTCTCGGCAGTCGGGCTGACGACAATGGTCACTTCGCTATTTCTTCAGGTTCTCGCGCGTGAACTGAACTGGCGGGTGGACTGGACCGAGGAAATCGGGCGGTTCGCCTTCATCTCGATGGTCTTCATGGCTGCAGCCTATTCCACTCTGAACCGCTCTCATCTGCGTGTCAGCGTGTTTTCGGACCTCGTCGCTCGGAAGATCGGCGCGCGTCCGGTGCAGGCCTTCCACACCCTGTTTCTGTTGGGGTTTGCGGCCATCATGATCTATTTCTCGGCCGTCAACTTCGTCGAAGGGTTGCGCTTCCCCAACATCTCGCCCGCCTTGCGGTTCAATCAGAACATCCTGTTCGTGGCAATGTGTTGCGGTTTCGCCCTGATTTTCCTTCTTCACCTGCGCGACCTTTGGGCGCTGATGCGCGGCGACACTCTCGAAGACGGAGGGCCGGTCGATGAGTGAAGCGCAGCTCATCCTCGCAATCATATTCCCGCTGATGCTGATCGGGGGCATCCCGATCTATGCCGCCCTCGGCATCACCGGACTGGCGGTCAGCTACGTTACCGATGCGCCTCTCGTCTTCGCCAGTCAAAACGTCCTGAATGGCCTGGACAAGTTCGCGCTTCTGGCGATCCCCGGCTTTATTCTGGCGGGAAACATTATGGAAAAAGGTGGCATCACACGCGATATCATCAGCATTTTCCGTCATGCCTTCGGCCATATTCCCGGCTCATTGGGGCTCGTAACGATTTTTTCATGCATGTTCTTTGCAGCGATCTCCGGCTCGGGTCCGGGCACGGTCGCAGCAATCGGCGCCATCATGATCCCCGCGATGATCCGCTATGGATATCCTGCGGCCTACGCCGCCTCTGTTTCGGCCACGGGCGGGACGCTCGGCGTGATGATCCCACCCAGCAATCCATTGATAATCTATGGAATCATCGCGAACGTTTCCATCGCCGACCTCTTCGCGGCAGGCATGCTGCCCGGCTTGATGACCGCCTTCATGCTGGCCGGAGTGGCCTATCTTCTGGCGCGCCGCATGGGTGCGGTCATGGAAAACGACAAAGACGCGCCGCGAGCTTCGATCTGGCGGCTGATCTGGAAAGCCAAATTCGCCCTCGCGCTGCCAGTCCTGATCCTGGGCGGCATCTATTCAGGTGTTTTCACACCAGTCGAGGCTGCAGTCTGCGCCGTCTTCTACGCGCTGGTTGTCTCAGTTGTCGTCTACCGCGAACTGACATGGGCCAAGCTCGCGGAAGCCTTTGACGGCGCCATAAAGCTTGGTGGCGCACTCATGATCATCGTCGCATGTTCCACCGTCTTTGCCACGGTCATAACGCTGGAGCGCATCCCGCAAAGCATTTTGGAGACCTTCGGCGGCGTGACCGAAAGTGCGATCGTCATTCTGCTCATTATCTGTGTCTTTCTCATCGTGATCGGCACATTCATGGAAACGATCAGCGCGATCATCATCCTGGCGCCGATCCTGGTTCCGCTGGTCGTGTCTTTCGGAGTCAACCCGATCCACTTCGGCATCATTCTGATCGTGACCATCGAGATCGCGTTCCTGACACCGCCCCTTGGGGTAAATCTGTTCGTCGCGAGCCAGATCGCCAACATCAAGTTTGAGCGGGTGGCCGTGGCGATCCTGCCGTTCGTCTTTACCCTGATCGTTTCGATGCTGCTTGTGATCTTCTTTCCGCAGATCAGCCTTTGGCTGCCCGAAACCCTGCGAAGCCTGAGGTAACACCATGACAGTAGAAATACGCAATCCTGCCAATCCGGGCGAGGTCGTCGGCACGTTTCCGACGCTCAAACCGGAGGAGGTCCCCGGCGTCATCGAAGCCGCTCGCCATGCGCAGCGGGACTGGGCAAAGGTGCCCCAGCCGGAGAGGGGCCGGATCGTCGATGCTTTCCTCGACGGGCTGCAGGCCCGAACCGAGGACATTGCGCGCGCCATCACACGCGAGATGGGCAAGGTCATCGGAGAATCCCGCGGTGAGGTGAACAAGGCGCTGGGCGAAGGCCGGGCCACGACCCGGCGTGCGTCCGCCCCGATCGGGGAGGTCCTGCCCTCCCAGAAACCTGGCACAGTGACCTATTCGACACGGCGTCCGCGCGGAGTGATTGTCGGGATCAATCCTTGGAACTTTCCCTTCAGCACGCCCGTCCGCAAGACCATCCCAGCGCTGGTCTACGGCAATGCCATCGTTCTGAAGCCATCCATCAGCACGCCCGGCGCGGCGTTCATCATGCAGGAAGTTGCCGATGCGACGCTGCCCAAGGGCCTATTCCAGGTCGCCAACGGATCCGGGAGCCTGGGCACCGCCCTTACCTCCGCCGCGGGTGTTGACGGTATCAGCTTTACCGGCTCTGTCGGGGTCGGACGCATCGTCGCGCAGGCCGCGGCGGCCAATCTGACCGAAATCAGTCTCGAACTTGGTGGTAAGAATCCGGTCATCTTGAACGACGCCAGCAATCTGGATGCAGCTCTTGACCAGATTTATGCGGCGGCCTTCGCCGTCTGCGGCCAACGCTGCACCGCGATCAGCCGGGTCATCGTGCGTCGGGAACTTGAGGCACAGGTCATCGACGGACTGGCCAGCCGCGCCAAGGCGGCGCAGGTCGGCGACGGTCTTGATCCCGCGACGACCATCGGCCCGCTGTCAGGTGAAAAGGCGCGCACAGATGTGGCGGGGTTTGTCGACCGCGCAATCACTGCCGGTGCAAAGGTGGCCGCCGGCGGGAAAATGATCGACCACAACGGCGGGTATTTCTATGCTCCGACCATCCTGTCCGGCGTGACACCGGATATGGAAGTTGCACGGGAGGAGGTCTTTGGACCGGTGCTCGCCGTGATCCCCTACGATACGCCGGATGAAGCTCTTGGCATTTGCAACGATGTCGAATTCGGGCTCTCCGCCTGTCTTTATTCCGAGCAAACGCCTCTGGTGGAACGGTTCGTCGCAGAGGCGGAAAGCGGGATGCTGCATGTCAACTGCGGCAGCTTTCCCGAAGATCATGCACCCTTCGTCGGCGTAAAGAACTCCTCGCTTGGTGTTGGCGGTTCGAACGGACCCTCAACCCTGCATTTTTATACGCAGGAGCATACGGTCTTTCGAAAGGGGCAGGCATGAGCAAGGCGAAACCTGCCGCCGCTCCAGGAGGCGCGCGTTTATCTCTGCAGGCAAATGCGAAAGACAATGTCGCAACGCTACTCGACGAAAACGTGGAAGGCACAATGGTTGCCGGCGGGTTGGCGATCGATCAAGGCATTCCATTCGGCCACAAGGTGGCACTTTGCCGGATCGAAAACGGAAGCAAAGTGGTAAAATACGGTGTGATCATCGGCCATGCGACATCCACTATCCGGTCGGGGGAACACGTCCATGTTCACAACATCGCATAAGGCTATAGGCTCCGGTTGGCGCCGCGCCGACGGTCGCATCGGGCTGCGTAACCACGTAATCGCGTTCTCAACGGTGGCCCTGACCGACAGGATCACAGCTCTTGCGGCCGGGCGGGTTGACGGCGTTCTGCCACTCTGCCCGGCCTTCCAACGCGGTCTGCGTGGAGCTGACGCCACACTGCAGGCCGAGACAATCCAAGCCGTGATCGACCATCCCAATGTCGGGGCGGCCTTGGTTGTTACGCATGACCGCGCCGCCGCCGAAAAGCTTCGAGCCGATTGCATGGGCCTGGGGAAACCGGTCGTTGTTCTGTCCCTGATCGCGGGGGCGGGAATTCAAAATGCAAATGATGCGATGGTAAAGCACTTACAGGATCTCAAGGCAGCGGTTGCGGACAGTCCAAAGACCCCCCTGCACTTGTCGGACCTTGTTGTTGCGCTGGAATGTGGTGGATCGGATGCCACTTCAGCACTTGCTGCCAATCCGGCGATTGGCCGCTTTGTAGATCGGGTTATCAGCGCAGGCGGAACTTCAATCGTTTCTGAAACAGCCGAGTTTCTGGGGGGTGAGGACGTCATTCGCTCACAAAGCCATAACGAAGCGGTCGCCAAGGACATCCTTGGCTATCTTCGCATCGAAGAGCAGATGATGCAAAACGACGGCATCGATTACCGGGGCGTCAATCCAACACCCGAAAACATCGAGGCCGGACTGAGCACGCTGACCGAAAAGACGATGGGTGCTGTCTGCAAGATCGGCAGCAGCCGCTTTGCAGGCGCCCTGTCATTCGCAGAACGGCCGCAATCCGCCGGGCTCTACTTTATGCACACGCCTTTCTTCAGCCCGACATCACTGACCGGAATGGTGCTTGCCGGGGCGCAGATCAGCCTGTTTGCGATGGGCGTCTATAATCCCTCGGGGATGCCGCTGGCACCGACGCTGAAAATATGCGGCAATCCTCAAACGCTGTCGGATTGGCCCGATGGGATCGATTTGGATGTGTCGGGAATTATCACCGGCAGTTCGGATTATGATGATGCCGCGGATTCGATCCGGAACCTGATTGCCGAGATTGCAGATGGAAAATTGACCAGGGCGGAAGAATGGCAAGAGGGGCAAATCATCGTTCCGGTTTCACAGCTGCCCCTTTAACCTGACCGCCGCCAGGCTCAGACATATCGCGGCGCGCGGGCCTTGTCAGATGAGCCCTCGATGCCCAAAGAAGAGCTGCCTTTTCAATCTCTGCGACGAGAACCGGGCCGAACCCGTTCGACCAGAACCGTATGGTCTCGTGGCTGGTGTCGATGCCGCGTTCGTGCATTGGCGCCTCGACGTTGCGGAGCGAGAGAGGAAATCGCACGTACATCATCACCGCCAGCCGGACTTGGCGTTCCCCTATCGCGTTTGAGTCAAAACCACCCCAGCAAAAATCAGCACAACGCCCAAGAGCCGGTACGGACTGATTTCGATCCGCTCGAGCCCGAAGAACCCAAGACGATCGATCACGAGCGCAGCCAGGAGCTGACCGAATATCGTTGCAGAGATCGTTGTCGCCGATCCGAGCTTGGGAAGCGCGAACGTAATGGCAAAGATGAAGAAAGCGCCAAAGACACCGCCGGAAAACGTCCATGCGGCTGCGTTCCGAAACTCGCCGATGCTCGGAAACTCGGAGCTCAACACGATGACAACCAGCAGCGCCAGCAGGCCAACCGCGAATGAAATGAAGGCAGCCAGCAGCGGACCTCCGATCGCAGAGGCAAGGCGCGCATTGATCGGCGCCTGGATCGCCACAGCAACACCACCGAAAACGACAACGGCAAGCGGGAACAGCATCTGCGGGTTTTGCAGCGGGTTCACTCTTCGGGCCCTGCGAACGGATCCGGCTCGCCGTCAGGCACCGGAACCTCGAAAGCGTTTATCGTCATCGAGATCAGCGTGTAGTAGCCGAGCACTCCGATCAGATCGACGAGCGCGACAAGTCCGAGTGTCTCGACCGCACGACGGTAAAGAGCATCTTCGAGACGCTTGTGCCGGTGCATTGCCGTGGAGACGTCGTAGACAATCTGCGCTTCGTCATCGTCGAATGCCGGGCGTTCGCCAAGCCTGATGGCATCCACCTGATCCTGTGTCAGGCCGGCATTCAGCGCGATGGGGCAATGAACCGCCCATTCGAACCCCGATTTCCAATAGGCACCGGTGACGAGAATTGCGAGTTCACTGAGGCGCTGCGGTAGAGCTGTATCGTACCGGCAGAAGGCTCCGAGCGCCTGAGCGTGGTGAGCCAGTCCCGGACTTTGCAGCCAGACGCGAAGCGGGCCTTCCACCACGCCGCGCGGACCGTTGAGAATCTCGTCGTGGATCCGCTTTTGATCTTCACCAAGCTCTGCTGGTACCAGTTCGGGCGGTCGATCAGCCATGATCAGGCCACTTCAGCCGTGTCAGCGAGGGCCGTGAAGGCGCCCCGATGAAACACGAGAGGCTGCATGTCCTCCTCGTTGAACTTGAGCACGCGCCCGACGAACATCTCATGGTCGCCAAGGGTGATGGTCCTGTCGGTCTCACAGATCAACGTCGCCATCGCATCATTCAGGATCGGCAGATCAAGCTCAGCCGCATGCCAGTCCACGCCATCGAACTTGTCCTCGACCGACCGTGCGAAACGCATGGTCGTCTCCTCAGAACCGTGGCTCATGATGTTCACGGCAAAGGCACCACTCTTCATAAAGGCGTCAAGGGACGGTGAGCCCAGAGCGAGGTTCCAGGAAACCAGTGGGGGATTGAGCGATACCGACGCAAACGAATTGACGACGAGCCCGCGCGGATTGTTGTTGGCGTCCCGCGTCGTCACGACTGTCACTCCCGTCACGAACGATCCGAGACAGTTCCGCAGTGCCTTGGCTCTTTCAAGTTCACTCATGTTGTCCATCGGAAAATACCTCTCGTTGCTGTCTGACAGACAAGATAGTTGAGCTTGCCTTCAATCCAACTAATGTTTAGTGATGTTTGATATCAGAAATTGTGAAGGCGTGCTGGTCGCATGAAATTCCAACAGCTTCGCTACTACGTGGCGGTTTACGAAGAAGGCTCTTTTTCTGCGGGCGCAGCGCGCTCCAACGCCACACAGTCGGGACTTTCCATGCAGATCCGCGATCTGGAGGAGCGGTTTGGCACCCGGCTTTTCGACCGAGTGCCAAGCGGCATCGTTCCGACCGAAGCGGGCAGGCGTTTCTACCAGCACGCCATCCAGGTACTGCAAGCCGCGCATAGTGCAGAACAATGTCTTTCTGACGCGCGGGACCAGCCTATGGGCCATTTCAAGGTCGGCCTGATGCCGACTTTCACGCGCTCCGTGCTTCCCTCGGCGCTGCTCGAGCTCAATGCGAAATATCCGCTTATCAAGGTCTCTGTGCTGGAGGCCTATTCCGAGCAGCTTTCACAAATGACACTTGCAGGAGAACTCTCGTTCTCGATCGTTCCGGCAACCCCGCCCCGCGATGGACTTCGCATTTCGCCTTTGGGCACAGACCGCGAGTTCCTGGTCTCGGGAAAGAACAGCGCAATCGAGCATGGCAAGCCGGTACGCCTTCGCGATTTGGGCGAGTTGAACCTTATCCTGCCCGGCACACGCAATGCGCGGCGGCCCGGGATCGAACGCTATCTGGCTGCGCACGGGGCGCAGACAGCCGACATCCTGGAAATGGACGCCATGATCGGAACAATCGAGCTGGTCGCCAGATCCGGTTGGATGTCGATCCTGCCCGGCCTGTTGTGTCATGCCGACGAGGCCGGCATGAAGCGCAAATTGCACCCTATTGTCGATCCTCCTCTGACCGTCAGCTATGTGCGGATCGAACCGTCCACGCGAAATCTCAATCAGGCCGAGGCCATCTTCAGCGACCTCCTGTCCAAACACATGAACGAGCTTCTCGAATGGAGCAACTCGTCAGAATTCACGTGACATCAATCAGTAGCCCAAAGCGCTTCGTGAAGCGCTTCCGCGCGCCCTTGCATAGATGGCTGCAGACGCAAGCGTCAGCAATCCCGGCAGCCAATATTGCCAAGCCGTTCCGAGCCGCAGGAACGCCGAGATGGATGTGATCTCCTGTATGAGAAGCACGCCCGCAATCACACTCAGAAAGGAACCACGCCCGCCGAAGATGCTGGCACCGCCAAGAACCACGGCGGCGATGCTCTGCAGGGTGTAGTTCTGACCCACCGTCGGGTCGCCGACGCCAATCTGCGCACTGAGGAAGATGCCACCTATGCCGGTAAGCACCGAGCACGCAACATAGCCGAGGATCACCGTACGGTCGGCACTTGCACCGAGTTTGCGTGCGGAATCCTCGTCCGAACCGATGGCGCGCAATTCAAGCCCGAAAAGCGTGTTGCGCAGGGCATATTCAAGCGCGAGCGCAGCGATCACGGTGATGATGAAAATAACCGGTACCGGGCCGATTGCCGTCGTCATCGTACGGATGATCTGACGGTCGAAAAAGCCGTCCGGGACGGAGCGCAGCAATAAGGAAAACCCCTGCAGCGCGATAAACATCGCAAGGGTCGTGATGAGCGGCGAAAACTTGAGCTTTCGTATCAGCAACCCATTTGTCAGACCCACGCATCCGGCCGCAAGCAAGGCGATCGCCATGCCCACCCCGAACTGGGCGAATGAGGCACCGTCGCCGGCAAAAAACGACAGTATCACCACCACGAAGCCGGCGAGGGGCCCGACAGACAAGTCGATCCCGCCGGTGAGCATGACGCATAACTGGCCCATGGCGATAAAGCCCAGCGCAGACGCCAGGAAGAGCATGCCGTTGATGCTTCGGCCGCTGAGGAAACGGTCGTTCATGCCCGCCGTATACATCGCCAGCGCGAGGATGATCGCTGCAAGGACGAGGATGGGAAATATGTCGCCTGAAGCAAACCGCCGCCAGCGCCCGAAGCCACCCCCGGTCTCCGTCTCATGCGTGGTTTCCGCTGCATTGACGGCCGCACCCGTGATGTTCTTCTCGGTGATGTCGTCCCCGGTCAGTTCGGTGACGATGGACCCTCGCGAGAAAATGACGACGCGGTCGCAAAGGCCGACGAGTTCGATGGCGTCAGATGACAGGACAACGACGCCGGCGCCCTCGCCCGAGACCTGTCTGAGCAAGTTGTAAAGCTCCACACGCGCGCCGGCGTCGACACCTGATGTTGGCTGGTCTGCCAGAAAAACCTTCGGTTTTGCCGCTATCGAACGCGCATACATCACCTTCTGCTGATTGCCGCCCGAGAGGCTTCCGATTTGCGTGTCCGGGCTGTCGGTCTTCACGCGTAGATCGCGTATGAAGCCTTGCGAATGACTGCGCTCTTCCCGCGGTGACAGTACGCCCATGCTCGCCATCCGATCGAGCACCAGCATCGAGCCGTTCTGCTCGACCGAAAGCCCCATGAAAGCGCCTTCATTGTGCCGGTCTCCCGGCAGATAGATGATCCCTGCGTCCTGCGCGGCGGCGGGGTCGGACCCGCTGACCTTCCCGCCATTGACGCTTACATCGCCGGATACCTTCTGCAGGCCGGCAATCGCGCGTATGAAATCGGCCTGACCGTTCCCTTCGACACCGGCGAGGCCGACCACCTCACCGGGTTTTACGTCCAGGCTGACGCCGCGCAATTTTCCGCCACGCAACTTCGATACTGTCAGGATCGGATCCGCATCCGTATCGAAACCGGGCTTGTCCGGGAATGCGGCTTCGAACGTACGCCCGATGATGAGAGACAGGATTTCCTTTTCCGTCACGCCCGATGCGGGGAAACACCCCTGCATCTTGCCATCGCGCAGGACGCTTATCCTGTCTGCTATGCGTTGAACCTCCGGTAGCCGGTGGGAAATGTACACCACGGCGGTGCCTTCCTTGCGGATCGCCTCGATTTTTTCAAAAAGCACTTCGATTTCGGCGGAGTTGAGAGCCTCCGTCGGCTCGTCAAGAATGAGGACTTTCGGCCGGACGGCCAGCGCCTTGGCAAGTTCGACGAGTTGGCGCTCGGCCGCACTCAGTTCACCAACCCGCGCGTCGCGCGAGAAGGTCGCGCCGACCGCGGCAAGCTTTTCATCGACCCAGTCATTGGGGTTCAACTGTGTCTGCCGCAATTCCCCCGGGATCGAATAGATCAGGTTTTCGGCAACCGTCAGATCCTTCAGCGTCGCGGGATGCTGGTAGACGACACTCAGCCCAAGGCGCTGCGCCGTGGCGGGCTCGCCAACCGGCAAGACGGCCTGACCGATCTCAACAGTGCCGCTGTCCGGTCGAACTGACCCGGCAGCGATTCCGATAAGGGTGGATTTGCCCGCCCCGTTCTCGCCCAGAAGGGCATGAACCTCGCCTTCGACGACCTCCAGTGAAACACTGTCGAGGGCTCGGACCCCCGGATAGGTCTTGACGATGTTCGACAATTTGAGAACGGGACGGGCACTCATTTTTCGGCTCCTGTAGTCGTGACGCCTTACTCGGTAGAACCGTAGGTATCGAGCTCTTCGGGTGTCAGCTGTGATGAAACAAAGCCATCAGGCGGCAGGTCACCATCGCAGGTCGGCTGGCGCTCCGAACCGTCAAGACTGCTCTCATAGATGCCGAGTTCGAAAGTGTTCGGCTCATTGTTCTCGATACCGGCTACAGCAGCGATCGCTTTCCTGGCAGCAACGCGGCCAATCCAGTTCCGGCCGGAGATCGTTCCCAGCTCGAAGCCTTCCTCGGAGTCTTTCAGCTTCTCGTAGGTGCAGGCGAGCTCGTTTGCCTCGAGCGAAGCCAACGGCACCAACGGACGGTCCGCAGCTTCGTAGGCCCGCACCACGCCCAGAGATTCAAAACCACCAGCATCACTGATTACGGCATCGATGTCCGAGTACTGCGACAGAAGGGCAGACATAGCCTGCTGGATCTGCGCCGCATCCCAGTTACCCACGGGCCATTCGTCATAACCGGTCAACAGGTTGATGCCCGGGTTTTCGGTGAAGACTTCCTCTATGCCGGCAAGTGCGTTTCCGCTCACGGGGTTACCGGCGGGTCCACCGATGAAGACGACATTACCCTTACCGCCCGTGGCGTCTACGACCCACTGTGCCCATGCGCGGCCGGCAGCTGCCTCATCCCAGTCCAGATAAGCTACATAATCGGTGCCATCCTCACCGCCCGGATCAGCGCCCCAAGGGACAACCTTGACGCCTGCATCGGTGGCCGAAACAAGAGAATTCAACTGAGCACGCCCCCAGTCGGGAATGATCACAAGGCCGTCGATGCCTTGCGAAATCATGCTGTTCACGTCGGCAATCGACTTCTGCAGATCCATCTGGCCGATCTGGACGAGCTGTTCGACATTGTCGCATTTGGCAGCTTCACTGCGAACTGCCGCCATCGAGGCCTTGGACCAGCCATTGATGCCGAAGCCATCGTGAATCCCAAGGACAATCGGCTGGTCACCGCAAAACTCGGTCCCCTCAACCTTGCCTGCGGATTCGACGAGAGCCATGGCTTCGTCCTGAGCATGTCCAAGTCCGGTCGTCATGATCAGGGCCAGACCCGTGGCGCTGAGTAGTCTTGTTGAGTTCTTCATGGTCTTCCTCCTTTTAAACATTTGATTTTATGACCGTTTCGAAAGTCATTCAGACCGATCCGGTCTTGTGGTTTGCCTGAACGGTAGACGAGATGCGGGGAGTATCGGAACGCCGCAGAAGCTTTCTCCACGGCACCAACATCACGCTCATTCCGAGCAAGATGATTCCTGCCTGGATGATGAACTGGGCGGCGATGGATGCGCCCATCCCGATGGTGATCTGCTGCAATTGGATCAGGAACACGGCGCCGACCGCCGAGGCGAAAACGCTACCGGCGCCACCTGTGAGCGGCGTTCCGCCGAGCACTACCACTGCGATAACCGGCAGCAGATAGTCGCGTCCGACCAGAAGGCTCGGGACGTTCATGTATCCAGCAAGAATGACCCCTGCGAGCGCCGAAAAGAAGCCTGCGGCGACGTAGGTCAGGAATTTGTAGCGCAGCACCCTGATGCCGGCAGCGCGTGCGGCGCGCGGATTGGCACCCGCGGCCAGAAACCTGCGGCCGGCAACGGTGGCGCGTAGATAGAATTCGACGATCAGCACGACCACGAGCGCCAGGATCGCTATAGACGGCACACCCCATGTCCGGCCAACCGCGGCGCCACTGAATTCAGCCGGCACAGCAGCTGCGGATCTGCCGGCTGTTAGATAGAACACGGTTCCGTAGAAGACAGCATTCATCGACAGGGTTGCGACGAGCGGCGTCACAGCCATCCGGGTGATCGCAAAACCGCTGATCGCTCCGCCCATCGCCCCGGCGGCCAGAGCACATGGTATCCAGATCCAGAGCGAAGCCGCGTCGCCGCCCGGAAACTGGCTGACGATGACGGCAGCAAGAGAGATCGCACCGGGTGTACTGAGATCGAGACCGCCCTGCTGGATCACAAGAGTCTGGCCGATCGCTGCGACCGCAAGAATCGCAGCGAAAGCCATTACTGTGAGCAGAGCACTCGTGCTCGTGCTTCCAGGCGCAAGGAAAGGACTGACAAGAAACAGCAATCCGGTCGAGATCAGGATAAATGTCACCTGCAGGGGCACGTATCTCTTCAGATCAGCAAACAAGGCAGTTCATCCTCCCAGATAATGCCCGCCGACGGGCGGGTTCAGCCGTCGCGCAAGAACGATGTCGCATTCGGTTTAGACGTCGAAGCCGTGCGCACCGGCCCGCAGCAGCTGCAGCCGGCCGGATGCGACGATCTGCCGGACCGCGGGACGCGCGACGAACCGGCATCCGCCGCAACCGCTACCCGCGGAGCCGACATGGCCCTGGGCGCGTCAACGCCGCATGTGGGGCAGGCAGTTGGAGCAGCCGCAGCCGAGACCCGGCCAAGTGCATTGAACTGGCCGCATGTCTCACACTCGTAGTTGTAAAATGGCATTGTCTCCTCCCTGCCTGCCCTTTGTTTCGCTTAGTTCTCCGCGTCTGTGCCACGCACGTACTGGTCAGGAAGCCAAGTCCCGTCACGAGGCACGCCAGCACGCTCGAACAAGCTATCCACTGCGCCGTCCATCTGTTTGCGAAGCGAGCGGATATCCACGTCGACCAGCTTGCCGTGGCGTTTCACGATGCGGCCCCGAACGAAAACGGTATCGATATTGCCGACATGGGCGTCCTCGAGGACCGCGCCGGCCGGGTTGTTGATAGGGAACATATTGATATCATTCGTATCGATCATGATTACGTCGGCGTCTTTGCCGACTTCGAGCGAGCCCGTGACGTGGTCGAGATTGGCTGTCCGGGCACCCTGAAGGGTCGCGAAATCGAGGACGTCGCGAACCGACAGCGGCATTGGCTCCAGCACCTTGTGCTCGGCAAGCGCCTTGGCATTCTCGATGCCCCGCGTGGCTGCCATCAGGATCCGCATCTGGGTGAACATGTCGCTTCCGACAGAGGTGCACACATCGATCGAAATTGAGGGGCGGAAACCGGCATTGAGGCAGCCCATGGCCGCGGGGTTTCCGTGGCCCATGTTGAGCTCGACTTCGGCCGAAATGGAGACGGTTCCACCGGTATCACCGATCATCTGGAACTCTTCCTGATCGAGCGTGCAGCAGTGAACGTAGGTCGTCCGAGGTCCAAGCAGGTTCTTTTCCTGCAGCTGCTTGACCGGATGATTGAGGCCCCAAAGGCCGTCACCGGCGTGCAGCGTCAGCGGCAGATCCAGGTCGCGCGCCATTTTGAAGTCGCGCTCCGTCTGTTCCATGGTGGCGAACTGCGGACCGCGTGCGGCAAAGGCCATGGTCACGAGGTCGTCGTCGGATGAAAAATGTTCCCTTTTCACACGTGCGACATCGTCAAAATCGGTCCGCTCATCGCTCACAGGAAACCATTCGCGGTTGGCGTTGCCGTATCCGAAAACGCCGCGAACGCCGGAATCGCGAAGACCCTTCACAGCCATGTCCGCATGATCGGGCGAATTGTTGTTATGGGACCAGTCCACCATCGTGGTGATGCCCGCGTTCAGTGCTTCGAGCGAGCCGATGTAGTTGGAAACGTACATGTCGTCCGGCGTATAGAGTTCGCCCATGACACCGCGCACACCGGCAAAATACTGCGAAAGCGTCCAGTCGGCAGCGGCGTTGCGCAGCAGGCACTGCCAAGTGTGTCTGTGCGTGTCGACGAAACCGGGCATCACGATGTAGCCTTCGCCGTCGATCTCGTGGGCGTCCACCGGCCCGAGGTCGGGACCAATCCCGGCAATCTTCCCGTCTTTCATGAATAAGTCCGCGCGCACGTATTCGTCTTGTGCCTCGTTCATCGTCAGAACGATCGCGTTCCGGATTACGGTGTCTCTCATTTTTTCCTCCCTAGAGTCGATCTTTCGAGTATATCGCCTATATCTTTGTGAACGTTGAACTTTTCATCGTGCTAAACACGGCTGCAGTGTCCTGCTTGCCCCGACCCTGCGCCATCGCCTCGTCGTAGATACGCTTGCATGCGTCGAGCAGCGGCGACGGACTGC
Source organism: Hoeflea sp. (assembly GCA_040216675.1). Taxonomy (GTDB): domain Bacteria; phylum Pseudomonadota; class Alphaproteobacteria; order Rhizobiales; family Rhizobiaceae; genus Hoeflea. Next base: position 332,980 of record JAVJOR010000004.1, on the reverse strand, counting down.
CGACCGAGGCAGCATGGTCGGCGATCAGCGCGAGGTCCTTTTGAAAGACATCAATTTTCATCGTTGCTGGTTCGTAGGATTCGCGCGCCATCAGGGGACCGCGCAGTTCCAGCATCTTCGATCCCCCTGCCCCTCCGGTCACGGCATCAAGGACAAACGAGAGGTCCAGGCCGGAACGCTCGGCCAGCAAGAGAGCCTCCGCGGCGGCCACATTGTGAACCGCTACCAAAAGGTTGGCGACGTATTTGATCTTGATGCCAGTGCCGAACTCCCCAACGTTGCGCACATCACGCGCAATCGCCTCAAGCACCGGACGGGCTTTCTCGATCGCTTCCGTTTCGCCGCTGGCGAAGAGAACCAGGTCACGCTTCGCGGCCTGCGCGCCGGTACCGCTGACCGGGCAATCCAGCATGGCGGCACTTTTTGCCTCGACGCGAAAACGCGCCCTGTCCTTGGCCTCAAGCGGCAGCGTCCCGAGCTCGACAACCACCTTACCGGATGAAAGACCCTCACAAAGATTGCCTCGGCCTTCCGTGACAGCGTCGAGCGCCGCCACCGAAGGCAGCGAAACGAGGATGCAATCGCAAACTTTTGCAACTTCACTGGCTGTCGCGACCGAGCTACCGCCTGCTGCCTCCAATGCGCTGCGGGCGCTTTCGACCGGATCCGTCCCCACGACCTGAAACCCCTTTTCCAAGAGGTTCGTGGCAAATGCCGATCCCATGATGCCAAGACCGACGACACCAACTGGCGCGCTCGTGCTCATGACGGCGCCCCCACGCCTGAAGCTTTTGGCGATTTTGCCAGCCATCCCTCAACCGCATCGGCGAAACCGTCCGGATTTTCCATGTTCGGGATATGCGCGGCGTTCTTCACAATGCGGAGTTCGGAATTGGGCGTGCACCTGTTCATTTCCTCCATGACGGAAGCAGGCGCTGCCACATCATCTTCGCCGCGAACATAGAGGACTGGCGCGCTGATCTGACCGAGGCTGGCAAGATAGTCCAGTTGTTTCAGGCAATTGGCGCAGCCGGCATAACCGTCGATGGTGGTCGTCAACAACATGTCGCGCGCGCGGTCGCGAATTTCGTCCTGGCAATCCGGCGTAAACCAGCGCGACAGGGTGCCGTCAGCAATTGCAGCCAGGCCACCGTCTTTGACGGCAGCGATCCGCTGGTCCCAGCCACTGCGGTATTCCTCGGTCGACTGGATCTGAGCATCGCAAACGACCAGACGTTCGACACGTGACGGCTCTGCAAGCGCCAGGCCGACGGCAAGCGCCCCTCCAAGTGACAGGCCAACGACGTCGGTCCTGTCGATCGACAGCGAGTCCAAAACAGCGACAACGTCGGAAAGAAGAAGCTCAAGATCATACGGTGCCGGCGTCGCCCCGCTGTTTCCATGACCACGGGTATCGAACGTGACGACCCGATGCGCGCGGCTGAACAATTCCATGTTTGCGTCCCACATGCGGCGGTCCGCGCCCAGGGACGACAGCAGCAGCAGCGGAGGCTGTGCGGGGCTTCCCGAGACATACACCGCAAGGTCCGCGCCACGGTTATGAACGCTAAGATGTTTCATCAGGCCGCAGCACTCCCATTGACTGCTTCCGAGCTGCGGATAGCCGGCTGGACTTTCTCGACAAGCAGCTCCATCGAGCGCTGTGCGAGCGCCGGATCGACCCAGTCATGGCCGGCATAAAGCAAGGTGCCGAACTGGCCGACCTCTTCGCGAAACGCAAGGAGTTCCTCAGTCACCTTGTCGGGCGTTCCCCAGATGACGAGCTTGTCCATCACATAGTCGAGGGTGAGCTCACTGTCGTCCATCGACTGATCTTCCTTGAACAGGTTCGCGCGACCGTTCTTCACAAGCTTCGTCAGCAATGAGTTAAAATAGTAGGCGTACGGGCTGTCCGGGCCGCGCGCATAATTGCGGGCGGTCTCCAAGTCGTCGGCCACGAAAACGCTCTTCGCAACGCGCCAGTTCTTGATATCAGCTGGGCGTCCGGCTTCTTCGCAACCCTTGATATAGCTGTCCTTGTGAGTGGCAACCCATTTCGGCATCAGGAAGTTGGCCGAAATCGGGTCCCAGCCGCGCGCGGCGGCGGCCGTCACGCCTTTCGAGAAAGGCGCCACCGCAGTGACGACGATGGGAGGATGCGGGTCTTGCAGTGGCTTCCCGACAATCCCCTGTCCGATCTCTTCCATGATTGTGTTGCGCGTGCTGATTGACCAGAACTCGCCATCGAGATCGTAGGGCGCAGACCCGTCCCAGATCGCAAGCACCATATCGATGGCCTCAAGGAACATCGCGTTGCGGTCACGATCGAGATTCCCGAAGATTTCGGCGTCCGACAAGAGCCCTCCGGGGCTTATGCCGAAATTTAGACGTCCATCGAGCATGTGATCGAGCATCGCAACCTGCGCCGCGACGGTTGCCGGATGGGTATTGGGCAGGTTCACCGTTCCCGTCCCCAGACGCATACGCTTCACTTCCTGCGCCAGGCTCGCGATGAACATGGTGCACGATGTGATGTTTTCAGCCTGGTCGGTCAGGTGTTCGCCTACATAGCCCTCGGTGAATCCAAGCCGATCGGCAAGTATGAACGCAGCGCGATCCTCGCTGAGACTTTTCTTCCATTCCTTCCCGAGCGGGTGAATGGGCATGGTGAAAAATCCTACGTGCATCTCAGCTCCCTCGATAACATTTTTCAGAAATCTGCAGCGACAAGTGCAGAAGAGAAAATGATTTTATCTTATGAGCTCTTTCAGTTTTTCTGATACCCATGATCACACCGCCTCGATCTGGCCGCTTACGGCAGACTTCGAAATCGCCTCCAGCAATCCGATGTTGTCGATCATCTGCCCTGGGGTGACCGGATAATCATCGGTGCCGCGAACAGCACGGGCGAAACGGACGAGATTGTCTCTCACAGGCTCTGCAGGCCCGACCTCGCTGACCTCTATCGGGCCATCCGAGAATGAACTTGTGACGATCCATCCGTCAGGCGCTTCGACATGCGCCTTGTCACGGATATCGACCCATCCCCTGGAACCAAAAACCGCGAACCGTGATATGAACGGGTTCGCCAAAGAAGCTGAGACATATGCCGTTCCGCCCCCCGCAAACTTGACAAGAGCGCCAACGGTGTCGCCAGCGGGCAATTCGGAAGACAGGTTCTCGCACACGCACCAGACGCTTTCAGCCCGGCCCAGAAGCACGGTGCTCAGATCGAGCAGATGTATGCCGGTCGCTGTCATACCGGCCGCCGGCGCCTGCTCCTTTTTCAACCGCCAATTGTTCTGGTCCAGCTTGAGAAACCGGTCATGACTGAAATTGGCTTCAATCTGCTGGATGCGGCCAAGCTTTCCGTTTGCGGCGCTTTCGAGAAGATCGCGCACGGGCGGCTCGAACCGGCGCTCATGCCCCATTCCCAACACGACGCCAGCCTCTTCGCATGCACCGGCAGCGGCGCGCGCTCCGGCACTCGTCAGTGCGAGCGGCTTTTCGCAAAACACATGCTTTCCGGCCAAAGCCGCCGCGATGACCTGCTCTTCGTGGAAGCTGTGAGGAGTCGCGATAACAACTGCGTCGATGTCTGCATCTTCGATTGCATCGGCGAAACGATCCGAGACCAGAATCGCTCGACCGCTCGTAAACTGCGTCGCTGCTTCCACATCGGTTTCGACGATGCGCACCACCGCGATCTCATCCGATGCAGCATCAAGCACCGTGAGCATTTTCCTTCCCCACCAGCCGAGACCGACGAGAGCGACGCGGACGGGGGAGGTCATGAGCGGTTGTCGACGCGCTTGCTGAAGGGCCGGATCGAGACCGTTTCCCAAAGATCAATCGCGTAGAAGGGATCGTTGCGGTTGAAGGCGACCACTTCCTCAAGGCTGTCAGCCGCCACGACGAAGCAACTGCCGATCATCGTCTCTTCGTCGTCGGCCAAGAGTGGACCCGAGATGACGGTCGCAACGGAGGCGTTCGCTAGATAGGCCTTGTGCGCGTCGTAGTGGTCGAGCCGCTTTTGGACCGAACCTTCGCGATCGAGACAGTGGATGACGTAGTGCACGGTGCTCCTCCCAGAACAGTTGGCCTGTTGCCTCAAAGCGCTAACAGATCACCCGCGAGAGCCGGCGCACGAATTTGTCCACTTCGAACAAATGCGCTGGATCAACGCATTACCGAATGAATTACCAAGCTTCCGAAGAACAGGGAGAAGGTCATGCCGGAGAAAACTGCGGGTGCCGGAGCGGCATCGTCACCGATCGGCTGGATCGGTGTCGGCAAGATGGGATTGCCAATGGCGGGGCGCTTGCTCGGCGAGGGCCAGACGCTGATTGCCATCGACAAGAACGAAGAGGCACTTGCCCAGATCGCCGAGACTGGTGCAGCGGTCGCGACGTCCATCGCCGATTTCACACCCTGCCGAACTGTTTTCACGATGGTACCTGATGACGCTGCGCTTGACGGCGTTGTGTTCGGTGAGAACGGGAGTCCGGGTCTGCTTGAGAGCATCGATACCGGTAACATCCTCGTCGAAATGAGCACCGTCTCACCGGGATGCTCGGCAAGGGTTGCGGAGGCATTGGTGCAGAAAGGGATACACTACATCCGCGCGCCTGTATCTGGCAGCACCGCGCTGGCGCAGTCCGGTCAGCTTACGGTTCTGGGCTCGGGAGACGAAAAAGCGTGGGAAGAGGTCAAACCGCTTCTGTCCACCTTCTCCGCAAAGCAATTCTATTTCGGCGACGGCGATGAAGCCCGCTTTATGAAGCTCGTTCTGAACACACTCGTCGGTGCAACATCGGCGATCCTGGCAGAGGCATTGCTTCTGGGAGAGCAAGGGGGTCTGACACGCTCCCAGATGATGAGCGCGATCAACGACAGTGCGGTCGCATCGCCCCTACTGAAATACAAGCAGGAGATCGTTGAGAATGACAGTTTCGAGCCCGCCTTCACAGTCGGGCAAATGATCAAGGACTTCACGCTCGTTACCCAAGCAGGGCTGGGAGCCGGCATTCCGCTGCTTGCGACAAGCATGATCTTGCAGCAGTATCAATCGGCCGCGAGAATGGGTATGAAAGACAAGGATTTTTTCTCTCTGGTCAAATGGTTGAGTGAGATCAGCGGCCGGACAAACTGAAGCAGCGAATGGATCAAACCGTAAGCCCAGATCCGGACAGCTCCGCGAAGGAAGAACTTTCTGGCCATGAACTGGCGCGCGTCGTCGCATTTCTCAAAGATCTGCGTGCGCCGTTCGATGAGCTTCCGATGGCTCGGCAGGATGCGTATTGGAGCCTCGTTCTCGAACTGGTTGATGCCCATGTCCACAGTCGCGCCATCGACAAGTCGAACCTGATCGCGGCCGCCGGGATTTCCTATGGAGCCGGCGTCCGGCTTCTCGACAAATTGATCGAAGGCGACCTGGTCGAACTCGTTCCGCGCGGGCCGAAGCTTAAGACCCATTATGTTCGCCCGTCCGAGAATCTGCTTCATCACTTCATGCGGTATTCCACGCATGTCAAATCCCTCCTGGCGGAAACGTTCGGCCTTCGCAAAGGTACGGAAACAAAGGAGTACTATTTCGGTGGCTCCTATTTCGCCTCGCAGATCCTGTCACCGATCCGCGGTGACGACATTGGTGGCGATGCCTTTCAGGATTTGAGGTTTCTGCTCAATGACGACAACTATTTCGCCTCCATGCGGAACATGTGGTCGGATTTCCGCACCGATCTGGGCAGCAAGAGCAGCTTCCGTCTTCTGCAGCTACCCCAACTCTACAAGGAAGCGCGCAACGTTCTTCAAGGCAACGGCAGCGCCCATGATATCGTGGCGATCAACATGCCGTGGCTTGGCGAATTTGCCGACGAAGGTCTGCTTGCGCCGCTCGACCATCTGATCGGGGGCGCCGCGCTCAATCCGCTCGACTTCCATCCCAATGTCTGGAGCACCGGCCAATGGGGCGCTACGCAATTCGGCGTGCCTATCTACTGCACGATAGAGATCCTGGCGGCTCGAAAGGACTTGTTTGCGGCGTCCGGGCGCAAATACCCCGAAACCCTGGATGAGTTGGTCGCCGCCGCGCGCGAATTTCACCGCCCGGCCAAGGAACAGTACGGAATCGCGTGGAACGGCCGGCGTGGCATGCCGATCGCAAACACCTTCATGTTCGCCCTTGCGGCGTTCAACTCCTCGATCCTGAAGTTCAACGGCAACAATCGCTATGATGGCAGTACGCCCTTCAGCCGGTCACCCCCCCAGCTCAATCTTCGCACCGACGAAGCGCTTGAAGCGATCGATTATCTGCGCAGGCTCACGGAATTTTCACCGCCTGATATCGCGGATCTGGATTGGGAAGGTCGCATTCAGCACTTTATTTCCGGTCGGGCGGCAATGGCCTATTGCTGGACCATGCGTGCCGCGCGCTTCGAGCATGAACCGGCATCACGGGTTGCACGTCGGGTCGCATATCTCGCGCCTCCTTCGAAGAGGCGCCGGGAAGTCGCCGCACCGATTGGCGGCTTTCTGCTGACGATACCGTCCCACCTGCCGGAGCAGCGCCGCAAGGTCGCCATGGATGCGATAGCGTGGATGGCCTCGCCCGAAGCCATGAAAGCCCATGTGCGCAATGGCTTTCCCGTTGCGCCGCGTTTTTCCGTTTGCTCGGACCCGGAAGCTCTCGCCTCCTCTCCGATCGTCGCCATGGTTGACCGCATGTCGCGCCAGAACCAGATCGTCACCTGGGCACGAGCTCCCGTACCATCTTATGGCAGCATCGAAAGAACGCTTGGCGACGAAATTCACAATGCAGTGTTTGGTGGCAAGCCGGCGGAAAGGGCATTGGCTGACGCGGAAGCCCGAATTCTTGGCGCTTAGTCCCAGTTGGGTGCGGCGGATATTTGCTCCTTCCGAAGTCTCCGGGCCGGGCGTCCCGTCACCTGCGGCTGTCACCAGTCCTGCAGGATCATCTCGGCGGCGCGTTCGGCGATCATGATGACCGGAGAGGCGGTGTTGCCTGACACGATTTTCGGCATGATCGAGGCATCGACCACACGCAGGCCCTCGATGCCGTGAACCTTGAGCCGCGTGTCGACCACCGCACGCTCGTCGTTGCCCATCTTGCAGGTGCCGACCGGGTGAAAGATCGTTGTTGCGATGTTGCCTGCCTCGCGCAGGAGATCGGCGTCCGTTTCATGCACCGGGCCGGGCAGGATCTCGGTGGGTGAGTAGGGTCTGAGCGCCTTGGCGCTCATGATCTCGCGCGCCTGGCGGATCGAGCGGACGGCGACCTGCTTGTCGGCCTCGGCGGAAAGATAGTTGAGCCTGATCTCCGGCTGCAGGTCCGTATCCGCAGCGGAGATGTGGCAGGAGCCGACGCTCTGCGGGCGAAGATTGCAAACCGACACGGTGATCGCCGGGAACCCATGCAGCGGATCGCCGAGCTTGTCGGTCGACAGCGGCTGCACGTGGTATTCAAGATCGGGCGTGGCAAGCGACGGATCGCTCCTGGTGAACATGCCGAACTGGCTCGGCGCCATCGACATCGGGCCGCTTTGCGCAAACGCATATTGTAGGCCGATGCCCAGCTTGCCGAACCAGCTGTTGACGCGTTCGTTGAGCGTTTTCGTGTTGCTCACCTTGAACACCGTGCGGATCTGTAAATGGTCCTGCAAATTCTCGCCAACGCCTTGAAGTGCATGCACAACGGGAATGCCGAGCCCTGAAAGATGATCCGGGTTGCCGACGCCGGAAAGCTCGAGAAGCTTGGGCGAATTGATGGCGCCCGCCGCCAGGATCACCTCGCGCCCGGCGATGGCGAGATGCTGTCTGCCCTGGTGCCTGTAATGCACCCCCGTCGCGCGGCGCCCGTCGAAGGCAACGCGGTCACTATGGGCATGAGTGACGACGCGCAGGTTCTTGCGGCCGCGGGCGGGTTTGAGGAAGGCCTTGGCCGCGTTCCAGCGCACGCCGCGTTTCTGGTTGACCTCGAAAAAGCCCGAGCCCTCATTGGTGCCGGAGTTGAAATCGTCGGTCGGTTCGATACCGAATTCCCGCGCCCCCTCCTGCACCGATTTGAGGATGTCCCAGATCACCCGCTGGCGGGAGACCTTCCATTCGCCGCCCGAGCCGTGCATCCCGGTGGCGCCGGCATGGTGATCCTCGCTCATCGTGAAATAGGGCAGAACGTCGTCCCAGCCCCAGCCGGTGTTGCCCATTTGCGCCCACTGATCGTAGTCGGCGGCCTGGCCGCGCATGTAGATCATGCCGTTGACGGAGGTGCAGCCGCCGAGCACCTTGCCGCGTGGATAGCCGAGTGCGCGGCCGTTGAGTCCGGGCTCGGATGCGGTCTTCATCATCCAGTCCGTGCGCGGATTGCCGATACAGTAGAGATAGCCGATCGGGATATGGACCCAGTGATAATTGTCGCTGCCGCCCGCCTCCAGGAGAAGCACCCGGTTGTCCGGATTCGCCGACAGCCTGTTGGCCAGCACGCAGCCGGCCGTGCCGGCCCCGACGATGATGTAATCGTAGCTTTCCGCCGCCACAGATGTTTCAGGCATCACGCAACTTGCTCCAGAAGCGGCGCAGATCCGCGCCGAGTTCGATGAACAGGGCATAACGCCGGTCGTAATGATCGCGCAACGCGGAATCGGGTGTGAAGGAGGTTTTCGCGCTGGTCATGCGTGCGACACCCTCCTCATAGGAGGCCAGAAGCCCTGCTCCACAGCCCGCCGCGATTGCCGCGCCAAGCGCGCCGGTTTCCTGGCAGGCCGCTATGGTGACGGGCTTTCCGAGCCCGTCGGCGAAGATCTGCGGCCATACCTCGCTGCGCGCGCCGCCGCCGGAAAGAACGATGTCGTCGAATGCGACGCCTGCGGACAAAAGCACCTCGATATGACGGCGATGCTCGAACATCACGCCCTCGTAAAGCGCCCGGAGCATGTGCCCCTCGGTGTGCCAACCGGAGATGCCGTAAAAGCCCGCCCGCATTTCCGAGCCGAGCCGGGCGCCGTAGAGGAAGGGATGGAACATCGGATCATCCGGGCGCGGTTCAGTCTGCGCCACCAACCGGTTGCAATAGCCGAACGGATCCTCGTGATGGCCACGGCTCTCGATGAACTCGCGGACGTACCATTCGAGATTTGCCGCGGAGGTGGCGCTCGATTCGATGTTGAGATAGCGGTCTGCGCCAAAGCCCGACACCATGAAGACTTCGGGCGCCGTCACCGGCTCCGCGGAGACCACCTGGTTGATGCTCCATGTGCCGACGATGACCGATGCCTGTCCATTGGCCACCACGCCGGAGCCGAGCGCGCAGGCGACCACGTCAAAGAACCCGGCGACCACAGGCGTGCCTTCGGCGAGGCCGGTCAGGGCGCTGGCTTCCGCTGTCACCGCGCCAGCCACCTGGTTCGGTTCAAGCAGGTCAGGCAGCATGCCGAAGGCATCTTCAAGCCCGTAGAGCCGCATCAACTCCTCGTCATAGCTGCATTCGGGCATGCGCAGCAGACCGCAACCGCTCATGTCGGAAACATCCGAGACCAGCCGCCCGGTGAGCTTGTAGGTGATGAAATCCTTGCACAGCAGGATGGTGGAAGCCTGTCGATAGAGTTCCGGGGCTTCCCGCTTCACCCAGGCCAGCAGCGTCGGCGTTTGCGAAGGCCACGGCTTCTGAAGGCACAGCCTTTCAAGCGCCTCGCCGGCCGCCCCGGCGGCAAGTTCGTCGGCCAGATGTGCAGCGCGGCTGTCGAGCGACTGGATGCCCAGAAGCGGTTCATGTGAGGCATCGAGCAGATAGAGCCCGTTGCCATGACCAGCACAGCCGACGCCGGCAATCTGCCCGGCGTCCACGCCCGCCTTGTCGATGCAGGCGCTGATCGCCTGCTGCGCATTCAACCAGAGTTCATCGAGATCCCGTTCGACGTGCCCCGGTTCGGGGACCGTCGTCTGACCGTCGAGCGCGTGCATGGCCGCCTGGTTGCCGTCGAGATCGAACAGCACGGCCTTGATAACCGTGTTGCCGGCATCCAGTCCCAGCAGGTATCGCTTGTTCTCAGCCACGGTTGTAGATGTCCCACGCCTCTTCGCCCGATGCGCCCTTATGGATCATCGCCATCAGTGCATTTACCACGGCCTTCGGGTTGTCATGCTGATAGATGTTGCGGCCATAGACCATCCCTTTGGCCCCCTGCCCCATCAGCGCGGCCGATTTGTTCAGAACCGTCTTCAGGTCCTCCTTGCCTCCGCCGCGCACGAGCACAGGCACCCGCGCCGTCTCCACGACACGATGAAAATCCTCCGCGTTCTCCGTCGGGTCGGCCTTGATGATGTCGGCGCCCATTTCGCTCGCGAGCCGCACCAGCGTGATGATCTTCTCGGCGTCGCCATCCACCTGGTAGCCGCCGCGCACATCGTTGGGCAGCATCACCAGCGGTTCGATCATCAACGGCATCCCGTATGTGTGGCAGGCCGCCCTCACCCGGCTGATGTTGCGCACGCACTGGCGAAACAGGTCGGGCTCATCGGGCAGCATGAACAGGTTGACCACCACGCAGGCGGCATCCATTTCCAGCGCGCCGATGATCGGCTCGTCGTGGTTCTGCAGTTCCGACCACATCACCCGGTGCCGCGTGTCGTTGTAGGGATTGCCCATATCGATCCGCATCACAAGCGCCGGCTTGTCCTTTTCCGGCCGGCTTTGCAGCAGATCGGCCTGACCGTAGGCCATCTGGATTGCATCGGGTTTGGCATCGACCAGCGTGGCGATCACGCTGTCCATGTTCTCGAGTCCCTTAAGAAAACCGGGCTCGTTGCAGACCCCGTGGTCAACGGCGACATCAAGACAGCCTCCGTTGGTGAACATGCGGTTCATCCGGGCTTTCGTACTCAGGCGCATCCTGTCTTCCTTTCAATGTTTCTCTGTTCGAGCATCTGCGGCGAGACGCCGTAAAAATCACCGAGTTCGCCGACGAGCGAATTGATCTCCTCCTCCCGCCGCGCTGCAGTCCAGCCAAGTTCGCGCGCTGCGATGTCGGCGATCGCGGAGATGAGGTCACGGGAAATCACCCCGGTAATGGCAAACGGGGTCCGGCGCAGGATGAGATCGGAGAGATGGACGACGGCTTCCCTGTCCACCAGATAGGCCACCTCGCCGCGGGTCATCCGCGTCACCGGTGCAAGCTGTTCGTCGGACTGCAAGGCGGAACAGAACGCCACCACGTCCCGCGCCTTCGTTCCGTAGACATCAACGAGATGGGCGGCGCGTTCGGACCCGATGCCATGGTCCTGGACGAGTTCACGAACCAGCTCCGCTCCGTCGGCCTGGTAACCGTCTCCACCGCCGATCGGCAGATCGAGGGTTCCGAGCCGGCGTTCATGTCCGAGTTCCGACATCACCTCATCCGCAGCCTGTTCGGCGAAGGCCCGAAATGTCGTCCACTTGCCGCCCACCATGCAGAACTGGGGAACATCGCCTTCGAGCCGGTGGACAAAATGCCCCCGCGTGATCCGCCCGGTAAAACGCTCGTCGCTCTTGGGCAACGGCCGAATTCCGCTGTAGCTGAACACCACGTCGTTGTCCGTCACCTCTATTTCGGGGAATGTCAGTTGCAGGGCATCGAGAATGTAGCGCTGTTCCTCCGGCTCGCAGCGAACCCGCTCGACGGTGTCGACCCGGATATCGGTCGAACCCGCGAGCACGTTTCCAAGATAGGGAAAGACGATGCAGACGCGGCCGTCGGTGTTCTCGAAAAACACCATGTGCCCACGAAGCGCTTCATGAAGCGCCGGATTGTTCAGGATGACATGCGAACCCTTGGTTCCGGAGACGAGCCTTTCGTCCGTGTTCCGGCGGCCGGAAAAACTCGCGACCGCCTCATTGAGCCACGCGCCGGTGGCATTGACGACCGCCCTGGCGGTGATCGAGACCCTCTCCCCGGTTTCACGATCGGTGACGGCAAAGCCGGACGCTTCGCGCTCGATTTCCGCGTAGTTCAGTGCCACGCAATCCGGCGCGGTGCGCATCGTATCGGTAACGAGCTCGACGCCGAGACGTTCGGGATGACTGATCCATGCATCATGATAGACGGCGGAAAAGCGCAGGCCCCGGGTCAGGTCAGGCCAACGCCGGAAGGTTTCTCCTGCCGCGTAAAACCCGTGCCTTGGCAGAACGCGCCGTTTGCGGGTCACCCAGTCATAGAGCGAAAGGCCGATCTTGATGGGCAGCGCACCGCGCTTTGCCGGCTTGCTCGTCAGCCCCAGAAAACCGGCGGCACCGTTCATGAGGCCGGAAAACACCGAACTTATCGGAATCACGGTCGGCAGCGGACGCACGAAATGCGGCGCGTTGCGCAACAGGGCATCGCGTTCGCGCAGGGATTCCTGGACGAGGTCGAATTCTCCGTTTTCGAGATAGCGCAGCCCGCCGTGGATCATCCGCGAGGGGGCTGCGCTGCAGCCTGAGCAAAAGTCGTTGCGCTCGACCAGAAGCACCCGCAGGCCCTGCAGCGAAAGCTCGCGAAACACGCCGATGCCGTTGATGCCGCCGCCCACGACAACAACGTCAAAGGCGCCGTCATCACGGACTTCTTCCAGGCTGTCGCTGCGGTGTTCAGGCATAGGCTCTCCGTTCACCGTCCGCCGGGGCGGTGTCCGCAATTGGTTTCGTTCATGTGCGTATGTTCAGGCGTCGAGATTGGTCAGATGCGTTCGTGCTGCCTCACTGATCAGGTTGATTTCGTCCGCCGACAGGCGGATCGCGCCGGCCCTTGCATTCTCCCGCGCCTGATCCGGATTGCGCGCGCCACACAGGGAAAAGGTGATGCCGGGCTGCTGCAGGGTCCAGGCGATCACGATCTGGGCGCTTGTTGCCTTGTGGCTGTCCGCGATCGGTTCGATCGCCTCCATAAGCCTGGCCACCTTTTCGCGGTTGCCGGTGGAGAAACGGGGATTGTCCTTGCGCAGATCATCGCCCGAGAAGGTCCGGTCGGGGCCGATTTTACCGGAGAGAAGCCCCAGTGCGAGGGACGAATAGCTCAATGTGGAAACGCCATGCTCGGCGCAGATCGGAAGCAGCGACGTTTCGATGTCGCGCTTGACCATGCTGTACTCTTCCTGAATGGCGTCCAGCTGCCCGGCGGCAACATAGTTCCGCAGATCCTCGGTCGAGACGTTGCTGGCGCCGATCGCGCGGATCTTGCCTTGCGCCTTCAATGCCTCCAGCGCGTCCATGGTCTCCTGGATCGGTGTTGTCGGGTCCTGCCAATGGGTGATGTAGAGGTCGATATAGTCGGTCCTCAAACGGGTGAGACTTTGCTCGACTTCGTGAATGATCGACTCCTTGCCGAGATAACGGTGAACCGGTCCGCTGTCATAGTCGAAGAAATGATTCCCCTTCGTGGTATGCCAGACGAGGCCGCATTTGGTGGCAAGAACCACCTTGTCCCGGCGGCCCTCGATGGCCTTCCCCACAATGGTTTCCGCCAACCCCTGACCATAGGCCGGGGCGGTATCGATCAGCGAAATGCCTTCATCAATGGACGTCCGGATCGCCTCTATCGATTTGCTCTCCTCGGTGCCGCCCCACATCCAGCCGCCGATCGCCCAGGTGCCGAGGCCGACCGCCGAAGCTTCGATGCCGGAATTTCCGATCGGGCGGGTGAGTATTTCATGCGACATGTCTTCCCTCTCGTATGTTTTGAAGGACCGCGGCTGCGGTCTGCTCATCGATGATGAGCGAATTGAACAGGCGCCCCTCGAGCGCGGCGCAGATCGGCTCCACCTTCTCCTCGCCCGAGGCAACGCCGATGATGACCGGGCATTTCGCCAGTTCCGCCGGGCTCAGCGCCACGATGCGCGAGTTGAGCGGATAGTTGGCGACCGAGCCGTCGCGCAGGATCAGATGCGCCAGGAACTCTCCGGTGACGCCACCATCGATCGGCAGTTGCCCGCCGGTGTCAGGTCCGGGATGAAGATCGAAATAGCTCGATCCGGGCGTGTGGATCGAGCCGATGCCGACGATGGAAACCGACGCATTGCGGGCCAGGTCCAGCACCTCCCTGATCGAGCCCATTTCCATGAGCATGTCGCGCTGCTCCCGGCTTTCGGCAAAGAGCGGCGCATGCAGCAGCATGGCCGTGCCGCCGAGCCGCTCGGCCAGTTGCGTCGCGAGATGGTTGACGTCGGTGTAGTACTTGCCCTGAACCCCGCCGGTCAGCGGAACGACCTTCACGTTGAAGGCCCGATCCGGGTTCAAATTCTGCACGATCGAGCTGACCGCCTTGCCGCCGGTGATCGCAATCACATCGCCGTCGCGGATGGTCTCGAGCAGATGATTGGCCGCAGCTCGCCCGACCTGCTGCAGATTGGTATCCGGATTGCCCGACACTGCAGGGGTGACAACCGCGTTTGCAAGCTGCGTGCTTGCCACCAGACCGTTCTCGAGATCCACCAGCGGCTGGTACGGGCTCTCGATCATGATCTTGACCATGCCCATGCGTTTGCCCTGGGCGATCAGGCGGTTGACCTTCGAGGTCGACAGGTTGAGCCGCACCGCGATCTCCGATTGCTTCATCTCTTCGAGATAATGAAGGCTGAGCACCGTGTGCATCTGCCGTATCGCTTCGAATTCTTCTCTGTTCTCAACCATTCTTGGCTTCCAGTTTTCCTGCCGACATCGGGCCTATCGCCGCCGCTTGTTGAGATAGTGATCTATGGTCACCGCCGCGAGCAGAATCGACCCCCGGATTATGTCCTGCCAGTAAACCGAGACATCAAGCAGTGCCAGCGAGCTGGACACGACAGAGAGCAGGATGACGCCCAGGATTGCACCAAGGATGGTGCCCGAGCCACCGGACAGGCTCGCGCCCCCGATCACCGCCGCAGCAATGACATTGAGCTCCATGCCGATCCCGAAAGTCGGCTGCGCGGAGCCGAAACGCGCCATGTAGATGATGCCGGCGACGCCGCACAACGCCGAACACAGGGTCGTGGTGAAGAACACCACGCGCTTGGTCCGGATGCCCGAATAGGCGGCTGCCTTATCGTTGCTGCCGGTGTAGAACACCTTGCGGAAGAACGTGGTCCGGCGGAGCATGAAGTCGGATGCAATGACAACGGCAATGAAGATCAGGATAACCACCGGAATCACGCCGATCGATCCCTGTCCGATGAACTTGAACTCGGGCGGTAGCGTGTAAAGCCCGATCGGTCGACCACCGGTGCCGAGAAGACAAGCGCCGCGTGCGATCACCATGACGGCGAGCGACACGATGAAATGATGCAGGCCCACCGTGGTGACGAAAAACCCCATGATCGCGCCGATCATCGTGCAGGCGAGGATCGACAGCGCAGAGGCCGTCCAGGGATCGACGCCGGCCAGGAACAGAAGCCCGGCGATCACCATTGCCAGAGCCGTCACCGATCCCACGGACAGATCGATGCCGCCGGAAATGAGCAGGATGGTCATGCCGACCACCACGATGCCTTCGACGGCGAAGGCCATCGCCATGGCGCGCATGTTCACCCAGGTCAGGAAATAGGGCGAAGCGAAGGACATGATGATGAACAGGGCCAGGATGATCAGCACCAGGCCGGTTTCACGCATCCGGAACAGCCGCAACGCAGCACTGGCAAAACTATCCGGAGATGCCGGCTGGCCGCCCGGTCCGTCGAGCGCCGCGGTTTTGGCGTCTTGTGTCATTGCACGGCCTCCAGCTGCGTTTCCAGAACCGATGCCAGATACATGATGTTTTCCTCGGTCATGTCATTGCCTGCCAGTTCGCCGCTGATCTGGCCTTCCCGAACCACCAGAACGCGGTCGCAAACGCCGATGAGTTCCGGCAGTTCGGACGAAATCATCACGATGCCGACGCCCTCTCGCGCCAGGTCTCGCAGGATGCGGTGAATTTCGGATTTGGCGCCGACATCGACGCCGCGAGTGGGTTCATCGAGAAAGATGACTTCCGGATTGACCGAAAGCAGCTTGGCAATCGCAACCTTCTGCTGATTGCCGCCCGACAGGTTAGAAACCGGCTCACCGACATGGCCGCATTTGAGATTGAGCATCGCGCCCAACCGCCGCGCCAGGCCCGCCTCAAGCCGGTCATTGATGATGCCCTTGGGCGCGGCAACCTGCGACAGCTTCAGCGCGGACACATTCTCCGCGATGGACATTTCCAGAAAGAGGCCGTCGCCCTTGCGGTCTTCCGAAAGGTAGACGACGCCCTCACGGATGCTGTCCTTGTAGGTGGTCGTCTCAAGCCGGCGGCCCTTCAACGTCACTTCGCCGGTCACCTCGCCCTCAAGCTTGCAGATGCCCTTGACGATCTCACTCCGGCCGGCGCCGATCAGGCCCGCCAGACCGAGGATTTCGCCCTTCCTGAGATCGAAGGAAATATTTCTGAACCGGCGGCGTTCGGTCAGGTTGCGCACCGACAGGATGGTTTCGTCCGTCTTGTCCGCCTGCGGCTGCTTTTCCGGGTAAAGCTTGTCGATGACGCGACCGACCATGGCGTTGACGATTTCGGTCGGTGTGGTGTCGGCCACATCGCGAGTGACGATGTATTGCCCGTCGCGGAACACCGAGACGCGGTCGCAATTTTCGAAGATCTCGACCATGCGATGGGAGATGTAGATGATGGAGATGCCCTGGCTGACCAGATTGCGCATGATGTCGAACAGGATCTGCGCCTCCTTCTCGGTCAGTGCTGCGGTCGGCTCGTCAAGAATGAGAACCCGGCAATCGAGGGTGAGCGCCTTCGCGATCTCGACCAGTTGTTGCTGGGAGATCGACAGGCTTCGCACCAGCGCAGTCGGATCGATGTCGGCCAGACGGTGGAGCACCTGCCTCGCCTTGTGCTCGAGGTCCGTGTAATTCATCAAGGGGGAGCGGCTGACATTGGTGGTCGCCATGAAGATGTTTTCAGCCACGGTGATATCGGGGCACAGCGCGATCTCCTGATGCACAAAACCGATGCCGAGCCGCTGCGCGATGGCGGGAGAGGCTATTTCGACGGGCTTTCCGTCAAACCGAATCTCGCCGCTGTCGGGACGCAGAATGCCATCGATCACATTCATCAAGGTCGACTTTCCGGCACCATTCTCGCCGGCAATGGCATGCACTTCGCCCTTTCGCAGTTCGAAGTCGACGCCTCGGAGGGCGTGAATGGGCCCGAAGGACTTGCTCAAGTTTCTGATTTCGAGGATCAGGTCGCTGTTCATCTCGTTCTTACTCTGCTGTACCCGGCCTGCTCGGCCGTATCCGGTATGATCCGGGCTGCTGGCTCCGGCCGCCCGCGCGCCGATGTCGGGAACGCGGGCGACCTGTGCGGAAAGCTGCACTCAGCTTGGATCGCGGCCTTCCATGTACGTGTTGAGATCGAACGAGTCGGCGTTCTCCTTGGTGATGACCGAGAAGCCGTTGTCGACATAGGGGATCTGAACCGGGTTGAAGCCGGAGACCTTGTAGTCGTTGAACGGATCGAACATGTCCGAATGGGCGGCCATGAACAATGCGACAAACCCCATGAAGCCCTGCATGCCCTGGTTCGGATTGAGCGCCATGTGAATGTTGCCGGCCTTGATGTGCTCAAGGGTGGTTGGCGTCACGTCGGCATGCATGACCAGCACGTCGGCCTTGGCTTCCAGCACAGCCGCCACGGCCCCTTCCGCCGAGCCCGCTTCCGGGATCCACAGGGCGCCCAGATTGGGGTTGGCCTGGAGAATGGATGCGGTCGCGCGATAGGCCGCGTTGCTGTCCTGATTGGTCGCCTGGCGACCGACCAGCTTCATGTCCGGATAGTTTTCCTCCATGTAGGAAATGAGCGCCGTGACCCGCAGGTCGTGGTTGCTCTGTCCCGGGTTCTCAAGCACCGCATATTCCGCGCTGTCACCGATCTGGCTGACGATTTCCTCGGCCGCGAACTTGGCTTCGGCCAGGTTGTCGGAGGTGATGTAGGCGGTGCGCTTGGATTTCGGTGAATCGGCGGCGAAGGTCACCACCTCGACACCGCTGTCGATGGCCCGGTCGATGGGCTCGATGAACGGGTCCGACTGCATCGGATGAAGAAGAATGCCTGCCGGCTGCTTCACCAGGTCCTGCTCGAAGGACGCGATCTGCTTGGTGATGTCATAGTCGGGCGTGCCCGAGAATGCCGTCTCGCACCCCATGGCCTCTGCGGCCTGCTTGAAACCCTGATAGACCGGGACCCAGTAGGGATGCGCCGAGACCATCACGTTCATGATGTAGGTTTCACCCGGCTCGCATTGGAACTTGCTCTGCGCCGATGCTGCACTCGGAATTGCAAACACGGCAGCCATTGTGGCCGCGGTCAAAGCCGTGGCCATTTGAACGATTCTCATGATTTTCCTCCACGCTATATCCTGCCCTCTCTCCCGGCTTCGAAACGAAGCCGCCTTGCAAGATATTTCAGTATGCGATTTTTATCGCACAACGGCGATCTAAGCTTCCAGCCAACCTCCTGTCAACAGGATTCTATATTTTTTTCATTTGCTGAAATTTATTTCAGTTTGGTGCTTTTTGCAAGCCGAGTCCCCCATTTTTCCGGAATGCCCTATCCGGCGGCCGGGTCAGGCGAACACATCCGGCGGGACGGCTTTCCGCCTCTTGCGTAATTCCAAGACGGTGCTAAAAATTTAGCCATGGTTAGTTTTTATGCAGATGCGCCGCAGTCGCCGATTTCATCTTCGAAGAGAATCCCGAAACGATTGCGCGAAGGTCTCGCGCATCTGCTGCAGTCGATCTATCCCGATCATGACAAGGACGCGCTCGTGGAAGCTTCCCTGAATGCGTTCTGGCCGGCTGACGAGGGACCCCGGCCACGCGGCCGGCCGCCGGGCAACACGCTGTGGAACGAAAAAGACAGCTACATCATCACCTATGGCAACACCTTCGTGAACGGCGAGCACAAGCCGCTGGATCTGCTCTACAACTTTCTCGACACAAGGTTGCGCGACGTTGCCACCGGCGTGCACATCCTGCCCTATTTTCCCTACACCTCGGATGACGGCTTTGCCGTCACCGACTACTACGCCGTCGACGGCATGCTCGGCGCATGGGAGGATATCGGGCGGATCGCGGGCCAGTTCCGGCTGATGTCGGATCTGGTGATCAACCATTGTTCGAGCCTGAGCGTGATGTTCAACGAGTATCGGCTCGGGCATGCGCCCTATGACAGGTTCTTTTTCGAGGCCTCCCCGGATGACGATCTCTCGATGGTCGTCAGGCCCCGGGCACATCCGCTGTTGCGCGAGGTCGAAACCGCCAATGGCACCAAGCATGTCTGGTGCACATTCAGCCACGACCAGGTCGATTTCGACTTTTCCAATCCGGAGGTCCTGCTTGAGTTTCTGCGCATCCTACGTTTCCACGTCGACCATGGCGTGCGAACCATCCGGCTGGATGCGATCGCCTATCTGTGGAAGGAAGTGGGCTCGCCCTCGATCCATCTTCACCAGACCCATGCGGTGGTGCGGCTGCTCAGGCTTCTGTCCGATTTTTGCAAGCATCCACTTGTGCTGATCACCGAGACGAATGTTCCGAACGCCGAGAATCTGAGCTACTTCGGAAACCGCAACGAGACCCACGTCGTCTACAATTTCTCGCTGCCGCCACTGCTGCTGCATGCGCTTCTTCACGGAACCTCGAAGCATCTGAATGCCTGGCAGATGTCGATGCCGCCGGCGCAGCTTGGCTGCACCTATTTCAACTTCACCGCTTCACATGACGGGATCGGCATGCGGCCGGCCGAGGGGCTTCTGAGTGACGAGGAAATCGACGGGGTCATCGCCACGGCCAAACGCTTCGGCGGCCTCGCCTCGATGCGGAAGATGCCGGACGGCAGCGTGCGGACCTACGAGATCAACATTGCGCTGTTTGACGCGCTCAAGGGCACTGTCAATGGCGAGGACGAATGGAATATCGAGCGTTTCCTGTGCAGCCAGACGATCGCGCTCGGCTTGGAGGGCATCCCCGGGATCTATATTCATTCGCTGCTTGGCACCGGCAACGATTACGAGGGTGTCGAGAAATCCGGTCACAACCGGGCCATCAACCGCCGCCGCTGGCACTATCCCGACCTTCTCGACCAGCTGGAAAATCCCGGCAGCCAACACGCCCGGGTCTTTGAAGGATTGACGCGGCTTCTGAAACTCAGGGCCCGCCAGCCCGGCTTCCACCCCAATGCAACGCAGTTCACACTGCAGCTCGGTGACAAGCTGTTCGGCTTCTGGCGCCAGAGCCTGGACCGCTCGCAGAGCATCTTCGCCATTCACAATCTGACCGCAGACGAGGTTTCGGTTCCGGTGATGTCACTCAACCTGATCGGCGGCGAGGTCTGGACCGACCTGATATCCGGCGAAGAAATCGGCCCGGCCGGCAGCGATATTTCGTTCGAGCCCTATCAATGCCGCTGGATCACGAACTGACCCCCGCGCGCGTCCGGCTACCGGATCCCGGCCGACTGATCGTGTTCAGCGATCTCGACGGAACGCTTCTCGATCACGAGACCTACTCCCATGCCGCAGCGGCCGAAGCGCTTGCCAAGCTCCGGGAGCACAAGGCTCCGCTGATCCTTGCGTCGAGCAAGACCGCTGCCGAGATCGCGCCATTGCGCGATGAGCTCGGGTTCTCGCGCTGCGACGCCATCGTCGAGAACGGTGCGGGCATTCTGGAGCCTCATGACAGCGGAGACGGAGCGTCCGAGATCCACGGCAGGCTTCTGTCTGCCATCGCGAGCCTTCCCCCCGAACTGACAGATCATTTCCGCGGCTTTTCGGACTGGAGCGACGAAGACGTTTCCGAGCGCACGGGCCTGTCCACCGAACAGGCAGCCAGAGCGCGGCAGCGGCAATTCTCCGAACCCGGGCTGTGGAACGGGAGCGATGCGGAGCGCGGCCGGTTCTGCGAACTGCTGGAAGAGATGGGCATCCGGGCCCAACAGGGCGGACGTTTCATGACCTTGTCGTTCGGCAGCGATAAGGCCTTGCGTATGACCGAGATCATCGACCGGTACCGGAAAAGCGGGCATGAGCCGTTTACGCTTGCGCTGGGCGATGCAGGCAATGACATCGGGATGCTTGAAGCGGCCGACCTCGGCGTCATCATTCCGAATGCAAGCCATGGCGGTATTCCCGGCCTTCCCGGCGAGGCCACCGGGAAGATCATTCGCGAGACGCTGGAAGGTCCGGCGGGATGGAACAAAGCGGTGTTGCGAATGTTCCAAAAAGACATCGGGTTCAAGGAGAGTTGAATGGCTGACTTTCATCAGAACGGCAACGTTGCGACACTCCACAATCTCACGCGTATGCCGCTGGAACTGATGGAAGCCCAGCTCAGGCAATTTTCCAAAAGCCGCAAGATCACCCTGATCCTGCCGTCGCTGTTTTCGGAACTCGAACATGACGCGCTTGCCCGGATCCTGGATGAACTTTCAGGGGCGGATTACATCAACAACGTGATCATCGGCCTCGACCGCGCGACGGCGGAGGAGTTCGCCTTCGCCAAACAGTATTTCTCCCGCCTTCCCCAAAAGCACGACATCCTCTGGAACGACGGGCCTCGCCTGAAGGCGATCCATACCCAGCTCGCCGATGCGGGACTTGCTCCGAAGGAGCCGGGCAAGGGGCGCAATGTCTGGTATTGCATCGGATACGCGCTTGCGTCGCAAAACGCGGATATCGTCGCCCTGCACGATTGCGACATCACCACCTATTCACGCGAAATGCTGGTGCGGTTGATCTACCCCGTAGCCAATCCCGGGTTTCCCTACCAGTTCTGCAAGGGATATTATCCGCGCATTGCGGACGGGAAGCTCAACGGACGGGTTTCGCGCCTGCTTGTCTCTCCCCTGCTCCTGTCGATCCAGAAGGTCTGCGGTCACAACGACTACATCGAGTATCTCAAAGGCTTCCGCTATCCGCTTGCCGGCGAATTCGCCATGCGGGTCGGCATACTTCCGGACATGCGCATCCCCTCGGACTGGGGGTTGGAGATAGGGGTCCTGTCGGAGGTCTGGCGCAATCTCTCCAACCGGTCGGTCTGCCAGGTCGATATTTCCGACGCCTATGACCACAAGCACCAGACACTCTCCAAGGAGGACGCCAGCACGGGACTGTCGCGGATGTCGGTCGACATCTCCAAGGCCCTGTTTCGCAAACTCGCCACGGACGGTGTCGTGTTCAGCCAGGAGACTTTTCGCACGATTAAGGCGACCTATTACCGAACGGCGCTCGACCTGATCGAAATGTATCACAATGATGCCCTGATGAACGGCCTCTACACCGACCGCCACCAGGAGGAAGAGGCGGTCGAACTGTTTGCAGCCAATATCGTTCATGCCGGTCAGATCTTTCTCGAAAACCCGATGGAGACACCGTTCATCCCGAACTGGAGCCGGGTGCAATCGGCCAATCCCGACCTTCTGAGGAGCATGGTCGACGCCGTCGCCGCCGACCGCGCGGATGACGGTGGCTGACACGGCCTCGTTTCACCCGGAGCCCGGGTCCGGGCCTCCGGCACAGCAGCCGATGGTGGCGTCCGTCGTGAAGAGCGCCAACTCATCCGTGCAGGCTACAAATAACGGGTTTGCCCATCGGCACTGAAATCGATTACACTGGTTCCGGTTCAGCTCTTTCCTGCCCCGCATCAGGGCAAAGGTCAGGGCTGAATTGGGGTGTTGCCTTGCTGAAGCCTGCGTTTGCAGGCTTGCCAATTGCGGCACGGGCCCCAGGCATTGGAGGGAGAAACGTCAAGCGCCGTCACATTGCTGCGGCACTTCAAAAAACGGTCGGTGTGAGACATCAAGATCAAGTTCGCGCTGCGGAGCGGACCAATTCCATCGCGGCACGGCTGCGGACCGCTTGAGCGAAAGCCAGCCGGGTTCGGCGGACGACACAAGCGGGACTATCAGGGAGAGAGAAAGAAATGCCTAGATCCAATACGGGACCGAAAACCATGAAGGGGCCGGGAATTTTCCTGGCCCAGTTCGTCAGCGACGAGGCCCCGTTCAATTCCCTTCCGTCGATTGCAAAATGGGCGGCTTCGCTTGGCTACAAGGGGCTGCAGATTCCCAGCTGGGATGCGCGGCTTTTCGATCTGGAGAAGGCCGCCGCCTCGCGCACCTATTGCGACGAGATCAAGGGCATCTGCGCCGATGCCGGCGTGGAGATCACCGAGCTTTCCACCCATCTGCAGGGCCAGCTTGTCGCCGTCAATCCGGCCTACGACCTGGCGTTCGACGCATTTGCGCCGGAGCGGCTTCATCGCAATCCCGAGGCGCGCCAGGCCTGGGCCGTGGAGCAGATGATGCTGGCAGCCAGGGCTTCGGCCAATATGGGGCTTGAGGGGCACGTCTCCTTTCCGGGCGCCCTCGCCTTTCCCTATGTCTATCCCTGGCCGCAGCGGCCCGACGGTCTGATCGACGAGGCGTTCACGGAGTTAGCCAAACGCTGGGAGCCGATCCTGAACGCATTCGACGAGGCGGGCACGGATGTCGGGTTCGAGATCCATCCCGGCGAAGATGTTTTCGACGGCACCACCTTCGAGATGTTTCTCGACAAGCTGAAAGGACATGAGCGCTGCTGCATCAATTACGATCCGTCGCATTTCCTGCTGCAGCAACTCGATTACCTGGCTTTCATCGACATCTATCAGGAGCGGATTTCGGCCTTTCACGTCAAGGATGCCGAATTCAATCCGACCGGACGGCAGGGCGTGTATTCCGGCTACGCCAAATGGGTCGACCGTGCGGCCCGGTTCCGCTCGCTCGGCGACGGGCAGGTCGACTTCGGCGGGATTTTCTCCAAGCTCGCGCAATACGGATACGACCGCTGGGCGGTGATCGAGTGGGAATGCTGCCTCAAGCATCCCGAGAACGGGGCGGCCGAAGGCGCGGCCTTCATCTCCGATCACATCATCCGCGTGACGGAACGGGCGTTTGACGATTTCGCCGGCGGCCAGACCGATCGCGAGACCAACCGGAAGATGCTGGGACTTTGACGATGGCGAAGACAAATCCGAAATACAGAACCGATGGCCGTATCCGCCTGGGCATGGTGGGTGGCGGCCAGGGGGCTTTTATCGGCGGCGTCCACCGCATCGCCGCGCGCATTGACGGCGAGTTCGAACTGGTGGCGGGCGCACTGTCTTCGGACCCTGACCGCGCACTTGCCTCGGCCAGCGAACTGGGTCTCGACCCGGACCGGTCCTATGGGAGTTTCAACGACATGGCGAAGGCCGAGTCCGAACGGGCGGACGGGATCGAAGCCGTGGCAATCGTCACTCCCAATCACATGCATTATCCCGCCGCAAAGGCCTTTCTCGAGGCGGGCATTCACGTGATCTGCGACAAGCCGCTGACCTCGAACCTTGCCGATGCGAAACGGCTCGCCGCCATCGCGGAAAAATCCGGACGGCTGTTCGTGCTCACGCACAATTACACCGGCTACCCGATGATCCGCCAGGCGCGCGAGATGGTGCAGAAGGGCGTGCTCGGAAAGCTGCGGCTGGTTCAGGCGGAATATGTGCAGGACTGGCTGAGCGAACCGATCGAACAGACCGGTCAAAAGCAGGCCTCCTGGCGGACCGACCCGAAACAGACCGGCGCGGGCGGAGCCACGGGGGATATCGGCACCCACGCCTACAATTTGGGCTGCTTCGTCTCAGGCCTCGAACTCGAGAGCCTGTCTGCGGATCTGGACGCTTTTGTCGACGGAAGGCTGGTCGACGACAACGCCCATGTGATGATGCGCTACAAGGGGGGCGCCAAGGGCATGATCTGGGCCAGCCAGGTGGCGCCCGGCAACGAGAACCGGCTGTGCTTGCGTATTTTCGGCGATAAGGGCGGGCTTGAATGGGCACAGGAAGACCCGAACTACCTGTGGTACACGCCGCTTGGAAAACCCAAGCAGCTGATCACGCGCAACGGCGCTGGAGCCGGCGGAGCCGCGGGCCGGGTGAGTCGGATTCCGGCGGGGCATCCTGAAGGATATCTTGAGGGGTTCGCAACGCTCTATTCGGAAGCCGCCAAAGCCATCCGGGCGGTTCGCAAGTCCAATGGCCGCATTCCCAAGGATGTGGTGTTTCCCACGGTCAGCGACGGCGTGGCCGGTGTGGCCTTCGTCGAGGCTTGCGTCAAATCGTCGAAGAAGAACGGCGCCTGGACTGCGCCCTGAAGGGGCGCCCCTCACACCTGCCGGGCTCAGGTCTCCGGTTTAACCGCCGCTTCAACCGAAGCGGCGGCGCGCAGACAGCTGATCGATCAGCAACACCAGACGCGCACTGACCGCAAGAAACAGCAACAACACGCCGATCAACCCGCTGCCCTCGAGGAGAACCTGCTTCCACCCCGTGGCAGCCGGCATCGCCATGCTGCCCACCGCATCCAGCGCGACAAAGGCAACAGCCACCGAAAACAGGGTCAGAAACGTCCGACACGCCCTGATCTCGCGGGCGAAAAGGATGAGAAGGGCAAGGATTGCCACACCCAGGCCGGACGCACCGACCCATCCCGCTTCCGGTCCTGCGGTGAGCAGACCTGCACCCCAACGGGCCTCAAGCGCGAAGAATACGCAAACCACCGCAATTGCCAGCCAGAACAGCGCACCGCGATCAAAGCGCTTCGTACGGATGTAGAACACCAGCGCGGCGGCCATTCCGCTCATGGCGGCAAGGAGCGACTTGAGGGCGGTGTTGAGCCCCCGTTCGCCGAATTCCTGGGCCGGGTTGCCGGGCGGCGAAAGGTGCACCGAAATCACGATGCTCAGCAGCACCAGCACGAAAGCAAGGCTGGCAAAACTGACAAACATCGCCGGCAGCCGCTCCTCTCCCGGCTGGCTGCGAGATGAAAAAAGCTCGCCAAGTTCTGAAACACTCATGGGCACACTATCTCCGGATTTCAGCCTCGCGCGGGACCTTGCCGCAAAAGACCGATGCAATGCATCCTTCCCAAAAGCACATCCGAAGACATTGTGCGTGCTGAACTTGTTGCGATGGTTAGCGGCCGTTTAACAATTTGGTAACCATGATATTGCCCGCAAACACAAGGAATGCGGCAAATCACACAATCACTACAGTCTCTGCGCAGCAGCCGGAGCGTCGATCGGAGGCAACAACCTCCAAGTCCGGCCTTGTAAGAGATAACCCGCAATGCGATAAATCAGACCGAGTTCTTTCAGGTCTGTTTTCAGTTAGGAGCGCTTCCTTGGCCCCCACACTTTCCCGTATCATCGGCATTGCCGCGATTGCAGCCGCAAGCTTCGCCCTTGCCCCCGCGAATGCGCAGACATCGGGGACGGCAACCACGGATCGCCCGAAAAACAACTGGGCAGTCAATTGCGGCGCCGGCGAAACCGCAGATTCTCCGCTCGTCTGCCAGATGGTGCAGAACGTGACGGTGACGGAAACCAATCAGCGCCTGCTGTCAGTCGTCATTCGCCCGCAGCCCGAACAGACAAACCACATGCTGACGCTGGCGCTGCCGCACGGTGTCGACTTCACCAAGGGCGTGGAAGTCACGATCGACGAGAATGAGACGCTCAATCTGGTGGTCAACACAAGCACGCCGCAAGGGGCATTCGCCAACCAGCCGATCAGCGATGCGCTTTTGTCCGAGCTTAGGGCCGGGAGTGTCGCCAAGATCACGTTCTATTCAGTGGCGGGACAGGCTGTTTCGGTGCCGATCAGCCTCGTCGGGTTTTCGTCCGCCTATGAAAAGCTGTCTGCCGGCTAGAGACCATGAACGCTCCTGTTCAGGGTCGCTACAAGGATCGAAACTTCTTTGAGAAGACGGTCATGCTTGATGGCTCCGGCTTCACCAGCTGCGCCTTCGCCAGATGCACCATGATCTATTCCGGCGGCGAAATCCCGTCCCTGTCCGGATGCCGTTTTGACGATTGCGCATGGCAGTTCGGCGGCGAGGCGGCAAACACGATCGCGTTTCTCTCCGGCATGTATCGGGGCGGGTTCGACAGGCTGATCGAATCGACGTTTCACGAGATCCGCCGCGGCGCGATGGTCAGCCAGGAGCAGAGTGCGGCTCCGCAGCCCGACACCACAGCCGGCAAGGCCAGCTTCCTGAAGCCGCTGCGCATCTTCCGTGTCCCGAAACAGGAACAGAGCTCATGATCGACAAGCTGACCGCTGAAAGCTTCGAGAATCTCGGCAGCCAGACTTTCACCGTGACCGCGGTGGAGCCGCCGCAGCGGCTCAAGCTGGTCGAAGTTGTGCGCAAGGGCAAGGGTGAACGGATGGGCGGCGCTTTCTCTCTGCTGTGGCAATCGGACAGCGAAAGCATCCTGCCGCAGGGCTGCTACACCTTCAAGCACGACGGGCTGGGTGATCTGGACATTTTCATCGTGCCCGTTGGGCAGGCCAGCGAAGGCGTGCATTACGAGGCTGTCTTCACCTGACGCCAGCGGCCGAAGTACTGCTTCAACAGCTTGGGCCCGGCCGCTTCAGGCCCCTACCCGGCTCCACCGCAACAGGTCATAAACACCCTTGTCCTCGATGGTGCGGAAGCCCAGCCGATGATAAAGGCGCATCGCCGGATTGGCCTTTTCGACGTGAATGCCGACCGCCTTTCGGACCGTTTCCGCCTTCTCCATGATGTCGCGTAGCAGGGCCGCGCCCAGTCCCCGTCCACGAAAGGCCGGCATCAGCGCAATATCTATGATGCGCAGCTCGCTCGGCCATTCCTCGATGTAAAGCCGGCCCGCCGGTTGGTTCCCGTGCTCGACAACCAGCCAGGCGGCATCCGGATAATGGGCCTGATAATGCGCATGCTGGGCGTGGAACTGCATCTCCAGAAAGTCTCTTTTCTGGGCGGCGTCCCAAGGCAATTGCGACAGTTCCTCCTCTCGCGTGGAGGCATACAGCGCCGACAGGAATCCCATATCGGCGTCAGTCATCGGTCGCAGAACAATCCCCATCGCCTCCGCACGGGCATAGCCGCCTGCGAGCACCACCTCCGGGGTCCGGGAGCTCGACGGATGACCCACCATCACTCCTGTTCGGGGGGCGTCAGATCGCGGACGATGCCGTAGGTGAAGATGCCGTTGTCGGCGAGCATGGTCCAGCCGGCAGACCAGTGCGTGGAGCCGGGCGCGATTTGGGAAATGAACTTGACGCCGTTGGTGCCCGTCTCGCCCTGGAAGTAACTCAGGGCGCCGTCGGCATTGTAGTCCATGGCCACGAGACCGAAATCGGGCGCGGTTCCGATCTGCTGCCAGCCGCTCCAGGTCTGCTTGCGCACATCGGTCTGATAGTTTGCATACAGGCCGAGATTCTCGTCGAGCGCGACGAGCACGATGTTTCCGTTGCTGTCGAAGGCCGATATCACGTTGACGACTGCGGCATTGATGTAGCTGATCTGGTGCCACTCCGACCAGGTGGTCTTGGCCGGTTCGGTCTGCCGGATCTGGACGACCTGCGAATTGGCTCCGACCATGAAGATGTTGAGGAAGCCTTCGGGATCGAGCACCGCGGTCGGCACCGATGCGGCGGTTCCGCTGGCGGCATTGTCGATCCGGGTCCAGCCGGTCCAGTCGGTCGCGGCCAGCGCCGTGTCCTTGGTCTGGGTGTTGACGTAGACTTCCTGCGCATCGGGATTGTCGCTGATCGCCACAAGGGTGATGCGGCTGTTGATGTCACTGGCAGCGATCAGACGGGCGATCCCTCCGCCCGTCAGCTGGGTCCAGTCACTCCACGGATTCTCCGGCGGCGCGCTCACCCGCGCGTTGACGGTAATCGGCGTATCCGAGCCGGGCGGAGTAACCTCCTCGGTGGTATCGACAATGGTGTCCGGGTTCTGGAAGATCCACCAGACATGTCCCTTGGCCCCGTCCACGCCGAAGATCTCTATGCGGCCGTCGGCATCGCGCAGCATTGCCAATTGCACGAGATCCGTCACCCCCGCCGGCAATCCCAGGTCCACCGGCGTGTTCCACCGCTCCTCGCCGCCGGGTCCCTGTGGCGCCTCATCGATATAATGAACCGTGGCCGGGCTGGCATTGGTGACCGCAGCCATGGCCACCCGCCCATCCATCGTCAGGCCGGTGCCCAGCACGAGGTAGGCATTGTCGTTGACCGGTTCATAGATCTTGTTCCACGGGCCATTGGGCCGTGTCTGGGCGGTCCAGAGGATCTTGTTGCCCTGATTGGCGTCGATTCCCAAAAGCATCAGCCGGGAAATCTCGGCAAACGGCGTCAGCGTAGGCTCGCCCGAGGGGAGAAACGCACCTTCTTCAAGTTCGATTTCGGTTCGGACAGCGTCGCTCATGGTCACGCTCCTTGTGGAATGGCTTGAGGCTGTAGGCCTGTGTCAGCTGCGCGAGGGATAAAGTCCCTGAAGCGCAATGATGAAATTCATCGTCAGATAGGGCTGCATGTTGTTGTGCGACAGCGAACCGCCAGTGGGTTCGAGAACGCCGTCGGCCATGTCGACGAGGTCTGTCGATGTATTGCTCTGGTACGCCGGCGCGCCGGAGGATCTCGCGAAGGTCCGGTTGGCTGCGGGGATCTGGAACGATGCAGGAAATCCGTCGGACATCATGGTGTGATTGTGGTTCGGCATCTGCGCTTCGGTCAGTGTGACTTGCTCGACCCCGCCGCGTTGCCCGAGCCGCCTGGAGGTCAGTCCCGGCCCGCGACCCGGATGCATCGGGGCGCGTCCCTGCATGTTCGGCAGCGCCGTGGTGGTGCGGCCATCGCCGCCATAGGTGGTTCCGATGAGCGAAAACAGCGCCGTGTTCTGGGAGACGGGAAGCAACTGGCCATCGCAGAAGGCCCAGCTCCGGGGGGCGAAATTGCCGGCAAAGATGCGAATTTCGGCAATGAACGGCTCGGACATGTCAGACCTCCCTCAGTGGCGGCTCGGATAGATTCCGAACAGCGCGATGATGAAATTTACACAGAGAAAAGGCATCTCGTTTTCATGCGAACGGCTGCCGCCGACATGAGTGACCGCTGCGGAAGACAGCGGAACGGTCGGCGGGGACTCCGCCAAGACGTCGACGGTGGGCGATTCGCCGACAAAGGCGAGCTCCGGGTTGTTGGCAGTCGCCGCGGTGGTCGAGGCGTTGTAGGTGTGACTGTGGCTCGGCAGCTGGTTGACCGTCAGCGTTACATGCTCGGCCCCGCCCTTGGCGCCAAGGCGCCGCTCCGAAAGCCCGGGACCGTGCCCGGCATGGATCGGCAGGCGGCCACGCATGTCGGGCAAGCCGAAAGTTGTTCGCCCGTCGCCGCCATAGATTGTGCCGAGCAGCGAGAACAAGGCGTCGTTCTGGGAGACGGCCAGCAACTGGCCGTCGCAGAACGCCCAGCCCCGTGGAGCGAAATTGCCCGCGAACATGCGGATCTCACCGACAAAAGGTTCGGACATATTGTGCGCGGCCCTCCCAAGCCAACCGGGGGTTTAGATCAGTTGCGCGACGGGAACAGCCCTTGCAGGGCAATGCAGAAGTTCACCGCAAGATAGGGTTGCATGTTTTCATGCGCCTGCCCGCCGCCGACATGCGTCACCGTGGCGGATTGCAGCGGCTGGCGGGCCGGCGAAGCGGAAGCCGGGGCGTAGAGATTGGCCGCAGCAGCCAGCACGTTGTTCGAGGGATTGGCCTGGTTGGCATTGGCGCTGCTCGCCATCGCCATATGATCGTGCTGGGGCATCTCGCTGGACGACAGCGTGTGGGTTTCCTCGCCGCTCTTCTGTCCGAGCCGGTGGTCCTGCCCACCATTCGAGCGCCCTGTGTGGATTGGGGTGCGCCCGCGCAGATCGGGAAGCGCAAAGGTGGTGCGCCCATCGCCGCCATAGGTGGTACCGAGCAGGGAGTAGAGCGACTGGTTCTGGTTGATCGGCAGGATCTGCCCGTCACAGAAGGCCCAACCGCGCGGCGCGAAGTTGAATCCCATGAGCCTGACTTCGGCCAAGAAAGGTTCCGACATGCTCCCCCCGCAACAACTTTTATGTCCCGCAATTAATCTAATAGAACAAAATGGAACACGCAATGATTAACAGGTAAAAACTTGGCGATTCGGACCGGCGTATAATGTTTTTTTAGCCAAACATATCAGATTTAATATTTGCAATCAGTCGCGCCTGGCCCGACCTCAATCAATATACATTGAGTAAAAACAATACTGTGAGCCGCGGACTGGCAATGCCCGCGACGACCGGCTGAAGCAAGCCAGGCCACACATTTACGGAACGGCACTTATGGAACGGGGCAGGCGCCCCCGGCTTGAACTGAGCCGCCTGTCAGTGAAAATCCAACGGGCGGAACGCCGCTATTCCGGTCCTGCAAGTAATCTTCAATCAGTGCGGTATTGTTGTTTGTGCCACCGTAATCTTCCAACCCAATTGTTCCGCCACTTGCCAGTATCCGCAACGCAATGTGGGTGCCCGAGGTTGAGCCGAGTGTATTTTCGACAGTAGCGCCCCCGAGATCCAGGCATACGGCGTTACCGTTATTCACATCGACAGAGACAGCGGAGAATCCTAAGTTTGTTGTCTCGATAACAGTATTTCTTGTAATCGTGGCATTCAGGGTTGAGATGTTTCCGGCTGCTCCATCGCTCGCCAGAACGCGAATTCCATTGCCGAAGCCCCATTCACGAACCGTGTTGTTGTCTATCAGCGCTGTCAAAACACCGCCCGCCACCCCAGGGAGGCCATTGATTTCAACATTTATTCCCTCGTACCCGCCCGAACCTGCCACACCGGCGGTGCCGATTACATTGCCGGTAATGGTGGCACTGACAACAGCCGGCGCCTGGTGACTACCAACGTTGACATTGATCGAGGCGGCGGTCGCGCCCTGGATGTTGTTGTTGGTGATGTTGACCGTATGGGTGCCGGTAAAGGTATCGGCGTGATTTACGGTCAGGCCGCCACTGAGGTTCGTGCCTGTCGCAGTCAGGGCGTTGTTGTTGATGGTGGTCGTGCCGATCGAAGCTGAACCGTTGAGCGCAACCTGGATGTGATCGCCATCATGGTTGTTGAAGTTGCTGTTCTGGATTGTGAGTGTGCCAACGCTCGTGTTGGTCTGCATTTCGAACAGGATGCCATCCTCGAAGGTACCGGTGGTGACGTTCTGGAACAGGCTGTCATTGACGGTAAAGGAGGTCAGGCTGTTGGCGCCGGTCTGCTGCAGCACGCGGATATGGGCGTCAAAGTTGCCGTCTGCCGAAAGCTTGGTGAAGTCATAGACACCTGCTGCATCGCGGATGCGGATGCCGTGCTCCTGGTTGGCATTGCCATTGCTGTTAAGCGTCAGGTAGGAGCCGCTAAATCCGTTCACCCGCAACGCATCGATGCCGTGATCGGCGGCATCGGTGATGTTCATGTGCGCAAGACTGACATTGCGCGTGTCCATGAGAAGGATTCCCGACCCGGTGCTGTTGAGGATCTGTCCGCCGGAATTGTTGCTGCCGCGGCCTACCGGTGTACTGCCGTCACCTGTGATCGTGAGTCCGCCAACTCCACCGGTTGTATTGAGCACGATGCCGTTCACAGCACCATTGGTCGAGACGCTCTCAAGCGTAATGCCTGCCGCGCCGATGGTCGTGCCGGCGATGTAGACTCCGGTGCCGGTGGTGGTCTGGATGACGTTGCCCGTGCCTCCCACCGTGAGAATGCCGCCGACACCGGCGTTGAGTGCGGTGGCCGTGGTGCCGGTGTAGTCGAACCCGCCGGTGAAGTTGAAGGTTCCGGAGTTGCCGACAATGTTCAGACCGGCATTGGCGCTGTTCTCGATCCGCGTGTTGCCGGACACATTCACCGTGCCGCTGACATTGTTGAAGTTCACGCCGTTTCCGGTGCTCAAATAGGATTCGATCCCGGACAGGGTCAGGTTGACCGCCATGTTCCTGATATCGACCGCGGCACGGCCGTTCGAGAACACCGAACCGCCGCCGATTGTCAGCGTGCCGGCATTGTCGGCAAAGATGCCGGAGGAATTTATAGTCGAGATGCCGGTAATCGACTGGATTTCGAATGTTCCGGTGTTGTCTTCAAGATGAAGACCGCCGCCGGTTTCCCCTGCATCGCCGTTTCTGAAGAAAACACTCGTCAGCGTCACATTGGTGGCGGTGTTGCGAATATCGATGGAGGCCGTGTCCACGCCCAGGATGTTTTCGGTCGTGACGTTACCGGCGGATATCGTCAGTTGCCCGCCATTGTTGGCGACGATGCCCTGTCCGCCCGCGTTTCCTGCGCCCCGTCCACGATCGGTGAAGACGAAACTTGCAAGGTTGATCGTGGTGCCGGCATTGTTGCTCGCGAGCACCAGGCCGTCGCCGCCCGACGTATAGGCCGCGCTGTTCTGGTTCCGCGCCTCGATCTGGCCCTGGAAATCGGCGCTGAACCCGGCGCCGGAATTGGCGATGCGGATGCCTGCGGTCCGGGCATAGTCGATGATGCTGGACACCGTCGTCGTGAACGACCCGCCGGTGTTGCCGTCAAGATTGATGCCATAGGTCATGGCCGGCGAAGGATCGGTGTCGTCACCGATGTCGATATGGTTGAAGGTAAAGGCTGCCGACGAGCCCGAGATCGAAATGCCGGTGCCTGTCACACCCAGCGCAGTGGTGCTCGCGACACTGAGGTTGCCGCCGGTGACGTTCAGGATATCGACGAAATTGGCCGCGGTCGTGCCGCTGGCGCGCACATTGGCAAAACTGACGCCGCTTCCGCCGACGGTGACGCCATTGAGCAACAGGCCTCGGCCGGTGGCGGTGTCGATGTTGTTGGCAGCGCCGGTCACGTTTATCGTGCCGCCGCCGGTCGCCGTGAAGCCGGTCCCCGAGGTGGTGTCGATGTCGAGCCCGCCGCCGGTAAAGTTGACCGTGGCGCCGGCGTTGCTGGTCAAATTCACAGCGGCGTTGGCGCCGGTGTTGAGCGTCTTGGTGGCGCCCGAGAAGGTGACCGTGCCGCTGGTGTTGTTGAACACATTGATGCCGGTTGCCGCACCTGTGGCGCTGAGATTGCCCGACAGGTTTATGGTTCCGCCGGTGCGGAGGCCCACCAAGACCAGATTCCCGGACGTCGACTTCGTCAGTGAGGCGGCAATGTTGGCTGTTCCGCTGCCGCTCAACGACTCGAATGCACTGTTGGTGGTGCTCGTGGTTGCTCCGATGGAACCGCCATTGACGGTCAGCGTGCCACTGCCACTGAAACCTATGCCGCGGTTTCCGCCATCGATATCGACGGTGGTGAAGGTCGCATTGACAGCGTCGCCCTTGGAGATCGCATAGCCCTGCACATCATCAATGGTGGCACTGGTGAAATTGACGACAGCGCCGGCAAGGCCGCCGATTGTGATTCCCTCCTGGTTGGAAGCAGCGGTACCAGCGATATTGACAACTCCGCCGTTCAAGATACCGGAATCCAGATCGATACTAACGACATCACCACTTACCACGCCGGTGGCAGTCAGGCTGTCGAAGTTGATGCCTGAGCCTGTGGCATTGGTATTCAGCAGATCCAGCACCCGTCCGGTGGTGGTGTTGATGGTCTCGGTCCCGGCATTGGCGACCTGAAGGTTGAACGTCGACGACACGAACACATTGGCATCAAAGCCGGTGCCGGACGCGGTGTCGATGTCGAGGCCGCCGGTGAAATTGACATTCAGCGTGTCACCGCTGCCGGCCGTCGCGTCAATGTCGACACCGCCGCCCGCAGTGGCAGTGTTGTCGATCGTGGTGGCACCGAAATTGAATGTGCCGGTCGAGTTCTCGATCACGAGGCCCGCGCCGGTCGAGCCGGTGATATTGAGCGTGCCGATGGTCAGCGCGTTGGCGCCCGCACCGCCGGACGCGTCGCCCTCTTCGATGAACACGCCGTTCGTGCCGCCTGTGGCGGTCACGGTGCCGAAGGTCAGATTCATGCTCAGCGGATCGAGGAACAGCGCCGTTCCGTTGGTGGTGTTCACAGTGCCCGAGCCGCCGCCGCTCAGATTGAAAGTCGTGCCGGCGCCCTTGGTGTTGACCTCGAGGCCGGTGCCATTGTTGTTGAAAATGTCGAGCGCCGTCAGGCTCACGCTGCCCGTCGGATCAAGGAAGGAGAGCCCCTTGCCTTCCACCCGGTCGGCCAGCGCGCCGATCGTGACAGTGCCGAAACTGACATCCTGATTGCCCGCGGTTCCGGCATCGCTGTCGAAGGTCACGGTGTCAAACAGGATGCCGCCGGCGCCTGCGTCCGTGACGTTGTTGCCGGCGAAGCCCCTGACCGTGATGGAGCCCGCGCCGCTGCCATCGACGGTGATACCGGCGCCGACCGCATCGGCCACGGTGATGTTGCTGAGCGAGACTTCGATGTTCTGGCCGCCATCGGCAACGGTCACGCCGTTGCGGCCGGGATTGTTCGTCGCACCGATGGTGACGCCGGAAATGTCGACCGAGGCGCCGCTGACATAAATGCCGTCTGCGCCGACATTGTTGATGGTGTTCGTACCGTTGAGCACGAACGAGCCGTTCGCATCATTGTCGATCACCCGGACGCCATGCGCGCCGAGATTGCTGCCGTGTATGCCACCGCCGGCGCGGACGACATTGACCGAAGAGACCGTAACCGCGGCATCGGCGTTCTCCACCGAGATCGCATTGCCGTAGAATGAACTGACGCCTGTCGAGATCGAGGATGTTCGCAGCGTGTTGCCGATGTTGATCGTCCCGGACGTGTTGTCGGAGATCACAATGCCCGTGGACGTGGTGTCGATGAAAACGCCGCCCGTCGCGGCCGTCGAACCCGTGCCGATGTTGAGCGTGCCGCTGGCACCCTGGATACTGATGCCGATCGACGCCGCGTTGATGGCCGAGGTGAAGCCGCCCGCGCCGGTTCCCAGATTGAGCGTCGTCACATTGTTGAGGAACAGGGCATGTGTGGCACTGTTCGCCCCGGCGTTGGCCGCCGCATTGGTGATCTCGATCGCATTGGCAGTGTTCGCGATCTCGATCGATTGATCGTCGGCGCCATTGATGGTCGCGGTGGTGATCGTCAGGGATCCGCCAGACAGCTGGTTCAGGAAGATCCCGTCCGTGCCGCTGTCCGTGGAAGTCACGGCATCGAACGACGAACCGCCCGCACCGATTGCGACAGCGTTCAGCGAAAGGGCGATCCCACCTGTGGTATTGATCGTGTTGGTCCCGGTCGTCGTACCGGTCAGCGTTCCGCCGCCCGTACCATCCAGACGAAGGCCGCTCGACAGCGTCAGGTTGGAGAAATCGAAGGTGGAAGCACCTGCCGTTGTGGCAATATCGATGGCGTCTCCACCGGTGCCGCCGCCGATGTTGCTGGAACGGATGATGACGCTTTCGCCGGTGCCGAAGCTCGCGTTGACACCATCGCCGGTGCCCGTGTTCGCAAGCGTGACGCCCTGGATGGCCGCGGAACCTGCCAGATTGACAGTGTTGCCGTTATTCGTGGTCAGTGTCGGC
Organism: Hoeflea sp.; assembly: GCA_040216675.1. Classification (GTDB taxonomy): domain Bacteria; phylum Pseudomonadota; class Alphaproteobacteria; order Rhizobiales; family Rhizobiaceae; genus Hoeflea. The sequence continues at coordinate 296,526 of JAVJOR010000004.1, read as the reverse complement.
GCGACGCTGTCGAGTGTTGCGGCGCCGGTAAGCGTGGATGTGCCGGTAGCAAGTCCGGTGAACAGGAAATTGACCGGCGCGCCGGAAGCGGTCACGCCAAGGGTCGACAGATCAATGCTCTGGCCAGCGGACAGCGAAATCAGCACCTGGCCATCATCGAGATCGAGCGAATTGGCAGCTCCACCGCTGACATGCGGCGCCGCCGCCATGTTGATGGCATCGCTGGAGGTGTTCTGAGTGGTGTCGATCAACGCGATCACATCGCCGGTAAACGATTCCGCACCCGCAATCGAGCCGGCATCTGTCTGCGATCCGCCGGAGCCCGCCCCCGCCGCATCGACATAATAGATGCTCGGACCAGTCAGGTTGGACGTTCCGCTGGCGTTGAAGTCGATATCGCGGAAATTGTAGGTGCCGTTGGTCGGCAGGGTGCCGGAAATAGCGGTGGTGGCATGGATGTCGGACGCCGTCAGGTCGCCCGAGGTGCCGTCACCATCGCCGATTGTAAAGGTCGTATTGGTGGTCCCGTCCACGCGCACGCCGATGGCGAGGGGGTTGGCGCCGGAGCCGAGCGTGACATTCTCACCGCCATTGGTGTTGGTGTCGCCGATCTGGATCGTGCCCCCGGTCGCACCGGCGATGTCGATGCCCACTGTCCCGGTCGGCGATGCGCTGACGATGTCGAAATCGCCGAAACTGATCGTGCCGCCAAGCGCGCCTGTCACCTGCAGGCCGATGTCATCCTGCTGCAAAGCCGCGTCGAAATCGGCAATCGTCAGGTTGGTCAAACCCCCGGAAATGGAGATGGCGCGCGCTATTCCCGCACCCGCGGTGGGATTGATATCGACGTCGCCAAGCACGATGTCGCCGCCCGTCACGCCGCCGCTGATATTGATGCCCGTGCCCGTGCCCGAAAGGTTGACGGTATCGAAGTGCAGACCGGCTGCCCCGATGGTCGTTCCGGACAGAATGAGGCCGGTGCCGTTGGCGCTTGCCGTCAACGAGTTCAGACCCGGCGCGGAAGCAACACTGACCCGCGCGGTGTTGAGGGCGATACCGCCGCCGCCGGTCGACTCCACCTGGAGGCCGCCCACGAAGTTCGTCTCGCCCACGGCGTCATCATCGTTGATCAGCACGGTGGTAGAGGCGGAGGTCGCGGTACGCAGATTGGTGAACGTTGTTGTCGCATCGGCAAAGGCGGAAAAAATACCGTTCAGGTTCGCGTCGAGACGCGACTGGTTGGTGGTGTTGCCGACATTTATCGTGCCGGCCGAGTCGACATTGATCCGGAGAGCTTGTTCGGTCGGGCGGCTTGTCGCACCGATCTGAACCACACCGGTGGCGGAGGTCCCCAGATTGACCGTTCCTGCGGTCTGGCCGATGCGAATTCCGGTTTGGCCACCGTCGATATTGAGGCCCATGACGGCATTGGAGGTGCCGGTGCCGATCGATATCGTGCCGTTCGCACCGCCGATGTCGACGCCGACGGCGGTGGCACCACCAAGGTCGATGTCGGCGGAGATCAGCGAGAAGCCGCCCGCGCCCGAGATCGCATCCAGATCGATTGCCGTGCCGGTGTGTCCGGCAAGGGTTGCCGAGCCGATGGCAATTCCGCCACCAGCCGTGTTCACGGTGTCGATGCCGATGCCATCGCCTGCGCCGCCGGTGCTCACCTGGACGGTGTCGAAATTGAGCCCGGCCGCGCCAATGGCGACCCCGTTGAGAACCAGCGCCTGACCGGTTGCGGTCGCGATGCTCTGGTCGCCGGCCGTCGCGGCCACAGAAACCGTGCCGCCGCCGGTGGCCGAAAAGCCCGTTCCGGACGTGGTATCGATGTTGAGCGCATCGCCGAAGGACACGCTGCCGGTGTTGGTCGTCAGCACCACACCATTGGATGTGCCCGTATTGAGCGCAACGGGACCCGTGAAAGAGACCGCGCCGCCCTGCTGGTTGGCCGCGATGCCCGCGCCCGAGGCATCGGTTTCCGAGATCGTTCCGGCAAAGCCGAAGTCGGATGCGTTCTGGTCCAGATTGACGGCAATCGTTGTGGTGTTCGTGATCGAACTGGCTGCGTCGACCGTGACGTCTCCAGCCGCAGTGCCCAGCTGGTTGTCGATGCCCGTGGCGGTGTCCGAGATGTCGACATCGTTCAAACCCACGGCGGCCTGTGCGCCCTGGATGGAAACGCCGGTTCCCGCCCCTGCAACGCCGGCAATACCGACATTGGTAACGGTGACGGCGCCGGTATTTCCATTGATCAGGATACCGGTTGCGCCGGTCGATATATCGAAACTCGAAATCGTGTTGCTGCCGCCCCCGGTGGTGTTGATCACCGAGGTCGCGCCGACGGCCGAATTGCTGACGGTAACATTGTTGGCTGTCACGCCGGTGATGCCGAAATTGCCTTCGAGATTGACCGGCTGGGTGACGCCGAGCGAGATCGCATTGCCGTCGTTGAAGCTGACGACGCTCTGGCCTGCACCGAGCGTGAAACCGTCGACGCCGCCGCCGGAAAGGTCGAGCGTGCCGCCCGCGCCGCCGACGAAGACGAAGGTCTGGCCGGTGTTGCCCTGTAATTCCGCCGCTGCCACGGTGATGGTGGTCACATCCTGGTTGAGATTGTTGGTTCCGGCGGTGATCAGGCCTCCGCCAGCGGAGACAAACACCGGCGCATTCCCCACCGGCAGGTTCGCGGTATCGCCCGCGCCGAAGTTCACGTCGTTGAAATCGAAGCTGGAGGCAGCCAGCGTTCCGCCGCCGGCATCCACGGTGAAAGCGCCGGCCTGGCCGTTGACATTGATCGAGGAACCGCGGTCGCTGCCGCTTTCGCCGTCACCGAAGGTGAACTGCACGGCAGCCGTATTGTCGATGACCACGCCGCGATGAAGGTCGGTGATCGAGCTGGACGGGCCGGAAGCCGGATTTGCCTGGGTACCGAGGTTGACGATCTGGTTGCCGAGAACGCCGGTCAGGTTCACACCGATGGAAGTGGTCGAGGTGGTGGGACCGGAAATTGCCACCGAGGCAAAATTGACCGCGCCACCGAGCGTTGCGCCGGAGAAATCGATGCCGGTCTGGTTCACCGCTGCCCCGACATTGGTGATGGTCGTGGCGCCGAAGGTGAAGGCTGCCGTGTTGTTGCCCGCAAAATCGATGCCGGCCGCGCCAACGCCAGTCCCCAGGCCGACGGTCGTGGCGCCGGAGACTGCGAAGGCTCCACCCGTAACGTCCGTGAACGCAACACCGGAACCCGCACTGCCGCTTGATGCCACGGAGTCGAGATTGAACCCGCCGCCACCGATGGTGACGCCGTCGAGATTCAGGGCCTGGCCCGAGGCAGAAGCGATGCTTTCGTCACCAGCGGTGGCAGCCACCGAAACGGTCCCCCCGCCCGTGGCGTTGAAACCCGTGCCGCTGGTGGTGTCGACGTTCAGGCCACCGTTGAAGGCAACGGCGACACCGCCATTGTTGACAAGATGGATACCGTTTGCGGTTGCGGTGTTGGCAGTAACGAGCCCGCCGAACGTAACCGATCCGCCGGTGTTGTTGCTCAGTGATACCGCATAGAATGCGTTGTTCTGCGTTACCGTGCCGTCGTAGGTGACATTCGCGGCGCTACCTGAAATGTTGATGCCCTGTCCTGCCGGAGAGGTGATCGTCGTATTGGCGCCGAAGGTGAAGGTACCGGACGAACCGCCGACGATATCGATGCCTGCATTGCCGCCGTTGAGCGTGCCGGTTCCCTGGAAATTGTAGGTTCCGTCGGCATTGCTGAACTGCAATCCGGGCCCGCTTGTCGCCTGGAGTACGGATCCCGCTTCGAAAGTGACGTTCGAGGTGTCGCCCGCCTCGACCAGCACCAGTTCGCCGCCCGCAGCTGACTGCGTGACGGTTCCGGTGTAGGTGAAGGTGACATTCGAATTCAGGAGGCCGATCGCTTCCCCGGCAATGTTTTCGATCGTACCGCCGTTGACGTCGATCATTCCCGTTGTGCCGCCCGCAATGCCAAGCCCGACCTGGCTTGCCGGGCCGCCGTTGACATCAAGTTGAGCGAAGGACAGCAGGCCATCCAGCTGCGCCGCGCCCACGACCACGCCGCCGACACCCGTGGTGTCGATGTCGACATTGCCGAAGCCGATCGTGCCGACGCGATCAAAGATATTGATACCGATATCGCCGGACCTGTCGATGTCCAGCAGGCCTGTGAAGAGGATCAATCCGGTCGCTGACGGCCCGGCATTGAAGCCGTTGATCTCGACGCCGTTGTCGCCCGCGTCGCTGATGGTAACCGTGTTCAGAAAACTGATGGCGCCGTTTGAGGAATCCTGGATGTCGATGCCGTCATCGGCAGGTGTGACGATGGTCACCGGCCCCGCGAAACTGACTGTACCGAAGACACTGTTGAGATCGATGCCATCGTCGCCGGGCGTGTTGATGGTGGTCGCGCCCGAAACGGTGAAGGTCGACCCGCCCCCGAAATTGGCGATCGCCACGCCTTCGCCGGCGGCACCGGTCGAGGAAAGCGTGTTGAAGCCCAGATTGCCCGATATGCCGTCAATGTCGATGGCCTGGCCGGCTGTCGAGGTCACCGAGTTCGGCTGCGCTCCGGAAACGACCGAGATGGTTCCGCCTCCGGATGCCGAGAAACCCGTTCCGCTGGTGGTGTCGATATCCAAGCCACCGGTGAAGTTGACATTCGAGTTGACGATGTCGACGCCGTTGCCGGTCGTGGTCGAGACCACAGTGTTGTCGAAGGTGGACGCCGGACCTGTCAGATTGTCGAGGTCGATGCCCTGGCCGCCCACATTCTGAATGGTGATGCCGGTTGCGGTTACGGTGGTTGCGCCGCTGGCCGTGAGGCCGTCGCCGCCGGCGGCGTTCGAGAGGATGAAATCCTGGAGGTTCACCGTGCCCGATGCGGTCAGCGTATCCCCCGCGCCGCTGTTGGTCAGGGTCGCTGCACCGTTGCCGGTCGGATCGATGATGGTGGTCCCGGCGCCGGGCACGCCCGAGAAGTTGGCGGGGATGACGAGTCCGGTCGCAGTGAATGTCCGGCCATTGCCGAACGATGCCATGGTCTGGCCGGTGGCGAGCGTGAACCCGTCGGCATCATCGATGGCGGAGCCGTCATTGACGAGCACAAAGGTCGTGTCGGCCGCCCCGATCGCATCGGCGGTTACAACATTTGCCAGGTTGGTGACACTGGACCCGGAACCGTCCCCGGTGGCCGTGTAGCCGACAAAGACGAGGTTCTGGCTGCCCGAAGCCGTGAAATCAAGCGTGCCGGTGAAATTGACATCATCGAAGTCATAGGACCCGAGCGTGACGGTCGAACCGCCAGCGATCGCCGTCACCGCGGAGATGGACGATCCCTTGTCGGTGGCTCCCTCACCGTCTCCGAACACCAGCGTGGCGTTGGTCGCCGCGGTGAACTGGACACCGGTGTTGACGCCCACAATCGTCGCACTGCCGCCGCTTACGTTCAAATCGCCAAGACGCACGATACCGGCGCCCATCGTGCCGGACAGGTCGACCCCGGTGGTGCCGACCGTACTCGTCGAGGTCACGTCGAAGTCGGTCGCCGTCAGATTGGCATTGAGCGTGGCGCCTGAAAGATCGAGACCGGTCGCACCCGCGGACTGCAAGGCAATGTCGAGATCAGCCAGAACAATCGTGCCGCCTGTAGCGCCGGAGACGGCCACACCGGCGGCAGCGGCTGTCATGGTGACGCCGGTTGCACCGCTGAAATTGAATCCTGCCGAATTGCCGGACAGGTTGATGCCCGGTCCGGCAGAGCCTGATATCGTGGTTGGACCGGAGACCGTAAAGGTCCCGCCACCCACACCCGTGACCTCAATGCCTGCGCCGACGCTGCCGGTGGAGGTGATGCTGTCGAAGGTCATGCCGGCGGCGCCGATGTTCACGCCGCTCATGCGTACGGCCTGGCCGGCCGTCGACGTGATGCTCTCGTCAGCACCGCTTGCGCCGACCGACAGCGTGCCGCCGCCGGATGCGTTCAGGCCGGTTCCGGTGGTGGTGTCGATGTCGAGCCCGTTGGCAAAGGTCACCGAGGCCCCGCCGCTGGCGGACATCCGCACCCCGTGGCCACTGGTGGTCGAGATGCGTGTATCCGAGAAGGTGGCGGAACCCGTCAGGTGATCAAGCCGGATGCCGTCCTCGGTCCCGCTGGAAATCGTCGCACCGGACACATTGATTGCAGCGCCCGAACTGCCGAAATCGAGCCCGCCATTGTTGAGAACGACATCATCGACGCGGATGGTGCCGGTCATGCCGTTGCCACTTATGCCGGCCGCCCCGTTGGTTGCAATGCCGGCCACGCGGGTATCGGCAAAATGCCCCATGTTGATGCCGGTCATGATCGGACGTCCGCCGAGGTTGCCCACGACCAGGAAGGAACCGGATCCATCGCTCAGTTGCACGACCGCCTGGCCGCTTCCCCCGGCGCCGATGACCTGCTGGCGGTCGCCATTGAGCGTGAACACGCTGCCGATCACGCCGGCTATATCAATCGGCAGGAAGGTGTCGCCTGCGCCGGCAAGTCCCTGCGCGGTCGCAAAATCGCAGGCATTGGCGACGCTGGAGCAATCGGCTGCTCCCTGCGCGGTGTTCGCCACGAAAAAGGCCTGCAGCGTCTCGCCGCTCATGGCGTCGGTCACCGCGCCCGTGCCGGCCGAGTTGCCCTTTCGAACAATCGGGGCGACGACATCCTCGTCGCGGTTGATCCGGCGCGTCATCAGCTTTTCGAGGTCGCTGAGTTGCCGGTCCGCGAGCTCGGACTTGCCCGGCCCGCCGATCGGCACCCGCAGGCGCACCAGCCCGCTGGCTTCCGTGCCGCGCACCTTGTCATCGCGGATTTCGCCGCCGATGCTGAGCTTCGCACCGTCCCACCCGAAGGGGTCGTCGATTTCGACTTCGGCGCGGAAGCGCGGCCCTTCGACCACCGTGTCGCCGCGTTCGAAACGGAAATACCCGGCATTCAACCGGATCGCCGCTTCGGAGAAATCGATCTTGACGCCGGCCTCGACATCGAAGCCCGGGAGCGCGCGCTCGACCAGATTGCCATTGGAATAGACAATGTCACGGCCATTGAGCGTGACGCCGCCGCCGGGCGCCGTTCCGACAACATACTCGCTGCCGGAAGGCAGATAGCCGTTGACGCGGAATTCGAAGCGCTCCGTGATCAGTTCCGCGCCCAGCGATCCCTGATAGAACATGTTGTTGTATTCGGAATGGCGGGCATCGACGAAACCGTACACGCCCAGAATCGCGTCGGAGCCGAAAAACGCACCCGGGACGATCTGGCGGTAACCGATCCCGAAATTGCCCTCCTGGACATCAGTGGTCCAGGCAGATGCGCGCAGGTCCGCATAGAACAGCGAATCGGAATCCTGCATCAAAGGCGCAAACAGGTTCACCTGCCCCATGGTGCGTTTGTTGCCCGGAGCTGCCGTGAATTCGACGTGCGGACGCCATTTCTTGCCCCCGGCAAGCCCGTCTATCCCGGCGATGAAATCGCGCTCGCGCGCCGGCGTTGCGCCGTAGCTGCGATCAAGCAGGATATCGAGATTGTCGTTCAGATCCTGCTCGCCGACCACATAGGTGGCGTCGGTGGTTTCCAGAACATTCGTACCGGCTGCCTGCGGATTGCGTTCCGCTGGAGCGGCATTCGGGCCATCATCGTTGTTGCGCAGGTTTTTCCAGGGATCGCGCGCCTCACCCGCTGTCGCGACACCAGCAGACAATGTAGCGAATGCTGCTGTCAGGCAGGAGGAACAAGCCAGCCGATTGCGAAAGTGAAACACGCTTTTACCCCCGGAGACCGCCAGCGCCCCTCCAATACCTTAACAAATCCTTAATATACAAAATGACCCACCACATTTGACAGTCAAATTCAACCCTAGCGATTCATCGAGTACGGAATTCTTGTTTATGGTTGTGCCGATTGTGCAACAGTTGCATCAAGAGTACTGAACCATTTCCGGCGGTTGTTGACCCGGAAGCGGAAGATCAAAGGCGGAAGGAACTGCCGAATCCTGATTTGAGAGGCGCCTTTCAGGATTCCGCCCGGGAAACTCCCGTGACCCCCATCTCCGAAATCGCTTCGACCGCGCAACCGGCCAGCGTCCGGAAATGCTGCTCGCGCGAACTGCCCTTTCGCCAGATGAGACAGATCGCCCGGCGGATGGGCCACCGCTCGATTTCACACAGGCGAATTGATCCGTCGGAGCTGACCTCCGACGCCGCATAAGCGGCAGGGAACAGGGACAGGCCCATGCCGATGGACACCATCTGTCTGAGCGCATCGAGACTTGTTCCCTCGTAATCCTCGCTGAGCTTTGCGCCCGACGCATCGGACAGTGTCTGCACCTGTTCATAGAGACGGTGGCCGCGTCCGAGCGTCAGCAAACGGCTGCCCCTGAGCATGTCGATCGTGATGGAGCGGCTTTGTGCCAGCGGATGCTCAGCGGGGATGCCGAGATAGATGGTCTCCTCGCAGATCGTTGAGCTGGAAAACGCATCGGGAAGGTTGGGAAGCGGAGTGATGGCGCAATCGATCAGCCCGTTGCCCACCCCTTCCTCAAGCGCTGACGGCCTGTCTTCCCGGATGTAAACCTCGAGTGCCGGAAACATCGCGTGCAGCCGCGGCAGAAAGCGCGGCATGAAATAGGGGCCAAAGGTCGGTGCCACTCCAAGCCGGACGAGGCCACCGAGGTTGTCTGCTCCGGTGGCGGCCATGCCGACCATGTCGTCAAGCGCGGACAGCACGGTTCTCGCAAGCGGCAGCATCTTGAGCCCAACCGGCGTCGGCCGGGCCCGGCCGACGCCCCGCTCGATCAGATCCGCCCCCAGTTGGTCCTCGAGCAGGCGCAGCTGGGTCGACAGCGTCGGCTGGGAAACATTGCACGCCCTCGCGGCTTCGGCGAAGTGGCCGCGCTCGGCAACAGCGACAAAATACTCCAATTGGCGATGGGTCGGACGATAGGGCATATTAGATAGTTTTTCTCTATGACTTAGATATAGACAATCGATTTGTCCTATCAGCAAATTGATCCCATCTTGGGGGCGTCTGCAAGAGGAAAGGGTTTAAAATGATCGCAACACTGAAAGCCTTGAGGAGCCGCCACAGCATAATCGAATCCCGCATCCAGCGAGAGCAGATGCGCCCCTCACCGGATTCGTTGCGGGTCATGTCGATGAAGAAGATCCGCCTTCAGCTGCGCGAGCAAATCCAGAAGGCCGAAGCCATGGTTCTGAAATCATCAGAAAGGACCCCCGCCTAGGCAGGGGCCGTGGAACCGGGCATGAGCGCAAGGGCCAATCCGGCCCCGGCCCTCGCGCACATCATGCCCGGTTCCAGAAGCATCCTTTGCCGCGGTCTTGCACCGCCCTTCTCAACCCGAAGCCGGTTTATTTCCTTACCTCCCCCCAACCAGAGGAAGCACAGTGTTCTTCAACCCCTTCGCCCCCGATATCTCGCCACGCCTGCAAGGCAAGCGCCACAGCCGCCTCAAGGAACTCGACATGCGCATGCATGATTTCCTTGCCAGCAAGCAAGGCAGGGCGAGCGCAACCGTGATCGAGAAGGTCGCTTCGGCACGGGACCATGTGCGGCGCGAAATCGAGCACAACTCCCCTGCTGGAAGGACCGAGTAGGTCTTTCGGAAAAGATCGAAACAGACTCGAACCGTGTCCGCTGGTTGTTAACCTTCGCGCGGTATGGTTTGACTGCCAAGCCTCATGGCACGATCTCAATTCCAGCAGTACCGGACAGTCTCAATGCTCCCATTTCGAATCCTCGGCTCGGTCGCCATCACGCTTTCGGCCAGCGCCGCCCTCGGCCCGGTGGCCCAGGCGCAGGACGCGTCGAGCCAGAGTGGACCCGGCATCTCGTTTGAACTCGGAGCGGCCGGCAGAGTGTCTCCGAGCTACTTCGGATCGAGCGATCTGGTTCTTTCGCCGGTGCCGCTTGTCCGGCTCAAGCGGCTTGAACTGCCCAACGGGTTTGTCATCGGCGGCGGCTCCGACCAAGGCTTTTCGCTGAGCCCGTCTTTCGGTGTGGTCGGCAAACGCTCCGCCAAGGATTCCCCCGAACTCGCGGGGCTCAACACCATCGACACCGCATATGAATTTGGCCTCGCCGCGAAGTACCGGGCTGGGCAATTCCGCGTTCTGGGCGCCTTGCGGCGCGGTTTTGGTGGCCATGAGGGCATCCGCGGGGAATTGGGAGCCGACTATATCCTGCAGCCCGACGACAAGTGGACGGTCTATGGCGGTCCCCGCCTTGATTTTGCCGACAGCACTTTCGCCAACACCTATTTCGGCGTCACAGCTGCTGAAGCCTCGGCGCGGTTTCCCGCCACCACCGTCGGTGGCGGACTGATCAGCGCAGGGCTGGAAGCCGGTTTGCGTTACCAGATGGACGACTACTGGGCGATCGAAGCCGGTGCGAGCTGGGACCGGCTCGTCGGTGACGCCGCCAATTCGCCGATCACGGCGCAGGGATCAAAGAACCAGTATTCCGTCGAATTCGGAATCCTGCGGCGGTTTGACATCGGCTTCTGAGCCCGGCCTCAAAGAGGACGGGATCCGGCCTTTGGCTTACCGAGCGGTAGCAGTGATGCGAATCCCGCCGGAAAACGGCAGACAACCCACGGCCCGCGCATCCAGCTGAATGCGCAGGCCGTTTCGGCTTGAACGGATGCATGTGCGTGAGCGCTCGATGCGGTACGAGCGCCAAAGCATCAAAGCGTTGCGGCGCCACTGTCCTCGATGGAGACCGTTCCGGCGTGAAGATCGGCAAGCGCCCGGTCAATAATCTTGAGATCGTCACCGACGTCGTCATCTGCAACCATCGGGCTTTCGGTGGCAGCTCGCATTTCCGCCCTGCGTGCATCGCGCATTGACTCAAGCGTGTCGATTTTCTGCTCGGTCGACGTGTTGTCGTCCTTCAGGATTTTCTGTACTTCATCGTTCGTCGCTTGGTGCGTCATCGGTTATGCCTTTCCTGCTGCACGGGCGGAAACAGCTGTATGAACCAGCGCCTTTCCCCCGTTTGAATTTGGCTTACGATGTAAAATGAATTCGGAGCGGGTTTGGTTCCAAAGACGGAGAGCGCGTGCCGTTAATCCTCCAGGAATTGCTTCCCGGACGCCAAGCGGCTTTTGGGGTTCGATCCGGATCAGGGGCGCAGCAGGAGGCTGTCGACATTCCCGGATCAGATACCGCCGTCGCCGGTCTGGCGAAGTTCTGGTCGGGGGCGCGGGACCGCATGGACTCCCGGGAGCGCGAACTTGCCGCGGATCAAGAGGTCGCGATTTGCGGCGCCGGGGTCTACGGCAACTTCATCCTCTGCTGCAGGATCGATACAAGCGCCGTTCGGGAAGGCCGACTTTCCGTGATCAGGCCGATCCTTGGTTTGATGGCCTTGGCTTGCTGATGCGGGATCGATAAAAGCACGCGCATGGATCAGACACAGGATGAGAGCGCGCCGGCGATCCGGCTGCTGGTTGACGCGGATGCCTGCCCGGTGCGCGAGGAATGCGTGCGGGTGGCGCTGCGCCATGGCGTGAAGGTCACTTTCGTTTCCAACAGCTTCTTCCGTATCGAAGCCGACCCGCTGGTCGAACGCGAGATCGTGCCGGGCAATTTCGATGCCGCTGACGACCGCATCGTGGAACACGTGACGCCGCACTCCGTAGTGGTGACGGCCGACATCCTGCTCGCCGAACGCTGCCTGAAAGCCGATGCGGCCGCGGTTCTGGGGCCGAACGGCAAACCCTTCACCCATGATTCGATCGGGATGGCCGTAGCGACACGATCGATCATGGCGGATCTGCGAGCGGGGGGCGCGCAGGTGGGTGGCCCGGCGCCCTTTTCCAAGCCCGACCGCTCGCGTTTTCTCTCCGCGCTCGATCTCGCCATTGTGCGGCTGAAACGCAGGGGCTGAAGCCAAAGGCTGAAAGCACGGTGATTGCGCCGCCCGGCAAGCCGAATTACCATACGCAGCAAGATAATAGTCCGTGCCTTCAGCCAATTCCGCAAAATCGCAACGGCGGAAGCGCGTGGATTTTGCCAGACAGTCACACTGCCGGACATTGGGGGATACAATCATGGCCTATGTGGACATGCTCAGGACATTCGTCCGCGTTTATGAACTGGGCAGCATGTCCGCCGCCGCACGGGACCTGAGGGTTTCAGCCGCGGTGTCCTCCAGCCGGATTTCGGATCTGGAGAAGAGCCTTGGCGTACGCCTGTTCAACCGCACCACGCGCAGCCTCCGGGCGACCGCCCATGGCGAACTGTTCTACAAGGGCGCGATCAAGATCCTCGACACCATCCAGGAGGTGGAAGGCAGCATCGCCGAAATCACGGCGCAACCAAAGGGAACACTCTTTATCTCGGCGCCACTGGCGCTCGGCAAGAAACTGGTGGCGCCGCTGATCCCGGCCTTCAAGGCCGAGTATCCGGACATCAATGTCCGGCTGAGACTTTCGGACCGCAAGGTCGACATCGCCCAGGAGGGCCTCGATGCCGCCTTCGTTCTGGGCCCGTTGCCGGATTCGGATTTCCGCGTGCGCGCCATCCATGATTTCGAACGGGTGCTGGTCGCCTCGCCTGCCTATCTCAAAGCCAACGGCATGCCCGCAAGCGGCGACGAGATCATCGCAGACAAGCACAAATGCCTGCTGCTGCGCTATCCCGGCGCCACGGAGTTCTTCTGGAACCTGGTCGTCGAGGGCGAGATCCGCGCCTATCATCCGGAAGGTTCGCTGGAAAGCGACGACGGCGACGTGCTGACGGCATGGGCGCTTGCGGGCTGCGGCATCACCAGCAAGACCCGTTTCGATGTCGCGAAGCATCTCGAGGACGGATCCCTTGTGGTGGTGGCCCCGGCCACGCCGCCGGTGCCGCAGCCCTTCTCCTGCCTTTATCCGCACAAGCGACTGCAGGACCCGAAAATCAAGCTTTTCATCGACCATGTGATCCGAGGGTCGCGTGCCGCGATAGAGCAGGTTGCCGCTTCAACATCTTCAGGGAAAATTTGAAACCAAAGCCGGTATATTGCGATACGCTGGCAGCAGGAGACCGAACGCCTGAGTTCGGACTGAAGAGCCACCAGGAGCATGAACATGAACGAACAGACCGCGGCTGTTCCAGGCTTTGCCGTCAACAGCGTCAATCTTGCGTCGGCCGGCCTCGGCGCACGCGGGCTATCGGCGACGGACGAGTTCTTCGCGCCGCTCGAGCGCATGCTGGCCGACCAGCCGGCGGTGTTCATTCCCGACAAGTATGACGACAACGGAAAATGGATGGACGGCTGGGAAAGCCGGCGGAAGCGCGTGCTCGGACATGACCATGCCGTCATCCGCCTGGCCGTCGCGGGACGGATCGACGGCTTCGATGTCGATACCTCGCATTTTACCGGCAACTACCCGCCGGCGGCGCGCATCGAGGCCTGCAATGTGTCAGGCGAACCGGATGCCGCCACGGTCTGGACAGAGGTCCTGCCGACAAGTCCGCTGGGGCCGGATGCACATCACTACCTGGCCTCGACCTCGGCAGAGGTCTTCACGCATGTGCGCCTGCACATCTACCCTGACGGGGGCGTGGCCCGATTGAGGGTCTTCGGCCAGCCCTATCTCGATCCGGCGCGGGCCGGCGACGGCGAGATCGAACTATCTTCTTCGCTCAAGGGCGGTAGGATTGTCGGGTTTTCCGATGCCCATTACGGCTCATACCACCGGCTGCTCGCGCCGGGCCGCGGCGAGAACATGGGCGACGGCTGGGAAACCAGCCGCAGACGCGTGCCCGGCAACGAATGGATCGTGATTGCGCTCGGCGCGCGCGGACTCATTTCCCGCGCCATCGTCGACACGGCCTACTTCAAGGGCAATTTCCCCGACAGCTGCTCGATCCAGGCTGCCGACATGAGCGAATTCGGCGCCGACGCCCGCGACGCCATCATTACGGCTTCGATGTTCTGGCCGGAACTGATCGCGCCACAGAAGCTGCAGGCCGATCACGTGCACGATCTGTCGGACCATATCGCCCGTATCGGACCGGTCACTCACGTGCGTCTCAACATCTTCCCCGACGGCGGTGTCAGCCGGCTGAAACTGTCCGGACGCCTCGCCTGAGCCAAGGGGCGCAATTTTATGACAAGCCTCGCGACCCCGGATCGACAAACGGAGCCGTTTTCGCTTTCGCGCTGCTTCGAAAGGGTCTAACCGGCCGCGCTTCGGATGGCGGCGATGTTTTTTGCCCAGTCGGCCTCGCCATTGCCCTTGAAGACAGCCGAGCCCGCGACAAGAACATCGGCGCCGGCATTGGTGACCAGCGGCGCAGTCTGAGGCGTCACGCCGCCATCGATCTCGATATGGATCGGGCGGTCGCCGATCATGGTCTTGACCCGCGCCACCTTGTCGACCACCGACGGAATGAAGGCCTGCCCACCGAACCCGGGATTGACGGTCATCAGGAGAATGAGGTCGAGCCGGTCGAGCACGTATTCGATCACGGTTTCGGGCGTCGACGGATTGAGCGAAACACCGGCCTTCTTGCCCAGCGCCCGGATCGCCTGAAGCGACCTGTCGAGATGTTTTGTGGCTTCCGCATGCACCGTGATGATGTCGCAGCCAGCGTCGGCAAAAGCCTCGAGATAAGGATCGCAAGGTTCGATCATGAGATGGCAATCGAAGACGGCCTCGGTGCGCGGGCGAACCGCCTTGATGATGCCTGGCCCGAAGGTGATGTTCGGAACGAAATGCCCGTCCATCACATCGAGATGGATCCAGTCCGCGCCGGAGCGCACCACGCCCTCGATGTCGTCGCCGAGACGCGAGAAATCGGCCGACAGGATTGACGGGGCAATAAGCACGGGCTTTGACATGGCGCGATCCTTGTTTTGGCGGCGGCGGCTGTCATCCCGGCGCGCGTCCTGCTGGCCTGCGATTTGCCCGATTGCGGCAGCCCGGGTCAAGCTGCTGATCGGTCATCCCTGTGCAAAGCGCTGCGACCTCTTGCCCGAATCACGCCGCAAGGGGCACGCTCCGGAGAGACTTTACAGGAGCCCTTGATGCAAAGACCGCCGATCAGCCATTCCATCGTCTTCACCTACACCTCCGATCTTGAGCGGGGGTCACGCTTCCTGCGCGAGGTGATGGAACTGGATTTCGTTGTCGATCAGGGCGCCTGCCACATCTACCGGCTGACGCCGATGAGCTATATCGGCGTGTGCAATCTCCCCGACCGCCCGCAGGGCACAGCCGGGGTGACGCTGACCATCGTCTCGCCGGATGTCGACGGATGGCGCGACTTCCTTGAAGCCAAGGGCGTCACCTATGTCAGCGGACCCGCGCACAGCGACGAGTTCGGCGTCTACTCGTCGCTGTTCCATTCGCCGGACGGCTACCGCGTCGAGATCCAGAGCTTCGACGATCCGGACTGGGACAAGGGCCAGATCGGCTGACATCGCGCTCCCCGGCAGCAGATCAGAAACGGATCGGTTCGCGGCTCATCTCGAGATGCAGCATATCCCCGGTCCACGGGTTTGCCTCGCAGACCGCCTCGTCCAGTTCGACGCCCAGCCCCGGCTCGCTTGGCGGGATGACGAAACCGTCCTGCCACTCGATCTTCTTTTTCAATACCTCGGCATGGAACCCGTCCCAGGTCTTGATCGATTCGAGCACCAGAAAATTGGGCAGCGTGGCGGCAAGCTGGATGTTGGCGGCTGCGACGAGCGGCCCGCAATAGCAGTGCGGCGCGATCTGAATGCCGAAGGCTTCCGCCATGCCGGCAATCTTCTTGGACTCAAGAAGCCCGCCGGATCGGCCCAGATTGGGCTGCAGGATCGCCGCCGCGCGGGCCTCGATGAGGCGGGCAAATTCATACTTGGTCACAAGCCGTTCGCCTGTGGCGACCGGGATCGAGGTTGCCCGCGCCACCTCCGCCATCGCCGCGACCTGATCGGGCGGCACCGGCTCCTCGAACCACAGAGGATCGGCATTCTCGATGGCGCGGGCCATGCGGATGGCGCCGCTGGCAGTGAACTGTCCATGTGTGCCGAACAGGATGTCGGCGCGGGAACCGACGGCTTCTCGCACCGCGCGGACCATGCTTGCCGAGAGGTCGATGTCGCTCAAGAGCGGCTGGTGTCCGCCCTGCACCCGGTAAGGTCCGGCGGGATCGAACTTGACCGCGGTGAAGCCCTGACGCACCGCCTCTGTCGCCGCGGCGGCAGCCAGATCCGGATCGTTGTAGACATTCCTCGGGCTGTCGGTGGACAGCGGATCGGCGCTGCCGGTTGCCGGATACAGATAGGTATAGGATCTCAGACCCTCGTGAACCCGGCCGCCAAGGAGCTTGTAGACCGGCTGTCCGGCCTCTTTTCCGATGATGTCCCAGCAGGCCATTTCCAGCGCCGAACAGCAGGCCATCATGGTCACGTCGGGACGCTGCGAAAAGCCCGAGGAGTAACAGAGCCGGAAGAAATTCTCGATGTCATGCGGATCGCGGCCGACCAGATAGCGTCCGGCAACATCCTCGATCAGCTTCGCTGTCAGATGCGGATCGAAGGCGGCGTCATAGGCCTCGCCGTAGCCGACAACCCCGCCATCGGTCGTCAGCTTGACGAAAAGGAAGTAGCGGCCGCCGGCCTGTGGCGGCGGATTGGCAACGACGAACGTCTTCACATCACTGATTTTCATGGGGCACTCCCGGCACGCTTTGATCCGGCGCGCAATCGATCAGGATTCACCGCCGAAATCCAGCCCCGGCCGACAGCGTTTCAAGCAGTAGGTTGCAGGGCGCCTGAACGCGGAAGGGGCAAGGATCGGGCAAGCTTGACCTGAAAGGGTGACGGCGCTCAGAGCCTCAAGCGAAGAAGACACATGATCCAGCTTTCCATCTGCCTGCCAACGCGCAACAGGCAGACCTACTGCATCGAAACGATCCGCGCACTCGCAAACAGCGACCGGACGGATTTCGAGGTCCTCGTCGGCGACAATTCCGACGATGGCAGCATTCTTGCCGACTTCTTCGAGACCGAACTCAAGGATCAGCGGTTCCGTCTTGTCGGTCCGGAAGACAAGGTGCTTCCGATGGTCGACAACTGGGAGCGGCTCGCTGCCCTCGCCAAGGGCCGCTGGATCAGCGTGATCGGCGACGACGACTATATCGATCCGAAGCTGGTGCTGTTGCTCAAATATTATGAGCGGCTTTACCCGGAAGTGGAAGCGGTGGCGTGGTCGCGGATGAACTTCAACTGGCCCGACAACCGTCCGCAGCCGGCGCTTTCGACGATTCCAGTATGCCACGACACCGTCATCGCCGTGAAATCACGGCTGCAGGATCACCTCTACCGCTGGACGGAACGCAAGCGTGTCCCGTCGGGTGGTTTCGGCGCCTATCATGGCGCAGTCCGACGGTCGCTGATGGAAAGGATCAAACGGAAGTATGGCGGCCGCTATTTCGAACATCCCGTGGTCGATTTCGAAAGCGTCTGCAAGGTCATCCGCGAGGCCAAGATGCTGGTCCACTGCCAGCGGCCGTTCTCGGTGCTGGGCGCCGGTGCAGCCTCAAACTCCGCAGGCACACAGTCCCACAAGACTCTTGTGGAGCGGATATTGACTTTCAAGAAGGAAACCGAAGGCAAGGTCGACATGGACGACCCGGTCTTTCCTTTCCCGATCAGCGATCCCGGCGCAGGGCTGTGCGCCTCGATCGCCTCTACGACGTCGTGGTTTTGCCGAACCTATGACATCGACACCAGCGGCTTCGGCGAGAACTTTGCGCATGCGGCGATGGATGAGCTGCGGTACGCTCGAACCGAGGCCGATTACGACGTAAAGCGGGCCTATTTCGAACGTGGTTTCGAGGCTCTTGACGGCGGCAAGTGGCGTCATCTGTTCGAACCCGCGCCCTTTCACGGCAACACCTCGCTCAACGAATTGAGTGGCGTGCTCCATGACATGCTCTATCTCCGCGAGGCTTCCGTTCCGGCAACCACGCCGGCCGATTTCTACAAGTTTGCGGAGCATGCAATCCTGCCTATCGAGATCGTGGCTTCGGGCGCGAGGGCTTTTGCGCGATGACCCGGCTGACCATCTGCATTCCGACCCGCAACCGGCAATCCTATGCGATGGATGCGGTGCGCCACATGCTGGCCTCGACCCGCGATGATTTCGAAATTCTGCTGGGCGACAATTCCGACGACCCCGCGCCGCTTTCCGATTTCGTACGCGAGCTTGACGACGACCGCTTGCAGCTTCTGCCGCCTGAGGCCGAGCCGCTTTCGATGCAGGACAACTGGGAGCGCCTTCCGCCTCATTGCCGCGGCGAATGGATCAGCATCATCGGCGACGACGACTATCTCGATCCGGAACTCTGCGAGGCGCTCCGCGTGACGAGCCAACGCGTGCCGCAGGCCGACGCGTTCACCTGGGGGCGATCCTATTTTGTCTGGCCCGAGGCGCGCGCCCACCGAGAGATCACCAAGATCCCGACCGGCAGCCATCTTATGCACATGGACAAGAAGGACCTCATGCGCAGGATGTTCTTCTGGGAAGGCGCCAAGGACCGGCCGGCCTGTTCCTTCGGAATCTATCACGGCGCATTGAGGAAGGACCTGCTGGAGCGGATCCGCAGTACCTTCTCGAACCGCTATTTTGAACATCACAATCCCGATTACGAGAGTATCTGCAAGACGGTCATGCTGGCCGGCATGTGCATCTACTGGGAGCGGCCGCTTTCGGTCTTCGGCACCTGCAGCCAGTCCAACAGCGCCGGTCTGCGTGATCCGGAGGTGGGTCTTGAACGCATCAGGACGGTACGCGAGGAAAACCAGGGGGCACTCGAAGCGGAGAACTTTCCGTTCCCGATCGAGCTTGGCATCACCGCCTCGGTCGCGCACACGATCGAATGGTTCAAGCAGCGCTACGGCATTGAACTCAGCGGTTGGGAGGAAGGCTTCATCAAGGCCTGCGCGGGCGATTGCGAAACCGTCGCTGACCCGGCGCGGTTCAAGGTCAAAAAGGCCGCCTACAAGGAGGCAATCAAGGCCTGGGGCGGGGTGAAGGCTGCGAAAATGTTTGAGCCGGTTTATCGTTATCGCAGCGACATTCCGAAGTTCATGGGCTTTGCAGAAGACCATCTGAGTTTCGACATGGCGATCGGTGACGCGCAAAGTGCTGCGGAATACTACAATCTGATCGACGGAATGATGTTTCCGGTCAGGTTGCTGGAAAGTCGCCTCAATCAGGGCTGATCATATCTCAACCCAGCCTCACTCAAAACATCAAAGGATGCCACCTTGGATCAGTCGAATTCGAAAAATTACCGCGATAGCGAGAAATTTTACTTTTCAAAAATTGAGAACTACTTCCAAGATTCCAGCGGAAGCTTCACCGAAAAGATGCACGCATTCTGCCGGTACACTCCTAGGCAGTCTCTAGCCTCTTTCTTGATAAGAAGCGAAATTTTCAAAGAGATAATTGATGTCCACGGTTCCATATGCGATTTTGGCGTATATAGGGGGTCCTCATTCTTCGCATGGCAGCAATTGAGCGCCATTTACGAGCCCTACAATCATACTCGGAAAATTATTGGTTTCGACTCCTTTGACGGGTTCTCGGAAATTGGCAAGTTTGATGGAAATCAATCAGATGAAGAGATTCCGTTGAAAAAGGTAGGTGGCATGGCCTTTTCTGGAGCAGATGAAATGCGAAACGGAATAGACCTCCTGGATCTTAACCGGCCAGTAGGTCACGTGCCTAAGAGTTCAATCGTCACAGGAGCGTTGCCGGAAAGTTTCGACAGCTACTTGGATAAACATCCCGAAACAGTGGTATCTCTTGCGAATTTTGGGCTTGGGCTCTATGGCCCTACCGTGAAGCTGATGCAGCAGATCAAGCCAAGATTGACCGTAGGCAGCATCGTCGTGCTTGAGGAAATCAACCAGGCCATATGGCCGGGGGAAACCAAGGCGCTCGAGGAAGTCTTTGGATTGAACAATCTTTCGCTGAAACGTATGCCGTACTGCCCGCAAATAAGCTGGTTTAGATTCGGATCCTGATTGATGCGCAAAAACAAGCAGAACGTGGGTATTGTTGGCGCTTCAGTGGGCGGCCTTGTGTCAGCAGCAGCCCTGGCCGACAGGCAAATGGATGTCACAATTTTTGAACGTGGGCGGTCTGTAACCGGTCTCTACAACAAAATCGACACTCCGTTTGGCCGGCAAGAACTGGGAATGCACGTCATATACGTTAATCACGATCAGTATTTGTATCTGTGTCAGATTTTTGGTGCAGAGGTATTCGAGGTTCTCGAGGGCGTCAGGGTCGATCTTGGGGCGAGCAATATCTGTGGCACAAACAATTTTGACAGTGTGTATCCTGACCTTAGAAACCATCCCGATTTGGAGACCATCCTGGTCGAGATGCGTGCGGGAGGCGGTTCAGAAGATCGCGCCTCGAACTCTCGGGAGGAAGCCATTCGGAGGTTTGGGCGGACCGCTGCGCTTCAAGTGACGATTCCGGCAATCGAAAAGCTTTGGCATTCGAAGGCTGAAAGCCTTACGAAAGAGGCTTTGCACTGCTTCTATGATCTTCGAAGAATGGTGGTTTGCGACAAACCACAAGCGGACCGCCTTAAGAAAGACGCGTGGCTGGATCAGGTTGTTGCAAACCCTGTGCAAACCGAACCGTCCGGGAAAATATTTGGTGACCGGCTCGGGTTGGTTTTCAAGGCAGCATACACGGACTTGAATGAGCGAGTGATCGCATGGGCCAAGAAAAACAACATTAAGATCGAATTCGAAAAACAGATTGGCATCGAAGACGGCCAGTTGTTGAGCGATGGATCTCCTCTGTCTGAAACCTGCGACGCTTGCATAGTCGCGGCCCCAATCCATACACTCGCACAGCAATTGAACGCTGATTTGGACCAAATCGAACTGTCGATCGCCTATTTCCAAGTCGACAGGCGCATTGGTGCGGACTTCCCTGCCTATTATCTCCTGTGTCATGACCCATCCTTAAAATCGTCGCGAATCGTGAACTATGGAGCTTACAATTCGGATAAACGCGATGAGGAACGAAGCGTTCTGGCAGTGGAGTTTCTTCATCCCATTGGCAAGCCACCGGAAACAGCCGAAATCGGTAATGAGATCTGTCGAATATTTCCTGATTTTTCTGTCGTTGCGTCATATCGATTAGAGAAAACGATGAAACTGTGCAGACCAACAATCACCAATCGAAAAATTCTAGAAAAGCTTGAGCATGAAGTGTCGGTCGCGTTTGGCGGCAAGCCTTTGTATTTTTCGGGGATGAGAACTGATACAGGCCAATTCTTCTCTCATCATACCATAGGGGCAGCATATGAAGCCGCACTGGATTGTCACCAGCGATTTCGTTGAAATTGCAAAAATGCCTTTTTACTGGCGCTTGAGCGGATCAACTCAAGGTTCACCGAATATCGACCAGACTATGCCTATCCGAGTTACCATCGATCGTGAGTTTGACTATCTGAGATTCAAGCCGACCGAGTTGGAGTGGGCCAACATGAATCGTGCTTATCAGATGAACGAAAACATCGGCTTTCTCAATCCGGAGTCAGGTCAGATGGATACATATGGTTCAAGCGTCAACCGTTTCTTTCTGAATGAGATCCAACGTTTCTCGCCGAAAGTCGCCTATGAAATTGGGTGCGGGGCCGGTTTTTCCATCGAGTATTTGAAGGCCAACGGTTATACGGCTGTCGGAATTGATCCCTCAGAGTACTCCAAGAAGTGGAGCGAAAAACTCGGTTTCGAGCTCATCAACGATTATTTTGGTCAAGACTCCATCGAAAAGCCGGCAGAGTTTATTTATTGCAATGATGTATTCGAACACATTCCTGATGTAGTTAGGTTCAGCGAACAAGTATTCTCATGTCTATCAGACGGTGGCGTGTTTTGTTTTTCAACGACTAACTCCACACAATCGATTGAACTGGGAGATATATCCCAGTTTGAACACCAGCATGTGAACATGTTTACAACTCGTTCCATACAACGGATTTTGTCGAGTGCCGGGTTCTCAGACATCCAGATTCGCGGCGGGAGCTACGGCAACACCTTTCATGTAACCGCACGCAAGCTTAAGGGCCGAAAAAATGACGTGGCCGAGATTGGTTTTCCAACATGTGATGGGTATTTTGACCGCGCAGCACAGGCTGTTACTGCTTTTCAAGGCTGGTACGAATGTACTGAAAACAAAAAATGTTATGTTCCTTTGAGATCTTTGCCCTACCTTGCGACAGTTGGTGACTTTGGAAACACGCCAATATTCGACAGCAACACGTCATGGACCAACAAATTTATAGATGGCTACAAATTACCGATCAATTCCCTTGATTCAGTCCAAAAAAACGAACACAGCAATTTTTTTGTTGGCTCGATGACGTTCTTTGGTGAAATCAAAAAATCGCTTCTTGCCAGAGGCGTAGATGCCACGAACATTGTCTCAATTGCGGATCTCCTGCATTGGGATGGACCGCAACTTCGGGCCCGTTGAATCGGGGCAGCACTGCCACATTGATGGTTTTCCGGCATGGTGGTGGAGCGTAAAATTGAGCAGTTCGCATCTTGAGAGTAGTAATCAGCCAATCGATGTATTTTCCCTGGGTCGGTCTGCTCGAGCAAATTCGGCTTGCGGATGTTTTCATCCATTATGACGATGTCCAGTTCTCCAAGGGCAGTTTCTCGAACCGCGTGCAGGTCAAGATGCCGGATGGCCGGGCTTGGATGACGGTGCCGCTGAGCGATCACCGTCTTGGCCAGACGATCGATGAAGTTCGTATCAAGCCAATGGAATCCTGGCGCAACCAGCATCTGGCACTCCTGGAGAAGAGTTTCAAAGGGGCTCCGCATGCCGAGGATGCTCTTGAGATCGCAGCATCCGTCACCGGCAAGGATCTCTCCACAGTTGCCGAGGTGAGCCGGGAGAGCATGCTGGCGCTCAGCCGGTATTTCGGACTCGATACCGATACGACATTCATGGATTCGCGAAGCTTTGACATTCCGGGCTCTAGCAGCGAACGGGTGCTGGCCTTGGTCAAGGCAGTGGGTGGCAAGGATTACATTACCGGCCACGGCGCAAGAAATTATCTCGACCACGAATTGTTCGAGTCACAGGGTGTATCGGTGTCCTACATGGACTACCAATGTACGCCTTATCCGCAATCACATGGCGCATTCACGCCTTATGTCACCGCGCTCGATCTGATAGCCAATTGTGGCCGCGATGGTCGTGCATCAATCGCGTCCGGGACGCGGAACTGGAAGGAGTTTAGAGATGGATCCACATGAGGAGTTCCAGCTTGAAGTTGAAAAGAACATCGACGGCCTCGTGGCCGATGCCGATTTTCTGGCTTTGTCCCGAACATGGATGCGCGATAGTGCCCCTCACAAATGGACTTACAACTTTTCTTGGTTCGGGCGACCCGCAATCCAGTTCCCGAACGATACCTGGGCCCTGCAGGAACTGGTGTGGAAAATCAGGCCTGACCTGATCATCGAAACCGGAATTGCCCATGGCGGATCGCTGATCTACTCGGCTTCGCTGCTGGCGCTTCTCGATATGTGCGATGCGACCGAGCGCGGCGAAATGCTCGACCCGCGCAAGCCGAAGCGCAAGGTGCTGGGCATCGACATCGACATCCGCGCGCACAACCGCGAGGCGATCGAGGCACACCCGCTGTTTCCCCGCATCGAGATGATCGAAGGTTCGAGCATTTCCGAAGACACCATCGGCAAGGTGAAGGCGGTGGCTTCGGGTTACCAGCGGATCCTGGTGTGTCTCGATTCCAACCACACGCATGATCACGTGCTGGCCGAACTCGAAGCCTACGCGCCGATGGTGAGCAGGGACAGTTACTGCGTTGTCTATGACACGCTCATCGAGGACATGCCTGCCCGTCTTTCAGGTGACAGGCCCTGGGGCCCGGGCAACAGCCCCAAGTCGGCGGTCCACGCCTTTTTGAAGTCCAACACCGACTTCGAAATCGACAGGCGGATCGACCGGAAACTCCAGATCACCGTGGCCCCGGACGGATTTTTGAAGCGCGTGCGCTGAAAAACCCGCTTCCCATCACAGATATCCTGCGACGATCGTGGAATTCACCGGCAGTCCGCCTGAATTCCGTGAATTTCACCATGCCATGCGCAGACATGATAGGCATTTGAAAAAAGATGCGGCCCATGCAATTCTGAGACTATGACGAACCCCTTCTGGGGGATATCAATTCAGGTCGAGACGAAATTGTCTCTTATTGAGGAGTATGAGAGTGAAAAACCTTCTAGTGACAACGGCGTTGGCCGCAATCCTTATGTCGAGCGCTGCATCTGCCGAGGATGTCAAGATCGGCGTCATTCTTGGCTTCACCGGCCCTATCGAGTCATTGACACCGGGAATGGCCGCAAGTGGCGAGCTGGCGATGAAGGAAGTTTCCGAGAGCGGAAATTTCCTCGACGGTTCGACTGTGACACCTGTACGCGGTGACTCGACTTGCGTTGATTCCGCGGCCGCGTCTGCTGCTGCCGAGCGTTTGATCACATCGGACAATGTGAGCGCGATCTTCGGCGCCGACTGTTCCGGTGTTACCGGTGCTGTCCTTCAGAACGTTGCCCGTCCAAACGGCATCGTCATGATTTCGCCATCCGCGACATCACCAGCTCTTTCAGATGCAGAGGATGACGGCCTGTTCTTCCGTACGGCGCCATCCGACGCCCGCCAGGGCGAGGTTCTTGCCGAGGTTCTGACTGATAAAGGCGTCAAGTCAGCCGCTTTGACCTATACAAACAACGACTACGGCAAGGGGTTGGCCGAGAGCATCAAAGCGAATGCCGAGGCAGCCGGCATCACGATCACCATCGATTCTTCGCACGAAGACGGCAAGGGCGACTATTCTGCCGAAGTCGGCGCCTTGGCGCAGGCTGGCGGCGATGTCCTGATCGTTGCCGGTTATCTTGATCAGGGCGGCAAGGGCATCATTCAGGCGGCGCTCGATGCGGGTGCTTTTGAAACCTTCGTTCTTCCGGATGGCATGGTTGGCGATTCCCTTCCGGCAGCCATCGGTGACGGCCTGAACGGTTCATACGGAACAATCGCTGGTACCGACAGTGAAGGCGCTGCGATGTTCAACGAGATGGCAGAAGAGGCCGGTATCAAGATCGATGCATATGTCGGAGAATCGTATGACGCGGCAGCCTTGATCATGCTCGCCATGCAAGCCGCCGGTTCTTCCAACAGCGCGGACTTCAAGTCCAAGGTTATGGACGTGGCCAACGCACCGGGCGAGAAGATCCTGCCGGGTGAACTCGGCAAGGCTCTCCAGCTTCTGTCCGAAGGCAAGGACATCGACTATGTCGGCGCAACAAATGTCGAGCTGATCGGTGCCGGTGAAAGCGCTGGCGCGTTCCGCGAAATCCTTGTTGATGGCGGCGAGATCACGACAGCGAAGTTCCGCTAAACGCTTACAGAACTGGAACTGCCCGGATATCAATCCGGGCAGTTTTTGTATTGTCAGCTCAAAACTGTGAGTGAACTTTTTGATTGTAGTTGAGAATCTACACAAGAATTTTGGCGGCATCCGTGCGGTTGACAATGCATCCCTGACGATCCGGCCCGGCTCGATCACCGGCTTGATCGGCCCCAACGGCGCCGGCAAAACAACCCTGTTCAATGTGATTGCGGGCCATTACCGCCCAACATCCGGGCGGGTCTTGCTGGATGGCAAGGACATCACGGGCCTCTCCCCGCATGAATTGTTTGCACAGGGCGTGCTTCGAACATTTCAGATCGCGCATGAATTTTCGACACTGACCGTGCGCGAAAATCTCATGATGGTGCCACCCAACCAATCCGGTGAAACACTCATAAAGGCCTGGACCAAGCCAGGCCTTGTGCGCCGCGAGGAGGAGAAGATCCGCGCCAAGGCCGACGAGGTCATCGAGTTTTTGGAAATTTCGCATGTTGCCGACGAACTGGCCGGCAATCTGTCGGGTGGACAGAAAAAGCTGCTGGAGCTTGGCCGCACAATGATGGTCGACGCAAAAATCGTGTTTCTGGATGAAGTTGGCGCGGGCGTGAACCGGACGCTGCTCGGTACGATCGGCGATGCAATTCTGCGTCTCAATCGGGAGCGCGGCTATACGTTCTGCATGATCGAACACGACATGGACTTTATCTCGCGGCTTTGCGATCCGGTTATCTGTATGGCTGAAGGCGCTGTTCTGGCGGAAGGCACAGCCGAAGAAATCAAGAACAATGAAGAGGTGATCGAAGCCTATCTGGGCACGGGCCTGAAAAACAAGCCAGCGAAAGCCGCGATGCAATGAGCTTCTTGTTGGGAAAAGACATGACCGGCGGCTACGGGGCTGCCGATATTTTGCATGAGTGCACGATCGGCGTGGAGCGCGGCGAAATTGCCGTTGTGGTGGGCCCGAACGGCGCCGGAAAATCCACAGCGATGAAGGCTGTTTTCGGGATGCTCAATCTGCGGTCCGGCCAGGTGACGATGGACGGCGAAGATATCACCTCGCTCAGTCCGCAGGCACGGGTGCGAAAGGGGATGGGTTTTGTGCCGCAAAACAACAACATCTTCAGATCGATGTCTGTCGAAGAAAATCTGGAGATGGGCGCATTTATCCGCACTGATGATCCACGCGACACGATGGCCCAGGTCTTTGATCTCTTTCCGGTCCTGAAGGAAAAACGCAACCAGCCCGCCGGTGAATTGTCCGGAGGTCAACGCCAGCAGGTTGCAGTCGGCCGCGCATTGATGACACAGCCGAAGGTGCTGATGCTCGATGAGCCGACTGCCGGCGTCTCACCGATTGTGATGGACGAACTGTTTGATCGAATTATCGAAATCGCGCGCAGCGGCATTGCCATCCTGATGGTCGAACAAAACGCCAAGCAGGCGCTCAACATTGCCGACAAGGGCTATGTCCTTGCCCAAGGGGCAAATCTTTACACGGACACGGGCGAAGCACTGCTGAATGATCCCGATGTTCGTAAAGCGTTTCTGGGTGGTTGATTGATATGGAAATTCTGAACGCTCTGGCGTTGTTGTCCAACTACCTTTTCGTTCCGGCGCTTGCTTACGGGTCGCAGCTTGCGCTTGGAGCACTGGGCGTGACGCTGATTTACGGCATCCTGCGGTTCTCCAATTTTGCCCACGGCGAAATGATGGCTTTTGGCACGATGGCGGTCATCCTGGTCACGTGGTTTTTCCAGGCACAAGGCATTTCGCTCGGCTTGTTGCCCACCGAACTGCTGGCTTTGCCGTTTGGCATACTGGCCACGATTTTACTGGCTCTGGGAACCGACCGGGTTGTCTACCGGTTCCACCGCATCAAGAAATCGCAGCCGGTCATCCTCTTGATCGCGTCGCTGGCCGTCATGTTCTTTTACAGCGGTTTGACCCGTTTCATCATCGGGCCTGCCGACCGCAGCATGGGTGATGGCGCCCGCTTCATCTTCACGGCACGTGAATTCAAGGAATGGTCCGGCCTTGACGAAGGCATAGCCCTGCGCACGACGCAAGGCATCACCGTTGGGGTGACACTGATATGTGTTGCAGCGCTGTTCTGGTTCCTCAATCGTACACGCGCCGGCAAATCCATGCGTGCCTATTCCGACAATGAAGATCTGGCTCTGCTTTCAGGTGTGAATCCCGAACGGGTTGTCCTGATTGCTTGGATCCTGGCTGCAGCGCTGGCGACGATTGCGGGCACCATGTATGGGCTGGACAAGACGTTCAAGCCATTTATCTATCTGCAATTGCTGTTGCCGATCTTCGCGTCGGCGATCGTTGGCGGACTGGGAAGCCCCATCGGCGCCGTTGCCGGCGGCTTCGTCATTGCGTTTTCGGAAATAACGGTCACCTTCGCCTACAAGAGGGTCCTTACCTACATCATGCCGGGCGATAATGTACCCGACGGCTTGGTGCAGTTGCTGTCCACAGAGTATAAATTTGCGGTGTCATTCGTCATTCTCGTGGTGGTCCTACTGGTGCGTCCGACCGGCATTTTCAGGGGCCAATCCGTATGAGCAACAGCGTTAGAATTTCGTCGCTCTTTGCGGTTATGGCCATATTGCTTGTCGCCGTCGGCGTGATCCAAAGCCCATCGCTTGCACTGGCAATTCTCAACCTGTGCCTGATCTCCGCGATCATGGCGCTGGGCATCAACATTCAATGGGGATATGCGGGCCTCCTGAATGTGGGGATCATGGGATTTGCCGCGCTTGGCGGCGTTGCTGCCGTGCTGGTTTCCATGGAGCCTGTTTCGGAAACAATCGCTGTTGGCGGACCAGGTATCCTCGCTGCAATTGCTGTTGCGGCTGCAACCATCGCCCTCATTGCGTTGGTGTACAAAAAGATGAGAGGACGGCTGCGAAGCGTTCTGGTCACGGCCATCGTGGTTTGCGGCTATTTCGCAGCGCGCCATTTCTTTGACCCGGCGGTCGAGGCGATTGAAAGCACGGATTCCGCAGCGACCGGATATCTTGGCGGTCTCGGGCTGCCGATCATATTCTCATGGCTCGTAGGTGGCATTTTCGCTGGTGGGGCGGCTTGGCTTATTGGCAAAATCTCGCTGGGCTTGCGTTCTGACTACCTGGCAATTGCCACGCTCGGCATCTCTGAAATCATCATTGCATTGCTTAAGAACGAGGACTGGCTCACACGCGGCGTCAAAAACGTAACCGGTTTGCCGCGCCCCTATCCTGTTCCATATGAAGTCGAAATACAGCAATCACCGGTGTTCCAATCATGGGCCGCTTACTTCGACATGAGCGCAGTCGAGTTGTCTTCCATCGTCGTGAAGCTGAGTTACTCGGGCCTGTTTGCAATCGTTCTTCTCATCATTCTGCTGCTTTGCGAAAGCGCGCTTCGATCTCCATGGGGCCGCATGATGCGGGCGATCCGTGACAATGAAACCGCGGCTGAAGCCATGGGCAAGGACGTCAAGGGGCGGCACCTGCAGGTCTTCATTCTGGGGTCGGCCGTTGTCGGCATCGCGGGCGCCATGCTGACGACGCTTGATGGCCAGTTCACGCCGGGTACCTACAATCCGCTGCGCTTCACCTTCCTGATCTGGGCGATGGTCATCATTGGCGGTTCGGGGAACAATTGGGGCGCCGTCCTCGGCGGCTTCCTTGTCTGGTTTTTCTGGGTCGAGGCGGAGCCTGTCGGATTGTGGTTCATTGATCTGATGACATCCGGCATGGACGAAGCCAACCCGCTGCGCCTGCACCTGCTCGACAGTGCCGCCTATATGCGTCTGATGGCGATGGGCGTTATCATGCTGCTGGTGCTGCGTTTCGCACCCAAGGGGCTGATACCCGAGAGCAGACGATAGGCCTGCTCCACAGGGCTTGTGCTATCTGTCCCCTGGCGCCCCGCCCCCGTCCCCGGCAAGGTGGCGAAACCTCAGCCGCTGTTTTCCAGAGCGATATCGGCCTGCCGTGAGGCGTGAAGCACGAGTTCAGCGTTGGGGATGTCATTGTGCAAGGCGCGGGCGATTGCATCGGGCTCGGCCAGGTTGTGATCGATCCAGCGTTGGATCAGACGCCTGCGCAGAACTTCCGCGGGAGCGGACAGCATGACGGTCATGTCGAACAGGTCCGCCATGTCGCGCCAAGGCGGCTGATCGAGAAGAAGATAATTGCCTTCGGCGATCAGAAACCGGTGGCCGGCAGGGATGATGCGGCCTCCGGCCCGCGAAAGATCATGAAGGCGGTCGAACACCGGGATCGCCACATCGCGGTCCGATTGGGCGCGCAACCGGACGAGCAGCATGGCAAAGCCATCGGCGTCGAAGGTGAACGGTGCGCCCTTGCGGTCCAGATCGCCGCGATCCTCCAACACTGCGTTGTCGAGATGAAATCCGTCCATCGGCACGATGGCGGCGGCTTCGCCGTGAGCGTCGAAGGCGGCGAGCAGCGCTTCCGACAGCGTCGACTTGCCGACGCCGGGCGGACCCGCAAGGGCGATGACGAAGCGCGGACGCTCACCTGCCCTTTCAAGCGCCGTCCGGGCGATCAGCTGTGCGTTGTCCTCAAGTGTCACGCGTGCCTCAAGCTGCGATCTGGTCCCCGGGTGGTTCCTTCGCCCCGGTCATGAAGGCCACGGCATCCGACATCGTATAGTCCTTCGGATTGATGACGCAAAGGCGCTTGCCCAGACGATGCACATGGATCCGGTCGGCGATCTCGAAAACATGCGGCATGTTGTGCGAGATCAGGATGATCGGGATGCCGCGCGCGCGGACATCCTGTATCAGTTCCAGCACCCGGCGGCTTTCCTTGACCCCCAGCGCGGCGGTCGGTTCGTCGAGAATGATCACCTTGGAGCCGATGGCGGCTGCTCGGGCAACCGCCAAGCCCTGACGCTGCCCGCCCGACAGCGTTTCCACCGCCTGGTTGATGTTCTGAATGGTCATCAGGCCAAGATCGTTCAGCTTCTCGCGGGCAAACTTGTCCATCGCCGCGCGGTCCAGCTTTCGGAAGAAGCGGCCCATGAAGCCGCTTTGGCGGATCTCGCGGCCCATGAACATGTTGTCAGCGATCGACAATGCCGGCGAAATGGCGAGAGTCTGGTAGACCGTCTCTATTCCCGCCTTGCGCGCATCGATGGGCGACTGGAAGTGGACCTCCTTGCCCTGCAGATGCACCTGCCCCTCATTGGGCTGCAAGGCACCCGAAAGCGCTTTGATCAATGTCGATTTTCCGGCGCCGTTGTCTCCGATGACCGCGAGGATTTCGCCCGGCATCAGCTCGAAGTCGCACCTGTCGAGCGCAGTGACCTTGCCGAAGCGCTTTGTCAGTCCCCGCCCCGTTAGAATGGGTTGCGTTGTCATCCCGACACCTTTCTGATCCATTGATCCAGCGACACGGCGCCGATGATAAGAGCGCCAATGAGCAGATAGGTCCATTGCGGATTGGCTCCGGCCATGCGCAGACCCAGTTCAAACACACCGACGATAAGAGCGCCGAAAAACGCCCCGATAATCGAGCCACGGCCGCCGAACAGCGAGATGCCGCCAATCACCACGGCGGTGATCGACTGGATGTTGCCCATCATGCCGGTTGAGGCGGCCGGAGACACCGAGCCGAAGCGACCGATCATCACCCACCCGGCCAAGGCACAGATGAAGCCCGCCAGCATGTAGACCGACATGATCGTCTTGTGGACGTCCACACCGGCAAGCTGGGCAGCTTCCGGATCGTCGCCGACGGCGTAGACATGCCGTCCCCAGGCTGTCGACCTGAGCGCATAGGCAAGCAAGGCGACAAGAACCAGCATCATGACAACGCCCAAGGTCAGCGTTGCGCCGCCGGCCTGGAATTTCGCCCCCATCAGCTGGAGGAACGGGGCCTGCTGCTCGATGTCCTGCGAGCGGATGGTTTCGTTGCGGGCATAGAGATAGTTCACCGCCAGAAGGATCTGCCACATGCCAAGCGTGACAATGAAAGGCGGAAGCTTCACCCGGCTGACGAGCCAGCCGGCAACCGCGCCGATGGTCGTGCCGATGGCGAGGCCCAGCGCGACCGCAATGGGGGCCGGAATCCCGTAGCGGAAGGTAAACTGGCCCATGATGACCGATGACAGAACGGCCATCGCCCCAACCGAAAGATCGATGCCCGCGGTGAGCACGACGAGGCTTTGCGCGGCGGCGAGAACGCCGACGATCTGAACCTGCTGCAAGATCAGCGTCAGCGCGAAAGGCGAGAAGAATTTCGATCCCAGCGCTATGCCGAAAACGATGATGGCGGCAACAACGACGATAAGCGGGATCAGCGCCGGCGTCGCGTGCAGCATCTCCCGGAAGCGGCCGACCAATCCCTTGTCGTGCCCTTCGAAGGACGCAAGCTGTGACGCAGCGCCCGAGAGCACCGACTCATAGTCGTCTTTTTTTGTGCTGTCTGCTGACATGCTTTCTCCTCCCCGAAGAAGCAGGATGCGACCTGTTATGTCATGCGGTCAAGAATGACAGGCCGGGCGCAACCCTGTCACCCGGCGATGGGGAGGGCGCCCCCGGCGCCCTCCGCCTTGTCAGAAGAAGGCCTTAGCCCCAGCAGAGCTCCATACCCTTTTCGGTATCGATCGACTCGACGCCGTCCACCGGCTGATCGGTCACCAGTGCAACGCCGGTGTCGAAGAAGTTCTTGCCTTCGGTCGGCTCCGGCTTGACGCCGTCCTTGGCCCAGGCCGCAATGGCTTCGATGCCGAGCGAGGCCATAAGCAACGGATACTGCTGTGATGTGGCGCCGATGACACCTTCCTTGACGTTCTTCACGCCCGGGCAACCACCGTCGACCGAGACGACCAGAACGTCATTCTCGCGGCCCAGCGCCTTAAGTGCCTCGTAGGCGCCGGCAGCAGCGGGCTCGTTGATCGTGTAGACGACATTGATCATCGGATCCGTGGCCAGCAGGTTCTCCATGCCCTTGCGGCCGCCATCCGTGGCGCCGTCGCTGACATCATTGCCGACGATACGCGGATCGGTTTCGTCGCCCCATTTGTTCGGATCACCGAGATCGATTCCGAAGCCCTGGAGGAAGCCCTGGTTGCGCAGCACGCCGACGGTGGGCTGAGAGATGTTGATGTTGAGCAGGCCGATCTTGGCGTCCGCTGCGGCATCGCCGAGCTGGCCCTTGGCCCACTGGCCGATCAGTTCACCGGCGCGGAAGTTGTCCGTGGCGAAGGTCATGTCGGCTGCATCGATCGGATCGAGCGGAGTGTCGAGTGCAATGACCAGCAAGCCCGCGTCACGCGCCTGCTGCACCACCGGCGCAATCGCGGCAGGATCGGACGGCGTCAGCAGAATGCCCTTGGCGCCATTGGCGATGCAGGTTTCGATCGCAGCCACCTGGGTTTCGTTGTCACCGTCAATGCGGCCGGCATAGGTGTTCAGCGTAACGCCGAGCTCTTCGGCCTTGGCGGTCGCACCTTCACGCATCTTGACGAAGAACGGGTTGGTGTCGGTCTTGGTGATCAGGCAGGCGCTCACGCTGTGGCTGGCGGCCTGGGCAGGTGCTGCGGCCATGGCGCCTATGGCAGCGGCGGCAAGCAGTGCACTCTTGAGTAGGGAAATCGGTTTCATGTCATCCTCCCGGGATTTTCTAAAAGCAGGTCAATCTGCACACGCATTCATGCGGAAGCTCCTCACTTCCAATGCATGCGTCCCCGACAGGACACCATATTTGAAACTCGGCTGTCAATAAATAAATCACTCTTATTTATTTATTGACCCGAAATCTCGGGTACGGCATTGTCGCACCAACAAAAAGACGTATACGGGGATGGGGATCGGAGGACGCATTCAGGTGCCGCAGGAAAACAATGCAGCCGAGGAACGGACGGGTGGCGCGACAATGCCGCTGCGCGGGTCGAACCAGAGCGGATTGAGAGCCTACAACCAGCGGTTGGTCCTCAGTCTTGTCTATGCCCACGGCAATTTGGCCAAGACCGATATCTCGCGAATGACCGGGCTTTCGGCGCAGACCTGTTCGGTCATCATGCGCGAGCTCGAGGCGGAGGATCTGATCGTCAAGGGCGAACCGGTCCGCGGCAAGGTCGGTCAGCCTTCGGTGCCGCTTTCGATCAATCCCGACGGTGCGTTTTTCCTCGGCCTGAAGGTGGGGCGCCGGAGCGCGGAACTGATCCTGATCGATTTTTCCGGAGAGCCGAAGGCAGCCCTGCGCAAGAGCTATCCCTGGCCCACGCCGCCGCAGATCATCGAATTTGTCGAGACCGGGATTGCGGAGCTGGTCAACAGCCTGCCCGAACCGCTGCGCGAACGCGTCGCCGGACTGGGCATCGCCACGCCTTTCGAACTCTGGAACTGGACCGAACAGGCCGATGCTCCGCGCGAGGAGATGGATCTCTGGCGCGGCTGCGATCTCCGGAGCGAACTGGCCGCGGTATGCGACATGCCGGTCTATCTCCAGAACGACGCGACGGCAGCCTGCGCGGCGGAGCTTGTCTTCGGCAAGCACAAGAACGCCAACACCTTTCTCTACATCTATATCGGGACCTTTGTCGGCGGCGGCGTGGTTCTCAATGGCGGAATCTTTTCGGGCCGCAGCGGCAATGCCGGAGCGCTCGGACCATTGCCGGTCAGAGGTCCGGACGGCGACCCCGTGCAACTTCTCGACCGTGCTTCGATCATGCTGCTGGAACGCATGCTGCGGGCCGAGGGCCGCGACCCATCCCCGCTGTGGAACAGCCCGGATCACTGGCAGGGTTTCGATGACCTCGCGGCGCAGTGGATCGGCATCGTCGCAGGCGCGCTGGCTCAGGCGATTGTCTCGGCGGCAGCCATCATCGACTTTCAGCATGTCATCATCGACGGAGGCCTGCCAACCGGCGTCCGCGCGGATCTGGTTACCGCGACCCGCGACGAGATGATGCGCTACGATCTGCGCGGGCTGGAGCCGCCGGAGATCCTGCAGGGCACGGTGGGAACGCTCGCGCGGGCGCTCGGCGCCGCAAGCCTGCCGCTGTTCGACAAGTATCTGATCGACCGCAACACGCGGCTCGGCGGCGCCTGAGCGCATTCCACCTGCAACGGATCAGTCGTAGCGAAGCTCGACCGCCTTGCCGCCGAATATCCGGTAAGCCCAGATGGTGTAGCCGGTGATCACCGGAAGCACAAACAGCGTGCCCACGAGAATGATGGCAAGACTTTCGGTTGCGCTTGCTGCCTCGGTGATCGTGATCCGGCCCGGAACGACATAGGGATAGAAGGACCAGGCCAGACCGGCAAATCCGAGAGCGAAAATCCCGGAAAGGGCAGCGAACGGCGCAAGGTTGAGACGGTCGCCCTCCAGCGGCATCCGCGCCGACAGCCGCCACACCCAGACGAACAATCCGAATGTCAGCAGCGGCAGCGGCGCCAGCAGCAGGCTTTCGGGATAGCCGAGCCAGCGATCCCAGATCCGTGCGCTGGCGAGCGGACTTGCCAGGGAGATCGCCGCCATGCCGAGCGCCACCAGCCCAAGCGCCCTGCGCAACCAGCGGACCGCCTTGACCTGCAATTCGCTCTCGCTCTTGTGGATCAGCCACGCCGCACCGATTGCCGTGTAGGCCGCGGCCAGACAGACTGCTACCAGCAGAGCGAAGACCACGGACGGCCAGCCCGTATCGAGGCCAAGCACGTAAAGACCGAGCATGTAACCCTGCGAGAGTGCTGTCATCAGAGATCCTAGAAAGAACATGCCGTTCCAGGCGGGCTTGGCGCCTGCACTGACCTTGGCCCGGAACTCGAATGCCACACCGCGCAGGATCAGGCCGATGAGCAGAACCGCCACCGGGAAATAAAGGGTTGTCAAAATGACGCCATGCGCCACCGGAAAGGCCACCAGAAGCAAGCCCACGGCAAGGACCAGCCAGGTTTCGTTGGCATCCCAGAAAGGCCCGATGGCGGCAACCATCCTGTCCTTCTGGGCGTCATCGCCGAACGGCAGGAGGATGCCGATCCCGAGATCGAAACCGTCGAGAATGACATAGACCAGGATGGAGATGCCCATCAGCCCTGCGAAAACGTAGGGCAACCACAAGGCCCAATCGACACTACCCATGGCTTGCGCTCCCTGTTCCAATGGTCATCGCGGGATCGGTACGCATTCCGGGACCGTCGGCTCCCGGAGGCGCTTCGTGCGGCGTCCGGGCCGCCTTCATTGCCAGCGCAATGATCACCGAAAGATAGGCGGCGATCAGTCCGGCATAGACCAGAAGGTATGCCGCGAGTGTTGTGCCGACCGAGCTTGCAGGCAGAGCTGCGACCGCGTCGGAGGTCTTGAGAACGCCGCTGACAAGCCAGGGCTGGCGGCCGATCTCGGTGGTGTACCATCCGGCAAGCGTCGCGACCCAGCCCGACAGCGCCATTGGAACAAGAATGTAGGCAAGGGGCCGGTTGATGTCGCGGCGCCGCCACATCATCCATGCGCCGACCCAGGAAACGGCCAGCATGGCCAGCCCAACACCCACCATGATGCGGAAAGCGAAAAACACCGGGGCCACGGGGGGATGAAGGTTTGTGCCATCCTCTGCCACGAAATCATTGAGGCCAGGGACGACCCCGTCGACATGATGCTTGAGGATCAGGCTCGCGCCTGCGGGAATGCCCACTTCGAACCTGTTCTCGCGTGCTGCCTCGTCGGGCAGAGCGAACAGAAGCAGCGGCACCCGCGGTCCGGTCTCCCAGTTGCCTTCCATGGCCGCCACCTTCTGCGGCTGGTGTTCGAGCGTGTTGAGACCATGAAGGTCACCGGCGAGGATCTGAAGCGGGATCAGGATTGCGCCAAGCGTCAGTCCCGTCCGGAGGGTGAGGAAATTGCCGCGTCGCTGGTCGCCGGCGAGCCAGCGCAGCGCCGAGACCCCGGCCACCAGAAACGCCACGGTCAGACCTGAGGCAAGCAGCATGTGGACGACACGGTAGGGCATCGAGGGATTGAAGACGATGGCGAGCCAGTCGGTCGCGTAGGCGACACCGTCACGCATTTCGAACCCCTGTGGCGTGTGCATCCAGGAATTGAGAACCAGGATCCAGAACGCCGATACGGTGGTTCCGAAGGCGACGAGAAAGGTCGCGGTCGTATGAACCGTGCCGGAGACCCTTCTCGAGCCGTAGAGCATGATGCCGAGGAACACCGCCTCCAGAAAGAACGCCGTCAGGATTTCATAGGCAAGAAGCGGTCCGGCGATATTGCCGACGCTTTCCATGAAGCCCGGCCAGTTGGTTCCGAACTGGAAGCTCATCGTGATGCCGGATACCACGCCCATGCCGAAGGAAAGCGCGAAGACCTTCACCCAGAAGAAATAGGCATCCATGTAAGCCTGATCGCCGGTGCGATTGAACCGGAGACGGAACCACAGAAGCAACCACCCCAATGCGATGGTGATCGTGGGGAACAAAATGTGGAACGAGATGTTGGCGGCGAACTGTATTCGGGACATCAGAACGGCGTCCATTGCGGAGCTCCTTTCAGTTGTTCCCTAACTGGGGTGGCACAGGACCCAAGGGCAGATGACATTCCGCCGCATAGCGTGCAAAACCACAACCCCTTTTTGCAAATGATTTGCAAGAGCATTGACAATGTCTGTTTTCGCAATAGATTGCTTTTTGCAAACCATTCGCAGAAAACAATCAATTCAAGCCTAGGTGGAATTCATGCGGTTTTTGACCATTGTCGCGCTCGGCCTGGCCCTCGGTCTGGGGGCGATGTCGCCGGCCTCGGCCAAGATCAAGGTGCTGACCTCCTTTACCGTCTTCGCCGACATGGCGCGCAACGTGGCGGGCGATCATGCCGAGGTGGTCTCGATCACCCGCGAGGGCGCAGAGATCCACATGTTCCGGCCGACGCCCGGCGACATCCGGCGCGGTCTGGGGGCAGACGTTGTGCTGTGGAACGGGCTCGGGCTGGAAACCTGGTTCGAACGCTATCTCGAAAATCTCGGAGATATCCCGGCCTACACGCTGTCCGAAGGCGTTGAGCCGATTGCGATTTCAGAAGGCGCCTATCAAGGCCGGGCCAATCCGCATGCCTGGATGTCGCCGGCCAACGCGATGATCTATGTCGACAACATCGTGCGTGCCCTCTCGGAAACCGATCCGGACAACGCAGCCGCCTATGCCGAAAACGGTGCACGCTACAAGGACGAGATCGAGGCCACATTCGGTCCGATCCGTGCAGCGATCGATGCCCTGCCAGAAAGCCGGCGCTGGCTTGTCTCGAGCGAGGCGGCGTTTTCCTATCTGGCCGAGGATTTCGGCCTCAGGGAAGCGTCGATCTGGGCGATCAATGCGGACAGCCAGGGCTCGCCTCAGCAGGTCCGGCGGATCATCGACCTTATCCGCGACAACGACATTCCGGTGATCTTTTCGGAAAGCACGGTCTCGCCCGAACCGGCGCAACAGGTCGCACGCGAGACCGGCATTGCTTACGGCGGCGTGCTTTACGTCGATTCCCTGTCTCTGCCCGACGGTCCGGTTCCGACCTATATCGATCTCCTGAAGGTCACGGCCGAGACCATCGTCGAAGGGCTGACGGTGCAACCATGATCCAGGCGACCGCCACAGCCAAGCCATCGACGACAGAGGCCGGCCCCGCTCGACTTCCGGGGCTCGATGTTCAGGACATCTCGGTGATTTACCGGAACGGCAACAGGGCGCTCGACGGCGCAAGCTTTTCCGTTCCCAAGGGATCGATCACCGCACTGGTCGGCATCAACGGCAGCGGCAAGTCGACGCTTTTCAAGTCGCTGATGGGATTCGTGCCGCTGGCTTCGGGCCGGATCAGCATCATGGGCATGAATGTCAGCCAGGCGCTGGGGCGCAACCTGGTGGCCTATGTCCCGCAAAGCGAAGAGATCGACTGGTCGTTTCCGGTGCTGGTCGAGGATGTGGTGATGATGGGCCGCTACGGCCACATGAACTTCCTCAGGATGGCGCGGGCGCGCGACCGCGCTGTGGTCGACGAGGCGCTGGAGCGGGTCGGCATGTCCGACTATCGCAAGCGCCAGATCGGGGAGCTTTCGGGCGGCCAGAAAAAGCGTGTGTTCCTCGCCCGCGCGCTGGCGCAGGAGGGACAGGTCATTCTGCTTGACGAGCCCTTTACCGGCGTCGACGTCACCACCGAAAACCAGATCATCGAGTTGCTCAAGACCTTGCGGGCCGAGGGCCGGGTGCTTCTGGTCTCCACCCACAATCTGGGCAGCGTACCGGAATTCTGCGACCGGGCGGTGCTGATCAACCGCCGGATCCTGGCCGAGGGGCCAACCGAAGAGGTCTTCACCCAGAAGAACCTGCAGAAGGCCTTTGGCGGGGTTCTGAGGCACTTCGTGCTTGGCGGCCAGGATCTGCACGATGACGACGATTCCCGTCAGGTCACGGTTTTGACGGACGACGAACGCCCCTTTGTCATCTACGGCGACAGCGAACGAAAGTCCGATGCGCAGGAGGCCGCCGGGAAACCGGCGGACAAGCGCTCGTGAGCGTGCTGCTGGAGCCGTTTTCCTACACCTACATGGTCAACGCCATGTGGGTGTCGGCGCTCACTGGCGCGATCTGCGCGTTCCTCTCCTGCTATCTCATGCTCAAGGGCTGGTCGTTGATCGGCGATGCGCTGTCCCACTCCATCGTGCCAGGTGTCGCGGGCGCCTACATGCTCGGCTTGCCCTTTGCTGCCGGCGCCTTTCTCGCGGGCGGTCTGGCCGCGGCGGCCATGCTTCTGATCCGGGCCCGCACGCGGCTTCGCGAGGACGCGGTGATCGGCAT
This sequence comes from Hoeflea sp., assembly GCA_040216675.1. GTDB lineage: Bacteria > Pseudomonadota > Alphaproteobacteria > Rhizobiales > Rhizobiaceae > Hoeflea. The sequence continues at coordinate 257,180 of JAVJOR010000004.1, read as the reverse complement.
GATCTTCGTCTCTTTCTTCGCGCTCGGGCTGTTCATGGTGTCGATCTCGCCGACGCCGATCAATGTGCAGACCATCGTGCTCGGCAACGTGCTGGCGATCACCCCGGCCGACACCATCCAGCTCGTGATCATCGGCGTGGTCACGCTGGTGGTGCTGTCGGTGATCTGGAAGGACCTGATGCTGGTGTTCTTCGACGAAAGCCATGCCCGCGCCATCGGCGTGCGCGCGACCGCGCTCAAGGTCATCTTCTTTGCGCTGCTGGCCGCCTCGACGGTGGCAGCGATGCAGACCGTCGGCGCATTTCTCGTGATCGCGCTGGTGGTCACACCCGGAGCCACCGCGTATCTGCTCACCGACCGGTTCCCGAAGCTGATCCTGATCGCGATCACCATAGGGTCGCTGACCTCGTTCGCCGGCGTCTATCTGAGCTATTTTCTCGATGGCGCGACCGGCGGCGTTGTGATCATGCTGCAGACCGGCATCTTCCTGCTCGCCTTCCTGTTCGCTCCGCGCCACGGGCTGCTCGCGCAACGCGCCAAGGTGCGGGCCGCACTGCCTGATGAAGCGCTTGAGGACACGGGAGCGGCCTGATGGAATTCTCAGTCGATTTCTTTCTCGATCCTTTTCGCTTTGCCTACATGCAGAAGGCGTTCCTGATCACGTTTCTCATAGCCATTCCGATGGCTGCTATGAGTTCCCTGATGGTGCTGAAGGGCTGGTCGCTGCTGGGTGACGCCATGTCTCACGCCGTGCTGCCGGGCATCGTCATGGCCTATGTCGCGGGCCTGCCGCTGGTGATCGGCGCCTTTGCCGCAGGCCTGTTCTGCGCGGTGGCCACCGGCTGGCTGTCGGCCAACAGCCGCGTGAAGGAGGATACGGTGATGGGCATCGTGTTTTCGGGCATGTTCGGGCTCGGCGTGGTGCTGCATGTGAGCGTCCGCTCGAGCCTGCATCTCGACCACATCCTGTTCGGCGACATGCTCGGCGTTCTCTGGTCCGATATCGGCGCGACCGCGCTTCTTGCCATCCTGTGCGGCGGCTTCCTGCTGGTCAAATGGCGAGACCTGGTTGCCCAGGCTTTCGACGGGCTGCATGCCCGCGCGATCGGTCTCAAGACCGGCCTGCTCCATTACGGGCTCTTGACCGCGATTGCCCTGATGATTGTCGCGAGCCTGAAGGCGGTCGGCATCATCCTTTCGATCGCGCTGTTGGTCGCACCGGGCGCCATCGCCTTCCTGATGGCGCGCACGTTTACCGGGATGCTCACAGTGGCGGTCAGCTCGGTCATTCTATCGGCTCTCATCGGCATTTTTGCGAGCTTTCACATCGACAGCGAACCCGCGCCGACCATGGTGCTTTGCCTGACCGCGCTGTTCATGGTGGCTATGGTGCTAGGCCAGGTGCGGGATGCCCGCGCACGCCGTGCTTCAGCGTCCGACCGACGCCTGTTTGGAAAATCCTGACGACGTCGGGTGGCTCGCAAGCCATGCCGCTGCCTGCCTTACCGGCAGGCTGCAACAACTTCCGGCCGCCTCAGGCCGTCAATTGAATGTCGGCCTTGTACGCCCAATTGATCTGCGGCAGCCGCTCGAATTCCGGACGGGCGAACCAGTAGCCCTGGAACAGGTCGATGCCGGCTGCCTTGAGAACCAGGAACTCCTCCTCGGTCTCGATGCCCTCCGCCAGGACCGTAATATCGAGCGCGCGGGCTATCCCCACGATCCCGGCGATGACAGCCTGGCGCGCAGGACTGGTATCGAGGCCCCTTACGAGCTTCATATCGATCTTGATCAGATCGGGCTGAAAATCCGCCAGCAGGCCCAGGCCCGCATATCCGGCGCCGAAGTCGTCGATGGCGGTGAGAAAGCCGTGCTTGCGATACTCGGTGATGATGTTGCGCAGGTGCTCTGTATCGGAAACCTGCTCATTCTCGGTAAACTCGAACATGATCGCCGACCTGGGGAAACCGAAGCGCTTGGCGGCCTGGAAGGTTGCGCGCAGGCAGGCCGCCGGCTCGTAAACAGCGTTCGGCATGAAGTTGATCGACAGCTGCAGTTCTTCTCCGGAAGGAAACAGCCGCGATGCCAGTTGCACAGCCTTGGTTCTGCAGGCTTGATCGAACACATATTTCTGCTCGGATCTGACCCGGGACAGGATCGACCCGGCGCCCTCTCCCTCAAGACCGCGAACAAGTGCTTCGTAGCCCCAGACGCGCGCATTTAAAGCGTCGTAGATCGGCTGAAAGGCCATTGAGAATTCAAAATCGAGCTTAAAGCCGCTCTGGCACCCCGGACATGATTTCGGCATTTGCGGTCTCGTTGGTTGGTCTGGAACGGGTAAAATAGACCTGAATTCTTTACAAAAACCCAAACACAGGCAGCAGGATCATCGATCGGGACATCCTGCCGGTCAAGGCAATGGGCGCGTTTCCGGGGCTGACCATTGAAGCAAGCGAAATCCGGCCAACCCTGTTCAAGGATGGTTAGAGAATTCTTTATATGTTTCATCTAAGTTTTGCAGACGATTTCGTTATCTCTCAGGCAGCCGGCACAGTGATCCCATCGGAAAAGACAGAGAGCATCGATCCTGCAGAAGCCGTGATAACGGAGATGCGGCAGTACGGTATTTCGCCACTGCCGCGCAATTATGAACTCATGTATCGTTTCCTGAACCGTTCGAACATGAGACTCGTTCGCGAATTTGCAGCGCTCGGCCAACGTCCGACGCAACTGGAGCTTGATGCCATCGGCATGAAGTTTCTGCCTCATCACCATCCCGCAAGTGCCGCAGAGCAGTCGATCGACAGCGTTCATGAGGAAATGCTGGGCATGATCCACGTGTTCAAGCAAGACCAGTTCAAGCTTCGCAAATACTCGAATGTGCTCGGGGAAACGTCCGCTCGCATTTCAACAGACGGTGCGGTCAGTCAGGATGGTCTTGACGAACTGGGCAGAATTCTCTCGTCGGCCACCGGCGCCACGATGCAGAAAAGCCAGGCCATCTTTCTCCAGTTGGTCGAACAGGCGCAGGAACTCATGCGCCTGAAGTCCGAACTGGAGGAATACAAGCGTCTGTCCGCAATCGATCCGGTCACCCGGCTGTCCAACCGGCGCGCCTTCGATACACGCCTGTCAGCCATCTATGGCGAACAGTCGAAAGCGGCCACCCAAGCGCTCATTGTTGCCGACATCGATCATTTCAAGGGATTCAACGATACCTACGGCCATCAGGTCGGCGACCGCGTTCTCAACGCAACGGCGGCGGTGATGACAAGAAGCTTTGGCAGCGAAGTCTTCATTTCCCGCACAGGCGGCGAGGAATTCGCCATCATCCTGGACGACACCACCGTTGAGGACGCCTGGGAGGCCGCCGAATCCCTGCGTGTGGCGATCAGCTCAACCCCTTTGAAAGATCAAAATGACGGGCGGGATTGCGGCCGGATCACCATCAGCCAGGGGCTGTGCATGGCAACGGACGCCTCCAGTCCGCAAGACCTTTACAACAAGGCGGATGCGGCGCTGTACGACGCCAAGAAATCCGGCCGCAACCAGGTCAAAACCTACAGCCCGAAAGTGAAGCGGCTGCTGTCGCTGCTCAAGGTGTGAGACACTCGCCCGTTGGCAAGCCTGGATCCACAGGCTGCCCGTTGACGACGTCTAGTTCTGGCCCGTTCAATTCCTGTAGCCGCGGCACCTTGCCTCTCGACCTCCCTCTTGCCAGCACCCTGCGATTCAGCCTAGATATCTTTCACCCGTTGGGAGAAACCGGTTCACTCCGGTGCCGAAGGAGCAACCGCCCCGGAAACTCTCAGGCAAAAGGACCAGCGGGACCGGACGGACTCTGGAGAGAGGCGTATTTTGCGCCCGCCGAAGGGATAGCAATCTCAGGCGAAAGGACAGAGGGGGCTTGTCGGAGGCAGATTTTGCCTGAAGATTGGCCCGTGCGCGGCATCCCGCCCGCACCCTGAACGGAGACTGGCGCGTGGACACCACCGCAGACCTTCAAAAGACCCCGCTTCATTCCCTGCATCTCGAACTCGGCGCCCGGATGATGGGCTTTGCCGGTTATGACATGCCGATCCAGTATCCGCTGGGCGTGATGAAGGAGCACCTGCACACTCGCGCGGAAGCCGGGCTGTTCGACGTCTCCCACATGGGGCAGATCCTCATCCGCGCGAAAAGCGGCAATGTGGCAGATGCAGCGCGCGCGCTCGAAAGCCTTACCCCGGTCGATGTGATGGGCCTGAAGGACGGCCGCCAGCGCTATGGGCTTTTCACCAATGATCAGGGTGGGCTCGAGGATGACTTCATGGTCGCCAACCGTGGCGATCACCTCTATCTCGTGGTCAATGCGGCCTGCAAGCAGGCCGATCTCGCGCGCATTCAAGCCGCTCTTTCGGACAGCTGTGAGGTCGAGGCGCAGTTCGACCGTGGCCTGGTCGCGCTGCAGGGACCTGCGGCCGAAAGCGTGCTGGCGTCCTACGCGCCCCAAGCCGAAGACATGCTTTTCATGGATGTGGCCAACCTCGAGATCGCCAGCACCCCGGTGGTCGTCTCGCGATCGGGCTATTCCGGCGAGGACGGCTACGAAATCTCGATCCCGGCAGAGGAGACCGAGCGGGTCGCACGGCTGCTGCTCGATGACGAGCGAGTCCAGGCCATCGGTCTCGGCGCGCGGGATTCGCTCCGGCTTGAGGCCGGGCTCTGCCTTTACGGCAACGACATCGACCAGACCACCACGCCGGTTGAGGCCAACCTCGAATGGGCGATCCAGAAGGCGCGGCGCGCCGGCGGCGACCGCGAAGGCGGCTTTCCGGGTGCCGAAGTGATCCTGAAGCAGTTCGACACCGGTCCGGAGCGGCTCCGGGTCGGGTTGCAGCCCTCCGGCAAGGCTCCGGTCCGCGCCGGCGCGGAACTTTATGAAAGCGAAACCGGCGGCGAGCCCATCGGGACAGTGACGTCGGGCGGGTTCGGACCCAGCGCCGGTCACCCGGTTGCGATGGGCTATGTGCCGGCAGCATTGTCGGCAACCGGCACCACGCTTTATGCCGAAGTGCGCGGCAAGCGGCTGGAACTTGCAGTGGCTGCCCTGCCCTTCGTCAAGCCAAGCTACAAACGCTGAAACCAGACCCACCCAAGACCAGCAAACCACAGGAACAGCTCCATGCTCAAATTCACCGAAGATCACGAATGGCTGAAGATCGAGGGCGATGTCGCCACCGTCGGGATCACCGAACATGCCGCCGAACAGCTCGGCGATCTGGTGTTCGTCGAACTGCCCGAGGCGGGAACCAGCTTCGAGAAAGGCGGCGAGGCCTCGACCGTCGAATCGGTCAAGGCGGCTTCCGATGTCTATTGCCCGCTCGATGGCGAGATCGTCGAGGTCAACCAGGCGATCGTCGATGATCCGTCGCTGGTCAATTCGGACCCCACCGGCGAAGGCTGGTTCTTCAAGCTCAAGCTCGCCAATGCCGCCGATGCCGACGCGCTCATGGACGAGACTGCCTACCAGACAATGATCGGCTGAGTTCAACCATGACCGTCAAACTGACCGACTACGATCCTTATGACTTCGCCAACCGCCGCCACATCGGCCCCTCCCCGTCGGAAATCGCGGAGATGCTTGAAGCGGTGGGCGCTCCCTCGCTCGACGCCCTGATCGAGGAGACCGTGCCTGCCTCGATCCGGCAGACGCAGCCGCTCGCCTTAGGCGATCCGATGAGCGAGCGCGAGGTGCTCGACCATCTGCGCGCCACGGCGAAGAAGAACACCGTGCTGGTCTCGCTGATCGGCCAGGGCTACCACGGCACGATCATGCCGCCGGTGATCCAGCGATGCATTCTCGAAAACCCGGCCTGGTACACCGCCTACACGCCCTACCAGCCGGAAATCAGCCAGGGCCGGCTGGAGGCGCTTCTGAATTTCCAGACCATGGTCAGCGACCTGACAGGCCTCGACATCGCCAACGCGTCCCTGCTCGACGAGGCGACCGCGGCGGCGGAAGCCATGGCGATGGCGGAGCGGGCTTCGAAATCCAAGCGCAGCACATTCTTTGTCGATCACCACTGCCATCCGCAGACCATCGACGTGATCCGCACCCGCGCCGAACCGCTCGGCTGGGAGATCAAGGTGGGGGATCCGTTCACCGAACTGGATCCGGCGGAAGTCTTTGGCGCGATCTTCCAGTATCCCGGCACCTATGGCCATGTGCACGACTTTACCGACGTGATCGCCTCGCTGCACGCGGAGAAGGCGATTGCCGTCGTCGCGGCCGATCCCCTGTCGCTGACACTTCTGAAATCGCCTGGCGAAATGGGCGCGGACATCGCCATCGGTTCCATGCAGCGCTTCGGCGTACCGATGGGCTATGGCGGCCCGCATGCAGCCTATATGGCGGTCAAGGACGCCTACAAGCGCTCGATGCCCGGCCGCCTGGTCGGCGTGACCGTCGATGCGCGCGGAAACCAGGCCTACCGGCTGGCGCTGCAGACGCGCGAGCAGCATATCCGGCGCGAAAAGGCCACCTCCAACATCTGCACGGCGCAGGTGCTGCTCGCGGTGATCGCCTCGATGTATGCGGTGTTTCACGGCCCGGTCGGCCTGCGCGCCATCGCCGGCCGCGTCCACCTCAAGACCACGGCGCTGGCTGCCGGCCTCAAGCATTTGGGCGTCATCATCGATCCGGCGATCTATTTCGACACGCTTACCGTGTTTGCCGAAGGACGCCAGGCCGAGATCCTGGAGGCGGCGCGCAAGGAAGGCATCAATCTGCGCAAGGTCGGCGACGACCAGATCGGGATCTCGCTCGACGAGGTCACGCGGCCCGCAACTGTGGAAGCCGTGTGGCGCGCGTTCGGCGGCGAGCTTTCCTTTGCCGACTTCAAGGCGGGACCCGAGATCCCCGATCCGCTGGTCAGGAAGTCGCGTTACCTCGAGCACCCGATCTTCCACATGAACCGCGCGGAAAGCGAAATGACGCGCTACATCCGCCGGCTCTCGGACAAGGATCTGGCGCTCGACCGGTCGATGATCCCGCTCGGCTCCTGCACCATGAAGCTCAATGCGACGGCCGAGATGCTGTGCATCACCTGGCCGGAGTTTGCCGACATCCATCCCTTCGCACCCGCCGATCAGGCTCAGGGCTACAAGCAGATGATCGACGACCTGTCGGACAAGCTTTGCCTGATCACCGGCTATGATGCGATTTCGATGCAGCCCAATTCCGGCGCGCAGGGCGAATATGCCGGGCTGATGGCGATCCGGTCCTACCACCGCGCCAATGGCGAGGCGCACCGCCACATCTGCCTGATCCCGACATCCGCCCACGGCACCAACCCGGCTTCGGCGCAAATGGCCGGAATGACCGTCGTCGCCGTCGGCACCCGCGAGAACGGCGACATCGATCTCGATGATTTCCGTGCGAAGGCTAAGCAACACGCGGACAATCTCGCCGCCTGCATGATCACCTATCCCTCGACCCACGGCGTGTTCGAGGAAACGGCTGCGGAAGTCTGCGAGATCACCCACCGCCATGGCGGGCAGGTCTATCTCGACGGCGCCAATCTCAACGCGCTGGTGGGCCTTGCCCGCCCCGGTGACATTGGCGCCGATGTGAGCCACCTCAATCTGCACAAGACCTTCTGCATCCCGCATGGCGGCGGTGGCCCGGGCATGGGGCCGATCGGGGTCAAGGCGCATCTGGCGGATCACCTGCCCGGCCACACGGCCACGGATGGCCGGGCCGGCGCGGTTTCGGCGGCGCCCTTCGGGTCCGCCTCGATCCTGCCGATCTCCTGGGCCTATTGCCTGATGATGGGCGGCGACGGCCTGACCCAGGCGACCAAGATCGCGATCCTGAACGCCAACTACATCGCGGCAAGGCTGAAGGGGGCCTATGACATCCTTTACACCTCGCCAAACGGCCGTGTGGCGCATGAGTGCATCCTCGACACCCGTCCGCTGGTCGAGAGCGCCGGCGTAACGGTCGACGATGTGGCCAAGCGGCTGATCGACTGCGGCTTCCACGCGCCCACCATGAGCTGGCCGGTGGCGGGCACGCTGATGATCGAACCGACGGAATCGGAGGTGAAGGCGGAACTGGATCGTTTCTGTGCCGCGATGATGGCGATCCGCAACGAGGCCTGGGCAATCGAGGACGGGCGCATGGAGCGGGAAAACAACCCGCTCAAGAACGCGCCGCACACGATCGAGGACCTCGTGGGGCCGTGGGATCGGCCCTACGACCGGGAGGCGGCGATCTTTCCGCCCGGCGCCATGCGCAATGCCAAGTATTTCGCCCCGGTCAACCGGGTCGACAATGTCTATGGCGACCGCAACCTGGTCTGCTCCTGTCCGCCGATGTCCGACTATGCCGAGGCCGCCGAGTAGCGCGCAGGCCTCATCAAACAGGAAAAGGCGGCCGCGGGCCGCCTTTTTCATTTCTGTCCAGAAGGTGTTTTTCAGACGCCCAGCATCTCGGTCTCGACCTCGGGCGTGAGCTGTTGCGGCGTCCCGGTCCACACACTCTTGCCGCGGGCGAGGATGACGCAACGGTCGGCCACCGCGCGCAATTCCGAGAATGCCTTGTCGATCACGAGGATCGACTGTCCGCCCTGCTTGAGCCGGGCGATCGCGGCCCAGATCTCCTGGCGGACCACCGGCGCAAGCCCCTCCGTTGCCTCATCAAGGACCAGCAGTCTCGGATTGGTCATCAGCGCGCGGGCAATGGCGAGCATCTGCTGTTCACCGCCCGACAGCGTGGCTGCGGTCTGGCTCATGCGCTCGCCAAGGCGCGGGAAGAGTTCGGTCGCGGTCTCTATGTTCCAGGGTCCCGGTCGCGCCGAGGCAATCAGGTTTTCCGCCACGGTCAGTCCGGCAAAGCAGCGGCGTCCTTCCGGCGCAAGCCCGATGCCGAGACGGGCGGCCCGGAAAGAGGGCAAGGCGGCAAGATCACGGCCATCGAACTTCAGCGTGCCCCGGGTGGTCCTGAGCATCCGCGTGATCGAGCGCACCGTCGTCGTCTTGCCCATGCCGTTGCGGCCCATCAGGGCCAGCAACTCGCCCTCGGCGATCTCGAAATCGACGCCGAACAGCGCCTGCGAGGCACCATAAAAGGCTTCGAGATTGCTCACCTGCAGAAGGCTCATGCACCGTCCTCCCCGAGATAGGCGGCGCGGACTTCGGGGTGGCTGCGGATCTCCTCGGCGTTGCCGCGGGCAATGATGCGGCCCGCCACCAGCACCGAAATGCGATCCGCAAGCTGGAAGACGGCATCCATGTCATGTTCGATCAGCAGGATAGGCGCTTCGTGGCGCAGCTTGTCGAGAAATCCGATCAACCGCACCGAGCCTTCCTGCCCGAGCCCGGCCATCGGTTCGTCCATCAGGAAGATGCGCGGTTTCATGGCCAGCGCCATCGCGATTTCAAGCAGCCGCTTTTCTCCGTGCGAAAGCTCGCTGACCCTTGTCCCGGCCCGGTCGGCGAGGCCGACGCGTTCGAGCGCATCCATTGCCTCACCGGTCAGCTCCGGATCTGTCGCCACCTGGCGGACGAAGCCGAACACCGAGCGCCGCCGCGCCTGGGCTGCGAGCGCGACATTGCCCCGCGCGGAAAACTCGGGGATCAGCGAAGACACCTGAAACGTGCGGGTGAGACCCAGCCGCGCACGCTCCACCTGGTCGAGGTCTCCGATGTCCCGACCGGCAAAGCGGATGGCGCCGGCGTCGGCAGCCAGTTCGCCGGCGACCAGCTTGATCAGGCTCGACTTGCCGGCGCCATTGGGGCCGATCAGCGCGTGGATCTCGCCGGGCTTCAAGTCGAGGTCGACGCCGTCGGTAACCTTGAGCGCGCCGAAGGACTTGCTCAGGCCGGAGAGCGCGAGAACGGGATCAGTCATGTTCCACCCTCCCCGCCACGAGCCCGATGAAACCGCCCCGGGCAAACAGCACCACGGCCAGGAGCGCGGCACCGAGGAAGAACTGCCAGTGGTTGGTGAAGCTTCCGAACAGGTGCTCGAACAGCACGAAAAGGCATGCGCCCACCACCGGCCCGAAAAGCCGGGCGACGCCACCCAGAATGATGAACACCATGATCTCGCCCGACAGGTGCCATGAGAGCATGGTCGGACTTACGAAGCGGTTGAGATCGGCATAGAGGGCGCCGGCAAGTCCGGTGACCATGCCGGAGATCACGAAGGCCGCGAGCCTGATCCTGTAGGGCGAGAGGCCGAGTGCCGCCACCCTGCCCTCGTTCTGGCGCACGGCCTGCAGCGCCACGCCGAAGCGCGCGCCCGTCATCCGCCACTGCGCGATCAGCACCACGATCAGCACCGCGTAGCACAACAGGAAGAAATCCAGCGGCCTGAGCGTGTTGATGCCCGGGAAGGCGTTTCGAACATAGATCGACAACCCGTCCTCACCGCCATAGGCCGGCCAGGAGATGGCGAAATAGTAGATCATCTGCGCGAAGGCCAGCGTGATCATGATGAAGTAGACACCCGAGGTGCGCAGGCTCAACGCGCCGATCAGCAGGGCGGCGAGGCCGCTGACGACAATCGCCACCAGCCAGAGGATCAGCATCTGGTTGGTGCCGTTGATGACGAACGGGGCCGTCATCAGCGGCTGGTAGGTCTGGTGATGACTTGCGAGGATGCCCACCGCATAGCCGCCGAGCCCGAAGAAGGCCGCGTGCCCGAAGGAGACGAGCCCGCCGAGACCGAGCGCGATGTTGAGGCCGACGCCGGCAAGCGCAAGGATCGTCGCGCGTGTGGCGAGCGTGACGAGGAATGGTTCCTCGGCGTAATGCGCCACCAGCGGCCCGATCAGGAGGATCAGCGCCAGAATGATGTTGAGCCGGTGTTCGGTGATCAGCTTAGGCATTGGCGGGAAACAACCCCTTCGGCTTGAACACCAGGACCACCGCCATCAGCAGATAGATGAGCATCGAGGCGATGGCCGAGCCGACGCCCCGGGCGGCGGATGCCTCCATCACGTTTGCGAGCAGGCTCGGGAGCAGGAAACGCCCCATGGTGTCGACGATCCCGACGATGAGCGCGGCAACGAGTGCGCCCCGGATCGAGCCGATGCCACCGATGACGATGACCACGAAGGCGAGGATCAGCACCGGTTCGCCCATGCCGACCTGCACCGACTGGATGGCGCCGATCATCGCGCCCGCAAAGCCTGCAAGGGCCGCGCCGAGGGCGAAGACCACGGTGTAGAGAAAGCGGATGTCAACGCCGAGTGCGGCGATCATCTCGCGATCGGATTCACCCGCGCGGATCTGCATGCCGAGCCGGGTGCGGCTGATGAGCAGTCCGAGGCCAATGGCAATCAGCAGCCCGGCGACGATGATCGCCAGCCGGTAGGCCGGATAGGGCAAGCCGCCGGGAAGCGTAACCGGGCCTGCAAGCATTTCGGGCGGATCGAGATAGAGAGGGAAGGAGCCGAATATGAAGCGCACGCCTTCGGAGAACATCAGAACCAGCGCGAAGGTGGCGAGTACCTGATCGAGGTGGTCGCGGTCATAAAGCCTGCGGATCACAACGATCTCGACAATGGCGCCGAGAGCGGCTGCTGCAACGAGGCTTGCGGCAAGTCCGAGCCAGAACGATCCGGTGGCAGCCGCGATGGCGGCGCAGACGAAGCCGCCGACCATGAACAACGAGCCGTGGGCCAGGTTGATCAGCCCCATAACCCCGAAGATCAGCGTCAGGCCGGCCGCCATCAGGAACAGCGTGACGCCAAGCTGCAGCCCGTTGAGGATCTGCTCGAGGAAAAGGGCAATACTCATCGTTTACCGGTCTCGCGCCAGCGCCATGATCGACAATGTCCGGACGGGGCGCCGTGCCCCGTCCGGAGGATGCCGGGTTCTTACATCTTGCAGTCGGCCGCGTAGGCGTCGGCATGATCCTCAAGGGCGACGCCGACCAGCTTGTTGGTGTAGACGTCACCTTCCTTGATGACTTCGCGGACATAGATGTCCTGGATCGGATGGTTGTTGGGTCCGAACTTGAAGTCGCCACGAGTGGACTTGAAATCGGCCGCCTTGAGCGCCGCGCGGAACGCGTCCTTGTCCGAGATCGAAGCGGCGTCCATTGCCGAGATCAGGAGGTTGGCGGTGTCAAAGCCCTGGCTGGCATAGAGCGAAGGCAGGCGGTCATATTCGGCCTGGAAGCTTTCGACGAAGGCCTTGTTGGTTTCGTTATCCAGATCCTTGGACCACTGCGAGGTGTTCTTGACGCCGAGCGCGGCATCGCCGACCGCCTGCAGGATCCCCTGATCGAAGGAAAATGCCGGGCCAAGAAGCGGCACATCCACACCTGCGCCGGCATACTGCTTCATGAACGAGATACCCATTCCGCCAGGCAGGAAGAAGAAGACGCTGTCGGCGCCCGAGGCGCGGATTTCGGCGATCTCGGCGGCATAATCGGTCTGGCCGAGCTTGGTGTAGAGTTCGTTGGCGATTTCACCCTTGAAGAAGCGCTTGAACCCGGTCAACGCATCCTGGCCGGCCGGATAGTTCGGCGCCATGATGAAGGCCTTCTCATAACCCGCCGAGCTGGCATAGGCGCCCATTGCCTCATGCAGGTTGTCGTTCTGCCACGCGACGTTGAAGTAGTTCTTGTTGCAGCCCGCGCCGGCAAGCGCCGAAGGGCCTGCATTGGGCGAAAGATAGATCTTGTCCTGTGCCACGGCACCCGGAATGACGGCCATGGCGAGGTTCGACCAGATGATGCCGGTCATCACATCGACCTTGTCGGACTGGATAAGCTTGTCGGAAAGCTGGACCGCGAGGTCGGGCTTGCGCGCATCGTCCTCGATGATCAGTTCGATGTCGTCGCGGCCGGCCTGCTTCAGCGCCAGCTCGAAACCGTCACGGACGTCGATACCCAGCGATGCGCCACCGCCCGAAAGTGTGGTGATCATTCCGACCTTGACCGGATCGGCAAAAGCCTGCGCTGCGCCGGCGGCGAGAGCGGTTGCGGCCGCAAGTGCAATGACTGCATTCTTCATGGATAGTCCTCCGATTTTGTGTTCCCGTGCCACCGGTTCTTTATTGTTGTCCGGTTGGCGGTCAGTTCTGGCAATCGTCAATCCGGAATACCTCCGGATCGCCGTTGGCCGTGAGCTTATCAGCCGCGGCAAAGATTTCCAGTGGTATTTTTAAGCTTAAAGTAATTCATCGAATCTTGGGCCTTGCGATCTCGCGGCAGGCATGGTTCGACAGCAGTGGAGTGCGCCCGCAGTCGGATCAAGCTTCGATGCCGGCCGGCGAGGAAGCTCCGGGACCAGACTGTCCAAGGACCTAAGGAGAGCAGCGATGCAGTGTTTTTTCGTGGAATTCCAGTGCAAGCTCGGCGAAGCCTATCCGGTGGCCGACGAGATCGCCAAGCGGGAGATCGCATCCGAGATCTATTCGGTCAGCGGACAGTTCGATCTGTTGGCGAAATTCTACATCGAGGATGATGTCGACATCGGGCGTTTCGTGGCGGACAACATCCACACGGTGCCGGGTGTCGAGCGCACGCACACGATCCTGACCTTCAAGGCGTTCTGACGCCGTTCCGGGCCTTCGAGGCAAGGAGCCTGAACAACCGCGGCGCGGGCGCGGAACCGCGCCGAGGCAGCCCGCAAAGCGCTGTGTAAACAGCAGTTGCCGGGTCCGAGAGGCCGTAGGTCGATAGGAGAAAACAAGAAGCTGCGAGGTGGTACGGTTGGGTGGGCTCGAACCACCGACCTCCGGATCCACAATCCGGCGCTCTAACCAACTGAGCTACAACCGCACGACAGCGGCAAGGGGCTGCGCCTCTCCGCTTTCTGGAGGCTCACATACGGGGAGCAGTTGTTTTTTGCAAGAGGCGAGAGGCCGGTTTTGCCAATTTCCCCTCTCAACCATGAGGCCAGCAACAGGCTCTTCAGCAGGCCGGTCGCGCATGAAAAAGGCCGGACGCAATGCCCGGCCTGTTCTCATCGAAATTCAGGTTGGTTTCAGGCAACCTTGAATTCGTTCATTGCCTTCTCGGAAACGGTCTTGGCCGGCTTCGAGACGTCTTCGGCAACCTTCTTGGCGGTTTCCTGCATGATCTTGGTCTGATCAACCATCATCTCGGCCTGCTTGCGCATGAAGGCGGTCTGAAGTTCGAACATCTGCGCAACAGACTTGACGCCGAGCAGGGCTTCCATGTGCGAAAGCGACATTTCAGCATTGGTGCGGGCGGTATCGATGGCCTTGAGGCTCAGTTCGACGGTGCCTGCCTGGGCGCTTTCCATGGTCGCTTCGACCGCCTTGGTGGCGTCTTCGGCAACAGCCTTGACCTTGGCATAGTTTTCCTTGGTCTGATTGACCGACTTGTCGGCCATCTCGCGATAGCCGTCAGCCATCTTGCTCATGTCGAATGCCGGAAATTCAAACATTTCGGCGGAGGTTGCGGTTTTCTTGGTCGCCATTACAATTCTCCTTTGGAGATGTGAGAGGACCTTTTCGCGGCCCCGTTCAAGTTCATGATGTTGGTAGCACATCTTGTTGTGCATTGCAACATTCTTGTGCACCGCAACATATATTAACCCTCTCCCGACATTTCAAGGCGGAGACCTGGCCGATTGCTGGACCGCCGGGCGCGGCAAAGCTATTAACAAAGCCTTAATCCGCCGCCACCATGCGGCTCGACCGGCCGAAACTGGAAGACTGCCATGCAGCCTCATCACTACCCCTTCATCGATCTGTGCGTTCATCCGGACGTCCGCGAGCGTTTCGCCGAAGGCGATGCGATTGCCGTCCTCGACGATGACCTCGAGGCCGTGCTTTGGGCCAATGGCGCGGCTGCGGAGCTTTTCGGCTTTGCCACGATCTATGACATTCTCGACGAGGGGCTCTCGGCCCAGACGGTCATAAGGCGGCAGATTGCCGGCGCGAAGAGCGCGCTCGATCGTACCGGCAAGCCGCAGAATTTCATGATGCGGATCAGCCGCGGCTTCTCGCGGACCATGACACCGGCGAACCTCCGGACCATTTCGCTCCCCGATGGCGCGAGCGGGTTGATGGTCTCGAGCCAGGCCAGATCCTCGCTGGCGCCCAAAGCGCGGGCGCGGCAGATCATCAGCGGTTTCGAGGGAACCGGCACCCATGTCGCGGTTCTCGACGAGGGCGGCGCGGTGCTGGCAGCTTCCCAGACCTTCGATACGGTCAGCATTGACCAGGGCTCCATCCGGCGCATGATCACCGATGTCGCCGATGAAAACAGCCGCCTGATCAAACGCATGGTCGAAGCCGGTGAAAGCCCGATGCCGGCCGCGATCGCACGTCTGACCGACAGCCCGGCGCTGCATCTGCTGTTTGCCGTCGAGCCTTCCACGGAAGAGGACAGCCAGGTTCTATCCCCTGAGACGCCGGAAGGAGCCGCCTCCGCAGCGGCTGACGGCAATCCGCCAGACCAGGAGATACCGGTCGCGGTCGAACAGGACGACGAAATCGAGCAGGCTGCGGATTCCGGGACCGAGCCAGCCCCGGGTGATGACGCAAACTCCGGTGATGACGGGGTATCCAGCACTGACAGCCATGCTGCTGAGAGCAATGACGACGGCGACAGCGGTGATGATTCTGAAAGCGCATCCGACAACGCAAGCGAGGACATCGACGGCACCGGCAAGCCCGCGGAAGAGACCGGCGAGCCGGCGGCGACAGGACCGCGCCAATTCGATGCCGAACGCGTACGCAACGAACTGACCCGGACGGCTGCCCCGCATCCCGATCCGGACGCCGTTCCCGGGCCATTCGCGGACGCGCGGGACATCGAGACACCTCCCGGCGCGCTGCCCGACGAACCATCGGCGGAAGATCCGGCGCCGGAGCAGCCTGCGTCCGCCACACCCACCTTCAGGTTCGATCCCGATGCGAAACCCGCGCGCTTCGTCTGGAAGATCAATCGCGAAGGCGCCTTCAGCGATGTCTCCCCCGAATTCGCCGAGGCGGTCGGCCCCAATGCCGCCGACATCCTCGGCCGCCGGTTCTCCGATCTTGCCAGGGTCTTCAATCTCGACCCCGATCATGTGATCGAGGATGCGCTCAACCGCCGCGACACATGGTCGGGCAAGACGGTGTTCTGGCCGATCCAGGGCACCGATCTCGTCACGCCGGTCGATCTCGCAGCCCTGCCCACCTATACCCGCGACCGCGTCTTCGATGGTTTTCGCGGCTTCGGAATCGTGCGCAGCGGCGAAACCCGTACCGATCCCGAGGCCATAGGTCTGGCGCTGGAGCCCGGCTCGCCGAGGGACGACGACCAAAATACATCCGCTCTGCCGCGGGACGACGACAGCCTCACCGACGCTGCACCTCCCCCCGGAGATGACAGTCTGGCCTATGACGGGGACCTCGAGACCGCCGAATACGAGGAAGATCTCGACGACCTTGCCCGGCTAGATGGCGTCGATCCCGCCGCGGCCGGCCTTGCAGATGACGGCGATGAAACCGAGGCCGAAGAAATAGATGTATCGGTCGAGAACGGCTCCGAGGACGGTGGCGCGGACGCCGCTTCGGACGACCCGTTCCGCGGCGAGCAACCGGCGCTGCGGCTGGTCGAAACCCCGATGCGGCGCGAGAGCGATAAGATCATCAGCTTCGAGACCAGGCGAAGCCGGTCGGCACGCGATGCCCTGTCGGCAGGCGAGCAGGCGGCCTTCCGCGAGATTGGCGCCCGCCTGTCCGAGAGTTCAAACGCCGGCAGCGGCGACGCCGAAAACCGGACGCCAGAAGCACAACCGCCGTTTGGCAAGCGCCAGCCGCCGCTCGACTCAGATGGCGAGACCCGCGACATAGAGGTGGATTTCGAGGATCAGGACGCCGGTACGGAAGCTTCGGCACCAGCAAACGAGGCCGAGAGCACGGACCAAACCGATGCGACGTCCGAGCCCGAAAGCACGGATCGTGACAGCGACACTGGTCAGGCAACCGACGCCGAAACCGATCCGGACAGCGACGCCGCCGGCTCCCCCGCCGAGGAAACCGAGCCGCCCGCAAGCGTGCTTGAAGACGGGGACGAAGCCCGCGATGATGCAGCGGACGCGGAGGGTCCGGCCGACGAACAGGACGCGACCGACCTGCCTGCCGCTGAATCCGCCGACCTGCCGGGCGACGAGGCGGCGATGGACGCCTCACAAACCGGCGACACGTCTGAGTCCGAGGCTGAAGGCGGAACTGAACCTGAAACCGAAGAACATCACGAGGATCCGCTCGTCAGTGCGCAAGATCCGACTGCCGGGATCGCAGAGGGTGAGCGGCCCGAAGAAGAAGGCTCTCGGCCCGACACCAGCGACACAGCCGAAGAGCCGGTTGCGGACAACGACGATGTGAAGCCCGCCGACACCGCCCCTGCCGCCGCGCATGCGGAACCCGCCGTCGCCACACCGATGCCATCGGCTTTCGCCATTCCCGCGCGACAGCAGATGCGGACCGGTCTTGATTCAAGCCTGATCGACGCCATCCCGACGCCATTGCTGGTTCATGCCGGCGACGATCTGATCCATGCCAATCCCGAATTCCTGGAGCTTGCAGGCTACCCTTCACTCGACGCGCTGGCCGAGGCCGGCGGGCTCGACACGCTGCTCGACCGCTCGGGAGAAGCCGTCGAAACCGACGACAGCAGCCTCGTGGTGCGGCGCGGTGACGGCGAGACGCGCCGCGTCAAGGCGCGCCTGCGCTCCGTCAACTGGCTCGATGCACATGCGCTGCTGCTGGCGCTGACACCGGTTCAGTCCAGCGTTTCGGGCCCCGCCTCAGCAATGCCAACCGATGACGAGTCTGGAACCGAGACGGGTTCCGCCAAGGTGATCAACCTGGCCAGTCAGGATGGGGATACACCTGCCGGAAGCGGCGAACCCGATACAGGTGAACGACCGGCCGAGGCGCAGGCGGATAGCGCTCAAGCCAGGGCCGGAACCGAAGCCAATGACGCACTTCAGATCGAGGCGCAGGAGCTGCGCTCGATCCTGGAAACCGCGACCGACGGCGTCGTGATCCTCGACAATGACGGCACCATCCGCTCGATGAACAGTTCGGCCTGCGCATTGTTCAATTATGATGAGCGCGATACGCTTCATCAGCCCTTCGCCATGCTGTTTGCCCATGAAAGCCAGCGCGCGGTGATGGATTACGTCTCCGGTCTCGCCGAACATGGCGTCTCCAGTGTCTTGAATGACGGTCGTGAAGTGATCGGCCGCGAGGCTTCCGGCGGTTTCCTGCCGCTGTTCATGACGATTGGCCGGCTGTCAGGCTCGAACGGCTTTTGCGCGGTCTTGCGCGACATCACCCAGTGGAAGCGCACTGAGGAAGAGCTGCGCACCGCCAAGCGCGCCGCTGAAACCGCGAATTCGCACAAGTCCGATTTCCTCGCCCGGGTCAGCCACGAGATCCGCACCCCGCTCAACGCCATCATCGGCTTTTCCGAGATGATGGTCGAGGAGCGCTTTGGACCGATCGGCAGCCCGCGTTACCTCGAATATGCGCACGACATCGGCAATTCCGGCAAGCATGTGCTCGACATCGTCAACGACCTTCTCGACATCTCGAAAATCGAGGCCGGTCAGGTGGACATGGAGTTCACCGCCGTGTCGCTGAACGGGCATCTGGCCGAAAGCGTGTCGCTGTTGCAGCCGATGGCCAACAGCCAGCGGGTCATCATCCGCACCAGCCTGTCCGAGAGCGTGCCCGACGTGGTCGCCGACCAGCGCTCGGTCAAGCAGATCGCACTCAACCTGCTTTCAAACGCCATCCGCTATACGCCCGCCGGCGGGCAGATCGTGGTGTCGACCTCCTACGAGCCCTCGGGCAATGTGGTCATCCGCATCCGCGACACGGGCATCGGCATGAACCGCAAGGAACTGGAGCAGGCGATGAAGCCGTTCGGCCAGGTCGGCCCAGGACCGCGCCAGCGCGGGGACGGCACCGGTCTGGGGCTGCCGCTGACCAAGGCGATGGTGGAAGCCAACCGCGCCCGCTTCGACATCGTCTCAACACCGGGCGAAGGCACGCTGGTGTCGATCTCGTTTCCGCCGCAACGGGTCCTCGCCGACTGAGCCGCGTTGCGCGAAACCAGGCAAGACGAGCTGCCGAAAGACCGCGAAAAGCAAAAAAAGAAGGGGACCGCTTTTGCGTCCCCTTTTTGAATTGCATCAGTGCTGACCATCGAATGTGGGAGCGAAGCCGCCCGAATGGTTGATGCGATTAATGCGCGGAATCCCTTACCGGGACCTTGCCAGATTATACAGGATTTTACCTAGCGCCCCGGCTTTGCTTGGCTTGGTTAAATTCCGCGGTAAGGTTTTGTTAGGGAATTGCCCGGCGATCCTTCGGCCATCAGGCGTGCCCGCTATTGCTAAACCGCACCTTGGGCTGCTTCGCCTTCCTTCTTTCGATCCCATTGCATAAGGTCATAAAGAACCGGGGTGAGAAACAGCGTCAGAACCGATGCGACGAGAAAGCCACCGATGATGACGATGCCGATTGAGACGCGGCTGGCGGCGCCGGCGCCGGTGGACAGCACCAGCGGCACTGCACCCAGAACCGTCGACAGTACTGTCATCAGGATCGGACGCAAGCGCACGGTCGCAGCTTCGATCACAGCTTCACGTTTCGGCGTTCCGTCTTCACGAAGCTGATTGGCGAATTCAACGATCAGAATGCCGTTCTTAGCCATAAGTCCGATCAGCATGATCATGCCGACCTGGGTGTAGATGTTGACCGCCTCCCCGAGAGTGAACAGCGTCAGCAAGGTGCCGGCAGTCGCAAGGGGTACCGAAAGCAGGATGACCACCGGCTGGACAAAACTCTCGAACTGGGCGGACAACACCAGAAAGACCACCAGCAGCGCGATGCCGAATGTCAATGCGACGCCGCCCGAGGTTTCCTGAAAGGTCTCGGCTTGCCCGGAATAGGCAATCTGCATCTGTGGCGGCATGTCACCTGCGATCCGTTCAATTGTGGAAATGGCAGACCCGAGGTCAACTCCATCAGCCAGAGAGGCCGATATTTCGACGGAGGGCTGACGGTTGAACCTGTTGAAAGCCCGCACCGAGGCCCGGCGTTCAAGCGTCACCAATCCATCGAGCGGCACCAACTGGCCGTTCTCGGCGCGCACATTGATGCCGCGCAGATCCCCGGCTGCGGCGCGCCGGTCGTCAGGGGCCTGCAGGATTACCGGATACTGGCGGTCACGCGAGATGAATTCCGTCACTTCGGCAGAGGCGAAAAAGGTGCGCACCGCATTCGAGATCGCACGCACGTCAATGCCGATCTCACGCGCCATCGCCCGGTTCACTTTGATGTCGTAACCGGGTGTGTTGATCTCGTAATCGCGGCGGACGCCGACGAGGTCAGGCTCGTCACGCATGCGCTGGGCCAATTCGGCGGAGTAACTGGCCGCATCCTCGAAACTGGGTGCCGTGACGATGATCTCGAGCCCCGAACCTCCGCCTGCATCGAGGCCTGAGGGCGCAAAGCTGCGAACATTGGCGAGCGCGATCTTGGCAAACTCCGGACGCAATTCCGCCAGCACCTCCCTTGGCCCCATGTCGCGTTCGCCCCAGAGCGCCATTGTGGCGACGACGAACGCGCGGCCGGTTTCACCGTACTGGCCGACGATCGCGATCACGTCTTCGACGACCCCCTCCTCACGGTACGGCTCGATCAGGTCCTCCACCTGACGGACCGCTGCATCTGTCAAGCCCAGCGCCGAGCCGGCAGGAGCCTGAATGGAGACGAAAAATATGCCGCGATCCTCGTTTGGCGTCAGTTGCGAGGGAAGCTGTTGATAGAGCGTCCAGGACATCCCGGTCAGTGCCGCGGAGATTGCGAGGATGACGACGGGCGCAGCGATGGCGCGGGTCAGGAGTTTGCGATAGCCCATTGCCAGACGCTCAGTCGCGCCCTGGACGCTGCGTGCGAAACGGCTGTCGTTCATCCCCTTCTTCAGGACGAGACTGGCGATCACCGGGCAAAGGGACAGCGCGACAAAAGTGGACAGCGCCACCGCGATGGCAAGCGTAATACCGAATTCCCGGAACAGCTTGCCGATCTCTCCCTCCAGGAAGGACAGCGGCACGAACACGGAGATCAGAACCGCCGAGGTGGAGACCACCGCAAAGAACACCTGGTTCGCCCCCACACGCGCAGCCTCTTTCGGATCGTCCCCTTTCTCGACCCGCCGCTCGATGTTTTCCAGCACCACAATGGCATCATCGACCACCAGGCCTATGGCGAGGATCAGCGCAAACAGTGTAAGGATGTTGATGGAAAAACCCGCCAACGCAATGCCGGCGCAGGCACCAAGCAAGGCAATAGGGATGGTGACGGCCGGCACGATTGTCGCGCGGATCGAGGTGAGAAACATGAAGATCACCACCACCACGATGGCAACGGAGATGGCCAGTGTGGTCAGCACCTGACGGATCGAACTGTTGATGAAATCCGCGTCATCCGATGTCACCTGCAGCGTGGTGCCGCCTGGGAGATCGGACCGGATTGCTTCCACTTCGGCGTTGACCGCCGAGGAGATCGCGAGCGTATTGGCCGAGGACTGACGCAAGACACCAATACCAATGGCCGTCTCGCCATTTGACCGGAATTCGCTGTTGTCGGACTCGGTGCCGATCTCGACGCGGGCCACGTCACCGAGCATGATCCGTCCCTCCCCGGTCGTGGAGATGACCAGATCTTCGAACTCGGCGACGCTCGACAGCCGCGTTTGAGTGCGCAGCAGATAGGTGCGCGAGTTGCTTTCGATCTGGCCGGCGGGAAGTTCGAGATTGTTGGCCCGCAACGCGTCGGCAATTTCGGTGGCCGTGATGCTTCGTGCGGCCATCGCATCGGGATCGAGCCAGATTCGCATGGCGTAGGGACGGTCGCCGTAGATCTGCACCGCAGCGATCCCGGCCAGCGTCTCCAGCCGGTCCGTAACGAAACGGTCGGCATAGTCTGTCAGTTCGGGCGCTGACATGGTGTCGGAGGTCATCGTCATCCAGACGATAGGATCACCCTGGCTGTCGTTTTTTTCCACTTGCGGCTCATCAGCCTCGGCAGGCAGATCACCCGTCACCGCCTGAACCGCGGCGCGCACATCGGCGGCTGCCTGATCGACATCCCTGCCCTGACGGAAGGTGATGACGGTTCGCAATCCACCGAGTTCGGATTCGGTGGAAATGCGGTCGATGCCGGCAACGGTGGAGATTGCGCCCTCGACCACGGAGGCCAGTTCGCTGTCGACAACGCCGGGTCCAGCCCCGGTATATCCGACACTGACCGTGACCCGCGCGGTGGAGGTGTTTGGCAATTCGCGCACCGGCATGCTCGTCACGCCGGCAATGCCCAGAACCACGATCAGAATCGACATCACCGTGGCCAGCACGGGCCGGCGGATGCACAGATCAGGCAGAGTCATTCTAGGCCCTCCTGTGCGACATCATCATCGATTTCGATGGACGCCCCGTCTGTCAGCTGATCCCATCCTGCGACGATGACGCGATCCTGTGTGTCGAGACCCCCGCGCACCTCGGTCAACGCGCCAAGGGAGGCGCCCACTTCGATCTCGGTACGCACAGCCTTGCCGTCCCCGGCCCTGTAGACATAGGTGCTCAGGCCCTCGCTGATGATCGCGTCGTCAGGGATCGCAATCCCTTCATAGGTTTCGAGGACCAACCGGGAATTGGCAAACATGCCGCCGACAAGGCGACCATCCGGATTGTCTATCTCGGCGCGAATCTCCAGGCTGCGCGAGCCGAGATTGATCTCCGGCGCACGCAATGTGACCCTGCCCTCGAAGCTCTCGCCCGGGTATGCGGGCGTGGTAACAACCAGGACCTGACCTTCCTGCACCCTGTCAAAATAGCGCTCCGGCAAGGAAAGCGAGACCTCTACCGCCGTAAGGTCCGACAGCGTTGTCACTGGGGCCCCGCTTTGAATAAAGCTGCCAGGCTCGGTGTCGATCACCCCGAGCGTCCCTGCGAAAGGCGCCGTA
Organism: Hoeflea sp.; assembly: GCA_040216675.1. Classification (GTDB taxonomy): domain Bacteria; phylum Pseudomonadota; class Alphaproteobacteria; order Rhizobiales; family Rhizobiaceae; genus Hoeflea. Next base: position 234,175 of record JAVJOR010000004.1, on the reverse strand, counting down.
ATTGCGCGATCATCAAGATCCGCACGGGCGACCATAACCCCGGCTTCGGCTCGGTTCAGTCGGGCGCGGGCTTCTTCCAGACTGGCTTCAGCCGCTATGTTGCTGTCGGCCAATTGCTCGATCCGCTGAAAATTCTGTCGCGCCTCGCTCAATGTCGCCTCGGCTTCGATCAGCGCCGCGCGCGTGGCGCGATCATCCAACCGGATCAGCAGTGCGCCTTGCTCAACCTCCTGACCGGATGAAACCGGCACGCTTGCGACGCGGCCCGGCGCGTTGGAGGCAAGCTCCACCGAGCGTACCGGCCTGAGGGTTCCGACGGCGGAGACGGTATCCTCGATGCTGCGCATCTGGGGTGATGTGACATTGACGCGGGTCGGCTGCCGACCCGAACCGTCATTGCCGGAGCCCTGTTCCTCACCTGAGAGAAACATCTGGGTTCCGAACACCCCGCCTGCTGCAAAAGCCAGAACGACAATGAAAGAAATTACGAATTTTGAAACGCGCTTCACGGTAAACCTTTCGTCGGTGGTACAGACGAATTGGTTCAGCCTTCAGAAGTTTCAACTTGGCGGCGTCATTATGTCGTCAATGAAAACAATAATTTGGATTAATTCCATTTTAGCCATAACGGAAATACAGACCTGCGCGCTTCCGTTAAATAATATATCCTGTCGAGCCTCCAAGGATTTATTTCAGAAATCACTCGAAGCAAGAGATAAATGAAATTCTTTCATCTATAAATTCAGACTATACTCGCTTTGGTGAAATGAAATGGGCCTCACTGCTCACTTCTTTGGTTGCTGCAGCCCCTCGAACAGTTTGACCGCCTCGGGTCTGGCCATCACGTTGAGGTTCTTCACCTCTCCTCCGCAAACGATGTCGCGCGGCGGCTTCGGTCTTCTTGCCCGGCTTGGGGCGATGACCATCCCAAACGGCGTTGAACACGGTGGACACATCGGGTTCGGTGTCGCTTTCGCGAAAGCCGGGCGACGCCGACAAGGGCGGCGGCGGTACCGCTCATCAACAGCCCTCCAAACCCTATGCCTGCAACTCCCCGAGCCCCTCGAACAGCTTGAGCGCTTCGGGGTTTGCAAGCGCCTCCTGATTCTTGACTTCGCGACCATGGACGATGTCGCGGACAGCGAGTTCGGTGATCTTGCCCGACTTGGTGCGCGGAATGTCGTCCACGGCGATTATGACAGCGGGCACATGGCGTGGCGAGGCGCCGGTCCGGATCTTGGTCCGGATTTTCTGCTTGAGCGCATCGTCAAGCTTGGCGCCATCGGCAAGCCGGACGAACAGGACCACGCGCACATCATCGTCCCAGTCCTGCCCTATGCAGATCGATTCGAGGATTTCGTCGAGCTGTTCGACCTGATTGTAGATTTCCGCCGTGCCGATGCGCACGCCCCCGGGGTTCAGCGTCGCGTCAGAGCGGCCATGGATGATGATGCCGTGATGGGAGGTCCATTCGGCGAAATCGCCATGGGTCCAGACATTGTCGAAGCCGCCGAAATAGGCGTCCTGATATTTTTCGCCATCGGGATCGTTCCAGAAGCCGATGGGCATGGCCGGAAACGGTCTGGTGCAGACAAGTTCGCCCTTTTCCTCGGTGACGGAGTTTCCCTCCTCGTCCCAGACGTCGACCGCCATGCCGAGGCCCGGGCTCTGGATTTCGCCGCGCCAGACCGGAAGTGCGGGATTGCCGAGCACGAAGCAGGAGACGATGTCGGTGCCGCCGGAAATCGAGGCCAGATGAACATCGGGCTTGATGCCTTCATAGACGAAGGAAAAGCCCTCGGGCGACAGCGGCGAGCCGGTGGAGGTCAACAGCCTCAATTGCGAAAGGTCGTGTGTTTTCGCCGGTTCGAGACCCGCCTTGCGCACCGCATCGATAAACTTGGCGGAGGTGCCAAAGACGGCGAAACGTTCCTCGGCGGCGTAATCGAACAGTACGTTGCCGTCGGGTGCAAAGGGCGAACCATCGAACAGGCAGAGTGTCGCGCCGGCCGCGAGGCCCGAAACCAGCCAGTTCCACATCATCCAGCCGCAGGTGGTGAAATAGAACACCCTGTCGCCGGGGGCGACGCCGCAATGCAGCCGGTGCTCCTTGAGGTGCTGCAGCAGCGTGCCGCCGGCTGAATGGACGATGCATTTGGGCACGCCGGTGGTGCCCGAGGAAAACAGGATATAGAGCGGATGCGAGAATGGCAGCGGCGTGAATTCGACCGGCCCGGCTGAATGCCCCGCGAGGAAAGCGTCGAGCGTCACCGCTCCTTCGATCCGGGAGGCAACCTCCTCCGCCTCGCCCATCAGCGGAACGATCACCGTCGCCTCGGGCTTCAGTTCGGCTGCGATCTCGGCAAGCTTTTCCGCCACGCCCTGGCGCTTGGAATTGTACCAGTAGCCGTCGCAGGAAATGAACAGCTTTGGCTCGATCTGGCCGAAACGGTCGAGCACGCCGCGGACGCCGAAATCGGGCGAGCAGGAAGACCAGATTGCGCCGATCGAGGCAGCGGCCAGCATGCAGGCCACGGTCTCGGGCATGTTGGGCATCATTGCGGCCACGCGGTCTCCCTCGCCCACGCCATGGGCCCGGAAGGCCTTCTGCAGCCGCGAGACCAGCGCGTTGAGCTCGTCCCAGCTCATCTGCCGACCGATCTTGTCCTCGGCGCGAAACACGATAGCCGGCTCGGGTCCGGTGCGGCTCAGCAGGTTTTCGGCGAAGTTGAGCCTGGCCTCGGGAAAGAAGCGGGCGCCGGGCATGGCGTCGCCATTCTCAAGGATCGCGTTTCCCTTTTCACCGCGCACCTGGCAGAAATCCCACAGGGTCGACCAGAACCCCTCGCGGTCGTCGACCGACCATTTGTGCAGCGCGAGCGGATCCTCAAGCGGCTTTCCGCAGCGGCTGCCGGCGAGCGCGGCAAAAGCCATCCAGGGACTGCGCGCCAGGGCTTCCGGTTTCGGGCTCCACAAAGGGGTATCGTTCATCTCAAGCGCTCCTGCGAATTGCACCGGCTGGTTAGTAGCATCGCGGCGCAATGATGCAAACAGCATGTTCGGTCAGCATGTTCGCGGGCAAAACCCCGGGCCGGCGGGAAGCCGCGCCAGACGGCTTGACTGCGGCAATTGCATTCCCCTTCACCAAGCTTTAACCAGAACCACAGGGCTGGGTGAGGAGTGGCAGGGTTTGAAGCTGAATCTGAGGCATTGGCCGGCAAGGCGGTTCGTGATCGGCGCAGTCGCCCTGTTGCTCGTTCTTGTGCTGGCGGTGGTCGTAACCGTCCCGCTGGCGGTCTCGAGCGGCGTGGTCCGGGACCGGCTGGAGCGCGACATCGGCGCCTGGGCCGGCCATTCGGTGTCGCTGGGCGACGCGCCCTCACTCGACTTCTGGCCGACGCCGACCATCCAGCTCGACAATGTGGTGATCAATCCGGCGACATTTTCCGGTGGCGACCCGATCCTTCGGGCCGACAGCATCGTGGCCAATTTCAACCTGTTCTCGGCCATTGCAGGCGCGCCGAGCTTTACCGATTACCGGCTGATCCGGCCCACATTCAATGTCGAGCTCTATCCTGACGGAACCTCGAACTGGTCTTCGGCCAACGGGCAACTGTCGCAGGGGATCGCCGCCGCGCTGGCGCGGCACAATGCCCGGCAGGCCGGCGAGCCCGTACCCGCCGACGCCGTCATTCCCGATTCGGCCGCCCTGGGCACCGTCACGATCACCGACGGCGCACTGCGATGGATCCGTGATCCGGGGGCTGCCGCGGAACGGCTGACGGCAATCAACGGGACGCTGGCCTGGACCGCGCCGACCGCGCCGGCGCGCGCCAACATCACCGCCATCTTTCGCGGTGAGCAATTCACCATCGAGGGCACGGCCCCGGCGCCGCTGCTGCTGCTCGGCAAGCAGATGTCGCCAGTCAACATCAAGCTTTCATCCTCGCCGCTGTCGATGGATTTCAGCGGATCCGCCAGCCTGGGGACAGACCTGTTCGCCTCCGGATCCCTGCGCCTTGCCAGCGCCTCGGTGCGCCGTGCGCTCGAATGGTCGGGGGCCGAGATCAAACCCGGCGAGGCGCTGGGCGCGCTCGACCTGACGGCAAAGCTGTCGGTAGAGCCGACCAGGGCCAGGCTCGACGACTTGATTGTCCTCATCGACGCCAACCGGGGCATCGGGGTTATCGATCTGAGCGTGCGGGAGGACGAGCCGCCACTGGTCTCCGGCACGCTCGCCTTCAGCCGTCTCGACATCGCCTCCTTCCTGCAGGCGTTCACGCCGCTGCCGAAGGGTGGCGACGACATTGCCTCGACCATCGACACGCGCTTCCTGCGCGAACTCGGCCTCGATCTCAGGCTGTCGGCGCAATCGGCCAGCTTCGGGCCGGTGATCCTCTCCAACCTGGCCGCCGCCGCGCGGGTGGACCAGGGCCGTGCAAATTTCGATGTGGGTGACGCCACCGCCTATGGCGGCAGCCTGATCGGGCGTATCGTGCTTTCAGAACAGGGCGTCGACGGCGGGCTCGACGTTCAGCTCTCCACCCGGGACACCAATCTCGGCGCGCTGTTTGACGCTGTTGGGCTTACCGGACCTTTGCCGCGGGGGTCAGGCTCGCTGGACATCGAGGTCACCTCCCCCTACCCGACCTGGGCGACGGCGCTGACCGACCTGACCGGGCAACTGTCGCTCAACCTTTCAAACGGGACTCTTCCCGGCCTTGATGTCGCAAGGTTCCGGGACCTGGCAGGATCAGAGCGGTTCTTCGATCTCGAGCAGTTGGGACAGAACGGGAGCTTCGCTTTCAACAGCGCGCGCTTCGAGGCCTCGATCGCCGCCGGCGAGGCCGATCTCAAGACCGCCGAACTGATCGGCCCGCAGCAGACACTCTCGCTCTCCGGGGTCATTCCCTACACGCGTTCGAGCCTTGCCATTGCCGGCGTTCTCGGGCCGACCCTCGATGAGCAGGGAGAGGTCGTGTCGGGAGCGCCGACGGAGCCGGTCCGCTTCTTCATCGGGGGCTCCTGGCCGCAGCCGGTAATCTCCCCGGTCCGGCCCTGAAGATCCCGGAAAACGGCGGCGGATCAGGGCGCCGCCTTGCTACTGGCGTTCGCGGTTCATCTCGCGCCGCTTGGTGAGCAGCGATGCCGCAATGACGCCTATTGTCACCACAGCAATGAGCAGGGTGCAGACCGCGTTGATTTCGGGTGTGACGCCCAACCGGACCTGGGAATAGATCTTCATCGGCAACGTCGTGGCGCCGGGGCCCGACGTGAAACTTGCGATCACCAGATCATCGAGCGACAGCGTGAAGGCCAGCATCCAGCCCGAGATCACCGCCGGCAGGATCACCGGCAGGGTGACCTTCATGAAGGCCTGGAACGGTGGACAGCCGAGATCCTGCGCCGCCTCCTCGAGCGAGCGGTCGAAGGTAATCAGGCGCGATTGCACCACCACGGCGACGAAGCACAGCGAGAAGGTGATGTGGGCGAGCGTGACGGTCCAGAAGCCACGGCCGAAATCGATCGAGACGAACAGGAGCAGCAGCGACAGCCCGGTGATGACTTCAGGCATCACCAGCGGCGCATAGACCATGCCGGTAAACAGCGTGCGGCCGTTGAACCGGGTGAAGCGGACCAGCGAGACCGCGGCAAGGGTTCCGAGCACCGTGGCGATGGTGGCCGAGAGAAACGCCACGCGCACCGTCACCCAGGCGGCATCGAGCAGTCCCTGGTTCTGGAACAGCTCGCCATACCACTTGGTGGAGAAACCGGCCCAGACCGTGACCAGCCGCGACTCGTTGAACGAGTAGATGACCAAGAGCACGATCGGCAGGTAGAGGAAGGCAAAGCCGATGACGACCGATGAAATGTTGAACCAGGACCAGCGCGCGTTCATTTGCCTGCCTCCGCAGCCTTGGCCTGGGCATTCTGGAACCAGACGATCGGCACCACCAGCACAATGAGCAGGATGATGGCGATCGCGGCCGCCACGGTCCAGTCGCTGTTGTTGAAGAACTCGATCCAGAGCGTCTTGCCGATCATCAAGGTGCCCGAACCTCCGAGGAGGTCGGGGATGACAAACTCGCCGACAGCCGGAATGAAGACCAGCAGGCAACCCGCGAGGACACCGGGGACAGCCAGCCGCGCGGTCACCTTCCAGAAGGCGCCGATGCGGGTGCAGCCGAGATCGCGCGCGGCCTCGACCAGCGATTCATCCATCTTTTCAAGCGCCGAATAGATCGGCAGCACCATGAACGGCAGATAGGAATAGACAATGCCGATATAGACCGCCGTGTTGGTCGACAGGATTTCGAGCGGCGTGTCGATGACGCCGAGCCAGAGCAGAAGCTGGTTGAGAAGCCCCTCCTGCTTGAGGATGCCGATCCAGGCGTAAACCCGGATGAGGAAGCTCGTCCAGAACGGCAGGATCACCAGCATCAGCAGCGTGGGGCGAAGCCTATCGGGTGCACGCGCCATGCCATAGGCCAGCGGAAAGCCGATCATCAGGGTGAAAAGGGTCGAGATCAACGCGATCTGCAAGCTTGAGAGATAGGACTTGATGTAGAGCGAGTCGCTGATCAGGAAGGCGAAGTTCTCGAGGTCGAGCTGTGAGAGCCTGTCCCAGAATGCCGACCAGCCATCGCTCAGACTGAATTGCGGTGTGTAGGGCGGCTGGCCGTACTCAAGGTCCGACAGCGCGATCTTGAGAACCAGAATGAAGGGCAGCAGGAAGAAGAACAGAAGCCAGACATAGGGAACGAGGATGACGAGCCGGCTCTTGATGGCGGAAAGGATGTTCATTGGCCCGGCCTCCTGAACAAGGAAATTCTTCGCCCGCCGAGAAACACGCCATCGTACAAGACGTGGACTGCGAATATGACGGCGATCATTATGAAGACGACGGTGCCGAACAGTTCTATGACCCGGGGGGCCGCGAAAAGCGCCACAAAAAAGCTCACGGTGGAGAACGTAACAAAGGCCGCCAGGTTCTGGCGCTTCAGCGGCAGCGGCCTGACCAGGATGCCATGGCTCCGCGCGAAGCACAGACTCCAAACCGAGACGCCAACATAGGCGAGAAAGATCATCACAAGATCTGAGCGCTGGACAAACAGAACCGTGGCAATTCCAAAAACCATCAAAGCGGCCGACAACTGATTGAACCGGAAGGCCTTCTCCTGCGTCGCCTTGGCTGTCATGTCGTCCTGTTCAGAGGTCATCATCCGTCACCTGTCCAGAACGATGCCGGAATCAGCGCCGAACGAAAGCCAGATGCGCTCGTCGTAGCCGATCGGATCGTCGACAAGCCGTTGCTTGTTGAGGATTGCGGCCTGCATCACGGTTCCCGAATCAAGCCTGACATTGAAGATCGTCATGTCACCGAGATAGGCGATGTCCCAGACCTCGCCCTCGACCGCATTGACCGCGGCCTCGGGCCGGGTCCGGCTGACCGCGATCTTTTCAGGACGGATGGCGAACCATGCAGTCGTGCCTTCGGCCGGCGCAGCGTCACGGGTCACGCCGGTGATCCGGCCGTCCGGTCCGTCAAGCACCAGCTGGCCGCCACCTTGAGACGTCACCTTGCCTTCGAGCGTGTTCACGGAGCCGATGAAATCGGCCACGTAACGGGAATTCGGAGCCTCATAGATTTCGGCCGGGGTCCCGGTCTGCACGATCACGCCCTTGTCCATCACCGCGATGCGGTCGGACATGGTCATCGCCTCTTCCTGGTCGTGGGTCACGATCATGAAGGTCAGGCCCAGTTCCTGCTGCAGGTCCATCAGTTCGAACTGGGTTTCCTCGCGCAGCTTCTTGTCGAGCGCGCCGAGCGGTTCATCGAGAATGAGCAGCTTGGGCCGCTTGGCGACCGAACGCGCCAGCGCCACGCGCTGGCGCTGACCGCCGGAAAGCTGATGCGGCTTGCGGCGGGCAAAGTCTTCGAGCTTGACGAGCTTGAGCATCTGCTCGACGCGTTCATCGCGGGCGCTCTTTTCCATGCCGTCCTGCTTGAGGCCGAAGGCAATGTTGTCGGCCACGCTCATGTGCGGAAACAGCGCGTAGGACTGGAACATCATGTTGACCGGGCGCTTGTGCGGCGGAACGCCCTTGAGCGGCTGACCGTCAAGGTAGAGTTCGCCCTCGGTGGGTTCCTCGAAACCGGCAAGCATGCGCAAAAGCGTGGTCTTGCCGCAGCCCGACGGCCCCAGAAGCGAGAAGAACTCGCGCTCATAGACGTCGAGCGACAGGTTTTCGACTGCCGTGAAGCTACCGAAGCGCTTGGTCACATTCTGAAAGGAAATATAGGGTTTGGCAGCGGGATCTTCCCACGGCGCGAACGAACGACGGATACTACCCAGAGATGGCATGACGGTCCCCACCGGTCCAAAAATGAAAACCCCGGCGCCTGGGCGCCGGGGTTCGATGCATCACTGTCCGGATTTGACCTCGGTCCAGGCCCGGTTGAGCATGCGCTTCTCGCGCGCATTCTCGGGGGAAACGGTGTAGAGCCGATCCACGGTTTCCTCACTCGGATAGATGGCCGGATCGCCGATCACGTCTTCGTTGAGGAATTCCTTGGAAGCCGCATTGCCGTTGGCGTAGTAGACGTAGTTCGACGCCTTGGCCATGACTTCGGGACGCATGATGTAGTTGAGGAATTCATGCGCTTCCTCGACATTCGGCGCATCCGACGGGATGGCCATGTTGTCGAACCACATCAGAGCGCCTTCCTTGGGGATGGTGTATTCGACGTTGACGCCGGCATCTGCCTCAGCGGCGCGGTCCCGCGCCTGAAGGATGTCGCCGGACCAGCCCATGGCCAGGCAGATGTCGCCATTGGCCAGTGCGTTGATGTATTCCGACGAGTGGAACTTGCGGACATTCGGCCGGATTTCCAGGAGCTTGGCCTTTGCCGCGTCATAGCCTTCCGTGGTCTTCAGGTCCGGATCCATGCCGAGATAGTTCAGCGCTGCGGGAACTGTCTCGGTCGGGGCGTCGAGCATGAAGATGCCGCAATCGGCCAGTTTGGCAACCGTTTCGGTATCGAACATCAGATCCCAGGTGTTGAGTTCGGCATCGTCGCCGAGGCGTTCCTTGACCATGTCGACATTGTAGCCGAGACCGGTGGTGCCCCACATGTAGTTGATGGCGTATTCATTGCCCGGATCGTATTTTTCAAGCCGGGCGGAAATCGCCGGATCCATGTTTTCAAGATTGGGCAGCTTCGACTTGTCGAGCTTCTGGAACACGCCGGCCCGGATCTGATTGGCCAGGAAGGTTCCGGTCGGAACCACGATGTCATAGCCGGTCGAGCCGGCCAGCAACTTGGTCTCGAGAACCTCGTTGGAATCGAAAACGTCGTAGACGACTTCGATACCGGTTTCCTCGGTGAAATCGGTGAGGATCGATTCGTCGATGTAATCGGACCAGTTGTAGATGTTGACAGTGCGGTCCTGAGCCGATGCGAGCGCAGTCGATGCGGCAAGCAGGACGGCTGCCGAGAATAGGCGGGTTTTCAGGGTCATTCCTGTTCCTCTCTTTATAATTGTTCCCCATCCGGGGCGGCGAAATCGGACGGCAGCCTCATCTCGAAACCGTGCCCGTCTGCCTTCCTCCGGCGTGGATCCGCGTACGCCTTGATGGCCTGCGGACTTCCAACCCTATGAAGGAAATGCCGGACTAACAAGAGGAAACAGGGCGATCGAACGGGTAAATGCTGCAATGCAATCCGGCATCGCTTCGTCCCGCCCCTGCTGCTCGCAACGGATGCGCGCCGCTGTTACTGAAAATCGAAGGCCGAAAGTCCGGTGACCATTTCATCAAGACCCAAGGGCCGGGTGATCGGCGGTTCGGCGCGGGCGAGACAACCCGTGCGTTCGCACAGGCGGCATGAAGGACCAACGGGAATGGACAGGGCACGCGGGCTCTTTCCGGCGCTGACCGGCAGGGCCTCGCCATAGACAATCTCGTCGTGAAAGCCGATGTCGCAGCCAAGCAGGATCGCAGTTCGGCGCGGCCGCTCGGAAAACGAGCCTTGCGGCCCTTCCAGTGTCCGCGAAATGGTGATGAATTCGGCTCCGCCGGGCATTTCGACAGCTTCCACCAGCACTTGGGCAGGCTGAGAGAAGGCGGCATGCACCGACAGCTTTGGACAGTTTCCGCCAAAGCGCTGCTGCGGAAAACCCTGAGCGCCGGCGCGCCGGAAGCGGTGGCCGGCGACATCGACCTCCAGCATGAAAAACGGGACGCCCTGGAGATTGCCGCGGCAGAGCGTCGTCAACCGGTTGGCGGCCTGTTCAAACGAGACGCCGAAGCGCGATTTCAGCACGTCGATATCGTAGCGCGCGCGCTGGGCGGCGGCATGGAAGGCCTGATAGGGCATCATCAGCGCATGCGCGGCATAGCGGGCAAGCTCGAAGCGAGCGATACGGCGGGCCTCGTCACTCGACAGTTTGAGCTCGTTGATGCCCGCCGCGATGGCGACATTCATCCGGATCAGCGCCGCTTCCATGGCGACCTCGCGCAACTGATCAAAGGGCGACAGCCGCTCGGAAAGAAACAGCCGCTGCGAATGCCGGTCGTAGCGCCGGCGCCAGTTGGGCATGGTGGCGACCGGAAGCGAACGGACGACGACGCCATGCTCGGTCTTGAGCCAGGCCTTGAGCGCGCCCATAAGGTCGTCGCCGGGCTTGAGCAACGCATGGAAGGCTTCCGCCTCCTCCTCCAGCGCCGGGTGATGGTTGGGCCGGGCCTCAAGCACCTCCCGAACCTCGTCCATCGGAAGCCGGGTGCCCGACAGCGATGGCGCATGTCCTTCGCGGGCCAGCATCGATGAAAGGTCCGAAAGCCGTTCGGCCTGCTCGCGGTAGGCGCGGTGGAGCTTCACGATGGCCGCACTTGCATTGGGTGCGGCTTCGGCAATCTCCACAACCTCCTGATCGCCCGGAAGCTCACCGGCGATGAGCGGGTCGGCAAAGACCTCCTTGAGGCTCGACAGCGCGCCGCCGGCGGCCTCGCCCTGCAGCTCCTCGACGTCGAGCTTGTAGACCGAGGACAGCTTCAAGATGAGCTGCACCGTGAGCGGCCTCTGGTTGCGCTCGATCAGGTTGAGATAGGATGGCGAGATGCCGAGCGCCTCTGCCATGGCCGTCTGGGTCAGGCCCTTGGCGTTGCGGATGCGGCGGATGCGGGGACCCGCGAATATTTTCTGGTCGGCCATGTGCGCCTGTCCCGTTCCTTGTTTCGCTGAAAAACCGGCTTTGCCGCCCGGTTCCTGAGCTGGCATCATCTTTACAGATATTTACAGCCCCGACCCAGTTCTGTCGGAAGGGTAGAATTTACAATTTTGACAAATTTACAAGCGCTTTCTGTCAAAGGCAAGACAGCGTGACTTTAATTTTTCCCTGAAAACACGGAATTTTCTCGGCTTCATGTGCAGCGCAATGTAAATCTCGTCACATCAAAGGCGGCAACGCGGCTTCCAACCCTGTCCGCCGAACCGAACCAGATTGCAGATCGGAGACACGTCATGACTGATTTTTACAACCTCGTCCCCACCGCACCGGAAGGCCGCTACGACGGCATCGAGCGTCCCTACACCCCCGAAGATGTGCAGAAGCTTCGCGGTTCGGTCAACATCAAGTACTCGTTGGCAGAAATGGGCGCGAACCGGCTGTGGAAGCTGATTCACGAAGAAGACTTCGTCAATTCGCTGGGCGCCATGACCGGCAACCAGGCAATGCAGCAGGTGCGCGCGGGCCTGAAGGCGATCTATCTTTCGGGCTGGCAGGTGGCTGCCGATTCCAACACCGCGTCGTCGATGTATCCCGACCAGTCGCTGTATCCCGCCAACGCCGCTCCGGAGCTTGCCAAGCGCATCAACCGCACACTGCAGCGCGCCGACCAGATTGAGACCGCGGAAGGCAACGGTCTTTCTGTCGACACCTGGTTCGCACCGATCGTCGCTGACGCGGAAGCCGGCTTCGGCGGCCCGCTCAATGCATTCGAGATCATGAAGGCGTTTATCGAAGCAGGCGTCGCCGGCGTTCATTATGAGGACCAGTTGGCATCGGAGAAGAAGTGCGGCCATCTGGGCGGCAAGGTTCTGATCCCGACCGCTGCGCACATCCGCAATCTGAACGCTGCCCGTCTGGCCGCCGACGTGATGGGCACGCCGACGCTCGTCATCGCCCGCACCGATGCGGAAGCCGCAAAGCTGCTGACTTCCGACATTGACGAGCGCGACCGCGAATTCGTCGATTACGACGCCGGACGCACCGTGGAAGGCTTCTACAACATCAAGAACGGCCTCGACTCCTGCATCGCCCGCGCCAATTCATACGCGCCGCATTGCGACCTGATCTGGTGCGAGACGTCGAAGCCCGATCTCGAGCAGGCCCGCAAGTTCGCCGAAGGCGTGCACAAGGAACATCCGGGCAAGCTGCTCGCCTACAACTGCTCGCCGTCGTTCAACTGGAAGAAGAACCTCGACGACGCGACGATCGCCAAGTTCCAGCGCGAACTGGGTGCCATGGGCTACAAGTTCCAGTTCATCACGCTGGCCGGTTTCCACCAGCTCAACTACGGCATGTTCGAACTGGCCCGCGGCTACAAGGACCGCCAGATGGCTGCGTATTCCGAGCTGCAGGAAGCGGAATTCGCCTCCGAGGTCAACGGCTACACCGCGACCAAGCACCAGCGCGAAGTGGGCACCGGCTATTTCGACGCCGTGTCGATGGCGATCACCGGCGGCAAGTCTTCGACCACCGCCATGGGCGAATCCACCGAGTCGGCCCAGTTCAAGCCGGCTGCAGAGTAACACAAAGCCCTCCGTCTGCCTGAGGCGGGCGGAGGGCCCAACCAGACGACCCGATCACAAACCCCGTCAGAGGAGAAATGCCAATGTCACCCCAGACCCGCGTCAAGGAAAGAGCCGAAGAACAGTCATCGGCCATGTCGAACGACCAGCAGGCGGCAATCCGCATGCTCGCCAACGATCTGCACAGGCTCAATCACTCGGTGATGAAAGCCGTGGATGCGGGCGTCTCCGTGGAACTGGTGCGGTCCGCGCGTCATCACGGCGGCGACGGCAACTGGGGCGACCTGCTGATCCCGGTGATCGTGACCCAAAGCCGGTAAAACCGGTCATTCTCACTCCTGTCCGAACGGCTTCGAGCCGCCGGGACAGTGCTTAAGCCTCCAGGCACAGCCCCGCCGCGACAATTTCGCGGCGGGGTTTTTTGTTTGATAGCTGTGTTTCCCGCGCTTCCGCTCAACCGGTCAAACCGGGGCGTCTGGCGGCCACACCGGCGCGATCGGCCGGCGCGAGCGGGCGGCCTGGGTGAACAGCATCGCACCCAGCGACAGAAGTGCGGCGGCTGCGAACGCCGCGACCATGGGCAACGGATGATCGTTGAAGAAGGGACCTGCGATCATGGTCAGTACCCCGCCGGCAAGCATCTGCAGCATGCCGCCGAGCGAGGAGGCCAATCCCGCCGCATCGCCATGATCATCGAGCGCCATCACCATTGTGGTGGGGATGACGAGGCCCAGGCAGGCATTGGCGCAGATCAGCAGCCCGACCAGCAGGGCGAAATGGTCGATCCCCGAAGCCACCAGCGCGAGCAACAGGAACGCGAACAGCGCGAACCCGGTGACCGCCCAGGAAACCACCCGTTCGGGGCCGAACCGGTCGCCCAGCGATGCGGCCAGCTGCGAGGCGGAGAAGAAGCCTGCGGCATTGGCAGCGAAGGCCAGGCTGAAACCGGTCGGCGTAAGCCCGTAGTGGCCGGTATAGACGAACGAGGCGGAGGCGAGGAAGACGAAGAAACTCGCCATGCCGAAACCGCCGACGAAGGTCAGCCCCATGAACAGCGGGTCGCGCAACAGTTTTGCCGAGCCGCTGAGGATGGCCCTGACGCGCACCGGAGTGCGCCGTTCACGAGCCAGGGTTTCGGGCTGCAGCAGGACGGTCATCAGGATGCTGAGCCCTGCCGCCGCGGCAAGCACGCCGAAGATCGTGCGCCAGCCGGACACCGCGATGACGCCCGAGCCCAGGAGCGGGGCGAGCATGGGCGAGACCGAGATGATGAGCATGACCAGCGCCATCAGCCTTGTCGCCTCGCGGCCGGTGTGCATGTCACGGATGATGGCGCGCGGGATCACCATCACGGCCGCACCGCCGAGCGCCTGGACCACCCGGCCCGCAATCAGCCAGTTCATGTCGGGTGCGAACGCGCAGATGAGCGAGCCGGCGGCAAACAGCGCGAGACCGGCAATGACCGGCGGCTTGCGGCCGGCCATGTCCGCCAGCGGGCCATAGAACATCTGGGCAAGCCCGTAGGCGATGAAATAGGCGGTGATGGTCAATTGCGCAGCCGATGCCGTGCCGCCGAGATCCTCGGCAACGGTGGGCAATGCGGGCAGGAACATGTCGATCGCCAGCGGACCGACGGCGCACATGAGGCCGAGCACGAGCGCGGCGCGGAGAAAGGGAGACATTTAAAAACCTCAACGGAATGAAAGACGACACCGCTGAACAACGAGACATGGCGGGCGTATTTCAGAAAGAACGATGATCGCCGACGCCGGCCGTGCCCAGGCCTCATGTCGCGGCGCCTCGACTCAAGACAGGCAACCGGAAATGATGCAGGGGTGACCGTACCCGGAGTGAACGAACCGGGTTGGCGGACAAAGCACACGGGGCGCAGGCGGAATTCGGATGCTGCCGGAGACCGCGGGAAACAGGGCCCGCGCCCGCCGGACGAACTCCGCCCCGGCTACCGGATCAGGTGAAAATTGTTCATGATACGCACTCCCGAAATGGGCGGCGCGAGAAATGACGCGCAGGATTCTTCTACGCCCAACGCTTCGCATGGAAAAGACCCGGCAGGATGCGGAGCGTGCGTTTCATTGGCCGGGTGTTGCAGCAAGGCCGCAATTTGGGGCTTCGCAGCGCCCGGAAACGGACGAGGAGAAGCCGCCGTGGTGGCGGATCTTCAGTCCTCTTCCAGGCTTTCGCCGGGACGGTCGCGTTCGTAGCGCTCGGCAAGCGGGAAGTCCGGCAGCCAGGCTTCGCGGCGGATGGTCCATAGTTCGTAAGTGGGCACGAACATGTTGAGGTCGTCCAGCGTGCCGAGATGCAGCTCGATTTCGTCGCCGCTGCGGCTGTAGACCGAGGAGCCGCAGGCGGGGCAGAAATGCCGGCCGCGATACTCGGCGGTTTCACCGGTGATTTCCACGCACTCGACCAGGAAGATTGCCGAGGCGTGGAACAGCGCGCCGTGGTGCTTGCGGCAATCGAGGCAGTGGCAAAGTCCGACCCGCAGCGGCTCGCCGCGCGCTTCGACCCGCACCTTGCCGCAGAGGCAGCCGCCCTTGGTGTGTTGCATCTCGCCTGCTCCCTTTGGCTCGAATGGTATGCGGAGGCTAGCGCGGTGTCCCGCTTCTGTCATGTGCCTGACGGGATCGGAAGCGATCAACGGGATTGAAGGCGCGGCGTTGGGGAGCGGAGTGATGGCGATGCGTCAGGCAGACGGCCGCGATCCCGCGCGGTGGCCCGCCGGGGTTTTGGCTGTTGGAGTCCGGAGGGCCGCGCGCTGGCTGTGCCGTTCGGAAGTGGGTTGGGTGTGCATGCCGCTGCTTTCACAATGGCATGCACGGGGGTGCGCAACCGGTGCGCGGCCCGATGATCGCCGGATGATGTCCGCATCCGACAGGCAATCGCCGCTTCGCTTTCCCCGCTTGAGGGCGCATGCCATGAAAGCCTGCGCCCGACGCGGAGGGCATCCGGGGAGACCCCGGACCATCCGCCCCGGACAGGGGGCGGCGGCGAAAGGGTTTGGCGCGGTTTCCGGCACGAAGCCTTGCCCCCTCCCGGGTTGCACGGGCGCGGCGCTTCGGATGAAGCACCTCACGCGCCATGCGGGACGGGGCAAGCTCCGCCACAGGCCCGGTCCGCTGTCCGGCCGCCGCCCGCAAGATGCGAACAAACGGCCCGAGGTCGTCCCGGTGGCCGGCTTGACCCGCTCGCCCGTGAAGGTGAGCCGGCCCGCCGACGGAGCCACGCTGGCAATCGCCTCCCCTTTCGCCCTGCCGCACGTTCCGGCACGGTCAAAGGGGCCTTCCTCCCGCCCGGACCGGCACGTTTCCGGTCCATCCGGCAGCGGGAGTGCGGCAAGTATGGCACGGGGGCGGAGGGTGTGGATGAAATGCGTGGGATATTGCGCGGAACGCGTGGAATTGCCAGGAGGCTGGCCCGGACGTCATCCACGAATCCGGCGGCTTTCGCGGAGCCCAATCTCCCCCCTTGCGGGGAAGATGCCCGACAGGGCAGAGGGGGGTGAAGCCGCAGACAGGGAGCCCGGATCGATTCCCCCCTCTGTCACTTCGCGACATCTCCCCCGCAAGGGGGGAGATCAGGGGCGAGCCGCGGGTCTCGCCCGTCCTTCGGACCCCGCCGCAAGGGGGGAGATCAGGGGCGGAAAGTTCGCATGTCAGCTCCCGCCGTCGTGATGCCGGACTTGATCCGTCGTCATCCTCGGGCTTGCCATCCGTTGTCATGTTCGCCCCCCTCAGTCGTCATCCTCGGGCTTGACCCGAGGATCCATCGCCAAGCAAGCTTCGCGCATGACGGGATATGTCTACATCGTCACCAACCACAAGCATGGCACGCTCTACATCGGGGTGACCTCAGATCTCGAGCGCCGCATCCATGAAAACAGGGAAGCCCAAACACCGGGCTTCGCGTCAAAATACGGATGCTGCCAACTGGTCTGGTACGAGGAACATTTTGACATCGCCGATGCTATCCAGCGGGAGAAATCGCTCAAGCGCTGGTACCGCAAGTGGAAGATCGATCTGATCGAGAGCTTCAACCCGGATTGGCGGGATTTGTATTATGAGTTGTGGTGACGGGCTTGGGAGGGCTTGGCTTTGGATCCTCGGGTCAAGCCCGAGGATGACGACGGAGGGGGGGTGAGGATGACGAAGGAAGCGCGATCACATAAAGAACTTCACCATCAGATCGTAAAGCGGCTTCAGCCGTGCTGCCAGTGTTGCGGCAGCATCAGGGGCAGTCAGGAGATTGATGATCACGCCGCCGCCAATGGCAGATATGATTCCGCCAGCCACATAGACCATCCGCTTGAGACCGCCTCGGAGAATGGGCAACCTTTTTTCCGGGTCGGGCTGGCTTGCCGAATTTTCGACCTGATCGGCACCTGCTTCCCCAATCGCGAGAGCACTGCCGGACAACACCGCCTTCGCCTCGTCGGACTCCATGATCTCGTTGAAGCCTTCCGCGATGTCCTCAACCTCGGGGATCTCGCTTTCAAGGACTGTCGGCTCCGGCTGAGGCGGTTTGGCTCCCGGTTTATCAACCGGAACCTGTTCCGGCTGAAGCAAGGGACGGAGTTCTAAGAGGCGTTCGGCGAAGCGTTCGAGATCCTTGCAGAGTGTCGTGTTCCACGCGTTGGCGGCATCGTGCTCGGACATACATGTGCAGAGGGAATGATGGCCGTCAGCAATTGCATACCAAGTCAACTGCTCAGCGTTGATCGCGGAAGCTGCCATATCTAGAGAGAATCTCAGATCCTGCGGAACCTGGTAGTGGCCGCCATCGACACGCGACCGAAGCCTATCGTGAGTCAGCCTGAGAGCTAGAATTCGCTGTTCGAGATCCGGGGCATTGACGACGGTGGGGCGCGCATTGGGTGGTGTATCGCGCGGCGACAGCATACCGCTTTCCGCCACCATGGCGATCGGGCTTGAGGCGGAGAGCCGCTGCCTCATATCATCTGCACCGGGTGGAGTGATCTTGTCCCTCAGCGACTGCGCCAGCTTGCGCCAAGCCTCGTGGCTGGCGGTACCATCCCATGACTGCATGTCGATATAGTGGGTCTCGCCGAACCCGTACGGCAAGTCGGCCCGATCCAGTCTGGCGTGAACCAGTTTGCGATTTCTTTGTGCCTTCGCAGCTTCTTCCCGGACCGCGTCGCGGCCAACGCTGTGCTCGCTCCACAAGGTCAGAACAACCGCTGCCTTGTCCAGCCCCTCCGCTATGCGGTCGCGCCACCCGTCGCCGCCAGAAATGTCATCATCCCACCAGACCTCGAAGCCCTGTTCCAGAAGCAATTTGCGGACAGCGGTTGCGCGGGGCCGATCTGCGCGGGCGTGAGAGAGGAATATGAACCTCTTGGCTTCCTCAGCAGGATCCAAGCCCCAAGGATTACGCTTCTCCCACCCCAGCGCCGCAGCAATGTCTTCCATGATGGTTTCGGCTTCGCGCCGATCACTGACCGTCCAGAAGGCATCCTTCCTCAATGCCAATGTTCGGGCACGTTCTCCCGCAAACATGCGGGACCAGCCGACATCGACATCACCGGATAGAAGCGGGCTGTACCAATCAGAGATCAGCTCGGCGTCCGGGCCGAGCAATCCGACAAGATCATCTGCAAGACGTTCGTTGGTTTTGACCACCCAGTCGGGTGTGGCAATAACTGGTTTGGGCTCACCATTCGGAGCTCGCTGATGCTCCAGCCATAGCGGAGCAGACTCGAGACGATCCGGCCCATCGCGCTCGAGGATGCCGCAATCGCAGCGGATGGATTCCCATGCGGCGGCGTCGGCTCTGGCGGCGGCGGCGTCGGCGTAGGAGGCGACGGCGGCGCCGGCGTAGGAGGCGACGTCGGCGTAGGCGGCGTAGGCGGCGGCGTCGGCGTAGGAGGCGACGGCTCTCGCGGCGGCTCTGGCGGCGGCTCTCATCTCGCCGGTTGCATATTTGCGGGCAACCGGCGAGATGAGCAGACACCGCCAGAGCGCAAGCGTCAATACCTGACTTTCGACCGGTCCGGTGCGCGCCCTGCCCAGATCCTCCGGCACCAGCACGAATACCCTGAGCGCCGCGCGCCAGGCGACGAGCTGCGCCCATTCAGGAGGCTTGTCCTCAAGCCAGGCCTGCAGAGACTCCTGATCCTTGATGTCGCGCGCTTCCACCTGCCCTGCACCCTTCGTATTCTCAGTGTGGCAATTGGCAGTTGTGCTCGCAAGCGTGGATGAGTTGGTTCGTGCTGTTGGGACGAATGAGCTGCTTTGGTGGGCGTGGATCCTCGGGGCAAGCCCGAGGATGACGATGGACCTGAGGTTGGGGAAGCATACCCCCTCTGTCGGCAAAGCCGACGTCTCCCCCGCAAGGGGGGAGATTGGTGCCCTCTGCGTTTATCGCTCCCGGCATTCTGGTCACACCGGTGGCGTCGGTTCCGGGTCGGGGGCCTTGGCGGGCGGGGAGAGGGCGAAGCAGGCTATGCCGGCGCAGACAAGGGCGACGGCCGCGATCAGCGAGGCGGTGACTTCGCCGCCCATGAAGATGAGCGTCAGCAGCGCCGCGGTGACCGGGTTGAGCGCCAGGAAGCCGGTGACGCGGGTGGCGGGCAGACGGGCGATGGCGTGGAACCACATCAGGTACCCCACGCCCGAGGACAGGCCGATGGTGAGGACAAGCCACCAAGTGGTGGCGGGCCATTGCCTGAGGGCGGTGCCGGGCGGCATCAGCCAGACCAGCAGGCTTAAAGGCAGCATGGAGGCGGCAAAGGCGATGACGCCGATTTTCGGGCCGCCATAGCGGACGACGAAGGGGCGGTAGTGCGAGGAGCAGAAGGCGACGATCAGCGTTGCCGCACAGGTGGCGCCCATGCCGATCAGCTCATCCGCCGTGAGCCGGGCGGCGAAGGCATCGTGGCCGACGAGCACGGCAATGCCCGAGATGGAAAAGCCGATGCCCAGGAGCGAGAGCCTGCCGCCGGTGACCTGGCCGCGCAGCATGTCGATGCAGAGGCTGGCGGCGGGCAGCGTGGCGAAGATCAACGCCACACGGGCGGCACTTGTGTAGAGCACGGCGATGTTGAGCAGCGTGATCATGACGCCGACCTGGCCGGTGCCGAGCATCAGGATCCAGGGCCAGTCGCGCGCGGCAATCGGCGGGGTCTTTCGTGCCAGAACCAAGGGCAGCAGGAAGATGAGCGCGATACCGTAGCGCATCATGCCGAGCAGGCCGACGCCAGCATCGGCGACGACGAGCTGGCTCATGAAAATGGCCGCGCCCACCTGCATGCCGGTGAATAGCCCGGCGACAACGCCCGTGTTCACGGCTGGTTTTTTCGCGCAGTTGGCACCATCGCCGTCGCGGGCGGGCCGGACCGATGTTCGCGGCCGGGCGATAACCGCCTTTCAGCGGACCTTGCATTGAGTGTTGACCCCGGCAACGAAAGGATCGGACGTCGTGTCGATACTGACCGCAGCCTGTCCGGCAGAGATACCGCGTCCATGAGGGTGGCAATGCGCATCATTCATCCAATTGCGTTGTTGTTTGAATCGCTCGTAACAAAAAACCCAGCAATTTCAAAGGCCCGTTGTGCAATGCCGCCATCAGGACCAAGACCCCGGCAAGCGGCATGGCCTCCGCCTTGCAGATTTTCGGCCGGGGGTGCGCGGACAGCACGGCGCAATTGACGGCCAAGAAGCGGAAGCCGGCAGGGCCGGCCGGTAACGCTGGTCAGTTGGCGAAAAACGGCTATGATCATGCCATCAGTGTCCATACCCATGGTGATTCATGACATCGCGAAAGGCCGGCAAACCGGCCGCATCGAAATCCGGGGCGCGAAAGAGCGCACCCGCTTATCTTGACGCCAAGCGCGGCGTTTCCAGCTGGTCCCAGGCCTCGGAATGGCTCAGGGTCCGCGGCATCGAGGACATCGAGTGCATCACGCCCGATTTCGCCGGGGTGGCGCGCGGCAAGATGATGCCGTCCTCGAAATTCACCTCAAACACCTCGCTGTCGCTGCCGTCCGCCGTGTTCCGGCACACGATCTCGGGCGAGTATCCGGAGGAGACCGGCGATTTCCGCTATGATCCGCTCGACGGCGACCTGAAGTTGATGCCGGATCTGTCGACCCTTTCGGTGGTGCCGTGGGAGAGCGACCCGACGGCGCAGGTGGTCTGCGACATGGTCAAGACCAATGGCGAGACCGTGGCGTACACCCCGCGCAACGTGCTCAAGCGGGTGGTCGATCTTTACACCCAGCGCGGCTGGAAACCGGTGGTGGCGCCGGAGATCGAATTCTATCTCGTCGCCAAGCATGACGACCCGGATTACCCGCTGCAGCCGCCCAAGGGGCGGTCGGGCCGCACGATCACAGGCGGGCAGTCCTACTCGATCGCCGGCGTCAACGAGTTCGACGAACTGGTCGACGACATCTACGACTTTTCCGACAAGCAGGGGCTGGAGATCGACACGCTGATCCACGAGGAAGGCCCGGCGCAGATGGAGATCAACCTGCGCCACGGCGACCCGGTGGAACTGGCCGACCAGGTGTTCATGTTCAAGCGCACGATCCGGGAAGCCGCGATCAAGCACGGGGTCTTCGCCACCTTCATGGCCAAGCCGATGCAGGAATATGCGGGGTCGGCGATGCACATCCACCAGTCGGTGGTCGACGCGGAGACCGGCAAGAACATCTTCTCCAAGGCCGATGGCGGACCGAGCCAGGCGTTTTTCAACTTCATCGGCGGCATGCAGCATTATGTGCCCAAGGCGCTGGTGATGATGGCGCCCTATGTCAATTCCTACCGCCGCCTGACGCCGGACATGGCCTGCCCGGTCAACAATGCCTGGGGCTATGACAACCGCACCACCGCATTCCGCGTGCCGCACTCGGACGCGGCGGCACGGCGGGTGGAGAACCGCCTCCCCTCCTCGGACGCCAATTCCTACCTGGCGCTCGCAGCCTCGCTTGCCTGCGGATATCTCGGCATGGTCAACGGCATCGTGCCGAGCGATCCGGCCGAGGAAACGGTCAACGAAGGCTCTGTCGACCTGCCGCGCGGACTGCTGGAGGCCGTTTCGCTGCTTGAAAGCGAGTCCGCCTTTGCCGACATGTTCGGTCAGGAGTTCATCAACACCTATGCGGGCGTCAAGCGCGGCGAATTCGAAACCTTCATGCAGGTGATCAGCCCGTGGGAACGGGAATTCCTGCTGCTGAACGTGTGAAATGAGTAATTTATGACTTACCAAAGCCCGATCTCCCCGGGGATCTCCTTCTATGAGGCAACGCTTGGCGAGCGCCCGGAATACGGGCGGCTGAGCCGGCCGGCGACCGCCGATGTGGTGATCGTCGGCGGCGGCTTCACCGGTCTTCAGGCAGCCTATCACCTTGCGGCAAGCGGCAAGGACGTGGTGCTGATCGAGGGCGCGCGCTTCGGCGACGGCGCATCGGGACGCAATGGCGGCCAGCTCGGCACCGGACAACGCGCCTGGCCGGACGAACTGGAAGACGATTTCGGCAAGGCGGCCTCGCAGCAGCTGTTCGCCGTGGCCGAACGGGCCAAGGCGCATCTTCTGAATTTCGCAACGGAGCACGACATCGACGCCGATTTCCGCCCGGGCCAGATCTCGGCGGCGCACAAGGCCGGCTATGTCAAGGATTACCGCGAGCATGTCAGCCGCATGTCCGGCGAGTACGGCTACGAGCACCTGACCTTCCTCGACCGCGACGCACTGGCCTCGCAACTCGGTTCGACCCGCTATTTCGGCGGCTGCCGTGACGCCGGCACCGGCCATATCAATCCGCTCAAATATGTGGTGGGACTTGCCAAGGCGGCCGCGAAGGCCGGCGCGCGGCTTCACGAGAACACACGCGCGCGGGCGATCGAGAGTTCGGGCGGCAAGGTGACGGTCAGGACCGATCAAGGCGACATCGTTGCGGGGCGCGCGCTGATTGCCTGCAACGCCTTCATCGAGGGGCTGGAGCCGGTGACATCCGCGCATGTGATGCCGATCCGCTCTTTCATCGGGGCGACCGCTCCGCTCGGGCACAACAGCCCTGTGATCCCGGGCGGCGAGTCCGTCGACGATTCGCGTTTCGTGGTGCGCTATTTCCGCAAGAGCGCCGACGGGCGGCTGCTTTTCGGGGGCCGCGAGGCCTACACCTCGGACAATCCGACCGACATTTCGAGCCACATCCGGCGGCAGATCGCCGAGATCTACCCCGATCTCGACGATGTCGAGATCACCCATGCCTGGGGCGGTTCGGTCGGCATCACGCTGTCACGGCGGCCGTTCGTGCGTGAGGTGATGGAGAACGTCACCTCGATCGGCGGCTTTTCCGGCCACGGCGTGATGCTGTCGAACTATTGCGGCAAGCTCTACGCCGACTTCGTCAATGGCGGTTCGGAAGATCTCGAGGCGATGCGCGGGCTCAAGGTCGGCCCCTTCCCCGGCGGCGACCGGTTTCGCAAGCCGCTCCTGTTCCTGGCGCTGACCTGGTATTCATTGAGAGACAGGTTTTGAGCCGGGCCGACATCGTGCAGCCCAAAGGCCATTGGTCCGGAAGCGACGTTGCTTGATGCCGCTCTTTCGTGAACACCCTTCTGAAGGCCACGCGTCGAGCCTCGTGCAAAAACTGCGGCGTTTTTTGCCGCGAGCCTAGCATTATTTAATCGATTAGATTAGAAGAATGGCACCGTTCATGGACAGGATGCCATTTCATGAGTCAGATCATTCCGGTCGATCCGTTTGACTATGTCGTTTTCGGCGGCACCGGCGACCTTGCCGAGCGCAAGCTGCTGCCGGCGCTCTATCACCGCCAGTGGGCAGGACAGTTTACCGAGCCGACGCGGATCATCGGCGCGTCACGCTCCGAGCTTTCGCATGACGCCTATCGCGACTTTGCCCGCGATGCGCTGAAGCAGCATCTCAAGGACGGCGAGTATGAGGAGGAGGAGGTCGAGCGCTTTCTCGCCCGGCTGTTCTACGTTTCCGTCGACGCGCGCTCGGACCAGGGATGGGACAATCTCAGGGCGCTTCTCGACGAAGGGAACGACCGGGTGCGGGCGTTCTATCTCGCCGTCGGGCCGGGACTGTTCGGCGATATCTCCGAGCGGATCAAGGCGAACGGGCTGATCACCGACCTCACCAGGATCGTGGTCGAGAAACCGATCGGCCGCGATCTCGAATCCGCGCACGAGCTGAACCGGACCATCGGCCAGGTGTTCAGCGAAGAGCAGATCTTCCGCATCGACCACTATCTCGGCAAGGAAACGGTGCAGAACCTGATGGCGCTCAGGTTTGCCAATGCGCTCTACGAGCCGCTCTGGAACTCGGCGCATATCGACCATGTGCAGATCACTGTGGCCGAATCCGTGGGGCTCGAGGGCCGCGCGGGCTATTACGACAAGGCGGGCGCATTGAGGGACATGGTTCAGAACCATATCGCGCAGCTTCTGTGCCTGGTGGCGATGGAGCCGCCTTCGTCGATGGACGCGGAAGCGGTGCGCGACGAGAAACTGAAAGTCCTGCGCTCGCTCAGACCGATCACCGAGGACAATGCCGACAGTCTGACCGTTCGCGGCCAATACAAGGCCGGTGCGTCGGCCGGCGGGGCGGTGAAGGGCTATCTCGACGAACTCGAGGGCGGGGTTTCCAACACCGAGACCTTCGTGGCGATCAAGGCCGAGATCAACAACTGGCGCTGGGCCGGGGTGCCCTTCTATCTCAGGACCGGCAAGCGGATGAGCGAGCGGGTTTCGGAGATCGTCGTCGCCTTCAAATCGATCCCGCATTCGATTTTCGACACCAGTGCCGGGCGCATCACCGCCAACAAGCTGGTGATGCGGCTGCAGCCCGACGAGGGCGTGAAGCAGTGGATCATGATCAAGGATCCGGGCCCCGGCGGCATGCGGCTCAAGCACGTATCGCTCGACATGAGCTTCGCCGACCGTTTCGAGGAACGCAATCCTGACGCCTATGAGCGGCTGCTGCTCGACGTGATCCGCAGCAACCAGACGCTGTTCATGCGCCGCGACGAGGTTGAAGCAGCCTGGAACTGGGTCGACCCGATCCTCAAGGCATGGTCGGAAACCGGGCAGTCGGTGCTGCCCTACACCGCTGGCACTTGGGGTCCGAGCCAGGCCATCGCATTGATCGAAAGAGACGGCAGGACATGGCATGAAAGCGACTGATCACGACCGGCTCTCCCCTTCCCTCCGCCACCACGAGTTTACCGACGGCGCGGAACTGGCCGGGGCGCTGGCAACCAAGGTGGGCGCCGTTCTGCAAGCGGCGATCACAGCCCGCGGACAGGCCAGGCTCGCGGTTTCGGGCGGATCCACGCCGAAGCGGTTCTTCGAGGCGCTGGCGCTAGAGGAGATCGACTGGACCCGGGTGACTGTGACGCTGATCGACGAACGGCTGGTGCCGGTGGACAACGAGCGCTCCAACCACGGGCTGGCAAACCGGTACCTGCTCAAGAACAAAGCCGCGGCCGCACGCTTCATACCGCTCTATGCTGAGGCGGAAGATGCCGAAGCCGCCGCCCGCATCGCCGCAAACCGCATTGACGGACTTGGCGGCCCGCTTGATGTGGCCGTGCTCGGCATGGGAACCGACGGGCACACAGCCTCGTTCTTTCCGGGCGGATCAACGCTTGCACAGGCGACCGACATTGATTGCCCGGACAGCGTGATTGCGATCGAAGCGCCGGGAGCGGGCGAGCCCAGATTGACGCTGACGTTGCCGAGGATCGTGGAAGCCGGGCTCATCGTGCTCCATATAGAGGGAACGGAGAAAAAGGCGGTTCTGGCCAGGGCGCTGCAGCCCGGTCCGGACGCCGACATGCCGGTGCGTTCCGTGCTGCGAGATGCGGCGGAACCGGTCGAGATCTACTGGGCGCCCTGAACAAGCGCGCCTGCCGGCGAGACCGGCAAAACCGCTGTGACCATCCGAACCAGCGCCGCTGGTTTGTTGAGCCAACACCTGAAAAGGATGCCAGTCATGACTGTCGATCCCCGAATTGCCGCTGTCACCAAGCGGATCGTCGAGCGCTCCAGGCCCGGCCGCGAAACCTATCTCGAACGGTTGCGCAGCGCTGCCTCGAAAGGCCCGCACCGCTCAACGCTTTCCTGCGGCAACCTGGCTCACGGATTTGCCGCCTGCGGCCCGGCAGACAAGGCCAGCCTCTCCGGCGACGTGGTGCCGAACCTGGGCATCATCACCGCCTACAATGACATGCTCTCGGCGCATCAGCCGTTCGAGACCTATCCCGAACTGATCCGCAAGGCGGCTCGGGAGGCAGGCGGCGTGGCGCAGGTGGCGGGCGGCGTGCCGGCCATGTGCGACGGCGTCACCCAGGGCCAGCCGGGGATGGAGCTTTCGCTGTTCTCGCGCGATGTGATCGCCATGTCGGCGGCAGTGGGTCTTTCGCACAACATGTTCGACGCCGCGGTCTATCTCGGTGTCTGCGACAAGATCGTGCCGGGCCTGCTGATTGCCGCGCTGACATTCGGCCACCTTCCGACGATCTTCATTCCTGCAGGACCCATGACCACCGGCCTTTCCAATGACGAGAAGGGCCGTATCCGGCAGCTCTATGCGGAAGGCAAGATCGGCCGCGCCGAATTGCTGGAATCCGAATCCAAATCCTATCACGGGCCCGGCACCTGCACCTTCTACGGCACCGCGAACTCGAACCAGATGCTCATGGAGATCATGGGTCTGCACACTCCGGGCGCATCCTTCATCAATCCCGGCACACCGCTCAGGGATGCTCTGACGGCCGAGGCCGCCAAACGGGCGCTGGCGATCACCGCGCAGGGCAACGAGTTCACGCCGATCGGCGAAATGATCGATGAACGCTCGATCGTCAACGGCGTGGTCGGACTGCACGCGACCGGCGGGTCGACCAACCACACCATGCACCTGGTGGCGATGGCGCGCGCCGCAGGCATCATGCTGACCTGGCAGGATATCTCCGAGCTGTCCGACGCAGTTCCGCTACTGGCGCGGGTCTATCCCAACGGTCCGGCGGATGTGAACCATTTCCAGGCTGCGGGCGGGCTCAACTTCCTGATTGCCGAGCTGCTCAAGACAGGAATGTTGCACGAAG
Source organism: Hoeflea sp. (assembly GCA_040216675.1). Classification (GTDB taxonomy): domain Bacteria; phylum Pseudomonadota; class Alphaproteobacteria; order Rhizobiales; family Rhizobiaceae; genus Hoeflea. The sequence goes on along the minus strand of JAVJOR010000004.1, from coordinate 207,242 downwards.
ACGTGCGCACGGTCTGGGGCAAGGGCCTGGCGGCCTATGCGGTTGAAGCCAAGCTTGGCGAAGGCGGCGGCGTCGAACGCGTTCCTGTGCCGGTTGAAAGCGGCGATCCGAAGGTGGTGACGACAATCGACAAGCCGTTCCAGCCCAATGGCGGACTCAAGATGCTCACCGGCAACATGGGCAAGGCGGTGATCAAGATCTCGGCGGTGAAGCCCGAGCGCTACGTGGTCGAGGCGCCGGCGCGGGTGTTTGCCGACCAGAACGAACTGCACGAGGCCTTCAAGGCCGGCAGTCTGACAGGCGACTTCGTTGCGGTGGTGCGGTTCCAGGGACCGAAGGCCAACGGAATGCCGGAGTTGCACAAGCTCACGCCGCCGCTCGGCGTGCTGCAGGACCGGGGACAGGCAATCGCGCTCGTGACGGACGGGCGGATGTCGGGCGCTTCGGGCAAGGTACCGGCGGCGATCCACGTGACGCCCGAGGCAAAGGACGGCGGCCCGATCGCAAGGATCCGCGACGGAGACATGATCCGGCTGGACGCTGTCGAAGGCACGCTGGAAGTGCTGGTTCCGGCGGCCGAATTCGAGGCACGCGAACCAGTCCAAGCCGATCTGAGCGCCAATGAATGGGGCATCGGGCGCGAGCTGTTTGCCAGGCTGCGCGAAAATGCCGGTCCGGCCGACGAGGGCGCAAGCGTGCTTTACTAAGGGGCGTTAGCGCTCACGCGAAAGGCTCATTTACAAGCACGAGCCTCGCGTAGAAGCGAGAGCCTGAACCCGCCAGCGAAATCCCGGCGCAAAACGGTGACCGCTTAGCTGGAGTTCGAAGCTTCTTTTGGCGCAAGTCCGGACGTAAACCCGGTGCCCACGCTTGTCGGACTTGCTTCAGGCGCGCAGGTCGAGCTTGTGGTCGCGGTGCGCCGGATGATCGCTGTAAACGAAAATCCGGTTGAGATCGCGTTCGCTCAGCAGCCGCAGGAAACGGGCCTCGACGGTGTTGTTGGCGTTGACGCGATTGAGAACGCAGCCGATCCGGTCGATGCGCGCTTCGGGCACATCGATGCAGAACTGATCGGGAATCTTGAACTGCGTGAGAATGCCCAGGATCGCGGTGCTCCGCGAAATGGCGATGATGGTGCACCGGCGCGAGGCCATGTGCATGACGCCCTTCTCGGTGTACTCGATGCGGGCGTGGTTGAGTGTCTCTTCCATGGTGAACCGCGTCTCGCGGTCGTACATGAAGGATTCCTCCCGCTGAAGGTAGTGCACTCCGGAACTACTCACAACAATCTCTCCGTCTAGGTCACACGTCAAATCTAAACACGGATTGTTTAACGGAGTTTTGATGCCGGCGGTTTGAAGCGGTTTTTGCCCAGGGCCGAAGGTTTGCGTCCCGTCTCGGCACACATCGAACCCCGGTCACCGCAGATCGTTAACTTCCGATTCCGATCCAGCGCTGACGACATCCTGCTTCGCAAGGCGAAGACACCCGCCGTGACCTGAAACGGACAGGGGCACGGGCAGACGGCTACCTGCGATAGGTCTTCCCGTCGCCATCGAACAGGTGAAGCTTTTCCCGTTCGGCCTCGAAGCGCACCTTGTCGCCACGGTCCACGGTCTGATGGCCGGTGAGCTTGGCAATGATCGGCTCGCCTTCCGTCAGCCCTTCGACATAAAGCAGGGTGACCTCGCCGAGATGCTCCACGAGAGACACGGTGCCCTCGAACAGGAATTCCTCGCCCTTCGAGATTGTCAGATCCTCCGGACGCACCCCGAACGAAGCTTTCTTGCCGTTTTCGCTCTCGGGAACGGAAATGCCGGTATCGACCGACTTGCCGCCGGCAAGCGCGATGCGGGCGCTGTCGCCACCCTGCTCGATGGTTGCAGGAATGATGTTCATTGCCGGCGAGCCGATGAACTGGGCCACAAACAGGTTCTGCGGCTTGAGATAGAGCTCCATCGGGGGGCCGACCTGCTCGATATAGCCAGCCGAAAGCACCACGATGCGATCCGCGAGCGTCATGGCCTCGACCTGGTCGTGGGTCACGTAGATCATGGTCGTGTCGGGCATGGTCTCGTTGAGCTTCGAGATCTCGATGCGGGTGGCCACGCGCAGCGCTGCATCGAGGTTGGACAGCGGTTCATCGAACAGGAACACCTTGGGATCGCGGCAGATCGCGCGGCCGATGGCGACCCGCTGGCGCTGGCCGCCCGAGAGCGCCTTGGGCAACCGGTCGAGATAGGGACCCAGCTGGAGAATGTCCGCGGCCGAGCGCACCCGCCGGTCGATCTCCTCGCTCGATTCCTTGGCGATGCGCATGCCGAAGGCCATGTTGTCGTACACGGTCATATGCGGATAGAGCGCATAGGACTGGAACACCATGGCGATGCCGCGCTTGGACGGCGGAACGTCATTGACAACCATGTCGCCGATTTCCAGCGTGCCTCCGGAAATGGTCTCCAGGCCCGCGATCATCCGAAGAAGCGTGGACTTGCCGCAGCCTGACGGCCCGACAAAGACGATGAACTCTCCCTGTTCGATCTCCAGATCCACACCATGGATCACTTCAACCGATCCGTAGGACTTCTTCAGGCCCTTCAGTTTCAGACCGACCATGTTTTCCTCCCGGTTACGCCGTTCATGATCTCATCCGAGCCTGGCGAAAAAGGCATCGTATGGCGACAGTTCAACTGTATCAGACCGCAAAAAGCCCGAAAATCCGTGTCCGTCCAGCGGCTCGAGCGGGCCATCAGGGCAGTCGATGACCTGCATTTCCTCGCTCAGGTTGAAGGCGCAGAAAATGGTCTCGTTTCCGTCGCGCCGGATGATCGACAGCACGCTGTCGCCTGACTCGTGAAATTCCAGCGTGCCCTTGGCGAGCGGCCGGTGCGCGTGGCGGAAGGCGAGGAGACGCCGGTAGTGATTGAGCATCGACGCCTGGACATGATCCTGGGCATCGACTGCGAGATGACGATGTTCCGGCGGAACCGGAAGCCAGGGCTGCCCCACTGTGAAGCCCGCGGACTGCTCATGCTCTGACCAGACCATCGGGGTGCGGCAGCCGTCACGGCCCTTGAAATCGGGCCAGAACTGGATGCCGTACGGATCCTGAAGGTCCTCATAGGCCAGCTCCGCTTCGGTCAGGCCCAGTTCTTCACCCTGATAGAGGCAGACCGTGCCCCTGAGTGTTATAATCAGGCCGGAGAGCAGCCGCAGATAGCGGTCGAGATCATTGACATCCGCGCCCCATCGGCTGGCGTGGCGCACCACGTCATGGTTCGAGAATGCCCAGCACGCCCAGCCTTCCGGAGCAACATTCATGAAATCGGTCATGACCTGCTTGACGCGGGCCACGGTAATCTTCTCGTTGGCAAGAAACTCGAACGCATAGCACATGTGCATCTTGTCCGCGCCCGATGTGTAATCGGCCACGATCTGAAGACCGATCTGCGCGTCACCCACCTCGCCGACCGCGGTGGTGCCGGGATATTCGTCCAGCAGCGCGCGGAAGCGGCGCAGGAAATCGAGATTTTCCGGCCGGTTCTTGTCGTAGAGATGGAGCTGGTGATTGTAGGGATTGACCGCCGGCGCGATGCTGTCGTTGCGCAGTTCCTTGGCAAGCGGCGGATTGTCGCGCAATTCCTTGTCGTGAAAATAGAAATTGATCGTGTCGAGGCGGAACCCGTCAACGCCCCGGTCGAGCCAGAAGCGCACAACATCCAGAAGCGCCTGCTGCACTTCCATGTTGTGCAGGTTGAGATCGGGCTGCGAGGTCAGGAAGTTGTGCATGTAATACTGTTCACGCTTGCCGTCCCACTGCCAGGCCGAGCCGCCGAAGATCGACAGCCAGTTGTTGGGCGGGGTGCCGTCCGGCTTTGGCTCTGCCCAGATGTACCAGTCGGCCTTCGGATTGTCGCGATCCGACCGGCTTTCGACGAACCAGGGATGTTGATCCGATGAATGGGAGAGCACGAGGTCGATGATTACCCGGATGCCGTGATCATGGGCGATCTTGACCAGATGATCGAAGTCACCGAGCGTTCCGAACATCGGATCCACATTCGTGTAATCCGACACATCATAGCCGAAGTCCTTCATCGGCGAAGTGAAGAACGGGGAGACCCACACGGCATCGACGCCCAGCGAAGCGATATAGTCCATGCGCTCAGCGATCCCGATGAGATCGCCAACACCATCGCCGCTGATGTCCTGAAACGAACGGGGATAGACCTGATAAATAATGCCGCCGCGCCACCAATCAGGATCCGGAACAATTTCGGAACCGGGTTGCGAGCGCTTACCGGCCAAGGTCATCGTTTTCATCAATACTCCACTACTTTACAGAGCCCGAGAGCAGGCCACGGACCAGATATTTTTGCATGGCGAAGAACACCACCAGCGGCACCGCAATGGACACGAAGGCCGAGGTCGCCAGGATTTCCCAGTTTCCGCCGCGGGTGCCCAGAAGCTCGACGATCTGCTTGGTCATCACCGTGGTCTCTCCGGTCGCGTCAATCAGGAACACAAGGGCCACGAGCAGGTCGTTCCAGGTCCACAGGAACTGGAAGATGGCAAAGGATGCCAGCGCGGGAAACGACAGCGGCAGGATGATCCGGACGAAGATCTGGAAATCGGTTGCGCCGTCGACACGGGCATTCTCGATGATGTCGCGCGGAAGCCCGACCATGTAGTTGCGCAAGAGATAGATCGCCAGCGGCAGACCGAAGCCGGTATGGGCAAGCCAGACACCGAGATACCCCTTGCCGATGCCGATGTCGTTGTGAAGCTTCAGCAGCGGAATCAACGCAAGTTGCAGGGGCACCACCAAGAGGCCGACGACGGCGGCAATGAGCAGGGATCGACCGGGAAACTGCATCCAGGCCAGCGCATAGGCGGCGAAGGCCGCGATCACGATCGGAATGACGGTGGCCGGAATGGTGACCGTGAGCGTGTTGAAAAAGGCCTTTGCCATCCCTTCCCGGTTGTTCGGATCGAACAGCACGAACCGGTAGTTCTGCAACGTGAATTCGGGCGGACGCGTGGCGGTGGTGAAGACGCGGGGCAAGCGGCTGTCGCCGAAACTCTGTTCGGATGAGAGCCGGAAAGCACCATTCTCGGCGACCGTGAGCCTCTCGCCATCGCCAAGATCGACAACTTCACCGGGCTCGTAGGCTTCAGGCGCGCGGGAACTGGTGCCCCAGCGGCTGATCGCGACGTCGTCGGCTTCGAACAGGTTTCCCTCGATGACGAACTCGCCATCGATCACCGCCTCGTTACCCTCGATGCGGATTGCAGGGGCCTGGCGTTCCTGGGTGAACAGCGCCGCCCACCAGCCCGAATTGGCAATCTGGTCCGCGGTGCGGAAGGAGGAGACGAACAGCCCCACGGTCGGGAACAGCCAGAGCGCGACGAGGAGCACGACCGAGATGTGAACGGCCCAGACCAGAGGCGACTTTTTGGATGACGATGCTTGCATCTCCGCCTCCCTCAGCGTGTTTCTTTGCGGGCGTTGTAAACGTTCCAGGCCAGGATCGGCGTGACAAGCAGCATGATGATCATGGCGCTCGCCGAACCGACCCCCCAGTCGTTTGCCCTGAACAGCTTGTCATACATGTAGTTGGCCAGAACCTGGGTTTCCCATTGCCCGTTGGTCATGGCGAAGACGATGTCGAACACCTTGAGCACGACGATGGTGATCGTGGTCCAGACCACGACGATGGTTCCCATGATCTGCGGAACCTTGATCTTGAAGAAGATCTGGAACGGATTGGCGCCGTCGATCACCGCCGCCTCGATGGTTTCCTCGGGAATGCCCCGAATCGCCGCCGACAGGATCACCATGGCGAAACCTGTCTGGATCCAGACCAGGACCGTCATCAGGAAGATCGAGTTCCAGAACGGGATGGTCAGCCAGGTTTGGGGTTCGCCATAGGGCAGCGTGGCCGTGAAAAGCGAGAAGATCGATCCGAGAGACAGCCAGACGAGCCAGATGCCGACCAGCGCCAGCACGATGCGCAGCGGCGTAAACCACCATTCAGCCTTGCGGTGGCCGAGCTCGGTTTTGACGAAGGGACGGATCGCCTGATAGACGCACCAGAGAACGAAGGCCGCAAAGGCCGCCAGAAGCAGGGCGGGGACAATCTTGAGCACCAGGACGGAGGAGAAGCCGCCATCGAAGGAGAGCCAGACCGCGTTGAGCACGCCGATCTGGTCCTTGCCGGCCGGCCTCGTGTCGTAGACGAGCTTCCAGATCACGGCCGCGCCGACAAAGGAGATCGCCATCGGCATGAAGATCAGCGACTTGGCGATGCCGCCCCAGGCGATACGGTCAGTCAGCTGCGCGGCAAGAAGGCCGAACCCGGTGGAAAAGGCCGGAACGATGACCAGCCAGAGCATGTTGTTGCGCATGGCCTCCCAGAATTTCGGTTCGCCGAACATCTGGGTGTAATTGGCCAGCCCGACAAAGGCGCCGCCGGCACTGCGATCGGTGAGCGAAAGCCACAGCGTGGCGAAAACCGGATAGGCGAGATAGAGGCCGAGCGCGAAAAGCGCAGGGAACAGGAACAGCCAGGGCCGGATCTGATTGGCCCGGTTGATGTTGCGGCCCGCATTCTTGCCGGTGGCGGGAAACAGCACCCTGTCGAGAAGCTGATTGGAGAAATAGAAATATCCGACGCAACCGCCGACGCCGATGATGATGGTGATAATGCCCTGAAGTGCCGGATGCATTCTTTCCTCCCCAACAAGCAGTTGTTGCGAAGATCCCGGCGCGTGGCCGGGATCTCCATGTCTGCCGGAAAGACCCGCTTACTTGAGGGAGTCCCAGGACTGCTGGATGGCGTCGGCGACTTCCTCGGCAGGCTTGCCGCCGGAGTAATCGACCATGCCGGTCCAGAACGAGCCGGCGCCAACGCCGCCCGGCATCAGGTCGGATGCATCGAAGCGGAAGGTGGTCGCGCCGAGCAGGACGTCGTTCATCTTCTTGAGCGTGGGATCGCTGAACAGCGCGGTGTTGACGCCCTTGTGCGGGGTCAGGAAGCCCTTCTGGGCCATCCAGATTTCATGCGCGATCGGCGACTTCAGGAACTCGATGAGCGCCTGTGCCCCCGGGCTGTCGTCGGTGATCGCCCAGAGCGTGCCAGCGCCGAGCACCGGGGTGCCGAGGTCCTTGCCCTCGTAAGCCGGCATGTAGAAGAAATCCACATCGGTGCCCACTTCGGTCCCCTCGGGGAAGAAGGCCGGAATGAACGACGCCTGATGGTGCAGGTAGCACTGGGGCGGCGATGAGAACAGGCCCTTCGGGCTGTCGCGGAAGTCGACCGTGGAAACGGCGTCGGCACCGCCTGCGACGAAATCATCGTTGCGGGCAAACCAGCCGAATTCCTCGATCGCGCCGACCACTGCGGGATCGGTGAACGGGATCTCGTTGGACACCCACTGGTCGTAGACCGAAGGCGGCTGCGTGCGCAGCATCATGTCCTCGACCCAGTCGGTTGCGGGCCAGCCGGTGGCGCCGCCCGAACCCAGGCCGATGCACCAGGGCGTTTCGCCGTCGGCGGCAATCTGTTCGGTCAGCGCCTTGAGCTCTTCCATGGTCTGGGGCACTTCGTAGCCGGCATCCTCGAAGTTCTCCGGAATGTACCAGACCAGCGACTTCACATCGACCTTGTAGAAGAAGCCGTAGAGATCCTCGTTGCCATCCGGCCCTTCATAGGTGCCCAGATCAACCCAGGACTGGCCGGCTGCATAGTTTTCCTTGATCCAGTCCCCGGTTCCGTCCGGAAGCGGGCTCAGGAAGCCGCGCTCAGCCATGTCCGAGGCGAGGCCCGGCTGCGGGAACACCGCAATGTTGGGAGCGGAACCCGCTTCGGCATCGATGACGATCTGCTGCTCGAAGCTGTCGGAGCCGACATATTTGACGTCGGCGCCCGTGGCTTCACCGAAATAGGCGAGAACGGATTCGACAAATTCCTGGTCGGGCCCGAGCCATGGACCGAACACGGTCACCTCTTCGCCATCGAGCTGCGTCTCTTTCAACGCCTCGTAGCTGTCCCAGTTGAAATCACCCTCTCCCGGGGTGAACATCAGTTCCTGGGCATTCGCCGCCCCCAGCGTCAGCGCAAGGGCTGCAGCACTCGTCAATAGCATTTTGTTCATGGATTTCTTCCTCCTGGCCAGTTCTGGCCTTTTCGTGAAGCTTATATGTTCTCGTAGCCGGAGCGCCGAAAATTCAAAGCGCTTTGGCTTACCTCCAGAGGATTACGGCAGCGTGACTGAGTCAAGCCCCTAAGTTACCTCCGGCCAGTCAATTAGAGCGTCAAAGCTCAAAAACGAGCCTTTTCGCTGCATTGCAACATCATTTCGCACCGCAACGCGGCTATTTTTTGCGTTTTTACGGTTTCACGTTACCATGAGACAGAAATGATCGGAAGATCAGAATCCCGATGACCTTCCCTTGTTTTCAAAGCGCTTTGAAGGACTGGACCTGACGCGGTGAATCTCAAGCAGCTCGCAGAGTATCTGGAATTGTCGCAGACCACGGTCTCCCGTGCGCTCAACGGCTACCCGGAAGTGCGCGAGCAAACCCGCCGCCGCGTGCTGGAAGCGGCACAGCGGCACGGCTACAAGCCGAATTCGAACGCGCGCAAGCTCGCCACCGGCAAGGCGGGATCGATCGGCTACGTGCTGCCGGTGGGGCGCAATGTGGATCTCGATCCGCACTTCGTCGAGTTCCTGTCGGGCATGGGCGAACATGCGCTGTCGCGCGAGGTGGACCTTTCGCTGACCCCCGCCCCTTACGAGCGCGAAACCGAGGCCTACAGAAGGATCGCCGCGAGCCGCTCGGTGGACGGGGTGTATCTGTCATCGATGCGCAATGACGAGCAGCGGATTGCCCTGGTGCGGGATCTCGGGATCCCCTTCCTCGCCCATGGCCGCGCGCTTGAGCCATCAAAAGGGTATTCATTCCTCGACATCGACAATGAGGGTGCGTTTCACGATGCCACGCGGCTGCTCTTGCAGCTCGGCCACACACGGCTTGCCTTCATCAACGGCGATACCGATTACACCTTCGCAGTGCACCGGCTCAACGGCGTGATCCGGGCGATGACGGCGCACGGCCTGCCGGTGGAACGGCTCGCGCATCATTCGGCGGCGATGAACGAGGAGAACGGCTACAGGCTGGCGATGGACCTGTTCCGCGACGCCGATCCGGCCACCCGCCCGACGGGGGTGCTCTCCGCCTCGATGTTCACCACGCTGGGGATCGTCCGGGCGTTCAACCAGCTTGGGATGCGCATGCCGGACGACGTTTCGATCATCACCCATGACGATGTGTTTCCGTTCCTGAAGCCGGAAAGCTTCACGGTCCAACTGACCACCACGCGCTCCTCCATCCGGGTGGCCGGCGCCCGCATCTGCGAACGGCTGGTCGACATCATCAACGGCGTCGAGAAAGGCCCGGTCGAGGAGGTCTGGCCGGTGGACCTGATCGTCAGGGCAAGCACGGGGCCAGCGCCTGCGGAGGGAAAGCGAGGCCGGCGCGGAGGTGCGGCGGAGGCGGCGGAGTAGACGGGGTGAGGCTGCATGATTGATCTTGGAGAAAACAACTTCGCCGAGATGAGGGGCGCACAATGCGACGGCAGGACCTGGGTTGAATGGGCGGAGAGTCGAGCTCCGCTGTGGAAGCGTTGTGATTCGAGCTCGCCCCCAATAGCGGACATTCGAGTGCAGAACTCTGAATACTTGTCAGGCATAGCGTAAGACTATTTGCGGCATTCTGGGCGGATACATCTGACCGGGCATCCTGCTCTCTTGAAATCTGGCTATCTGAGAAGTATGATCTACTCGGCTGCCGACCGCCTTGGCTACATGCGACCTAAAGGCCGGTAGAAGACCTAGCTACCTTAGAAGCAACTTCCGATGAATTGCGGGCATGGTGGCATTAAACGCTTGCTGCCCCGCTCAGACCCGCAAGGAATCAGGAGTTATTCCGATGAGTGCAAGACACCAATGTGTGGCGCATCTGCGCGTCAACGTCCCCGGCCTTCGTGTTGCCCATGCACATGAAATCGTGGCTGCTTTCTTCGGTTATAAGAGTAACATCGCTCTCAGATCGGACGATACCTACCCAATCGACAACATTGAAAAGGCCAAAGTAATGGTACCTGACGTGGCAGGTATCAAAGCGAGGCTGACGAAGCTGCACGATCTGCCGGAAGCTATGCCTTCGGTGTTCGAAATCGCTGACATGTTGTCCACGTTCCTTGTGGATGATGGGTGGTTCAATGGCGCAGTTTGGCTATACGAAACCATCGAAGGCTACATCATAGACGTCTATCTCGTGGATAAGGACTACGAGATTTTGAACGATCTCTCGGGGGTCATGGCAGAAACAAACGCCTACTTCGATGAAGCCTATTTCGAAGAGGTTGAAGTCACGCGAACCGGTGACGGCATGATCATCAAGGCTGTCGGGCAATACTATGGCAGCAACGATCCCGACCGCGGTTTCGCCGGTGACACAATCGACATGGCCGCCACCATCACATTGGATCGTGTGGCCGGCCATACGTGCTTTGACCAAGATCATTTCTCGGTTGTTGGCGAGGTGAACGACGATTGGTATGAGGATGCTTGAACCGATGAAAGCACGAGGCATGACGACAAAACTTGAGCTAAAAGGCCTGCTAGTAGACGCCTACGGCGGCTTTGCGGACAAGAGATACAAGAAGGTTGAAAACGATGCCACGTTTATAGTGGATGACCGTGGTCGCGGCGATTACGATGCGCGCGGACTGTTGTTCCTGTGGTTCTGCCAGATGTTCGCCTTTGTCGACGAAGCGGACTCAGTTCAGCTGAGGTTGATCAACGGCGTGCCTCAGAGCGATGCGGTTTCGCAATGGTACGCCGAACATGGGGCCGACGAACAGACTTCCAGCTCCCTCTACACTGTTGAAATCGACGTGACACCCGACAACATTGATGATCTGCCGGACCTTGCCAGCCGGTTTGCGGCCATCATCAAGCGCCGATATGATGAGCGCGCCTATAAATACGTGGTGCCGCGCACTTGCGACTCCCTGATGCGATTCCACGGGGTGCTATCGAAGGCTTGGAGATAAGCTGTGGCGGACGTTCTGCCAAATAGGCGATTCACTGATGTGAGTTACGGACGGGTCAGTTCATGTAGCTTTGCTGGTGGCGATGAACAGATAGTTTCGCGCACATTTGCTTTCAACTTCAGGATGCTGCTGCGGACCAACGCGAACGGCCGTTTCTGGGAAGCTGCGCTGCGAGATACGGGCTTCCGTACAAGGTCCGCTCCGGGCCGAAAGCGTCAAGCGCTGCTCGAACTCGAAGCGCCTAGCTTGCCTGGAAGTGCCACACTTCACCATCGCGGCTTTGATCCCGTGGCCGTGCGTGGCGGCGGTCATGATGTTCGTCATCAGCCCGGATGTCACATTTCAGTTGACCCGTATTCTACTTCCCGGAGGGCTTGCCCTTGCGTTTGCGCAGGCCGGCCACGCGCCATGCGGCTGGCGCGATGGGGATCCGTGACAGGGTGGTCAGCACCGGCCGCACCAGCGATCGTTCGCCAATCTGTTCGCGAATGACGATCACGAGACCGGATGCGATGATGATGAGGCTGCCCAGAAACGTCATGAGGTCGGGAAATTCGCCGAACAAAAGCGCCCCGAAAGCCGTCGCCCACAGGATCTGGCTGTAGTTCATGGGGGATACCACCGCCGCTTCGCCCGCCCGGAAGGCGGCGATCACGGTCAGACTGGCCGCGAAATTCAATGCCGCCACAAGGGCAAAGAGCGCCAGATGATCGATCGGGACCGGTATGTAGACCGCCGGCAAGGCCAGACCCGTCACGACGAAGGCCGCCAGCATCGGATAGAGCAGAAGGACCGCGTTGCGCTCCACCTCGCCGACCTTTCGCCCGGCGACCGCCGCGAGAGAGCCCCCGAACGCCGCGCCGAATGCCGCAAGGTGGCCAAGGCCGAGTTCGGTCTCCCCTCCAGGGCGCAGGACCACCAGAACCCCGGCAAAGCCCAGGAGAATAGCCCCCAGGCGCGGCAGCCCCAGCCGCTCGCCGAGAATGGGCACTGCGAGCAGCGTAATCATCAGCGGCCCCGTGAACAGCAGGCTGTAGACCTGCGCCAGCGGCAGCACGGCGAACGCATAGAAACCGCAAATAGAATTCACCAGGTAGCCCACCACCCGCAATCCGACCCAGAAAGGACGCCTCGGGCGCAGGCTCGCCTCTGTCGGGTCGCTCACCAGCATCAGCAGCGCAACCGGAAAGCCAAACAGGACGAGGAAGAACAGCGTCTGAACCGGGGCGTAGGTCTGGCCCAGCACCTTCACGATGACATCGTTGGTCGCGAAGATTGCAAAGCCCAGAAGGCCCAGCAGCGCACCCCTCAAGTTCGGGGAAAGGGTTGCCAACAGCCGTCCTCCTGCCTGTTCAAAACCGCGGGGGAGGCACAACGCACCTCTGCCAAGCGACGTCACTGGACGTCCATTCGGCGTCAGGGAAGTCCGATCCGGCACGCCGCTCAACCGCTATTACCGTACAGGGTGACCAGTGCACAAGAACGCATGATGATTGACGTATCCGACAGTATATCGGTCGCCGGGCAACGGTTCACCGGCGAAAGCATCAATCGCTCCTGCAGTCCCAACCGCCAAGTTTCCCGAAAGCGCTGCTCAGAACGACGGCGGCTTCAAGCCCTCCGAGCGGGTTGCGGCGATCACTGAGTTGGCCACCAGCATGGCGTTGGTCCGGAGACCGGCCTGCCTGGCGTCAGCTTTTCGGCTTCCCGCGGGCGTTGCGCATGCGTATGGCCCGCAGCTTGGCGACCGTTCGCAAATCCTCGGCTTCATCGTTCTCGTCCACGATCTCGGTGCCGAGCAATGTTTCGATGACATCTTCCATGGTCACGAGGCCGGAGGTGCCGCCATATCCATCCTCGACCAGTGCGATATGCGCCTCATTCTCCATCAGCAGATCGAAAAGCCTGTCGAGGTCCGTCTCTTCCGGGATGCGCTGGATGTCACGGGTGAAGTCCGAAACGGTCCTGGCACTTCCGTCGCGCAGACCGGCCAGCAGCAGATCGCGCGTCAGCACGAAGCCTTTCACGTCATCGATGTTGTCACCGATGACGATGAAACGGGAGACCGGAAAGGCATCCCGGGCGCTGACAACGGAACTGACAGTCTCATCCGCGCCGAGATGCTGGATGACCGTGCGCGGCGTCATGATCTCGCTGACTTCGATTTCCGACAGGCGAAACAGGTTGGTGACGACGCGGGTCTCGTCTTCCTTGACGACGCCGAGACGCTGGCCAGCGGTTGTCAGCGCCGTGATTTCCTCGCGAGAGACTTCCGCGTGACGATCACCGCGCGTCAGCAGCCGTGTCAGCGCCTGGCTCATCCAGACCAGAGGCAGTTGAGCGATGATCAACCAGGGCAACACCCGGACCGCAAACGGCGCAAGCGCACGCCAATAGGTGGCGCCGAGCGTCTTCGGGATGATTTCGGACAGGATGAGAATGCCAAGCGTGAGCACTCCTGAGAATATGCCGACGCCGGTATCGCCAAAGACGACTGCAGCCTGCGCGCCGGCTCCGGTGGCGCCGACGGTGTGCGCAATCGTGTTCAGGGACAGGATGGCTGCGAGCGGGCGTTCGATATCCGCCCGCAACGTCCTCAGCTTTTTCGCCAGACCCGGCCGCTCTTCCTCGGCGCTCTCCACAAAGGACGGCGTGATCGACAACAGCACCGCTTCGAGGATCGAGCAGAGAAACGACACCCCGATGGCAAGCACCACGAAAACAATCAGCAAGGTCATCGAGCGGTCCCTGGGGCTCCATTCACATCGCCTGCGGTGTTATCCCACCTTGCGCGAGATGCCAAGGATTTGAGGGAGCGTGGCGGCCCGCCGCATTGTGCGCGTGGGCTGGCGGGCTGCAAAGGGCGGGAAGCGGACGTTTTTTGCATCGGGAACAAGCAACTGAAATTGGCTCGACAACTGACTGGCAGCTTCCGTGTTCGAAAGATCCCTACCGCTCAAATTTGAACCAGCGATGAGAATGGAGACGGGTGTCTCCTGAGAGAGCAAGAAATAGTATCAGACCTTTACGTCAAATCCTCGACGATGGCTTTGTAGCCTTCAGACAGCATGGGTTCTATAAACCTCCAAGGGACATGTATCGCATGGGAACCGAAGACGTAAGGGAGCACGTCGTAAGGCGAGAAGTTGAAGGTCATACCCTGTCGGTCAAAGTTGAACTGGCCGAGCAGTTTCCAAACTTCTTCCTCCGTTTCTTTATAGCCTTCGAAAAATGCGTCCATTTCCAACTCTCCCTCAAACTCTGCGATTATGACTTTCTCGCAGTATGTGAGGACTTTATGAGCATCTTCGACCGAGTGGCCAAGTAGCTGCTGGATGCTTGCCGTCCCGAAGTTCACTCCGAAGAAGTTCAGGGTGGTGATGTAGTGGTTCGGATGTGCTGCCCGTGCGAAGCCGATGTAATGATAGAAGCGGGCCGAGACCAAGTCCCCAGCTCGGAAGATCTCTTCAGCGCTGACAGACCATTCGTGCTTAAGCCCGTCTTCGTCCGGATTGCCGTCGTCATCGAAATGCGTTCTGAAGTCGTGTCGCGCGTCATAAAAGCCTTTGAGTGATTCCGCGGCCAAGGCACCATTGACCAAGCTCCAGTAGAGTCCCTCCTCGTTGTAACGAAGGTATTCGCCCCGGCATTCATAGGCGTCTGTAATGTCCTCGAACTCGACTTTCTGCAATCCCGGCAATGCCTTCTCCTCAATGATCTGTGGCAGTTTCCCGGTCTCCGGCACTTCCCCGGACAGCTGGGCCCGGCGTTTCTCGACGCTTTCTGACAGGCGTTCTTGCCAACCATCTTCGAAGTCGAAATACTGGAAGCGCGTGAGTTCGATGGGCATCTTGATCGGCTCTAGCCTAATCGGGATCACATAGAGCGAGCCTAGCGGCTGGTCCTCTACAAGCCGAAGAGTCTGGTTGATCTCCCTGTTCACTACCCCGGCCCTATTTAGAATTGCTTCCGAACAAAGGTGCACCACGAGATCGGCTTCACGCTGTCCTTGTTCGCGTTCCTTGTCCCAGTCGGTTCCGGCAATGAGCGACACTTTATCAAACCACACATCGTCGCCTGCCGACTTCAAGAAGCTGTAGACCTCCCATGCAGTGCTTTCGTGCTCTGACGGATACCCGAGAAATATCTTCAACCTCTATGCCCCCGATCGAGCGTCGTTCTACCAATATTATGCGGGACAATCAGATCATATCGATATCCGGCATGCGTTTGTTAGCATCGCCCTATTCCGCCAAGCCTTCAACTGGGAAATGGCGAGAGTATTCGCGCCGACGTCAGCAACGGCGGCATCGGAAGCACTCGCTGTCACTCGTCCGCGTCACCGCTGCGAATGTCTGCTCTCCATAAACTATAAAGCGCTATCAGCAACCGACTTGGGGCGCAAAGCAGCCGCTTATCAGAATGCAGATGGAGGTCCGCTCAAGGCCGAAAACAACTACTTTTCCCCACATCCCGATCGCGCGCGCGACCTGAAAGCGCCGCTCAGAACGAGGGCGGTTTGAGGCCCTTCGAGCGGGTTGCGGCGATCACCGTGTTGGCCATCAGCATGGCGATGGTCATGGGGCCGACGCCGCCGGGGACGGGGGTGATGACGTCGGCCACTTCGGCGCATTCGTCGAACGCGACGTCGCCGACCAGACGGGTCTTGCCTTCGCCGCGTTCGGGCGCGTCGATCCGGTTGATGCCGACATCGATCACGGTGGCGCCCGGCTTGACCCAATCGGCCTTGACCATCTGAGGCCGGCCGACGGCGGCAACCAGGATATCGGCGTTGCGGCAGACGCCTGCGAGATCCCTGGTGCGGGAATGGGCGGTGGTGACGGTGGCGTTGGCGGCAAGCAGAAGGGCTGCCATCGGCTTGCCGAAAAGGTTCGAGCGGCCAATCACGACCGCGTTGAGACCGGAAAGATCAGGGCCATGGGTGTTGCGCACGAACAGCATTGCGCCCGCCGGCGTGCAGGAGATCAGGCCGCCTTCGAGATCGCCGGTCATCAGCTTACCGGCATTGACCACATGCAGCCCGTCGACGTCCTTTTCAGGCTTGATCATCTGGATCACAGGATCGGAATCGAGTGCGGCGGGGAGCGGAAGCTGCACCAGAATGCCGTGAATCTCGGGATCTTTGTTGAGCCTGTCGACCAGCGCCTCGAGGTCCTGCTGGCTGGTGTCCTCGGGCAAGGTGTGCTGGACCGACTTGAAACCGCACTGTTTGGCCATGCGGCTTTTCGACGAGACATAGACGTGGGAGGCGGGATCATCGCCGACGATGACGACCGCCAAACCCGGCTTCATTCCGGTTTCGGCCTCGAATGCGGCGCTGGCCGCCGTCACCTTTTCAACGACACCGGCAGCGACGGCCTTTCCGTCAATCACAGTGGCCATATCAACTTTCTCCAAATCCTGAGGCGGCACGGGACCCTCCCCGGCCCCGCCGCAACGTGCGGTTCGCCTTGCGCCGATCCGCTTCGACGATCCGGACCCTAAGGATCACGGCGGCGGACCGATAGCCTCAAAGCGTCCTCAAACGTCAAAATCAGGACTCTTGCGCAGGGGGTGATGACCGGTCCGGGCTCAGGCGCGGCGGCGAAGGCCGGAACGGTCGCCGATGCGCGCGCGAAGCTCTTCCATCTTCTCGCGGATCCGGTCCACCGCCTCGTCGCGCGGCTCCTGTCCGGTGTCGGCCGGCCGCGACTGCGCTGCGGGCTGCGGGGAGACCTCGGCTGGCTGCCCGGTTTCAGGGGTCCGGGAACCGGGATAGGCCTGGGCAGGGTAAGCCGGCGCTCCCCCCGGATAGGGCGCGGCAGGCTGTTGCGGAGCCGCCTGATGAAAGGGATTCGGCTGGTAAGGCTGATGCTGCGGAACCTGCGGTTGCTGCGCAGGACCGGCGTGGTGCGGATAGACCGCATGCGGCTGGGGTTCCGCGCCCCAGGCCTGATGACCGGGAATCGGATGCTGTGGCACGGGTGCAGGCTGTGCGGCAGGATAGTGCGCGGCCGGATATCCCGGATGATGGGGCTGCGCGGGATAGGCCTGCCGGGGATGGAAAGCCGGGTGCTGTTCATATGCGGGCTGGATTGATGCGGCAGGTTGCGGCGGCGCTGGCTGCGGGTAGCGGTGTGGCGCATATCCCTCAGACGCGTAGCCCGGATGCGGCGCACCCTGTTGCGGATGGACCGGGTATCCGTATTGATGCGCGAAAGGTTGCTGCTGCGGCTCGTGCATCGACGTCGGATAAAACGGTGCCTGATGGTCCGGAACTCTGCGCCGGTTGTCCTGATCCGGGCGGGCCGGATAGGGGGATGCCGCAGGTCCCGACCCCTGATGGGCAGCCGCCCATGGGTGACCCGGTGCCGCGCCATGAGCAGGCGTGGCGGGATCGACGGCGGTGGCGGCGGCCGCCGGGTTTTCGAGACCGGCGGCTGGATAAGTCTGGTCCGCGACCGGGCCCGGAGTTTGGCCGGAATCGCGATCGAATGCTTCCTGATCGCTGGCAGACGCTGTCGCGTGCCCGGCGGCATTGGCATGGCGCCCGCCGCCCCGATCTGCGTCATATGCGCTGGAGACCGAGGATCCGTCGCCGGACCGAGGGCCGCGACCAGCCCCCCCCGATGGAGAACCGGGATGCGGAGGCTGCGGCGCAGGTGGCAGGGGCGCGGGATAGCCGCCGGACGGCGATACCGGATTTCGCCCGATCCAGCCATTGCCGTTGCCCGCGGCGGAGAAAGCGCGAACGCTCTCCAGTGCGCCGGCAACAAGCGCCAGCCCGAACCCCATGAAGAAGCCGGCCATCATGCCGCCGATCGCGATCAGCTTCCGCGACGGGCCCATCGGCTGCAGCGGCGCTTCAGCCGGCGATATGACCCGCACGTTGCGCGTCGACAGGTTGGAGCGCTCGCTGGTTTCGCGCGACCGCCTCAGGAAGGCTTCGTAGATTTCCTTGGTGGCGGTGGCCTTGCGCTCAAGCTCGCGCAGCGTCACGAACTCGACCGACTGGTCCATGGCGCGGCTCTTGGCGACGGCCATCTGGCTTGCCAGTTCCTGCTCGGTTTCGACCGCGCGCTGCAACTCGCTCTGGGAGCTGGCGACGATGCGCCGCAGTTCCCGGGTGATTTCCTCGCGGATCGTGTCGAGCGACTGCTTGGCGGAGACATACTGGGGATGCCGGGGACCGAGACGGGTCGACAGCGCATCCGCGGTCGACTTGGTCTGGGTGTATTGCTTGCGCAGATCAATCAGGTTGGCGGAGAGGAACTCTTCCGGGAAGGAGCCGGCGAGAACATCCTCCGGATTGGCCTTGGCGAGGCTTTCCGCCTTGACCCTGACGCCGACCTTGACCGCACGGGCATTGGCAAGCTGCTCGCTGATCGCCAGGATCTCCTGGTCGTCGATCGACTGTCCGCCGCCGACGCCGACAATGCCGTTGTCCGCCTTGAACCGCTCCACGGCCCGTTCGGCCTCGTCGAGATCCGCGCGCAGCGCATTGATGCGGGTGTCGATCGCCTCGGACGTGCGCTCGAGCAGACCCGATTGCGCTTCGCCTTCCTCATCGAGATAGGTCTGGACAATCGTGTTGGCGATGAGCGCTGATTTTTCCGGGTCGCGGGAATCCACCCCGACAATGATGACGAAGGTCATGGCGTCGCGCGAGACAGAAACCGCGTCCCGCAAGGTTTCGAGCGCCTGCTGTTCCGCATCCGACATCGGATCGCGGCCGGTGAAGATCTCCTTGATCAGGTTGATCCCGGCGCCGATCCCGCCCGAGGACATGGCGCCGTTGAACTCCGGATCCTGCGCCAGGCCGAGCTCGGCAACCACCGATTCAAGCACACTTGTCGACGCAAGGATCTGCAACTGGCTGTCGATGATTGCCAGGATCGCCTCGGTCGAAAGCTGCTGGTTGCGCACGTCGTCCTCGGTGACGCGGACTTCGCGCGGGTCCACGAACAGGCGGCTTTCGGCATAATACCGGTGCGGGGTGGCGAGGGCCATCACGATACCGATCAAGGCGCCGGCAATCGTCGCGAAACCGATCAGCATGCGCCAGCGCCACACCGCCTGAATCAGGATCGACATGTCGAGAAGTGGCCGCTCGTCCGGACCGGCCCAGTGCGCCGGCTCCATCGGCGGTTCCCGTGGCGGTTCGCCGGATTGCGGCCAGGTCGGAACCGCGGCCTGATTGTGAACCGGCTCCTGCCGCGGCGCTTCGGCAGAAGCTTCCGTGCGAGGGGCTTGCGATCCGCTATCCTGATCCGACTTTCGAGAGCCGGACCGGTGCTCGCCCGCCGCCGGGGCTGCCTTTTGCATCAGGCTGGCGATGCGATCACCGAATGAGGGCCGGGCTCCGCCGGTTTGCTCAACCGTTGGACCGGTCTGCGTATTCGCGGGGTCCAAGGGTGGGGTTTCGCGGGAGGTACGGGCGGTCGAGACCCTGGGACTGCGTGCCGATGCCGACAAAAGCGAAGCGGGCGCGCGCGATGAAGCCGAAGGCTGCTGCCTTTCGGGGCCTGGAGCACCGCGGTCTGCAGCCGGCGCGGCGACGGCGTGGTCCAGCAAGGACCCCCTGCGAGGCCGCTGCCTGCGATCGTTTGCGTTGTCACTCATGCCTGGCCAGGACGCCCCAATTGGAAAGAAACCCGTAATCGTTAAGACAAGCTATAAATTCATGGGTAACAAAGAGTTAATTTCCGGCTGGACCTCGCGATTTTCACCGTTGTTTCCGCAAATTAGATGCGGCAGAAAACATAGGGAAATCAGATTGCATTTCCGCAAAGGGGGCATCTCCAAACGCCGGGTTAACGTTTTTCCGGTAGGAAATCAGGACTCAAAGGACACTTGCGACCGTCGCAAGCGCTGAGCTGCCGGATCGAGATGATTGCCCGTCTGAAGACCCTAGCCGTCACCTACAAGGACACTGTCCGCGCCTATCTTTCGATGATCGGCGGATCGGCGGGACGACTGGTGATCTCGCTGGTCTATTTCATCGCGATTGCAAACACGCTTTCGATTTCCGAATTCGGCCTTTTCGCGACAGCCTCGGCCTGCGGCATCATGCTTTCGCGGCTGCTGGCATTCGGCTTCGTCTCCCCTCTCTACCGGATCGCAACGGTCAAGCAGCGCCTGCTCGGGACCTATACCGGTGGGTTCCTGGCGGGCATGGTTCTCTCTCTCCCGGTCATCGCACTGGCTGCCTGGGTGACACACCGGCTGGTTTTTGCCGATCAGATGACGATTCCAACCTTCGCGAAGATCATCGTGGCCGAAGTGCTGTGCTGGCGGATCATGGAGATCGTCGTGATCGTGAGCTACGGCATCAACCGGTTCGGCGCGGGCTCCTGGCTCGTGGTCATGGCCACATTGTTCAAGATGGCCGCCGCAGTCGCATTCGCCATGCTGGCCGACGGATCGCTTTCGACATGGGCCTGGTACTATATCGGGGCGAACGGGCTCGCCGCGCTGGCGGCGATCGTGTTCTTCTATCCCCGCGTCCGGCTGAGATGGAAACCGGTCCTTTACATGCGGCGCTGGGCCGACGCGATTTCGGTGGCCGGCGCCGAGGTGCTGTTCTACATCCAGTCGGAACTGGACAAGGTGCTGGTGCTTTCACTCGGCGGCGCTGAAGCCGCCGGCATCTATGCCATGATCATGCGCCTGGTCGATCTGACCGCTCTTCCGGTCCGGGCCTTTCTCACACTCCTGACCCAGAAGCTGATGCGCACTGCGGCGGTTCTGGAGCAGTTCAAATACCGGGTCATGCTGGAAGCGGGCGTGGCGTCGATCTCGACCGCCGGGCTTCTGGCGATGTCGGGCTTCCTGTGGATTTTCCCCAACGCCCTGGGGCGGAATGTCGCCGAGGTCGCGCCGCTTCTGATCCTCGTGGCGCTGGTGCCGGCATTCAGGAACCTGATCGAATATCACTCGGAACTTCTCTATGCGACGGGCCGGACCTTCGTGCGGATGCTGGTGCTCGCCTCGCTGGGGGCGATGAAGGCGCTGCTTCTGGCCTACCTCCTGGGCCTTGCCCTGGACATTCCAGTGTGGGTGGAACTGATGAATGGCCTGTTCCTCGTTCTCTATGTCCAGTCGGCATTGTTCACCTACCAGGCGCTCAGGGGAGCCACCAGGCGGCCGATCTGACCGGTTGCGCTGGAATCGAAAGGCCCCGGCCTCTAACCAGGAGAAATGACTCACACGGGCGTGACGGAAAACGCCAGCCGCCGGATTTCCGAGAGCGGGTGACCGACAAATGACTGCACGCCGATGGCGACCTGATCAGGACGGATCTCGGCCATGAAACTGGCCAGCCCCTCGCTGGTCTGCGGGAAGGTTTCCCTGAACCAGAGCACGTGCGACAGCGACCGTGCATCGGGACGGTGCCCGACGCCGCCCATCACCTCATCGGCAAAGCGGCCGTAGATCATGCATTCGGAAATGTCACGCGAGGAAATCACAGCACGAAGCCAGCTTTTACCGGACCGGTTTTCGAGATGGTCGAGAAGCGCACGCGCGGTATCGGTGCGCCAGGCGACCATGTTGGAAATGTAATCATGAGCCGGGTCCGGATGCGGCGGCAGTCCGAGAATGGTGCCGGCATGGGCGAGCCAGGCCAGATGACCGGGGGTCGCATCATGGGCTCCGTTGTCAGCCCGGAACATGCGCAGGCGGCCCTCACTCCACAGGCTCGCCGGATCGAAGGGGCGCACCAGAACGACATCGGAATCGATGGAGAGGATTGTTTCCGCCTCCACGTGGCGCGCCATGGCGAGACGCCGAAGCTGCTGTGCGTGCCACCCGCGAAGGGGAAGCGAGAAGGGAGACAGCCAGACACGGCGCCGGCCCATGCTAAGGGGATCGGGGAATGCCCGAAGCCAGGAGGGAAACAGCTCGGCTTCGCTGACCACTGTTCGATTGACGCCTTCAAGTGACTTGAAGAGCTGCACATCAGCACGCTCGACCAGGAGGTAGTGATGCCACCTGCCCTCGAGAAACCGGTCCATGCTCTCGCACAGAAGCGCGCAGCGCTCGAAGTCCGCCACATAGGACGCGGTCATCACTGCAGTTGTCATGGCTGGCTCGGCTCGTTCGACTGCGTTTCGGGCAAGGATGCCAGAATGAACGACGGACGTTGACAATATTCTAATGCTGCCGGACTGGCGGGACGTTCACGCCATGACGCGGTCGTTGCGACCGGCGCCGCCGATCTTGTATTTCAGGAGATTGAAGAGAAAGACCGGATTTCCCAAGATGTAACGGCGCCACAGGCGCGAGGGCTCGAGCATTAGCCGCCAGAGCCACTCAAGCCGCAGATTGCGCATCATTTCCGGCGCGCGGGCCACCGAGCCCGAAACGAAATCGAACAGTGCGCCAACTCCGAATACCACCCTGCCGTGACCGGGCCGGATATAGGCGTCGATCCAGAGTTCCTGCGCCGGGCTGCCCAGCGCGACAAGCGTGATATCGGGATTGAGGGCTTCGAGCCTTTCCGTCACTTTCGCGCTGTCGGCACGTTCGAAATAACCGTCGGAGACGGCATGAAAGCTGTGCCAGGGCGTAGCGGCACGGAATTTTTCAACGGCGCGCTCCAGGACCTCCGACCGAGCACCGATCAGGGCCACGGTCAGCGGTTTTTCGATGTGCACAAGAACCGCCGGCAAGAGATCGGTCCCGTTGAGATTGGCCGGAAAGGCGGCTCCATGCAGCGTGCGTGATGCAAGATCGACACCAACGCCGTCGGGAAGCACTTCGCATCGGGCCAGCCCCTGCCGGTATGTCTTGTTCGTGACTGCCAGATTGGCGTTGTGGGCGTTCAGAAAATTGAAGATCCGCTGCGGCCCTTCGCCGGTGACAGCCTGCTCGATCTTGCGCAGCGCCTCGGGCCAGTCAAGCGCGGCCACACGGACGCCCAAGATATCCCGATGATTTTCCGACTGCAGTTCACGCATCACAGATCCAAATTCGCTCTAAAATATCCGGCCCGTCATTTCGTCCCGGCGGGCACTGGCATGGTGTTAGCACTTTCTTAAAGGGTTGGCATTGGCGTTCGACAGTTGCAGTTAAGCGGGGCGTTTACCTCTTGTTAAGCATCAGGCAGCAGATCCGCGAGACCCCTTTCAAGTCCTGCCTTCAGACCATCCAGCTGGCGCGCATGGAAGGTCCCACCATCAAGACGGAGGTCATCGCCGGCGCGGGCGCGCGCGACCTGGGTCCGCAGGGCGGCGGCAAAGCCTTCGGGATCATCAGCCCGCAGACAGTTTTCCGGGATGGCGGCAATGCCGCGAAGCGCGTTCCCGGTGGCCACGGCGGGAAGCCCCAGCTCGAAGGTTTCGATGGATTTGAGCTGAACGCCGGTTCCGGTCCGCGAGACAAGCGGGACAACCCGGCAGGAGCGCACGAACGCGCGCGCATCCGGGACTCGGCCGAGAAAACGGACATTGCCCGGGACGTCCGGCGGTGTATCGCCAACCCCGCCTGCGACCGCGATCGTAAAATCGTCCGGCAACAACGGAACAACCCAGCGCAAGAACCAGTCAAGACCGGCACGGTTGGCCGCCCAGCCCCATGAGCCGATCAAGCCGGCATCATGGATGGCGGCATCCCCGTCGGATTGCTCCGCCGGGGCGAGAGGCGGCGTGACGGATGTGACCAGCGGCAGGGTTGTGGCGTGGCTGGACTCGCCGAGTTTCAAATCGGAGCGATCTGTATCGGAAAGCGTGAAGACGTGCCGGGCGCCAGCGCAGAGCTTCGATTCCAGATGCCCGAGCAACCGCGCATCCCGGCGGTAGAGCATCCGCGCAACCGACGTGCCCGCGCTCATAGCGTTGGAGGCGGCGGTTTTTGCCTCGGCATTGTGCGCAACAAAGGCATGTGGATAGGCACTGAAGATGTCATGAAACGCACCTGGCAGCTGCACCGAATTCAGAATCAGCCCGTCGAAGGGCTGAAGTTCGAAGAGCGCCGCGCGCACATCATCCGGCGGCACCGCATGCATCTTCGCGACCGAAACGGGTTCGCCATGCACAAACGCATCCTTGAGCCACATGGCCTTTTGCCATTTGCCGACACGGGCATTGGTGACTTCGAGCTCGCCGAGAAGTCTTGTTCGGCCATCGGGCGCCGGCTCCTGCCCGGGCTGAAGAAATCCGATCACCGATACGCGGTGACCCAGCATGCGGATGGCATCGGCAATCACCCGGTTGGCAATATCATAGCCCGATGCGGGTGCTGCGACAGGGACCAGCGAGGAAATGAAGACAAAGTGCATGGGCAATCCAGTTCATACCGAAGGAACGGTATAGCCCGATCCGTTGAAAAGGCGGTTAAACCAAGCGCGCAAATATGGGTGCCGCCTTTCAGGCAATCTTCAGATTCCTGTGATTTGCTAAGGCCGGCTGCGGCTCCGCGCATCAATGAGATGCTGAAACAGCGCCGCCGCCAAACGAATTGATGCAGGACCGCCTTCGCTCAGACGCACGTCATGAGCGCGGCATGCATCGCAGCAAAGGCCGGCCATGCAGTCAGATACCCGGACCATTACCGAGCACTTCCGCTCTTCTGAGCTTGAGCCAGAAAAGGTCAGGATCGCCATCACGCTTCCGACCTTCCGAAGGCCCGAGCACCTGGTCGAAACGCTCAATTCGCTCGAGGCGCTGAATGCTGGCGACCATGCAGCCGTTGTCGTGATGGACAATGACGCCGATGGCCTTGACGGCGCCACCGCAGCAGCGGAGTGGCTGCAAACCTCAAGGCTTAACGGGCTTGTGATCGTGGCGCATCAGCGCGGCAATTGCCATGCGTACAATGCCGGTTGGGAGACCGCCTTGCAGACCTTCGCGGGACTTGAGCGCATCGCGGTCATCGATGATGACGAACTGGCGACGCCCGGCTGGCTCGACCGGTTGCGGGAAACCGCGGAACGCACCGGCGCCGATCTGGTGGGGGGGCCGCAGACACCGGTGTTCTCGGATCCGTCACTTCAAGGATGCAGCAAGCATCCGGTTTTCCGGCCGCATTACGACCGGAGCGGCCCGGTCCCGATCCTGTATTCGTCGGGCAACGTGATGATATCACGCGCGGTGCTCGACGCGATGCCGCGGCCGTTCCTCGATCCGGCGTTCAACTTCATCGGTGGCGGCGACAGTGATTTCTACCGCCGGGCCAAGGCCAAGGGTTTCGGATTCGCCTGGTGCGCCGAGGCTGCGGTGATGGAGACAACGCCATCGCGCCGCACGGAATTCTCGTGGCTCAATGCGCGCTCGCTGCGCAACGGCGCGATTTCAGCAATTATCGAGAAACGCCAGAATCCGGGAGCTGCGGGCCGGGTTCGCAGGATGGGCAAATCGGTGGCTCTGCTTCTGGCATCGCCTTTGCGCGGCGTGCGGATGTGGGCCCGGACCGGATCGGCGGTCGCCGGGCTCTATCATTTTCAGGTGGCGGTGGGGCGGCTGATGGCGGAGGCTGGACTCGTCAACGAGCAGTACCGGAATCCGGAAAGCAACTGATGCATGAGGCTCTGCGCGCCACAGCGCCACGAATCCAACCGGATGCGCAAATGACGCTGTAACGCTTTGAAATGATGCATGTCCGTGATCGCCAAATTGAATCCGATCAAGCGCGACATGGACTAATGCGAAACCTCGGCTTCCGCCTTCTTTGTCGGCTTGCTCTCGCCCGGGACAGCACCGGCTGCCGGAGCGTTTGTGGTGTTGCGCCGCATGTTGGTGCGGATGTCTTCCTTGGAGAGATAGTCTATCTGCTCGACGACGACATCGTGGAACACTTCCTCTCCGAGGCGTGTGTTGATGGTTTCCAGAATTCGCGCCTTGAAGCCTTCCAGGTCGAATTGCGTCATGTTCGGGAAGTCGATGAGCTTGTCCCCGACCAGCGCGGTGTAAAGCGCGTCGGTCACCAGATCACGCGCCGGGATGGTCATCTTGGCGGTCTTCTCAGGGTCGACGGTATAGGAGAGCCGGGTGAGGAAGTAGCCCTTCACCGCGCCACCGCTGATGACCGGGATCGAGGTGACCTCGCCACGGATGCTCTGAAGACCGCCGAACATCGCCGGATCGGGCTCTGTGGGTTCCCTCTGATTGGCCATTTGCACCGAGTAATAGACCGATGCCAGGGCAACGGCCGATATCCAGATCCCGGTGATGAGAAGTTTGATCATGACAGTTCGATGCGCCTGAACTGATCTTCGGAATAGGTGCCGTCTGCCTCGGATTCAGCCACGGTCTTCTTGATCATCTCGGCGATCTCGCGCACTGCTTCCATGTGCGCCTGGACCTTGGCGTGATTGACATCGAGCTTGGTGCGCACGCTTTGAAGACGGTCCCTGTGTTCGGGCGAAAGCTGATCCGGCTGTACCTGATTGAACAGCACCGTCATGTCATAAAGACACCGGCTCTTGAGCGCATTGGAGCGGCCAAGATCGTAGTCCCGGTCGACGCCAATCGCAGCGTTCTCCGCATCAATGACGGACTCCAACCTGGAAAGGACACCCTGAATTCGTTTATCCTGCGTGTGGGGTTCGCTCATTGTCGTCATGCTCTCCGGGTTATGGATAGGTCTTGATCAGATGCACTGTCGCGGGTCTCCGAACCGGACACATCCGCGAGGATCTGCAACTGAAATTCATTGATCATATTGGCGGCCCTGTTGGTCACGTTGGAATCGATCGTTCCAGCCGCCTCGGGTTTGACGACCGCGCCGATCCGGTCAGCCAGCATCCGGTCGGCGATGCCGATGCCGCCGCCCTTGGCCAGCACGGCGCCGAGCTGCTCGGCCATCATGCCTTTCCAGATTTCACCCGCAGTGCCCTTGCCGTAGAGTTCTTCGCTGTCCTGCGGGAGCATGGAGCCGATGAATTTCTGCAGGATCATCGCCTCGAACTGCCGGTAGGTCTCCTCGGTCTTGTCGACTATCTGCGCGCCAGCGCCGGATTCCGTCCTCGCCTCAATCGCATCCAATACTTTTGCCAGCGGCAAGGCGGAGGGATCCGATGAGGCCAGCAACTGCCGCTCGAACGCGGGCGTCCGAGCCGCGGCCTCCGACTTCCGGACCGAAGCGGCCTCGAGCATCGCCTCGGCCTTTTGTGCCACGGCCGGATCCGCCGCGCGGACGACATCCAGAATAAGATCGGTTGCAGTCTGAATGGACAATGCGCTTCCCCCCGCCATGCCGGCCAGAAATTCGGTTTCGCTAAATTGCCTGATGAAGCTTACGCTGGCCTTGTGCCGATGATGGGCCGGTCAATCGCTCGCGCGATAGCGCAAGGAGGCCTCAAGAAGATCGAGCAGCGCTTCGTCGGCAGCCGCGCGTTCTTCGTTTCCGGCGGCGGCCGCCGCCTGATCGGCAAGGCGGTCGGCCTTGGTCTTTTCCGTCAGCACCCGCTTTTCCTGAACCGACTTCATTCCCTCAAGCTGCTGCGACTTGGCCGACAGGCGCTGGAAACGCTGTGCATAGTTGCGCGACATGGCCGCGTGCACCGGATCGAAGGATCCCACCGCATCGACAAGCGCACTTCTCGTGTCGTCGACCGAGACCTGTTCGCGCAGCGTTTGCGACAGAAGCGTTTCGGCCATGCGCTCGAGCTGGCGCTGGACCCTGACGAGACGCTCGAGTTTCGCTGCGCGCGATCCGGCCATGATCTAGCGAAGCCCCATGAACAGGGGAACGAAACCATCGAGGAACTGCTTGAAGAATTCCTGCGATCCGAAGAAGAACAGGATGAGACCGCCCATCAGGATGAAGGGAATGGAGATGAAGTAGATCGGGATCTGCGGCGCAAGCTTGTTGACCATGCCGATGGTGATGTTGAACACCATGCCGTAGACCAGAAACGGGCTCGCCAGCCGGATCGCCAGCATGAAGGCGCCCGCGAGCGTATCGGTCAGTGTCATCAACGCCATTCGCGGATCGAAACCCGAACCGATCGGCATGAAATCATAGGAGCGGATCAGGGCTTCGATGACCATGTGATGGAAGTCGGTAAGGAACAGCAGCAGGATGGCGGTGAAACTGATCAGCGAGGTCAGATGGCCTTCCTGCTCCGCTTCCAAGAGCCCTCCCCCGGGCGCGGCATTGAAACCGATCGCCATCGACATGCCGGTGCCGGCAAACTGCAGCGCAAGCACGATGTAGCGGGCGATCAGGCCGAAGGTGACGCCAATCAGAAGCTCAATCCCGATAAGTTCGATGTAGACGCGGCCGCCGGCCTGAACCCTGGGATAGAGCATGTCCCAAAGGAGGGGCAGCAGCGCCATGGAGACCGCCACGGCGACAAAAAGGCGGATCTGCATCGGCACCCGAAAGCTGGAGAACCCCGGCAGCGCCATGAAACAGCCGCCGATCCTGCAGAACGCCGCGAACAGCGCCAGCACCGTCCCCTCGGGGTCGCTCATCATGAGATCGAACCAAGCAGCTTTATCTCGACGCCCTTGGCGATTTCGACGTGGGAGAGAACCGGCAGCGTGGCGAAGATGCGCTCGACGATCATGCGGACATAGGGCCGCGAATCCGGCGAGGTGACCAGCACGAAGGGCACCCCCTTGTCCATGTGCCCGCGGATCACCTTGGTGGCCTGCTCGGAGAACTCCTCGAGCATGCGCGGATCGATGTCGAACTCCACGATTTCGCCCTTGGCGTCGCGCTTGAGCGCCTGATGGAAGGCAAGATCCCAGCGGTTGCCGAGGCGCAGTACGTTGAGCTGGCCGTTGCGGGCAATATCGCCGCAGAGCTGCTGGGCCATGCGGATACGGACATGCTCGACGATCTGCTCGGTCTTGCGGACATGCGGCGCCAGTTCGGCCACGGCCTCGAGTATCAGATGCAGATTGCGGATCGAGACACGCTCGGCCAGAAGCAGCTTGAGCACCGCCTGGAAGCCGGAATAGGACATGTGCGACGTGCAGATTTCGTCGGCGAGCTTGCGGTATTCCGGATCAAGCCTGTCGATCAGGATCTTCATGTCCTTGTAGGACAGAAGCTGCGGAAGGTTGTTGCGGATCACTTCGGATAGGTGCGTCAGCACCACCGAAACATTGTCGATCGGCTGGAAGCCTTCGCGCTTGAGATCCTCACCGAAACTGTCGGGCACCGAAAGCGCGGGCAGACCGAAGGCGGGCTCCCGGATCTCGTCGCCCGGAATGGTCGGCCGGCGCGGACCGGCGAGCACCACCATGAGTTCGCCGACACGCAGATCATTGGCTGCGACCGTCGTGCCGTGGATCCGGATCTGGTAGCTCTTGTCCTTGATGCCGATGTCGTCGGTCACCTTGATCTCCGGAACCACGAAGCCGTACTGGGTGGCGAATTTCTTGCGCATCTTGGCAACGCGGAAGGCCAGTTCCTCGTGGCTGCCGAGCAATTTCGTTGCGACCTGCTTGCCGAGCACCAGTTCGATTTCCGCAGTCTTGAGGATCGACTTGACGGAGTCCTTTTCCTTGTCCTTTTCCTCCTGTTCGGAGCGGTGGACCTCCTGGGCTTCCGCACGGGCCTTGATGTCGCGCTGACGGGGAATGATCCAGCTCGCAAAGGCCATGCCGCCGCCGAGGATGACGAAGGGCAGGAATGGCAGACCCGGCATGAGCGCCAGCAGGAACATCAGGCCGGATGCGGCAAACAGCGCGCGGGGGTATCCGCCGAGCTGATCGATGACGGCCTCGTCGGTGGAGCCGAGCTGACCGCCGCGGGACACCAGCAGGCCTGCCGCCAGCGAAACGATCAGGGCCGGGATCTGGCTGACCAGACCGTCGCCGACGGACAGCCGGACGAAGACGTCGGCGGCTTCGCCGATCTGCATGTCATGACGGGCATAGCCGATGATGATGCCGCCGAACATGTTGATGCCGGTGATCAGCAGGCCTGCGATGGCGTCGCCGCGCACGAATTTCGAGGCACCGTCCATGGAGCCGAAGAACGAGCTTTCCTGTTCCAATTCGCGGCGGCGGTCCCTGGCCTGCTTTTCATCGATCATGCCGGCCGACAGGTCGGCGTCGATCGCCATCTGCTTGCCGGGGATGGCGTCGAGTGTAAAGCGTGCGCCGACTTCCGCAATGCGGGTGGCGCCCTTGGTAATCACGATGAAATTGACCGTTACCAGGATCAAAAAGACGATGACGCCGATGACGAAGTCCCCGGACATGACCATTTGCGAAAACCCGCCGATGACGTTTCCGGCGGCGTTCGGACCCAGATGTCCTTCAGACAGGATCACCCGCGTTGTCGCGATGTTGAGCGACAGGCGCATCATCGTCGCGATCAGCAGGATGGTGGGAAAGGACGAGAAATCGAGCGGCCGCTGAATCCACAGCGCCACCATCAGAATGAGAACCGAGAAGGCTATAGAGAAGGCCAGTCCGACATCGATCAGAAATGCCGGAATGGGAAGGAACAGGATGGACAGAATGACGACAATGCCAAAGGCAAAGCCCATGTCCTTTCCCTGAAAAGCTGTCTTCTGGATCGCCAGCGTTTGCGGGTCGGCCATGATCTGTGACGCTCCGGAGCAACAGCGCCAGCATCATGCCGGCGCAAAGTATCTCCGGAACTCTAGGACGCGAAGCTTGCGCGAAGGTGTCATACGCGCATGCGAAGCGACACTTTGAAATGATGCATGTCCGTAATCGCTCAATCGCATATGATTGAGCGCGACATGCATCAGAAGCCGGATTCGATTCGCTGGAACACGATGTTGGTGAAGGTGGAGATCTGGGCGCCGACAAAGGGGGCCGATACCGCCACGGTGATCAGGATGGCGACGATCTTCGGGACGAAGGTCAGCGTCATTTCCTGAACCTGGGTCAACGCCTGGACAAAGGCGATGCCGACACCAACAAACATGGCGACGAACACTGCCGGACCGGAGGCGACGAGGACGGTCCAGATCGCGGTCTGGACGATATCGAGTGCATCAGCTTCATTCATTGAGCCTGCCCTTCAAAGTGACGTGGCCAATCCGGCCGCGGCATCATTCCGTGTCAGATGGCGATCCATGGTACACCCGAACAAAGAGCGGGCGATACCCCGAAAGGCCCTGGCCTCAGATGCCGGTGTTGACCAGGCAAGAGGCCCACGATGCCGTATCCGAACCATCATGTCCGGATACGAAGTTCCTACTTGATGATCACGCCCGGACCGACCATGACCTTGTCGCCATCTTCGAGCACCGCAATCAGTCCGTCGGAATAGACCTGGACTTCCTTGATGACGCCGGTAACCGAATCGTCGGAGGCAGTGATGGTGCGTCCGATGAGCGATCCGGCCTGACTCAGGCTCGACGACTGCAGCAGGTTTTCCAGGTGCTTGTTGGTCTGGATTGTCTGCTCGACCTGGCTGAAGGTCGCAAGCTGCGCGATCTGCTCGGTCGAATCCATCGGATCGGTCGGATCCTGGTTCTTCATCTGCTCCACGAGCAAGGTGAGGAACGTGTCGTAATCGAGCGTCGCCTTGTTGGCGGCGGCTGTGGCTGGTGAGGATGAACCGGTTTTTGCAGCCGTGGCTGCCGCGGCAGGATTTACGTCCATGGAGCCAACTCCTTGCGGATCTGTTCGATTGTGCCGGCGGGCATGGCCGGCGTTTCAAGGATCTTTTCCTCGATCGGATAAAGCGCGCGGATTGCCTTGAGCGCTTCAAAGGCCTTGCCCTGCGTAACCATGCCGTCGATGTGCTTGAGCTCGGCCAGGACTTCATCGTTCTTGAAGCAGGTCAGAAGCATCACGATCGACTTGCGGAACATGCTCATTGCCTGATCGGCACCCTCAGGATTGATCAGCATCATCTGGACGATGAAATAGAGCTGCTTGAGCGGCGTGGTCGCGTTCTCGGGCTGCAATACGTGGTTTTCGAGAAGAAAGGTCACGTCATTGAGAAATTCGAGCGCCACCTTGCGATCGACCCGGAGAACGGCTCCGTTAATGAAGATACGTTCGCCCGCCTTCAGCGATATGCGCAATGAGCTTTTCATTTCAGCCCGTCCCTGATGATCATTGAGATATCGATGATGCCCTGGAAGTTGTCCGACTCGCGCTGACGGATCCGCTCGCTTTCCTTGATGACCCAGATTCCGATGGATATCAGGTTGGCGCGAAGTTCCTTTTCGAGCTGATTGTCGGGAGACGCCAGATCTTCGACGAAGCGGACCCAAAGGCGGCTGACGAAGTAGACTGCTTCAACGGCTTCGCGGGATTCGATGCCGGAGGCCTTGGCCGCGTTGAGCAGGGATATGGAGTGATTGATTGCCTCGCGTTCGCGCTCACGCGCTTCGGCGACGCCATCCTCCTGAACATCCGCATAGGAAAACTGGTACATTCAGACGCCCTTCATGTTTGTCCAATAGAGCCCCGGAGACCCCGGGGGCCTGCACTTACAAATAATTCATCAGACTCAAGCGCTGGATCCGGGCCGTGAGCGCGTATGATGTCTCTACCTGGGCTAGCAAACTGTTAACGCGGGTGGAAGCTTCGTAGGGGTCCACGCCTTCGATGTCGTTAATATGCAGCCTGAGGATCTTGATTTGGGATTCGAGCGCGACGTCTGCCTTGGTCACCCGGTTTTCCGAGACGCCGAGGATGCTGCGCTGGTTGTCGATGCCGGTCACGGCCTGACCGGAGTATTCGATCGCGCGCCCGTTGATCGCTTCGCGGACCTCGCTCGTTACCGGTGCGGTGAGCAATTCCATGCCGATCACCGCCGCGAGCGCAAAGCTGCGCATTCCGAGGCTGTTTGAATTGGTGCCCGACTCGACCACCTCGCCATTGCGGATACGGCTGGTGATGTTGGTGTCGGATGCGCTCGACCAGTTGGTGTTCCAGTCAGGCCCCATGAAGGTCGGCTCAAGAACGTTGGTGATGAAGTTGTCCATCTGCGCGACGGTGATGCCCGCAGCAGCGGGATCGTTCTGGGTGAAGCCGAAATGGCCCAGGAATGTCGCATCGAAGGCAGCCTTGGGCGTGGAGCCGGCGATCGTGTAATCCTCGAGCGGCTTGACGTCCGAGTTGATGCCGGCGAACAGGTATTCGCCATTGACCGACGTGTTTCCCGCCGCGGTGAATGTTTCAAGCGCTGCCTGCACGTCGCGCTGCATGACCGCGAGTTTCGGCGCATCGTTGGCGCCGTTTGCGACAATGAATGTCTCCAGCATCTGCTGGGCGCTGTTGGACATTGCTTCAAGCGCGAGCTGGGAGGTGCCGAGGCGCTGTGACACCAGGGCATTGGAATCGAGGATAGTGTTCATGCGCATCAGATCGCGGTTGAGCGATACGCTGCTGGAGGTCTGCGCACCCAAGGCGATGCCGATGTCCGCATGGCGCCCGGTCACAGCCTCCTTCTGGAGTTGCTGGATTTCAAGCTGCCCGCGGGCGATTGTCATGCGCATGGCGTTGTTCATCGCCAGATTGGATATGAAGCTGGTTTTCATGGTCTTATCTCACTGCCGACATCAGGGACTCGAGCATTTGATCAATTGCGCTGATCAAACGCGCCGCAGCCGTGTAGGACTGTTCGAGTTCGAGCAACATCGACATCTCCTCGTCGATGGAAACGCCCGTATCGTTTGAATAGGCCTCGACCGCGCGGAAGCGGAAAGCCTCTCTGGTCTCGGAGGCCGACGAGGCCTCGCTTCGATTGAGTTCCAGCCAGCCGAGCGAGTCGGCCGCAAAGTCGATGACACTTGTCGAGGGGGACAGACCGGATGCCGCGTCGAAGCCCATCGGGGTATCGATCGCGACGACAAAGGTGTCGAGGCGCGCCGAGAAGCTTGCCGCGCCGGTCGGGTTGGCAACATAGGCCGCACCGTTGATGCCGCCGTCACGCAAAAGGTTCGGATTGCCGCCTTGTGCCGGGATCAAGGCAGCGTTCACGCTGAACGAAGCGGCGATGCCTGGAACAACGGTCGCACCCGCGGGAACGTTTGCGCCCGCCCATGTGAAGAGACCTGGCTGGTCCGGGAGGGTCGGAACCGCGGACTGGTCGGTTTCTGCGAAAGTCACGATGAGCGCGCGTGCGATTTCGTCGAGATGGGTCTGGATCGCAGGCGCCATTTCGTCGCGGACCTGGAGCAGTCCCTGCAGCGAGCCCTTGGCTGTGGAGTTCGCACCCTGGCCGGCGCCCATGGGGACGCCGTCGACAAAGATGGAGTTGCCCTGGACGGTCGCGGCGAAGCCGACTGACGGCGTGAACGTCACAGGGCGCGGGACGGTTTCGAAAAGAGTGGTTCCGTCGGAGGTGTAGATCGCGACATCGTTGTTGGAGCGAGTGATCGTCGACACACCGACAATTTCGGAGATCTGCTTGAGGAGGCCATCCCGCTCGTCAAGATCACCGCTGACATCGCGCCCGAGCTGCGTGCCGCGGGTGACATTGTTGTTGGCGGTTTCGAATCGCGCCAGCAACTCATTGAGCTTGCCGACCTGGCGTTCGATCTCATTGT
This sequence comes from Hoeflea sp., assembly GCA_040216675.1. GTDB lineage: Bacteria > Pseudomonadota > Alphaproteobacteria > Rhizobiales > Rhizobiaceae > Hoeflea. The sequence goes on along the minus strand of JAVJOR010000004.1, from coordinate 172,676 downwards.
CGGTATCCAGCCGGACCTTCTGTACCGCAGCCGACGCGTCCCGAATCCCGGCAGCCAGTGTCTGGGCATCGGCAACGGAGGACCGGGCCAGCGTGCTCTCACCGGGCTGGGATGCAAATGTCGACAGGGTATCGCGCAAGGTTCCGAGCATGGCGGCAGGCGAGGTTTCGTAATCGTTGCCGCCAAAAATGCCCTTCAGGGTCTCCAGCCCGGTCAAGAGCGCCTTTTGCCCGCTTGCTGCGGAGGCGCCCTTTATGGTCTGCCGGAAGAGTGCCTGATCCTGGGCGCGCTCGATAGAGACCACCTGGGCGCCATAGACATTTGTCGCCAGTGCCGCGTTCCGCCGATTGTAATCGGGGTCCGAGGCATTGGAGATGTTGCGCGAGACAATGTTTGTCTGTGTCGAGGTATTCGACAAAGACGTCTGCGCAGCGTTGAGTGCTGATGTCAGTGACACTTCCAGGGCTCCCTAGTTCGATACGGGTACTTTAACGCTTGAGGTTCACAAGGACGTCCATCAGATCCGAGCCTGTCTGAAACACCTTGGAGTTCGCTGTGTAGCTCCGCTGCGCAGCGATCATGTCGGTGAGTTCCTGCGCGATATCGACATTCGATGCCTCGAGCGCGCCGGAGACGATTTTCCCGAAGGATCCGGACGCTGCGAAACCGGTTGTGATGACGCCGGAATCGATGCCCTGCTGGTAGACGTTGCCTGCCTGCGGGCGGAGCTTGTCAGGGCTGGTCACATCAGCGAGTGCAATCCGGTAGAGGGGCTCAAGCTGGCCGCTCTCGTAGGAGGCGTACAAAATGCCGTCCTCGGAGATCTCGATAGAGGTTACGCTGCTTGGCTTTTCACCGTTGACGTTGGCGTCGTCGACCGTGAAGGCATAGTTGAGCTGGGTCATGCTGCTCAGGTCGACGGTCAACGAGGTGCCGCCCGGCACAGCAAGCGTGATGTCGGTGGCGCTGCCGCCGGTGAGCTGGCCGTTCGTGGGGTCAAAATCGAGCGTTGTCGTTGCGAGCGGACCCGAGCCATAGGGGAAACCCGTGCCGGGCGCGGCCGCGGCGCGGTCGTAAACGGTGACTTCCCAGGTGTTGGCTGCGGTCTTGGTGTAATAGAAGTCGAGCAGGACCTCCCCACCGAGGTTGTCAATCGCGATGAGCGAACTCTTCGAGGTGTAGGCGGCTGTGGCAGAGTTGGTCGACGGCAGGTCGGCTGCCGGAACGATGGCCGAGCCCTCGTCAAGGTTGGCCTGGAAGTAGCCGGTCGTCGACGGAGTTGCGGTCAGGCTGCCGGCCGAGATGTTGATTGGCACCAGGCCATCGAAGCCGTTGACCACCGGCGTCGGGGGACCGGCATCGTAGTTGTAGCCCATCAGCTGGAAACCGGCCGCATTCACCAGATTGCCGTCCCCATCGGGAACGAAGGAACCGGCGCGCGTCAGGAACGGAAGGCCGTTGGCATCGTTGACGATGAAGAAGCCGCCGCCATCGATCGCAAGGTCGGTCTTGGAGGTGGTGAATTCGAGGGCTCCGGACTGACTGATCGAATACCGGATATCGGTGGTCACGGCGCCGGAATTGTATGCGCCGCCGCTGCCGGGAAGAATAAGGGAGGAAAATTCAGCCGACGCTCTCTTGTAGCCAGTGGTGTTCGCATTGGCCATGTTGTCGGCAACCGCGCTCAAACGGTTGGCCTGGGCATTCATACCGGAGGCGCCGGTTCGCATCATTCCATACAGGCTCATCGCTTTTTCCCTCGTTTTGTACGGTAATCCAGCCTAGCTGGCGGGCCTTGCGTGAACCTGTTTCCCCACACAAAGGGAAAACGCCTGGCCGTTTTATTTGGCCAGGCGTTCAGTCCCTATTTCCAGTCGATGAGGTAGCCCAGGAAGCGCTTTGAATCGATCGGGTCGAAACCGAGCCGCTTGCGTAATTTCTTGCGCAACTTGGAGATATGGCTTTCAACGACATTCTCTTCGACGTCCTCGTCGAAAATTCCGTAGATGGCGTTGAAGATCTGCTGCTTCGTCACGCGGCGTCCGCGATTGGCGACGAGATATTCGAGAATGCGACGTTCGCGCCTTGGAAGGGCAAAGGTCCGCTCTTCGATTTCGGGATCGCGACCATCGGAGAAAACCCGGATCGGACCGATGTCGATGTGATTGGAAATGGCCTTGAGCCGACGGCGGATCGCCGCTGCCCTTGCCAGGATCTCGCGTGGATGAACCGGCTTGCGCACAACATCGTCGACGCCGCTGTCGAAGAAGGCAAGTGTCGATTCCAGTGACGGCGTATCGCTGACCGCGATTACCGGCGCCTGCGACCGGTCCCGGATTGCTCTCGGCAAATCCATCGTCTGCGCGCCGTGACCTATGAGAAAGGCCTCGACCGCATCCAGATCCGAATCGGCGGCGGTGCTAACCCACTCGCCGAACTCCATTGAATCAAAGCCCGCCGAGGGCACGCCCTCGCGCCCAAAAAGGGATGTATAACCGTCTTTGACAAGTTTTCTGTCATCAACCACTACGATCATTCGTCCGCCTCCGAATCAGTGTGGTGCCTCGTTAACCAAGAAGTACGAAGAGGGCGAATCTGGGTAAACTATGAAAACCGTATGGTGCTATTTAATAATTGATTAACCATGTTTTCCGCTGATTTGGCCATATTTAGTGCCTTTCAGCTCCACAGGCACAATTTTTTCCGGGAAAAGTTAACGAGAGGTTAATTTTCTACTTGCACCATTAACCATTGTCTAATTCTCGCCAAATATCGCAATTGAATCCGGTACACCGACAAATTCACCCATAGGTTGTTTTTTGAGGTTGCGATCAAAGACAGAATTCACGCGCAGGCGCCGTCCATGCGCCATGGCCGGTGGCCACAAGGTTTGCAATGACGCGGCAGACATAGCGCTTTTGTGCCGGGTCGTTGTCAGGTCCGGCGTGATAGCGTGCCACAGCCATGGTCCAGGTTTCGTGACGCGCATGCAAACGGGCTAGAAACCGTGCCGCATAATCGACGTTGGAACGCGGGTCGAGCATCACCTGGACCGATGGAAACTCCTTGCCGTGATAGCGATGGTTGATCTGCATGCAGCCCAGGTCAATCAGCCTCTTGCCTTCCGACCTCGCCTTTTCGAACTCGCGCACTGCCTGGTCGCGGCTGCTGGCGAAGACGGCCCGTCCCTCGATATTGAGCGCGTACGGATGCAGTGAGCCCTTGCGGCCGGTCTCGGTAAGACCCACGGAATGAAGGATGCCCGGCGGGACGCCGTGAACACGGGCGGCCCTGAGAATCTCCGCCTCGCATGCGCCAGCAGCGGCTTGCGCATCAGGTGACAGCGTAACACCGAGACTAAAGATAAACGCCGTCAGAACGCTGCGTGTCAGAGCTTGAATAGGAGTTTTGCTCATGCCCCTGATTACCCTGTTTGCCGGTCTGCCGGCCGTTGCCCTGTCCGCCGGCTTCCTGTCCCGAAGCCTGCGCGTCACCGGAACCAGATCCCTGGAAAGCATTTTGCTGGCCCTGCTGGGGTGCCTGGCCTGCGGACCGGTCAGGGCCGCCTGCCACGTGCTGGATGTTGATTTGCTCAACCCCGTAGCCCTGAGCCCGCAGAGACTTCAGGATCGCCTGGTTGTCGTCGCTGAGCTGACGATAGGCTTCGGCAGTGTGGACCTTGATATCAACTGAGAGCTCCTCGCCTGTCAGCTTGAGAACCGCGGTCACGGTGCCAAGTGACACCGGATTGAGCTGAAGCTTGAGTGTATGCAGCATCTGACCGGATTGAGGTTGACCCGGCAGCGACGCCGATTGCGCCGGCGCTGAACGTTGAGCCTGGAAGATCTCGCCGCTCGCGTCGCCGAGCGATCGCGTGAGCATCTGTGCATTTCCACTGACCGGCTGAGCCAGGAACCGGCGCGATTCGAGGACCTCCACGTTCTTCGCCTTGCCTTCGAGACGCTCTTCGTTCCGGGCCGCCCCGAGGCTGGCCCGGGCTTCCGCGAACGCGTTGGAACGCTCGTTGCGGGTCGCCTTGTCAGGGTCGGTTCCCGCCGGAACCGGCTCTGGCGCCGGGGTGAGATTCTTGTTCGCCTGTTTGGTGTCCGATGCCGTCCCATCCGCGCTTTCAGCAGACTGCTGCGGGCCGGGAGCCGTGGCTGCCGCTTTCCCCTCAGCAGGAGACTTCGCCGCCACCGCTGCTTTTGCTGCTGCTGCCTGTGGCGTTGCGGCGGCGACCGTCGCTGCCTGGGCATCCGTTGCAGCCGCTTGTGCTCCGGCATTCGGAACCGTTTTCTCTCCGGCCGCCCCGGCACTTTCAGGCTTTCCGACCACGACATCATCGACCTTGGCTGCGTCTTCGAGAACCACGCCCTGACCGGTTTCAGCGTCCAGATCAATTTCCGGCTCGGCCTCCCCGGCCGCAATCTCGCCATCTGTGTCCGCAGTTGCCTCATCGACAACGGTGTCCGCGTCTGCATCCGCTGACGCAGCTTCCTGGGAATAGGCGGCGCTCGACATCAGTGCGTCGAGCAAGGCCATCATCTCGTCGGACCCCGCGCTGGCAGTTCCTTCACCATCTGCATCACGACCAGCCGCGGTGGCTTCAGCGCCGGCGTCGACGGCTTCTTCGCGCTTGACTGCGGTTCTACCGTCCTCACTCTGCTGCTGACCTGAGAGGACCTTTGCGAACGGATCTCCCGACGCAGCATTCTCGTCACGCGTTCCAGGCTGCCGGGCCGCGGGCCTGGCGGGAACCTGACGCTGCATGATCATATCCAACGCACTCAAGAGCCTTGTTCCTCTTCTACACCCGCGAGCATCTCATCGATGCGATCGAGGGTTTTCCTCCGGTCGGAAACATATCCTTCGAAAGCCTTTGCCGCGGCTTCCGCCTCTTCATTCTTTTCCGCGGCTGCCGCAAGATCGGCAGCCTCGACCGGTTGATCGCCTGCCGGCTCGGGAGCGACGACTTCCACCCCGGTTTCCGATTGCGGCTGATCCAACATGGGCCTGATTGCTTGCGTGAGGCTGGCGGGGTCGGGTTTGCGGATCACTTCGGCGGCCATGGTCCGCGCGGCCTCACGCAAGGCACGGTCGCGGCTCGTCAGTTGCCGTTCCGGAACAGCGTTGAGCGTGTCCAGAACGGCGTTGACGCCTTCGGTGGGAACCTTGGCCATCCCGGAATAGAGATTGGTCAGCGCCTTCGGGACATCGTCACCCGGCATGAGCAGCTCTTCGGCCTTTTCAGAAGCAAGCAGCGCCAGGTCCCGCAGACCCGAGATGACGGCCTTGCGAGCAATCCGGAGATAGACCTCGCGCTTGCGCGGGCGATCCATGAAAGACAGGATCGCATTCAGCCGGTCTTCGCCGACCTTGCCATAGTTGAGCACCACCAGATCGACCAGAAGATCGGCATACTGGCCGGCATAGGGCGAATTGATGAACCGGCGCGCATAGAGCTGCGCGTAGGAGATTGCCTCGTCCACCAGATTGTTGCGCTCGGCAATGAACAACGAACGCCTCAATGCTGCTTCCTCGACCAGAGTGCCCGGAGCGGTCAGACGCGCCCAGTCGAAAAGCTCAAGAGCCGATGTGTCGTTAAGGGCGGCCGTGACGTTTGCCGCAACCAGCGTCAGATAGGGCCCGACCGGGGTATCGCGATAGATGTCGACGACCTCCTCCATCTCCTCCTGGGTCTTCGCCGCACGGCCATTGAGATAGGCGCGCAGGACTGTCGTGATCTCGTTGTCGAAATTGCCGAACTTGTCCTTGATCGCGAGAATCTCGAGGGTTTCGGGATTGCCACCGCTCATAGCGTAGATCAGTGCCGCATCGACATTGCGCGGATCGTCAAACACCTTCTCGTCGGCGCTGCGCAAACGACTGTCGATAACGCCGAGAAGAAAGCGTTGCATCTCCATGGCCGAATGGTCGCCGCTCACCACAGCATCCTGAACGACCTGAAGCGAGCGTATGAGCTTGTACGGCTCCAACTCATTCATGTCCTCGGTCATGGCAAAGTCTTCGGCCCTTACACCTTCGACCGGTGAAGCCGCTCCATCCGGAACCGCTTCCGCCTGCGCTCCCGCAGCCGCAGGACCGGCATCCTGGCCGGGCGCCACCGCATCCGGACCGTGCCCGGCAATGGTCTCGTCGCCGCCATGCGTCGGCGTAACCTCCCCGGGCTCCGAGGAGGCGGCTGTATCTTCATGCACCCCGGCTTCGTGTGCTGCGGCCTCGTCACCTTCCGGAGCAATCGGTGGCGGTTCCGGGGCAGAGCTTTCGGCCACAGGCGGATAGCCCACGGTAGGGTCAAACACCGGCGCAGACCGTGCGTCGGTCTCCGCGGCTCCCGGGTTCTGCTGGGCCTGAAAACCCTCATCCGCGGTAGCGGCGGGCGCAGACGGTTCCTCCGCGCTCGCTGCCAACGCAAAAACCGCCGCGAGGGCGGCGAAGCTTGCTGTTTTCAGGCGACGGCGGTGCGGCATGGGTTAACTCGCTTCCGCCTCGACCAGGATTTCGATGCGCCGATTGACTTCGGCATAGGGATTTTCGGAATCCTTGAGGCGGCGATCGGCAAAGCCGGACACCTGCATTATGCGGTCTTCAGGGACGCCGCCGCGCACCAGCATGAAGAAGGCTGAGTGGGCACGCGCCATCGACAGCCGCCAGTTGTCACCCTCTCCGGATGTGTAAGGCCGTGCGTCGGTGTGCCCGCGAATGGCGATCGCACCCTGACGGTCGGCAAGAATTGCGCCGATTTTCTCCATCGCCAGCACCAGATCGCGGCCCGGGACCGCAGATCCGACCTCGAACATCCCGAAATCGAACTGATCGGTGATGGAAACCAACAATCCGCCTTCGGCAGGTTCCACGGTCAGACCTTCGGCGAGCTTGCCGAGCGATCCGCCCAGCGCCTGGGTGATTTCCTGCTTGAGAGATTCGGCGTCTGCGAGCTGTTCGGCCGCGGTCGCGCCCTCTTCAGCCCCGTCGTTCCCCGAGCTTCGTCCGGAAAGATCTCCGTCGGGCCCAGTGTCGGGTTTGCCGTCGCCATCAAGATCGGCAGCCGGCGCGCCGGTGGCGTCGAATTCGTCGGTGGTCGATCCGTTGTTGGCGAAATTCTCCGCCTGGACCATCGACTGGCTTTCCTCAAGCGCCTCGCGCTCCTGATCGATGGTCTTGGTCCAGAAGTCCGGGTCGAAGGGATCGCGATAGGCATCGCCGCCCGAGGCCCCTGTTGCGGGTCCCGACTCAGCCGCGCCCCCGTCGCCCTTGGCGGAGACATTCGTCTGGGTTCCGGTTTCCATGGCAATCTCGGAGAGGACAGAATAGGGATTCTCGAAGTAATCAGCCTCCGAGTAGGCCTGCTCCTCGCCCGCGGTGGAGTTTTCCTGCGAGCCGGCATCCCCGTCCTGACCATTGGAGGTATCGTCGCCCTCGACCTTGGATTTCGGCGCGTTGGCCTCGCCGTCGTTGCTGTTGCCCACCTGCTTGATGCCGCGCTCGGTCGGCTTGTCATCCATCAGCTTGATCGGATTGAAGTAGGCGGCGACCTGCGCCTTGGTTTCCTCGTTCGCGGCGTTGACCAGCCACATAACAAGAAAGAAGGCCATCATGGCGGTCATGAAGTCGGCATAGGCGATCTTCCAGACCCCGCCGTGATGACCGTCATCACCGCCGCCGCCCCGGCGCTTTACTATGATGATCTCGTTCTTGCCCTGGTGGGTGGTGTCGCTCATGCCAGGCTTTCCTTGAGGGCTTGGGTCCACTCCGACAGCCGGCTGGCAAGAAGGGTGCGGTCGGTTTCAATCTCGATGTCGAACTGCTCGGCATGGACCACGGAAATCCGAGTGGCATCCGCGCCGAGGCGGTCGCCAAGGGCGTCGACCAGGCTCGCGGGTCCGGTAACGGTGATCTGGCCGGCATTGTCGATTTCAAGCATTCCGCGGATTTCGGCGGCCAACTGAGCGACAACGTGTCCCCGAACGGCCTCGTCGATCAGGGGAGCCAGAATATCGGCAACATCGCCTGCAACGGTGTCGGCGATTTCGGCGCTTCGTGCCTGGATGGCCTCGGGAATGGACTGCAAGGCGAGGGTTTCGAGCTCCGCGCGCAAGGCCTCCAGTTCGGCCGCATGGCGCGCGGCCGCTGCATCCAGTTCGCTGACGTGCCGTGCTTCGAGTTCGTTGCGCACGGCGGCCTCGCCCTCTGCCCTGGCTTCCGCACGAATCGCCTCCACATCGACAGTCTGCCCGGCAGGCTGCGGGAGCGCCGCAACCTCATCGGGGATTCCCGGGAAGGAACGGATGCCCGAAAGCTCGAAATCCGGCAGGAACCTGGCGAGACTGGCCGTCATCTTGGTCTCCAATTCGAGGCGATGGCTGGCTGGGTGCCGGTCATGGTCATGCCTCTCCACAATCTGATTGCGCAGGCGGAACCGGTTGACGGTGCCCTGACGCCCCGGAAGCCTAGCCAGCAAAACTTGCGTGAGCATGAACGCCGGTGCGGCGCCTCTTCCCGCTGTGGAACACTTGCCCAAACGTCACTGAACCGCACCAAGGGCAATGTTGGCGCGGTTCAGCTGACCCACCATGACCGATGACCGGCGGCATGGCAGTATTTCTATTGCTCTCTGCGCTCACCCGGGAGCGCCCGGGCTTACTGCTGGAAGAGCGACAGGATGTTCTGCGAGTTGGTATTGGCGATCGACAGCGACTGGATGCCGAGCTGCTGCTGTGTCTGCAGAGCCTTGAGCCTAGTCGATTCCTCGTTCATGTCCGCGTCGACAAGGCGGCCGATACCGCTGTCAATCGAGTCCATCAGGTTGGCGACGAAGTCTTCCTGCATCGAAATGCGCTTTTTGACCGCACCGAGATTGGAGGCCGCATCCGTCATCTGGCTGAGCATCGAATCCACCACACGGATCATGTCGTCCACCTGTGCGTCGGTCGTCGCCGCAGTCAGGGTGATCGCGGTGCCCGAAGCCTGTGTACCGGTGGTCGAACCGGTGTCGATCAGGTAATAATCCCGCGCGGTGGTCGTGGTTGCGTTCGGATCCAGGACGTTGGCATCGATGTCCTTGGTCAGGATGCCGAGGCTTTCATTGGCCGCGCCGATCATGGTCAGGCTCGTCACGTTGATGTCGAGCGTGGTGATGGTGACAAGACCGTTGACGTCGCGGTTGAAACCGCCAACCACCGACTTGGTGCCAGCTGCGGTCGAGATCGTGTTGTTGAGCCAGTTCTCACCGGAGAACGAAGCGGATTCGGAGATCGAAACCAGCTGGTTCTTGAGTTCGGTAAGTTCCTTGTTGATCTTGGTCTTGTCGACACCCGGCTCGCGGGCTGCGACCAGCTTGGCCTTGATTTCGGAGACCACGTCGATGGAACTGTCCATCGCGGTGTAGGCGATGTCGACTTTCGCAGCGCCGAGGCCGAGAGCGTCCTTGACGGTCGACAGTGCCTTGTTGTCGGACCGCATCGTGGTTGCGATCGACCAGTAGGCGGCGTTGTCGCCGGCTGTTTGAACGCGATATCCCGAAGAAACGCGCGCCTGCGTCGTTTCCATTTCCGAGTTGATGCTACGGAGAGTTTGCAGTGCCGCCATCGCGGCGGTGTTCGTCATAATGCTGGTCATGAAACATGCCCCTCTTATTGCCCAGGGACATACCGGCCATCTTCCCGGTTGCGGTGAACTAGCATCATGCCAACCGGAGCGCCTATTGCCCTTGCGATCCGGTTCACCGTTGGTGTCTAACGTGTAAAGATTTATGGTTAATGGCCAGTTAACTCAATGCCTGAATTCTCAATGGCTATTCATAATTTTAGCAAAAGGAAAAGGCCGCATCGGAACCGATGCGGCCTTTTCTGATCCGATGGATCCGGGAGCCTGGAGAGCCCCCGGTTTCCGGCGCTCTTAACGGAAGAGCGACAGGATGTTCTGTGAGTTGGTGTTGGCAATCGACAGCGACTGGATGCCGAGCTGCTGCTGGGTCTGCAGGGCCTTCAGGCGAGTCGATTCCTCGTTCATGTCCGCATCGACCAGGCGGCCGACACCGCTGTCGATCGAGTCCATCAGGTTGGCGACGAAGTCTTCCTGCATCGATACGCGCTTGTTGACGGCACCGAGGTTGGAGGCTGCATCGGTCATCTGGGTAAGCATCGAATCCACGGCGCGGATCATGTCGTCGACCTGCTGGTCGGTGGTTGCCGCAGTCAGTGCGATACCGGTACCGGAAGCCTGCGTACCGGTGGTCGAACCGGTGTCGATCAGGAAGTAGTTCCGGGCAGTGGTCGTGGTTGCATTCGGATCCAGAGCGTTGGCGTCGATGTCCTTGGTCAGGATGCCGAGGCTTTCGTTGGCCGCGCCGATCAGCGTGGTCGAGGTGGTGTTCACGCCCAGGGTCTGAATGGTCACCAGGCCGTTGACGTCACGGGTGAAGCCGCCAACGATGTTCTTGGTGCCGGAAGCGGTGGAGACCGTGTTGTTGAGCCAGTTCTCACCGGAGAACGAAGCCGATTCAGAGATCGAAACCAGCTGGTTCTTGAGTTCGGTGAGTTCCTTGTCGATCTTGGTCTTGTCGACACCCGGCTCCCGGGCAGCAACCAGCTTGGCCTTGATCTCGGAAACCACGTCGATGGCAGAATTCATGCCGGTGTAGGCGACATCCAGCTTGGCGGCGCCGAGGCCGAGTGCGTCCTGAACGGTCGACAGTGCCTTGTTGTCCGAACGCATGGTGGTTGCGATCGACCAGTAGGCCGAGTTGTCGGCTGCTGTTTCGACACGGTAACCGGAGGAAACGCGGTTCTGCGTCATCTCCATGTCCGAGTTGATCGAACGCAGGGTCTGGAGTGCAGCCATTGCTGCGGTGTTAGTCATGATGCTTGTCATGGAAGTGTCCCTTTAGACAGAAAACTCTGGGACATACCGGACTCGTTTACCGGCAACGACGGCAAGGCATCATGCCCGTCGCTGCAGTACCTTTGCTGCGCAGCGACCCGCCATTTCTTGAAAAACAAAATGGCGGAACATGGTTACCGAACGTTTAAGCGGACCTGCGCAATTCAAACAATGTGACCTATAAAAAATCGCCGGGGATTTCTCCCCGGCGATCTCATTGTTCAAGCCCGCTTTGCGGAGCTGGGTTTCAACCCGCTTTACGGAACTGGCGCGACCCTTAACGGAACAGCGACAGGATGTTCTGCGAGTTGGAGTTGGCGATCGACAGCGACTGAATGCCGAGCTGCTGCTGTGTCTGCAGAGCCTTCAGGCGGGTCGATTCCTCGTTCATGTCCGCATCGACCAGACGGCCGATACCCTTGTCAATCGAACCCATCAGCTTGGACATGAAGTCGTCCTGCATCGAGATCCGCTTGTTGACCGCACCGAGATTGGATGCTGCATCCGTCATGTCGGTGAGCATCGAATCCACCGCACGGATCATGTCATCGACCTGTGCATCGGTCGTTGCCGCAGTCAGGGTGATAGCCGTACCGGAAGCCTGCGTACCGGTGGTCGAACCGGTGTCGATCAGGTAGTAATTCCGGGCAGTGGTCGTGGTTGCATTCGGATCCAGAGCGTTGGCGTCAATGTCCTTGGTCAGGATGCCGAGGCTTTCGTTGGCCGCGCCGATCAGCGTGGTCGTGCTGGTGTTAACGTCCAGGGTCTGAATGGTCACCTGGCCGGCGACGTCGCGGGTGAAGCCACCAACGATGTTCTTGGTGCCGGAAGCTGTCGAGACCGTGTTGTTGAGCCAGTTCTCACCGGAGAACGAAGCGGATTCGGAGATCGAAACCAGCTGGTTCTTGAGTTCGGTGAGTTCCTTGTCGATCTTGGTCTTGTCGACACCCGGTTCGCGGGCAGCAACCAGCTTGGCCTTGATTTCGGAGACCACGTCGATCGCCGAATTCATACCGGTGTAGGCAACGTCAACCTTCGCAGCACCGAGGCCGAGCGCGTCCGAAACGGTCGACAGTGCCTTGTTGTCCGAACGCATCGTGGTTGCGATCGACCAGTAAGCCGAGTTGTCAGCGGCGCTACCAACGCGGTAGCCCGAAGAAATACGGCTCTGGGTGGTTTCCATGTCGGAGTTGATCGAACGGAGGGTCTGCAGCGCAGCCATAGCCGACGAGTTGGTCATGATGCTTGTCATTGGGATTGTCCCTTGTTTTTACGAGATACATTAAAGAGGGACATACCGGGCTTATTGTTTTACCGGTCACGGCGGTACGGCATCATGCCTGACGGAACCGATCGCGTCACGAAGGGTTCCCTTCCGTCGTGTTGACGCAAAGATCCCATCCGCGGCTTTCGATTTGATTAATCGATGACGGTATTTCTCTTGAAATAATATATGGTTAACAGCAGCTGAAGACCGTCAGGCGAACGATCTTACCAGGCTGCCGACAAGCAGGTTCCAACCATCGATCAGCACGAAGAACAGGATCTTGAACGGCAGGGATATGGCAGTCGGCGGCAGCATCATCATGCCCATGGCCATGGTAATGGTGGCCACGACCAGATCGATAACCAGAAACGGCAGGACAACCAGAAACCCGATTTCGAAGCCGCGCCTGATCTCCGAAATCATGAAGGCTGGAACCAGAACCCGCATGTCGATCTTGCCTTCCGTCTCGGTGCTCTGGCCACGTTCGGTCGCCAGATCGACAAAAAGAGCCAAATCCTTGGGGCGGGTGTTGACCAGCATGAAGTCCCGGAACGGGTCGGCGATCAGCTGGATCGCTTCCTCTTCCGTGATCTGATCCTCGAGCAATGGCGTGACGCCGCTTTCCCATGCGCGGTCGAAGGTCGGCGCCATTACGTAAAATGTCATGAACAGCGCCAGGCTGACCAGAATCATGTTGGCCGGCGTCGTCGCCAGGCCCATGCCCGCACGCAGAATCGCGAAGGCGATGATAAACCGCGGAAAACTGGTGACCATGATCAGGATGCCGGGCGCCACCGACAAGACTGTCAGCAGCCCGAAGGTGCGGATGATCCAGCTGGCCACGGAACCGTCGAGAGGCTGCTGAAGCAGCCCCGGGTCCACCGTCTGTCCATGTGCGGCCGTTGCTATCGCCATCATGGCGGCAAAGGCGGATAGAAATCGAATCATTCGATAACAAAGGTCCTGAACAGGATATCGTTGACACGGCCTTCCGACCGCAGTTTTACGCGCTCACGCAAATCGTCACGCAGATACTGAAACCCCCGGGGCCCTTCGATCTGCTGAAGGGATACCGTCCGCAAATAGGTCATCACGTCCTGATGGATCTGATCTGCGAGCGCCTGGTCGGGAGCACCTCCAAACAACAGCGATACTTCGACTCGAATCCAACTGTCCGAAGGGTAGGACAGGTTTGTGGTGATCGGGTCAAGCGGAATAAGGTTTTCCCGGGGTTTGTTTTCCTCTCCCCCCTCCTGCTCACCCTCGGTTTCGGCGTGCGCGGTCTCCTCGCCGACCGCTTCTTCCTCAACCGCGACCTGTGGAGCCAGCACACCCCCGAGCATCCATCCGCCGGCGCCCGCTACGCCGCTGAGAACCAGCACGATGGCGAGCGTGACGACAAGCCCCGGCTTCTTCTTGCCCTGTCCTTCACCCTGATCTTCGTTGTCAGCCATGTTGCATCCGTCAGATCGGTGAGTAGATGTCGACCAGCTGCTGGCCCACCGGCGGCTGCTGGACTTCGGTCAGGCGTCCGCGACCGCCATAGGAGACGCGCGCTTCGGCGATCTTGTCGTAGGCCACGGTGTTGTTGTGGTCGACATCCAGCGGGCGCACGATACCCGCGACATTGAGGATGCGTAGCTCGTGATTGACGCGCACCTCCTGGCTGCCGCTGATGACCAGGTTGCCGTTGGGCAGAATACCGGTCACCACGGCGGCAACACGAAGCCTGAGCTGCTCTGACCGGGCGGTGGTGCCCTGCCCCTGCGTCGATGTGTCGGAGCCGTAATCAAGATCGCCAGCGCCGACAACCCCTATCACCGGAATGTTGAAGCCGGCGGAAATGCCGCTCTGGTTCTTGCGGCTTCGGTCGGTCGCGTTGTCAAAGCTTGCCTTGTCGTTGATCGCAAGGTCCACTGTGAGGATGTCACCGACGGTCATGGCTCGGGCGTCCTGGAACAACATCGCCTTGCGGTCATCCCACAGGGAAAACCCATGGGCCCGCGTCTGGGGCTGCTTCGGATAGGCCGCCATCTGCGGGGTCTCGCCATAGGCAAGCCCGGAGCCGACCGGGCTCATCGAGGGGGCACGTCCGACTTCCTTGAGCGTCTGCGAATTGCAGCCACCCAGGGCGACCGCGAGAAGAGTTAGGGCGATGGCTCTGATCATGTCGGGTCCTCCGGCAGATCCGGCGCTGCCGCGCTTGCAATGATGCTGGTCAGCCCCGCAGCTTTCTTGGAATCCATCTCATTGAGAATCGAACTCGCTAGTCTGGGGGCCAGTTTCATGACGATGGCGGCAGCGACTTCGGGCTGAAGGATCTCAAGCTGCTCGGCGGCGGCGTCCGGCCGCATGTTCTTGTAGATGTCGACCAGCTGGGATTCGGCAACGCGCATGAACTCCTCGCGCTTCTGAAGCCAGTCACGGTACTGCTGCGAGCGTTCGTCCAGTCTTTCGATCCGCTCGTCGACACCGGCCTGGAGCTCTTCGAGTTCTTTCTTCTGGATCAGATAACGCTGATCGCGCGCCGCATCGGCGATGTTGCCGCAAAACTCGCGGATCTCGTCTTCCATGGCCGTCGGAAGCGCCTGCTGCGCCATGGCGCCCGGGACCAGCAGCGCGAGCGCGAGGGCGCCCGCGGGCGCCAGACGCAGGAGCGGGCTGTTCCGCACGAACTTCACACGCGCGCTCATTGCAGCACCAGTTCGGCATGCAGGGCCCCAGCGGACTTGATGCCCTGCAGGATGGCGATGATCCCATCGGGCTTCACACCGATCGAGTTCAGGCCAGCCACCAGGGTGCGCAGGTCGGGTCCGTCGATGATGGCGACCTGACCGCCATCGACGCCGGCAGTGATATCTGTGAGCGGCTCGACGGCCGTGACACCGCGCGAGAACGGCGAAGGCTGGACCACGGTCGGGGTCTCATTGATCTGCACTGTGAGCGTGCCGTGGCTGACTGCGACCTTGGAAACCCGCACGTCATTGCCGATGACGATGGTGCCGGTGCGCTCATTGACGACCACACGCGCGGGCGTATCGGTTTCGACGATCAGGTTTTCGAGTTCCGCGGTCAACCGCGCCAGATCGGCCCGTTCGGGCTTGCGGACTGCAACGGTCGTCGAATCGCGGGCCTCCGCGATGGGACCGTCATAGCGGGCCGCGGCATAGGCGTTGATGACATCGGCCATGCCGACGGCCGTCGTGAAGTCGGGATTTCGCAACTGGTAGACCAGTCCGCCGACACCCTTGAACGAAGCCGGAATCTCGCGCTCGATGATCGCTCCGCCGGGCAGCCGCCCTGCGGTGGCGATGCCCTGCTGCAGGGTTGCCGCGTCACCTTCGGCCTGAATGCCCGAAACGATCACCGAGCCTTGCGCAACGGCGTAGATCAGACCGTCGGCGCCGGACAGGGATGTCATGACAAGCGTTCCGCCGCGCAGCGAGGTGGCGTCTCCGAGGGAGGACACGGTCACGTCGATCCGCGAGCCAATCGATGCGAATGGCGGCAGATTGGCCGTGACGATGACGGCGGCGACATTGTTAGCGCGGCTGGCGCCGCCTTCGGTCGAGATGCCGAGGTTCTGAAGCATGGCCCGCAGCGACTGCTCTGTGAACGGCGAATTGCGCAAGCCGTCGCCCGTTCCCTGCAGACCGACAACGAGACCGTAGCCGATCAGCTGATTGTCCCGCGCTGCCTGCAACTGGGCTATGTCCTTGATCCGCGATGCGGCGGCGGCCTGCTGCACGAAACCGGTTTGCGCAAGGGGTGAGGCTGCGAGCAGCACTGCCGACCAGACGGCAACTATCTTGGCTAGTCTGCGGATCATTTCGGCGCCACCTGCACTGTGCCGTCACCCATCACCGTTCCGGAGATGATCACGCCGGATTCAATGTTGCGGACGCGAATGAAATCGCCGATGGCCGCGTTTTGAAGCGGCGTGCCGACGGCGGTGATTGTCAACCCATCGCCCGCAAAGACGAGTGCGACGGTTTTTCCGCGCTCCACCGCCCATGCATCGCGCAACGCACCCATCGGAATGGTGCGTCCGGGAAGAAGGGTACGGGTTGTCACCTTGCCCAGCACTTCGCTTGTTACGGAGACATAACCGGGCTTGAGATTTGGGTTCGTGACCTCAACCTCGCGCACGATCTCCGAATGCAGTTCCTCGCCGGGATAGATTGTCCGCTCCGGCACCACCGCGGTGCCCATGCCCGCATGGGCGGCCACGGTGAGACAGAACAACCCCGCCAGCGCAAGGAGACAGCGCCGGAATCCGAAGTCAGATGATGAATGGCTAAACGTCATGTTCGGCCCTGTCCTCTGTACTACCTAAGGTTCTTTGAAACCACCGAGGCCATCTCATCGGCTGCCTGGATGATCTTGGAGTTCATCTCATAGGCGCGCTGCGCGGATATGAGATCGGTGATTTCCTTGATGGGATCGACATTGGACCCCTCGAGATAGCCCTGCTGGATGTGCGCGAAGCCCGGATCATCCGGCACGCCGACAATGGCAGCTCCCGATGCTGTGGTTTCGCGGAACAGGTTGTCACCCAGTGGCTCGAGGCCCGCCTCGTTGACGAAATTGGCGAGCGTCAACTGGCCGAGATCCTGCATTTCGGGATCATTGCCGATCCGGGCGAAAACCTGGCCGGTGCGGGAAATGACCACTTCGCTGGTTTCCTGAGGGAAGGTGATCCCGGGAACCACGGTATAGCCGTCAAGGGTCACCAGCTGGCCCTCGGCATTGGTGTTGAAGGCACCGGCGCGGGTGTAGTGGGTTTCCCCGTCCGGATTTTCGATCTGAAACCAGCCTCGGCCGACCAGCGCCAGGTCAAACTTGTTGGAGGTTCCCACAAGGCTGCCCTGGATGTGAAGGTTGCGCACAGCCGACGTCTGAACGCCCAGACCGATATGCGCGCCCTCGGGAACGATTGCCTGGTTGGAGGCGTTCGGTACGCCCTGATTGCGCTCGACCTGATAGAGAAGGTCGGAGAATTCGGCGCGGGCGCGCTTGAAACCCGTCGTGTTGATGTTCGCCACGTTGTTGGCGATCACTTCAAGATTGAGCTGCTGTGCATTCATGCCGGTTGCGGCGATGGCCAAAGCCTTCATGGCGAATTCCCTAGATTTGCATACGCGCGATTTCGAGATAAGCGGTCACCATCTTGTCGCGGATGGCGACAGCGGTTTGCAGTGACTGCTCGGCGGTCATGATTGCATCAACGACATCGCGGGTGACCGCCTCGCCGCGCACGGCTGCCAGCGATTCCCCTTCGGCAGCCTTGAGGTTGTTCATCACGCCCGTGCCGAGCGACTGCATCACTTCAGAAAAGGAACCCGAAGCCGGCTGGCTTGCCGCCGATGGCATCTGCGGCATGATCGCCGCAGATGCCATCTCGGTGTCATCGGACGTCTTGAGGCGCGAAAGCGCGCCTACGCCGCTCATTCCGTCAATCATTGGCCGGCCCTCAGCAAGTCGAGTGTCATCGAGACCAGTTCACGGGTCTGCTTGACGGTTTGAAGATTGGCTTCATACGAGCGGTTTGCTTCGCGCATGTCTGCCAGTTCGACGAGCACATTCACGTTCGGCAGCTTGACCATGCCATTGTTATCGGCGGCCGGATTGCCCGGGTCGTACTCGATGTTGAACTCGCCCGGATCGTAGTCGATCTTGGCAACCTTGGCCCGGGACGCCCCGATCGAACGGTCGAGCTCCCAGGAGAAACTGATGGTCTTGCGGCGGTACGCGTCGGAGCCGGGCGTATCGCCGGTCGACTGCGAGTTGGCCAGGTTTTCCGACAGGATGCGCATCCGGGTTTCCTGGACATCCAGGCCGGATGACGCGATCCGCGAAGCAACTGAAAGAGGGTCTATAGCGGTCATCGTCTCACCGTCAGCAGCATCATGCGGTGGAAGGCTTTCACCATTCCTGCGTTGAGTTCGTACATGCGTTTGATCTCTCCGGTCTTGGACAGTTCATCCGGCAGGTTCACGGAATTGCCTGAAGGCATCACCTCGACACCGTTCTGGCTGCCGCTGCGAACCGCGCCACGCAGGGGATTTTCCTGAATGTGGCGTGGATGGGTCGCGGCCATCCGTGCACCGGTGTCCTGCAGCACGGCTTCGAATGCGGCCACTTCGCGGGCCGCATAGCCTGGCGTGTTCACATTGGCGATGTTTCCCGCCACCACGCTCTGGCGCACCGTGAGCCAGTGTGCCTGTTTGGAAGTCAGTTCGAAAAGCTGGATCGGTTGCATAAGATACTCCGTCCTTTGCAAGTCTGGAGATTATGCGGTCAATCTTGTGCGTGCCTTACGAATTTCTTAACCACTTCGTCAGCGCTGAATCACTTCGCCATTCGAGGTGACGATGACCCAGTTTCCGTTGCGCTGTTCAAGCTTTGCGAGCCGGGAATTGTCCGGCAGCACCGATCCGATGCGAACGATGTACATGCCCGACGTGTCCTCGATCAGAGCACGGCCGTTGGCGACATGCAGCAAACGGTACCGCGGCTTACCGGGAAATGCCTGGGCGCCGCCATTGTCGACGCTGCTCGGCGGTGTGGAGCTCGTGTCCTGTCCGTCGGGAACCGTCGCGGTGACGATCGGATCGAATGCGGACGGCTGATCGGATGATTTTGGCTGCGCGGGTATCGCCAGCGGCGACACGCTGACGATAGCACGGCCAGGCGCATCCGGGAGCTCGCGGGTTTCGGAGTAGCCCATTGGCGCAATTCCGAAGCTTTCCTGATTGAAGAAAACATACCAGGGGAAGAACGCCGCCGCCGTGGCGAGCAGGAAGCCGGTCGCAGCCATCACCCGGTCGCCGGACCGTTTCCTGGCAGGTGCGGATTCCGCTTCCTGTTCAGCCTCCTCACTTGCGGTGATCTCGTAATCCGCGGCTTCGTCCAGTTCGGTCAGGGTCACGGGTTGGTCCTTTCTCTAGCCTGTTCCGCTGACGGAATTCCGGCGGCTGTCTTCATGGCTTCTGCAAGTTCGGCGAACGCATCCGCACTGGGCGGCTGTTCGGGGCTTTGGCGAAGCGAGTCGTAGATCACCGGAGCCTGCTTGATTGCCATATCGAGCTCGGCATCAGTGCCGGGCCGATAGCCGCCGATCAGGCGCAGGTCGCGGGTTTCCTCGTAGCGGTGGATCAGGGCCTTGAGCCGCATGACGAGCTTCTCCTCGTCGCCGCGCCAGGCCTTGCGCGCCAGTCGTGAAATGGAAGTGAGCGGATTTACGGGAGGGTAACGTCCCTCATCGGCGAGCGACCGGTCGAGCACCAGGTGCCCGTCCAGAATGCCGCGGGCGGAATCGGCGACCGGATCGTTGTGATTGTCGCCGTCAACGAGAATGGAAACGATCGCCGTGATCGCGCCTGCGCCTTCCGGTCCCGGTCCCGCCCGTTCGAGCAGACCCGGAAGAGCGGTGAACACCGAAGCCGGGTATCCCCGCGCCACCGGCGGCTCGCCCGCCGCCATGCCGATTTCCCGAAGGGCGTGCGCGAAACGCGTCAGGCTGTCGACGATCAGAAGCACGTTCTCGCCCCTGTCGCGGAAATGCTCGGCGACCGACACCGCGGTCAAGGGCGCAAGTTTCCTGAGCATCGGGCTTTCGTCGCTGGTTGCCACCACCGCGACGGTCTTCTTCATGTTTTCGCCCAGCGTGTCCTCGATGAATTCGCGGACCTCACGGCCGCGCTCGCCAACCAGCGCGATGACCGCGCGATCGAAGTCGGCGGCCTTTGCGAACATGGACAGAAGCGTCGACTTGCCCACGCCCGAACCGGCGAAAACGCCGAGGCGCTGGCCCTGACACATGGGGGTAAACACATCGACGACGCGAATGCCCGTGCGCAAGGGCTCCTTGACCCGCTGACGCAGCATCGACGCCGGCGGCGGACCGGTAACGGCCCGCGATACCTGGCCCTGAACCAGCGCGCCGAGACCGTCGACAGGTTCGCCCAGCGCATTGATTGTACGACCGCACCAGCTTTCATGCGGCGACAGCCTGAACGCGCCGGAGCGCCAGACCCTTTCGCCGATCGCGGCCTGCGCCGCGCCATCAACCGGGCAAGCGACAAGCTGATCGGGGCCAAGGCTCACCACTTCGGCAAGCTTGACGCCGTCACCTTGGCGAAAGCTGACGAAATCGCCGATCCTGACGTGGCGGGAGAGGCCGCGAACCACGCAACGGCCGGGAGAGACTTCGGTCACCGTGCCGGAAACATCATAACCGCCCTGGGGCCGGGCAACGGACCGCACCTCGCGCGCGAGCATTGCCAGGCTCTGCCGACCGCTCATGACACAGGCTCCTTGAGAACCGAAGCAGGATTGAACGCGCTCTCACGCATTGGCGTCACTGACCGCTGCCGAGGGTCCGGATGGCTTCCTTGAACACATCCTCGGTGGCGCGAGTCATCGCCGTGGTGTTCTCGAAAGCACGCGAGACCATTATCAGGCGGCTCATTTCAGAAACCGGATTAACGTTGGAATCCTCGATGTAGCCCTGCAGCAGTCCCGTGCCTGCGGTGTCGACAATTGGTTCCGGCGGAACCACCGGAACAACCCCGAGCGAGCCCTGGCGGTGATAGCCCTGGGTCAAGTCGGCCTGATAGAGTCCGATCGCGCCGATGCGGACGCCATCCTGAAGCAAGCCGCCGCCACGTCCGGCCTTGGGCGGTCCGCCTGCCGGGTTGAGCTGGATCGGCGCGCCACCGGGATCAAGCACCGGATATCCGTCGATATTGACCAGCTCACCGGCCTGGGTCATCGAAAACCGCCCGTCGCGGGTCAGCATCGGCCCGGTCGGCGTTTCAATCATGAACCAGGCCTCGCCGCGAATGGCGAAATCGAGCTGGCTGCCGGTCGTTCTCAGGCCACCACTCTCGGTGGAGAGAAAATCCTCGCCCTGGTTGACGAAGGAGACGTTGGCCTGCCCGGTGTCGGCCAGGATTTCATTGAACTTGACCTCGGTGGCCCTGAACCCCGTCGTGTTGGCGTTGGCGACATTGTCAGCCAGTGTGTTCATCCGCCGCTCAAGCGCAATTTGCGATGACAGCGAGACGTAGAGTGAGCCCTGCATCAGCGGCCTCCAAGTTTGAGGTTGTTGATCGAGAGCATCAGTTCCGGGGTGATTCCGAAACCCGAAGACGCTCCAAGCAGAAGGCTTGAATCCGCCGATCCGAAGGACGGGTTGTTGAGCTCCCACATTGCCGTAAAGCGATCAAGAAACTTGCCGAGCTTGTCGGGATCCTTGAAATCCTCGATATCGATGCGGGACCTGAGCAGGTCCGCCTGCTTGTCGATGTCCGAAGCGGCCAATTCGGATGGCAGACCGAGCGCGGTTCGAACCACATCTGCGAGCGCGTTGTCGGCAAGAATTCCGTAGACCGAAGTGATCTCGGGCGCGTTGCGTTCGAAATAGAGCGCGAGACGAACGCCGGTATTGTCCGCACCGGCCTCTTCCTCGAGCGTCAGGCGGTGATACTTGTCGACGGTGCCCTGCTGCGCCCTTGTGAAGATGGTCGCGGTTTCGCCGTTGCGCGCGAAATTGAAGGTCTCGGCGAATTCGCGGTACTTCGTGTCCGCAAGCTGGTTGGCGAAGGCGTTCTCGTCGTCAGTCCCTTCGGTCAGCACCTTTCTCATGAAGGCCTTTGCGTAGGACATGTCCTCCAGCCCGTGCGCCTTCATCGCGTAGTTGAACACCCGGGTGTCCGCGAGAAATTCGTCAATCGACTTGATTTCCGAAATTCTCGAAAGGTAGTGCTCGCTCTCCCGCGCCACCTGAGGCTGGCTTGCAATGCGCTCGATGGACCGCGGAATGTCCTGCGCGATAAGGCGATAGCTTGTGTAGGTCGATATCACCGGATTGGCCCCTGTTGTTTCCACAGGGCCTGCTGCGGCCAGGAGCGGCGCAGTTCCCCGTCATACGTTCCAGATTGGGACATCATGCTTGTGCGAGGCTGAAGGTGTTCAGGAAGGCTTCAGGAAGGGACCGGATTCAGCTTCACACAAGGCTCGCGCCGTAGGACTTGATGACCAGGGAACAATTGTGGTGGACTAACATGAATATGATCATTGGTTTTGTTGTCACCCTCGGCTGTGTCCTGGGTGGCTTCATGGCGATGGGCGGTCACATCGAGGTGCTCAATCAGCCATTCGAACTGCTGATCATCGGCGGCGCCGGCATCGGCGGCTTCATCATGGCCAACCCGACCAAGACCATCAAGGACACGCTGAAGGCGCTGGGCGAAGCATTCAAGAACAAGGTTCCGAAGGAACGCGAGTATCTTGATACGCTGAACATCCTGTATGCGCTGATGCGCGACCTTCGCACCAAGAGCCGCAACGAAATCGAAGCCCACATCGACAATCCGGATGAATCGGAACTGTTCCTGTCTGCGCCGACCGTGCTCAAGAACAAGGAACTGACGTCCTTCATCTGCGACTATGTCCGCCTGATCATCATCGGCAATGCACGTCCGCACGAGATCGAAGCTCTCATGGACGAAGAGATCCACACCATTTCCTATGACAGCCTGAAGGCCTACAACGCCATGAGCACGCTCAGCGACGCATTTCCCGCGATCGGCATCATTGCCGCTGTGCTCGGGGTGATCAAGGCGATGGGCGCCATCACCGAGTCGCCTGAGGTGCTTGGCGGCCTGATCGGCGCGGCGCTGGTGGGCACGATGCTCGGCATCTTCCTTTGCTATTGCGTGGTCAGCCCGATCGCCGCCAACATCAAACTCGTCCGCACCAAACAGAACCGCCTCTACACGATCGTCAAGCAGACGCTCCTGGCCTACATGAACGGATCGGTTCCGCAGGTGGCCCTTGAACACGGCCGGAAGACCATCTCCTCCTACGAGCGTCCGTCGATTGACGCCGTCGAGCAGGAAATGATGAACCCCGGCGGCGGCGCGGCGGCGGCCTGATCCCATGAGTTCCGAGCTTACGACACCCAACACCCCAAAGTCTTTCGATTCCGATCTGCTTGATCGGATGATCGGAGCCATGGGTGATGCACAGGTTATCGAAACCAGGTGCCAGACCCTGATCCAGGCGCTTTGCACTCCGCTGGAGGAAGCCTTCCGACAGGCTGCCAATATCGAGATCACCGCGCGTCCGGGTGACGTCCACCAAGGACGGCGGCGCGAGCTGCTCGCGGCGCTTGGTCACGATGCGGTCTATTGCGAATCCGCGATCCCGGGCTGGTCACAGGAAATCGCGTCGCTGTGCGGCACCAAACTGATCATCGCTCTGGTTGAGTGCCTGCTGGGAGGCTCGGATCCCGAGGATCTCGACATCGTGGCCCGACCGCTATCGGGCATCGAGCTCGATATGTCTCTGCTGGTGTTCGAACAACTCAACGAGTCACTTCAGACGATCGTGTCGAAGAGTGTTCCGAGCAAGGACTCCGGTGGCAAAGGCATCTCGGACAAGAGCGTGGTCAACAAGCCGATGCTTGATGTCCCAGAGGAAGAAGACGACACCATTCCGGATTTTCATGCTGCGGCGCTGACGGTCAACCTGGAGTTCGGCAACTCCAGCACACCACTCACGCTGATCGTGCCTCAGTCCATCCTTCTCAAGACCAAGCGAATTGTGGGACCCTCCGTCAAGAAGCCCGGCGATACCAGCGACGAGTGGACGGAGCGGCTCAGCGAACGGGTTTCGAGGTCGCAGATCAATCTGCAGGCCGCAGTGGCTCTCGCGCCGCTGCCGATCGGAGACATCAGCCGGTTGCAACCCGGAGATCTGATCGGGTTTGCCGACAATGGCGACATCGAGGTGACGCTGAGCGCCAACGGCAAGGCGCTGTACACCTGCGCGCTGGGCAAATCCGGCTCACGGTACATGGTCAAGGTTGAGGGACCGGCAGGTCCTGATGAAAACTGGAGATCGGACTTTTCATGAACCTGCAAGAAGGAGCCGGTTGGAAGGCTCCGGGCAAGCTTGGGACGGGATAAGAACTGATGGCTGGTAAAAACGCAACCGACGACGATATCGACTCCGCTCCGCTTGAAGACAGCAGCATCGACGAGGCTGTGGGTGACCTTCGCGGGGTATTGAAGAAACATGCCGGTGACGATCCGGTTCTCAATGATGAAAGCGTGGATGACATGGGTGGGGCTGCCTCATTTGAATCCGATTTCGGGTCAGACTTCGAAGACGACGACGCAACAGCGGTTGCAGACGATCCATTCAACATCGGCGACACGCCGGAAGCCGACAATCTCGGCCTCGGCACGGACGATCTCGACATGGGCGGTATGGGCGCGCCGGATCTGGGCGCCACCGATTTCGGCGGCGCAGCTGACTTTGGCGGTGCTGCGGACTTCGGCGGCCCAGAGGCTGCCGGTTCGGCGCCCGGCCCTGATTTCGGAGCGGCCGGAAGTGCTGCGCCCGCTCCGAAGATGGGAGCGAGCGGCGCCAATACGCGGGCGGACCTCGTCATGGGGATTCCGATCGACGTGCAGATCATCCTCGGTTCGAGCCGGATGGCCGTCTCTTCGCTGATGGAACTGTCGGAAGGCGCAACGATCGCACTCGATCGCAAGATCGGCGAGCCGGTCGAAATCGTGGTCAATGGAAAGATGATCGGACGCGGGGAAATAACCGTGCTGGAATCGGACGAGACAAAATTTGCCGTCCGGATCATCGAAGTTGTAGGCGCTCCCAAGAAGAAGACGGACTGAGATGACCGGATATAACGAATTCGATACGTCCGCGGCTGAAGCCATGTTGCCGCTTTCCGCCGCCGAAAAGGCTGCTGCGGTTCTTCTTGCAATGGGCAAACCGATTGCCGGGAAGCTGCTCAAGTTCTTCGAATACGAGGAGCTGCAGGAAATCATTCAACGGGCGCAGAGCCTGCGAAGCATCAAGCCGCAGGAACTCGACGAACTGGTCAACGAATTTGAAGAGCTGTTCAGCGAAGGCACCGGCCTGATGGACAATGCCAAGGCCATGGAAGGAATCCTCGAAGAGGGGCTCACGCCGGACGAGGTCGATGGCCTTCTGGGCCGTCGGACCCAATTCGAGGCATTCGAAACAACTGTCTGGGACCGGCTGCAGGATCTCGATCCGGTGAAGATCGGGCGTTTTCTGCAGGACGAGCATCCGCAGACCTCGGCATACATCGTCTCCATGCTTCCAACTGCCTTTGCCGGCAAGACCTTGATGGTTCTTCCGGAAAAGGCCCGCGTCGACATCGTGCGCAGAGCCGTCGATCTGAAATCGGTCAATCCCCGCGCCGCCGCTATCATCGAAACCCGCGTGCGCGAGTTGGTGTCCGAAATGGAAGCCGAAATGGCAAGCACCGGTTCGGTCAAGGTGGCTGAAATCATGAACGAGCTGTCCAAGCCGGATGTTGAATCGCTGCTGAGCTCGCTCGAGACGGTTTCGAAATCGGCAGTCGAGAAGGTGCGGCCACGGATCTTCCTGTTCGACGACATCGTCCTGATGCCGCAGCGCAGCCGTGTCACGCTGTTCAACGACATTTCCGGCGACATCATCACCACCGCGCTGCGCGGCTCAGACAACGCGTTGCGTGAATCTGTGCTTTCGGCGATCGGCGCACGTCAACGCCGGATGATCGAATCGGATCTCGCCGCAGGCGACGGGAATGCGAGCACCCGCGAGATTGCCGTTGCCCGTCGCACGATCGCCCAGGAGGCCATCCGCCTGGCGGGCCTCGATCAGCTGACACTGCGTGAAGCCGCGCCGGCATCGGCGCCGGCCGCGGCCGAAGCTGCCTGAGTCTGAGCCGCCATGGCTGAAGGCGAAGACAAAGACAGCAAAACAGAAGAACCAACAGAGAAAAAGATCCGCGACGCGGTGGACAAGGGCAATGTCCCGTTCAGCCGCGAGGTCGCGACCTTTGCCTCGACACTGGGCATGCTCGTATTCCTGGTGTTCTTCCTGCCCTCGTCGGCAGGCCGGTTTTCCCACACGCTGCGCGACCTTTTCGAACAATCCGATGACTGGCGGCTGACAACCGGCGGTGACGCGCTTGCGCTGTTCCAGGCCCTATTCTTCGAGGCCGGTGTGGTGCTGCTGCCCGTGTTCACCCTTCTGATGGGATTCGGCATCGCCGCATCGGTGTTGCAAAACATGCCGAGCCCCGTGCTCGACAGGGTTCAGCCCAAGCTTGAACGCATCTCGATGATCAAGGGTTTCGGCCGGATCTACGGCGCGAAGGGAATGGTCGAATTCGGGAAATCCATGTTCAAGATCATCGTTGTTTCGATGATCGTGGCTTTTTCCATGCAGATGGAGTTCTTCCGGTCGCTTGATTTCATGTTCATGGACCCCACCCTTGTTGCCCCGGACATGGGTCGGCTTGCGGGCAAGGTCATCACCATCGTCCTGATCTGCACCGCAGTCCTTGCCATCGTGGACCTCTTGTGGACCCGCTACAGCTGGCACAAGGACCTGAAAATGAGCAAGAAGGAAATCAAGGACGAATTGAAGCAATCGGACGGCGACCCGATCATCAAGGCCCGCCAGCGTTCGCTGGCGCGTGACAGGGCCCGGCGCAGGATGATTGCCGATGTACCGCGGGCAACCATGGTGATCGCGAACCCGACCCACTTTGCCGTGGCGTTGAGATATGTGCGCGAAGAAGGCGGAGCACCGGTCGTGGTGGCCAAGGGACAGGATCTGATTGCACTGAAGATCAGGGAAGTTGCCGAAGCACATGGCATTCCCGTCTTCGAGGACCCACCGCTCGCCCGATCCATGTTTGCACAAGTCTCGGTCGATAATTTCATACCGGCCGTGTTCTACAAAGCCGTGGCCGAACTGGTTCACCGTATTTATGCCGACAAGTCCAGACCCCAAACTGCAGGCGCCCAACCATGAAACCAAGTGCTTATTCGTCTGAAAGAGAACGAATCATCGCCGATGCCATCTGCCCGGTCGCAAGTGAACTGAGGCTGATCGACGTGGCCGACCTGATCTCGATGCTGCGCTTCGAGAGGAATGCCAATCTTTCAGACCTCGTGGCCTCCGCGGCAGAGATGTTCTTCCTACCCGGCACCATCACGCTGGGAATCGGAGGCGACTACTATCTCGACTGGGGCGGACAGCCACGCGTCGTTCTGGATCTCGAAATCCGGCCAAAAGGCGTTACGGTCTATGCAAGGCTGACGCTCGAGGAGGATTGCGGCGGGGTCGAAATGAGCCACATCGCGTTTGACGCACCGAGTGCCGATCCCGAGGAAAATACCGTATTTCTTGAGGAAAGCCTTCGCGCAGCGGCATACCGGCGTTTCATGCCGGCGATCCAAATCACCCGGCCGGCAGCCTGACTCTCCGCATCTGCAAATGCGCGTGAGGATCAGGCTATGATCCCGAGGCGGATTGCCTTGGCAATGGCCTGGATCCGGTTGACCGAATCGAGTTTCGTCGTCGCCGATCCAAGGTAGGCGTTGACGGTGTGAACCGAGAGGTTGAGCTTTTCGCCGATCGCCTCGCTCTTCATGCCATTGCCGACAAGCTGCAGGCACTCGATCTCGCGCTCGTTGAGCTTGTCGGCGATCGGTGTCACGCCAAAAGCAAGGCGGAGGGTTTCACGCATGATCGACAGAGACTTGCGGTGCAAATCGACAAGCAATTCATTGTTGATGGCGGATCGCACGCCGAAGAACGAAACGAAGCCGTTGCCCATCGCCCCCAGGTTCACCGGAAACAAGACGTCGGTACGTCCCGCCACGACCTCCGCCCGGAGCGTCGCCGGAGATGGCTCTGCCACCGAAACATCCGTATAGACCAGAGGACGTGGCGAGGTTTCGAGATGCTTGAGCAGGAAATCGCTCTGTGACTTGAGAATGGGCTCAGACAGGACCTCGCAGCCCGGGCTCTTCATCGAGATGTCGAGATTGCCGATCGCCAGCAGGGTCTTTTCGCGCGCCGACAAAACCGCAAATCCATCAGCACAGCATTGCCGCTGCATGGCCACCAGCCTGGGAAAGAGATCAGCCGTCGACCCTGTTGCCATGGTTCCCGTTCCATTCCGCGCCATGCGTCGGTATGGTTCCTCTGTGTTGTCGGCGGTCGTAGGTATTGTTACATCCATCGGATTGGCTCTTCTCTCATCATATGATGCGCTGGCGAACCGCGAAAGCAACAGCCTCAGACCGTGTTTTTGCGCCGGTCTTGTTCATGATACTTGTGATGTAATTGTTCACGGTGTTTCGCGAAATGCCGATGATCAATGCGATCTCGTCGCTGGTCTTGCCTTCACCGATCCAGGAAAGGCATTCAATTTCACGGTCGGTGAGATCCGAGAGAACATCCCCGGTCTGGGTCAAGTCCGTGAAATGGGCCGCCTGGTAGGATGCCGCAATGGCCGCATCTCGAAGACGGTCATGCGATATGAAGGCTTCCTCTTCAAACAGCAATGCACACAGCAACCGCGCTTTTCCGGCATTGTACGGCAACAGGCAAACCCGCGGCGACAGATTGTCAGGAAACCCGATGAGGTTGGGGTCGATGTCCTCGAACCTTGGTTCGAATGATTGCAGACAGCGGCCGACCTCACTGGTTCGCGCCTGCGCGTCTACCAGCGCCGCGCCCAGACTGCGGACCAGATCGAACGGCCAGTTCGACGTCAGTATGAAATCGTGATGTCGGTCGGAATAGTGGTCATATCTGGCCACCAAGTAGCAGCTTGCCCCTGCGTAGGTTGCGATGAGGTCAATTCCGCTGCTGACATTGCCGCAAGCAGCTTTTTTCTCAACTTCCTCGATAAACGCCGCCCGAGCGATCATCGTGTACCCCTTTATAAACTGTCTCTCTCACTGCCAGACGCCACGCACTTCAGAGCATTTCCCCGATCCTGCAATAACGTCCTCAAAGTGAAACGCGCGATGGTTCGCATCGGATCATCTCGATCTGCCCCGGGGCGACGGAGCTTAACGAATCAACCCCCTGTTACTCATTGTGTCGCAATGGAATCTCAATTAACATCGCCTTTATTTGGGACTTTACAAGACCGACGAATCATGAATCGACATGATTGACTGCCCTAACGTTAACAGTTGGGCAGCAACCCGCGAATGTCAAATTCTATATTGTCTGGTGTCAGTATTTGTCGGGTGGCGCCGACAGGGGTCCGGGCCGATTCGCCGGATCAAGGTGGCCAAGTGAAAACGGCGCCCCCGCAGGTCCGAAGCAAAAGGATATCGACCTGCGCCCGCCAATCAGGCTTGCGGCGTCAAACGCCAAAAGGCAGCCCAAGCCAGAGCCGCATCAGGAGCGCGACGCAGCTCCCGTCCAGGCTCGACCGCGCATCAGGCGGCTTCGCCGGAGGCCCAGCGACGCAGGATTTTTGCGGCGCGCTCTTCATTGATCTCGACCATACGCGCCAGACGGCGTTCCGGACCTTCCTTGACGCGGCGGTTGAAGGAACCCGATTCCTCCAGCTCAAGATCTCCGTCGGCTTCATCTCCGAAGCCGAAGTCGGCGCCAAAGCCGTCCATTGGCATTGAGCCCCCGCCGCCCATGGCGCCTGGCGAGAAGTCCGGAAGTTCAAGGCCATCGTCGCTCAGGTCGTCGACCTGGTTGGTGCCCTTGGCAGTCCCGAGCAGCGGACGGAAGCCAAACATGATCAGAAGCAAAGCCACGGTGATGAAGGCAATCGCGTTGATGATGCTGCCAAGATGCGTCTTAAGGGTGTCAACAAGGCCGGGACCGCTCGCAGCGCCGGAGAGGAGTTCGCTGTTGAGAAACTCCATGACCGTGATCTTGGCGCGGTCGCCGCGGTCCGCATCGACACCGGCAGCCGTGGCAACGACCTGTTGGAGTTCCTCGAGATAGGCCGCGGTCTGTTCTTCGGTCGCGCCTTCACCAAGCATTTCGGCGATGCGCGCCTTGTTGACAACGACAGCGATCGAAAGGCCTTCGACCATGTAGCTGTTGCGTACCGTTGAGACGACCTTGGAGTTGATCTCGTAATTGGTCTGCTCTTCCTTGCGCTCCGCCAATTCGCTGGACTGGGGACCCGCGGCGCCACCGGCGTCCGGTCCCTGATCGGGAATGTTCTGCTCGACCGTTGCAGGTGTTTCGGTAGCAGACTGGCTGGAGGTCTCGTTTTCACGGGTAATGCGGACCGAACGCTCGACGCGCGATTCCGGATCAAAGATCGTTTCCTGGACCTGCTGGCTGTCGGTGTTGACAGTTGCCGTAACGCTGGCACGGAAGTTCTCGATGCCGAGGAACGGGGCAAGTGCCTTTTCGATATTGGTTTCGACCTCGTTCTGGACCAGTTGCACGATCGACAGAGAGCGGTTGAGATTGGAATTGGAGAAATCATCGCCGGTGGCAAGAAGCTGTCCGGTCGAATCGAGAACGGTCACTTCGTCGACGCTCAGGCCGGGTACGGACGAGGCAACCAGGTGGCGGATGGAGTTCGCTGTGCGAGGCGCGAGATTGCTCCCGGACCGGACCATGACAGATGCCGACGGCTTTTGCTCGCCGCGACGGAAATTTCCGCGATCGGCCATGACGATGTGAACGCGTGCGGCAGAGATTCCGGTGATCGACTGGACGGTTCTGGCAATTTCGCCTTCAAGCGCGCGAACCCGGGTGACTTCCTGCATGAAGCTTGTCAGTCCAAGCGAACCGACCTGATCGAACAGTTCATAGCCGGCCGTGTTGGAAGACGGCAATCCGCGCTCGGCGAGAATCATCCTCGCGCGACCGGTCATGCCAGCCGGGACGGTGATCGAGTTTCCGTCGATACCGGTTGCAAAGTCGATGTTCGATTCGGCAAGAACCAGACTGATCTGGTTTATGTCCTCACCCGACAAGCCAATATACAGCGTTTCATGCGCCGGCTTGTTCAGGAAAATCGCGGCTGCGATGATCAGGATTATGGAAAACACACCCACGCCGGCAAGAGCCAGCATTTTGGCTTGACCCAGCGACGCAAGGTTTTTTCCGATTTGAGATAGCTGGTTCAACAGAGTCATTCTGTATCCACGCTCAACAGGGCAGTCCGGTCAGGATGACCGGTTGACCCAAATTAAGCAGCGAAACTTGCGCGAAAGTGATCTGAGGTCATCCCCGATCATTTCGTGCCGAATGATCGGTTCAGAAGAAGTCCAGGTCGCCGGACGCTTTCTGGTAGATATCCGCTGACGGAGCCTCGTGGATCGGTGCCCGCAGACGGCGCTTCATGTCTTCAAGGGTGATCAGGTTGAGCGCCGTGGAGATGTCGACGAGCTGATCGGCATCGAGCCTATCTCCGATTCCCTCGATGAATGTGGCCAGACCCCGGGCCTTCTGAACAGCGAGATCGATACCCTGCATGATGCGCATGTGATCCGGCGACGCGAGGAATTCGGTCGAGCGATCGTTTGACAGTAGCGGTTCAAGCCGTTCGATCAACTCAGCGACATCAACAAGTTCCCCACTGATCCTCTCAAGGACATCATTGAGGGGTTCATTCGGGTTTCCGCCAGGATCATTGGGCGAATTGGACATGAGGCGGTACTCCCTAGAAAAACTCGATCGACGTATCCACCGCCGGCTTCGGTGCAATGATTTTCGGTGGCGCAGTTTCCAGAGCCACGGTCTTCTGGGTTTCGGCACCGGACAACGGATACTGTCTGGCCCGGCCACTGACCGGGAAATATTCCAGCTTGCGGCCGACGTCTCCGCCGACATTGCTACCAACGATCCGGATTCCCTCGTCGGAAAGGAACTGGTGCGCGAACTCCGCGTTCTTTTCGCCGACGTTGGAAAACCCGGATATGGTTTTTGCCCCGCCGATGATCTTCGCTTCAATGCGCTCGCGTCGCGCGCCCTTCTTGAGCAACCCGTTGATCAGCAGCTCCATGAGGTGCACCCCGTAACGGGTCGCCTCACCACCCGACCCGTTGCCCTGTCCGGGCAGCAGAAAATGGTTCATTCCGCCGACGCCGGCCACCGGATCGCGCATGCATGCAGCTACACAGGATCCGAGGATTGTGGAGAGAACCACAGCGGGATCATCAGATACTTTGTACTCGCCCTGAATGACATGCACCCGGCGGACCTGCCCGTCAGGTGTCATTTTAGAGCTCCAAACACGGCCTCGATGGCCGCTTTCATCTTCTCGATGGTGAAAGGCTTCGCCAGAACGTTGTTGGCTCCGAGCGCAGCGGCTTTCTGAACCAGCGCCCGGTCACCCTGAGCAGTCAGCATGATAAATGCCGCCCGCTTGGTCGCCGGATTGCTGCGCACCGCCTGCAACAAACCCAAACCATCCATCTTCGGCATGTTGAAATCCGAAATCACAAGATGATGAGGTTGCTGGCTCATTATCTTTGCGCCCTGCTCACCATCTCCGGCGACAGTTATTTGGGTAAAGCCGAGCTGTTGAAGTGCGTCACCGAGCAACAATCTACTGGTCACCTGGTCATCAACAATAAGTACCTTGATTTTCTGAGCTATTGACATCACGCGACCCTATCTTTGCGAGAGGTTATTGCAGTTAATTTGATAATTTCTTCACCGATGGAATTGAGAGGCAGTTGGTTACCCACACCCCCAATTTCGTTCGCCACCCGTGGCATGCCGTAGACGACGCAGGTTTTTTCATTCTGACCGATGGTCTGAGATCCGGCCTGGCGCATTCTGAGCAGCCCCGCTGCCCCGTCGCGACCCATTCCGGTCAGCAAAACACCCACTGCCTTGGCGCCGGCTGTCCTGACGATCGAATCGAAGAGCACATCCACCGAAGGGCGATGCCCGTTGACCGGCGCGCCGTCGATGAGAATGCAGCGCGGCGCCATGGGATTCGAGACTTCCATGTGGCGCTCGCCCCCAGGGGCCAGATAGATCCGTCCGATTTCGAGCCGGTCGCCATCCTCGGCTTCCTTGACCTTGGGTGCGCAAAGCCGGTTGAGGCGCTCGGCAAAGCTCTTCGTGAAAGCTGCCGGCATATGCTGCGTGATCACTGTCGGCGGGCAATTGGCCGGAAACTTTGTCAAAACGGAAATCAGCGCTTCAACGCCACCGGTCGAGGCGCCTATCCCGATGATCTTTCGCGATGGCTGATAGTCGCTGGGCGCCGCGTAAGGTTGCGCGCCCGGTGCCGCGGCCGCTGGATCAGGCAGGTGCCGCTGCGATCGCGCTGCGGCCTTAACGGTTTCCGCAAGCTGGGCAAATGGCGCACCATCGCCGGGAACCGGCTTGCCAACACAGTCAAACGCCCCGATTTCGAGCGCGGCCAGCGTTGCCTCGGCGCCGCGGTGGGTCAGGGTCGAGACCATGATGACCGGCATGGGCCGAAGTTTCATGATCTTCTCGAGAAAATCGAGGCCATTCATCTCCGGCATCTCGATATCGAGCGTGATGACATCGGGATTGAGCTTCTTGATCGCGGCGCGCGCCTCCATGGCGTCGCCGGCTTCACCGACAACGTCGATGCCCGGGTCGCTGCTCAGCACAGCCTTTATCAATCCGCGCATTGTAGGCGAATCGTCGACAACCAGTACACGCGCTTTTGTGGTCATGTCCGCGAAGCTCCCCCCTTGAGGCGATACGTTGTGATCGCTGTGTTTTCGAAGCGATCCTTACCTTCGCCGGAAAGCCGTTCGGAATGGCCTATATACAGATGTCCGCCCGGCGGCAGCAGGTCAGCGTAACGAACCCAGATCCGTGCCTGCGTCGGTTCGTCGAAATAGATGACGACATTGCGGCAGAAGATCACGTCGAAAGGACCGCGGAAGGGCCACTGGGCCATCAGGTTGAGCTCGCGGAACGTAATCAGTTGCTTGACCTGGTCATTGACCTGAAAGTTGCGCTCTCCGACAGGTGTGAAGAATTGCTTGCGCATCCCGGCATCGACAGTGTCGATCGACTGCGCTTCGTAAACCCCGGCCTTGGCCTTGGCGATGATTTTCGGGTCGATGTCGGTGGCCAGAATCCGGAAGTCCATCGTTGCTGCGTTCGGAAGCGCGCCAAGCACCGTGAGTGCGATCGAATAGGGCTCCTGGCCATCGGAACAGGCGGCGGACCAGATCCGCACCCGGCCGCCGGATTTGGCCCGCGCGATCAGACCGGGCAGCACTTCCGTCCGAAGATGCTCGAAGTGATGGTTTTCCCGGAAGAAACGGGTGAAGTTGGTGGTCAGGAAGCTGAGCATCTCACGGCGCTCATCGGCACCTTCGGACGAACCGACAAGCGCGCAATATTCCTTGAAACTGCGAAGCCCGATCTGCCGAAGCCGCTTGGACAACCGCGAGTAAACGAGCGAGGCCTTGGTCTCGTTCAACGCTATTCCCGCGTCGGAGTAGATCATACCGGCGATATCCGACAGATCCTTGCGGGTGAGCGGATACTCACCACTGACGAGGCAATCATCCGGCTTTCCGGATTGCAGTATTGCAGCGGCGCTCATGCGGCCTCACTTTCTAAATTGCCGGACAAGGCGTCGAGTTCAACAAAACAGATCATGCGATCCTCGAGCGTCACCACGCTTGAGATCAGGCGTTTTTCTGCTGCCAGACCGGCAACCGGCTGCATCCTGGCCGCTTCCACGGCGAGCGGACGGTTTACCTCGTCGACCAGCAGCGCGGTGAGCCGCGACTTAAGCCGGACCAGGATGATTTCATGTCGCTTGCCGGGATCGGCTCGACCAAGCCCCAATTCGAGCGACATGTCGATCAGCGGCAAGATCACGCCGTCCACATGGATCACGCTTTGGATATGGCGTGGTCTATGGGGCAACGTCATCACCGGCACCCAATCCCTGATGTCGCAGACGGCGTGGTTGTCGATGGCGAACTCACGTTCGCCGATAACGAAAACGGCCAGTTCCTGAGACATGTCGCTTGGTATGGTTTTCATCGTGGTCCGTTCCTCATCAACCGGTCGCCGCCAGCGTCATTTCCGGACGCAGCGTCTGACCGCGCGACGCCGTTACAACCGCATCGACATCCAGGATGAGCGCCACCCTGCCGTCGCCGAGAATTGTGGCGGCGGCAATGCCGGGAACGTTGGTGTAGTTGGCTTCCAGGCTCTTGATGACCACCTGACGCTGCCCCTGGATCCCGTCGACCATGAGTGCGCGCTGTCCGCCGCCCTCCGATTCCACGAGGAGAGCAACACCGTTCACCGGATCGGCCAGATCCGGGCGGAAGTTGAGAATGTGACCAACATCCACCAGCGGGCAGAAGGTGTCGCGGATCGCGATCAGGCGCTGGCTCGAACCAAAGGAGTGGATATCCGCCTTTTCGGGCTGGAGCGTCTCCACGATGGCGGTCAGCGGAACGACCAGCGTCTGGTTGGCCACCGACACGACCATTCCGTCGAGCACCGCCAGAGTGAGCGGCAGGCTCATGGTGAAGACCGACCCTTGACCCGGTTTCGAGGTGATCGAGATCCGACCGCCGAGCGACTGGATCGAGCGCTTGACCACATCCATGCCAACCCCGCGACCCGAGATGTCGGACAGCTTTTCCGCTGTCGAGAAACCCGGATGGAAGATCAGGTTGTCGATCTCCTCGTCGCTCAGATTTGTGTCGGCGGTGATCAGGCCGTTCTCGATGGCCTTGGCACGAACCCTTTCGCGGTTGATGCCCGCACCGTCGTCGGCGATTTCGATCACGATCCGGCCCGAACGGTGCTTTGCGCTCAGTTTCAGCACGCCTTCCGCGTTCTTGCCGAGTGCCGTGCGTTTCTCCGGGGTTTCGAGGCCGTGGTCGACCGCGTTGCGGATCATGTGGGTGAGAGGTTCGGCCAGCTTGTCGATAACCGTCTTGTCGACCTCGGTGTTTTCGCCTTCGGTCACCAGACGGACGCTCTTGCCGGTCATGTCGGCAATTTCGCGGACGATACGGCCCATGCGCTGGAACACCGGCTTGACCGGCTGGGCGCGGATGGCCATCACGCTGTCCTGGATTTCCCGGGTCAGTTGCTGGAGTTCTTCGAGACCGAGGTTGATCGCCGAAGCGCCGCCGGTTTCATTCTCGACAACGCTCTGGGCGAGCATCGCCTGGTTGATGACAAGTTCGCCGACCAGGTTGATCAGGCGATCGACCCTGTCGAGGTCAACGCGAATGGTTTGAGGTGCCGCAGGGACAGCCGCTGCGGTCGTCTCCTTCTTTTCCGCCTCAGCTGCGATCGCCTTGGCGGCGCGCGGCAGGTTCGCGGGAGCGACCGGAGCCTCTTCAGCGGCCGCAGGCGCGGCTGCAACCGGCTCAGGCTCAGCGGCGGTTTCTCCAGCCGGCTCTTCGCCGGGAGCCACTGCGGGAGCTTCATCAAGCATGGACAGGTCGAATGGGACAGGCGCCATCGGCTGATCTGCGCCCTCCGGGGACAGGGCGGCAAACGCCTCTTCGTCCGCGCCCGCGGTAATCTCCAGCGTGCAATCCCACTCGGCAAATTCGAAAACCTGGTGGATCGCCTCTTCGTCCTTGTCTGTTTCCACACGGATCAGCCAGGAAAAATAGGCGCCTTCCGGGTCGAGCTGATCGATGCTTGGCAGATCGGACGTTTCGCAACGGACATGCAAGGACCCGACCTTGCTGAGTTCGCGCAGTAGCAGGACCGCTTCGTTGCCCTTGGCATAAAGATCCGAGCGGGGCCGGAAGCGAACCGTGAAAATCGATTTGCCGGCGCTGTCTTCCTCGCCGGCAGCAGCGTCCTCGTCGCTGAATTCGTCAAAGCTGAACGGCACCGGCTGGAAACCGCTTTCGTCGGTGGGCGCCGGCGTTTCCGGTGCAGGTTCCGGAGCCTGTGCTTCGGCTGGCGGTGCGGTTTCCGCCGGCGCGGGCGCGGGTGCAGCGCCGCCGGATGGAAGCGGCTGACCCTTGGCGAACGCCTCGAGTTCGGCAACCAGACCTGCGCTGCGGGACGGGTCGATGCTGCCGCCATCGCGGGACGCCGCGGTCAAATCCGCCAGAACGTCGGCGGAGCGCAACATCACCTTCATCAGTTCCGGGGAGACATCGATCTTGCCGGATCGAACGCAATCAAGTGTGGTCTCGAAAACGTGAGCAAAGCCAACGAGATCGTCAAGGCCAAACGCTCCCGCGCCCCCCTTGATAGAGTGGACCGCACGGAAAACAGCGTTGACTGTCTCCGGATCGGTTTCACCGTCATTGAGGGCGAGCAGACCAGATTCCAGTTCCGCGAGTTGTTCTTCGCATTCCTGGAAAAAGATCTCCTTGATTTCATTCATATCCATGGGACAGATCCTGTCAGGCGGTTACACGCTCGATCGCTGCGATCAGCTTGGAAGGGTCGAAGGGCTTGACGATCCAGCCGGTTGCTCCGGCTTCGCGCGCACGGTTCTTCTTTTCCGCGTCGCTTTCGGTGGTCAGGACCAGGATAGGGATCGCGCGGTAGCGATCGTTCTGGCGGACGCCCTCGATAAAACCGAAGCCATCGAGCCGCGGCATGTTGATGTCGGTGACGATGACATCGGGATCGCTTTCCTCGAGAACCTCGAGGCCTTCGACACCGTCCTCGGCCTGAACAGTTTCAAATCCGGCATTGTTCAAGGTCACCAGCAACATGTTGCGGATGGTTCTTGAGTCATCGACCGTGAGAACCTTCTTTTTCATTTCTGCATCTCCTTTGGCAGCAGGGACTCATCGGAAATTCCCAGCAATTGCAGTGTCTTGATGTATGCATCGGAGGCTTCGACAACCTTGAAGCTCTGCTTGTCGGCCTGCCAGCTCTGCGCTGCGGACAAGAGGATCTGCATGCACTGGGCGCCGACGCGATTGACGTGGGATGCATCAAGCTCGAGGTTCTCGCCCTTGTGGGAGAGGACCTGCTCATGGAGCCTGCTTGCGGCATTGAGGTCGAGCACCTCCGGTAGCTTCAGGACTTTCGTGGCAACGTCAGCAGACGGCATATCGGTATTCCTTCTTGATATTCGTGACCGGGACGAAGACCGCGGCCGCATGCGTGTGATGTTTCATTACCCGGCCCTCTGGAACGAGGTCTGTCCGTGGCCCGCGGGCGCCGGAGTCGGGGCACTGGAAATCTCGACCGTTTCGAATCCCGTATTCCGGCTGCGCCGGTGCAGACGGATCTGCTCGCCAAGCTCGGTGATGAGAAGTTGCAGGTCCGCCCCGGTATCTGCGACCGAAGCAAACCGCGATCCGCCGGAGGACACCTGGCTTGCAGCATCGCCCAGAGCTTCGACCGAAGCGGAAATGTTTGAAGCTTCGGTTTCCGATTGCTGGGTGACGTTGGCGACCGATCTGGAGATCTCGCCGACCTGCTCAACCAGGCCCGAGATTGCCGAACGGGTTCTGTCGACCAGCTCAACACCGCGACCGACCTGGGTTTTGGCTTCTGAAACAAGATCCTTGATCTCGCTTGCTGCACCTGCAGAGCGCTGGGCCAGAGCCCGAACCTCGGTTGCCACCACGGCGAAGCCGCGACCGGCGTCGCCAGCGCGCGCAGCCTCGATGCCGGCGTTGAGCGCCAGCAGGTTGGTCTGAAATGCAATTTCGTCGATGACCGAGATGATCTTGCCGATCTGCTCGGCTGAGTTTTCAACGCCGGCCATCGCATCGATGGCGTTTTCGACAACCCGGTCGCCGTCTTCCGCGCTTTGGCGCGCGCGGGCAATCAGGTCCTCGGCCTGGCGGGCGGTCTCGGCGCTTGCGCGGATGCGGATCGCCACTTCGCCAAGATCGGAGTGCCGCTCACCCAGGGCGTTGCCCTGCTGCTCGATCTCGACGCGGACCGCTTCGAGATCATCAGCCATGCGGCGGGCGAGCGTTTCGGCCTGCTCCAGCCGGCTGGCGGACGTATTTACGAGGGTTTCCATGGCGCCGACGGCCTGGTTGAAGTGCTCGGCGGTCTGGCGGTGGGCTTCAATGCCATCGGGATCGATGCGGACGGACAGGTCGCCATCGGCCAACTTGGCAAGCGCTGTGCCCAGTGTGCTCTCGACCAAATCGCGTGCGCCGGCCACCTCCTCTTCGCGAAGTTGCGCAAGAGTGCCGGCCTGGTCCCGCAAGCGGTGAGAAACCTGCATGTCGATATCGATCAGCGCCGCCTTGACCACGTCAACCAGCCGGTCGGCCAGCAGATCGCGGTCGGCGCGCCTTGCAAAACGCTTCAGGATACCGCCGGGGCTTTCTTCGACCAGGCGGCGGATAACGCGCTCCAGGACCATGGCATGGCCACCGATGGACCAGCCGGCATCAAGCCCTATGCGCTGCCGGACCTGGCCAAGAATGACCGAGCGATCAACGTAAAGTCCGTCGAAGCGGCCATCGGCAAGGATGGACCAGTGCTGCGCCTCGAGTTCCTCCAGACGGTCGACCTGACGGGCGGATGAAAACAGGTTGGCGATTTCAGGCGTGTTCTGCAGCCGTTCGAAAAAGGCGGAAAGGGCGATGCGCGACTCGGCCTCGATCAGCGGACGAATGGCGCGCAGGCGCTCACAGCCCTCGTTGTCGAGCGCTGTCAGGTCAAGGCGCGCGCGCAGGCCGTCAGCGGCCGCCGCATCCCTTATCCTTGCCTGGACATTCCCCACGCTGTTAACCCCATCTTGCCGGCAGACATTACCGGCGATTTCCCGCTGTGTGGGCGTCGCCATTGCGGGCAAAGCGGTCGGGCACGCAGCAACGCCGCCTGAACCAGCCGTCAGCCCGGGCAAAGCCCGGCATACATCATTCCTGGAAAGATCCGGAGCTCGGTCCGGTTCGTCGAAGCGGCATCATGCCTTTGTGCGATCGAGGAAGCCCCATACAGTCACAATCCGACGAGTGCACGATTTTTACGGTTTAATCCTTGCCTGAAGGTTAACAAACTGCAACCACTGTTAAACTATTTCTGGCCATTATTTGGGGGCGGGGCTGGTCAGTTTCAGGCAAGTTGACTGTGGCAGAAAACGCCCAGTCGATGACAATGAAGTCACCAGGAATAGAGACATGACCGTTCTCGGAATTGGCGCGATCGCAATCGCAACAGCCACCCTCGCCTGCTTCTCGCTGCTTCTTTACAAAAGCGATACACGGACACGCCAGACACCGGTTTTCTGAGCCGGTTCAAGCGTCTGTGCAGCAGTACCCGGTTCCTGACGCCGTCAGGGAAATGGCGTCGGCGTGTCGCCGTCATGCCATTTGGGGTATTTGCGCATCACACTCTCAAAACGCGGTGTCCCCAGAAACCGCTCCAGCCAGGGCTGAAGCCGTGGCCATGGCTCGGCATCGAAGCGCTGCTTGTCGATGAAGGCAAACTGCCGCACAAACGGCAGGATGGCAAAATCGGCCAATGTGGGCCGGCCAAAGATCCAGTCCTCGTCCAGCACCGAATCGAGATCCGACAGGAAGCCATGCGCCCGATCGCGCTCGACTTCGGGGTCCGCATCCGGGTAGCGCGGAGCGTATTTGGTCCGGTCGAGCGCCCGCTTGAACGGCCCGTCGCAACGCGCGATCCATTCATGACCCGCGTCAGGCATGTCGAGCCAGGCTTCCGGATCGTTATGCTCAAGCGCCCAGATCATGATGTCGAGGCTTTCGTCTATCACCAGCGGCTCGGGCTCAATGCCAGCGACGGCCTCCGCACCATTTTCCGACTGGCCCGCAGTGACGAGACAGGGGACCGTGCCGCTCGGCGAGGCGTCGAGAAAGGCCTGCGGCTTGTCGCGCAACACGACCTCGCGCAGCTCCACGCCAACCCCGGAGACGGCAATCGCGAGCCGCGCGCGGATGGCATAGGGGCAGCGACGGAAGGAATAGAAAACGGGGAGATCGTGGCTTTGCGGCGACATGGGGCGGAAGCTATCCAATGAGAGCCTCCGAGGGCAAGGGCTCACTGGATCAAGAGACTTCCCTGAAGTGGGATTGAGTGGTGCCCGGAGGCGGATTTGAACCACCGACACGCGGATTTTCAATCCGCTGCTCTACCAACTGAGCTATCCGGGCACTGTTCCGGAGCCGGCGTTCGGCTTCGCGGATCTTCGAGGCGGAGAATTTTTCCGCCGGAAGCGAGCGGGTTATAGCATCTTGAAAGGCCCTGTCCAGCACCCTTTTGACGCTTTTTTGACAGCACCGGCAATTCCCTGCTCCGGCAGCGGTGAAGGTGCACCACAAGAACCGCGCCGGCACGCCAAGTGAATGTTTTCAAAGCAGTTTTTTGCCGCGCAGATCGCCAGTGCCCGACGCCGGGCGTCAGCCCCGGTCGTCGAAATCATCATCCTGGTTGTCTTCGACCTCGCTCACCGGGATGGCATAGCTGCCCGAAAGCCAGCGGTTTAGATCGATGTTGCGGCAACGTTCGGAGCAGAACGGATAGCTTTCGCGGGTTGAAGGCCGCTTGCATTCGGGGCAAGGCTGCGGCTTTCTGAGCGGCGTAACTTTCGGGTCGGCGGGCATCACCCCTCCAGCCATTTGAAGTGAACGTCGTAGCCTTCACCTGTGAGCAACGCCACGGTCTCATAAAGCGGCAGGCCGACGACATTGGTGTAGGAGCCGACCAGCTTGACCACGAAGGTGCCGGCCAGGCCCTGGATGGCGTAGCCACCGGCCTTGCCGCGCCACTGGCCGGAAGCCAGGTAGCTTTCGATCTCGGTGGTCGACAGGCGCTTGAAGCGCAC
This sequence comes from Hoeflea sp., assembly GCA_040216675.1. Classification (GTDB taxonomy): domain Bacteria; phylum Pseudomonadota; class Alphaproteobacteria; order Rhizobiales; family Rhizobiaceae; genus Hoeflea. The sequence goes on along the minus strand of JAVJOR010000004.1, from coordinate 130,938 downwards.
ACGCGTTTCGATGATCTTCTGGCGAATGGTGCGATCGGGCGTGACCAGGCAAACGCCGGTGAAGACCCGGTGATTGCGGCCCGAAAGCAGATAAAGCGCGTTCGAGGCCTCGTCGATCTGCTCCGCCTTGGGCAGGATGCGCCGCCCAACCGAAACCACCGTGTCGGCGGCCAGGATATGGGCGCCGCGCCAGGCGGGGTCATCGCGCACGACCGCAAGTGCCGCTTCGCCCTTTTCGCGCGAAAGGCGGCGGGCAAGCGAGCGCGGATGCTCGGAGCGCTGGGGGGTCTCGTCGAGATCCATCGGCATCAGCCGGTCAGGCTCGATACCGGCCTGGGCGAGCAGTTCAAGCCTGCGCGGAGAACCGGAGGCGAGGATCAGTTTTTGCGAGCGGACCATGAGATGGCGTCACACCCCTCGCCTATTTGAAGCGATAGGTGATGCGGCCCTTGGTCAGGTCGTAAGGGGTCATTTCCACAAGCACCTTGTCTCCGGCAAGCACGCGGATGCGGTTCTTGCGCATCCGGCCGGCCGTGTGGGCGATGATCTCGTGCTCGTTCTCGAGCTTGACCCTAAAGGTCGCGTTCGGCAGCAATTCGGTCACCACGCCAGGAAATTCAAGAACTTCTTCTTTCGCCATTCAGTGTCTGTCTTTCTTCAAATGGGCGGGCGCAGAATGCCCCGCCCCGAATTTTGCCGGAACCTACACAAAGACTCGCGCTTTGTGAACACAATAGATTGCGCGCCGTTCATCCCTGCCCGGCAAGGCCCTCGCGGATGCGGCGGGCCAGCATGTCACGCACCTCGCGATAGGCATCGAGAATTCGCTCGCGTGTGCCGGCGGCAACCGTCGGATCGGGCGTAGGCCAATAGACAACATCAACGGCGTTGCTGCGCGTGAGTTCCAGCGCCTGGTGATGGGCTTCCGGCGCCAGCGTCACGATCAGATCAAAATAGTCGTCTTCCAGCTCGTCGAGCCCCTGCGGCTGCCGGTTGCCAAGCGTCAGTCCGATTTCATCCAAAACCGTGTCGACAAACGGGTCGCGCTCTCCTGGCCGCACACCCGCCGAGGCAACATAGGTTCCCTGCGGCAGCAGCGACCGGGCTATGGCTTCCGCCATCGGCGAACGGATGGCATTCATGCCGCAAACGAACAGCACCGCCCCGGGCGCTGATCTGGCGGAAACAGACGCCGGGTCCGCCATGACGCCCTAACCGCGCCAGTGCAGCACGCAGACGAGCGTGAACAAACGCCGGGCGGTATCGAAATCCATGTTGATCTTGCCCTCCAGCCTGTCCATCAGGGTCTGGGATCCCTCGTTGTGGATCCCGCGCCGCCCCATGTCGATGGCTTCGATCTGGCTCGGCGTCGACGAGCGGATCGCCTCATAGTAGCTCTCGCAGATCATGAAATAGTCCTTCACGATCCTCCGGAAAGGCGTGAGCGACAGGATATGGGTGGCGACGCCCTCGTCGGACTGGCTGGAGATGGAAAACACCAGCTTGGAATCGATCAGCGAGAGCTTGAGCTTGTAGGGGCCCTTGTCATGACCGACCGGTTCGAAGCTGTTTTCCTCGATCAGGTCGAATATGGCGACAGCCCGCTCATGCTCGACATCGGGCGTTGCCCGCCCGATGGTCTCGTCGAGAACGACGTCCGAGAGCCTTTGCGTGTCCGACGTCGTCATGCGGCCTTCTAACTCCCCTCGCGGCGGTTCATCCGGATCGACACCGAGCGGGCGTGGGCATCAAGGCCCTCCGCACCTGCCAATGTTATGGCAGCCGAGCCAAGCGACTGCAACTGTTCGGGACCGAGCTTGAGCACCGAGGTGCGCTTGACATAGTCGAGCACCGATAGGCCAGAGGAAAAGCGCGCCGAACGGGCCGTGGGCAGCACATGATTGGAACCGCCGACATAATCGCCGATCACTTCGGGGGTGTGCCGGCCGAGGAAAATCGCGCCGGCATTGCGGATCCGGCCTGCGAGCGCCTCGGCGTCGGCAGTGGCGATCTCGAGATGTTCGGCGGCGATCCGGTTGGCGAGCGGGATCGCGGCGTCCCAGTCCGGCAGCAGAATGACTGCGCCGAATTCGGCCCAGCTCCGGCGCGCCGTGTCGGCCCTTCCGAGCGTGGACAGCTGGCGCTCGACCGCCGAGATCACGTCCTCCGCAAAGGCCTCGTCATCCGTCATCAGGATCGATTGGGCACCGACATCGTGTTCCGCCTGGGCCAGAAGGTCGGCGGCGATCCAGTCGGGATTGTTGTCGGCGTCTGCGATGACCAGCACCTCGGACGGGCCGGCGATCATGTCGATCCCGACGGTTCCGAAGACCTGTCGCTTGGCGGCGGCAACCCAAGCGTTACCCGGGCCGACAATCTTGGCCACGGGCGCGATCGTTTCCGTACCATAGGCGAGGGCTGCAACGGCCTGTGCGCCGCCGATACGGTAGATCTCGTCGACACCGGCTATCTTCGCGGCCGCAAGCACCACGGGATTGAGCGCGCCTTCGCGCGCCGGCACGACCATGACGATCCGCTCAACCCCGGCTACCTTCGCCGGAACGGCGTTCATCAGCACCGAACTGGGATAGCTGGCGGTTCCGCCCGGTACGTAGAGACCCACGGCTTCGATCGCGGTCCAGCGCGATCCCAGTTCCACCCCGAGCGCATCGGTGTAATGGTCATCGCGCGGCATCTGCCTGGCGTGGTGACTGGCGATCCGGTCATGGGCGAGCTGCAGCGCGGCGATCACATCCGGATCGACAGCGGCATGGGCGGCCTCGACCTCCTCGGCGGTGACGGCAAGTCCGACCTTGCGGGTGTCGAGACCATCGAAACGCAGGCTGAAGTCATGCAACGCTTCGTCACCGCGCCCACGAACATCACGGATGATCGCCCGGACATCGGTTTCGACGTCCTCGGAAACTTCACGCTTGGTGGTCAGGAACGCGGCAAAACGGGCTTCGAAATCCGGCTCACCATATGAAAGTCTAAGCACCAATCCCCTGCCCCTTCACTTCAAGAACACTAAAAACTCAACCGCCGACCGGATGGCGCGGCCGGAAATTGGTTTCCCACCCGCCGCCGACATCGGCAAGCTGCACCTCTATGCAATCGACCTCAAGCCGGACAACCGCGCCGCCGGAAAGCACCAGTTCGATGGCGCCGGCGGGCGCTTCTGCACCGGGGGCGAAGCGCACGGCAAGCAGCGCGTGAACCGCATCCGTGTCCTTGAGATTGATTCCGCGCGAACGCACCGCACCCACCTGCTTGACGGCGAGCACGCTGCGGCGGCGCTCATTGGTTTTTTCCTCACCTTGTTCCCAGACGAAGCGATTGGCTTCCAGGGTGAACGTCCGGTCCTTGCCGTGAAAGTCGGCATCTGTGGTCTTGAACACCGCATCCTGCAGGCACGCGGAAATGACTGCCAGATCGGTTTCGTCAAGCGCGATCAGTTTGAGACTGCTCATGGAATCCTCGAAAAATGCTGTGTGCGGCCTCTGGTGCCACGGTTTGCGCGATGGCGTGTTGCATTGCAAGGTAGGGAGCCGGACGGCAATGCGCAATGCGGCGAAAGGCGGTCGAGGGGGAACCCGCTGACGGATTGACGAACTGCCGGACGCGACCCGGTCCGTGGCAGCGGCCATCACACCATTCCGAGGAACAGGGCCGAACGCCGCCAATCCCTGGATCAGCCGCTGATGCGTTCGACCTCGGCGCCGCAATTGTTGAGTTTTTCCTCAAGCCGCTCGAAACCGCGATCGAGGTGATAGACCCGGTTGACGAGGGTTTCGCCCTCGGCAGCAAGCCCGGCGATCACCAGCGACACCGAGGCGCGCAGATCCGTCGCCATGACCGGCGCGCCACGGAGCTGGGGCACACCCGTCACGGTCGCGGTCTGGCCCGACAGCGAGATCTTCGCGCCAAGACGAGCCAGTTCCTGAACATGCATGAAACGGTTCTCGAAAATGGTTTCGGTGATGTGCGACACGCCGTCGGCGCGCGTCATCAACCCCATGAACTGGGCCTGTAGATCGGTCGGGAACCCCGGAAACGGATCGGTCGTGACATCGACGGGCAGGATGCCGTTGCCGTTGCGCCGGACCCTGATGCCATCGGCCTCGGACTGAATGTCCACGCCGGCACGGCTGACGGCAAGAAGTGCGTTTTCGAGCAGGTCCATGGACGTGTTCTCAAGCAACACATCGCCACCGGTCATGGCCACCGCCATGGCGTAGGTCCCGGTTTCGATCCGGTCCGGCAGCACCTTGTGCCGGGCGCCGGAGAGCGAGGCCACACCGTCGATTACCAGCGTTGAGGTACCCGCGCCCGAGATCTTTGCGCCCATGGCGGTCAGGCACTTGGCAAGATCGGCAACTTCCGGCTCGCGTGCGGCGTTTTCTATCACCGTCTGCCCCTTGGCGAGAGTTGCCGCCATCATCAACACATGCGTGGCGCCGACCGAAACCTTGGGAAAGACGTAGCGTCCGCCGATGAGGCCCTTCGGCGCACGGGCATTGATGTAGCCGTTTTCAATCTCGATCTCGGCGCCGAGATGTTCGAGCCCGTCGATGAAAAGATCCACAGGACGGGTGCCGATGGCGCAGCCCCCGGGCAGCGACACCCGGGCCTCTCCCATGCGGGCCAGAAGCGGGCCGATCACCCAGAAACTGGCGCGCATCTTGGACACGAGTTCGTAGGGCGCTGTCGTGTCGACAATCGTCCGGGCGGTAAAATGCACGGTTCGGGCGTAGGTCTCTCCCTGCCGCTCGCGGCGGCCGACGACACCGATATCGACACCGTGATTGCCGAGTATGCGCTGCAACTGCTCGACATCGGCGAGATGCGGCAGGTTTTCGAGCGTGAGCGTGTCGTCGGTCAGAAGAGACGCGATCATCAAGGGCAGCGCCGCGTTCTTGGCGCCGGAAATCGGAATAACCCCATTGAGCGGGTTGCCGCCAACGATCCTGATACGATCCATGCTGTCCTCTTGGGTTGTGATACGGCCTGACCGCGGCCCTCGAATGTTGGGGCCGCCGCCGCTCCCGGAATTTCCCGGCGGTCTTAGATCATCCGGCGGAATACGGCAACAAGAGGACTGTGGGGCGGTTAATCCGCGGCCCGAATGCGTGGAACGATCAGTCGTCCGCCTTGTCCCGGCGCCCGGCGGCAGGGAGGCCTTCCGTGTCGTCGGCGGCGCCTTCCCTGCGCGCGCGGTTCTGCGCCTTTCGGCGCTGCAGGTTGGCGCGAAGCTTGGCGGCGAGCCGCTCGGCCTTCAATGCCGCCTGACGCTCTGCCTCGGTTTTCTTTTGCACATCTTCTTTTCCGGTCATGATTGCACCGGATTAGCGCAAAAACCACCGTCGGTGAAGCCCGCAGTACGGCTTCGCGGCGGCACCGGACTCAAGCATTTGAGACCCCGCGTCGACAATTGCCCGTTTGTGGCTTGCGCTCATGGAAAACCTGTGGCAATAGCGGGCCGCTTCTGGCGTTCGGAGCCTTTCATCAGGGATCGAAAGCGCGCGAACCCGAAGCGGCGGACCATCGCCGCTTGAGGGCCGAAGCAAAGGGCTGCCGTAGCTCAGGGGTAGAGCACTCCCTTGGTAAGGGAGAGGTCGAGAGTTCAAATCTCTCCGGCAGCACCAGTTTCAATTGTCAACAGTGATCCGTCCGTAAGGTCAGCGACGTTGTGCGCAGATGAGCGATTCTGTGGCCCGGTCCCGCAGTGAGATCCGTTCACCTGCCGCTAAGATCGAGACCGTTTCAATTACATATGATTCCTGCGGCGCAGGTGGTCTTCCCAGGCAAGGGCGCTGCGGACGATTTCGTCGAGGTCGTCGTGGCGCGGCTGCCAGCCGAGAACCTGGCGAGCGCGGACGGAATCGGCGATCGAGGTGACGATGTCGCCTTCCCGGCGGGCGCCGAGCCGCACCTCGAAATCGCGGCCACTCACCCGCCGGACGGCATCGAGCACTTCGCGTATGGTGTAGCCACGGCCGTAACCGCAATTGGCGACCAGGCTTAGACCGCCGTCGCGAAGATGGCCGAGGGCATCGACATGCGCTGCGACAAGATCGGTGACGTGGATGAAGTCACGAATGCAGGTGCCGTCGCGCGTCGGATAGTCGGTGCCGAAAATCTCGATCGCGTCCCGTTTTCCCAGAGCCGTCTCGGTGGCGACCTTGATCAGATTGATCGCACCGACGGTCGATTGCCCCGTACGTCCCAGTGGATCCGCCCCCGAGACGTTGAAATACCGTAACGCGACATAGCGGAAATCATGGGCTGCGGCAGTGTCGGCGAGCATCATCTCCGTCATCAGCTTGGAGGTGCCATAGGGTGACTGTGGCCTGAGCGGCGCGCTCTCGGCGACCGGATTGTCATCATCCGGCGTTCCATAGACAGCGGCGGTGGAGGAGAAGACGAACTTTTTCACGCCGCTCGCGATCGCGGTGCGGATCAGCGCGTGAGAATTGACCGTGTTGTTCTGATAATAGGTCATCGGATCGGCAAGCGATTCGGGGACGGAAATCGAGCCGGCGAAGTGAACGATCGAGTCCACACCATGGGTGCGCATGATATCTGCGATTGCGTCGCAATCGGCGATATCGGCCTCGACGAGTTTCGCCTCCGGCGCCACCGCCCAGGCAAAGCCGCTGGACAGCCGGTCCACCACCACCACGTCCTCGCCGGCATCGACCAGCGCCCAGACCATGTGGCTGCCGATGTATCCTGCTCCGCCGGTGACCAGAACCGCCATGCCGTCGCCCCTATCGAATCGTCAAAGGGGCAGCATGCGCTCTAAGTTTCAAGAAAGCCTGAATGCCGCGATCACGGTCTTGAAACTGCGATGACCCCGCGCTTGCGGACAAACCCCATTCACAGCGACGAGATATAGGACGCCAGACGTTCTGCCGCCTCCTCGATATGGTCGAGGCGCCTCAAGAAACAGGCACGCAGGAATTGCTCGCCGCCGCGATCAAACGCGGTCCCGGGAGCAAGGCCGACACCGGCCTTGTCGACGATGTCGATCGCGGCCGCCCTTGTGTCGGTAATGCCATCGATCCTGAAGAAGGCATAGAACGCGCCGTCGGGCTTTTGCGTGACAACCCGGTTGGTGCTCGTCAGCGCATCGCAGAACAGGTCGCGCGCCCTGGCGGCCTTTGCCACCTGCGCCTCGACATGATCCTCGCCGTGTTCGATGGCAGCCAGGGCTCCCTTCTGCATGAACTGCGCCACGCCGGAGGTCTGGTACTGCACCGAGTTTTCCAGAACCTGGATGATGGAAGGGGGCGCCACGATCCAGCCGATCCGCCAGCCGGTCATCGACCAGTTCTTCGAGAACGTGTTGACGAAGAGGATGCGGTCTTCATCCTCCATAAGGTCGAGAAAAGACGGTGCGCGACCGCCGGCGTAGAAAAACCGCGTGTAAATTTCGTCCGCGATGATCCACAAACCATGCTTGCGGGCCAGATCCAGGATTGCCGTGAGGTCCTCGATCGTTGCGGTCCAGCCGGTCGGATTGGAGGGCGTGTTGATGAACAGCGCCCGGGTTCGCGGCGTGATCAGCGAGGCGATACGATCCGGATCGAGGCTCCAGCGGCCTTCCGCATAGTCGAGTTCGGCAGCGATCGGAACGCCGCCCGAAAGCCGCAACGCCGCGGAAAAATTGGGCCAGGCGGGAGACAGATGAATGACTTCGTCGCCGGGATCGACCACCGCCTCGATGGCGATCTTGATGGCCTGCATGCCCGAGCCGGTGACGCAAAACGCATCGAGCGGCAACTGTTTGCCGAAATGCTTCGCATGGTAATCGGCAAGCGCCTGGCGCAAATCAGGAATGCCGCGCTGCCAGGTGTAGAAAGTCTCCCCGGCCATCAGCGCATCGGCGGCGGGCCTGGCGATGAAGTCCGGCGTTGGCTCATCGCCTTCGCCGGCCCAGAGCGGGATCAGGCCGGGCTTCAGCCGGCCGTGATTGACCACGGCGACGATCCCGCTTTCAGGGGCCTCGATGGCGCGGCGGCTAAGGCTGTCAAACTGGTTCATGGTGCACTCCGTCATCAGCCGCTTGTAACGAAATTTCGCGCGGATGACATCTTGACCGACCTGATGGATTCATCGTTTTTTCTGATACGTGAAAACGGCGCGGATCGCTCCCAAGACCAATGCGTGCCCGACCCGCATCGTCTGCAAGTCACATGCGGATCTGACCCATGATTTCGGCCCGCCGAACCCCGTCCGGCGGGTGCCCAAGTCACTTGGTCAACAAGTCACTTCTTCAGAAGGTCGCGGATTTCGGTCAGCAGCGCAACTTCCACCGGCGGCGGAGCCGGCTTGTCGGGAACCACCTCTTCCTTCCGGCGCAGCGAATTCACGCCCTTGACCATCAGGAAGATGATCCAGGCGAGAATGAGAAAGTTGATCAGGACGGTGATGAAATTGCCGTAGGCCAGCACCGCCCCCTGTTCGCGCGCAGCCTCCAGCGTGGTCGCAGAGACGCCTTCGGCGAGCGGGACAAAGAAATTCGAGAAATCGAAGCCACCGAATATCGCGCCGACGATGGGCATGATGATGTCGTCGGTGAGCGACTTGACGATCAGGCCGAAAGCGCCTCCGATAATGACGCCCACGGCAAGGTCCATGACATTGCCCTTGGCGATAAAGGACTTGAACTCGTTCAACATGTCTTTTGTCTCCAGGCTGCGCGATCAAATGTCCGTGGCCCGGGCGCGCGCCTCCCCTCAGGCCATTTTTCTCCTATCACAATCCACGGGTTTATCGAGAGCCTGAATCGTCCGGGATTCCCCGACCCTGCCACCAAAGGCTGTCTTGTGGATATGGCGCATGGCTTTATGCTGAAGTGCTGAGGATGGGAGGAGCGTTGCCAAGATGATGCCCGGCTGGCTGGTTTTCGGATCGGCGCTTTTCTATTTGCTGATGCTGTTCGCCATTGCGACCTATGGCGACCGATCAACGCGTCAGCGGCTTCGCCGGACCGCCGGGCGACCGATCATCTATGCACTGAGCCTCGCAATCTATTGTACGTCCTGGACCTATTTCGGTGGCGTCGGGCTTGCGGCCTCGCGCGGGCTCGAGTTTTCCGCGATCTATATCGGGCCGATCCTGATGTTTACGGTGGGCATGCCGCTTCTCAGGCGTATCGTCACGCTGGCGAAGGCGGAGAAACTCACCTCGATCGCCGACTTCATGGCCGCGCGCTACGGCAAGAGCCCGATGGTGGCTGCCATGGTTGCGCTGATCGCCGTGATCGGCACGATCCCCTACATCGCGCTGCAGCTCAAGGCGGTGTCCTCCTCGGTTGCGGTGATGGTGGATGCCGAACAGCTCAGCCGGGTGACGGAGCCGTTTTTCCTGTCCGACATCTCGTTCTTCGTCACGCTGGTGCTGGCCGCTTTCGCCGCCATCTTCGGAACCCGGCACACCGATGCCACCGAACATCAGGACGGGCTGATACTCGCAATCGCGATGGAATCCGTCGTCAAGCTTCTGGCCTTTACGCTGATCGGCCTGTCGGTGGTCTTCGTTCTGTTCGAGGGGCCATGGGACCTGCTGCAGGCCGCCACCGACAATGCGAACGTCATGGCGGCGCTCAGCCACGAAACCCCGCTCCAGCGCTGGGTCCTGCTGGTGGTGCTCTCCGCGTTCGCGATCATCCTGCTGCCGCGACAGTTCCATGTCACCGTGGTGGAGAACAGGACGCCGGGCGAACTCCGACTCGCCGGGTGGCTGCTGCCGCTTTACCTTGTTGCCATCAACATTTTCGTCCTTCCGGTGGCGATCGCGGGAATGCTTCAGTTCGGATCAGGCGAGGCGAGCGATCTCTTCGTGCTGACTGTTCCGATGGCAAACGACATGCCGATGGTCACGCTGATCACCTTCATCGGCGGCTTTTCCGCCGCAACTGCGATGGTGATCGTTGCCTCCGTTGCGGTGGCTATCATGGTTTCCAACGACATCATCGTCCCGGTTGTGCTCAGACGCCGCAGCCGGCGCGTCCATGGCGGCGATTTCTCAAGCCGGATCATTCTGATCCGCCGGCTGGCGATCGTGGGAATCCTGCTTCTGGGATTTGCCTATTACCGTGCCGCGGACATCAATGCGGGTCTGGCGTCCATCGGATTGCTGTCGTTCGCCGCAATCGCGCAACTGGCGCCGGCCTTTTTCGGCGGCCTGTTCTGGCGGCAGGCCAATGCGCGCGGCGCCATCGCAGGACTGGCTGGCGGGATCGCCATCTGGGCCTACATGCTGATGGTGCCGAGCCTCGGCGGGCCTGACAACACTCATGTCGCCGTCGCAATTCTGGATTTCATCATCCCGGGAACGCAGAGTTCCTCCGGTCCCCAGGCCGACCCGCTGTTCAACGCGGTGGTCGTGAGCCTTCTCGCCAACTGCCTTCTTTACGTTGCTGGCTCGCTTTCGCGGCGCCCCAAGTCCATCGAGCGGATCCAGTCGGCCGTGTTCATCCCCCATAACCGCCGGCTAACGAATTCGGGCCGGAGCTGGAAGACCAAGGTCACCGTGGCCGATCTCAAGCAGACGATCAGCCGCTACCTCGGCAAGGAACGCACCGAGCGCTCGTTTCATTCGCATGAACGCGCCATCGGGCGATGGATCAAGGATGATGATCCGGCAGACATGGGGCTGTTGCGCTTTGCCGAGCAATTGCTCGGCAGCGCCATCGGCTCGGCCTCGGCCCGGCTCGTTCTCTCATTGCTCTTCGAGCGGGCCGACGACATGCCGGGCGATACCGCACGGCTGCTCGACGAGGCGTCCGAGGCCCTGCAATACAACCGGGACCTGCTCCAGACGGCGCTTGGGCAAATGGACCAGGGCATCACCGTGTTCGACAGCTCGAACCGACTGACGGTCTGGAACAAGCGGTTCCGGGCGCTTCTGGAACTGCCCGAAAATGTCGGGCAAGTCGGATTTCCGCTCGAAAGCATCATCGCCATCCTCGCAGCGCGCGGCGATATCAAGCCCGGCGAGGAGCAGGCGGCGCTGGCGCGCTTCCTGATCATGGACGAAACCTTCTCGCTCACCATCGGCCCGGACCGGCGTATCATCGAGATTCAATCAAACCCGATGCCCGACAGCGGAATCGTGACCACCTATGCCGACATCACCGAGCGGGTGGCCGCGGACATGGCGCTCAAGCAGGCCAATGAGACACTGGAACAAAGGGTCAGCGAGCGGACGGCCGAACTGACCCGTGTGAACCGAGAACTCGAAAAAGCGCAGCTGACCGCAGAAGAAGCCAACATCGGCAAGACGCGGTTCCTGGCCGCGGCCGGGCACGACATCTTGCAGCCGCTGAACGCCGCCCGGCTCTACTCCTCGACGCTCGTCGAAAGGATCGGCAATTCCGCAAACCGCAAGCTGGTGCAGAATATTGATTCGTCGCTTGAATCCGTGGAGACGATATTGGGCGCGGTTCTTGATCTGTCACGGCTCGATACCGGTGCGATGAAGCCACAGATCGCAACATTCCCCCTCAACGATCTTCTCTTGCGCGTGATGACCGACTTTGCACCGGTTGCACGGGAGAACAACCTTGAATTCACGGTCTTGCCGACCAGTGTCTACGTCCGGTCCGACCCCAACCTGCTGCGCCGCCTGATTCAGAATCTGGTTTCCAACGCGATCAAGTACACACGGCATGGCCGGGTTCTGGTCGGCGTGCGGCGGCGCGGCGGCAAGGCGTTCATTTATGTCTTCGACACGGGCATCGGGATTCCCTCAAGCAAGTTCCGCACCGTGTTCCGGGAATTTGCACGTCTCGAAGAAGGCGCGCGGACGGCATCAGGGCTCGGCCTCGGGCTGTCGATCGTGGATCGCATCGCCCGGGTTCTCAACCATTCCGTGGATATCGCCTCGCAAGCGGGGAAAGGAACCAGCTTCCGGGTCGAACTGCCGCTCGAGACCAATGTCAAAAAGCTAAGTGCCACGCCGCGGCGCAGCGGCAGCGAGCAGGCTGGAGTGAATCTCGATGGCTTGAGGGTGCTTTGCATCGACAATGAATCGAAGATCCTCGAGGGGATGACAATGCTGCTGTCGGGCTGGGGCTGCGAGGTCCTGGCGGCACCCTCGATGACGGCGAGCCGTGAGCTTGCCAAAACAGTCGAAGCGCCGGATGCGATCTTCGCGGACTACCATCTGGACGACGGAACCGGGATCGAAACAATCATCGAAACACGGAAAATCTGGAACAGGGACATTCCGGCGCTGCTGGTGACCGCCGATCGCACGCCCGAGGTGCGGACCGAGGCTGAGGCCGAGCGGATCGCGGTTCAGAACAAGCCGATCAAGCCAGCCGCTCTCAGGGCATTCCTCAATCAGGTGATGATCAGCCGGCGAAGCGCAGCCGAATAAGGCGCCTTTTACACACCCGAGGTAGCGCACAGGACTTCCTGATTGATCAGGCTGAAGGGCTCTCGTTCTGGCCCAGCACCTCGGCGCCGATTTTCGAAAGCTGGATCACCGCCTGGGTGCGGCTGTCGACGCCGAGTTTTTGCAGGACTGCGGAAACATGGGCCTTGATGGTGGCCTCCGAAACACTGAGCTCATAGGCGATCTGCTTGTTGAGCAGCCCTTCGGCCAGCATCCCCAACACCCTGCCCTGCTGCGGTGTCAGGGTCTGGATACGGGCGATGAGGCCCGCGATTTCCTGATCGTGTTCCGAACCGAGATCCACACCTGGTGGGGTCCAGACGCCTCCGTCAAGAACCGTACGCACGCCTTCGCGGATCTCCTCGATGCTCGCCGATTTCGAGATAAAGCCCGATGCACCGAGTTCGAGCGCCCGGCGCATGGTGGGCGGGTCATCGCTGGCGGAAACCACGACGACAGGCAGGCTGGAAAACTCGGCGCGGAATGCAATCAGGCCGGACAACCCGGAGACCCCGGGCATGGTGAGATCGAGCAGGATCAGATCGGCATCAGGATTGGCCGCAGCCTGCTTGCGCGCGCCTTCGAGATCACCAGCCTCCATGATGTCGATGCTGGCATCGATCCCGCTCAGCGCCTGGCGCATCGCGCCTCTGAAGAGCGGATGATCGTCCGCGATGATGAATGTCAATTGCGCCATGCAGTCTCCCCCAGCCCATCGCCTGACCGCGACAATGGCGCGTACCGAAGCAATGGGTCGGGTGGCACTCTAGCGGCGCGCCAGTCTGTCGCGCAAGTGCGGCAGCCGGAACACAAACCAGATCGCGGTCCAGACATTGCCCAGAAAGGGAATTGGCAGCACCCAGAGCAGAGCCACCGGGAGCCGCCGCTCGAACCACCAGATCACCAGCGCGGACAGGACGAAGCCCAGATAGAGATCGGCAAGGGTGACAAGCCCCCATGGCTCGGACGTCAGCCAGGTACCGGCCTCGGAAAACGAGCCGTCGGCAATTGCGAAAACGATAAGCCCGGCGAATGCCAGGGCGGCGGCGGCCAGCAGGATTTGAAGCACGCGCATGATCCATTGGTCCTTCACAAAATCTCTTTTCAGTTTCATCTCGACGGCCGCCCGGTGCACGCCGCCCTTGTCACGGCTTCATACGCCATGCATTGCAAAAAGGATGCGTGCGATCGCACAAACGAAAAGACGGATAACGGCTCACCCGATAACAGCCGGAGCGCCGATTGATGTTTCAGGTCCGATCCGGAAGCGGCCTGGCGGGATCTGCCGGTGAAATCTCGAAATCACGGCGGAGATCCTCCACCATCCCGAAAAAACCGCGCATCATTTTCTCCATCGCACCAAGCGCACGGTCAAGTTCGGCATCATCGGGAATGCCTGTCATGTCCTCGTCCGGCGTACGGGTTTGAATACGCTTTTCCAGAGCGGCAACGCGGTCGGAGAGATCGGACAGGGCTTCCTCATAGGCCTGTCGCTCGTCGGCGGTAAGCCGGCAGACCATCTTTCCCCCCTCAAGCGAGCAGATCGACATCTCGCCGGTCCCGGTATCCATGCGAACAAAGCCGTTTTCTATCTTTTCGAGAACGAAGCGGTTTGCTATCGCCTCCTGGGAATGCGCCGGGACGATTCCGGCCATGCTCAAGGTCGCAAGCGAAAGAATTGCGAAACGCATCATGACTGTGCTCCTTTCTGTTTGCCGGAGCATGCCATGACATCGAATTGCGGCCCAAGAGAGGATGAACCTGCCGGTCTCGATCGGATCTCAGCTTCGGACCAGATCACACGCACAACAAGGCGGTAAACGAGCCATGCATGCCACAGTCTACAAGATCGCTCCGGCAACTCTCTGGCGCGAAGCCGAAACGAAGGGCCAGTTCGAGGGCGCACCAATCGACCACACCGATGGCTTCATTCATTTTTCAACCCGTGACCAGGCCATCGAGACGGCGCGGCGGCATTTCGCCGGCCAATCGGATTTGCTGCTCGTGGCCGTCGATGCCGGGCAGCTTGGCGAGAAGCTTGTGTTCGAACCCTCGCGGGGGGGAGACCTGTTCCCGCATCTCTATGCGCCGCTGCAGCTTTCGGCGGTCAAATGGGTCAAGAATCTGCCGCTGGACGATGACGGCGAGCACCGATTCCCGGACATGGAGCCATGAGCCGACGTTTCGATGGAATTGCGCGCAAGGCCCTCTTCACATTCGATCCCGAAGTTGCCCACGGTCTATCCATTGCAGCGCTGAAATCGGGGCTGGTTCCAGGCTGCCGCAATGACGGAGATCCGCGCCTAGCCATCGAGCTTGCGGGATTGACGTTTCCCAATCCGCTCGGGATGGCGGCGGGCTACGACAAGAACGCCGAGGTTGCCGGGCCACTCGCGCGGCTTGGATTCGGCTTTGTCGAGGTCGGCACCGTGACGCCGCGCCCGCAGGAAGGCAATCCGAAGCCACGGATCTTCCGCCTGCCCGAAGACCGGGCAGTGATCAACCGGCTCGGGTTCAACAATCGGGGTCATGAGGCAGCGCGCGCGAACATATTGAGTGGCGCCAGGCCCGGTCTCCTCGGGATCAACATCGGCGCCAACAAGGACGCAGAAGACCGCATCGGCGACTATGTGACCGGTATCGGCGCCTTCTCGGAGGTCGCGGATTACTTCACGATCAACGTGTCTTCTCCGAACACCCCGGGCCTGCGCAATCTGCAATCGCGCGAGGCCCTTGCGGAACTGCTTGGCCGCGTGCTTTCCGAACGCGCGGTGCGCGCGCCGAAAACCCCGGTCTTTCTCAAGATCGCTCCCGACCTGTCGGATGCCGATCTCGATGAGATTGCTCCCGAATGTCTCTCGCATCGGCTCGACGGGCTGATCGTTTCCAACACGACGCTCTCGCGAGAGGGCCTTGTAGATACGCCGGCCAAATCGGAAAGCGGCGGGCTTTCGGGCCGACCGCTTTTCCTCCGCTCAACGATTGTGCTCGCCAAGATGCGTCAAAGGCTGGGAAAAGCCGTTCCGTTTATCGGGGTGGGCGGCATCGACAGCGCCGAGACAGCGGCAGAAAAAATCAGGGCCGGTGCGGATCTGGTGCAGCTCTACACCGGCTTCATCTATGGCGGGCCGATGCTGCCGTCGCGTATCCTCAAGGGACTGTCAAAGATCTGCGACGACGAGCAAATCGCACGGCTCGGCGATATCCGGGACAGCCGGACGGAGCACTATGCTTCCCTGCCCTCCGGCGCCTGAACCGGGCCGAACACCTGATCAATGCGTCTGGGCAGCAGCGCCAGAAGCGTGAAGCCGCGCGCCGCCAGGAAGATATTGAAAGCAATCCAGAGCCCGAGATTGCCCCAAAGGTCCGACAGGATGATCGACAGGGCGATGAAGAGCGCCAGCGAGGCAAGCATCATGTTGCGCATGTCGCGCGACCAGGTGGCGCCGATGTAGACCCCGTCCATCTCGAAGGCGAGCACGCCGGAAACCGCGGTCAGAGCCGCCCAGAAAAGGTAGGCGTCCGCTTCCGCACGCACAGGTTCAAGCGTGGTCATCAAGGCGACCACGTCGTTTCCGAAAACCAGAAAGAAGGCCGTGGTGACAGCCGCCAGCGCGAAGCCCCATCCCGTGGTCAGCCTGACGGCCCTGACCATGGCGGGACGGTACCGCGCCCCCACCGCGCGACCTGCGATCTGCTCGGCGGCGGTTGCAAAACCATCGAGATAGTAGCCCGCGACCATGAAGAAGTTCATCAGGATGGCATTTGCAGCAAGGGGCGTTTCGCCAAAGCCGGTGCCCATTCTGGTGAACCAGGCGAAAGCAGCAATGAGTGCGAACGAGCGGACCATGATGTCGCCATTGAGCGACATCAGCCTGCTGATGGCGGTCTTGTCGATGATCTGGGCCCAGGATGGCTTGAAGGCCGGATCGAAGCCATGCCGGATGATCAGAAACCCTGCGGCGCAGCCGATGATCTCGGCGGTCACTGTGGCCCAGGCGACCCCCTCGAGGCCGAGCTCGAGCCCGAGGCCGAACCAGATCGAAAGGACGATGTTGGTGCCGTTGATGAGGATCTGGATCAGCAATCCGGTCTTGCCCATGCCGCGGCCCAGCACGTAGCCGAGGATGGCGTAATTGGCGAGCGCGACAGGCGCCGAGAGCGCCCTGATCGAAAGATAGGTGCCCGCAGCTTCCGCGAGTTCTCCCTCCGCGCCCATGAAGGTCAATCCGACCAGGAGCAGCAACGGCGTTGCCAGGATCACCGCGATGCCGGCGACCACCGCAATCATCAACGAACGCCAGAACACCGCCTGTTCTTCGGTCGGATCCTCGCGGCCCATGGCCTGTGCGACCAGTCCGGTGGTTGCGGAGCGAAGAAAATTGAAGCTGGTGAAGACGAGATCGAACAGGATCGCGGCAATCGCCAGGCCGCCGAGCAAGGCGGCATCGCCCAAACGGCCAACAACGGCCGTGTCGACGAGACCGAGAAGCGGCGTGGTCAGGAACGCCAACGTCATTGGCACGGCAATACCGAACACCATCGCGTTGGTGACCTCGAACGGCCGGGTTCGCGGCGCGGACGACACCTGTTCCGAATTTATGAAAGACACGCGGACCCGACTGATTCACGTTGAAGATGCGGCCAAAATAGACCGGGATTCAAAGAATGGACAGCCCGGACGTGGACGAATCGCGCGGCAAGCGCCACATCATCCTTCATGTCAGATCTCGCGATTGTTCACGCCCCCGCCTATGACGCCGGATTTGCGCCGGGCCACCGGTTTCCGATGGGCAAGTATTCCCGGTTGATGGAGCTTGTGACCGAAACAGGGCTGGCCGACCGGGCTCACTTCCATGTTCCGGGGCCGGCACCGGCCGATTGGCTGGCCATGGCGCACCGGCGCAGTTATGTGGATCAGGTCATCGCCTGCAGCGTTCCTGCCATCATCGAACGTGAGATCGGCTTTGCCGTCGACGAGCGTGTCAGTTTGCGCGCGCGGCTTGCGACGGCGGGGACGGTGATGGCGGCAAGGATTGCACTTCAGGACGGCATTGCCTGCAACGCCGCCGGTGGCAGCCACCACGCACGGCGCGACCAGGGCGCGGGTTTCTGCACCTTCAACGATGTGGCCGTGGCGGCAAACCTGCTCATTGCCGATGGCGAGGCCGGCCAAATTCTGGTGGTCGATCTCGACGTTCACCAAGGCGATGGCACGGCGGAAATCTGCGGCGGCAATCCCTGCATCCGAACGGTTTCAATGCATGCGGAGAAGAACTACCCGGCGCGCAAGCAGATCTCGGATATCGACGTGGCCCTGCCGGACGGGGTTCGCGATGACGCTTATCTCGAGACCCTCGACTGGCTGTTGCCGCAAACCATCGACCGTTTCGCGCCCGATGTCGTGTTCTACAATGCGGGCGTCGATCCGCACGAGAACGACCGGCTCGGCCGGCTGTCGCTGAGTGATGCCGGCCTGAGGGAACGGGACCGCAGGGTGTTTTCGTTCTTCCGGTCGCGGAACATCCCCGTCACGTCGGTAGTCGGCGGCGGCTACAGCCACGACATCGACGCGCTGGCGCGGCGCCATCTCATCACCTTCGAGACGGCGGCGGAGTTTACCTGAGCGGCAGATTACCTGCGAAAGTTGAGCAGGCGAATTACGATGAAGACCGGAATGACGACAGCAGCGCCCAAGGCGAGATAGGTGCCGAAACGGCCGAGCGCGGCAAAACCGTTCTCCCAGAGCCGGACCACGAAATCGCGCACCCAGTACCAGACATCGATCGGGTACCAGTTGAAGGCGGCCATGACGACGCCGACCACAAAGGAAGCCACAAGGAGCTTCAGGATCGTGCGTCCGGGCGTATCGCCCAGAAAACGTGTCAAACCGTTGCTCATTTTCCTGTATCCCGTGTTCTTTTTCCGGTTCCACATAAGCATCAGCCTGCGTGCGGGCAAGCCTGTCACCGCGGGCTATCGATCATTCGCTCGAGCGTCTCCAGCCTGTCGGCCTCCGCCGGCGGCTTGTCCCAGCGCAGGCGATGGATGCGCGGAAACCGCATCGCGACGCCCGACTTGTGGCGGGAAGATCGGTTGATGCCTTCGAAGGCCACTTCGAACACAAGCCCCTCGTCAGGGCCGGCGCGGACGGAACGGACAGGCCCGAACCGATCGATGGTGTTGTTGCGGACATATTTGTCGATCTGGACCAGCTCATCGTCGGTAAAGCCGAAATAGGCCTTCCCCACAGGAACCAGTTCCTCGTCCGTACGCCAGACGCCGAAAGTGTAATCGGAATAGAAGCCCGAGCGCTTGCCGTGACCGCGCTGGGCATACATCAGGACCGCGTCGATGAGGAAGGGATCGCGCTTCCACTTGAACCACTCGCCTTTCGGCCGGCCGGGGACGTAGGCTGCGCGTTTCCGCTTGATCATGACGCCCTCGATCACGGCAGAGGGTGGCTCGGCACGGTGCGCGGCAAGGTCTTCCCAGCTCGCGAATTCGAGCATCGGCGAACAGTCGAAACGATCAGCGTCAAGCTTCGTGACAAACGCCTCGAGCTTTTCGCGGCGCTGGACGAATTCCAGTTTTCTCAGATCCGTGCCGCCGTCGATCAGCAAATCGTAGGCTCTCAGGAAGACCGGGTATTCCTTGAGTTGCTTTGCCGTCACGGTCTTTCGGTTGAGCCTTTGCTGGAGGTCCGAGAAGGTGCCGGTTTCAAGACCGCCATCAACGGGGCGGGCGACGAGCAGTTCCCCGTCAAGCACGCCTTCGAAGCCGAAGGCATCGACGAGATCGGGGAAAGCGGCCGAAATGTCGTCACCGGTCCGCGAATACAGCCGGTTCACGCCACGCTCGGAAACAGCCTGAACCCGGATGCCGTCCCATTTCCATTCGGCCGAAAAATCGTCCGGATCGAGCTTCTCGAAGTCGGTATCCTCGATGGCATGCGAAAGCATGACCGGCCTGAACGGGGCGGCGGCCGCATTGACCGGTTTTTCGGCCGTGCCTTCAAGCCAGGCGAACAAATCGAGATACGGCGGCTCCAGGCCGTGCCAGAGCTCCTCGATCTCATTGACGTCCACGCCGCCGAACCCGGCCAAGGCCTGCTTCAGTAGACGGCTCGACACACCCATCCTGAAACCGCCGGTCACGAGCTTCAAGAGTGCGTAGCGTCCCGGAGGATCGAGCCGGTCAAGCCAGCCCTCGACCAGCGCTGCTCCCTTGCCGCGCGACGACGCAATCAGTGTCTCGACAACCTCGGCCAGACCGGGGGCATCGTTTCGGCCCTCGCGCCGCGTCGCGTTGTCGGGCCAGGCAAGTGCTATGGTTTCGGCGAGATCGCCCACGTAATCATAGGAATAGGCGAAAAGTTCCGCGTCCATCCGGCCGCCGATCATCTCGCGCAGCTGCGCGGGCTTGACCGACGGGATATCCAGGTCGCGGGCAAGGGCTGCGAGCGCATAGCCGCGCTCGGGATCCGGCACGGTGCGGAAATGGTCCTGCAGCAGCGCGAGCTTGGCGTTTCGCGAGGGGGTGAAGGCCAGAAGGTCGAGAAGGTCGGCAAAGCGGTTCACGGGTCAGTCGCCTTCATCTTCGTAGCCGACAAGATGAAGCGGCCTGGCGGGAATACCGTTGAGTTCGCACCAGCGCACAAGCGCCTCCTCGCGACCATGGGTAACCCAAACCTCGCCGGGAGCGACGGTTTCGATCGTCTCGAGCAACTCATCCCAGTCGGCGTGGTCGGATATGACAATCGGCAATTCGACCCCGCGCTGGCGGGCACGGGCGCGCACCTGCATCCAGCCGGAGGCAAAAACGATCAGCGGATCAGGAAACCGGCGCGCCCATTTGTCGCCAAACGCCGAAGGGGGACCGAGCACGATCGCGCCGGCGAAATCGCCCCTCGATCCGGCGGCCACGGTGGCAGGTCTGAGATCGCCCAGGTCAATGCCCTGGTCCTGGTAATAATCGCAGAGTTTCTGCAGCGCTCCGTGGGTAAAAAGCGGCTTTTCATAGCCCGCGTCACGGATCAGCCGGATGACCCGCTGTGCCTTGCCAAGCGAATAGACCCCGACGAGATGCGCGCGCTCGGCATTGCGGGCAACGGATTTCAAGAGCCTTTCGATTTCGCCGGCGGCCTCGGGATGCCTGAAGACCGGCAGGCCGAAGGTGGCCTCGGTGATGAACACATCGCAGGGCACGGGCTCGAAGGTGGCGCAGGTCGGATCCGGCCTCGGCTTGTAATCGCCGGAAGCAACGATCCGCAGGCCATTGGCCTCTACCGAGATTTGCGCCGATCCCAGCACGTGACCCGCCGGATGGAAACGCACGGTGACATCCCTGATGCGGATCTCCTCGCCGAGAGCTGCCGGCTGGGTCTGACCGGCATGGTCCGCGCCGTAGCGGATCGCCATGATGTCGAGCGTTTCCCGCGTGGCCATGACATGGGCGTGACCGGCGCGAGCGTGGTCGGCATGGCCATGGGTGATCAATGCCCGATCGACTCCGCGCACCGGATCGATGAAGAAATCTCCCGGCGGGCAATAAAGCCCCTCGGGACGGGGAACAAGCAGGTTCTGAGGTTGCATCGACATCGCCGGAAAGTAGTGCGCCTGAGGCGCGTGCAAAAGGGCTTGCGTTTTTTGCGGTGCAGGATCATAGGCTCGGCGGCAACTTACATCTGGTCACACCATGACAACCCACCAGCTTTCCTCGGGCGATCTGACCGCCGATCGCCGTGCCCATTATGCACGCCTCTATTGCGAGAGCGGCGACTTCGCCGCGGCAGTCGACCTCCAAAGACAGGCGCTCGAACTGGTCCCCGGCTGGGCGGCCGGCTGGTATCAGCTTGGCCTCTATTGCGAAAAAGCCGGAGATGCGAACGGGGCGGCGGACGCATTCCGGGAAACGCTGCTGCTCGCGCCTGCGGACATCTACGGAGCGGCTCTCAAACTGTCGCTGGCGGGGCTGACCGAACCGCCTGCAACTCCGCCGGCGGAATATGTCGAAGCCCTGTTCGACGGTTACGCCGAGCGGTTCGACAAGGCACTGGTCGAGAACCTCGGATACCGCGTACCGGAACGGCTGGCGAGACTCATTGCGGACGTAACCGGCGCGGACACGCAATTCGCCCGGGTGGTGGATCTCGGGTGCGGGACCGGCCTCTTCGGAGAACGCCTGCGCCGCTCTTCCTCATGGCTTGAAGGTTACGACCTCTCACAGGGCATGCTGTCTGTTGCCGCCGGCAAGGGCATCTACGACCATCTAGGTCAGGCAGACATCGGCGCAGGACCGCAGGCCGCTGGCCTTCAGGCCGGACCACCCGCGGACCTGGTGGCCGCCGCCGATGTGTTCGCCTATTTCGGAGATCTTTCGACCGCCGTGGCGCTCGCCGCAGATATGCTCAAACCCGGCGGCTTGCTGGCCTTTACCTGCGAGGCCGGGGATGACGGGATGGACTGGCAATTGCGGCCGTCGCTTCGATACTGCCATAGCGCGGCGTATCTCGCTTCCCTGATCGAGAACGCCGGCCTGAGCATGGAGAGGCTCGAGCGCGAGACGATCCGGTGCGACAAGGGCGAACCGATTGAGGGCTATCTGGTGATCGCATCCAGGCGGCAGGAAGCTGCGGCAACCATTCCTGCCCTTGCCCGCGTTATTGTCGGCGAGCAGGAACCGATCTCTACGCCGGCGATGCCACGACCGGGTCGTCTCAATTGATCCTCTGCAATAACCGATGGGGCCATCTTGGAGGGTGTCGCGGGCCGCACTAGATTGGGTGCGTGAAACGCGATTCTCCGCCCTCCCCGTCCGGGCCCGCTATCAGCGCGCCAGGATCTGAGCTTCCAGCGCCGTTCCTCAGCTGGTTCGCCAGTCGCGGATGGCAGCCGCGCGCCCATCAGCTCGAACTCCTTTCAGAAACTGCAGCCGGACGCTCGATGCTTCTGATCGCCCCGACCGGCGCCGGAAAGACCCTGGCGGGGTTCCTGCCGAGCCTCACCGACCTCGCCAGCCGCGAGAAACCGAAGCCCGGGACAAACGGCGCGCGATCCCTCCACACGCTGTACATTTCGCCGCTGAAGGCGCTGGCAGTCGACATCGAGCGCAATCTTTCGCGCCCGGTCACGGAGATGGATCTGCCGATTCGCATCGAAACCCGCACGGGTGACACGCCACAATCCAAGCGCGCGCGGCAGCGCACCGACCCGCCCGACATCCTGCTGACCACACCGGAACAGGTGTCGTTGCTGATTGCCAACCAGCATGCCGAGCGGTTCTTCAAGGATTTGCGCTATGTCATTTTTGATGAATTGCACTCGCTGTCGACGTCGAAGCGCGGTCACCTTCTAGCACTTGCGCTGGCTCGATTGAGGCAACTTGCGCCAGGCCTCAGGACGATCGGGTTGTCGGCCACGGTCGCCGAACCGGAAGACTTGCAGCGCTGGCTGGTGCCGCAATCAGAAGACGGAGACAATATCGCAGGGCTGATAAAGGTTGAAGGCGGCGCCAGCCCGATCATCACCATTCTTGAAAGCCCGGAACGGATTCCCTGGTCCGGCCACTCGGCGCGCTATGCCATTCCCCAGGTGTACGAAGCGATCAAGCGTCACCAGACGACGCTGATCTTCGTCAACACGCGGAGCCAGGCCGAACTGTTGTTCCAGGAACTCTGGCGCATCAATGACGACAGCCTGCCGATAGCGCTGCACCACGGTTCGCTCGATGCTGCGCAACGGCGGCGCGTGGAGGCGGCGATGGGCCGGAATGCGCTGCGCGCGGTCGTCGCCACCTCGACGCTCGATCTCGGAATCGACTGGGGCGATGTGGACCTCGTGGTCCATGTCGGAGCGCCGAAAGGCGCGAGCCGGCTGGCGCAGCGGATCGGCCGGGCCAACCACCGCATGGATGAACCCAGTCGGGCGATCCTGACGCCATCGAACCGTTTCGAGGTGCTCGAGTGCCAGGCGGCGATCGACGCGAACTATGTCGGCGCCCAGGACACACCGCCGGCGGTTGAAGGCGCGCTTGACGTTCTGGCCCAACATGTTCTGGGCATGGCGGCAGCAGGGCCTTTCGACGCGGATGCACTCTACGCGGAAGTGACCAGCGCAGCCCCCTATCGCGATCTTGATCGAGACCGTTTCGAAAAGGTCATCGAATTTGTGGCAACGGGCGGTTATGCGCTCAGGAGCTATGACCGCTATGCCCGCATTCGCAAGCGCGCCGACGGGCTCTGGCGGATTTCCAACCCCCAGGTCGCCCAGCAGTACCGGCTCAACATCGGCACCATCGTCGAAGCGCCGATGCTCAATGTACGGATGATCAGCCGCAAGAACGGACGAAGCGGAGGGCGTGGCGGGCCTCCGCTGGGGCAGGTCGAGGAGTATTTTCTCGAGACCCTGGCACCCGGCGACACCTTTCTGTTTTCGGGCAAGATCCTAAGGTTCGAGGGAATTCGCGAAAACGAATGTCTAGTCTCGCAAGCCTGGAACCAGGACCCCAAGGTCCCCGCCTATGCCGGTGGAAAGTTCCCGCTTTCGACCTATCTGGCCGACCGGGTCCGCACGATGCTTTCGGACCCGTCACTCTGGCCTGCGCTTCCCGATCAGGTTTCCGACTGGCTCAGGCTGCAGCGCGATGTCTCTGAACTGCCGAGCCGAGAGGATCTGCTGATCGAGACGTTTCCGCGCGGCGAGCGGCACTTCATGGTTCTTTACCCCTTTGAGGGGCGGATGGCGCACCAGACGCTGGGCATGCTGCTGACACGGCGGCTCGAACGCGCCGGCGCAAGGCCGCTCGGCTTCGTGGCCACGGATTATTCGCTTGCGATCTGGGGGCTCGAGGACATGGGCGCGATGATCGCTTCGCGCAGGCTCGATCCCGGTGACCTGTTCGACGAGGACATGTTGGGCGACGATCTCGATGCCTGGCTCGACGAATCCTGGCTGCTCAAGCGCACCTTCAGAAACTGCGCGGTCATCTCCGGCCTGATCGAGAGGCGGCATCCGGGAAAGGAGAAAACCGGCCGGCAGGTGACGGTGTCCGCAGACCTGATCTACGATGTGCTGAGAAGCCACGAACCGAACCATATCCTTCTGCAGGCGACCCGCGCGGATGCGGCATCAGGGCTTTTGGACATTCATCGCCTTGGCGCTATGCTCAAGCGAATCAAGGGCCATATCCGTCACCGCGCACTGACGCAGATTTCTCCGCTGGCAGTGCCGATCATGCTCGAGATCGGGCGTGAACCGGTTGTCGGCGAGGCTCATGAGAGCATTCTTGCCGAGGCCGCGGAAGATCTGCTGGCGGAAGCGGCAGCCGGCAAATGAGGTAGCAGGACAACATGGGCGCAACTGCGGCGGCGATCGCCCCGATCCCCACAATCACACCAGCGGTGGCCGAAATCGAGGTCAACGGTACCGCGGTGGTCTGCGATTGCGCGGGCGTGCTCGTGCTGTCCGAGAGCCGCATTCTGGTGGTCTCCGATCTTCACCTTGAGAAAGGCGCCGCCTATGCGCGCCGGGGACTGATGTTGCCGCCCTATGACACGGCGGCAACCCTGACCCGGCTTGCGCTGCTGGTGGGGCGCTACGATCCGCGGATGGTGATCAGCCTGGGCGACAGCTTTCATGACCGTGCGGGGTCGCAATTCCTGCCCGATGAGTATCGTGCTTCGCTCAAGGCTCTGCAGCGCGGACGTGAATGGACCTGGATTGAAGGCAATCACGATCCCGTCCGGCCGGACAATCTCGAGGGAGACTGGGTCCGCGAACTTCATCTCGAAGGGCTGGTGTTCCGGCACGAGCCGCAGAAAGGCGAATGCGCCGGGGAAATCGCCGGGCATCTGCACCCGTCAGCGCGGGTGGTCCGACGTGGCAAGGCGGTCAGGCGAGCCTGTTTTGCAAGTGACGGAAAACGGCTGCTGATGCCGGCTTTCGGTTCGACCACCGGCGGACTGGAACTGCGTCATCCGGCGATGCGGGGGCTTTTTGACCACGGCGAACTTGTCGCTCATCTGCTTGGCCGCGAGCGGATTTATTCGGTTGCGTTCAGACGCATGAACGGCTGAAGCCAAAGCCTTTTATACCTGGTCCCGCTCACACCAGCAAAACCAGCAGGATCGATGCTGCAACGATCGCGCTGATGACAAGTCGCAAGCGTCCGAACCAGCCCGGCAGTTGGCCCTTTCGCGCGCTCGCGAAATCCCAGGCCCCCTGCGCCACGAAGCCCGCCAGAAGCAAAAGCAATGACCAAGGCCGATCGATCAGCAATGCCAGCCAGCCCGCGAGCGACGGAGCAACGCTGAGGATCAGCGTCTGGGCCGCGCCCGAGTCAGGCGCCTGGGTGAGAACGGCTCCCCAGCGGATCCCGCCCATGAAGGACAGGATAACCGCGCCGTAGCCGATGAATGCCCCGTCGCCACCCAAGTACATGGCCGAAAAACCGGGCGCCATCGCCTGGGCCAGCGCCATTGCCGTAAAAGGGACGGCGCCGAAGCCGGCAAGGAACCAGGCAGTTGCGGTTAAGCGGATCTGTTCGGTCTCAGAAGTCATGCGATTGTCCCGTCAATCCTTGCGGAAGATGACGCTTCCGAGCCAGCCGGTCACCACGGCGATCATCACCGCGATCAATCCATAAAAGAAAGAGTGGACATGGGCCAGATTGAAGATGAACTGCTCCAGGCCGGTCTTGACGACCCTGAGCGGGATCACCTTTTCCATGACGAACTCGCCATTCTTGTAGAGCACTGCGCGCACCTGATGCTCCCCCACCGGAATATTGGCGGGAAGACGCACAGAGGCCTTGAAAAGCGCCTTGGAGATGAACTGGACGCCGGTGGGATCGCGCTGATAGAGGCCGCCGATCTGCTTGATGCGACGCAGGGCATCCCGGAACTCAGTCAGGCGCGAACCGTCACCGATGTGGCCGGTCGGCACGAGGCGGATATTGTCGATACCGATATCGCGGGAGGCCAGTTCCATCATGTTGGTAATATTGCCCAGCGGCCGGGTGCTCGACATCGAATAGGACGCCGGCACCGGACTGAAACTGATCGAATGACGGTTGACCCAGATGCCCGCGACGCGCTCCTTGCGGCGCACGGTCGTTGGCAAGCGCGGTCCCTCAAGCGAGACCACCACATCATAGGCGAAAGTGGCCAAGAGCAATTCATCGGCGCGGTCGATCGCGCCGAAGACGGTGATGTCCGCGCCGGAGAAATCCGACGCGATCGCGATCTCATTGGTGGAGATGCCGATGTCGATCCGCTCGACGAACTTGTCGTTGATCGTCACGGTCGGATCGGCAATCTGGGCAGCGGCCGCCAAGCAAGATGCAATCAGGAAAACGGGACCCATCAACAGCGCACGCATCAGAAACCGAAGCTCCCGCTGATCACCGAGTAGACTTCATCCGGGGGAATGACGAGGCCGAGGCCAAGCCGGATACCCACCGCCAGAACCAACAGAGCAAGGCCCGCGCGAAGTTGTTCGCCACGCATCTTCTGACCGACTCGCACGCCATACTGTGCGCCGACCACGCCCGCGATCATCAATAGCCAGGCCAGGACGATGTCGACCGAAAAGTTGGTCGTGGCGTGAACCACCGTGGTAAAGGCCGTCACAAAGATGATCTGGAACAGCGAGGTTCCGATCACGACACTTGTCGGAATGCGCAGCAGGTAGATCATCGCCGGAACCATGATGAACCCGCCCCCGACGCCCATCACCGATGTGAGGATGCCGATGGCAAAGCCCAGCACGATGATCGGAATGACACTGAGATAGAGCTTCGAACGCTTGAACCGCATCTTGAAAGGCAGCCGATGCACCCAGTTGTGCTGGCCGGGCTTGCGCAGCGACACAGGGCCGTTCTTTGCAGCCCTGCGGATGGAATTGACGCTTTCCCAAAGCATCAGACCACCGATAGAGCCGAGAAACACGACGTAAAGCAGCGAAATGATGAGATCGAGCTGGCCGAGCCTTCGCAAGGCCGAGAATATCTGCACGCCCACCGTGGCGCCGATAAGACCTCCCGCAAGCAGAACGAGTCCCAGCTTGATATCGAGCGTGCCGCGCCGGAAATGGGCCAATGCCCCGGAAACCGAAGAAGCGACAACCTGATTGGCACCGGTGGCGACTGCGACTGCGGGCGGGATGTTGTAGAAGATCAGAAGCGGCGTGATCAGGAACCCGCCGCCAACGCCGAACATGCCGGACAGAAAGCCAACGGCAGCGCCCATTCCGAGAATGACGAAGACGTTGACCGACAGTTCAGCGATCGGCAGGTAGATGGTCACCTTGCGCCCCCGGGCGTCCATGGCTGGGAAAAAGGGGTTTGGGTCGGGGCGTACCCGACAGGACGGTTTTGCGCGTTTACGCCACGCAAGTCAAATATGAGCGGAGGCAAAATCACTGTCTGGGAAAAATAAATGGTGTCCGCGAGTTGCGGGCAACACGCGGGCGGCTTTTTCCATCGGGTTCGATGCTCCGGACGTGAAAAAAGCCTCCCGCATGGGGAGGCTTGATCCATCTTGTCTGCTGGCCGCAACACCGCTTGTCGACGTGTTCGATATCAGCTGTTGCGGGCGAGCAATTCCTTGACCAGCTTGTCATTGATTTCACCGGTCGGCTCCATGCCGATCGAGGACTGGAATGCCTTGATTGCGGAAATGGTGCGCTTGCCCATGACGCCGTCAGGCGTCCCCGCATCGAAGCCGTTGTTGTTCAGGATCGCCTGGATGTTGCGGATCGCCTTGCCCATGTCGACGGACGCGGTCTGGGTGCTGTCGCCGCCCCAATCCGCAGGCACTTCCACGGCATTGGCTTCCGGATTGATGGGCTGGGCCGTCCAGTTGGCGACCGCCGCGCGAGCGGCCTCGACCTGTTCGGGCCTGAGCGCGTTGAAGACCTCGTCGCGCTTGACGCCGGCATCCTTGTCGCCCTCATTGGCCGCAATGGCGAACCATTTGTAGGACTGGACAAGATCGCGCGGCACGCCGTCGCCACGGGCGTAGAGGATGGCGAGGTTGACCTGGCTGTCGCGGACACCGATTTCAGCTGCACGCTCGAACCATTCGGCGGCGTTGGTGTAATCCGGGGCCGGTCCGGCTGTGGCGTAAAGAACCGCCAGATTGTGCATGGCGCTGGCATTCCCCTGCTCGGCCGCCATCTGGTACCATTTCTTGGCGGCGGCCAGATCGCGCTCCACGCCGCTGCCCTTCTCGTAAAGATTGGCGATCCGGTACTGGGAGGGTGCATGGCCGAGGTCGGCGGCGCGTTGATACCAGCTTGCGGCCCGCTCAAGATCCACCGTAACGCCACGCCCGTCTGTGAAGCGCGCGCCGATTTCGTAGAAGGCGAGCGGGTTTGAGGCAGCGGCAGCGACCTTCAGTGCAGGGGTTGTCGCGCCGTCCGGAAGCGCATCAAGCTCGGACATGAGCACTGTGCCATCCTCAAAACCGGCGGAAGCGGTTTCGTTCGCCGTGTCTTCCTGCGGGACCGCTGCCGGTGCGATGGCCGCGGTTTCCTCAAGCGAGGTTGCGACCGGGGCTTCCCCCGACCCAGCTGCGGGAGCCTGCGTGATTGCTGCATTGCCGTTGTCACCGGCGTTGCCGGGTTCGATCACACGCACCTCGGGCAACCGCGGTTCGGCCACATCGACGGCCGTTTCGACACCGCTCTCACCCGGGTCTGCCAAAGCAGGCGCGCCGGATGTTTCGACGTCCGGAGCAGGTTCAACGATTGCCGGTTCGGTCACCGCCACGTCGCTTGCCTCATTGCCACCGCCGGACAGGAACCCGCTGACGAGCGGATAGGACATGACGACCAGCAGCACGGCGCCCGCAACCATCAGGATCGGACGGCGGCGCGACTTGAGAACCGAAAACAAACCGCCGCTTTTTCCACTCCGGCTTTTTCCGATGGTTTCGACTTCAGCCGCCGCAGCCATGGCCGCACGCCTGGCGGAAGCAAGAAAGTCGGCCTTGTCCGAACCGTCATCGGTAGCATCGCCACGCTGGCGTTCCATGGCCTGAGCTTCGCGTACCTTTTTCAGGATTCGATTGATGTCCGGCGCGCCGGAGCCGGGCTCGAGCGGCATGTTGGCCGTTGCCGGATCGAGATCCATCGACGGATCAAGCGACGGGCTGTCATCTTCGGCGAATTCGGGTTCGGAAAGTTCGCCCTGTGCCGGTTTCGCCGCAGCCTTTGTCGGCCGGATACGGGCGGCCAGACCGGACAGGAAGGATTTCTGTTCGCTGTGGCCTGCGTCCTCATCATCGGTGCCGGCATTTTCGCTGGCGGCATGGGCGGCAGCGAGCGCGGCAGCTTCCGATGGCGATTGGACGGCGTTGCGGTTCCGCGCGTGACCGCCGTGAGCCTCGGCATTGACCGGTTCAGCCTCGAAGTCCGCGTCCCGGGCAACCGCCTCATCGAGAGCGCCCGTGGAAGCTGCGGGCATGACAGCCTCGACACTCATCCGGGCGTCGGCCACCGCCTCGCGCATTTCACCCAGACCGGCGGCCTGAACGGAAGCGGGGATCGAATCGAGCTTCTCGAGCCTGCCAGCAATCTTGAGCAAGGTCTCCTGGACCGCCTCGAACGCCCGCATCGTGCGATCATCACTTTTGCGGCTCAAGCCTTCAAGCGCCTTGAGGTCATCGGCGAGCGCGGTGATAACCTCGATATTCGCGATGGCCTGCGGCGATTGGGCATTGCCGGACTGGCCCGAATAGGCGCTCAGCGCCGCTTCGGCGGCCTGACGGGCAGCCTCAACAATGAATTCGTCGCTGGTGGCCAGATGCTCCTCGATCGAGGCAAAGCGCTCGTCGAATGCTTCCGAGGCTCCGGACTGCGGAGCCGAGCTGACGAGGCGCGACAGATTTGCAATCTGGTCTTCCAGGCCACGAAGCGCATCGTCGCTGGGGCCTGATTGGGCCGCGCTGGACATGTCGAGACGGTTGGCGATGTCGGCGAGGCGTGCTTCGAGGTTCTCTATTCCGGGAATGGAAGCGGGTGCGGCTTCCATGGGGCGGTCGAGCCGCGCGGCGATTTCCGCCAGTTGGGCCTCCACCGTTTCCAGGCCACCGTTGGGATGCATCGCGTTGCCGGCGGCAGCCACTTCGGCCTGCTGCAAGCGCGAAGAAATATCGGCAAGCCGGGCATCGAGTGTTTCGAGCCCGGGCAATGGATCGGGGTTAAAGGATGCGGTCTGCTCGGCGCGGCCGATCAGCGCCTCAAGCCGACCGATAACCGCATCGGGAACGGCCTGAGCCTGGGGCGGATTGGATGAAAGACTGTCGATCTGGTGGGCCAACTGATCGAGGCGCGCGAGCAACGACTGGTCCATCCCGCGCGTGTCGAGTGCCTCGATTTTGCCGGAGATGTCGGCGAGGTGGCCCGACAGTTCGGGCATGGCATCGTTCTGAGCACCGCTTTCGACGAGGCTCTGGAGCCGTTCGATGCGGGCATCGAGACGTGCGACCGCTTCCTCGTCGGCCAGTTGCGCGACACGAGCCGCTAGGCTCTCGATGCGATGGCCGATATCCGAGCCGTCATGCCGGGGTTCGAGCTGATCGATCTTCTGCGACACCGCGGCAAGCCGGGCTTCGAGCCTTTCGAAAGGCGCGGCGTCAATTTCGGGCGCGGCAGGGGCGGGAATGGCCGCGATTGCGCGCGTGATCTCGTCAAGCCGAGACCCAAGCTGATCAAGCTGGCGGGGAAGCTGCGGATCGGCGGCGGCAGTCTGGTGCGACATCGCCTCGATGGATTCGGCAAGCTCCGCAATTTTTGCCTCGATGACCTGAGCCTGGGCGTCACCGGAACTTGAGGCCAGGACTTCGCGAATATCGTCGACGCGGTAGGCAAGATTGACCAATTCATCGCGCAGACCGCCAACATCGAGCGCGGAGACCTGATCCTCCATCGACTGCCAGCGATTTTCGAGCGCCTGCACGCTTTCCTCGCGCGCAAGCCGGTCGACCATCGAACGCATGGAATCGAGTTCCAGCCGCAAGGCGTCGGCGCTGGAGTCCTGGGTGCCGAGTGCATCGATCGAAGCCGAGATGCCGGCAAGATCCCGTCGCAGATCGTCCGGCAGCGCCTGATTGCGTGCTTCCTGGCGCAGTGCACTCATTTCGCTGCGCAGGTTCGCCATCTCGCGCAGCAGGATTCGCTGAGATCCGGAGCCAGGGTAGCTCCGAATGCGGCCTGTGAGGATTGCTTGTGTTCGGACAGGCGGGAGCTTGACGCCTGGCCCGAGGCCTGCGCCGGAGCACGCTGGGCACTTTCGAGCGCGCGCTGGCGTGCGCGGATGCCGTCAATCATTCCCGCCCCAGCGCTGCGCTGCGCCGGCGGTTCGGGCTGACGGGAAACACCGGCCTGATGCCCGCCGCGACCCAGCATCCCCTCAATGCGTGCTTCCAGACCTTCAATCGTGCGATTTAACGCGTCCAGGGACGCATCTCCTCCACCGTGCCGGCTTGAATATGATCGCGATCCGTTCATTTTCGCTTCCGCTTCGCGTTGTGGTCTGGAGCCCCGCGCCCCGTCCCGTCCGAAGCACCTCCCTCGTTTTTTGGTGCGCGCTGTTCCAATCCCTCAGGGTGGTTGCCGGGCTTGGCCGGCGCGAACACGGAAAACGGTACAAAAAGGTGCTGTTCTTAAGCCGCACAATCCGCGAAACGTGGTAAACAACCCGTTAACCAAGGTTACTTTTCTTGCGCCTCGCGGGGTGGACCTGTGCGACTTGACGATACAGAAGGTTTAATGTCACACCGCTATCCACGTCTGGGATGACCGACAGTGAGAAGTTTTGGCAGAACATGAACGACATGACGGATACCAGCGCCGACCAGGATGAAGCGGTCTACAAGATCGGGGATCTGGCCGAGGAATTTGGCGTCACCTTGCGGACCTTGCGTTTCTATGAGGACAAGGGGCTGCTAAAGCCGACGCGCGTGGGCGTCACGCGGCTGTTCACCAAACGTGACCGCGCCCGGCTGAAACTGATCCTGCTGGGCAAGCGGGTCGGTTTCTCGCTGACCGAGGTCAAGCGGATGATCGACCTGTATGATCCGCGCGGCAAGAATGTCACCCAGCTAAAAGTTGCCCTGGGCAAGGGTGAGGCGCAGATGCGGGTGCTTGAAGAACAGCGCGACAGCATCAACACCGCGATCACCGAACTTGAACGCACCATCTCCGTGGTGCGCGAAATGCTGGAAGAATCCGAGTAACGTCCGGCCACCGGTCAGTCCCGCCAGCACTTGAGGCCGAGTGAGGCCCGAAAGGGTGCGACAATCTCCCGATCATCGGTCAGTGACCGCCTCTCCGCGACCAGAGGTCGCCCGTCTGAATCCCATCTCTTTTCCGCATCATTTTTCTGCGCATCCCGCCTGATTTGCGAAAGCCTCCTGTAACGCATTGAAAAGACCGCCTTACGTGGCCATTCACTGATATTTTTCAGGCACCGCACACGGTTGGCCCGACAAAATCCGGGTAACTTTTTTCGCCTTTTCCCACACTCGCGACACAGAAAAAGCCGCTTTTTGGTTGATTTTAACAGTGTGGAGACAGTGAGAGAGCCGAAAACGAATTTTTTTACGTTTACGCAAACGTCAAAATTGAGTATGGATGCATCCACAGGCTGGCTGGCTATCGTGCCGGCGGCCATCAGCGAACAAGGGATGAGAAAACATGCCAGTCTTCAAGGCGCCCGTCGACGATACGCTTTTCATTCTCAATGATGTGCTCGGCTATGAGCGATACATGAACCTTCCCGGCTTTGCGGACGCAAGTCCCGACATCGTCGAAGCCATTCTGCAGGAAGGCGCCCGGCTCTCCGAAGAGGTTATGCTGCCGCTCAACCAGGTCGGCGACCAGGAGGGCTGCACCCGGCATGACGACGCCAGCGTGACGACGCCAAAGGGCTTCAAGGAAGCCTACAAGCAGTATTGCGAAGGCGGCTGGCTTGGCCTTGCCGCTCCGACCGAATTTGGCGGACAGGGCCTGCCCTACGCGCTGCATGTGGCCGTGGGCGAATACATGTCTTCGGCGAACCTTTCCTTCATGATGTATCCCGGGCTCACCCAGGGCGCGATCGCGGCGATTCATGAGCATGGCAGCGATGAGCAGAAGGCCAAGTTCCTTCCCAAGATGGTGGAAGGCACCTGGACCGGCACCATGAACCTGACCGAGCCGCATTGCGGCACCGATCTGGGGCTTCTGCGCACCAAGGCGGTGAAGCAGGATGACGGCAGCTACAAGATTTCCGGCCAGAAGATCTTCATCTCGGCCGGCGAACACGACATGTCCGACAACATCATCCATCTGGTGCTCGCCCGTATCGAGGGTGCTCCGGAAGGCGTGAAGGGCATCTCGCTGTTCATCGTGCCAAAGTACATGGTCGGCGAAGACGGTTCTCTGGGGGATCGCAATCCGGTCACCTGCGGCTCGCTCGAAGAGAAGATGGGCATCCACGGCAACGCCACCTGCGTGATGAACTATGACGAGGCCACCGGCTATCTGATCGGCACGGAAAACGCCGGTCTGAAGGCCATGTTCGTGATGATGAACGAGGCCCGGCTCGGCGTTGGGCTTCAAGGCCAGGCGATGGGCGAGATTGCCTATCAGAATGCTGTCGACTATGCCCGCGAACGCCTTCAGGGCCGCTCGCTCTCCGGCCCCAAGGAGCCGGAGAAGAAGGCCGACCCGATCATCGTGCATCCCGACGTGCGCCGCACCCTGCTGACCATCCGCGCCTTCAACGAGGCCGGTCGCGCCTTCATGCTGTGGACCGCGCTCAAGTCCGACGTTGCCCACAAGTCCGAAGTCGAGAGCGACCGGCAGGAAGCCGACGACCTGCTGACCCTGGTCACCCCGGTGGTCAAGGGCGTGCTCACCGACAAGGGCTTCGACCATGCGGTGATGGCGCAGCAGATGTTCGGCGGCCATGGCTATATCGAGGAATGGGGCATGAGCCAGTATGTGCGCGATGCCCGCATTGCCATGATCTATGAAGGTGCGAACGGCATCCAGGCGCTCGACCTCGTCGGCCGCAAGCTCGGCCAGAACGGCGGGCGCGCGGTGATGGCCTTCTTCAAGGAAGTGGGCGATTTCTGCGAGGAAAACCGCAACAACGAAGAGCTCGCACTTTACACCAAGAGTCTCAAGAAGGGCCTCAACGATCTGCAGGCTTCGACGATGTGGCTGATGCAGAACGCCATGGCCAAGCCCGACAATGCCGGTGCGGCTTCGACGGATTACATGCATCTCTTCGGCCTTGTTTCCCTGGGCTACATGTGGGCGTTGATGGCCAAAGCCGCTGTGGAAAAGCGGGCCGCCGGCGCCAACGGCAAGGACGAGTTCCTGGCCGCGAAACTTCTGGTCGGCAAGTTCTACATGGAGCGCATCATGCCGGAAACATCGCTGCGCAAGGCGCGCATCGAAACCGGCGCTGACACCATGATGGAACTCGACGCAGCAGCGTTCTGATTTCGGGTCCGCCGATGCCTCGGGCTTCGGCGGACTTAACATGTTTCGCCGGGCGACAGATCATCCGGCCGAGGATCGGGAGGAAGACATGGCGACATTGCCGTCGGAAGTGCTTGGCGTACCGCGTCCGGACTGGATGGACGACGACGTCGCCATGCTCGAAGACATGGCCGGCCGCTGGCTGGAAGCCGAGGTCGCGCCGCACTACGAACGCTATGAAAAGCAGGAAATGGTCGACCGGAGCGCATGGGAGGCAGCTGGAGCCACCGGTCTCCTGTGCGCCTCGATGCCCGAGGACTATGGCGGTTCCGGCGGAACCTATGCGCACGAGGCGGTGATCGCCGAAGCGCTGGGGCGCACCGGAACCGACGGTTTCGGGATCGCGCTGCACAATGCCATCGTCGCGCCCTACATCCTGCATTTCGGCTCCGAAGAGCAGAAGCGCAAATGGCTACCAAAGATGGCCACCGGCGAGATGATCGGCGCTATCGCCATGACCGAACCGGGCGCCGGTTCGGACCTGCAGGGCATCAAGACGAGCGCCAAGAAGGACGGCAATCACTACGTCATCAACGGCTCGAAGACCTTCATCACCAACGGCCAGCACGCCAACCTGATCATCGTGGTCAGCAAGACTGATCCGTCGAAAGGCGCCAAGGGCGTTTCGCTGATGGTGGTCGAGACCGACGAAGTCGAGGGCTTTCGCCGGGGCCGCAACCTCGACAAGGTGGGGCTGAAGAGCAACGACACCTCGGAGTTGTTCTTTGATGACGTGCGCATCCCGACAGCCAACATGCTTGGCACCGAGGAAGGCCAGGGTTTCGCGCAGCTGATGACGGAACTGCCGCAGGAGCGGCTGCTGATCGCCAACCAGGCGATCTCGATGATCGAGCGCGCTCTGGCGGTGACCGTCGATTACGTCAAGGAGCGCAAGGCCTTCGGAAAGGCGATCATCGATTTCCAGAACACCCAGTTCAAGTTGGCTGAGCTGAAATCGGAAGCAGTGATGGCGCGGGTTTTCGTCAATCACTGCATCGGCGAGCATCTCAAGGGGCAGTTGACAACCACCACCGCGTCGATGGCTAAGTATCTGACCACCGACCTGCAGTGCAAGGTGGTGGACGAATGCGTGCAGCTTCATGGCGGCTACGGCTACATGAACGAGTATCCGGTTGCCCGGATGTTCCGCGACGCAAGGGTGCAGCGGATTTACGGTGGAACCAACGAGATCATGAAACTATTGATCGCAAGGAGCTTGTGACCGATGGCGCGCTTTACACTCGATTGCTTTCTGGAAAGCGGCAACGCCTACAAGGTGGCGCTGATGCTCGAACTGATCGGCGCCGACTGGCAACCGCGGCGCGTGGCGTTTTTCAACGGACAGACGCGGTCGCCGGAGTACCGCGAACTCAACATCATGGGCGAAGTCCCGGTCCTGACCGACCATCTTGGCAGCCAGGAACTTGTCCTGAGCCAATCCGGCGTGATCCTCGACTATCTTGCCGGCGAACTGGGCCGGTTCGGTCCGACCAACGAGGCCGAACAGCGTGAAATCCTGCGCTGGCTGCTTTGGGACAACCACAAGCTTACCAGCTATTCCGCGACCTACCGGTTCATGGACCGGTTTCAGAAAAAGGGCGACGACCCGGCTGCGCAGTTCCTTCTCGCGCGCGCCAGAAGCGCCTGGAAATTGCTGGACGCGCATCTTGAGGGCCGCGACTTCGTAGTTGCCGGGCATCCGACAATCGCCGACCTTTCGCTTTGCGGATATCTGTTCTGGCCCGAGGAGATCGGCATGGACCTCGCCGCCCATCCGAACATTCAGGCCTGGCTGGACCGGATTGCGGCCCTGCCCGGCTACAAACGACCCGAAGAGCTGATGCCGAGCGGGATGGATCCCGAAACGGCAAAAGCCTGACACGAAACGATAACCTGGAGATCACCGCAATGGTTGATGTATTTGTCTACGATCACGTCCGCACCCCGCGGGGGCGCGGCAAGAAAGACGGCAGCCTGCACGAAGTTCCCTCGGTGCGGCTTGCATCCCACATGCTCGAGGCACTGCGCGACCGGAACGGGCTCGCCACCGAGAAGGTCGATGACATTGTCATGGGTTGCGTCGATGCGATCGGCGAAGCCGGCGGCGACATCGCCCGCGCGGCGACCTTCGAAGCGGGATATGCCACCGAGGCGCCCGGTATCCAGATCAACCGGTTCTGCGCGTCCGGGCTCGACGCGATCAATTTCGGCACTGCCAAGATCGCACAGGGCGCCGACGACATCGTGATTGCCGGCGGTGTGGAATCCATGTCGCGCATCGGCATCGGCGCGCAGGGCGGCGCCTGGTTCATGGACCCATCGGTCAATATCCCGGCCTACTTCATGCCGCAGGGGATT
This sequence comes from Hoeflea sp., assembly GCA_040216675.1. Classification (GTDB taxonomy): domain Bacteria; phylum Pseudomonadota; class Alphaproteobacteria; order Rhizobiales; family Rhizobiaceae; genus Hoeflea. The sequence goes on along the minus strand of JAVJOR010000004.1, from coordinate 93,637 downwards.
TCCGCCGACCTGATCGCCACCAAATACGGCTTCTCGCGCGATGATGTCGACGCCTATGCAGTGGAAAGCCAGAAGCGCGCCGCCAATGCCTGGGAGAAGGGCTATTTCTCCAAGTCGGTGGTGCCGGTCAAGGACGTCAACGGCCTGACCATTCTCGACCGCGACGAGCACATGCGCCCGGGAACCGACATGCAGGCGCTTGCAAGCCTCAACGCTTCGTTCGGCATGATGGCGGAAATGGGCGGCTTCGGCTCGGTTGCCATTCAGGCCCATCCCGAAATCGAAAGTGTCAACCACGTCCACCATGCCGGCAATTCCTCGGGCATCGTCGATGGCGCAGGTCTGGTACTGCTCGGCTCGAAGCGGGGCGGCAAGACCATGGGTCTGGAACCGCGCGCGAAGATCCGCGCTTTTGCGAATATCGGTTCGGATCCGGCGCTGATGCTGACCGGTCCGGTGGACGTGACCGAGAAGCTCTTGAAGCGCGCCAAGATGAAAATCGAGGACATCGACCTGTTCGAACTCAACGAGGCTTTCGCCTCGGTGGTGCTGCGTTTCCAGCAGGCTTTCGACATCCCCTCCGACAAGATCAACGTCAATGGCGGCGCCATCGCGATGGGCCATCCGCTCGGCGCCACCGGCGCCATGATCCTCGGCACCGTGCTCGACGAACTCGAGCGCCGCGACCTCAACACCGCACTTGTCACGTTGTGCATCGGCGCGGGCATGGGCACCGCGACGATCATCGAACGCGTCTGATACCGGGAGAACCACAATGAGCAATGAGATTTACACCGTAGACGTGGACAGTGACGGCATCGCGCTCGTCACGTGGGACATGACCGACCGGTCGATGAACGTGTTCACGCAGGCCGCACTGGAACAACTGGACGAACTGGTTGACCGGTTCGTCGCCGACGACAGCGTCAAGGGCGTCGTCTTCACCTCCGGCAAGCAGACCTTTTCCGGCGGCGCGGACCTCACCATGATGAAGACCATGCTTGCGGGCATGGCCGAAGAGCAGCGCAAGGACCCCGACAACGCCCAGAAGGTGCTGTTCGAACAGGTCGGTCGCATGAGCTGGCTCTATCGCAAGATCGAAACCTGCGGAAAGCCGTGGGTGTCGGCCATCAACGGTGTTTGCATGGGCGGCGCGTTCGAACTCTCGCTTGCCTGCCACGGACGCGTTGTCGCGGATTCGCCCTCGGTCAAGCTGGCGCTGCCCGAGGTCAAGGTCGGCATATTCCCGGGCGCCGGCGGCACACAGCGCGTGCCGCGGCTAACCAACGCGCAGGACGCGTTGCAGATGATGACCACGGGTCAATCGCTGACGCCTGCGCGGGCCAAGGCCATGGGCCTGGTTCACGAGGTGGTCGAGCCGAAGAAGCTGATTTCCGCCGCAAAGGCGATGATCAAGAACGGCCTCAAGCCGGTTCAGCCATGGGACGAAAAGGGCTTCAAGCTGCCGGGCGGCCAGATCTGGTCGGCGCAGGGCGCGCAGCTCTGGCCTGCCGCATCGGCGATCCTTCGCCGGGAAACGCAGGACAATTACCCCGCCGCCAAGGCAATCCTGAAGAGCGTTTTCGAAGGCCTTCAGGTGCCGTTTGACACGGGACTCAGGATCGAGCAGCGCTATTTCAGCCATATCCTGCAAACCCCTGAAGCCCAGTCGATGATCCGGTCGCTTTTCGTGTCTCTGCAGGAAATCAACAAGGGCGCTCGCCGTCCCGAAGGCATCAAGCCGACCAAGTTCCGCAAGATCGGCGTTGTCGGCGCCGGGTTCATGGGCGCGGGCATCGCCTATGTGACGGCAAAAGCGGGTATTCCGGTGGTTCTGATCGACCGCGACACGGAAGCTGCGGAAAAGGGCAAGGCCTATTCCGAAGACCTGGTCAAGAAAGGCATCCAGAAGGGCAAGACCACAAAGGAAGCCGGCGAGAAGCTGCTTTCGCTGATCAGCACTTCGACCGATCATGCGGATCTCGCTGACGCCGATCTGGTGATCGAGGCGGTCTTCGAGGACCGTGACGTCAAGAAGGCAGTGACAGAATCCATCGAAGCGCAGATCCGGCCGACGACCGTCTATGCCTCGAACACCTCGACGCTGCCGATCACGGGGCTTGCCAAGAACTCGAAACGTCCGAAGAACTTCATCGGCATCCACTTCTTCTCGCCGGTCGACAAGATGATGCTGGTGGAGATCATTCTCGGCCGAAAGACCTCGGACAAGGCGCTGGCCGTGGCCCTCGATTATGTCACAGCGATCAAGAAGACCCCGATTGTCGTCAACGACACCCGCGGGTTCTTCGTCAACCGCTGCGTGCTGCGCTACATGAACGAAAGCTACAACATGCTGGCCGAGGGCGTGCCGCCGGCCATGATCGAGAACTCGGCCAAGATGGCCGGAATGCCGGTCGGGCCGCTGGCGCTCAACGACGAGGTGGCGATCGACCTGTCGCTGAAGATCGTTCGGGCGACCATCGCCGATCTCGGCGAGAAGGCCGTCGATCCGCGGCATCTCGAACTGGTCGAGCGAATGGTGGAGAAGGAAGGACGTCTGGGCCGCAAGAACGGCAAGGGATTTTACGACTATCCCGCAAAGCCCGCCAAGAAGCATCTGTGGCCGGAACTGAAGACGCTCTATCCGCAACTGCCCGCGGAAAAGGTGGATGTCCAGGAACTGAAGAACCGCTTTCTTGCCGTGATCGCGCTCGAAGCCGTTCGCACCGTCGAGGAGGGCATCGTCACCGATCCGCGCGAAGCGGACCTCGGCACCATTCTGGGCTTCGGCTTTGCGCCTTACACAGGTGGGGCACTGAGCTACATCGACGCCATGGGTGCACAGACCTTCGTCGACATGTGCAAGGTTCTGGCGCGCAAATACGGCAAGCAGTTCAAGGCGCCGAAGCTGCTGGTCGAGATGGCCGAAAAGGGCGAGACCTTCTACGGCCGGTTCGATCCGTACAAGGACGAGAAGGAAGCGGCCTGACCGCTCCGCTTAGCGAGAGAATTCCGGAACGGGCCTTCGGGCCCGTTTTTTTATGATCAGGTCTTTTCCGCCACCAGCGTGTAGCACAACGGCAGTTGCGCATCCTGTCCGACATAGACATCGTAATCCGGTTCCCGGTTGGAGTGCGGATACTCGATCAGTTCCCTGATCTGCAAACCGGCCTCGACACAGCCCGTGACAATCTCTCCCATGGTATGGAAATGCCAATAGGACGGCGGCGCCTTGGCGGTTTCGGAGCCATCATAGACAATCTCTTCATCGGTGATGAAAGGCTCTGTGCGGAAATAGGAATAGGCGAGCCGGTGCGGAAATTCCGCGTGAGGTTCGAACATGTCCAGTACCGGGTGGGTCTCGTAGATCACCAGGCGTCCCCCGGCCGAGAGCAATGATGACACGATTTTGAAGAACCTTGCCAGATCCGGCATCCAGTTGATGACGCCGATGGTGATCAGGGCAAGATCGAAGCCGGCCTCAAGATCGCCTGGCAGTTCGTAGATGTTGGCCTCAACGAAGCGGCAACGGGCGGCATGGGGAGAGACGGCGCGCAATTGTTCGGCCAGTTCCAGAAACGCCGGCGACTGATCGATACCGACAGCTTCGCGGGCGCCCAGCGAAAGCATGGAGAGGGCCTCGCGGCCGTTGTTGCAACCGATCTGGACGGCCCGCGCGCCATTGACCCCTTGGGTTCGGAGAACATGCGCGATCAGGGAATCGAACGTCGAGAATGCGGGATCGGCAAAGCCAGCGAGCTGGCGCTCGAAGTCGGCAGCAGCCTTGTGACGGGCAGCCGAGGCATCCCAGGCAAGACGATTGGCACTTGTTATCGCTTCGATATCATCCGCCATGCCGGCACAATCCTCTGCCCACAGCAATCGGCCAAACCCGTTTGCCCTCTTCGCTGAAGTTGGTAGCCCGGCTTCCGGAAGCTTGCCAGTGCAACCGCGCAACAGAACCGCGCGGAGAGCCGGAGAGTTGTGCTCGCGGGCAGGGATTGGCCGTCTCCGGATAATTTGTCTTGCCGCGGCCGGTGTGTAGAGGCACTGTGCGGCCAAAAGGGAGGATCGCCCGGTGCGAGAGATCGATTACTACTTCTACAGTGCCTCTCCGTTCACGTATCTGGGGCATACCCGGATCTGCGAACTCGCAGAGACACACAAGGTGAAGCTGAACTACAAGCCGGTCAATCTGTTCGCGATTTGGGACATATCCGGCGCAGTGCCTCCCGGCAAACGGCCGCCGGTCCGGCAGCGGCTGCGACTGATCGAACTGCAGCGGCTTGCTCACTGGCGCGGCCTTCCCATCAAGACCGCACCGCTTCATTGGCCCGTCGATCCCGCCCTTGCGGACAAGGTCGTCATCTCGCTTGTCAATGATGGGCATGATCCGCGCTATTTCATCGGCAAGGTTCTCGCCGGCGTGTGGGCCAATGACGACAACATCGCCGATGAAGCCATTCTGGCGTCCTACCTGTCCCAGGTCGGGCTCGACCCAAGCCCACCGCTCAAGGACGCCAAGACGGATGCCGTTGCGGAGGTTCGGGAGCGCAACACCCGGGAGGCCATCGCCGCAGATGCGGTGGGGGTGCCGACCTATGTGTATAACGGGGAGCCATTCTGGGGCCAGGACCGGATAGAAATGCTTGAGCAGGCCCTTGTCTCCGGGCGCGGACCGTTCCGGCCCGTGTGATGTCTGACCGGCTCCGATGCGGCTTGACGACAAGAGGATATTTTTCCTAGACCGCTTTACTCCGCAGGCTCCGATCATGTAAAAAGATCTGGTCTGGAGTGTTACCGCTTTCGACAGGACGCTTCAGGCCTTGCCTGCGGCGATATGGACATCCAACTCCTGCCGCCCCTGCCGCGTCCGATCGGCGCGATGCTGCGGCAGACCTGATTGCCGGGAAGACGCCGATGCTCTCGCATGAACGGATCTGGTCCGCGCTCGATGCGCTTGCCGAACGTCACGGCCTGACAGCTTCGGGACTGGCGCGCCGCGCGGGGCTCGACCCGACTGCCTTCAACAAGTCGAAGCGCCGGGGCGCGGATGGCCGGGACCGGTGGCCTTCGACCGAATCGCTGGCGAAGGTCCTCGATGCGACCGGTTCGTCCCTGGACGATTTCATGAGCCTGTTCGGCGACGCGCGAAGCGGCAATACAACCGGCGTACCGGAAGGCTCGTTTCCGCCGCAGGCCGGGACCATTCCGCTTCTCGGGTTTGCTCAGGCGGGGTCCGGAGGGTTCTTTGATGACGGCGGTTTTCCTGCCGGCCAGGGCTGGGACGTCGTCGATTTTCCGGCCCAACCGGCCGAACGGCCCGGTGTCTATGCGCTGGAGGTGCAAGGCGACAGCATGTTGCCGCTCTACCGTGACGGCGACATTCTCATTGTTGAGCCGGGCGCGCAGGTCAGGCGCGGCGACCGCGTGGTCGTGCGCTCGCGGGATGGTGAAGTGATGGCGAAAGTGCTCCACCGCCAAAGCCCGCGCAGCGTCGAACTGTTCTCGCTCAATCCGGACCATCCCAACCGCAATTTCGACCTTTCGGAAATCGAATGGATGGCGCGGATCATCTGGGCAAGCCAGTAGTCCCGCGAGGCGGGTGAGGCCTTCCTGTCCCGGCGGGTGTTAAGCAGGCGCATCCATGCTTGTGCGCTCCAGCCTGACTTTCTATTGTCGCTCAGAATCAAAAGAGAGTTCGATCATGACAAGCCATATTCACCACCACGACGCCCTGATCTACCTGATGGTGACCATGTCTGCCGTCGACAAGGCCATGAATGACGCCGAACTGGCGCGGATAGGGCGACTGGTCACCTTCCTGCCGGTTTTCAAGGGCTTCGATGAAGACCGGCTGATCGATGTGACCCGGTCGGCCGCCGAAATCCTCAAGGGGCCGGAAGGGCTCGACATCGTTCTGGAGGTGGTTCGCGACGCGGTGCCTTCCAAGCTTTACGATACCGCCTATGCACTGGCGGTGGAAATCGCCTCGGCTGATTACAATATTCAGCAGGAGGAAATCCGGCTGTTGCAGATGGTCCGCGACCGTCTGAGCCTGGACAAGCTGACATGCGCTGCAATCGAGCGTGGCGCCATTGCAAGGTTCCGGCACGCCTGACCTGTCGGCCTGCCTCGAAACTGACCGGCTTTCCCAGGGCGCGGGTTCCGCTTCGAGAGTTGCTCCGTCCTGCTGCGAGGCCTCTGCGGCTTGCTCATCGCCTGTGTTCGGTTTTTAGGCGTACGGTCGGGGGTGCCGGCCACGTCGACGACGATCCGGCCGGCCCGCAGGCAATTCACTTGAACGTGTTTCGCCATCCCATGCAAAACATGGCATATGGCGCTTCGAGCACGCTTGAAGGAAAGTGACCGATGGATATTTTCGGCCTGTCAGAACCGGTAATCCGCCTGATCGCCTTTTCAGCGATCTTCCTGACGCTTGCCGCAATCGAACTTGCCGCGCCGCGGCTTGAGCGCAACGAAATGCGCGGCGCGCTCAAATCCCGTCGCTGGGTCACCAATCTGGCGATGGTGGTGCTGTCGTCCGTGCTGCTCAGGATCGTGTTTCCGCTCGCGGCCGTGGGCACGGCGCTGTGGGCCGAGGCGCAGGGATATGGCCTCATGCCGCTGATCGGGATGCCGTTGTGGCTGGCGGGGATCCTGGCCTTCATCATCCTTGATTTTGCCGTATGGCTCGAACACGTGGTCAGCCACAAATGGCCGCTGTTGTGGCGGATCCATCGCATGCATCACGCCGACACAGGTTTCGACCTGACCACTGCGCTCAGGTTTCATCCGCTCGAGATCGTGCTGTCGATGGTCTGGAAAGCCGCCGTCATCATCGCGTTGGGTGCTCCGCCGATCGCGGTCCTCGTCTTCGAGATCGTGCTCAACGGTGCGGCAATGTTCAACCACGCCAATATCAAGCTTCCCAAGTCCGCCGATGCGCTGTTGCGGCTGTTGATCGTGACGCCTGACATGCACCGCATCCATCATTCGACCGACCCCCGTGAGACGGATTCGAACTACGGCTTCAATTTCGCTATCTGGGACCGGCTCTTCTCGACCTACACCCACACGCCGCGACGCGGCGACACCGGAATTGAAATCGGCCTGAACGAATGGCGTGACGACAGCCCGGCAAACCTCGGTTGGGCCCTTACATTGCCTTTCAGGTCCACGCCGGGCCGCACCAAGGCCGACACTGCCGGTCAGAACAGGCCATTGGGAAACCAGCGAAGATAGAGTTCAGCAAAGCGGCCGTTGCGATTGAGCGCAGCAAGCGCATGGTCGAAGGCAACAGCCAGCCGCGCGTTGCGCGGGCGGACCGCGATCGCGAGCCCTTCGCCAAGGTGCTTCTGGGAAACATAGGGACCGTCCAGAAACCCGCAGCATCCGTCGGCCGACTGGCTTGCGAGCCAGAAGGACAGCTGCAGGCCGTCACCGAATATGGCGGCAACGGAGCCGGACTTGAGTGCGTCGAACATCCACTCCTGACGGGAAAAGATCACGGGCCTGAGACCCGGGAACCACGCACGCAGCATCGCCTCATGGGCAGTCCCAGCCATCACCCCCACCCGCTCCTCCGTCAGGGTCTGAGCCGGCCGGTCACGGCCGGCAAGCTCGTTCCGCGCCACAAACCGCGCCGGCAGCGTCATGTAGGTGCGGGTAAAGCGGTATTCCGACCGGCTTTCGGGCGTCATGGCAATTCCCGAAATAATGGCCTCCGCCTGCCCGCTCTGTAGAGCGTCGGGCAACTCGCTCCAGGGGAGCGCCTGGATCTGGCATTTGGACAGGATCTCGAGTTCGGCACAGATCGCCCGCGCCAGATCAATGTGGAAACCCGAAAGTCGGCTGGTCTGGTCGAGAAAGCTGAAGGGCGGAAAATCGACCGTTGTTATAAACCGTATGCGCGGAAACTGCTGCAGGTCCGGCGCCGCGATGCGTTCCCGCGGATCCATGTAATTGGGTACGAAAACCGTGTCTGCAGCCAGAACAGGCCGCAGCGAAGCAAGAAGTACAATCAGAATGCACGCAAAACGCGAAAAAAACTTGATTATATCAGGTGCATCTGGCAAGGGTTGTACTACCATAGATTTATCAACTCGCTGCAATCGTCATGTGTTTATCAGAGTCATGGCCCCAGGCAATACAACCAATCGGCCCTTGAGGGACAAAGCTGCAACGCCGTTGCGGCTGGTTTCCAGCTCCGAAGCCGGCGCGGTACCAACCAATCTGCACTCAAGTCCGCAAAGAGCGCTTCCGGCAGAAGAGGATCAGGAGCAGCGATTCTTCATTGCCTGTGGCATCGGCAAACCCCATGTCGAGGCAGCGGGCAAGGCAGCGGCGACAAACATGACAACCGTTGAGCAGGAGCTCATTGCAAAACGGCTGATAGATCCTGAGTTGTATTATCGCTGGCTCGCTTCGGAACTGGGGCTGCGCTATCTGGACCAGATAGCACCGGAAGAAGTTGTCCGACTTGACTCGACCGAGGTGCTCCTGCGCCGGGATGGGCCGCTGCGGCTGTCGCGTCCCGAAGGGCAGATCACCGTCATCTCGCCCGAGGCGAGATATCTGGAGGCCGAAAAGGCGCGTCTTGATGCCCGTCCCGCTCTTCGCAGACGTCTCGCCGTGGCTTCTCCGGCGACAATTCGACGTGCGGTCTGGCAATCATGGGAAGATCACCGCGTCCGGCGGTGCACTTTCGCGCTCGACCAGGAGCACAGTTCGGCCAGCGCCCGCCGGGTGCTGACGGGGCCTCAGGGATTTGTTCTTGCACTCATGCTTTGCCTGAGTGTCGCGGCGGTTGCCGCATGGCCCTTTTCCTCTTTCGTGGCACTGCATGTGATGCTGACGCTCTTTTTCTCGGGCGGCATTCTTTTAAGACTTGTCGCGCTGGTGACAGCGGCATTTTGCCCACCCCCGAATCGCGCTCAGCCCGATGCCGGCCAACCGCCGCCGATCTACACGCTGCTGATTGCGCTTCGCGATGAGGCCGCGATGGTTCCGGCGCTGGTTGCGCGGATATCCGCGCTGCAGTGGCCGAAGAGCCGCCTGGATGTAAAATATATCTGCGAGTACGAAGATACCGAGACCATTGCCGCCCTTGAGGCGCAGAAGCTGGGCACCGAGTGCGAAATCGTCAGAGTGCCGGATTTCGGGCCGCGCACGAAGCCGAAAGCTCTGCAATATGCGCTTTCCGGAGCTCGCGGGTCGCTGGTGGCAGTCTATGACGCAGAGGACAAGCCTGGCCCGGGTCAATTGCGCGAGGCCTGGAAGACGTTCTGCGCCGGAGAAGAGCGGCTCGGCTGCCTGCAGGCGCCTCTGGCCATCGCGAACATCGGTTCAAACTGGCTCTCAGGCCTGTTCGCGCTTGAATACAGCGGCCTGTTTCGTGTCCTCATCCCGTTTCTTGCTCGTACCGGCATGCCAATTCCGTTGGGCGGAACATCCAACCATTTCCGCGGTCTTATGTATCAAAAGCACCAAGCCCCCGAACTCCGAAGGGAGGGCGTGATGTAGGGGCGTCGACGTGAGAACACGCGCGGCGTGGGCCGCGTCATTGTTCGCTGGTTATCTCGCGGTTGTGATAGGGGTAAACGCGGAAATGAATTTCCGTCCCGCCATCCTTTGGGCTCCCTCTTTCAACATGGCTGCAAGCCTCAACCCGATGAGCGCGACCAAAAACATCTCGGAATGCGATCACAGAGTATACGACGAACTCGAAATCACCATTTTGCCAACCGGTGACCTCGTGCCGTTCGTATTGGGCGTTTCTGGAGTGGACCGACCTATTCATTGCGCAGGTGCCCGATCCGAGCTCCATATTCTTAAGGGCGCCGATAAGATTAGATATTGGTTTGTCTATGTTTTCCTTGGCCACTATCAAAGGGATGGTTTTAATAGCGCATTCAAGAGCTGGAGACTGGCCGTAATTTTTCCAGTGAACGACAATATCAATTTCGAAAGGGTGTTCGTCGTAGCCGGTCTTGGGATAAGCAAAATCAATCTTTTCCTCGGCCATATAAGCCCTGACCTGAGATTCACCAATGCGACGGGTCTCAAGAACGGCACTTCTGGCAAAATAGGCGGCGGCAAAGGCAGCACCGAGAGTCAATATTCCTATGAAGGTCCCGCCAAGACCGAGATAGACACTCCAGTCAGCAGATTTCTTGGCGGCATCCGCAGCCTTCCATTGAGCGCAAAGATCGGACTCACGTTCATCGCTTTCGGGCTCACATGGCTGAGTCAGCTTATCGGATTCATCCGCTTGCTCGATGAGCCCAAACGCTGGCAGAGGTATGTTTATCTCTTCACCGGGAGCCTGATTGCTTTCTTGAGCCCAGCCGCTTTGTGGGTGTGATACTAGGAATGATAATCCAAGCGCAATTCCCGCGAACCAAGCGCGCTTAGACATTGCAGCATGAAGGCGGCTGTGAATTTTCCACGGCTGACCTTGTTCCTCAGATTGCGTTCATCCTCAGTCACGCCAATGGATTCCAGCCTTTCAACCAATTGTAAATAGCTGACATTCTGTCTTGCCATTTCCGCGCGAATTAGCCCGCGCGCTTTTGCTTCCCAGTCTGTCCGTTCGGGCATTGTCATTCTCCATGATGATATTGTCATCGTATATGATGCTTTTGCCCTTGACAAGATGTCAGACGATCATCATATCTAGTGCACATGCACTGGAAACGATGACAATGGCTCAACACTTTCTCCTCTCGGCTCAGGCCCGCACACTCTCCCTCAAGGAAATCTACAAGGGCGGTGAGGACAAGGCTTATCAGGTGTTCAAAAAGCTGCGGTGGGCCTCGACCGATGGCAACCCGGTTTGCCCGAAGTGCGGTTGCCTGGACCATTACGAAATCAGCACCCGCCGTAAGTTCAAGTGCGCTGCCTGTGGCTCTCAGTACAGCGTTACCTCAGGCACCATCTTCGCCAGCCGCAAGCTTGGCTTCATGGATCTGCTTGGCGCTGTCTGCATCTTCGTCAACGCCGTAAAGGGCCTTTCCGCTCTCCAGCTTTCCCGCGATCTGGACGTGCAGTACAAGACCGCATGGGTTCTCGCTCACAAGCTCCGCGAAGCTCTTTCGCTCGAAATCCAGAATGACAAAGCCCTTGACGGTGACGTTGAGGTTGATGGCGCATACTTCGGTGGTCACATTCGCCCGCACAACATCGCTGAGAAGCGCGTTGACCGCCGCCGCGCCGAACACCAGACCGGTAAGCGCCGCGTCGTGGTGGCCTTCCGTGAGCGCAACGGTCGCACCCGTCCTTTCGTGGTGAAGTCAGAAGCCGAAGGCGTCGAACTGGCGAAGCGTCATGTCGACCGTCTGGCAATCATGCATGCCGATGAAGCCAGTCACTGGGATATGCTGCATGCCGGTTGGGAAACCGAACGGGTCAATCACTCAAAGACCTACAGCGACCACGGCAAGCACACCAATTGGGTTGAGAGCTATTTCAGCCGTCTGCGCCGCATGGTGACCGGCCAGCACCACCATGTTTCGCCGCAGTACCTGCACCAGTACGCAAACCATGCCGCATGGTTGGAAGACAACCGCCGCAACTCAAACGGCGAAAACGCCGCGGACATTCTCGGGAAGGCAATGGCTCACGGTGTCAGCCGTGTTTGGAAGGGGTATTGGCAGCGTGCGAACGCGACTTGAACGAATGGGATTCCAAATGGGCGCTTCGTGAGCTATATATGCGGCATGAATTATGTGCCACAAATCCCAGACTGGTTTCAAACGCGCAAAGCCGCTCAAGTGACGGCTTTTTTTGCGGCGATGTCTGGTGGCAAAATCAACATCCTGAAGGCGGTAAAGCTTATCTACCTTGCTGACCGACTCAGCATGGATCGGCGCGATGCGCCAATCACAAACGACCAGTACGTTTCTATGGATTTTGGGCCGGTGAACTCATCGACCTACAATTATTTGAAGGGCGCAGCGCCTTCTCGAATTGACCAATGGATTGAATTTATCGGGATAAGGAATGGAAATGATATCCCTCTATCCAGAGAGATTACGATCCCTGACGATTTGGATGAACTAAGCAGATCCGAAATCTCGATGCTTTCGGAAACTTGGGAGAATTTCAAGGATATCGACCGCTTTGAATTGGCAGAATGGACCCACAAGTTTTGCCCCGAATGGACCCACCCACACGGAAGCTCAATCCCGATTGACTACGCAACGATTTTTCGCCGTCTAGGGAAAACGGACCCCATCGCTCTGGCCGAGGATTTGCAGGCGGAAAGGCGCTTGGTCGCGGAATTTGCATTAGCAAAATGACCTACATTCCGTATGCGACTGCTGGCCTTCTCATCCCTTACAACGATACACCGCACTTGTTCGCGGTTATGAACCCAGAATGCGAAAACAATCTATGTTTGACGATCATGATAACCTCCATAAAGGATGGAAAGTATTTTGATCCTGCTTGTGTATTGGATGTCGGAGATCACCCCTTCGTAAAGCATCAGAGTTATTTGCTATACAGAATGGCCGAAACCACTAGGGCGGCGCACATTTCGAATATGGTTGGTAAAAAATACTATATCCCAAAAGATGATTTTCCGGCAGATGTTTTTGGCCGGATATCTGCCGGGATTAGAAACTCCGAAGATACCCCGCTGCGCATTATCAGATATGCAGATCAAGTTGGGATTTGAACGCTCCACACCACATTCCCGACGCCGTCCGTACCTTTGCGGGCCCCATCGGTCTGCCTAAGACACTTTCCAACCCGTTTGACCAGATCATTGACGTATTTCCGGTCCCGCGCGTCCTGTCCGTTCAGCTCCACAATCTCTTGCGCAATCTGTCGGCTGGTAAGCGGGCCTTCTGCACCCCGTAGGACGGTCATGCATGAGCGGAACAGTTCGCCCTTGCCAAAGACCACATGCCGCTTCTGTCGGGGCATGGCGGCGTCCAGATCGCCTGTATAGCCGAACGTGCCCAATGCGCGGTCTATCGCGTCAATGTCGTTCTTTATCTCGGCTATGCGTTCGCGAAGCTCTTTCGCCTCATTGAACAGGTCAGCCCGCTTTGTGAGAAGGCCGTTGATTGTGTGGCTGAAATCGGTTGCCCTAGAACGGGCCAGGTTCTTGATATCCATGGTCTGATAGTAGTGGAATCAGGCCCTTAGCGCTGGCGGAAAGTTGGTGCTTTTGCTACATAAGACCGCACCTTTGGGAGAAAACCCCTCATCCGGTTGATCCCGTCACCGAGATCGCGACGACGCGCGTTCAGCCGGATGGTCTCGGCCAACGACCGGGTGGAGAAAGCAGGATGGAACCGAAATCGGGCGGTATGGGCCGCAGAGCGTGCAATCTGGAGCGGGTGAAGGGAATCGAACCCTCGTCTTAAGCTTGGGAAGCTTCTGCTCTACCATTGAGCTACACCCGCACAGGAATGATCCATGGCGGCGAACATCGGAACTGTCAAGCGCGATGCTCGACGATCAGGTCGGCATCCTGCTTGACTGACAACGGGCGCGACCTCATATGACAGGCGCGCCCGCCCAATCCCACGGCCCAATCCCACGGTATGTCTCATGGATCGATTGAAAGCCTTCCTGTCCACGCGACGTTTCGAGACTGTCATCACCGTGCTGATCGTTATCAACGCGATCACGCTCGGCCTTGAAACCGTTCCCGCAGTCATGGAGCGCTTCGGGCCGATACTCGTCGTGCTCGACCGGGCCATACTTGCGGTGTTCGTCCTCGAGCTTCTGGCGCGACTGGTGGCGTGGCGGCTGGAATTCTTCCGCGACCCCTGGCGCATCTTCGACCTGCTCGTCGTGGGGGTTGCGCTGATGCCCGCGACCGGGAACCTGTCAGTCCTGCGCGCTCTGAGAATACTCAGGGTCCTCAGGCTGATCAGCATGGTGCCATCGCTCAAGCGGGTGGTTGGCGGTCTCGTCGCGGCACTTCCCGGGATGGGATCGATCATGCTGCTGCTGACACTGGTGTTCTACGTCTTCTCGGTGATGGCGACGAAGCTTTACGGCGACACGTTTCCGGACTGGTTCGGATCCATTCCGGCCTCTGCCTATTCGCTTTTCCAGATCATGACGCTCGAGAGCTGGTCGATGGGGATCGTGCGTCCGGTAATGGAGGTCCATCCCATGGCATGGGCCTTCTTCCTGCCGTTCATTCTGTCGACAACCTTCACCGTGCTCAACCTATTCATAGGCATCATCGTGTCGGCGATGCAGGAAGAGCATGACGCCGAGGCTTCAGCCGACCGCGAGGCGATGGCGAGCGAACAGGGCGAGATGCTTCGCGAACTCAAGGAAATCCGAAGGGAATTGGCGGATCTGCGAGCAGAACAAGCCCGCCCGCCTTCGGCTTGACCCCATAGGAGGAATGGGCCCGATCAGGACCGGAAGTGCTTGGAGAGCTTGAGGCCCTGAGCCTGATAGTTCGACCCGGCGCCAGTGCCATAAAGAGCGTCGGGACGTTGAAGCATCCGCTCGTAGACCAGCCTCCCTACGATTTGCCCGTGTTCAAGGATGAACGGAACTTCGTGGCTGCGGACCTCCAGCACCGCCCGGCTGCCCGCGCCACCTGCGGCCGAGTGGCCGAAACCGGGATCGAAGAAGCCCGCATAATGCACGCGAAACTCGCCCACCAGAGGGTCGAAGGGCGTCATTTCCGCTGCATAGTCCGGCGGCACATGGACGGATTCCCGGCTGACGAGAATGTAGAATTCATCAGGATCGAGGATCAGATCGGCGGAGCCGCGGTTGTAGATCGGCTCCCAGAAGTCGTGCACATCCTGAGCGCCCCGCTTGTCGACATCCACGACGGCCGTGTGGTGCTTGCCACGATAGCCGACCAGGCTGTCGCGGCCATCGCCCGCGAGATCGATGGAGAGCGCGATGCCGCCTCCCGAAACGTTCGGCGTTTCCGAAGCGACCAGGGTCTCCGCCTGATGCAACCCCAGCAGTTCGGTTTCGTCGAGCAGCGCCTTGCCCTCACGAAACCGGATCTGCGACAGGCGCGATCCGGTGCGTGCGACAATGGGAAATGTCCGCGGGCTGACCTCAAGCCAGAGCGGGCCATTGTACCCGGCGGGGATCTTGTCGAATTCCTGGCCGAAATCGGCCATGACCCTGGTGAAGATATCGAGCCGGCCGGTCGAACTCTTGGGGTTGGCCGAGGCCGAAATCGTCTCGGGCAGCGCCAGGCTTTCGAGCAGCGGTACGATGTAGACACATCCGGTCTCCAGAACCGCGCCGGCAGACAAGTCGATTTCGTGCATGCTCAATCGAACAAGCTTGTCCCTAACGGTGCTGGTCGGGCCCGGGAGAAAGCTTGCGCGCACCCGGTAGGCGATCTTCCCAAGCCGCAGGTCAAGGCTTGCAGGCTGGATCTGGTCACCATCAAGAGGGCGATCAGCAATAAGCTGTCCACCGTCAAAAAGCGCGCGAATTGCGCGATCCGAAAGAATGCCAGCGCCCACTGTGTGCCTCGCCATGTTCCTCAGGTGCCTTGATGACAAGCCAATGCAATTGACGCAAGCGCGGCAAGCCGGTAAACAAGGCTTATCCCGTGGTGATTTGGCCGACCGGCTTGCAGCCACGTTAAACAAGTCGCTAAAAGGTCGGGTTGCAAAACCGGCTGGCGACTTCGCGAGCCGGTATTTTTGTGTTTTGGACAAAGTCGATGACAAGCAACCGAAAGCTACGCCCCGCAACCCAACTCGTGCATGGCGGCACCACCCGTTCCGGATTTGGTGAGACATCCGAGGCAATCTATCTTACCCAGGGCTTTGTCTATGACAGCTCGGAAGCCGCCGAAGCGCGGTTCAAGGGGGAAGATCCCGGTTTCATCTACTCCCGCTACGCCAACCCGACCACGGACATGTTCGAAAAGCGCATGTGCCTGATGGAAGGCGCTGAAGACGCCCGCGCCACGGCATCGGGGATGGCAGCGATTTCCGCGGCCCTCCTGTGCCAGTTGCAGGCGGGCGACCATGTTGTCTCGGCCCGCGCGCTTTTCGGATCCTGCCGATGGATCGTCGAAACGCTGCTGCCCAGATACGGCATTCAATCCACCCTCGTGGACGGCCGCGACCTGGGCAACTTCGAGGCAGCCATTCGCCCCAATACCAAGGTCTTCTTCCTTGAAAGCCCCACCAATCCGACCCTTGAGGTCATCGATATCGCGGGCGTTGCGCGGCTTGCCAATCAGATTGGCGCGAAGCTGGTTGTAGACAATGTTTTCGCCACGCCGCTGCTGCAGAAACCGCTGGAGCTGGGGGCGCATGTGGTTGCCTACTCCGCCACCAAGCACATTGACGGACAAGGCCGGTGTCTGGGCGGCGTGATCCTCTCCGACAAGGAGTGGATTGACGAGCACCTGCACGACTATTTCCGCCACACAGGTCCCTCACTGTCTCCATTCAATGCCTGGACGCTGCTCAAGGGGCTGGAAACCCTGCCGCTGAGAGTGCGCCAGCAGACGGAAAACGCCGGCCGCATCGCTAATTTTCTCGCCGAACATCCGGCGGTCGGCAAGGTGATCTATCCGGGACGCGCCGACCACCCCCAGGCGGACATCTGCGCGCGGCAGATGAGCGGCGGATCGTCCCTGGTGGCGTTTGAGCTGAAGGGCGGCAAGAACGCGGCGTTCGCGATGCAAAACGCCCTCGAGGTGGTGCAGATCTCGAACAATCTCGGCGACAGCAAGAGCCTGATCACCCATCCCGCAACCACCACGCACAAGAACCTGTCCGAAGAGGCACGCGATGAACTCGGCATTGGTCCCGGCGTGGTCCGGCTTTCGGTCGGGATCGAGGATTGCGAGGATCTGGTGGACGATTTCAGCCGGGCGCTGTCAGGTCTGTGAAGGCGGTTCGGCGAAAGCTGCACGCGCTTGGATGATGCGTGACAGGGCCGTGTAGAGACAGATCACTGTGAAGACCCAGGCCACAGGCGCAAAGCCGGCGGGCCAGAGGCAGAATATGCCGAACACGATAAAGGTCTCGCTGGCTTCGGCGAGGCCTGTGGTGAAATAGATGGACTTGGCGCCTCTAGCCTCCGTCGACAGGCCCCGCTTTTCCGCAACGACGGCGTAGGCGAGAAAACTTGCGCCGTTGACATAGAACGAGAAGATCAAGGCCGCGCCGGCAAGGCCGTTCGCCGCGGGGTCGTAGACCACGAAGCCGAACGGGATCGCGCCGTAGAATACGAAATCCAGCGTGATATCCAGATAGCCACCGAAGTCGGTCTTGCGGGAGGCGCGGGCGATCGACCCGTCAAGGCCGTCACCGATGCGGCTGACCACAATGAGCAAGAGCGCGGCGAGCATATAACCCGTGGCGACGAGGACGGCAGCCGAGAGTCCGATCAGGCAGGAAGCGACCGTCACATGGTCGGCCCTCACGCCGCGGGCGGCAAGCCAAAGGCCGCCCCGGTCGAGAGGGCCCTGAATCAGTTTTCGCGCAGCGCCGTCCAACATTCCGTCTCTCCACTCAGACACCTGGGTGATAACCCGCCGAATTGCGGTCGTCACGCCTGCAACGCGTTCAGCCGATCACAATGAGGTCAGCACCTGTGCGTTCCGCCGGGGTGGATTGATGCCCCGGCACGCTTGACGCGAGCGCGGCACTGTAGAATGAGTGGGTTCAGGAGTTGGCCATGTACCGCGCGTTGACACGTGACATCGAAGTGACTGTTGAACCGTATTACCTCGAGGACCAGTCGGACCCCGAGGACGGCCGTTACGTGTGGGGCTACCGTGTGGTTATCTCCAACCATTCCGATGCAATCGTCCAACTCAGAAGCCGGCACTGGCTCATCACAGACGAGAACGGCCTTGTTGATGAAGTGCGCGGACCCGGCGTCGTCGGAGAGCAGCCGGTTCTGGGTCCGGGAGATACCTATGAGTACTCCTCAGGCTGCCCTCTCGACACGCCCTCGGGGGTGATGTCGGGCAGCTACCAGATGCAATCGGCGAATGGGGAATTCTTCGACGTGGAAATCCCGGCTTTCTCACTCGATCTGCCGGGCATGGCAAGAACCCTGAATTGACCGTGCTGTCGGAATTCCGGCCGGTAATGCTGGTAACCGGGGCGCTCGTATCCGCCCTTGGTGTGTCCATGCTGCTGCCTGCGCTCGTGGATCTCGCCGCGGACAATGACGACTGGATGATCTTCGCCAGTTCAGCGATGGTGACCACGGTTTTCGGCCTCGCGCTTTTCATCTCCAATCGCGGCGCGCCGAAGGGACTTTCGACCCGGCAGGCGATGCTGATGACGGTGATTTCGTGGCTCGCGCTGGTGGCCTTCGGCGCACTTCCATTTCATTGGTCCGGCATCGTTCCGAGCTACACAGACGCCTTTTTTGAATCGATGTCGGGACTGACCACCACGGGGGCCACGGTGATTACGGGCCTCGACACCGCACCGCCCGGACTGTTGTTCTGGCGCGGTCTGCTGCAGTGGCTGGGAGGCTTGGGGATCATCGTCATGGCGATCGCGGTGCTGCCGATGCTGCAGATCGGCGGCATGCAATTGTTCAAGGCCGAGGCCTTCGACACCGCGGAGAAGATCCTTCCGCGCGCGACCCAGATCTCGACCTCGATCACGCTTGTCTTCATCGGCATCACCGGCGTCTGCGCGGTCGCATACATGGCTGTCGGCATGGCCGCGGACGACGCGGTGATCCATGCCATGACGACGGTCGCGACCGGCGGATTTTCCACCAAGGATGCGTCTATCGGCCATTTCGCCAATTCCGGAGTGGAGTGGATCGCGATCCTGTTCATGATCCTGGGTTCGATCCCCTTTATCCTCTATGTGCAGATGCTCCAGGGGCGTTTCCGCCCGATCCTTGCCGATGATCAGGTCAAGGCTTTCTTCGCCTTCCTGGGTGGAAGTATTCTGACCGGATGGATGATGGCGCATTTTGGCGGACATCACCTTGGTCTCGAAGGCCTGCGCCATGCTGCCTTCAACGTGGTCTCGATCGCCACAGGAACGGGTTACTCATCGACCGATTACGGGTTGTGGGGCTCTCATGCGGTCGCCTTCTTCTTCATCATCATGTTTGTCGGCGGATGCGCCGGCTCCACGTCCTGCGGCATCAAGATCTTTCGCTTCCAGGTGTTCTTCGAAGCCGTCCGGCAGCACATCGCACAGGTCATGTATCCGAACGGCGTGTTCAGTGCCCGGTTCAACGGCAAGCCCATCGAAGGACGTGTCATCGCATCGGTGATGAGCTTCTTCTTCCTGTTCATGACCTCGTTTGTTGCGCTTGCGATCCTGCTTCGTCTGAGCGGACTTGACGCGATCACGTCGCTCTCGGCCGCAGGCACGGCGCTTTCGAATGTCGGGCCGGGCCTTGGCGACATCATCGGCCCGTCAGGCAATTTTCAGCCGCTTGACGACGGGCAGAAATGGCTGCTGTCGGCCGGCATGCTGCTTGGCCGCCTGGAGCTTTTCACTGTGCTGGTCCTGCTGCTTCCTCGCTTTTGGCGGTCGTGATCGCATGCGGGCCGGCGCAGACCGGTACAGACCGGGAGCGGATCAGGCGCGCTGCAGCCGCTGGCGGCGACCGTAGACGAAGGTCAGCGCGCGCGTGAAGTCGTCACCGATGCCGACCAGCGCCGGCACCAGGAACAGCACCAGCAAGGTGGTCATCGCCAGACCGAAAACGATGGTGATCGCCATGGGCAGCAGGAACTGGGCCTGGAGACTTGTCTCATAGAGAAGCGGCAGGAGCCCCCCGATCGTGGTCAGGGACGTCAGCAGTACCGCGCGCAGGCGATCCCGGCTGGCGCCGACGGCGGCCTCGGCGAGAGTGTCGCCCGCGCCGAGGCGTTCCTCCAGGCGCGCAACGAGAATGATGGAATCGTTGACCAGTATGCCCGCCAGCCCGAGCAGCCCGATAAAGGACAGTATGGTAAGCTGATACCCTAGAACCCAGTGACCGAAAATCGCGCCCACAACGCCGAAAGGAATGATGAGGAGAACCGCGAGCGGCCGCCAGTAGCTGGCAAAGACCCAGGCAAGGATGATGTAGATGACGCTGATGGCAACAACCACGCCAAGCCTGAGGTCGGCAAAGGCATTCTCCTGTTCCTCCGAACGGCCGCCGAAGGAATAGCTGACGCCGTGCTCGGCGGCGATCAGATCGAGCCCGCCGCCGGCGGTCAACTGCTCGACGACGCCGCCGGTGGTGTTGACCGCCGTATCGATATCGCCGGTCACGGAAATCGTGCTCTTGCCGTCACGTCGCTGGATCGCCGAAAACCCCTGACGCTCTGTCATCTCGACCACTTCCGTCAGCGGCACGAAATTTCCGGTGGGGCTGCGAAGCTCGAAGTCACGCAAGGCCTGGGACCCCGGAGAGGCAGGCTCCTGCACAAGACGGACGGTCACCTCGTCATTGCCGCGCGGAAAGCGGAAAGGAACGGCACCGTCGAAGGCATTGCGGATCTGTCGGCCCACTTCCTCGATCGAGAAGCCGAGAGCCGCTCCCTGCGGCGTGAGCTCCATGACAAGCTCGGGCTTTCCCCAGGGCAGATTGTCATCAAGCCCGGTAACGCCGTCCATCCCCGAAAGCAAGGCAACCACATCGGCGGCCGCGGCCTTGAGCGAGGCAACGCGCTCTCCCTGCAGCCGGACCGAGATGTCACGACCGGGCGGGCCGCCCCGCGCCTGGGCGATGGTAAAGCGGGTGACGCCGGCAATATCGGGTGAAGCCTGACGCCAGGCATTGACGATATCGGG
Source organism: Hoeflea sp. (assembly GCA_040216675.1). Taxonomy (GTDB): domain Bacteria; phylum Pseudomonadota; class Alphaproteobacteria; order Rhizobiales; family Rhizobiaceae; genus Hoeflea. The sequence continues at coordinate 72,884 of JAVJOR010000004.1, read as the reverse complement.
CGTGCGAACCTCGCGCTCTTCCGACGTGGTCAACTGGACGCGGATGCGCGCCGTGGCGGCGCCAGACCGGCTCGAAGCGCCATAGGTGGTGAAGACGGCGCGGATAAGCGACGGATCACCCCCCGTGAGGGCCTCGTCGGCGCGGCGCAACGCATCGTCGAAGGCGGCGATTGCGTCGAGCGCCTCGGCCTCCGGCAAACCCGCATTGAAGACCACCGTGCCGGTAATGTTCTCCGCTTCGGGTGACGGGAAAAAGACGAATTCCACGCGCCCCGAGCGCGCCAGGCCTATCGCGAGCACGAGCACCATCGATACGGCAATCGACAATGTGACATAGCGCCAATTCCAGGCGAGCTGCACCAACCGGGCGAACGGCCCATCGCGAAAACCGTCGAACCTGCGGTCGAAAGCTTGCCGGAAGCGGCTCTCGCCTGCTTCGAGGTCGCGCCGGCCGGCCGCGGCCTTGCGGCTGTTGCGGCGTCCCAACGCCAGCAGAAGCCATTCCAGCAGGGCCGACAGCAGCAGGGACACCGCAACAACAATCGCCATTCTGGCCATCGAGGGCAGTTCCGCGAAACTGCGGGCGAAGCTTCTCAACCCGGCATCCTCAGCCCCCAGCGCCAGATCGACAGCAAGCCGTCCGCTCAGACCGGTCAGGAAAACAACGAGGATCAGGGCGACCAGCAGCTGCCGCCACCAGGACCAGCCGGGCACCTTGCGGGCAGCAAGCGAATTGGCGAGATGGCCGGGCAGCACGAGAAAGCACTCGAGCAGGCTCGAAATCAGCACGGCGACGACCACCAGCGGCAGAACACCCATCATCTGGCCGATGGTGCCGCCGATCATCAGGATCGGCGCAAATGCAGCAAGTGTCGTCGACATCGCCGCGAGCACCGGGGTGAACATCATCTGCACACCATTTTCGGCGGCGTTATGCGGATCGTCTCCCATCTGCAGCCGTGTCGCCGTGTGCTCGCCAACGACGATGGCATCGTCCACGATGATGCCCAGCATCATGATCAGCGAAAACAGCGAGATCATGTTGATGGTCTGGCCGCTCACATACATGAAGCCAATCGTGGCCAGCATCGCCACAGGAATTCCGGCTGCGACCCAGAAGGCAATACGGGCATTGAGAAAGATGAACAGGATCGCGACGACAAGGACAAGCCCGCCGAGCCCGTTCTTCACCAGAAGCCAGATTCTGGCAGCGAGCGCATCGGCCGCGACCTCGTAGCTGGCAATCTCGACCCCTGGCGGCAATTGCGGCGTGATCTCGTCGATGTAGTCGGACAGTATCGCCGCGGTCTGGAGCGTATCGGCGGTAGGCGCCCGGCGGACATCGAGTTCAATGGCGGTCGAGCCGCCCGCCAGTCCGCGCGTTGCTTCGGGATCGAAACCGTCACTGATCTCGGCAATGTCCCCGAGCAGGACCTTTTCCCCGCTGTCGAAGGACTTGACCTCGACCGCAGCCAGCTCACGCACGCCCTGGGCATCCGCCAACGTTCGCAACTGGCGCTCCACAGCTCCCTCGACCGTGCCCGACGGCAGATCGCGGCTGTTGGCGGCGATGGCCCTCGATACATCGGAGATAGTCGTATCCAGCCGGCGCAGCTCGATCTCAGGCACTTCAATGCGGATTTCCGCGGCGCGCAGGCCGGTAAAGTCGATCTTGTCGATCCCGCGATCAATCAGGTCGTCGCGCATGCGCTTGGCCCAGGCGCGCTTGACCGCCTCATCGGCGGTTCCGAAAATGGCGAGACGGGCCACGGAATCGAAGAAGACAGCTCGCGTCACGGTCGGCGTTTCGGCATCTTCGGGCAAATTGTTGACCGCTTTGACAGCCGTCTCGACATCAGTGAGCGCCTGGGACATGTCGGTGCTCTCGGTGAACTCGAGGCGGATCGAGGCCGAGCCTTCCGCGGCAGTCGATGTCATCTGGTCAACGCCCGAGATATAGCGGACCTCGGGCTCCACAAGCGCGAGAATATTGGTTTCGACATCCTCGGCGCTGGCACCGGACCAAGCGATCCCGACGGTGATGGTCGGCCGGTCTATGGTCGGGAAAAACTGGGTGTTTATGCGCGCGATCGAAAAGGCGCCGAAAAGGATCATCAGCACCATGAGCAGATTGGCGGCATTGGGGTGGCGGACGAATGTGGAGACCAGCCCCGCGCCACGCAACAGGCCGCTTCCCGGCAATGCAGCCCCGTTCATTCCGGCAAGTCCGGTGAGTTCTGCGCAGCTTCCGTTTGCGCAGCGGCATCGTCGGCGGTATTGCCCTGGTCCGGCTTTCGCACCCGAACGCCCTCGGTGGCTTCGGTCAAACGGGTTGCGAGCACGTCGTCACCATTTGCGAGATCGCCCTCCACGATCGCGTCCTCGCGATCCCAGGCGATAAGACGAACATCCCGGCGTTCAAGCTTGCCATCGACGACCACGAAGACATGATCGGAAGACCGGACCGCTGTTTCGGGCAGCCGGAACGTATCGCGCCAGACCCGGTCCGGGACCGTAAGCGCAACGAAGGCCCCCGGCCGCAATTGAACCGGATTGTCTGCTGCGAGGATGGTCGCGAAAACCTCGACGCCGCCACGTTCGGCGGCAACACGCGCACCGATCCGGTCAATGGCGGCTGGCCAGACATATTCCTGGCCGCCAACACTCCAACTCACCTCGACCTCACGGCCCAGCAAAGGATCCGAGTCGGTTGCCATACGCCCGTATTGCGCGTTTGTGAGCGTGAAACGGGCCTCCAGCGCGGTATCGTCATAGATCGAGGCGACGACCTCGTTGGCGCTGACCGAGCGACCGGTTTCAATGCTCTCTTCGGAGATCACGCCGTCAAACGGGGCGATCACGGCCGTATCCTCAAGCTTGCGTTCAGCCTCGCGAAGCTTCCATTCGAGCCGCGAGGCGTTTGCATCCTGCTGCGCGCGCTGCGCCTCGGTGATCAGGATGTTGTTGCGGCGCTGGCTCACGGCCTGCTCTCGCTGGGACAGGATCAGACGGCGGTCATCGACCTGCTTGTCGGTCAGCGTGCCGGTGTCGGCAAGCGACAGCGCGCGCTCCAGATCGGCTTTCGCCAGTTCCAACTGCATCTGCGCAGACTCAAGCTGTTCGCGTTCTGACGCCAGCCTGGCGTCGATCTCGGCGATTGCGGCCCGAGTGGATGCCAGATTGGCGCGAGCTTCCACCACCGCACCTTCGTAGATGAAGGGATCGACGCGCAGCAGGACCGTCCCGGCCTCCACCCGGCGACCGGCGACCAGATCGGGATGAATCTCCAGAACCTCTCCGCTTGCTGCAGCCCGCAGGTCCACGCTGCGGCCCGCGTCAACCTGGCCATAGAGCCTGATGACAGGAGTATTGTCCGACAGCACCGCCTCTGCAGTCTCGACTGTATAGACCAGCGGCTCAAACGGCTTGCGGACAGGATCGACGCGTGAATTCGCGAGATACTGCATACCTGCCCAGCCGCCGGCCAGCACAAGTGCCATCAGTGCAATCTGGGCGACTGGGCGGAGAAACCCGGCACGCCGCCGTGGCTCGGCAGGAGCTTGAGCAGCGCCAACCGGGCGGTCATCACGATTGTCGGCCCTGTCGAGCATGCCACGTCTCCGTTTCCAGCCAAAGACGTAACGCAATGCCGAAACATGGCAAATTAAAGTTTTGTCATTTTTGCGGGCAGCGCGCCTGTGACCCCGTTGCCTCAGGCGCCGAATTCGGTCGGATCAAAGCGATAGGCCGTCGAACAGAACTCGCACTGGACCGTGATGACACCGTCCTCCACGCTGTCGGCGATCTCTTCAGCCGTGAAGCCGTTCAACACTTCGCCAAGGCGCTCTCGAGAGCAGCTGCACCGGTCGAAAACAGGAACGGGCGTGTAGACGCGGGCGCCGCGCTCGTGAAACAGCCGGTAGAGCAACCTTTCGGCGCCAACTTCAGGATCCGTCAGTTCGCCGGCCTCAACCGTTCCGACAAGTGCCTTGGCTTCTGCCCAGGCGTCGTCTTCGAAGATGTGCTCCTCGGCGTCATCCGGCGCGTCTCCACCGGGCAGATCAGGAAGGCGCATGCGATCCGGCGCCTGGGGCAGGAACTGCACCACGATGCCCCCGGCCCGCCAGCTGTGCCGCGGATTGCCGTCTTCGTCACGGTCAAACAGTTCGGCCACGGACAGCCGAACAAGCGTCGGGATCTGTTCCGATTGACGGAAATAGGTTTCGGCCATCGCTTCAAGCGACTCGCCCTTCATCTCGACGATGCCCTGATAGCGCTGCATGTAGGCGCCCTGGTCGATGGTGAAGGCGAGAACGCCGTTTCCAAGCAGTTCGGTGGGGCTCGTCATGCCAGCCTTCTGAGCGGCTTCGACGAGTTCCGGGTCGAAACGGGCATAGGCGCGCAAGTCCCCGGGTGAGGAGAAATCGGCGACCAGAAGATCCACCGGTCCATCGCCCTTGGTCTGGATGATCAGCTTTCCCTCGAATTTGAGCGAAGTGCCGAGCAGCACCGTAAGCGCGATCGCTTCGGCAAGCAGGCGGGCGACAGGCTCCGGATAGGCGTGGCGGCCAAGGATCGCATCAATCATCGGACCGAGCTGGACGGCGCGGCCGCGCACATCCAGACCATCGACCTCAAATGGCAGGACACTGTCGTCACCGACAAAGTCCGGCTCTCCGAGACTTCGGATTTTGGTTTCCATGTTCATTTCCCGAATTGTTGGCGCGCCATTGCTAGCGGCTGCAAGTCACGATCATTTGACACAGCGCAACACCTGCGACAGGGCGCCCGTGAGTGTTGTTCGGCATATAGGAAACCCGACGCTTCCGCGCCACCCCCCGGCAAGCTTGCTACAGCGTGCCCAGGCACCAGCGCATGATCGCCTTTTGCGCATGCAAGCGGTTTTCTGCCTCATCGAACACAACAGACTGCGGACCGTCCATCACCTCGTCGGTGACCTCTTCGCCGCGGTGAGCAGGCAGGCAGTGCATGAACAGTGCATCGTCGTTGGCCTTGGCCATCAGTGCCGAATTGACCTGGTAAGGCACGAAAACATTGTGCCCCCGCGCCTTGTGCTCCTGGTTCATGGAGACCCAGGTGTCGGTGATGATGCAGTCCGCACCCTGCGCAGCCTTGTCTGGATCGGCCGTCAGCTCGATTTCGGCTCCCTGTCCGCGAGCCCACTCGACGAACCGCATGTTCGGCTCCGAGCCTGCGGGCGTTGCGATCTGCATGCGATAGCCGAAACGCCCGGCGCCCTCGATCAACGAGTGCAGCACATTGTTGCCGTCGCCGGTCCATGCCAGTGTCTTGCCGCCGATCGGCCCGCGATGTTCCTCGAAAGTCAGGATGTCGGCCATGATCTGGCATGGGTGCGTGTCGTCGGTCAGGGCATTGATGACCGGAACCGTCGCGTGCTCGGCAAGTTCGAGCACGCGCTCATGCTCCATCGTGCGGATCATGATGATGTCGACATAACGCGAAAGAACCCGCGCCGTGTCGGCAATCGTTTCGGCGCGTCCGAGCTGCATCTCGCTTCCGGACAGAAACAGCGTCTCGCCGCCAAGCTGGCGCATACCGACGTCAAAGGAGACGCGGGTACGGGTCGAGGGCTTCTCGAAAATCATGGCAAGCATCTTGCCCGCCAGCGGCCGATCTTCACCGGAAGCGGATTTCGCCGACCTTGCCGCGTCGATCATGCTGCGCAGATCCTGGGCGCTTACGGCGGATAGATCCAGAAAGTGCCGTGTTTCAGGCTTGTTCGTTTCAGTCATGGCATGCGATCCGGTTAGCTGGCCTTGGAAGATAACATTTCGAGCGCTGCCTCGATCCTGTGAAGCGCGTCGCGGATTTCCTCCGCCGATACGATCAACGGAGGCAGAAGTCGCACGACGTTCTCGCCCGCCGGTACGGCAAGCAGGCGTTCACTGCGCAACGCCATCACGAGGTCTGCGTTGGATTTCCTGCATTTGATGCCGGTCAGCAACCCAAGGCCGCGGACTTCCTCGATCAGATCCGGGTATCGATCCTTGAGGGAAGCTAGCCCCTGGCGCAAGACGAGAGAGACGTCGTTGACATGGGAAAGAAAGCCGTCGGCAAGAACCACGTCGAGCACGGCGTTTCCCACGGCCATCGCAAGCGGGTTGCCGCCATAGGTGGTGCCGTGGGTCCCCACGGTCATTCCATCGGCCGCTTCGGCCGTGGCCAGGCAGGCGCCGAACGGAAACCCACCACCGATGCCCTTTGCGATAGCCATGATGTCGGGAGCAATCCCGGCGAATTCATGGGCGAAGAGCTTACCGGTCCGTCCGACGCCGGACTGAACCTCGTCGAGGATAAGCAGAATGCCGTTCTCATCGCATAGCTCGCGCAGGCCGCGCATGCATTCGACCGGCAACGGCCGGACACCGCCCTCGCCCTGGACCGGCTCGACGAGAATTGCGGCGGTCTCGTCGGTGATCGCCTGCCGCAACGCCTCGTGATCCCCGAACAGCACCTGATCGAAGCCCTCGACCTTGGGTCCGAAGCCTTCGAGGTACTTGGCCTGGCCGCCCGCTGCGATGGTGGCGAGCGTACGACCGTGAAACGCTCCCTCGACCGTGATTATGCGATAGCGCTCGGGCTGGCCGTTGACATAGAAGTGCCGGCGCGCGGTCTTGATCGCGCATTCCAGCGCCTCGGCGCCGGAATTGGTGAAGAACACCTTGTCGGCGAAGGTCGCTTCGGTCAGCCGTTCGGCAAGCCGGGTCTGATCCGGAATCTCGTGCAGATTGGAAAGATGCCAAATACGATCGGCCTGGGACTTCAGCGCTTCGACGAGATGCGGATGGGTGTGCCCCAGCGAGTTGACGGCGATGCCTGCGGCAAAATCGAGGTAGCGCTCGCCCTTGTCCGTTTCCAGCCACACGCCATGCCCACGCTCGAAAACGATCGGCGCCCGGTTGTAAGTCTCATACAGCGGCTTGGCGTCAGCCATGGCGCCCGTCTCCCGTAGTCATCCGGCTGAACAAATGCGCCGGAGCCTGATGTGGTTTGTGCCAAGAGCCCGGCGGAGGGGTGCCGGAAAATCAAAATGCCGCCCTTCCGGGGGCGGCAACGGCACTATTTACATTTCCTCCAAGGCTGTCAATGAGACGCCTGAATTGTGCCGGAGGAGCCGCAAAACAGCTTTTCCGGAGAGCTTCCGGCCAGAGAATGATCCCCCGGCTTCCGCCAACGCCGGCCGGCTTATAAAGAAGCCGAATCCGGCTCCGCTAAGTTGGGGAAAACCGAAAAAACGAATCAGCATGATTCCCCTGACTCTTGTCACAGAGTCCGGCGGGCTCTACGTTGTGTGCATGTAACAAGCGTTCGCGGCGGACACAAATTACCTAAATGCAACCGAGCGTGTCAGCTCCGGTCACCCGGAGCCGCGAAGAGGGATTCTGCCCTCCCGGTGCCGAGGTAGATGGAGATGATGGCATGAACTGGACTGATGAACGGGTCGAAAAACTCAAGAAACTTTGGGCGGACGGACTGAGCGCGAGCCAGATCGCTGCACAGCTCGGCGGCGTGAGCCGCAACGCGGTGATCGGCAAGGTGCACCGGCTCAACCTGCCCGGACGGGCCAAGAGCGGAGGTCAATCCTCGGTGCGGACGAAGCGCGCAACTGCCGCGCCGCGCGCACCTGCCTATGCCGGAAGGACAGCCTCGCAAACAACACGGACAATGAGTGGGCGGTCAAGCGGCAATACCGCGCTGAAGCAGGATGTGGATGCGGTCGCTGCCGAGGATCTCGACACCCGTCCCATGGAAGACGTGGTGGTTCCGATTTCGCGGCGCCTCACGCTCATCGAGCTCTCCGAGCGGACCTGCAAATGGCCGCTTGGCGATCCCCTCCTCGAGGGATTCCATTTCTGCGGCAATGATTCCGACGACAGCTCGCCCTATTGCGGATACCACGCCAAGCTGGCGTTCCAGCCTTCGAGCGAGCGCAAGCGCTCTCGCTGATAGAGACACCCAAGACAATCAAAGCCCGGACCGCTGGATCCGGGCTTTGTCTTTTTCAGGAACGGGATTTCAATTCCGGATCAGGCTTCGATCGAATAGCCGGCGCCACGGACAGTGCGAATGATATCGCGCATCCCGGACAGATTGACCGCCTTGCGCAGCCTGCCGACATGCACGTCGACAGTGCGCTCATCAACATAGACGTCGTGGCCCCAAACTCCGTCGAGCAGCTGGGCACGCGAATAAACGCGACCGGGCGAACTCATGAGGAATTCCAGAAGCCGGAACTCGGTCGGTCCGAGCTTTATGTCCCGGGCACGGCGGCGCACGCGGTGGGTTTCGCGGTCAAGCTCGATGTCACCGACCTTGAGTTGACTTGAAATGACCTCCGGGCTGGCGCGGCGGAGCATCGCACGCACACGCGCCAGCAGTTCGGGAGTCGAGAACGGCTTGACGACATAGTCGTCGGCACCGGTCGCCAGGCCGCGGACACGCTCGTTTTCCTCACCACGCGCGGTGAGCATGATGATGGGGAGGCGCTCGGTTTCCGCCCTTGCGCGCAACCGGCGGCACAGCTCGATGCCGGAAATGCCCGGCAGCATCCAGTCCAGGATGAGAAGGTCGGGAACACGCTCCTGAAGACGGATCTCGGCCTCGTCTCCCCTGAGGACAGTGTCGACCTCGTATCCTTCGGCTTCCAGATTGTACCGGAGAAGAACCGAGAGTGCCTCTTCGTCTTCAACCACAGTAACTCGCGGATTCATCGCCATGGTTCGATGTCCTTCACATGATCACGCGGCGCCGGGTTCCGGCGCAACGACACTGGCCGAATCGTCATCTTTCGGACGTTCGTCAGTTAGCTGTTCGCCGGTCGCCACATAGTAGACGGTTTCGGCGATATTGGTGGCATGGTCCCCGATGCGTTCGATGTTCTTGGCGCAGAACAGGAGATGGGTACAGGCCGTGATGTTGCGCGGGTCTTCCATCATGTAGGTGAGAAGTTCGCGGAACAGCGATGTGTAGATTGCGTCGATCTCTTCGTCGCGTTCACGGATAGAGGTGGCCAGCGCGGGCGAGCGCGTGGAAAAGGCGTCAAGCACTTCCTTGAGCTGTGTCAGAGCGAGTTCGGCGAGGTGCTCGAGGCCGCGTACGAGCTTGCGCGGCTGCGCCATTGTGTGCACGGCGATCACGCGCTTGGCGATGTTCTTGCCCAGGTCGCCTACGCGCTCCAGGTCGGATGCGATCCGGATTGCACCGATGATCTCGCGGAGGTCGGAGGCCACCGGCTGGCGCTTGGCGATGACAAGAACCGCCTTTTCGTAGATTTCGCGCTCGCCATTGTCGAGAAGCAGGTCCTCCGAGATCACCCGTTGGGCGGACCCGGTATCCGCGTTCACGAGGGCGGCGACGGAATCTGCGACCATGCGTTCTGCGACGCCGCCCATTTCGGAGAGACGGCGAGCGAGAAAGCGGAGATCGTCATCATAGGACGAGACGGTATGTGCGTCGGGCATTGCTTGATCCTTCAATCATGGAGTTGCGACGGCATTGCCGGCCGCACAGGACAATCCGGGGCTTAGCCAAAGCGTCCGGTGATGTAGTCCTGGGTCAGCTTTTCATCCGGCCTGGTGAACATCTTGTCCGTCGGGCCTTCCTCGATCAGCTTGCCGAGGTGGAACATTGCTGTGCGCTGCGACACGCGGGCCGCCTGCTGCATCGAGTGCGTCACAATGACGATGGTGTAGTTGACCCGCAGCTCATCGATCAGTTCCTCGACCTTTGCGGTGGCGATCGGATCGAGTGCCGAACACGGCTCGTCCATGAGGATGACTTCCGGGCTCACGGCGATGGCGCGCGCGATGCACAGGCGCTGCTGCTGGCCACCCGACAGGCCGGTGCCGGTTTCGTGCAGACGGTCCTTGACCTCATTGAACAATCCGGCCTTGACCAGGCTGCGCTCGACGATCTCGTCCATTTCGGCACGGGTCGACACCTGGCCGTGGATGCGCGGACCGTAGACGATGTTCTCGTAGATCGACTTGGGGAACGGGTTGGGCTTCTGAAGACCATGCCGACGCGAGCGCGCAATTCAACAACGTCGATCGCCGGCGCGTAGATGTTCTCTTCGTCAAGCGTGATGTCGCCGGTCACCCGGCAGATGTCGATCGTGTCGTTCATGCGGTTCAGACACCGCAGGAACGTCGACTTGCCGCAGCCGGACGGACCGATCAGGGCGGTAACGCTGTTTTGCCGAATGTCGAGATTGACATCGAACAGCGCCTGCTTCTCGCCGTAGAAAACGCTGACATCGGTGCCGCGCATCTTGATTGCGGGCTTTTCAACCGACGCCTTGACCGCATCTTCCGTGGCCGCTTCTGACATGATGTTCATCTCCATGTTCCTTTTATCCGTTTCCGGTCCGGTGGACCCTGATGCTTCAATCCTTGAAGCCGGTGGCTACCAGCGGCGCTCGAAACGCCTGCGCAGAAGGATGGCAACCGCGTTCATGATGAGCAGGAATACCAAGAGGACAATAATCGCTCCGGACGCCCGCTCCACAAAAGCAGGGTCGCCGCGCTGAGTCCAATTGTAGACCTGGACCGGAAGCGCTGAAGCGGGATCAAAGAACCCCTCCGGCGGCGCTGCCGGGTATTCCCGCACGAACGCCACCATGCCGATCAGCAACAGCGGCGCGGTTTCGCCAAGCGCCTGGGCCAGGCCGATGATCGCACCGGTGAGGATACCGGGAGCCGCCAGCGGAAGCACGTGGTGAAAGATGGCCTGCATCTTCGAGGCGCCCACACCCAGCGCCGCATCGCGGATCGAAGGCGGCACAGCCTTGAGCGCGGCACGGGTGGCGATGATCACTGTCGGCAGGGTCATCAGGGTGAGCACCAGCGCACCGACAATCGGTGCGGATTGCGGCAGGCCGGCGAAATTGATGAAGATCGCGAGCCCCAGAATACCGAACACGATCGACGGCACCGCAGCAAGATTGGCGATGTTGACCTCAATCAGATCGGTGAAGCGGTTCTGCGGTGCGAATTCCTCGAGGTAGATCGAAGCAGCCACACCAATCGGAAGCGCCAGCACCAGCACGATGAGCATCATGTAGGCGGAGCCGAGAATGGCCACACCGAGGCCGGCGGCTTCCGGACGGGTGTCGGAAGCATCGGGCGCGGTAAAGAAGGACCAGTTGAAGCGGGTCTCCAGAACCCCTTCGGTTTTCAGCCGGTCGGCCAGGTCAAGCTGCTCGGGTGAGATGTTGCGGTCGAGCGCAGCACTCTCCATCGTCACCCGGCCTTTGTAGTAGCCATCGATACGGCCCGAGGCGAGCAAATCGAAAGAAACGGTCTCACCGATCTGGTCCGGATTGTTCAACACGAAGCGTCTCAGTTCGGCGGGCGCTTCCTTCGAGATAAGTTCGAAAGCGTCGTTTGCGTTCACACCCTCGGCGGACACGCCGGTCTCATCGATCAGATCCTGCACCGCGGCCTTGATCAAGGGCTGGATCGTGAAGGTCGTGATCCTTCCCAAATCTTCGGGGGCGCGGTTGCCACCCTTGTCGAGCACCTCAGGATCCAGATAGACATCAAGCGCGATATAGGTCTGGGTGAACGAGGAGAGTCCGTTCGACAGGATTGAAGCCATGAGGCCGAACAGCGCGAGGATGCCAAAGATAACGGCCGCCAAACCCATCATGCGGAAGCGCTTTTCTGCAGCGTTGCGCTTTCGGGTGCGTTCGCCGACCTTGAGGAGCGAACGCCCGGAGGCACCGCTGGCCGCGGACTGATCTGCAGGGAAATCGGTCATTCATACTGCTCCCGGTATTTGCGCACGATGTAGAGCGCCAGAACGTTCAGGCTGAGCGTGAAGACGAACAGCGTCAGGCCGAGCGCGAAGGCCACGAGGGTCTCGGGGCTCGCGAATTCGGTGTCGCCCGTCAGCTGACTGACGATCTTCACGGTAACGGTGGTCATCGCCTCGAAGGGATTGAGATCTAGACGCGCGGCGGCACCGGCGCCCAGAACCACGATCATGGTCTCGCCGATGGCACGGCTGGCCGCGAGCAGGAACGCGCCGACGATGCCGGGCAGCGCTGCAGGAAGAATGACCTGCCTGACGGTTTCCGACTGCGTGGCGCCGAGTCCGTAGGAGCCGTCACGCATGGCCTGCGGCACGGAATTGATGATGTCGTCGGACAGCGACGAGATGAAAGGTATGAGCATGATGCCCATGACCAGGCCCGCGGTCATGACCGAGGACGAGGAATTGCCGAGCCCGAGCGGCTGGGCGATCCAGTCCCGCAGGAACGGGCCGACGGTGATCAGCGCGAACAGACCGTAGACGATGGTCGGAATGCCCGCGAGGATCTCGATGGCCGGCTTGGCGAAGCTGCGCAGCCTGCTGCCCGCATATTCCGCGAGGTAGATTGCGATCATCAGCCCGATCGGAACCGCGACGAGCAGGGCCACGAAGGAAACGTAGAGGGTACCCCAGAGCAGCGGCAGGAAGCCGAAATCCGAGCCGCCGCGGAACTGCGGATTCCACTCGGTGGAGAAATAGAACTCGGAGGCCGGATAGAGCCTGAAAAACTGAAGCGATTCGAACAGGAGCGACCCGACGATGCCAACCGTGGTCAGGATGGCGACAAGGGATGCCCCGATGAGCAACGCCTTGACGAAGGTCTCGCTGATATTGCGCGCCCGCATGGTCGGCCGGATGCGCCAGAACGCCCAGATGCCGATGAGCAACGCGGTCAGCAGGACAACGATGTCACGTGCGAGGTTGCCGGCGAGGTCGAGGTCACGATATTCCTTGGCGGCTTGGAAGACCACCGGCTCCACGTTCGAGCCGAGCGCCACGCCAACTTCGGCGAGCCTGGAGCGCACATCGACGAAGTCCGCACGCATGTCGGAAATGTCTTCTTCGTTGAGCCTGCCCTCGGCAATTATGAGGTTGAGCCCTTCGGCGATGCGGCGAACATCGACCATGACGAGGCTCTTGGCGCCGCCCTCCGGGACGGACGATTCGGGGATTTGACCTATGATGCTGTTCTCGATCATTACCGGCTGCACGAACAGCCAGGCGCCAAGCAGCAGCAGCGCCGGCACAGCCGTGAACAATGCGACCGATTCTCCGTAGTAGCTCGGCAGCGAATGAAGCTTCCTGCCGTCGCGCCTGGCCGTCTGGATCGCGCGTCGCTTGCCGGTGAAGTAGCCGATCGCGGCGAGCGCGAGCACGATAAGAATGAGAGTGCCTGGAGTCATGTCGAAGTCGCCCTGTTCGCGAGGAAGGGCGGCGCGCGAGGCGCCGCCCCCTTGGCGTCAAACGGATCAGATCAGTTCAGCGCGCCCATCGGGGTGCGGTTCTTGACCATTTCCTGGGTCTTGGCGAGTTCCGGGTCGGAGACCAGACCGTAGTTAGCCAGCGGGCCGTTCGGGCCGGCGATTTCGTCGGAGACGAAGAACTCAACGTATTCCTGGAGACCCGGGATCACGTCGAGGTGTGCGTTCTTGACGTAGAAGTAGAGCGGACGCGAGACAGGGTACTCGCCCGAAGCGATGGTTTCGGTCGAAGGATTGACGCCGCCCATGGTGGCAACACGCAGCTTGTCGGTGTTGTTCTCGTAGAACGACAGGCCGAACACGCCGATTGCGTTGTCGTTGGCTTCGAGGCGGGCCAGGGTTTCGGTGTAGTCGCCATCGATGTCGACGGAAACGCCGTCGGTGCGGAGCGAGGTGCAGCCATCTTCCATGCCGGCTTCTTCAAAAGCCTTGTCGGCGCCGGTTGCTTCGCAGCCAGCTTCGATGACCTTCTCGTCGAACACTTCGCGGGTGCCGTGCTTGGTGCCCGGGATGAATGCAAGAATTTCCTGGTCAGGCAGATCGGCGTTGACGTCAGCCCAGGTCGTGTTCGGATTGTCTACGAGTTCGCCGTCCTTGAGGACCTTGGCAGCGAGAGCGTTGTACCAGTCAGCCGGCGTGAAGGCGAAATCGGGGCCGTCGATGTCGGAGGCAAACACGATCCCGTCATAACCGATACGGACTTCCTGGATCTCGGTGACGCCGTTGGAGGCGCAGAGATCGATGTCCGACTGCTTGATGCGCGAAGACGAGTTGGCGATGTCGATGGTGTTCTCACCAACGCCTTCGCACAGCTTCTTGCGGCCTGCGCCCGATCCACCGGACTCAACAACCGGTGTGGGGAATTCGAAGTTTTCACCGAAGGCTTCGGCGACGATGGAGGCGTAAGGCAGCACGGTGGACGAACCAGCCATCTGGACCTGGTCGCGAGCCACAGCGGCGCCGGTCAGCGCCGTGGAGGCCAGAATTGCAGCGGCTGCGAGTTTGATAGCGTTCATAAAGAAATCTCCCGTCATGGGTCAGGGTGTCGTGGCCCGTTGGCCGGGCCGTGGATCAGCCATCTGAGGCTGGCCCTTTCTAGGCCCGTGGAGATTCTGTTTTATGACAGTTTCAATACTGTTTTATGACATTTTATATGATTGATTTCATTGATATAATTCAACGTCAGATGACGGGACACCACGATTGGAACCGCTGAATTTGACACTGAAGGTCGATCCTTCCCCCACCTTCGAGCGAATGACCAGCCGCGCGCGGTGGCGGGTCAGGATGTGCTTGACGATCGCAAGGCCCAGGCCGGTCCCCTTTTTTGACCGGCTGGTCTCCACGTCAACGCGGTAAAACCGTTCCGTCAGACGCGGGACATGCTCCTTGGCAATGCCCGGCCCATAGTCCCGAATGGTGATCTCGGCCCCGTGCGTGGTTGTTTCGGAGATGGCAATTTCCACCTTCTTCCCGGATTGCCCGTACTTGCAGGCATTCTCGATAAGGTTTGAAAACACCTGGATAAGCTCATCCTCGTCACCGGAGATGAGAACCGGGGTTTCGGGCGCGCTGAACGCGATCTGCACTTCCAGCTCGTCCGCCATGGGTCTGAGTGTATCGACGACATGTGCAACGGTGTGGCAGAGGTCGACCTCCCCCTGCGGGGCGACGTGCGCGCGCAACTCCAGCCGCGACAGCGACAGGAGATCGTCAATCAGGCGCGCCATGCGCTGTGCCTGGTCCAGCATGATGCCGAAAAACCTCGTTCGCGCGGCCTCGTCATCGCGCGCGGGACCCTGCATGGTTTCGATGAACCCCATGAGGGAGGCAAGCGGCGTGCGCAGCTCGTGGCTGGCATTGGCCACAAAATCCGTGCGCATCCGGTCCATGCGCCGTGCCTCGGTCATATCCCTGAACGTAAGGACGAAAACCTGCTCGCCGGCTTCGCCGCGCCCATCGACAGGCGCCACCCTGACCTCATGCCAGCGTTCGGATGGGACCCGCTCGACATGCTCCACGCTCTCCGGCTGCCCGGTCTCGATGACCCTGCCCACCAGTTCGAGGATCACGGGCGAACGGATGCGCGCCGACAAAGCCGCGCGGTCGGGATAGGCCCCGACCAGGGTTGCCGACGCAGTGTTCTGGCGAATCACCACGGTGTCCTCGTTGAACAGGATCGTGGGGAAATCGAGCGCATCGATAATCTGCAGTTCTAGCCTGCGCGCACTGGTCGAACTGCCCCTGGATTTCGCTCGTGCCGCGGCACGAGAAGCGGGCCAGACCAGCAAAGCTGCCGAAAAAACACCATATCCCAGAAGGGCTTGCCAGATTTTCAACCCGGCCATCGTCGACAGTAGGGCGATCACCGCTGCCACGACGAGTGGACGCCGGTAGGTTATGATGCGGGAGGCCAGACTGTCCTGCGGCACATCCGCCGCGGTGTTGTCGATTGCATCAACCATCTGCATCACCTGTCTCGAAAAGCCCTTGGAAAAAGGGCATCTGCGGCCTGTTTATACCCGCTGCTTGAAATCGCAATGACGATGTGGCCCCTTTCACTTGAGAGAAATGAACAAGGCAAACCGGCCGATGCGGCCCGTCCTCGTAACAACAGGATCAAGAGTATGACCAAGACACGCACCGAGACCGACAGCTTCGGCGAAATCGAGGTGGCAGCGGACAAGTACTGGGGCGCACAGGCGCAGCGCTCCCTCGGCAATTTCAAGATCGGTTGGGAAACGCAACCTCTTTCGATCGTGCGGGCACTGGGAATTGTCAAACGCGCCGCCGCAGAGACAAACATGGATCTCGGACGGCTGGATCCGGACCTCGGCGCCACAATCGTTGCAGCTGCCCAGGAGGTGATCGACGGCAAGCTCGATGCTCATTTTCCGCTGGTTGTCTGGCAGACCGGATCAGGCACGCAGTCCAACATGAACGCCAATGAGGTCATCTCCAACCGCGCCATCGAAATGATGGGCGGCGAGATGGGATCGAAGAAACCGGTTCACCCCAATGATCATGTCAACATGAGCCAGTCTTCCAACGACACTTATCCTACGGCCATGCACATAGCCTGTGCCGAACAGATCGGAGCGCATCTCCTGCCCTCGCTGAAGCACCTTCATGCGAGCCTTGCCCAAAAGGCCGAGGCCTTTGCCGGAATCGTAAAGATCGGCCGAACCCACACCCAGGACGCGACGCCGCTGACCCTCGGGCAGGAGTTCGGGGGCTATGCGGCGCAAGTCGCCTCGGCCATCAAGCGGATAGAGGCAACATTGCCCGGTCTCTACGAACTCGCCCAGGGCGGCACGGCGGTCGGCACGGGGCTGAACGCGCCTGCTGGCTTTGCCGAGAAGGTGGCAGAGCGGATCGCCGGCATCACCGGATTGCCTTTTGTCACGGCGCCCAACAAGTTCGAAGTTCTTGCGGCCCATGACGCAATGGTGTTCGCCCATGGCGCGATCAACGCGGCGGCGGCGGCGCTGTTCAAGATCGCCAACGACATTCGCTTTCTCGGCTCCGGGCCCCGATCGGGACTTGGCGAACTGGCGCTGCCCGAAAACGAGCCGGGGTCGTCGATCATGCCGGGCAAGGTCAACCCGACGCAATGCGAGGCCCTGACCCAGGTTTGCGTTCAGGTTTTCGGAAACAACGCCGCCTTGGGTTTCGCGGGCAGCCAGGGGCATTTTGAGCTCAACGTCTACAATCCGGTAATGGCGTATAACTTCCTGCAATCAGTTCAACTGCTCGCGGATGCCGCGGTCTCGTTTACCGACAATTGCGTTTCCGGCATCGAAGCGCGGGAGGACAACATCAAGACAGCGCTTGAGCGTTCGTTGATGCTGGTGACGGCGCTGGCGCCGACCATCGGCTACGACAATGCGGCATCCATTGCGAAGAAGGCCCACACCAACGGCACGACGTTGCGCGAGGAAGCGCTTCGGACTGGCCTCGTGACAGCCGAGGATTACGACCGTATTGTCCGTCCCGAGGACATGACCCACCCTGGTTGAACTCCCAGCAGACGGTCGGTGAGCAAGAACGGTATCCGGAGACTAAAAATGGCTGAAACCGACACCCCCAGCCGGGCTGTGGAACTTGAGATAGACGGGGAAATGCGGACGTTCGATATCGACGATCCGAAATTGCCGGACTGGGTCGAAGATGGCGCTTTCGGTTCGGATGACTATCCGTATGACAAGAAGCTCAAGCGCAAGCACTATGAGAAAACGCTGGAGGAGTTGCAAGTCGAGTTGGTCAAGGTGCAATCCTGGCTCGGAGAAACAGGAACGCGGGTGATGGCGGTCTTTGAAGGCCGTGACGCCGCCGGCAAGGGTGGATCGATCGGCGCCACCCGGGCCTACATGAACCCGCGTTCGGCGCGGATCGTGGCGCTCCCGAAACCGACCGAAACCGAGCGCGGGCAATGGTATTATCAGCGCTATGTCGATCATTTCCCGACATCGGGCGAATTCGTCCTGTTCGACCGCTCCTGGTACAATCGTGCCGGCGTTGAACCGGTCATGGGCTTTTGCACGCCCGACCAGCATCATCACTTTCTCGAGGAAACACCGCATTTCGAGCGCATGCCGGTCAAGGCGGGAATTCATCTGTTCAAGTTCTGGCTCAACATCGGCCGCGAGATGCAGCTCAAGCGCTTCCACGACCGTCGGCATTCGCGGCTCAAGCACTGGAAGCTGTCGCCGATGGACATCGCCAGCCTCAACAAATGGGATGACTACACCGAAAAGCGCGACCTGATGCTCAAGACAACCCACTCGGACCACGCGCCATGGACGGTGGTCCGCGCGAACGACAAGCGCAGGGCGCGGATCAACGTCATTCGAACCATCCTTTCGGGACTGCCATACACGGGCAAGGACGAGGCCGTCATCGGCGAAATCGACGACAAGATCGTCGGCAAGGGGCATGAGCCGTTTCCGAATTGAGGACTACGGGGCAAAGTGAAAACCTATGCCGACGAGCTACAGCCCGGTCAGGTCTTTGGCTTGGACCGGAGGTCCGTGACTGCCCACAGCCGGTGCGACAACAGTCAGCCGTAGAGTTGCGAGGCGCCGTCAGCGCTCTGCCCCGGGCTCGACCAGCGTTCCAGCACCGGGTCCAGCCGATTTTCGGACAAAAAGTGACGTTTACGTCAAGGGAAGGATTGCAACAATCCCGCAGTGACCTTAAATCTGGATGAAACCGGATCGGGAATAGAGGAGCCCGGCGGCGGCGTGACCCGACGCACTCGTCCGGAACTGAGGGAGAAATCAAATGACAAATTCCGCTGCCGCAGATCGCCCCTGGCTTTCGACCTATCCGCCGAACACACCGTCGGACATAGCGCCGCTCGAGCACAGCTCCATTGCCGCGCTCATAGAGGATTCCTTCAAGCGGTATGCTGACCGGCCAGCTTTCACCTGCATGGGCAAGACCATCAGCTACAGGGATATGGAAGACTATTCGACCCGGGTCGGCGCATGGTTGCAGTCTCTCGGCCTTGAAAAGGGCGACAGGGTCGCGCTGATGATGCCGAACATCCTACAGATGCCGGTGGCGATGGCCGCAGTGCTTCGCGCAGGCTACACGGTCGTCAACGTCAATCCGCTCTACACGCCACGCGAACTCGAACACCAACTGAAGGATTCGGGCGCCAAGGCGATCATCATCCTCGAGAACTTCGCACTTACGCTGCAGCAGATTGTTAAGAACACCGGCGTCAAGCACGTGTGCGTGGCAAGTATGGGCGACCTGTTGGGCCTGAAAGGTCATCTGGTCAATTTTGTCGTTCGCAAGGTCAAGAAGATGGTGCCGGCCTGGTCGCTGCCGGGCCATGTCAGCTTCAAGGCTGCTCTTGCGGCCGGCGAAGGCAAGAAGCTCAAGCCGGTCGAGATCAGCGCTTCGGATGTGGCGTTCCTGCAGTACACCGGCGGAACGACCGGTGTGTCGAAAGGCGCGACGCTTCTGAATTCCAATGTTCTGGCAAACACTGCACAGAACGATCTCTGGCTGCCAGCAGCCTTCGTCAAGAAGAAGAAGCCCGACGTTCTGGTCTATATCTGCGCCCTGCCGCTTTATCACATTTTCGCGCTGACGGTGAACGCGCTGATGGGGATGTCGCAGGGCGCCCACAACATCCTCATTCCCAACCCCCGGGATATTCCAGGGTTCGTGAAGGAACTCGGGAAGTATGAATTCCATGTGTTCCCGGGCCTCAACACGCTGTTCAATGCGCTCCTCAACAACGAGGATTTCCGCAAGCTCAACTTCAAGCCGCTGCTTCTGACGCTGGGCGGCGGCATGGCCGTGCAGCGGCCGGTTGCCGAGCGCTGGAAGGAATTGACCGGATGCGTGATCTCCGAGGGCTACGGCCTTTCGGAAACATCGCCGGTCGCGACCGCAAACCGCTTCGATGCCGATGGATTTTCCGGGACGATCGGCCTGCCCCTGCCCTCGACCTATATCGACATTCGCGACGAGGACGGCGCCTCAATGCCGATCGGCGAGGTGGGCGAGATCTGCATCAAGGGACCGCAGGTCATGGACGGCTACTGGAACCGGCCGGATGAGACGGCCAATGTGATGACCGAAGACGGATATTTCCGTTCGGGCGACATGGGGTTCATGGACGAAAAGGGCTACACCAAGATCGTCGACCGCAAGAAGGACATGATCCTCGTCTCCGGCTTCAATGTGTATCCGAACGAGGTCGAGGAAGTCGCCGTCGAACATCCGGGAATAGCCGAAGCCGCCGCCGTGGCGATGCCCGACGAGAATTCCGGTGAGGCGGTCAAGCTGTTCGTTGTCAGGAAGGATCCGTCCCTCACTGAAGCCGACATCAAGGCCCACTGCGCCAAGGGCCTGACCAATTACAAAAGGCCCAAGAGCATCGTTTTCAAGGATGAACTTCCCAAGACCAATGTCGGCAAGATCCTTCGGCGCGAGCTAAGGGACTGACGCATCCGCTGCAGTTTATGATTAAGCACTGAACCATCGAGGCCCGCCGAAACTTGATTTTACGCGGGCCTCGACGCATAGCTGTGCTCTCAAAAGGAGGCCCCGCAATTGAACCCGTCAATCCGAACCGTCCTTTCGAAGCTTGAATCCCACAAAACCGGCTCGGCTCCCAAAGATTTGCGGGAAGCCTTCGCCTCCGATCCAGAGCGTGCGTTGCGTTTTTCGGTTCGTCTCGACGATCTTCGCATGGACTATTCAAAATGCGCGATCGATGACGAGGGGATGGAGCTGCTCAAGCAACTCGCCGCGAGCGCGGACATCGAAACCGCCAGGGATAGGATGTTCGCCGGCGAGCCGATCAACACCACCGAAGGCAGAGCGGTCCTGCATACGGCGCTGCGCGCGGACAAGAACGCCGACATTCGTGTTGACGGCGAGAATGTGGTTCCGGGCGTCCACGCGGTCCTTCAGGCGATGGGCGCCTTCTCCGATGGTTTGCGCGACGGAGCCATGTCGGGCGCGACCGGCAAGACCTTCACCGACGTGGTCAATATCGGCATCGGAGGTTCGGACCTCGGCCCCGTGATGGCAACGCTGGCGCTCGCCCCTTATCACGACGGACCGCGGCTGCATTTCGTTTCCAATGTTGATGGCGCCCATATCGCCGACACGCTTTCCGGTCTCGACCCGGAAACCACGCTGATCATCGTCGCCTCGAAGACCTTCACCACCATCGAAACCATGACCAATGCCAAGACCGCGCGAGAGTTTATCGTTTCGCGGCTTGGAGAGGATGCGGTGGCGAAGCACTTTGCCGCCGTCTCCACCGCGCTCGACAAGGTCTCGGCCTTCGGGCTCGACGAAACCCGCGTCTTCGGATTCTGGGACTGGGTGGGTGGCCGCTATTCGCTCTGGTCAGCCATCGGGCTGCCGTTGATGATCGCCATCGGCCGCAAGGCCTTTGCGGAGTTTCTCGCAGGCGCGCGAAAGATCGACCGGCATTTTCAGGATGCGCCGATCGACCAGAACCTTCCGATGCTGCTCGGGCTCTTGGGCGCATACCATCGGCTGGTTTGCGGCTATCCCAGCCGGGCGGTCATTCCCTATGATCAACGGCTTTCACGGTTCCCGGCCTATCTGCAGCAACTCGACATGGAATCGAACGGCAAATCCGTCGGCACCGATGGCATGCCTCTCGAAACGGCCTCCGGCCCGATTGTCTGGGGCGAGCCGGGTACCAACGGGCAGCATGCCTTTTTCCAGCTGCTGCACCAGGGCACGGATGTCATCCCCGTGGAATTCATGATCGCCGCAAACGGGCATGAAAAGACACTCAGGCACCAGCATCAACTGCTGATCGCCAACTGCCTGGCGCAATCGGAAGCCCTGATGCAGGGCCGGACCACCGAGGAAGCCCATGCGCAACTGATTGCGGGCGGTGCCTCGGAAGCCGAAGCGGACCGGCTGGCGCCGCACAGGACCTTTCCCGGCAACCGTCCTTCGATCACGATCGTCTACGACAAGCTCACGCCATTTGCGCTCGGACGCCTGATTGCGCTCTACGAGCACCGCGTGTTCGTGGAAGCACAGATTTTCGGCATCAATGCGTTTGACCAGTGGGGCGTGGAACTCGGCAAGGAACTGGCCACTGCCCTGTTGCCGGTGGTCAAGGGCGAAAGCGACGGCGAAGGCCATGACGCCTCGACGCTGGGGCTGGCCAAGGCCATCCAGAACATGCAGTCCTGATCGGCTCTAAAGCCCGATTTCGCGGGCCCAGGGCGGGTTCGCGCCCGGCCGCGAGACCGTGACGGCGGCCGCCTTTGCGCCGAGGCGCAGGGCGTTGCCGATGGCATCGGCGGAAAGCGCCCCGATCGCAGACTTGTCGAGAACCCGGTCACGTCTCAGCGAAGCCAGCAGCCCGGCATTGAAGGTATCGCCGGCGCCCACGGTGTCGGCCACGGTGACACTGACGCCTTCAACCTCGACGACATCGTTGCGACTATAGGCAATGGCGCCTTTTGGGCCGCGCGTGAAGATCACCAGGCCGGGTCCCTGATCGAGCCATGCCCGCGCTGCCGTCTCCATGTCGGGCTGGCCGAACCATTCCAGATCCTCGTCCGACATCTTGACGATATCGCTCATGGCGATCATCCGGTCGATCCGCGCCCGGTGCGCCACCGGATCGGTAATGAAACCCGGCCGGATGTTGGGATCGAGCGAGATGACCTTGTTTGGGGCCTCCCTGCGCATCAGGCTCTCATAGGTCGATCCGCACGGCTCGGGGATCAGACTGATCGCGCCGAAATGCAGGGCCTCGACGGCGCTGTCCAGTTCCGGAAGGTCGGCTTCTGTGATCATGCGGCCGGCGGTGTTCTCGTCAAAGAACGCGTAGCTCGCATGACCGTCAGTCAGCTTGACGAAGGCCAGCGTTGTGGGCCGGTCAAGCCGGGCGCAATGGCTGTGGTCGACGCCGCTCTCATCGAGCGCGGCACGCAGGATGTCGCCGAACATATCGGTGGAGAGACCGGTGAAAAAACCTGTCTCAAGTCCGAGCCGCCCAAGCGCGATCGCGGTGTTGAAAACGGCTCCGCCCGCATAGGGCGCAAAGGCATCTTCCCCTTCGGTCGACGTACGGGGCAGCATGTCTATGAGCGCTTCGCCGCAACAGATGATCATGGAAACTCTCCCCCTCCCAGATTGTCGGTTCAACGGCCCGCAGGGAGCTCGGACACACCACCATGAGCGCCGGACCAATCGAGCGGCGCGTCCAGAAACGAAGCGACGGAAGCAAGGGTATCGGCATCGAAGGCCTCTTGCCGGGTTGCCGCAGCCAGCACATCACGCCAGGTCGAGAGATAATGCAGTTGCACCTTGCCGTTGGCAAAGCGCGCTTCTGCCTCCTCGAAGATACCATAGAAGAACAGCGCGATGCCGTGGTCGACCGTGCAACCAGCGGTGCGGATCGCGTCGATGAACTTGAACATGGATCCGCCGGCGGTCGTCAGGTCCTCGATCACCAGGACACGCGACCCCTCCCGCAATTCTCCCTCGATCTGCGCATTGCGGCCATGGCCCTTGGGCTGCTTGCGCACATAGACCATCGGCAGGCCGAGCCTTTCGGCAAGGAAGGCAGCGAAGGGAATGCCTGCCGTTTCGCCACCGGCGACGCAATCGAACTGTTCGAAGCCGGCTTCCGATAGAATCGAGCCTGCGGCGAAATCCATCACCGCGGAGCGGACGCGCGGATACGATATCAGCTTGCGGCAATCGATATAGACCGGGCTCATCATTCCCGATGCAAGCTTGTAGGGTTCGGTCGCGTTGAAATGCACGGCCTTTATCTCAAGCAGCATCTTCGCAACGGTCTCAGCGATGAAAGCCTTGTCAGGAAAGGTGTTGGAAAACATTCAGCGTACCCCCGCAAATGCATGAAGACCCTGAATGAGACCGGGCCAGACCGCACCTGAGCGAATACCAGCTTCATGAGGGCGTTGGAAGGCTGTCAGGCAACTTCCCAGTGGACGGGTGTCATGGGATCAAACACGGTGACGGGACCATCTCCCGTCTCGATCCGGTCCGGCCATTCGACCGCCGAAGGGCGTTTCCTGAGCGTCACGGTCTCACTGTTGACCGGCAGGCCATACCAGGCCGGACCGTTTCGGCTCGCGAAGGCTTCGAGATTATCAAGAGCCGCTTCTTCCTCGAAGACATGGGCCAGGCAGGACAGCGTGTTGATTGCGGTGAAAATACCGGCGCAACCGCAGGCGCATTCCTTCAGCGGATCCACATGCGGGGCAGAGTCCGTTCCGAGGAAGAACCGCGGATCGCCCGAAGTCGCTGCCTTTCGCAGGGCCAGCCGATGGGTTTCGCGCTTGGCGACCGGAAGGCAATAATAATGGGGCTTGATGCCTCCGGCGAGGATCGCATTGCGGTTGATCATCAGGTGATGCGTGGTGATGGTTGCGGCGAGGTTCGCCTCGGCGGCGCTGACATAGTCCACACCATCGGACGTGGTGACATGCTCAAGCGTGATCCGCAGTTCCGGCAGACGCTGGCGCAGCGGATCGAGTTTGGTCTCAATGAATACGGCTTCACGGTCGAAGATGTCGACCTCCGCATTCGTGACCTCGCCGTGGATGCACAGCGGCATGGCGATTTCGGCCATCTTCTCAAGCACCGGCATGACCTTGTCGAGATCGCGCACGCCGGAATGGGAATTGGTGGTTGCGCCTGCCGGGTAGAGCTTGACCGCGGTCGCGAGACCCGAGGCGTGTGCTTCCGCCACATCGGCAGGGTCCGTGGTTTCGGTGAGGTAGAGCGTCATCAGGGGCGTGAAATCGAGATCAGCCGGCAAGGCCGCCATGATCCTGTCCCGGTAGGCGTGCGCATCGGCGGCCGTCACCACCGGCGGCACCAGGTTCGGCATGATGATCGCGCGGGCAAAATGCCGGGCGCTGAACGGAAGGATCCCCTCCAGCATCGCCCCGTCACGCAGGTGCAGATGCCAATCATCGGGCTTCGGGATTGTGATTTCGTCCACGCTCGATCTCCTTTTCGCGGTCCGGCAATCCCGTCTGGCGGGTTGACCTTCCGTTCCGCGCACGGCAACTGATGACCGACAAGCCTTTAACAGGCAAACCGGAGCGAGGGAAAGAGACCATGGATCTAAGATTGACCGGGAAGAAGGCGCTGGTGCTGGCATCGTCGCGTGGACTGGGGCTGGGTATCGCCGAAGCGATTGCCGCCGAAGGCTGTGACGTGATGATCACCGGACGGAGCGAGGAGAAGCTTGAAGCCGCCGCAGCCGCGATCAACGCCCGCGGGGCCGGCAAGGCGCATTTCATCGTCTCGGACCTGACCGAGAAGGCAACGCCGGAACTGCTCGAGAAGGCGGTCAAGTCGGAGTTCGGCGACATCGACATTCTCGTCAACAACACCGGTGGTCCGCCTCCCGGACCGATGAGCGGCGCCGACCTCGACGTGGTTCACCGCCAGTTCGAGATCATGGTCCTGAGTGTGATGGACCTCACCGCACGGCTGCTTCCCGGCATGCGGTCGCGGAACTGGGGCCGTGTGCTGACCGTCGCATCCTCCGGCGTCATCCAGCCTATCCCCAATCTGGGGCTGTCGAATGCTTTGCGTTCAGCACTGGTCGGCTGGTCGAAGTCGATGGCCAACGAGGTTGGCGGCGACGGAGTGACATTCAACATGCTGCTGCCCGGCCGGATCGAGACAGACCGGCTCAAGGAACTTGATGCCGCCAACGCGAAACGCTCGGGCAAGAGCCTCGAGGATGTGGCGGCCGCGGCTAAGGGGCAGATCCCGGTCGGGCGCTACGGCGCGGTCGAGGAATTCGCCGCAACAGCGGCATTTCTGGTCAGCGAACGGGCGAGCTACATCAACGGCTCGATGATCCGCTGTGATGGCGGCGCGATCAAATCAGTCTGAAGCCAGCGCGACTGGCAGCAATGGCTCGTACACCGTCGATATATGAGCCGCCACTAATAATTTTAAAAACTTGAAAAGAGACCAGCGCACTCCCAAATCAGTAAATTGAAAATATAAAACGACATGGAGGCTAAGAAGTTGTCGAAAATCTTCTAATAAAGAAGGATGAGTTTGTTCTATTGGCATAGGAGGTTCATATGTCGAATACGAAACAAGCCACCTCATTAAAACTAGATTTTGTTTTGATGAAGGTGGCTGCGTCTTGGGGAATCCCCGTCGAGCTGCCTTCGCAGCTTACGGGAGATAGGTATGAAGATACCAATTCCGCGCTGGGAGCGCGCGCTTCAAGCTCTCATTCGCATTATTGATTGGCTGACGACCATCTTAGACTGGTTTAGCTAAATGCCTTAAAGCCCTGCTGATACAGCAGGGCTTTTTGGTTCATACGTCTGGTATCAAGCGGACCTCTGCCAGGGGCGTGTCAGAGGGCGCGCTTGAGGCTTTCCTCGATATAGGTCTTGCGCAGACCGAGGGTGACGGGTCCGGGCTTTCCGCCGGACAGTTCCACCCCGTCTATCGACACCACCGGGCCGACAAAGACCGAAGCCGAGGTGATGAAAGCTTCCGCGGCATCGTGCGCCTCTTCGATCGTGAACGCGCGTTCCTCGACCGGCGTCCCGCTTTCGGCGGAATAGGCCATCAGCGCCGCGCGGGTGATTCCGGGCAGGATCTCGTTGGACAGCGGACGGGTGACGATGGCGCCTGATTTGGTCACGATGAACGCGTTGTTCGAGGTGCCCTCCGTGACGACCCCGTCGCGAACCATCCAGGCATCGTCGGCACCGCGGGACTTGGCTTCCATCTTGCCAAGCGACGGATAGAGAAGCTGCACGGTCTTGATGTCACAGCGCCCCCAACGCAGATCAGGGATCGAAACGATTTTCATGCCGTTTTTCGAGACGGCCGTTTCGATCAGCGGCCGGCTCTGGGTGAAAAGAACCATCGTCGGCTTGAGCTTGTCTGTGTCGAACACGAAATCGCGATCAATCGCGCCGCGCGTCATCTGCATGTAGACAACGCCTTCTTCGACACCGTTGCGGCTGATCAGCTCTCGGTGGATGGCGAGGATCTCGTCATCACTGACGTCGACGCGCATGCCGAGTTCGTTGGCCGACCGGTGCAGCCGTGCGACATGCGCAGGAAAATCGATCAGTTTGCCGCCGAGCACCGAGGCCACTTCATAGATCCCGTCGCCGAAAAGAAAGGCACGGTCGAAGACCGAGACCTTGGCCTCGTTCTCCGAGACGTATTCTCCGTTGACAAAGACTGTACGCATGCTGGCCCCCTGTTTTCTGGTCCACGGTTACATGCCAGAAATCGGTCTTCATCGCCAACGGCTTTTTGGCTATGAAGCACAATCTCCGCAAAGGATCGCGGCGCTAATGCAGGAATGTTTCAGGAAGGAAAGCGCCGATGGCTGATCGCATTGCCTACACAAAGCCCTCCATCACCGAGCTTGAGGTGGCCTACGCCACGGATGCGGCGCGCAATGGCTGGGGCGCGCACTGCTATGACTACATTCACCGTCTCGAGCGTGAGTTCGCAGCCCATATCGGCACCCGGTACGCGATTGCGACATCGAGTTGCACGGGCGCCATGCAGCTTGGCCTCGCAGCCATGGGAATCGGTCCCGGCGACGAGGTGATCATGGCGGACACGAACTGGATCGCATCGGTCGCCCCTGTCGTTCATCTCGGCGCGACACCCGTGTTTGTGGACATTCTGGAAGACACCTGGTGTCTTGATCCGGATCAGGTTGAAGCCGCAATCACATCTCGCACGAAGGCGATCATCGCGGTCCATCTTTACGGATCGATGTGTGACATGGACCGCCTGCTCGACATCGGCACACGTCACGGTGTTGCCGTCATCGAGGACGCGGCAGAAGCGATCGGATCGCTCTGGGGCGAGAAACGCGCTGGATCAATGGGGGTTTTCGGTACGTTCTCCTTCCACGGCACCAAGACGGTAACCACCGGTGAAGGCGGCATGTTCGTCACGAATGATCCAGATCTGTTCGAACGGGTGACGACGCTGTCCAACCACGGCCGGGACCCGAAGGAACCACGGCAGTTCTTCCCCACCATTACCGGCTACAAGTTCAAGATGGCCAATGTGTCGGCCGCTATCGGCTGCGCCCAGGTGGAACGGATCTCGGAGCTGATCGAGGGCAAGCGAACGATCATGCAGCGCTACCGGGATCTGCTCGAGGGCATCAACGGCATCAGTCTCAACGCGGAGCCAAAACCCTCGGTGAATGGCTACTGGATGCCGACCGTGGTGTTCGACAGAGACACCGGGGTGACGCGCGAGATGCTGATCGAAGCATTCGGGCAAGCCGACATCGATGCAAGGGTGTTCTTCTGGCCGCTGTCCGAATTGCCGATGTTCTCCCCCTGCCCTCAAAACACCGCCGCTCGTGACATTGCCAGTCGCGCCATCAACCTTCCAAGCTACCACGAGATGGATCTGGACGCGCAGTCCCGTGTTGCCGATGTGATCAAGCAGATCACCCGATCCTAGGCAGTCCCGGCGGTTTCCTTCCGCTCCGCATCTCTCGAAGCTTGATCGGCCATTGTTCCCGCGCTGCCGCTTGCCTATAAGCAATACGGAATGCCTGCGCCTGTCGCATGCGAACAAAAACCGCCAGGACCGGCGCATTGACGGGGATCTCATGCTCGAAGACGGCAAACTCTACATCGGCACCAGCCGCAATCCAGACGACAGCATCAACAAGGGCGAATATCTCGATCTTAAATACGCCAACCGGCACGGGCTGATTACCGGTGCAACCGGCACCGGGAAGACGGTGACCCTCCAGATTCTTGCCGAGAGCTTTTCCAATGCCGGAGTTCCGGTCTTCTGCGCCGACGTGAAAGGCGACCTTTCCGGCATCGCAGCCATTGGCGAGAGCAAGGATTTCCTGGAAAAGCGTGCCGAGACCATCGGCCTCGATCCCTATGATTACCAGGAATTCCCGGTCATCTTCTGGGACCTCTTCGGTGAAAAGGGCCACCGGGTGCGCACGACGATTTCGGAGATGGGGCCGCTACTGCTGGCCCGGCTGATGGACATGTCCGACGCTCAGGAAGGCGTGCTCAACATCGCCTTCAAGCTTGCCGACGAAAACGGCTTGCCGCTTCTCGATCTCAAGGATTTGCGCGCGCTGCTTTCCTACATGGCGGGAGAGACCGAGAAGCTGTCTGCCATGTACGGCAACATCACAAAGCAGTCACTCGCCACCATCCAGCGCGGTCTTCTAGTGCTCGAACAGCAGGGTGCGGAGAACTTCTTCGGCGAGCCCGCGCTACGGATCAGCGACATCATGCGCACAACAAATGACGGGCGCGGCGCGATTTCGGTCCTGGCGGCCGACAAGCTGATGATGAACCCGCGGCTTTACGCGACATTCCTGCTCTGGCTTTTGTCGGAACTGTTCGAGGAACTGCCCGAGGTCGGGGATCCTGACAGGCCAAGGCTGGTGTTCTTCTTCGACGAGGCCCATTTGCTGTTCGATGAAGCGCCCAAGATTCTGGTCGACCGGGTCGAACAGGTGGTGCGGCTCATCCGTTCCAAGGGCGTGGGCGTGTTCTTCGTCACCCAGAACCCGCTGGATGTTCCCGATACCGTTCTCTCGCAGCTGGGAAACCGTGTGCAGCACGCACTTCGCGCCTATACGCCGCGGGAACAAAAGGCCGTGAAGGTGGCTGCCGAGACATTCCGGCCCAATCCAGCCTTCGATTGTTTCGAGACGATCACCCAGCTCGGTGTTGGCGAGGCTCTCGTCTCAACCCTGGGCAAGAAGGGCGTTCCGTCGATGGTCGAGCGGACACTGATCCGGCCACCGTCTTCACGCCTCGGCCCGATCACCGAGCCCGAGCGGGCCAAGGTCATCGCCGTGAGCCCGGTGGCGGGCCAGTATGACGAAGACCTTGACCGGGACAGCGCCTTCGAGATGCTTGCGCGGCGCGCCGAGGAGGCTGCGAAGGCAGAAGAGGAAGAACGCCGCCGTGAAGAGGAGCGGGAGCGGGACCCACCCGAAAGCCGGCGCTGGACCCTGCCCGGCTATGGCGATGAAGATGATGACGACGATGACGACCGCGGCCGCCGGACTTCGCCAAAACGGCGCAGATCAAGCCGGTCCAGGCCCGGCTATCAGCGGCAGACCGTGACCGAAGCCGTGATCAAGTCGGTGGCGAGATCTGCGGCCACATCACTCGGTCGCGCGCTCGTCCGCGGCATCCTCGGGTCCCTGAAGAAGGGCTTCTAGGCCGGTCGCCACTGCAGTGACGGCTGCTTCCGTCTGGCCGAGGCAGGGAACCGGATAAGTCATCCGGAACCGGGACTCGTCGTAGGAACCGGCAGGATCGAAGCAGGTCACACGCCCGACACCGTCAACCCAGAGTCGGTGGGGATCTGTGGATACCAGACCCTCCGCACCGGATTGCCGGTAAAGCTCGAAATGAAGATGAGGAATGCCGCCACCGAGCATGCCGGTGGTTCCCAAGGTGCCGATCTTCTGTCCGCGAGCTACGGTGTCGCCCTTGTTCACGAGCCTCTTGTCCAGATGCTTGTAGACCGTTCGCGAGAGCCTGCCGTCAGCATCCGGACCGTGCGTGATCTCGACGCGATTGCCATAGGCCGGCTCGGAGAAAGACCCCGTAACCCGGCCGCCAGCCACAGCAATGACCGGATCACCGACCCTGCCGATCACGTCTATGCCAAGGTGTTTCGGACCATTGGTGCTGAACAGGAACTGCTGCGAGATCGACGGGGCGCCGGCAGGCATGACGACCTTGATCTTGTTTTCCTGGGCCGGGCGGTAGACCGAGGCCCATCCGTGATCTTCGGGAACACAGCCGATAACAGGCAGAAGCAGGACCGGGACCGCCGCCGCTGCGACAAGACGATGAAATTTCAAACGACCAAGTCCGGCCATGCATGCCCCCACGAAGCGGCCGCGACACGTTTGCATCGTTCCGCCCAACCAAGCCCCCGCAGCGGTAAGCATATTTACTTATGCGTACGACATGCTGTGTAACTTAAGGTGCCATGCATGTACTTTATTATTCAATCCAAGACAATTGAGCGCTAACGACATTGACTGTTGTCAGCAAGCGCGCCGCGGAACGCTCAAGCGGATGCGGATTGAATTGAAGCCCCGCATCTATCTCACAACGATTGGTGTTCGCGTCGGCACCCGATCATAAAGATCGCAAATATCCTGATTCAGAAGACGCACACATCCGGAGGAGACCGCCTTGCCAATCGAGCGATACTCGGGGCTGCCATGCAGGCGATACAGCGTATCCTCGCCATTCTGGAAAATATAGAGCGCCCTGGCGCCAAGCGGATTGTCCAGCCCCGGCGGCATGCCACCGTTCTCGGCGGACCATTTTTCGAGCTCCGGCTGACGCGCGATCATGTCCTGGGGTGGGGTCCATTTTGGCCATTCCTGCTTCCACTGAACAACGGCGCGACCCGACCAGGAGAAACCTGCGCGACCTATACCGACGCCGTACCGCATGGCGCGGCCGTTCTCGCGAACCAGATACAGAAACCGATCAGCGGTATCGACAACCAGCGTTCCGGGGTGTTCGCCGGTCGGATCGGCAACCTCCTGACGCAGGTATCTCGGATCGATTTCCCAATAGGGGATTGCCGGCAGCGGAAACTGCTCGTCGAGTTTCGGGCCGTACATTGCGTCGTAATAGGGCGTCCTGCGGCCCAGACCCGTGCGTCCGTTGGCGGGCGTACGATAGACCGGGGCAGTCTCCGCGACAAACCGCTCGGTGCTCGGACCGGCGCAACCCGCGAGTCCTGCTGCGGCACCGATGCCGAGACCAAGGAGGCCCCTGCGTGTGTATTGCGGCTCGAAACCAGCCTTTCCGGCAGGGTTGAACATCGTGTTGTTGTCGTTCTTTTTGGTTCCGTTCATTTTTTCGGAAAGTCCTTGGGTCGCGGTATCGGAAAGCTCGTACAGGCGGACGGGCCGCAAATCTGCAAGACCGCCGTTAACGCGCAGAGGCACATTTGAGTTCCGATTGTGACCTTGGCACGTCCAGCTTGTGGCTAACTTGCCACAGGGATCCGGATTGCAATGACATCGGCGTGAACGGTTCGTCGATCGGCCTAACCAACCCCGTTGAGGTCGGGAAGAATGAGTGAGGGCGAGAGATCGAGATACTCGTCCGGCATCTTGGCGCGGTTGATCCAGATCGTGCGAAAGCCGAACTTCGTCGCGCCGGCAATGTCCCAGCGGTTGGAAGACTGAAAAGACACAGCGTCCGGATACAGACGGTAGGCTGTTGTCACCATGTCGTAGACCGCCGGTGCGGTCTTGAAGGTCTGCAGGGAATCGACCGAGAAAACGTCGTCGATCACTTCGCCCAGCGCTGCGTTGCCGACCGCCGAGGACAACATCTCCGTCGAACCGTTGGACAGAATGGCGACCTTGGCCCCACCCGCCTTCAGCCGCTTGAGCACAGCCGGAACCTCCGGATAGCAATCAAGCTTGAAATAGGCTTCGAGCAATTGCGGCCGCAGGCTCTTGTCAGCGCTCGGCACCCGCTCGAAAGCATGATCCAGCGCGTCTTCGGTCAATGCCCAGAAATCCCGCCATTGCCCCATCAAGGCACGGGTCCAGGAGTACTCCAGCTGCTTGACCCGCCAGATTTCCGAGAGTTGCTGGCCATCGGGCCCAACCGCATCGGCATGGCGACGAACGGCGGCATGAACATCGAACAGGGTTCCATAGGCATCAAATACGTAAGCCGCGTGTGACATTTAGTTCATTCCTCTTCTGTGGCGGCACGATGCCCTTGTTGCACTGCAACAGTCAAGCGGCCAAGGCATCCGCTTTCCCGTCTGCAGCACGGGCAGCAAAAAGCCGGGCACGGTCGAATTCTTGCCGCCATCGGGCGTTCCGCGCAAGGATCGTGCGATTGCGACATGCACGGTGGACACCCGGTCCCAGATGGCTTGACGGCCAGTGCCCTAGCAGCCGATTGTCAGACCTAGAACGCGATACCACCAGGAGACTTCGATGGCCGTCAACACTCAAGCCCGCACCAAGACATGGACCTTTGTTGATGGCGAATGGCTGGAAGGCAACCCGCCGCTGATCGGGCCGGTCAGCCATGCCATGTGGCTCGGGTCCACCGTGTTCGACGGGGCAAGGTGGTTCGAAGGCGTGGCGCCTGATCTCGATCTCCATTGCCAGCGTGTCAACCGCTCGGCCAATGCGCTGGGAATGCGCGCGACGATGGAAGCCGAAGCGATCGAGGCCCTGGTTCACGAAGGTCTCAAGAAGTTTGACGGCCAGACCGCGGTCTACATCAAGCCGATGTACTGGGCGGAACATGGCGGGTACATGTCGGTTCCCGCCGATCCGGATTCGACGCGCTTCTGCCTGTGTCTGTTCGAAAGCCCGATGATCCCGTCCTCCGGCTTTTCGGTAACGGTCTCGCCGTTCCGCCGTCCAACCTACGAAACCGCGCCGACCAATGCCAAGGCGGGCTGCCTCTACCCCAACAATGGCCGCGCGGTCATGGAAGCCAAGTCGCGTGGCTTCGACAATGCGCTGGTGCTCGACATGCTCGGCAATGTCGCCGAAACTGGCACTTCCAACATCTTCATGGTCAAGGACGGGGTGGTGTTCACGCCGGCTCCAAACGGCACTTTCCTGACAGGCATCACCCGCTCGCGCGCCATCAGGCTGCTGCGGGAGTCAGGCACCGAAGTCGTCGAAAAAAGCCTTTCGGTGGCCGATTTCATGGACGCCGACGAGATCTTCTCGACAGGCAACCACTCGAAGGTGGTGCCGGTCATCAAGATCGAGGACCGTGAGCTTCAGGCAGGCCCGCTAGGACGCCAGACCCGCGAACTCTACATGGAATGGGCCCACTCGTGACGGCAACACTCCGGAACGCCAAGCGAGGCCACCCATGAGCGAGCATCGCAAGCATCGGACAGGATCGCCGTTTGAAAAGGCGGCGGCATACTCCCGGGCAGTCCGGAAAGGCCAGTTTGTCTATGTATCCGGCACGACCGGTTATGACTACGCCGCGATGGAAATGCCTGCGGATGTGGCCGATCAGGCGCGCAACTGCCTGACCACCATCGCCGCCTCGCTGGCAGCACTCGATGCAAGCATGAACGATATCGTCCGTGCCCGCTATTACGTGACGAAGCCCGAATATTTCGACGCTGTCGCGCCCGTGCTCTCAGAGTTTCTCGGCGGCATCGACCCGGCGGCAACCATGGTCGTCTGTGATCTGATACGGCCCGAAATGCTGATCGAGATCGAGGTGACTGCCCAGCTCGATTAGGGCCGGGCAACCGGCACCGCGGTGCAGGACCCGCGTCAGCCGATCGCGGTGATGTGATTGTCCCAGTGCAGCGGATGGATGGTCTTGCCGATGCGGCCGTGCTCGCTGGATGCGATCACACCCGCGGTGCTCGCCGCAACGCCGCTTGTGCGCGGTGCCGTTACCTGTGCAATCGGCATTTGCGTGGCAACATCAATCGTGACGTACCCACCGCCTTTCGGGCTGGAAAACGTGGCAAGCCTCCCGTCCGGCGAAATCGTGACCGCGCCGACATAGTCGGACAGCGTCGCGCCAGCGGGCTCTGGCAGATCGACCTGTTGCAAGTCCCCATTGCCGTCGAGGCGAAGAACCGGCGAGACCGGCGCAAGCGCGTCGCCCTGGTACTGACCGCCGATCCAAAGGCTGCCGTCAAATCCGGGAACCATGTGCCGCAGCGACATGCGGTGATCCTCGCCGTTCACCTCAAAAGCGGCCAGCTTCGCTCCGGTTCGGCTGTCGACGAATACAATCGCCGATCTCATCTCCGCCAGATTGAGCTTGGCCCGTCCGAAATCTGGATGGGTGCGTATGCCCCCGTTCGCAATCGCAAGGGTGCGATCATCCGGCATCATGATGATCTCGTGCGGGCCGACCCCGAACGTCTCGAATTCGCCGATACGGGCAAATCCGTCGCGTGCCTCGTAGATGCCGACCTTGCCGACACCGGCTTCAAAGGCGTTCTCTGCGGCATAGAGTTTTTTGCCGTCCCGCGAAAAGACGCCATGGCCGTAGAAATGCCGTCCCTCAGGAGCGTGAAACAGGACCGGCGCCTCCCTGTGCGAGGGATCAAAGGCAATCGCAAACGTGCCGGGACGTCGCGCGAAAGCCACAGCCAGCCCCGCCTGTTTCGACCAGGTGAAACCGTGGGCGCGGCCCGGCATGGTTTCACGGTAGATCAGTTCGCCCTCTTGATTGACCAGGGCAAATCCGTAGGCCTTGCTTTCATCCATGAAAGCCGTGGCGAAAAGCGTCTCCGAGCGGTCGAACGCGTCGGCCGAACGTGGCGAAAATCCTGCAATGAAAGCGGCGCCGGCTCCGGCGAGAAAGGCGCGCCTTTCGAGTGGCCGAAGCATCAATCGCCATCCCCGAAGGAAAAGCCCGCGGCCAGACCCGCGGCCGGGGCGATCTGGTCATTGAGACGTTTTATGATGTAGCGGATGGAATTCTGCAGGTAGACGAGTTTATTGCGGGTCGTTTCGTCCTCCACCAGATCATCCAGATCACTTTCAAGGCTCCTGGCTGTCCGGATCGACTGGTTGAACTCGAAGCGCACCTGATCAGCGAGATCCTTTTCACCGTCCGGGAGTACGCCTTCGATGCCGCTCTGGTTGAACAGCCGCTCCAACCCTTCGAGGTTGGCAGCGACCGATTGCATTGTCAGGCCGGAGTAACGGTAGACCGCACTCATGGTGCGATCATTTCCGGGTTCGCGGAGAAATCCCCCGATCCGAATGTCGCGGATGGCCTCAAGCCCATGGATCATGGTCCCGAGAACAAGATTGAGGGCCTCGACGTCGTCGCGAAACAGCGGATTGTCTGGAGCGGGCGTGACAAAGATCGTCGCCGGTTCTTCGTCGTCCGACCATCCCCGGGAGAGCTCTCGGGCGATCTCGACAAGATTGCTCGCCACCGTCATCGCATAGCTACAGCGAAAACCGGCGGCGCCATCGGCGAGCTGTTCGGCATCCTTGCCGAAAAGCAGAAATTCGATGGCTCCCAGCCCCTGCATTGCAACGCTTTGCCGTGCAAGGGTGTCTCTTGAGGTGACATCCGTATCCTCGGTGCGCATGGCGCGGCGGACCTGCTTGAGACCCGTGCTTTTGCGGTCGGGATAGAAAAGGATGCGTTCGAGGCGGTTGTCGGACATCGCAGGACCAGTCCTGAACCATTCGATGCCCGCCCACGCCAATGCCGCGTTTTCGAACGCTTTTCGCGCCTCGCCGAGCGCGTCTTTCGAGGGGGACATGCACAACGCTTCGGTGCGTTGTTCGAGAGCTTGAAAGCTTTGCTGAAGCTCGGAATAGGCCGGGCGGACGTAGTGCTCCAGGGTGTCCTTCAAAACAGGTGTAGCGTCGAGTTCAACGGAAAACCCGGCAACCGGAAACAGGGTGCCGGCAATCGCGGCAATGCAGGCAATGCGAATTCGGGAAAGCAACCTCATTACAGGCTCTCCAGGAACGAGATCAATGCCTGCCTGTCGGTCGCTTCGAGCGCTGCAAACCCGTCACGGGCCGGCTGCGCCTCGCCGCCGTGCCAGAGAATGGCTTCGGTCAGATTGCGCGCGCGTCCGTCATGGAGAAAGAATGTGTGGCCGGAGACAGTCTCGGTGAGACCGATCCCCCACAGCGGCGCGGTTCGCCATTCCTGACCGTCGGCGAGGCCGACACGCTGGCCGTCAGCAAGCCCCTCTCCCATGTCGTGCAACAGGAAATCGGAATAAGGCCATATCAGCTGGAAACGGTGCGCCGGGTTTTCCGCATCGCGGGAGGTTACGTATTTTGGCCGGTGGCAATCAGCACATCCAAGGTCGTGAAAGATCTTCTTTCCAGCCAGCACGGTTGGATCGTCGACATCACGGCGGGCCGGAACCGCGAGATTTTCGGAGTAGAAGGTGACGAGGTCAAGGACCGGGTCGGGGGCCTCGGTGTCCCCGAGACTTGCCTCCACCCCGTTGGGCATGTCCAGGCAATCCGGCTGGGCTTGGGTGCAGTCGCCATTGTGGTTCGGGACATCCGGCGTGGAAATACCGATATCGCCGGCAAAGGCGCCGGCGGACTGCTTGCGGACAGTCGGGTTTTGCGCCTTCCAACCGAACCGGCCGATGGTCAAATTGCCGTCGAGGTCGCGCACGAGCGAGACCTCTCCCGATATGCCGTCGCCATCGGCATCGTCGGGATCAGCCGAGTCAAGAAAATCCGAAGGATGGATGGCCTGGATAAGTCCCATGCCGATCATCGGCGGGGCGATGCGTGGCGACAGGGTGGTGTTGGGATGCAGGGACTCGTAAGCGAGATCTGACACGGAATAGGCGGGCTTGCGCAATTGAACGACAGTCCCGTCGCCGAGCCGGACTTCCTCATCCTCGTAACTGATCCGCATGTGACCTTCAGCCTTCAGCCCGGGCACGGCGAGATCCTGCAACTGCCCGCCATAAGTCGGGTCCGGGTGGTTGGACAGAAGGAAGTTTTCGAGATCGGCCCGCTCCTGATCGGTGGAGGCGGTACGGGACAGTCTCAGGAACATTGATGTCGCGTCAGTATCACCCTCGGGTGGGTGTCCGCGCCCATCCTTCAAGTGGCAACTCTGGCAGGCGCGCGCATTGAACAGCGGGCCGAGACCATCCGAGGCCTTCGTTGAGGCCGGGGAAGACACCCAGAGTTTGCGGAACAGCGCGTTGCCGAGCTTGAACTGCTCTTCTTCCTCAAAGCTCAGATTCTGGTTGAAATGCGAGAAGGCGTCGCGGCTAACGATCTTCGTCGAGGTGCCGGCGCCGCCCTGCATGATCTCGAAATTCTCAGCTTTGGAAAAAGCCTGCGTTGGCCGCGTAACCGCTTCCACACGCTTTCGGTCCTTGCCGGACAGGTCATCGCGTGACGCCCATTCACGCGCAAATGCATCCACCTCGTCCTGAACACTGCTCGGCACTTGTCCGTTGAGTGCATCCGCCCAGGCTGGAAGCGGTGTGGCTGCAACTGTCCCGCCAAGCGCGAGGAGGGTGGCGCCGGCGAGCCGGTGCATCCGGGATCGGAGGCGGGTGGTTGCAGACATGGTTGAGCAGACCCAGCCCGAAGACTGAATTGATTTCGACGCCGGGTCCATTGTGTATCTGTCCTTTTATTCCGCTTCGTCGGCCGATGCAGCGTTGAGCAGGCCGTAACGCTCCTCGCCAAGCTTGGAGAGCAGCTCGAGCTGGGTTTCGAGAAAATCGATGTGGCCTTCCTCGTCCTTCACAAGATCCTCGAAAAGCCCCATCGAGGTATAATCGCCGGCTTCACGGCAGATCTCGCGAGACTTGGTGTAGCTGTCCCAGGCATCGCGTTCGCCGGCGAGGTCGCATTCGAGCACTTCCTTGATCGTCTGGCCGATGCGCAGGGGTGCAACCTGCTGGGCATTCGGATGTCCCTCGAGGAAAATGATGCGCTCCATGATCTTGTCCGCATGGTGCATTTCCTCGATCGATTCGGCGCGCTCCTTGCGTGCCAGTTTGGCGTATCCCCAGTCCTCGAGAAGGCGATAGTGCACCCAGTACTGGTTGATCGCTCCAAGCTCCAGGAACAAGGCCTCATTCAGCCGCTCGATAACCTCTTTCTTGCCCTTCATGTCATGCCCTTTCAGCGTTCCAACCCATATCGACGGCGCACAACGTTCAGGCGGCCTGCCTGTTGGATCTGGCCCGCCGCATCTCGCTTCGCTGCGCTTCCTGCTCACTTAGCATGCTGCGCGTGCGGGTCACAAACTCGATTATCTCGGCTTCAGGCGTGGCATTTTCGCGATGCCACGCCTCTACGCACTCCACAATGATCGCAATCGCATTGGGGAAGCAGCCGCAACATTTCCCGCGCTTTTCCATCGCATGGTAGACCATGCCGACAGTAATCAGCTGCCAGGCGTCCTGAGCAAGAAATTCATGGACAACATTCCTGATGTCCGACCCTGTGATGATATTGCAATGACACACGATCATGTTGCGGCTCTCTTGGCTTACTGGAAAACAGCACCCGGGTTGTCGAGCGAATCCGACCCTTCGAGTTCGATTGAACCGAGGTCGAGCGCTGCGATCGCCCGTTCGATGGAGCGGGTCTGCTTGACGAGGCCGTCAATGGCAGCCTGAACAACCGCATTCCCCTCGGGATTGTCGGTGGCAATCATCTGGTCATAGGCTTCGGTGGTCGAGGCGCGGTCGGCCATTGCCTGCATGGCATCGACAGTCGCATCGAGATCGGCCTTGAGTTCCTGATCGATGGCCGCATCCTTGGCGTTCACGAGTTCTGCGAGCGACGGACCCGTGAGTTCCGATCCGTCGATGCGTTCATAGCTGCCCAGATAGACGTTACGGATTCCCAGGGCGTCATAGAGATGGGAATTGTGGGTGTTGTCAGAGAAGCAGTCGTGCTCTTCCTCCGGATCGCCCAGCAGAAGACCGAGCTTCATGCGCTCGCCGGCGAGTTCGCCATAGGACAGCGAGCCCATGCCGGTCAGGATCGTGGAGAGACCTCCCGCGACACCCTTTTCGAGAAGAGCCTGGCGCGCGGCGCCATCCTCATCCCAGTTGGCCGCCATTTCCTCAAGATCGGCAACCAACAGGTCGGACGCGGCGGAAAGGTAATCGCGACGCCGTTCACAATTGCCATTGGTACAATTCTCGAGACTGTAATCTGTGTAGGGGCGGCTTCCGGCGCCCGCGTCGTTACCATTGAGATCCTGGCCCCAGAGCAGGAATTCGATGGCGTGGTATCCGGAAGCCACATTGGCCTCGATACCGCCGGCTTCCTGCAGGCTCTCGGAGATCAGCGTCGGGGTGATTTCACTTGCATCGACGGTCTCCCCGTTCACCATGATCTGGGGATTGGCGACCACATTGGCAGTGTAGAGCGCGTTCTCGGCGCTTTCGTCGCCATAGTAGTCAGCGTCGACATAATCGATGAGACCTTCGTCGAGCGGCCACGCATTCACCCGGCCCTCCCAGTCGTCAACAATGGCGTTGCCGAAACGGTAGACCTCGGTCTGCTGGTAGGGAACCCGGGCTGCGAGCCACGCATCTTTCGCGGCCTGAAGGCTGGCTTCGCTCGGCGAGGCCAGGAAGGCTTCGATGGCCTGATCCAGCGCCTTGGCCGTCTCAAGCGAGTCGTCGTACTTCGCCTCGGCAATGTCGGCATAGTGGTCGATGACCGCTTCGGGCGTAACCTCGGCGTGGGCCGAGCCCGCGAAAATTGCGACGATTGCGGTTGCCGCCAAAAGTGATTTTGTCCTTGTAAAGGTGTTCATGAATTCTCCCCCTGCCTTAATGCAGTGTCGGCTGTGGCGCGCGTGTCGCACCGCCGAACTGGCCGACGGTATGCGCATGAATGGGCAGCAATTGCTGCCCGGCGAATTTCAACGTCATTGCAAACTCGGCCGCCGCACTCAGCAGTTCCGGGGCCTGACCAGGCGAGGAGAGGAACTGCGCGCTCAGTAGGGCCGCATCCTCATCTCCGTTTTGCAAACCGGAAACCAGTCCAAGCATCAGGCATTCCTCCCGGCACAGGTGCTTGCTGCCCTGGCAGAGGAATCGCAGCGGGCAGTTGGCGCAGGCGCCCAGGTTGCCAATCAGGCGTTCCAGCCCGCTCATTGCCGCGACCCCGGCATGCTCCCCCAAATGCCTGACATAGTCGGACCGCACCTCGCGAAGGTGTGCGGCATTCCGTTCGCTGGCGAAATGGAGCCATCCGCGGTAACCACCGACAACCAGGCTTTCCGGCTGCCGCGCAAGAATGCGGGATGCAGGGCATTCCTGATCCTGATTGTGCTGAATGTCGGTCACGGGCATCGCTCTCTTAAAGTTCACTTTGTGACTAAACAAATTGCAAAGTTCAGTCAAATACTATAGTTTAGAACGACTCCAAACAGGACGCCGCCAGATGAAACTGACCAGCCAGACCAACTACGCAGTGCGCATGCTGATGTTTTGCGATTCAAAAAACGAGCGCGCGACTGTGAAGGAAATCGCCGCCTTCTACAGCCTGCCGGAGAGGTTCCTGTTCAACATCCTGCAGCGGCTGACGGCAGCCCATCTCGTTGAAACGACGCGTGGCCGCGGCGGCGGCATTCGCCTTGCCCGGCCCGCCGATCAGATCCGGCTTGGCGATGTCGTGCGGACCATCGAGGAAAACTTCGAGATGGCGGAATGTTTCGAGGCAGGGGGCACCGATTGCCCGCTGATCAACACTTGCGGGCTGAACAAGGCACTCAGCGAGGCACTTCAGTCCTTTTTCGAGTCGCTCAACCGCTACTCAATCGCCGACCTGACCGGCAACGAGTACAACATCGACGTGCTGATGCGTCTGAACCTCGCGATGAAAGACCCGATCCGGGACGAAGCGAGATGAATCGGGCGGTATCACGCTCAGCGTTGCGGATATGA
The DNA here is from genome assembly GCA_040216675.1 of Hoeflea sp. Lineage (GTDB taxonomy): Bacteria > Pseudomonadota > Alphaproteobacteria > Rhizobiales > Rhizobiaceae > Hoeflea. The sequence continues at coordinate 31,584 of JAVJOR010000004.1, read as the reverse complement.
AATGATTGAGAGATAGCGCGCGGGCAGCGTAACCAATTGCTCCGGTCCGTGCGGCGCATCGGCGTCAAAAAAGAGGCTGTCGCCGGCCTGCATGGTGTAAAGCTGCTCGCCGTGGCGATAGACGACTTCGCCCTCAAGCATGTAGAGAAACTCCATTCCCTCGTGCTGGAATGTCGGGAAGACGTCCGAATCCGTCGTCAGCGTGATCAGGTAGGGCTCGACGGTCACACCCGTCGTGTTGTTGTCGATCAGGCCGAGAAGGCTGTACTGGTGGCCCGCGCGCGTGCCCCGGCGCTCTGCGTTGACACCTTTTCCTGCCTTCACGAACGTTGCGTTGCGGGGCTCCTCGAAGCCACGGAAGAACGACGTTATCGGCACTCCCAAGGCCCGTGAGAGGCTCTGCAGGGTGGTCAGCGACGGCGAAATGTTGCCATTCTCGATCTTGGAAAGCATGCCGATAGAGACACCGGTCGCCACTGACAGGTCAGTGACCGTAATGCCCAGCTTCTTCCGGTAAGCCCGGACTTCATGACCAATGGCGCTTTCCAGATTCTTGTCGCGCGGTTCGCGGACGGCGTGCGGATCCTGAGACAGTGTCTGGTTCGCATCTCCGGCGGGCTTGGTTTCCGACATCGCTTTGTCCTGCTTGCTTTTCAGATCCTTCTTTAAAGGGAAAACGTCAGGATTGAGAGGAAATTCTTTGGCGCAGGGCAGTCGGCGTGATCCCGAAAGCGCTCTTGAAGCTGCGGGAGAAATGACCTGCGCTGGAAAAACCGGTCGCAAATGCCACTTCGGAAACCGACAACGGGCTTTGCTCGAGCAGGCGGCGGGCATGGGCCAGCCTGATACGGCGGTAGGTCTCGAGAAACCCCGTTTTGAGATGCGTGGCAAATAACCGGTCGAGATGGCGCATGCTTATGCCGGCAAGCCTTGCCATGGACTTTCGGTCCAGGGGCGTTTCAATCGCAGCCTCCATCTTCTCGAGCACCGTGAGAAGCGCGGGATGATGGATGCCGAAGCGCTCGGCGGCCGAAGCACGCTGCGGCGCCTCGGGTTCCGGGATTTCGGTGTGCAGAAACCAGTCGCTGACCCTGCGGGCAAAATGCGCGCCCATCCGTCGGGCGATGAGCGAATGCATCATGTCCATGGGCGCCACGCCGCCGGCGCAGGTCAGCCGGTCGCCGTCGATGACATGGCGTGTCTGGCGCGGCGTCAGGTGCGTGAAGGTTTCCCGCAGCACAGGCGCATGTTCCCAGTGAATGGTGAAATCCCGATTGTCGAGCAGACCGGCTGCCGCCAGTACGAACGCGCCGCTCGATATTCCGCCGATGCGCACGCCCTGCCGTGCCAGGCGCCTGAGCAAGCCGTAGACCCGTTCCGGCAGGACCCAGTCGGATGGCGCGCCGCCCGCGCAAACAAACACAAACTGGCATCCCGGACCATGTTGGGCGATGTCATGGCATTCCACAGACAGTCCGGACGAGGCGCTGACCGCTGCCCCGCCAACCGACAGCGGCATGATCTCGTAGAGATTCATTCCGGAAATCAGGTTTGCCGCCCTGAGCGGTTCTGTCGCCGAAGCGTAGGACATCAACGCGAAATTCGGGATCAGCAGAAAGCCGACCTTCTGGGTATTTCGTGCGACCGAGGAATCCATGTCTTTTTTCTATTCGGAAATGTCCGTTTCATGCAATCGTCAAAAAGTCTGCGCAGCTAGTGTTTGAAACCTGTTCAGGGGCCGCTCATGCGTTATTCCGCTCTCGCCATTCTCAAGAACGCCCTTCGCGGAAACCGCGACTGGAGGCCGGCTTGGCGCATGCCGGACCCCAAGCCGCATTATGACGTGATCATTGTCGGCGGCGGCGGGCACGGCCTGGCAACCGCCTATTACCTCGCCAAGGAATTCGGAGTTCGCAACGTCGCCGTTATCGAAAAAGGCTATCTCGGTTCGGGCAATGTCGGACGCAACACCACCATCATCCGCTCGAACTACCTGCTGCCCGGCAACAACCCGTTTTACGAGTTTTCGCTGAAACTGTGGGAAGGCCTCGAGCAGGACTTCAACTTCAATGCCATGGTCTCGCAACGTGGCGTGCTCAATCTCTACCACTCCGACGCCCAGCGCGACGCCTACACGCGACGCGGCAATGCCATGCGATTGCACGGTGTCGATGCCGAATTGCTGGACCGGGCGGCAGTCCGCGAAATGGTTCCGTTTCTCGATTACGAGAACGCCCGCTTTCCGGTGATGGGCGGACTGTTGCAGCGGCGCGGCGGCACCGTTCGCCACGACGGGGTTGCCTGGGGCTACGGGCGCGGCGCAGACTCGCTGGGCGTCGATATCATCCAGCATTGCGAAGTGACGGGAATCCGCCGCGAGAACGGCCGGGTCACCGGAGTTGACACCACGCGCGGCTTCATCGGCTGTTCAAAGCTCGGACTTGCCGCGGCCGGCAACTCCTCGCGCGTGGCGGAGATGGCCGGACTGAAACTGCCGATCGAAAGCCATGTGCTTCAGGCCTTTGTCTCGGAAGGCCTGAAGCCCTTCATCGATGGGGTGGTGACCTATGGCGCAGGTCATTTCTACATTTCGCAATCGGACAAGGGCGGGCTGGTCTTCGGCGGAGACCTCGACGGCTACAATTCATATGCTCAGCGCGGCAACCTCGCCACGGTGGAGCATGTCGCTGAAGCGGGCAAGGCAATGATACCCGGGCTTTCGCGCATTCGGGTGCTGAGATCATGGGGCGGAATCATGGACATGAGCATGGACGGCTCGCCGATCATCGACAGGACCGATCTCGACAATCTCTACCTCAATGCGGGCTGGTGCTATGGCGGGTTCAAGGCGACACCGGCTTCAGGTTACTGCTTCGCCCACCTGCTTGCGCACAATGCACCGCATCCCACCGCCACCGCATTCCGTCTGGACAGATTTGCGCGCGGGCTGATGATCGACGAACGGGGCGCGGGCGCCCAGCCGAACCTGCATTGAAACCCCGGAGCAAGGATAACTGAAATGGCAAGCCTGGTTTCCTGCCCCCATTGCGGATTACGGCCAAAGGAAGAATTCACAATCAAGGGCGCGGCGCTGCGCCGACCGGCACCCGATGCGCCGTCAGATGTCTGGCTGGACCACGTTTATCTGCGCGACAATCCGCGTGGCGAGTACGAGGAATACTGGCACCACACAGCCGGGTGCCGCCGCTGGCTGGTGGTCAGCCGCAACACCGCCACCCATGAAACCGGCATGGTTCGCGATGCGGCGGCGGCCCTGAAAGCGGAGACCACCGCATGAGCTCCTACCGGCTCTCCAGGGGTGGCCTGATCGACCGCAGCACCCCGATCGGCTTTTCCTTCGACGGCAAAGCTTTCCGGGGGTTCGAGGGCGACACCCTGGCTTCGGCATTGCTGGCAAATGGGCGCCAGCTGGTGGGCCGCAGCTTCAAGTACCATCGTCCGCGCGGGATTCTGACTGCCGGAGCGGCCGAACCCAATGCGCTGCTGACCGTGGGCACGGGGTCGCGGACCGAACCGAACACCCGCGCCACGATGCAGGAGCTGTATGAAGGGCTCGAAGCCAGGAGCCAGAACCGCTGGCCATCGCTCGATCTCGATGTCGGCGCGCTGAACGGTCTCATGTCCCCGTTTCTCGGCGCGGGCTTCTACTACAAGACATTCATGTGGCCGGCGCCGCTTTGGGAAAAACTCTATGAGCCGCTGATCCGCCGCGCCGCAGGCCTTGGCAAGGCAACCCATGAACCGGATTCCGATTCCTACGAGAAATGCTGGGCGCATTGCGATCTGCTGGTCATCGGTTCTGGCCCAACGGGGCTTGCCGCTGCATTGACGGCGGGCCGCGCCGGCGCGCGGGTGATCCTGATCGACGAGCATTCGACGGCCGGCGGTTCGCTGCTTTCGGAAAGCGCGATCATTCATGGAATGGCCGCCCAGGATTATGCCACCCGCATCGCAAGCGAACTGGCCTCTCTCGACAATGTCCGCATCCTGACAAGAACGACGGTTTTCGGCTGGTACGACGACAACGTGTTCGGTGCCGTCGAGCGGCTGCAGAAACACGTCGGCGTTCCGAAAGCACATCTGCCAGTGGAACGGCTCTGGCGCATCATTGCCAGGCGCACGCTGCTGGCGACCGGGGCCGAGGAAAGGCCACTCGTCTTCGGTGGAAACGACATTCCCGGCGTGATGATGGCGGGAGCCATGCGCTCCTATCTCAATCGCTACGCCGTTGCGCCCGGCAAGGCGGTGGCGATCTTCACCACCAACACCAGCGGATACGCGCTGGCGAGAGATCTTGCAGCAGCCGGAGTGCATGTCGAAGCCATTATCGACAGCAGGACTGAGGCGGATGCGGTATCCGGTATCGAAAAGATACGTGTGATCAAGGGAGGCCTGGTCACCGAGGCGAAGGGTGGACGGGCATTGGAAGCGATCACTGTCGCCCATGGCGGCAGAAGCGAAAACCTCAAGGTCGACGCACTGGCTATGTCCGGCGGTTTCAGCCCGATAATCCACCTTGCCTGCCATCGCGGAGGAAAGCCGGTCTGGTCAGACGAAAGATCCTGCTTTCTTGCTCCTGAAGAGCAAACCGGCATCACACTTGCGGGGTCCGTGAACGGGGTCGACGGGATTGCCGCCTGCCTGGACGATGGCGCTGGGCGCGCCGCAGACCTCATGCAGTCGCTGGGTTTTTCGGTCACCGCGCAGGAGTTCGGCCCGGTCGAGGGCGATATCGCCTGTCCGCCGGCGCCGCCGCTGTGGTCGATTCCCGGCAGCCGGGGCAAGGCATTCGTGGATTTCCAGAACGACGTCCATACCGGCGATCTCGATCTGGCGGTCCGCGAGGGGTACGTCGATGTCGAACTCGCCAAGCGCTATACCACCAACGGCATGGCCACCGACCAGGGCAAACTATCGAACGTGAATGCCATCGGCCTGCTTGCCCGGGCACGTGGCTTGAGCCCGGCCGAAATCGGCACCACAACTTTCCGGCCATTTTACACGCCAGTCTCCTTCGGCGCACTGACCGGCACTTCGCACGGCGTTCATTTCCGGCCCGTGCGCAAATCGCCATTGCATGACTGGGCTGCCAAGAATGGCGCGGTCTTCGTAGAAACCGGTCTTTGGTATCGCTCCTCATGGTTCGCGCAGGACGGCGAGACGACGTGGCGGCAGAGCGTCGACCGCGAGGTTCTCAATGTCCGTATGAATGCCGGGCTTTGCGACGTTTCGATGCTGGGAAAGATCGAGATCATGGGGGCCGATGCGGCGGAGTTTCTGAACCGTATCTACGCCAACGCCTTTCTGAAGCTGCCGGTCGGCAAGGCCCGGTATGGGCTGATGCTGCGCGAGGACGGGCATATCTTCGACGACGGCACCACCAGCCGGCTCGCGGAAGACCGCTATTTCATGACCACGACGACAGCCTATGCCGCAGAGGTGATGAGCCATCTGGAGTTCTGCTCGCAGGCCCTCTGGCCCGATCTCGATGTGCGGCTGGCATCGGTGACCGATCAATGGGCACAGATGGCGATTGCCGGGCCGAAAGCGCGGCTGATCCTCGCAAACATCGTGGATGACGACATCTCCAACGAGGCGTTCCCCTTCCTTGCGGCGCGGGAGGTTTCGCTGTTCGGCGGAACAGTGACGGGCCGGTTGTACCGGATCTCTTTCTCGGGCGAACTGGCTTTCGAACTTGGGGTGCCCGCCGGATTTGGAGAAGCGACAGCCGATGCGATCATGGAGGCAGGCCGCGCGCACGGCATCCAGCCTTACGGAATCGAGGCCTTGAGCGTACTCAGGATCGAGAAGGGCCACGTGACCCATAACGAGATCAACGGCACCGTGGTCCCGGCCGATCTCGGGTTTGGCAGGATGGTTTCCTCCAAGAAGCCGGATTTCATCGGCAAGCATATGGTCGCCCGCGAAGGCCTCGTCGCGCCGGACCGGCCCCAACTGGTCGGCCTGATGCCGATTGACCCAAAGGCGCGGTTCCGTGCCGGCGCTCATATTCTCGAAACGGATGCCGCAGCGACACTCGAGAACGACCAGGGATATGTGACATCTGTCGCCTATTCACCGCATGTCGGCTCGACCATCGGCCTTGCCCTCGTTCGTCGCGGGCTCGAAAGACATGGCGAGGAGGTGATCGCCTGGAGCGGGCTTCACAACGAGATGACTCGCTGCCGCCTCTGCAACCCGGTCTTCGTCGACCCAGACAATGAGAAACTCCATGCCTGATCGCGTGACGCCCCCCGCAAACCGGTTGCATCGCGCCGTTCTGTCGGACGCCAAGCCGCAGGAAAGCGAAAGCATCCGGATCGCGGCCCTGCCCGAAGGTCATGTGATCGAAGTTCTGGCGAAAGGAAACGCCGCGGGCCTGCGCTCGGATCTCGAAAGCCTTGCCTCGAAGAACACCACTTGCCCTGTACGCGCAGGCGGACCGGGTCAATGGTTCATCGTCGGGGACATGCCCCTTTCCCAAAGCGAGACCGAGGAACTGATCGAAAGCCTTCGGCCCAAGGCAGATTGCGTCGACCAGAGCCACGGCCGAGTCCGGATCGGGATCAGCGGCAAAAAGGTCGAACAGGTGCTTGCCAAGGGAACCGCCGTTGACCTGGCGCTTTCTGCCTTTCCGGTCGGACATGCCACACCGACCCAGATCGGGCATGTCTCGACACACCTGACCCGCACTGCGCCGGACACTTTCGAGATCATGGTGCTGCGCGGCTTTGCCGAAAGCCTTTGGGACGAGATCTGCCTGATGGCGCGGGAATATCTCTGAAACTCAGCTGACCTGATCCTTGCGAGCCTAACACGCCGGCGCGAACGCGCGCTGGCGGACGAGGCGATCGCTTGCGGTGCTGTGAACCAGATACATTTGCGGTGTCGATCTGGTGGATAATGATTTTGCTTTTAAAGAAAAATATATTCTCTTAAGTTGATTTGACCGTATCTCCGTGCTAGCTAACGAGGATAGTGAAACGGAGAAGGTCTCGATGTGCGGCATTGTCGGATTGTTCCTCAAGGATCGGTCGCTTGAACCCCAACTCGGCGCGTTGCTGTCGGACATGCTGATCACCATGACTGACCGCGGGCCCGACTCAGCGGGCATCGCGATCTACGGTGCGGCCAACGCTGGAAGAGCCAAGGTCACCGTCCAGTCACCGGATCCGGACACCGATTTTTCAGGACTGGAAGCCGCCCTCAAGGCCGCGGAACTGGAAGCAAGCGTTGCGGTGAAAAGCACGCATGCCGTCATCGAAGTTGCTGCCGACGAGGTCGGCCGGGTCCGGTCCGTTCTCGCATCCCTTCGCCCGGACATCCGGATCATGGGATCGGGCGACCGTGTCGAGATCTTCAAGGAAACCGGTCTGCCCAAGGATGTGGTTGCCCGTTTCGACGTGCCGTCGATGTCGGGAACCCATGGCATCGGCCACACCCGCATGGCCACAGAGAGCGCAGTCACCACGCTCGGCGCGCATCCGTTCTCCACAGGCGCAGACCAGTGTCTGGTGCACAATGGATCGCTTTCCAACCACAACAATCTGCGCCGCGAACTGGTCCGGGCGGGGATCGAGTTCGAAACCCAGAATGATTCAGAAGTCGCCGCGGCCTACATCACCGCCGAGATGGCCGGCGGCAAGAATCTGGGCCAAGCGCTGACCAGCGCTCTTGATGATCTCGATGGCTTCTTCACGTTCGTGGTGGGAACGAAATCGGGCTTCGGCGTGGTCCGCGACCCGATCGCCTGCAAACCGGCCGTCATGGCAGAGACCGATCAGTATGTCGCATTCGGCTCCGAATATCGGGCACTTGCAAGCCTTCCGGGCATCGAGACGGCCCGCGTATGGGAGCCCGAGCCGGCAACGGTGTATTTCTGGGACCATGAAAATGCCGCATGATACCGACTTTCCCGCTATCGGAGCCCTGTAAAAAATGTCCGTTTTCGATTTGTCTCACATGCCCCTGCGCGATCTGAATGCCGCGCTCCATCAGGTCCCGGAAGGCGCCAATGATACGAGCTTCACCGTCGACAATCCGCGCGGGCACCACGCTGTCGCAGTGGGCATTGATCGCCCGGTGAGCGTGGAGGTCAATGGGTCGGTGGGGTACTACTGCGCCGGCATGAACGACGGCGGCACCGTAACCGTCCATGGGTCGGCCGGCCCCGGCGTTGCCGAAAACATGATGTCCGGCACGGTGGTGATCGAGGGCGATGCCTCGCAATATGCCGGCGCGACCGGCCATGGCGGGCTTCTCGTGATCAAGGGAAACGCAGCGTCCCGCTGCGGCATCTCGATGAAAGGCATAGACATCGTGGTCTGCGGAAATATCGGCCACATGTCGGCCTTCATGGGGCAGTCGGGCCATCTGGTGGTGCTCGGTGACGCCGGAGACGCGCTCGGTGACAGTCTCTACGAGGCCAAGCTGTTCGTCCGCGGCGCGGTCAAGAGTCTCGGCGCGGACTGCATCGAGAAGGACATGCGGCCCGAGCATCGCGAGAAACTGGCCGAGCTTCTCGAACGTGCAGGCGTGACCGACGTGAAGCCGGAAGAGTTCCGCCGCTACGGCTCTGCCCGCAAGCTCTACAATTTCAACATCGACAACGCCGACGCGTATTGAGGCGAGGGATTACATGACCTACCAGAACCCGCACACTCCCCCGCGCAAGTCCGCCACATTCGACGACAGCACGCTGGCGGAAATCCGCCGCGCTGCCGCCACGGGCATCTACGACATCCGGGGCGGCGGTACGAAGCGCAAGGTGCCGCATCTCGACGACCTTCTTTTTCTCGGGGCCTCGATTTCACGCTATCCGCTGGAAGGCTATCGCGAGGCCTGCGACACCTCCGTGGTGCTGGGATCGCGCCATGCACGAAAGCCGATCCGGCTCAAGATACCGATCACCATCGCCGGGATGAGTTTCGGAGCGCTGTCCGGCAACGCCAAGGAAGCGCTCGGCCGTGGCGCAACACTGGCGGGCACCTCCACCACCACCGGCGACGGCGGAATGACGGACGAAGAACGCGGTCACAGTGAAATCCTCGTCTACCAATATCTACCGTCACGCTACGGCATGAACCCGAAAGATCTGCGGCGCGCCGATGCAATCGAGATCGTGATCGGCCAGGGAGCGAAGCCCGGCGGCGGCGGCATGCTGCTGGGGCAGAAGATTTCCGACCGGGTCGCGGAAATGCGCAACCTGCCCAAGGGCATCGATCAGCGCTCGGCTTGCCGGCATCCGGACTGGACAGGCCCCGACGACCTCGAGATCAAGATCCTCGAGTTGCGCGAAATCACCGACTGGGAAAAACCGATCTACGTCAAGGTTGGCGGCTCCCGGCCCTATTACGACACCGCGCTGGCCGTAAAATCCGGTGCGGACGTGGTCGTCCTCGACGGCATGCAGGGCGGTACTGCAGCAACGCAGGATGTGTTCATCGAGCATGTGGGCATGCCGACGCTGGCCTGCATCAGGCCTGCGGTTCAAGCCCTGCAGGAACTGGGAATGCACCGCAAGGTGCAACTGGTCGTCTCGGGCGGCATTCGTTCGGGGGCGGATGTGGCCAAGGCGCTGGCGCTCGGCGCCGATGCGGTCTCCATCGGCACGGCTGCGATGGTCGCGCTCGGAGACAACGATCCGAAATGGGAGGCCGATTACCAGAAGCTCGGCACCACCGCCGGCGCCTATGACGACTGGCACGAGGGCAAGGACCCCGCAGGCATCACCACGCAGGATCCGGAACTTGCCGCTAGGCTCGATCCTGTCGCGGCCGGGCGCAGGCTCGCCAATTACCTCAAGGTGATGACGCTCGAAGCCCAGACAATCGCACGCGCCTGCGGCAAGAACCATCTGCACAATCTGGAGCCCGAGGACCTTGTGGCGCTTACTCTGGAAGCCGCCGCCATGGCGCAGGTTCCCCTCGCCGGAACCAACTGGTTTCCCGGCAAGGCAGGTTTTTGAGCACAAACACCAACGCATCGCATTTCGGGAGGGTGCGGCTGGCAAACGACGATCGATATCAAAATATAAAAGGGGAATGACGTGACACTGGACCTCTCTGCATTCGCGGCCGAAAAGGGCGTCAAATATTTCATGATCAGCTTCACGGACCTGTTCGGCGGTCAGCGCGCCAAACTTGTCCCGGCAGAAGCCATAGCCGACATGCAGAAGGAGGGAGCCGGATTTGCCGGATTTGCCACTTGGCTCGACCTCACGCCTGCACATCCGGATCTTTTCGCCGTTCCCGACGCCTCCTCGGTCATCCAGCTTCCCTGGAAGAAGGATGTTGCCTGGGTGGCTGCGGACTGCGTGATGGAGGACAAACCGGTCGAACAGGCCCCGCGCGTGATCCTCAAGAAGCTGATCGACGAAGCCGCGAAGGAAGGCCTTCGCGTCAAGACCGGCGTCGAGCCGGAGTTTTTCCTTATCTCAGCGGACGGCTCGCAGATCTCCGACGAGTACGATACGGCCGAAAAGCCCTGCTACGACCAACAGGCGGTGATGCGCCGGTATGACGTGATTGCCGAGATCTGCAACTACATGCTGGAGATGGGCTGGAAGCCCTATCAGAACGACCATGAGGACGCGAACGGCCAGTTCGAGATGAACTGGGAATTCGACGACGCGCTGCGCACCGCCGACAAGCACTCCTTCTTCAAATTCATGGTCAAGTCGGTGGCCGAAAAACACGGCCTGCGCGCAACCTTCATGCCCAAGCCGTTCAAGGGACTGACGGGCAATGGCTGCCACGCCCATATTTCGGTCTGGGATCTGGATGGAAAGGTCAACGCCTTTGCCGACGACAAGGCAGACTTCGGTCTTTCGGATCAGGGCCGGACTTTCCTCGGCGGTATCATGAAGCACGCAAGCGCGCTGGCTGCCATCACCAACCCGACAGTCAATTCCTACAAGCGCATCAACGCGCCGCGCACGGTGTCGGGGGCAACCTGGGCCCCGAACACGGTGACATGGACGGGGAACAACCGCACGCACATGGTGCGCGTGCCGGGCCCCGGACGGTTCGAGCTGCGCCTGCCCGACGGCGCCGCAAATCCATACCTGCTGCAATCAGTGATCATCGCTGCCGGTTTGTCCGGCCTCAGGAGCAAGGCCGACCCCGGCAAGCATTATGACATTGACATGTACAAGGACGGCCACACAGTCACCGATGCCCCGAAGCTTCCGCTCAACCTGCTCGACGCGCTCAGGGAATTCGAGGCCGACAGCGGATTGAAAGAGGCGCTCGGCCCCGAGTTCGCAACCGCCTATGTCAAGCTCAAGCGGGACGAGTGGAACAGCTACTGTTCGCAATTCACCGCCTGGGAACGCGAAACCACGCTGGACATCTGACACACCGGTTGCACCCCGGTCATCACCGGGTTAAAGGCCGCGGAACCAGCAACATGCAACCAAGCGAGTTTGGCAGATGACGACGTTTGTTCTTACGGTGAGCTGCGCATCGACGCGCGGCATCGTGGCCGCCCTATCAGGCTTTCTCGCGGACATGGGCTGCAACATCGTCGACAGTTCGCAGTTCGATGATCTTGAGACCGGCAATTTCTTCATGCGCATCGGTTTCGTTTCCGAAAAGGGCGCCACGCTGGAATCACTTGGCGAAGGCATCAAGCCGGTCGCGGAGAAGTTCGGCATGGAGATCGGCATCTTCGACCAGTCCGACCGGATGAAGGTGATGCTGATGGTCTCGCGCTTCGGCCATTGCCTGAACGACATTTTGTACCGTTGGCGCATTGGCGCGCTGCCGATCGATATCGTCGGCGTGGTGTCCAATCATTTCGACTACCAGAAGGTCGTGGTCAATCACGATATCCCGTTCCACCACATTCCGGTGACGAAGGAAAACAAGCCACAGGCCGAAGCCCGGATCATGGAACTGGCCGAAAGCACCGGGACCGAACTGGTCGTGCTGGCGCGCTATATGCAGGTCCTGTCCGACCGCATGTGCAGCCAGATGTCGGGCCGCATCATCAACATCCACCACTCGTTCCTGCCCAGCTTCAAGGGCGCCAACCCCTACAAGCAGGCCTATCAGCGCGGTGTGAAGCTGATCGGGGCGACGGCGCATTATGTGACCGAGGATCTCGACGAAGGTCCGATCATCGAGCAGGATGTGGTGAGTGTCACGCACGCGCAAAGTCCGGGCGACTATGTCTCGCTGGGGCGTGATGTCGAGGCCCGCGTGCTTGCACGCGCCATCCACGCGCACATCCATCGCCGGGTGTTCATCAACGGAAACCGGACGGTGGTGTTTCCGCCGAGCCCCGGATCCTACGCGTCCGAGCGCATGGGCTAAATCCGGAAACGGAGTCGCGATCGCGGGACTGCGTTTCCCGCAACCGCGCCCTCGTACCCAAGGCTGGTCCTATTGTCCGGCGAGAGCTTCCTCGACTGCGATACTTGCCATGGCGAGGGCTGCTTCGCGCGTGCGGGCAGCGGCGATGAAACGCCCCTTGTGGCAGAAGGATGCGCCTTCGACGCCCGAGGCCCGTTCGAGATCCGCGTCGGTCAGTCCCGCCCAGGCGGCCGGCAGATCGGCCCGCAGGTCAAAACCCTCCTCGAACCGGCGGATGCCTGTCAGGCACCAGTCCTTACCGCGCGGATGCACCACGAACAGCAAGTGGTCCGCGCCCGCGGATACCACGGCCGAGCGGAACGGCATTCCCATTGGCAGTTCGAGAATTCTGCTTTCGCCAGCCTTGGCGATCGCGGCCATGACCATCTCCGCAGCTCGAAGCTCTGCCGCGTGACCCGCAATGTTGGCCTCTAGAAAGCTTCTCGCAATTGCAAGAGCGGAATGGAACGCAGCCGTCTCGGCTTCCGGATCCGGGTTGTCGAAGGCCGGTTTCAGGGTCTCGAGCATGACCGGCAAAGTGAGTGGCGCGAGCCGCCCGGCCTCGGTCGAGCTCATTGCACCGTTGTCCATCAGGTCAACAGGAAGCACGAAGCTTGAATCGAAGGCTTCATGGACCTTGGCGATTTGGGTATCCGGAATCCCCCAAGCCGAAAGATAATCCCGGCCATAGTGCTTCCAGATCAAACCGAATGAACTGTAGGGCTCGCCGCTGTCGCGCACGGGAGCGCCGCGCTGATGGTGATCGAAGATCCGGACGGCAGGATCATAAGCGCCACCGACGTCGTAGATGATCCGGTCGGGACCGGCCGTGATCCACTCACGATCGCGGCTGCGCATGATACGAGCATTGGGGAAGAGGCGAGTCAGAACCACACTCGAGAGCAACTCGTCGGCATGAAATCCGCCCGAATGGGTCACTAGATAATCCGGTATCGTATCGGTCATGAGGGCCCCTCCGGTTGCGCCACCCGCGTCAACGCCTCCCTCAGATAGCCATGCTTGGATGGCAACTCAACCGATTAATGTCACTTGTGCAGCCGGAAGGTGCAACGCGCAGCCTTCATTGACTGCCCCTCGCCGCCCAAACCATTCCGCGGCGGATGATTTCGGTGACTTGCGGAACCTTGAGATCGTCAAGCGTATGGCCGATCGAGCAGTAGAACACCCTGCCCTTGTCCCAGCGCCGTTTCCAAACAACCGGGATGACCGTTCCCTCGATCCACCAGAGATGGTCGCCCGAAAAAGTCGTGGTGGCCAGAACCTCGTTCGAGGGATCGACCAACATGTAGTACTGTTCCGAATGCAGCCTGAAGCTCCTGATGCCGCGGACGATCGGATCGCCTGGCCGGGTGATCGTCACGTCGTAGTCGACGAAGTCATCCGACGGCACCGAGTTGTCCGGCCAGCCCGGCGGATGGGCCACGAACTGGCCACCGATCAGGAAATGATAGCTGGGGTGATCGCGGAACGCATCGCCCATATGGCCATGCCAGCCGGCAATGCCGCAGCCGTCGCCGATCAGCTTGAGCAGACCCAATTCCTCGTCCCGTGTGATGTTGCCGAATTCCGGCCGGTGCGCCGAGCGCGCGCTCGACCAGATCGGGACAATGAGATCGATATCCGTCATTGCTTCGGGCCTTGCCAGCGGCGTCAGCGTATCGTGAACAATGACCTCGAAGCCTTCCTGCTCCAGGAGAGTTTCGCACCACTCGCCGAAGCTTGTCGGATCGTGCCCTTCCCATCCGCCGACAAACAATGCTGCTTTCATCGCTGCTGTCCTTTCATGAAGGCAAGGATGGAGGCCATGTCGCGCTGGCCGTAACCCTTGTCCCGCGCGGCCTTGAGTACATCCAGCGTCGTTTGCGTCTGGGGCATGGCGACATCGAGGTTCGAGGCCAGCCCCAACGCAAGGCGCAAGTCCTTCTCTGCAAGCTCGACCGTGAAGGAGACGTCCTGTTCGGCTTCATCGAGATAAAGTGCGCGCCGGTATTTGAGCATCGGCGCGGCCGCAGCGGAATTCTCGATCACATCGAAGGCATCGGGTTCGCTGATCCCGGCCTTGCCAGCAAGGGTGAGAGCCTCCGACACGGTCTGGTTCAGGCCATGGATGAGCATGTTGACGGCCAGCTTCAGCACCGCCCCCGATCCGGACTGCCCGAGCCAAATCGTCTTACGGCCCATGGCGGCGAAAAGCTGTTCCAGTTCCGGGTGTTCGGCTTGCGTGCATCCCGCCATGACCAGAAGATCCGCATTCTCAGCGGCCTGCGTGGCGCCAGACACCGGGGCGTCGACAAAGCTCTTGCCTGCGGCCTGGGCGCCTCGGGCAAGATCGCGAACCAGATCGGGACTAATCGTACCCATCTCGACCAACAGCTTCGCGCCGGCGCTTTCGATCAACCCCTCCGGTCCAAGATAGACCGCGCGGGCCGCATCATCATTTGCCAGCATCGTGAAAACAACCGCCGAGCTTTCGGCCAGTTCGCGGGGATGCGCGGCGCCGCTTGCCGAATGCGCAGCGAGGAAGGCGTCACGGGAGCCGGCGCTCCGGTTCCAGACCGTCACCTCGTGCCCGGCGCGGACCAAATTGGCCGCCATGCGGCCTCCCATCCGTCCAAGGCCGCCAAATCCGATTTTCATCTCACGCGGCCTTGTCGCCATTCGTTGAAATGCCCGAAATTGCCTGCACCAGATTGTCCTCGGTCACCTCCTCCGAGGTGAATTCCCGCATGATCCGGCCGTGGTACATCGCAATGATGCGGTCGGAGACATGCAACACTTCAGGCATTTCCGACGAGATGACGATGACCGCGTAACCCTGCTTGGCAAGATCCCGGATCAGGTTGTGGATTTCGGACTTTGAGCCAACATCAATGCCGCGGGTCGGCTCGTCGACGATGAGCACCTTCGGGTGCATGGAAAGCCATTTGCCGATGACAATCTTCTGCTGGTTGCCGCCCGACAAATTTCCGACCAGCTGACGCCAGCTCGGCGTCTTGATCTCCAGCTTGTCGCGGTAGAGGTCGAATATCGCCACCTCCGCGCCATCGGATACGAACGGACCTGCGGTCAGGTCACCCACCTGCGGAAGGGTCATGTTGTCGCGACAGTTCATGCCAAGCACCAGGCCCTGTTCCTTGCGGTTCTCCGGAACCAAGGAGATGCCATTCTCAATTGCCTGCACCGGCGAGGTAATCCTGACTTCCCTGCCCTCGAGATAGATTGCGCCGCCAGACGGGGTGCGCAGGCCAAACAGCGTTTCGGCAATCTCGGTGCGTCCCGCACCCACAAGACCATAAAAACCCACGACTTCGCCCGCACGGACCTGGAAGCTCACATCCTGGAACAGGCTGTCGCAGGACAGATCCCTGACTTCGAGCGCAACATCCCCGAAGTCGGCATGTGCATGGTTCCGCGTCGGATCGAGACTGCGGCCGATCATCAGCTGGGTGACCTCGTCTTCGTCGGTTTCTGCGGTGATCAGCGTACCGCGATAGCTGCCGTCACGCAGAACGCTGATACGATCGGAGATCGTGAAGATCTCCTCCATCCGGTGGGAGATGTAGACAATGCCGACGCCGCGCTCTCTCAAATCGCGGATGATGTCGAACAGCACCACCTTCTCGGCATCGGTGAGCGATGCCGTCGGCTCGTCAAACACCACGGCCTTGGCGTCCACAGTCAGGGCGCGGGCAATCTCGACCATCTGCTTGTTGGCAATCGAGAGATCTCCAACGGTGGCATCGGGGCCGAAGCCACAATTGAGCCGCTTGAGAATGGCGCCGGCCTTGTCGAGCAGCGTCTTGCGGTCGACAAGACCGAAGCGCTTGCGCGGCAACTCGCCGAGATAGATGTTCTCGGCGACCGACATTTCCTCGGCCAGGCTCAGTTCCTGGTGGATCAGGACCACGCCCTTGGCCTTTGCCTCAAGCGGCGAACGCATGGTTACCTGCTGGCCCTCGATGAAAATGCGCCCCTCATTGGGTTGGTGCATGCCGGCGAGAACCTTCATCAACGTGGATTTCCCGGCGCCGTTCTCTCCAAGGAGCGCATGGACCTCGCCCGGCAGAACCTCGAAGCTCACACCATCCAGCGCCCTCACGCCGGGAAAGGTCTTGACGATGCCCTCAAGCCGAAGGGCTGGTGACTGCGTGCTCATGTCCGGAGTTCTCCCTTGCCCTTGATGTTCAGCTGCCGATCGAGAAACAAGACGGCGATCAGGATCAGGCCGATGACCAGATTGACCGTCTCGGTGTCTGCGCCGATGTGGCCCAGGCCCTTGCGCAGCAACTGGATGGCGATGACGCCGCCGAGCGTGTTGATGACCGAACCGCTGCCGCCGGTGAGCTTGGTGCCGCCGAGGACCACGGCGGTGATAGCCCAGAGCTCATAGAGTTCGCCGTCATTGGGGTTGACCGAACCGCTGGCCGAATAGAACACGATGCTCGACAGCGCTGTCAGGAAACCGATCAGAACGAAGTTCATCAACATGTGGGGACCGACACGGATGCCTGCGTTGACCGCGGCTTCCCTGTTGTCGCCCACCGCATAGGCGTTGCGGCCATGCACGGTCCTGGTCATGATGAACCAGATCACAAACGTCATGACGATGAAGACGATTGCGGGCACTTCCAGACCGAAAGCACTGGTTTCGATCATGTCGACCAGGGTCCAGTTGAGCAGGAACGTCGGCTGTTCGCCGTTGTACATGAAGACCAGGCCGCGATAGCCGAGCATTGCACCGAGCGTGACGATGAAGGCGTCCACCCCTGTCTTCCAGACAATCAAGCCGTTGATGGCGCCCAGCGCCATTCCCGTCAGCAGCGCCAATCCCCAGGCAAACGGAATGATTGCCGTTTCGCCGAGGCCCGCAAAAATCGGCCACGTCTGGGAGTCGAGCATTACGATGGCGCAGAGCGCGAATATCGCACCGACCGAAAGATCGATATTGCCGTTGATCATGATCACGGTCATGCCAAGCGCGATGATCCCGATCGGCGCCGATTGCTTCAGGAGAAGAAGCATGTTGTCGAGATCCATGAACTGGGTCTCGGACAGCGACAGGAACTGGCCCGCCACCGAGAAGAAAATCAGTTCAAGGACGATGAAGCCCCAGATGGCTCCGCGCTTGATCAGCTTGGTGCGGCTCGAAACGTTCATATCCGCCCCCTCAAGCGATCGGTGACAACAGGCGGCCGCGCTTGGCCGCGATGTCGAGCCATACGGCCAGAATGATGATCAGCCAGGTGACGACGTACTGGACATAGAATTCAAGCCCTACCAACAGCAGCCCGTTCTGGATGAAGCCCAGGATCAGAACACCGATCACCGTCTTGAACACGGTTCCCGATCCGCCGAGAAGCGACGCACCGCCCAGGATGATCGCGGCCAGGACCTCGAGTTCCAGACCCTGTCCGACCGTATTCTGACTGCCCATCGAGCGGCTGGCCTGAAGCAGGCCTGCAACTGCGACGCAGAATGATGAAATGAGATAGGTCGCAAGCACCACCCGCGGCCGGCGTATGCCGGAGAATGTCGCAGCCACGCCGTTGCCGCCGACAGCGTAGACCTTGCGGCCGAACGGCGTCTTGGCCAAGACCATTGCGAGCAGGCAGGCCAGCGCGGCAAAAACCAGAATCGGAACCGGAATGCCAAGCGCGGTTCCCTGTCCTATGACACTGAACCACGTTCCCTCCTTGTCGGCGATATCCATGTTCTTGCCGCCGCTGTAGGTAAGCGTCAGGCCGTGGATCGCGGAAAGCATTCCCAAGGTCACGATCAGGGAGTTGAGCTTGAGATAGCCCACCAGCAAGCCGATGAACGCGCCCAGCGCCATGGTCATCAGGAACATCGCCGGGATTGCAAGCTCGGGTCCGATCTTGTCGTGCAGGTCAAGCACCACAATTGTCGAAAACGACATCATCGAACCGACGGAGAGATCAAGGTTGCCGGAGATGACGACAAACGTCACCCCGATCGCCATGACACCAAGGATCGCGGAGGACCGCACCACGCCAAGCACGTTGTCGACCGCCAGAAACCGGTCATTGAGAAGCGCGAAGCCGATCATGAAGATCACGAAGGCCACCAGAATTCCCTGGCGCGCCAGAAGCTTGCCGATTGCGTCGAGCCGTTCGTCAGCCATCACATTGTTCCTCCCAACGCGCGGTCCGGTGTCAGACCAGCGTCATGCCTCCATCAATCATGACGATCTGTCCCGTCATGTAATCGCTTTCCCGCGAAGCAAGAAAGGTGGTCGTGCCGGTGATGTCGGAAGGCGTGGCAACCCTCCCGCGCAGAATGTCGGCCGAAAACTCCTCGATCGCCTGGCCCTCACGCTCGGAAACGCCGATTTCCATGAGGTCCTTGTCCAGTTGACGCCACATCTCGGTTGCCACCACACCCGGCCCGAAGCCGGTCACGGTGATATTGTGCTTTGCCAGATCCCGAGCCCCTGACTGTGTCAGCGACACCACCGCCCATTTCGACGCGCAGTAGGGCGCGACATTGTCGAACCCCTGACGGCTGGCAATCGAAGCGGTGTTGATGATCTTGCCGCCGCCACCCTGGCTGATCATCTGCTTGGCGGCTTCCTGCATCCCGATGAGCACACCAAGCCCGTTGACTTCCATGATCGTGCGCCAGTTCTCCTCGGTAACATCGAGAAAGTTGAGCGGCTTGTTGATTCCGGCATTGTTGAATTTGACGTCGATCTTTCCGAAGGCGTCGACCGCCTTGTCGATCATGGCCCGGACCTGATCGCGCTTGGTCACGTCGACCTTCGCCCAGGCGACCTTTCCGCCGGTTCGGGCAGAACGCTCATGATTGGCCCTGCTGACCTCCTCGGCCATTTCAGCGTTGATGTCCGCGAAGCAGACATCGCCTCCCTCTTCCAGCAGCGCCTCGCCGATTGCCCTGCCTATTCCCTGCGCAGCGCCGGTCACAATGCACGACCGGCCGCTCAGGCGCCCCCTGGCACCATCCGCCATGCTGTCCTCCCGAATACACAAACTAAACCCGAGGCGCAGGGCATTCGAGCCCCGCGCCCCCGGGAGGTTATCAGAACACCGGCTTGGTGAATTCGGACATGTTATCCTGGGTGATCTTCGGCGTGTCGAAGTAGTTGAGGAACGGAAGCTCCTCACCGTTGAGCACGTCAATTGCCGTTTTCAGCGCCGCCTTGGCGTCATCAACGGGCGACTGGTAGATCGAACCCCAGTACTCGCCGCGCTCCATGGCTTCATAGCCGACCGCAAAGTTGGTGGCGCCGACAAAGATGATGCCTTCACGCCCAGCTGCCTTCGCGGCATTGAGTGCGCCAACGCCCATGTTGTCATCGCCGGCATAAACCCCGTCGATGTCGTCATACTTGACCAGGAACGCTTCCATGACCTTCTGGGACTTTTCACGGTTCCAGTCGCCCGGCTGCGTTTCGACAAGGGTCACGTTCGGGCAGACTTCCGGAAGACGGTCCTCGAAGCCCTTGGCACGCTCGATGGCCGTTGTGTAGCCCGGCTGGCCGGAAATCTGCACCACCCTTGCCTCATCCGCGATGCCCATTTCCTTGAACTTGTCACACATGATCTCCGCGGAGCGGGATCCCTGCGTGATGTTGTCCGGGCCGGAGAAGGATTTGACGAACTGGTGGCCTTCCTCGGCGATGTTCGAGTTCGTGACGATGACCGGAATGTCGGCCTGCTGCGCTTTGCGCACTGCGGGGATCACAGCCTTGCCGTTGGTTGGCCAGATGATGATCGCATCGACCTGCTGCTGAATAAGGTCTTCCATCTGCGCGATCTGGCGAGCCACATCGCCGCCGGCGTCAAGCACGACGGCTTCGACATTCTCATTGGCTTCGGCAGCTTCGATGAACGCCTTCTCATAGGTCGTCTGATAGCTGTCGACGCCGACATTGTTCTGAGTAATGCCGATGGTCATCTTGTCGGCGGCCGATGCGGCGCCAGCAAGCGATACTGCAGCAATGGCGGTCGTGGCCGCCAAGAAAGTGCGAAACTTCATGGTGTCTTTCCTCCCGGGCGTAAAGCCCTCGTGATTTCTCCTCAACACCCCGGCAACTCCAAACCGGGGCCGTCACCCGACAACTCAGACGACTTCATCAAGCATGACGATGTGCAACAAATGCAAGAGTCCAAAATATATCCATTTTGAGAATTTTTATGTTCATAATGGATTTCTTGAGGCTGTCGCGAGTCTCTCATTTTGAACATTTTCGATGGAGGTCAGCATGACAAACCCGAAAAGACCGCATTCAAAGGGCCGTGACGACACTCGACACGGTGGGAGAGAGGCAGGGGTTTATCACATGGGAGGTTCAAGCGCGCAAACCTTGGCGTCATCGCCACAGGCAAAAACCGAGATTCTTCAGGCGATCTCGTTTCTGAAGGATTTTGACGACGAACTTGAAGATGTCGTCGAGGTCTATGCGCCGAATCCGTATTTTCGCATGTCACTCCATCTCATCCGCAGCCACCTCGAAGCCAAGACGGTCACGCCGACATCACTTATCGGCGCCGCGGGCGTTCCCTATGCGACCGCGGCACGACGGGTGAAGGAAATGATAGAGGCCGGCCTGGTTGAGCAGCGGCCCCGTACGCGAACCGGCAAGACCTTCTCAATCCATCCCAGCGACAAGCTTCTCGATTCCTGGATGCAGCTAACCGGACGATTGAAGCGGCTGGCGCAGAAGAATTTCGAATTCAGCGAAAAGCGCGCCGACACCAGCGACTACTATTTCGGCAGCTCCTATATGGCCGCCCGGTCGATCCCGCCGCTTCAGGTGTTGCCGGAACCCTTGAAACTGGCAGGCGGAGTCCGGGTTCTAGTGCATGGCGATCCAACCTTCATGGTCATGGACGCGCTCAAACGGCAGTTCGAGCAGGCGCTCGGCGCACCGATCCATCAACGTGCCTTTTCCATCGACCGACTGCATGAAGAGGTCCTGCGGAACGCTGAGCGCAAGACGAGCCGATACGATATCATCGCGGTCGACCTTCCATGGATCGGGGAACTGGTTCGGAAGGGCATTCTGATGCCTCTGGACGATGCTCTTGATCTCGACAGGGTCGATCCCGCCGATTTTCATACGGCGGGCTGGAAGGCTACCCATTGGGGCGGACGTCCCTATGGCGTTCCGGCACAGACCACGCCTGAGCTTCTGTTTTATCGCAAGGACCTGTTTGCCGAAGCCGGGCTTGAGCCCCCGGCCACCACGGATGATCTGCTCAAGGCAGCTGGAAAACTTCACGACCCGGCGCAGGGGCGCTACGGGATCGCCTGGAACGCGGCCCGGGGAACTGCGCTCGGCCATACATTCCTGATGACCCTTGCGGATTTCGGCCAGCCGATTCTCGACTTGCCAAAGGCCGCGGGCGGTTATGATACCGATCGTCTGGACAAAACGGCCTATCGGCCACGGATCGACACCGAGGCCGGATTGACCGCGGCCGAATACCTGATGGCTCTGCTCGATTACTCGCCGCCCTACATTCTGTCGATGTCGTGGTACGAGCGGGTGCGGCCCTATGCGGCCGGCCACATTGCGATGGCCTATGGCTACACCCTTCTCGCGCCATATTTCGAGCTCGACCAATCGTCGCCGGCCTGCGGGAATACAGGATATGCCCCGCACCCTTCCGGTCCGGGCGCCTCACCGATCGCACCGGTCGGCGGATACGCGATGGGAATACCGGCCAATATCGCCCCCGAGCGGCTTTCCGATGCAGCCAATGCGCTGATCATGTTCACGTCGCCCGAGGCCCAAAAACTCTACATTCAGAATGGCAGCCGCACCAATCCTCGCTATTCGGTCAGCGCCGATCCCGAGGTTCGCCGTTCTTCGCCGATTTTCGAGGCGGTCGACGGCATGTCCTGGCGTGACGAGTTGCAGTTCTGGCCACGCCCGCCGGTCCCCGAAATCAGCGACATCATTCGGATATGCGGTGAAGAGCTGCACGACATGCTGCGTGGGCTGGTGAGTCCCAAGGAGGCCCTGCGCAAAGCTCAACGGCGCGCGGATGCGATCATCGAAAACAAAAGCCACTAGTTTCAGGAGGAGAAAAACCATGGACCCCAATCGTTTGAAAGGCAAAAACATACTCATCACCGGCGCTGCGCGCGGGATGGGAGCCACCAACGCGATCTGCTTTGCGCAGCAGGGCGCCAATATTTGCGTCGGTGATCTGGATCTCGATGAAGCGCAGAAGGTTGCCGACCAGATCAATGCCGAGGGCAATGGCAAGGCGATCGCGGTCAAGATGGATGTCACCAAACGCGAAGACAATGCGAACGCCGTGGCCGCCACTGTCGAGGCCTTCGGAACCATCAATGTCGGCCTGTTCAACGCCGGCCTGAACAAGCCCCGGTTCTTCATGGATATCGATGAAGACAACTGGGACATGATCATGAACGTCAACACCAAGGCCATGTGGCTCGGCATGCAGGAAACCGCCAAGCAGATGATCGCCCAGGGGCCGATGGAGGATCATCCCTACAAGCTCATCAATGTCGGTTCGATCGCATCGCGCAAACCCCTGGTGGACGTTACCGTCTACTGCACATCGAAATATGGCTGCCTGGCGCTGACCCATTGCGGCGCTGTGGCGCTCGGCGAACACAAGATCACCGTCAACGGCTACGCGCCCGGCGTCGTCGTCACTCCGCTGTGGGAGCAACTCGACAAGGACCTCGTCGAAATCGGCTTCAAGGAGAGAGCCGGCCAAGCTTACGAGGACATCGCAAACAACGAACTGGTGATCAAGCGCGTGTCTTACCCCGACGACATCACCGGCACCGCTTCGTTCCTTGCCAGCGACGACAGCGACTACATGACCGGCCAGATGATTCATATCGATGGCGGCTGGTGCATTCAGTAGCCCTCAACAGTCGCATCTGAGGCCACCCGCCACCCTTCACGCCAGAAACAGGTGCGCAGACCGCACCCAAGGAGAACCGCCATGTCCCGCGCGCTCATGCCAAATCTGCTCACCCCGCAGGATCTCGAACCCCAATGGAAGTGGGAGGGCCGGCTTCCGGCCTGGGGCCATACCAGCGTCGATTTCGAGCGCCGCATCGACCACGACCGGTTGCGCCGTTACCGCCTCGGCCGGACGGTTGACGCGCTCAAGAAGTCCGATTGCGGCTCGCTGCTGCTCTTCGACGTCAACAACATCCGCTATGTCTCGGCGACAAAAATCGGCGAGTGGGAACGCGACAAGATGTGCCGGTTCTGCCTGCTGACCGGTGACGACGCGCCCTATGTGTGGGATTTCGGGTCCGCCGCGGTCCACCACAAGAAGTATGCGGACTGGCTGGTTGACGAGCACTGCCGGGCGGGCGTCGTGGGCATGCGCGGGACAATCCCGCCCTCCTTCGGATTGATGAAACGCTATGCCGAGGAAATCGCCGGACTGATCCGCGATGCCGGAATGATCGACATGCCCGTGGGCGTCGACTACGCCGAGACTGCGATGTTCTTCGCGCTCAAGGAAGCCGGCGTCAACGTGGTTGACGGCCAGCAGATCATGCTCAGCGCCCGCGAGATCAAGAACTGGGACGAGATCCAGCTGCTGACACAGGCGGCCTCGATGGTCGATGGCGTCTATCACATGATCTACGAGGAGCTGAAGCCGGGTGTTCGCGAGAACGACATCGTGGCGCTCTCCAACAAGCTGCTCTACGAGATGGGTTCCGACGACGTCGAGGCGATCAACGCGATTTCCGGCGAACGCTGCAATCCGCATCCGCACAATTTCACGGATCGCCTTTTCAGGCCCGGCGACCAGGCGTTCTTCGACATCCTGCAAAGCTACCAGGGCTACCGGACCTGCTACTACCGCACCTTCAATATCGGCATGTCGACACCGTCGCAGCGCGATGCCTATGTCAAGGCGCGCGAATGGATCGATGCCTCGATCCAAGCCATCAAGCCGGGTGTGACAACCGACCAGGTGGCCAAGCTCTGGCCAAAGGCCGAAGAATTCGGCTTTCCCGACGAACTCAGCGCTTTCGGGCTCCAGTTCGGTCACGGGCTTGGGCTGGCCCTGCACGAACGGCCGATCATCAGCCGCGCCGTCAGCCTCGAAAACCCGATGGAGATCCAGACCGGAATGGTGTTCGCGCTGGAAACCTACTGCCCGGCAAGCGACGGCTTCTCCGCCGCGCGCATCGAGGAGGAAGTGGTCGTCACCGACAAGGGCTGCGAAGTGATCAGCCTGTTCCCGGCACAGGAACTGCCGATCGCCAACCGCTACTGAGAGGCACCGCCCGGTCCGCAAACCGGCCGGGCGGATTTCGCCTTCACACGAATGGAGCCAGACTGATGAGCGCTGCCAGGAAAGACAAGTCGAACCGGGAAGACTATCTGAGAATGTACCGGCAGATGGTGCGCATCCGCGCCTTCGAGGACAACGCCAACCAGCTGTACCTGTCGGCGAAGATGCCGGGGCTCACCCACATGTATTCAGGCCAGGAAGCCGTCGCCGTCGGGATCTGCGAGGCGCTGACGCCTGACGACAAGATCACATCGACCCATCGCGGCCACGGTCATTGCGTCGCCAAGGGCGCGGAGTTCAAGGAAATGTTCTGCGAACTTCTTGGCAAGGAAGAGGGCTATTGCCGCGGCAAGGGCGGCTCGATGCACATCGCCGACCAGGCCAATGGAAATCTGGGAGCGAACGCAATCGTCGGGGGCTCGATGGGAATCGCAACCGGAGCGGCACTGTCTGCCAAGCGGCTCGGAAAGAACGATGTGACGGTCTGCTTTTTTGGAGACGGCGCGACGGCGCAGGGCTTGCTATACGAAGTCATGAACATGGCCGCCTTGTGGAACCTGCCGGTAATCTACGCCTGCGAGAACAACGGCTACAGCGAATACACCCGCACCGACGAGATCGCCGCAGGCTCCATCACCGCGCGTGCCGAGGCTTTCGGAATCGAAAGCCACCAGGTCGACGGGCAGGACGTTCTGGCGGTCAACAAACTGGCGACCGACCTGGTGGCCCGCGCCCGCAAGGGCGAAGGCCCGTTCTTCGTCGAGCTGATGACATACCGATATCACGGCCACCATGTGGGCGACATCAACCGCGACTATTACCGGCCGAAGGACGAGGAAGCGGAGTGGAAAAAGAACCGCGACCCGATCACCAATTTCGGCAAATGGCTGGAGACGCAGAAGATCGTCACCGCAGACGAACTGGTTGGCATCAACAACGAGATCAAGGCGGAAGCTGAAGCCGCCGTCGCCTATGCCGAAAAGGCCCCCTACCCCTCCGTCAAAGAGGTGGACATGCATGTGTTCGCTTCCAACGCCGCCTAGCAGGAGCCCAACATGCGCGAGATCACACTCTCAAAGGCCGTCAACGAGGCCATCGCCGAGGAGATGCGCCGCGACCCGTCGGTGTTCGTCATCGGCGAGGACGTGGCGGAGGCCGGCACGCCATTCAAGGTGCTTTCAGGTTTGGTGGAGGAATTCGGTACGGACCGCATCATCGACACGCCGATCGCCGAACCCGGCTTCATGGGGATTGCCGTGGGTGCGGCCATGACCGGCAGCCGGCCGATCGTGGATCTGATGTTCGGCGATTTTCTCTATCTGGTCATGGACCAGCTTTGCAATCAGGCGGCCAAGACGCACTACATGTCGGGCGGCAAGCTCAGCGTACCTCTGGTGTTGCGGACCAATCTGGGCGCAACACGCCGATCGGCGGCGCAGCATTCGCAATCGTTGCACGCGCTTGTCGCACATATTCCGGGTCTCAAGGTGGCCATGCCATCCTCGGCCTATGAAGCCAAGGGCCTGATGAAGACGGCGATCCGGGACAACAATCCGGTCGTAATCTTCGAAGACAAGCTGATGTACAACGACAAGGCGCCTGTGCCCGAGGAAGAGTATCTCATTCCCTTCGGCGAGGCGGCGATCCTGCGCGAGGGCCGAGACATCAGCCTCGTCGCCACGTCGTCCATGGTGCAGGTGGCGCTTGCGGCGGCGGAGCAGCTCAACAAAGAGGGCATTCAGGCCGAGGTCATCGACCCGCGCACCATTGTTCCGCTCGACGAGGAAACCATTCTCAATTCGGTTCGCAAGACGTCACGCGCCATCGTCATCGACGAAGGTCATCAAAGCTACGGAGTGACGGCGGAGATCGCCAGCCGTATTTCGGAGAAGGCGTTTTATCACCTCGACGCGCCGGTGCAGCGCATGGGTGCGATGGATGTGCCCGTGCCGTTCTCGCCGGCGCTCGAAGACATCACCGTTCCGACCGCCGAAACGGTTGCTGAACGGGCACGGCTCGCAGTCCGGGGAGAGCTTTTCCATGCCGCATGACGTCATCATGCCTGCATTGGGGATGGCCCAGGACACCGGCAAGATCGTCTCCTGGCTGAAGAACGCCGGCGACCCGGTCAAAGCCGGCGAAGCCATCATGGAAGTCGAAACCGACAAGGCCACCATGGAGGTCGAAGCGCAGGCCGATGGCTATCTCTCCGGCATAACGGCGAATGCCGGCGACGATGTGCCCGTCGGTCAGGTCGTGGCGACCATTTCCGAATCCACCGAGGGCGCCGAGAGTGCCGGGACCGGCGAAACCGGACCAGCCCCCGCCAAGCACGAGGACCAGGCGCCCGAACCTGCTGACGATGATCTGCCTGAAGGCCAGTCCGTCATCATGCCGGCACTCGGCATGGCGCAGGACACCGGCCTGATCGTCTCTTGGCGCAAGGCCCCGGGCGATGCGGTTTCGGCTGGCGACGTGCTTCTGGAAGTCGAGACAGACAAGTCGGTGATGGAGGTTGAGGCCGGCCATGACGGTTTCGTCGCCGCCATTCTCGCCGAGGCCCAGGAGGCGGTTCCTGTCGGAAGCGTGATTGCGATCATTTCTGCCAAGGCGCCGGAAAAACCGATCATGCGCGGCATGGTGTCCTCCCCGGCGTCCAGGACGAAGGCAACGCCAGAGCCTGTGCAAAGTGGCGAGCCTGATACGGAATTGCCCCCCGAACCCGCGAAAGCTGTTTCAAAGCGATCCAGCCCGAAATCAATAGGCGCCCAAGGTGGCGAGCGGATACTTGCGTCACCCAAGGCCCGGCGTCTGGCGCATGAGCAGGGGCTCGACCTCAAGCGGCTGGTTGAAGAAGGTCACGAACAACCTTTCCATGTGGCCGATCTCGACACTCTTCGTGCGCTGCCGCCCGTCATGCCCGCCGGTCAGCCATCAGCCTCCCTTCCGCTTCACCTTGCGGCACGGGTTCCTGCGAGCGGATGTGACGATTTCGCCAGATGGTTCAGGCAGGATACCGGCAACGAACTCGACCCGGCGCGACTGTGGCTCAGCTTTGCTGCCGCCGCGTTGCGCCAATCAAGGACCGACACAACGGAGAGTCTCGCCATCGGCCTCGAGAAACCGGGTGCCGAACGGTCCAGCCACCGCGATCCGGACATTTCGCTGCCGGAACCGGAAAGCGCCGAGGACGACCCGACACCGGACCTGATCTTGCGCGACTTCAGCGACAGCATGCTGACGGCCATGAGGCTGGGACCTGCCGAGCGACCGGTCCTGACCGTTCTGCGTGACGGGGAACGCTTCTCCGTCAGCCTCGATTTCCAGCCCGGAGATCTCAGCGAGACTGAAGCCGTTCGGATCCTCACAGGTTTCGCCGAGCGTTTGCAAGAGCCGCTCCATCACATCCTCTGAAAAGGAGAGCCCCATGGACCATACACAGCTCTACATCAATGGCGAATGGCGGGACGGCGCTTCGGGCGAGCGTTTCGACGTCTTCAATCCCGCCACCGAGGAGGTGATCGCCTCCGTCGCCTCCGCAGACGTCAAGGATGCCGACAGGGCGCTAGACGCCGCCGCTGCAGCGGCGGCAGACTGGGCATCCCGCAAACCACGCGAGCGCTCGGAAGTCCTGCGCAAGGCGTGGGAGCTGATGACGGCGCGACTGGAGCATTTCGCCCGGCTGATCACGCTTGAAAACGGCAAGGCGCATGCGGATGCGATCGGCGAGGCCACCTATGCGGCAGAGTTCTTCCGCTGGTTTGCCGAAGAAGCCGTGCGCGCCGACGGATTGATCACACATGCGCCGGCCTCCGGTGCGCGCATCATCGTGCAGCACAAACCTGCCGGCATTGCCGTTCTGGTGACGCCATGGAACTATCCTGCTGCCATGGGGACGCGGAAAATTGCCCCGGCGCTGGCGGCGGGCTGCCCGGTGATCATCAAACCCGCGTCGGAAACGCCGCTGACCATGCTGGCGCTGATGCCCCTTCTGGAAGAAGCCGGGGTTCCCAAGGGACTGGTCAATGTGCTGCCATCGAAATCATCCGGAAGGCTTGTCGATCACATGCTGCACGATCCGCGGGTACGGGTCATTTCGTTTACCGGCTCGACAGAGGTCGGCCGCAAGCTGCTGCACTCGGCGGCGGACCAGGTGCTCAAACCGGCAATGGAGCTTGGCGGCAATGCTCCGCTGATTGTGTTCGAGGATGCGGATCTCGACACGGCGGTCAAGGGTGCGATGCTGGCCAAGATGCGCAATCTGGGCGAAGCCTGCACGGCGGCAAACCGATTCTATGTCCATGAAAGGATTGCACCGGCCTTCACGGCAAAACTGACCGAAGCCATGGCTGCACTCAAGGTCGGCGACGGGCTCGACAGGGATGTCGATGTCGGGCCGCTGGTCAATGCGGCGACGCGCGACAAGGTCGCAGCTTTCGTTGACGACGCCGTGGCCAAGGGTGCAAAGGTGGAAACTGGCGGCACCCGACCCAATGGCACCGGTTTTTTCTACCCGCCCACGGTGCTGAGCAACGTTTCCGAGGATGCCGACTGCGTGCATGACGAGATTTTCGGCCCGGTGGCGGCTCTTCAGAGTTTCTCCGAGGAGGAGGATGTCATCCGCAGGGCCAACGATACCGAATACGGGCTCGTTGCCTATGTCTTCTCCGAGGACATGAAACGGGCAATGCGTGTTTGCGAGCGGCTGGAATACGGTATGGTCGGCCTCAATCGCGGACTGGTCTCCGATCCGGCTGCCCCGTTTGGAGGCGTCAAGCAATCCGGGCTTGGTCGCGAGGGCGGCCACGAAGGCATGCTGGAGTTCATGGAAACCCAATACATTTCGGCAGAGTGGTGATATGGGAGCACAAAGCTATATCGCAAGCCCGTCCGTGGTGGCCTATGCCGGTCGCAACAAGGTTGACCTTAACGAGGTGGCGCAAAAGTCCGGCCGCACCACGCTTGCCCGGGAGGATGTGGAGATGCATTTGAAAGGCGAGACGACCAGCGCCTCGACAGTGCCCGACACTGCAAGATACTGGGATGTCGACCATGCAGCCTTTGGCCCGGTCCGCGAGGAACCGGTGTCGCGCATGGCCCGGGTGGCGAGCGCCAATCTGTCGGCGGCCAACTCGACGATTCCGCAGGTGACCCACCATGACCGGGCCGACCTGCGCAAGCTGGAGGCTCTGCGGGCGTCGTTGAAGGCGGAAGCAAAACGGCGAGGCATTCGGCTCACTGCGCTTGCCTTTCACGTCAAGGCGCTGTCGGTCTGCCTGAGGGAGTTTCCCCGCTTCAATGCCTCGCTGTCCGCCGATGGCGAAACACTGGTGCTGAAACACTATGTTCATGTCGGAATAGCCGTCGACACACAGCACGGGCTGATGGTGCCGGTGATCCGGGATGCCGACCGCAAGGGACTGTGGCAGATCGCGGAGGACATCACCGATCTTGCGAACCGGGCCCAATCGCGCAAGATCCGGCCTGACGAAATGGGCGGCGCATCAATGTCGATTTCAAACCTTGTCGGCATTGGCGGGACGGCCTTCACGCCAATCGTCAATCCGCCCGAACTCGCAATTCTCGGTATCACCCGCACAGAGACTGTGCCTGTCTGGGAAGAAGATACATGGGTTCCCGTTCCCATGGTGCCGCTCGATCTCTCCTATGATCACCGGGTCATCAATGGCGCCGATGCCGCGCGCTTCATGGCACGCTACACGGGGCTTCTCGGAGATCCGCGGCGGATGGTGCTGCCATGAGTCTTGCGATCGACCTTGCGGGCCGGACCGCGCTGGTGACCGGATGCAAACGTGGCATCGGGCTCGCCATCTGCAAGACACTGGCGGAAGCCGGCGCCGACATTATCGGGGTCAGCGCATCGCTTGAACTTTCAGGCAGCGAGGCGGAAACGGCAGTGCACGGCGCCGGACGAAACTTCACTGCACATCGCTGCGACTTCTCCGATCGCGAAGCCACGCTAGGGTTTGCCACCGAGATGGAGCGGCGCGGCGACATTTCGATCCTTGTCAACAACGCCGGCACCATACGCCGCGCGCCGGCGGCCGACCATCCAATCGAAGACTGGGATCACGTGCAGGCCGTCAATAGCGATGCGCCTTTCATCCTGACCCAGGCAGTGGGCCGATCGATGCTCGCCCAGGGAACAGGCAAGATCGTATTCGTCGCCTCGGTTCTGAGTTTCCAGGGCGGGATCACGGTGCCCGGTTATGCCGCGAGCAAGGGTGCCGTGGCTCAGCTGGTGCGCGCCTTCGCCAACGAATGGGCGGCTGCAGGTGTCAATGTGAACGGCATTGCACCCGGCTACATCGCCACCGACAATACCGCGGCACTACAATCGGACCCGGAGCGTGAGCGGGCCCTTATGGCGAGGATCCCGGCGGCCCGTTGGGGCGATCCGGAAGAGATATCTGAACCGGTGGCCTTCCTTTGCAGTGATTTTGCGCGTTTCATTCACGGAACTGTTGTTGCTGTGGATGGAGGATGGCTGGCGCGCTAGGCCATGGGGTTGTTTGGTCTGCTTGACGTCCTCACATTGAGGTGGGGGCGGAGCCGGGATGCAAAAAGCCCTGACCGGTCAGGATCAGGGCTTGTCGATAATTCGCAGTCTTGCCGGGACGAAGTTTGGTTGCGGGGGCAGGATTTGAACCTGCGACCTTCAGGTTATGAGCCTGACGAGCTACCGGGCTGCTCCACCCCGCGTTAAGTTTCGAGCTCCGGGCTCTGCCCGGATTTTATGTTTTGCCGGTCCCCGGAGCGATGCTGCTAGCGGGACGGCGGGGGCTGCTCCGGCCCTGTTGCCTTGATGTGATCAAGGCGTAAAAAGCAAAAACGGGCCGCGAATGCGACCCGCGGCGGTTCCAATTTTCGTGCATGAG
>JAVJOR010000002.1:0-3639 GCA_040216675.1 Hoeflea sp. | reverse complement strand
GGAGGGCGCAAGCCCCTGTGGCCGCACGAATATTCGCATCAAGGGCTGGATGGGCCGGGCCGACCAGACGACCAAGATCAAGGGCATGTTCGTGCGCCCCGAGCAGGTGGCGGCGCTGGTGTCGCGCCATGACGAGATTTCCCGCGCCCGGGTGATCGCCAGCCGCGAGGGCGAGATGGACGTGATGACCGTGCAGATCGAGGCCGATGGCGGAGAGCCCGAATCCTATGCCAACGCGCTGGCCGATACGCTCAAGCTGAAGGGCCGGATCGAGATCGTCGCCAAGGGCAGCCTTCCAAACGACGGCAAAGTCATAGAGGATCAGCGCACCGGATATCGAAGCCTTGTCAGCCACTGACATACGATGCCCGATCGTTTCAGGTAAGCACTGTGGAGTTTTGCTTCGCGTCGCGTCGAGGCCTTGGCGTTCACCATGTGCTGCGGCATACTCGGGCTATCATTGTGTCGTGACCCGAGGCTCTTAATCGGTTCTACAGGTTCAGTATAGGGGTGCGCATGTCACATGCGTGTTTTCCGTGGGACCACTTGTTCTTGCCTTCGAAATGGTGATCTCGAACTTTCGTTACGGTGGGGAGCAGTATCGAACCGTCGGTCCGGATGTCAGATCGGCACACAAATCGCAAACGACGGTAAACAAGGCTCGATTATCCGCTCTATGGTCCAATGGTTTACACTGAATGACCATCCTTTGTTCAAGTGAGCAAGACGGGTGCCACTCTTTGACCGCCGCTACTGGTTAGTCAGGCGCCAGAACCCATGTTTGCGCGGGTGTTTCTCTTTGAGTGCCGTGACGAATTCCGCGTGGGTTGGGGCGTCTCCATGGTCTTCAATGGCGGCATCGCATGACTGGCATTCTTCAAGATGCCGCGCCGCGTGACGATAGCGTTTGGATTTCGCGCCATCGAGGCTGTCTTCAATCATTGCGCGCCGCATCAACGTTGCCGAGAGCGGGTGCTCCGCCTCAATCGCATCGGCGGTAGTCGAGAGAGTGTGATAGGAATTACCGTCCAATTCGTCGGCCCGAGCCATCACAACGCGAGCCGCGCGTGCGTGGGCTGACCAGTCAACGAGGAAACCAACGGCGGCCTCCACGCGGGGATATGTTTCCGCGAAGTCCAGGGCTGGAGGAAGCCGGTATCGAACGCTCGGTCCTGTATCCTGCAGATCACCCGTTTCGTGTGCCGTCGTGGTGTCTCAGTGCCGTGGCGACCAGTTCTGCCAGCCGACGTGCCTCGCCTTCACTCTGGGCGGCCGCTTGGTCAAAACCACGAGCCAGGTCTTCGCGTGCATTCGGGCCGTTTGTGACGGCCTCTGCCATTCCCATGACCATTGCCACTGCCGCGTGTTGCACCTCGATCACTTGATCCTCAAGTGCTTTGATTTTTTCTTCCGGCGTCATGGTGCCCTTTCGATATGCATCCGAGTTTATTGACAGTGGCAGCCTGTAAAGGCTCGCGACCTATGCGTAGTCCAATCGCTGAGTAGTGGTAAAGAACCCATCTGATTTTGAGCTGGGTAGAATTCTGGTTATATCTCGTCTTTGTCATCTGACGCCATCACGAGGGATGTTTTGCTCAACTTGCAAAACATTGACGCGTTTTCTCCGAAACGTACTGGACTGTCGCGCCGTTTCGAGCGTTGCTGTCCATGCGCCCGACAGAGTTTCGGGCTGCTCTCGGTGACAGGGCCGGCATTCGGCTGGCCCGCAACACGGGAGACCAACATGACGAAGACGAAGGCAAAGCTGGCAGGCAATAAGACCAGGAGCGCGGCACACAAACGGCAAGCCTCCAAACCGAAGACGCCGAGGAAGACCAAGGCCACGCTCATGCGCGAGATGCTGGAAGTCGAGGGCGGCGCCAGCCTTGACGATCTCTGCAATGCGACGGGCTGGCAGCCGCACACCGTGCGGGCGGCGCTCAGCGGCCTGCGCAAGGCGGGACACGTTATCGACCGCACCAGGGACGACGCAGGCAAGTCGATCTATCGGGTCACGGCCACAGGCGGCGCCACATGATGCCTCAAATCGACGAGATAGAAATGATGGACCGCCAGCAGCTCTTAGCGCTCTGGCAAGATCTCTTCGACGTACCGCCGCCAAAGAGCCTGAGCCGGCCCTTCCTGCGACGGGTGCTCGCCTTCGAGGTGCAGGCCCGCGCCATGGGCGGGCTGCCCAAAGGTTTTTCGGCCAAACTGGAGCGCGCGGCGGGGGAGGACGCGCCGAAGCGCAGTGATGGCCTGCAGCCTGGCGGGCGGCTCTTGCGCGAGTGGAACGGTATCACCCATGTCGTTGATGTCACGGAACAGGGGTTCCGGTGGCGCGATCAGACCTGGCGCTCGCTCTCGGCCATCGCGCGAGAGATCACCGGCGCGCACTGGTCGGGGCCGCGTTTCTTCGGCTTGCATGGCGGGGCAGGGCGGTGAGCCGCAAAATCCGGTGCGCGATCTATACCCGCAAGTCGACAGAAGACGGGCTGGAGCAGGGTTTCAACTCCCTCGACGCCCAGCACGAGGCCTGCGCGGCCTATGTGACCAGCCAGCGTGGCGAAGGCTGGACCCTACTGCCCGCCCGCTATGACGATGGCGGCGCGTCGGGTGGCACGTTGGAGCGCCCAGGGCTACAACGCCTCATGGCCGACATCGATAACGGCCGCATCGACATGGTGGTGGTCTACAAGATCGACCGGCTCACGCGCTCCCTTTCGGACTTTGCCAAGCTGGTGGACCGGTTCGAGGCGGCAGGCTGTTCGTTCGTGTCTGTCACGCAGGCCTTCAACACCTCCTCTTCGATGGGCCGACTGACACTCAACATGCTCTTGAGCTTTGCGCAGTTCGAGCGTGAGGTCACCGCCGAGCGCATCCGTGACAAGATCGCGGCCTCGAAGAAGCGGGGTCTCTGGATGGGGGGTGTCCCGCCGCTGGGCTATGACGCACATCCCGACCCCAACACCCGCAGCCTTGTCATCAACGAGGCGGAGCGTGAGACCGTCGAGACCCTCTATGCTCTCTACGACGAGCTCTGCTGCCTTCGGGCTGTCGAGCAGGAAGCCGAGCACCGCGGCCTGCGCTCCAAGCGGCATGTCTTCTCGACGGGCCGGGTGCAGGGTGGCGGGCCACTCTCACGCGGCCAGATCCATCACATTCTCTGCAACCCGATCTATACGGGCCGCATCCGCCACAAGGACAAGGTGTTCGACGGTCAACATGCTGCCATCATCGATGCTGACCTTTGGGACCGCGTGAAGGTCAAGCTGCAGGCGGCGAGCGCACGGCCGAGGTCGAAAGCTACGGCGCAGGTCGGCCCGACCGGTTCCGCTCCGCTGATGGGAAAGTTCCGTGACCAGACTGGCGATCGCTTGACGCCGAGTCATACGAGCAAAGGTCAGATGCGCGTCCGCTACTATGTCTCGAACCGCATACTCACTGGGACAAAGGATCCAAGCGGTTGGCGCTTGTCAGCGAGGCGCTTTGAAATCGGGGTCGCCGTCCTCGTTGCGGATCACCTCGATCACCTGTCCACGCGCCATGCCTTGTTCGGCACGCCGAACCTGGGGACGGCCGATGCCACCGGTCGCATGGTGACGAGATTGACTGAGCGCCTGCGGAACGGGGAGTCGC
>JAVJOR010000014.1:0-1561 GCA_040216675.1 Hoeflea sp. | reverse complement strand
GCCCTTCGGAAACTTCAGCGCGCCAGAGGGCCGGGCCCCGCGCCCGAACAGCTTGGCCGCGTGCAGGTCGAGGGCGATGGCCGTGCCGATGGCCTCGCGGGCCAGCGACAGCGGCGCGCGTCCGAACGGGCTGCGAAGGTGGACCACGTTCGCGGCGGGCACAGGGCGCGCGTCGATCTTGTAGGTGGGCTCGCCCGTGGTGCCGTCGAACTGCACGTCGACCACGCCCCGGCGATACCGGAGGACCTCTCCAATGCGGCCGTCGCCCAGGCGGTTGACATAGGCTGTACCGCCCCGGTCGTCGGACAGCGCGTCGATCACCAGGTCACGCAGGAACTCGAAGCCGCTGGTCCAGTCGTTGGCGCTGTCGCGAAGGAACGTCAGGGCCGGGTGATCGGGCTCCAGGATCTCGGTGCCATCCTTCTCGATGCGCTTCACGCTCACGTCGAGCGTGGCCACGGCCTCGGAGATCACGCGGATCGCAGAGCCGACTGCAGGCACCCGCAGCGCCGCATCCGGCGTGACGGTGACATTGCCCGATGAGGCCGGCGTGATACCGAAGACAGCGAAGAGGTCATCGCCGGGTTCGGCGAGTCCCTTCGTCTCAACAGTCGTTTTGCGGGTAAATGGCCACATGCCCACAAGGTGGCAGGGACTTTAGTCGCCGGGCAGCTGGCAAATGTCAGGTTTTGGAAGGTTTTGGTGGGTATTCGTTGTCGGCGAAAAATCTATTTTTCGCGTATCTTGTGCGCAGCTGCCCGCGCCGGTCCCCAGGGCGGCCCCAAAGTCTGGAACCACCCCGGTGATCCTCAGTTCAATTCAGGACGCTGATCTCTATCAACGTCACATCGGCCGTCGTTGATTGCCTGGGAAAGCAGTGCCATGTGCTCGAGCGTGTAGTCGCGGTCAAAGTTTGCAACTGATTGAAGACCGTAAAACTCGAGCATTCGTTTCAAGGCAAACCGCACCGTTACACGTTCATCCACCATTGCCAGAAGCGCGGCGTAAAGGTGATCGTCGCACCGGCTGATTGTGACCGTGTCAGGGTTATCCGTATGTTCTACGTCCTTGGTCATTCTGGTGTCTCCGTTGATTGGATCGGGTGCCCTCTGAGCCCCTCGTAAACCTTCGTTGCGCGGACTGAGATTGCGTCCGCGATCTCTGGATCACTGATGTGGACGGCAATCTGATGACCGCGGTGGCTCTTGCCCTTGGGGCCATTGACCACGAGCTTGCCGTCATGCCTCTGCACGAGGGAGCAACCGCAGATCTGCAATCCGGCAATGTTCAGTTCGAACACCCCGAGAATTCGGTTGCCGGATCGGCTCGGCCGACCGTCGACCACCACCATCCTGTCGAGACTAAAGTCCATCTTCACTTCCTCTTTTTCTTCAGCCACGCCATCAGCTCGGACCGAAAGGCAAAGAAGCTGCCGCCGGGCTCGGGCCGATAGATCGGGCAGTCATCGAGCCGGGCCAAGCGACGTGCCTTATCCGTGCTCACGCCAAGCGCCTGAGCGATGTTGTTCAAGCCCCAGATCTTCTCGGGGCTGGTGAGTGTG
>JAVJOR010000016.1:0-1531 GCA_040216675.1 Hoeflea sp. | reverse complement strand
CGCTGTCGAGAAGGGATTTCATTCTAGTCATGGCAGGTCTGGATATTTCCTGAGAACGAAGGCGACCTTAGCGGCGCCAGGTTTTTCGAAAGTGTCGGCCGCAACCAGGTGAACGTCGGCCTTGAAGACCAAGGAGTCGCGAAGCCGCTGCTCAATTTTCTTTTTGAGGGTGACGTCATCGGCCGGATCGCGATCGGGGCCCCGTTCGACAATCACCGTCAGCGCGCCCTGCGTGGTATGGCCCTCGAAATCGGCCACGATGCGCATGACGCCGTTGGTGTCCGGCACCATTTCGGTAATGATGCTGTTGATCGCCGACGGGAAGACGTTGGCCCCGCGCACGATCAGCATGTCGTCGGTGCGGCCGGTGCAGCGGATCTTCGGTCCGGTGCGGCCGCAGGAGCATTCGGTATCGATGACCTCGATATAATCACCTGACCGGAACCGCACCAGAGGGCTCGCCTGCCGGCCGATGGCGGTATAGATCATCTCGCCTTCGGCACCTTTTTCCCAAGGTATGATTGCGCCGCTTTCGGGGTCGAGCAATTCGGTGATGATATAATCCATGTTGACCATATGCATCCCCGTCTGGGCGTCGCATTCGGCCCAATAGGTCACGCCCAAGTCGGTGCCGCCCAGCATTTCAGAGCATTTTGCACC
The DNA here is from genome assembly GCA_040216675.1 of Hoeflea sp. Lineage (GTDB taxonomy): Bacteria > Pseudomonadota > Alphaproteobacteria > Rhizobiales > Rhizobiaceae > Hoeflea. The sequence goes on along the minus strand of JAVJOR010000016.1, from coordinate 871 downwards.
CCATGCCTCTTCGATCTTTGCGCGAATTGCAGGGATGCCACCGCCGGGCTCTCCGCCGACGACCACTTGTTCCACGCCCAATTCACTGGCCTTGCATCCCAGCACTTCTGGTGCCTTTTCAGCCAGGTGCAGAACGAAATTCGGAGCGCCGACGATACAACGCGGGCGCGTATCGGCGCAGGCGCGCAGCAGCCGCTCGACACCGCCGTCCGCTCCCACTGGCACATCGATCGTGCCCATGTACTGCAGGCCCTGCATCACCGGAATGCCGCCGACAAAGCCCTTGGCCAGCGAAAATGCATGCAGCACCATGTCGCCGGGGCGCACGCCATTGGCAAAGAAACAACGCGCTGTCATCTCGTGCCACATCTCGGCGTCGGCTTCGGTGAGGGCAACATATGAGGGGCTGCCGGTCGTGCCCGACGAGGCCTGCATCTGGACGATGTCGGCCATCGGCGCGGCGCGGTGCTTGCCGAACGGCGGCGCGGCGGACAGGCTTTCGCGGATCTCGGTCTTGTAAGTGTAGGGTAGCTTCTGCAGGTCTTCGATGGTGCGTATATCGTCGAATTCCATACCGGCCTCGGCGAACTTTTCCTGATAAAAGGTCGAGTTTGCCTTGAGGTAGGCCATCTGATCACGCAGCCGCTCTTCCTGAATACGGCGCACCTCGTCGAGCGGCGTGCCCTCGATCGCGTGCCAGAAGCGATCATTTACCTTGTCGGCGGCATCCTCCCGCCGGAAGCGCATTCCAAATTGCATGTCGTTCTCCGTTCCAAGCCGTGGCGATCAATAGGATCGTGGCAGGCCCATGACCTTTTCGCCGATAAAGCTCAGGCACAGTTCGCGGTTCACCGGCGCTGTGCGCAGCAGG
>JAVJOR010000015.1:0-1577 GCA_040216675.1 Hoeflea sp. | reverse complement strand
GACGGCCGTTGCCGCCGCGCACCTCGTGGGCACTCTGCCCGCCACGCTCGAAGCCAACAGCGTCTACAAGCAAGGCTACATCGGTTACCGGCGGTACATCCGCACGGTCCTCACCAAGAACAGCGGCACCTCGATTGCCGCCGGGGTGACGATCGTGAAGGGACACCCCGCCAACGCGCCGGTGAGTTGACGATGAATTCGCGGGGGTGCTCCTTATTGAGGGTGATCCGGTCAGCCCAAAAACGGCAAGCTGCCCTCCTGCCACGCCCCGCGTCACGTCCCATGTGGCTCATGGTCAAGGGCAGCCAGACCGGCCGGGGGCGGCACCACGCCGCCCTCGGAAACCTGATACCGGAGATTGAACCATGGATGGATATGCAGAGATCTACGGGGGCGCGCTTTATGCGTGGAGGTGAGCCATGCCTACCAAACCGGCGCGCCTATGCGGCTGCGGGCATCGCGTTCCGAACGGGACACGGTGTCCATGCCAGCGCAAGTCCGACGCGGAGCGCAAGGCGCGCTTCGACAAGACCCGGCCCAATTCCAGCCAGCGCGGCTACACCGGCACGTGGGAGAAAGCCCGCAAGGCGTTTCTCAGGCGCAGGCCACGCTGTGCCCGCTGCGGTGCCCAGGCAACCGTGGTGGACCACATCAAACCGCACAAGGGCGACCAGACGCTGTTCTGGGATCAGGCCAATTGGCAACCGCTCTGCACTCCCTGTCACTCCGGCGCCAAGCAACGTGAAGAGCGCCGCAACACCGCGAGGAAACTGACATGACTATCTATGCAACCGCCGGGGCCAAGCTTTTTATCGGCGGCGTCCTGGCCCAGCAATCTGATGATTTCGTGGAGGCTGATTTCAATTCAGAGACCTGGACTGAGATCAAGGAACTGGAAGCCCTTGGCTCGCTGGGCGATGCCGCCGAGGAAATCTCCTTCTCCGCCATTGGTGAGTCTCGCACCAAGCGCCTGAAGGGGCCGCGCAGCGCGCCGCCCATGGAAGTCGTTTGCGGGCTCGACTACTCCGATGCAGGCCAGCAGGCCGCCATCGCCGCCGAGAAGGAAATCCACGACTATGCCTTCAAGGTGGAGTTCAACGACGCGCCGGATGGCGGCACGCCGTCTGAGCGGTATTTCATCGCCAAGGTGGCCAGTTCGACCGAGGCGTATGATACGGCCAATGCGGTCATGAAACTCAACCTGGCGCTTTGGGTGAACAGCAACGTTGTGCGCGTTGACGCCGCCGAGGCGTAAGGCTGCCCGATGGCAATCGCGACCTTCCATCAGTTGAGCGATCAGCTGTCGCTGACGACGGACGTACTCGCCTACGATGGAAACCTCTTGCAGGACAAGCTCGACGCCGCGCAGGCATACATCGAGCGGATGCTGGGGTTTCGCATCGAGGATGTGTTCGGCGGCGAGGATCAGGATCCAGTTCCGCCGGATCTGGTCGAGGCCGTGCTGCAGCTTGCCGCGTGGTGGTACGAACAGCGCGAGACGGCCCTGACCGGTACGATCGTCGCCGAGGTGCCATTCGGCGTGCAGGAGATCATCACCGCCTATCGGGAGTTCACCT
>JAVJOR010000007.1:0-395761 GCA_040216675.1 Hoeflea sp. | reverse complement strand
TTGTCGCGCACGGCGGGAACGGCGGCGAAGAACTCGACGCCTTCCTCCACCGTCATGTCGAGCACATCGGCGATCGACTTGCCCTTGAAGGTCACATCCAGCGTTTCGCGGTTGTAGCGCTTGCCGTGGCAGACGTCGCAGGTGACGTAGACATCGGGCAGGAAATGCATCTCGATCTTGATGACGCCGTCGCCCTGGCAGGCCTCGCAACGCCCGCCCTTGACGTTGAACGAGAAGCGTCCGGGCTGGTAGCCGCGCGCCTTGGCTTCGGGTAGGCCGGCAAACCAGTCGCGGATCGGCGTGAAGGCGCCGGTATAGGTCGCGGGGTTGGAGCGCGGGGTGCGGCCGATCGGCGACTGGTCGATGTCGATCACCTTGTCGATGTGCTCGAAGCCGTCGATGCGGTCGTGCTCGGCGGGATTTTCGCGCGCGCCCATCACGCGCCGTGCCGCCGCCTTGTAGAGCGTCTCGATCAGGAAGGTGGACTTGCCGCCGCCGGAGACGCCGGTGACCGCTGTGAACACGCCCAGCGGAATTGAGGCCGAGACGTTCTTGAGGTTGTTGCCCCGGGCGCCGATGACCTTGAGTTCCTTCTTCTTTTTCGCCTTGCGCCGCTCGGTGGGCACCGCCACTTCGAGATCTCCGGAAAGATACTTGCCGGTGATCGAGCGCGGATTGGCCATGATGTCGCCGGGCGAGCCCTGGGCGATGATCTCGCCGCCGTGAATGCCGGCGTGGGGACCGATGTCGACGACATAGTCTGCGGTCAGGATCGCGTCCTCGTCATGTTCGACCACGATCACCGTATTGCCGATGTCGCGCAGATGCTTGAGCGTATCCAGAAGCCGCGCATTGTCGCGCTGATGCAGGCCGATCGAGGGCTCGTCGAGCACGTAAAGCACGCCCGTGAGGCCGGACCCGATCTGCGACGCAAGGCGGATGCGCTGGCTCTCACCGCCCGACAGCGAGCCGGAGTTGCGCGACAGCGTGAGATAGTCGAGGCCGACATCGTTCAGGAATTTCAGCCGGTCGCGGATTTCCTTGAGGATCCGCACTGCGATCTGGTTCTGCTGGTCGTTGAGCTCCTCGGGAAGCCTGTCGAACCAGTCGCCGGCATTGCGGATCGACAGCTCGGTGACTTCGCCGATGTGGCAGCCATTGATCTTGACCGCGCGGGCTTCGGGCTTGAGCCGGTAGCCGCCGCAGCCGGGGCAGGGGGCGGCGGACATGTAGCGCTCGATCTCTTCGCGCGCCCAGGCGCTGTCGGTTTCCTTCCAGCGGCGCTCGAGATTGGGGATGATCCCCTCGAAGGTTTTCGAGGTGGTGTAGGATCTGAGGCCGTCATCATACTTGAAGGCGATCTTGTCCTTTGTGCCGCGCAGGATGGTGTCCCGGGCTGCGGCAGGCAGTTCGGCCCATTTGTCGGACAACTTGAAACCGTAATGCTTGCCCAGCGCTTCCAGCGTCTGGGTGTAATAGGGCGAACTCGACTTGGCCCAGGGCGCGATCGCGCCGGCCCTCAAGGTCAAGTGCGGTTCGGGCACCACCAGCGCCTCGTCGATTTTCTGCTGCGTGCCGAGCCCGTCGCAGGTGGGGCAGGCGCCGTGCGGATTGTTGAAGGAAAACAGCCGCGGTTCGATCTCGGAAATGGTGAAACCGGAAACGGGGCAGGCAAACTTTTCCGAAAACAGCATCCGCTCATGGGTTTCGTTCAGGGACTTGTTGGCCGAGCCGCCGGCGGAGGTTTCGCTCTCCGGCAGCGGCTTGTCGGCAAATTCGGCAATCGCCAGACCCTCGGCCAGCCGCAGGCATGTCTCAAGGCTGTCGGCCAGGCGGGCCGAGATGTCGTCGCGCACCACGATGCGGTCGACCACGATGTCGATGTCGTGCTTGTACTTCTTGTCGAGCGGAGGAACATCGGCGATCTCGTAGTACTGGCCGTCCACCTTGACCCGCTGGAAGCCCTTTTTCATGAACTCGGCCAGTTCCTTGCGGTACTCGCCCTTGCGGCCGCGCACGACGGGCGCCAGCACGTAAAGCCGGGTGCCTTCCTCGAGCGCGAGCACCCGGTCGACCATCTGGCTGACCGTCTGGCTTTCGATCGGAAGCCCGGTTGCGGGTGAATAGGGCACGCCCACGCGGGCGAACAGGAGCCGCATGTAGTCGTAGATCTCGGTGACGGTGCCCACGGTCGAGCGCGGGTTCTTGCTGGTGGTCTTCTGCTCGATGGAAATTGCCGGGCTCAATCCGTCGATCTGGTCGACATCCGGCTTCTGCATCATCTCCAGAAACTGCCGGGCATAGGCGGAAAGGCTTTCGACATAGCGGCGCTGGCCCTCGGCATAGATGGTGTCGAAGGCGAGCGACGACTTGCCCGAGCCCGACAGCCCCGTCATCACGATCAGGCTGTTGCGCGGCAGGTCGATATCGACATTCTTGAGATTGTGCTCGCGAGCCCCGCGAATGGTGATGGATTTCAATTCAGTCATGTCGCCGCCGATTTGCCGTGGAGTGTCCGGCACGTTCCGCCGAACGCGCGTGGATCGCTCAATTGCGTGTTGGGCCTCGCGGGTCGGAACTCGTCCCTTAAGGCATCTGATCCGTATTTCGCAAAACACCTTGCCCCTGAGGAACACTGGAGGTCAAACATGGTTCCGGGACAAACCCGATCCATACATAAGCACCTCTCCATGAATGTCGAGGCGCAGGGTGAGGCGAGCCGGGCGCAAAGCCGAATCTGTTGACAAAACATGGCATGAACACTAGAACAAATAAAGAACGAAAAAGGCCTGTGGATTGTCCGCGCCCGGCTCACGGCGTGATGCGCGATCCTGTAAGGTGCGCGCAGATTTGGACAGGGCGGCGGAAGGTCGCCTGAAGTGTTGGCTTGGCGGCGCAAAGCCGCGTTGAGCGTAGGAAGGTGAAGCATCATGGCGGGCAGCGTCAACAAGGTTATTCTGATCGGGAATCTGGGCGCTGACCCGGAAATCCGGCGTACCCAGGACGGTCGGCCGATCGCCAACCTTTCGGTGGCGACGTCGGAAAGCTGGCGCGACAAGAACACCGGAGAACGCCGGGAGAAGACCGAATGGCATCGCGTGGTCATCTTCAATGAGGGCCTCTGCAAAATCGCCGAGAATTATCTGAAGAAAGGCTCCAAGGTCTACCTCGAAGGTCAGTTGCAGACCCGTAAGTGGCAGGATCAATCGGGCCAGGACAAGTATTCCACCGAGGTGGTGCTGCAGGGCTTCAACGGCAATCTGACCATGCTCGACGGCCGCAATGAAGGCGGTGGCGGCGGTGGTGGCCGGGTTGGGTCCGATTATGGCGGCGGCGGCGGAGATTTCGGCGGCGGTTCTTCATCAGGCGGCGGCCGCGGTGGCTCCGGCGGCGGGGGTTTTGGCGGCGGCGGTGGCGGCGGATCCCGCGATCTCGACGACGACATTCCGTTCTGAGGGGCTGCTGCAGGGGTCGACGAGGCCAGTGCGCAGCGCGATATGGCGTGAAACTCCGCATGCTGCGGAAAAACGGGATTGTGGAATTTGCGCCAGTCGATCACCCACATAGCCCTGGTCGTCCGCGACTATGACGAGGCGATCGCGTTTTACTGCGGCGTGCTCGGTTTCGACCTTCTCGAGGACACATACCAGCCGGAGCAGGACAAGCGCTGGGTCGTGGTTCGGCCCAAGGGCGGGCAGGGCGCCTCGATCGTGCTGGCCCGCGCCTCGAAGCCGGAACAGGAGCCGTTCGTCGGCAACCAGACCGGCGGGCGCGTGTTCCTGTTTCTGAATACCGATGATTTTTCTCGCGATTACCAGCGCCTGATGGCCGAAGGCGTCGAGTTCGTGCGTGAGCCCAGGACGATGGATTACGGCACCGTCGCCGTGTTCAGGGATCTCTACGGCAATCTGTGGGATTTGCTGCAACTGTCCGAGGGGCATCCGGCTGCCGTTTGAGCCGTCACGCGGCAGCACATGCTGCTGCGCGAAGCCCCGGCCATGCACCTTAATGTGATTGGCGCTGCCGGTACCCACCGGTCCATAATCCCGGCCATGATTTGCTTTTTTCAGTCTATGCGGCGTGTGCGGGCTGCGGTCTCGGGTCTGACGGCCCTTGTTGCCGTTGCGGCGCTGCTCCCAACTTTGTCCGACGCGGCTCATGCGGGTGAAGCCGATGTGGTTGACGTGAAGTTCGAGCAAGCTGCGGATGGCACCTACCGGTTCGACGTCACGGTGCGCCACGCCGATGACGGCTGGGAGCATTATGCCGATCGCTGGCAGGTGCTGGCCCCGGATGGGACGGTGCTGGGCGAACGGGTTCTCCTGCATCCGCATGACACGGAACAGCCCTTCACCCGCAGCCTCGGCGGTATCGCCATATCTCGCGACATCAAATCGGTCAGCGTGCGTGCGCATGACAGCCTCCATGGCTGGGGCGGCGCGGAGCTGACAATCGCCCTTCGCGACTGACTTGCAGGTCTAGCCGGTCGAGAGTTCGACCTCGACGCGGTCGCCGGTGGAGATTCGCTCGGCCTTTCTCACGGCCGCCTTCACGGGCAGGAAATAGCAGCCCGAGGCCTTGTCCGGAAACACCGAGGTTTGCCACCGGCTTTCGCCGATCCGGACGCGCACCCGTATCGATCCGAAACCATTCGTCGAACCGGCAAAGAAGCGCAGGCTGTGGGAGATGTCGGCAGGTACGGTGATGAAATGCCAGGCCGCCTTGGCGCCGGGATAGAGCCAGAGGTCGGCCTCGAAGTGATGCTGCTGTTCCGGTTCCATCGGTTCCTTGTCAGCCCCGCCCCGTCAGCCTCAGCCCGGCCCCATCAGCCGGGGATGAACACCTGCTTGATCCCGTCCACCACGAATTGCACCGAAAGGGCCGCCAGCACCACGCCGAGAAGCCGTGTCAGAATGGTGCGGCCGGTGGAGCCCAGGAACTGGTCGATCCGCTCGGCGATCACCAGCGTGAGGAAGAGCACGACCGAGGCGGCGATGATGACGCCGATCAGCGCGGAGCGTTCCACCGGGGCGTAAAAGGACCCTGCGAGCAGGATGACAGCCGAGATGGCGCCCGGCCCGGCAATCAGCGGGATGGCGAGCGGGAACACCGAGACATTGGAAATATGGTCCTTGGTGATGGCCTGCTCGGCGCTCTTTTCCTGCCGTTCATGGCGTTTTTCAAAGATCATCTCGAAGGCGATCCAGAACAAAAGGATCCCGCCGGCGATGCGAAACGCGCCGAGCGAAATTCCCAGCACACCCAGAATGCCGGCGCCGGCAACCGCGAAGACCGCAAGAATGCCTGCCCCTGTCACGGTGCCGCGCAACGCCACCTGGATGCGCTGGCTGCGGTTCATGCCCGTGGTCAGGCCGAGAAAGATCGCCGCCAGTCCCGGAGGGTCGTACATGACAATGATCGTGACGAAAGCATTGATGAGCAGGTCGACGGTCATGCGGCCCCCCGAAAGCCATGAAATCGGCTGGTTTGATCCGGCATACGACACATGCGGCGCGATCAAAACCCCCAATCGGGTCCGCAACGGTGGAGAATGTGGATTTGGGGCCGCTAAAACGCCTGGCAAATTGGCGAACGCAAAGCCTTTCGGCTATAAGATGACAATGATTCCATCCAAATTTCGTGGACAGCTTTGACAGACCAGAACACACCCTCCGGGCCGATCACTCCAGGCATAGAACCGGTATCGATAATCGAGGAAATGCAGCGCTCCTATCTCGACTACGCCATGAGCGTGATCGTGAGCCGCGCGCTGCCCGATGTCCGCGACGGATTGAAGCCGGTGCACCGGCGCATCCTGCATGCGATGCATGAGGGCGGCTATCACTGGAACCGCAAATATGTGAAGTCGTCGCGCATCGTCGGTGACGTCATGGGTAAGTATCACCCGCATGGCGACCAGTCGATCTACGACGCCATGGTGCGCATGGCGCAGCACTGGTCGATGGGCGCGATGCTGATCGACGGGCAGGGCAATTTCGGCTCGATCGACGGCGACCCGCCGGCGGCCATGCGATACACCGAATCCCGTCTCGCCAAGCTCGCCCACGAGATGATCGAGGACATCGACAAGGACACCGTCGATTTCCAGGACACCTATGATTCCTCCGGCCGCGAGCCGAAGGTCCTGCCGGCGCGGTTCCCGAACCTCCTGGTCAATGGCGCCGGCGGCATCGCCGTGGGCATGGCCACCAACATTCCGCCGCACAATCTGGTCGAGGTGGTCAATGGCTGCATCGCCATCATGGACAATCCGTCCATCGACCTGATCGAGCTGATGAGCATCATTCCGGGCCCCGACTTCCCCACTTCGGGCATCATTTTGGGCCAGGCCGGCATCCGCCAGGCGTTCGAGACCGGGCGCGGATCGGTGATCATGCGCGGCAAGGTGCATGTCGAACCGATGCGCAACGACCGCGAGGCCATCATCATCACCGAGGTTCCCTATCAGGTGAACAAGGCCTCGATGATCGAGAAGATGGCCGAACTCGTGCGCGACAAGCGCATCGAGGGCATCTCCGACCTGCGCGACGAGTCCGACCGTCAGGGCTACCGGGTGGTCATCGAGCTCAAGCGCGACGCCAATGCCGATGTGATCATCAACCAGCTTTACCGCTACACGCCGCTGCAGACCTCCTTCGGCGTCAACATGGTGGCGCTCAATGGCGGCAAGCCGGAGCTGATGAACCTCATCGACATGCTCAAGGCCTTTGTCGGCTTCCGCGAGGACGTGATCACGCGGCGGACAAAATACCTGCTGCGCAAGGCGCGCGAGCGCGCCCATGTGCTCGTCGGCCTCGCCATCGCGGTCGCCAACATCGACGAGGTGATCGCGCTCATCCGCAATGCGCCCGATCCGGCAACCGCGCGCGAACAGCTGATGACCCGCCGCTGGCCGGCGATGGATGTGGAAGTGCTGATCCGGCTGATCGACGATCCGCGCCACCGGATCAACGAGGACGGAACCTACAATCTCTCCGAGGAGCAGGCGCGCGCCATTCTCGAGCTGCGTCTGGCCCGCCTGACAGCACTCGGCCGCGACGAGATCGGCGACGAACTGAGCAAGATCGGCGAGGAGATCAAGGATTTCCTGGAAATCCTCGGTTCGCGCGTCCGTGTCCAGCAGATCGTCAAGGACGAGCTGGCGGCGGTACGCGACGAGTTCGGCGTCCCGCGCCGCACCGTGATCGCCGAAGGCGGTCCTGACATGGACGACGAGGACCTGATCGCGCGCGAGGACATGGTGGTCACCGTGTCCCATGCCGGCTACATCAAGCGCGTGCCGCTCGCCACCTACCGGGCGCAGCGCCGCGGCGGCAAGGGCCGTTCGGGCATGGCCACCAAGGACGAGGATTTCGTCACGCGGCTGTTCGTGGCCAACACCCACACCCCGGTGCTGTTCTTCTCCTCCCGCGGCATCGTCTACAAGGAGAAGGTCTGGCGCCTGCCCATCGGCACACCGACCTCGCGCGGCAAGGCGCTGATCAACATGCTGCCGCTCGAAAAGGGCGAACGCATCACCTCGATCATGCCGCTGCCGGAAGACGAGTCCAGCTGGGGCGAGCTCGACGTGATGTTCGCCACCACGCGCGGCACGGTCCGGCGCAACAAGCTCAGCGATTTCGTCCAGGTCAACCGCAACGGCAAGATCGCCATGAAGCTCGACAGCGAGGGCGACGAGATCCTCAATGTCGAGACCTGCAGCGAACTCGACGACGTGCTTCTGACTACGGCGCTGGGCCAGTGCATCCGCTTCCAGGTCGATGACGTGCGCGTCTTCGCCGGCCGCAATTCGGTCGGCGTGCGCGGCATCAACCTGGCCGAGGGCGACACCATCATCTCGATGACCATCGTCCACCATGTCGATGCGGATGCCGCAGAGCGCTCCGCTTACCTGAAGCGCGCCGTGGCCGAACGCCGGGCTGCGACGGGCGAGGAGATCGAGGATGTGGCGCTGGTCGGCGAGGAGCCGGAAGAGCCCGGCGATCTGAGCGAGGAGCGCTACGCCGAACTGAAAGCCCGCGAGCAGTTCATCCTCACGGTCTCCGAGAAGGGCTACGGCAAGCGGTCCTCGAGCTACGAGTTCCGCATCTCGGGCCGTGGCGGTAAGGGCATCCGCGCCACCGACACCTCCAAGACCGGCGAGATCGGCCCGCTGATCGCGGCCTTCCCGGTCGAGCAGGGCGACCAGATCATGATGGTTTCCAATGCCGGCCAGGTGATCCGCGTGCCGGTCGGCGGCATCCGCATGGCCAGCCGCGCCACCAAGGGCGTGACCATCTTCTCCACCGCCAAGGACGAGCGCGTGGTCTCCGTCGACCGCATCAACGAGCCCGAGAGCGAGGAAGAGCTGGAAGAGGTCATCGAGGCCGAAGCCGCCGAAGCCGCAGCCGCCGGTCTCGCCGACGAACCGGAGGCGGGCAGTGCGGATGAGGCAGGTCCGGACGCATCCTCCGGCGATGCCGACCCGGACGAGGAGCCGCAGGGCTGAGCCGCCGGGCGTGACCTCAAAAATGAAAAGCCGGGGAGCGATCCCCGGCTTACTTTATTGTAGGTTAGACGGTCCAACTGCGTGAGGCGGCGGATAGGCTATCGAATTGAATAGGAGAAGGCCATGAAGCGGTTGTCGTCTGGATTTGGTGTAAGGGCTTTTCCAATCCAAAGCGGAAACTGATTTCGCGTGCAGCAAATGACGGATAATATCCTTTGATGTCGAGCCGGTCGGTTAATTTCTAGTTGGTAATATCAAAAGCCCTATTGAATACACCGCGTCGCATAACCACTATATCTAATATATCCATGGTCTCCATGGTGTCGGACGTGAAGCTGGACCTGTCCATGCGGATCGTGCGCCACGGAGACCTCGCCAAGGTGGCTGTTGCCGCTGAGGTGTCTGTCGTCGCGGCCATGCCGTGCGCAGAGGATGGGCTGAGCCTGACCGTTGGCTTTGAAGCTGTGAATGCACCGTCTCTTGACGGCCTCCAAGCAGCAGATAAGCATTTAAAGCGGCGGGCGTGGCCGGGGCGAATCGCGCTTGACATTGCTAAAAACCTGGTAAGGTGGAAGGTGAAGAAATGTGTGAAATTGCTCCGAAAAACCGGCTCGCCTGAGCTGGCTTACCGGCGTGCGCGGAATCTTTATCGCGCTCTCCGCAGCGTCCATGGTCGCCATGGTGTCGGACGTGAAGCTGGACCTGTCCATGCGGATCGTGCGCCACGGAGACCTCGCCAAGGTGGCTGTTGCCGCTGAGGTGTCTGTCGTCGCGGCCATGCCGTGCGCAGAGGATGGGTGTCCGTCAACGGTCGGGATTGTATGAGCGGAGGACCCGAGCGAAGAAGATGGCGAAGACACTATTTGAAGAAGTCAGAAGCGAACAGAACATCTTCTCAGCTTGGCGACACGTGAAGCGGAGCGCTTTGACCTCAGGCAACGCCGATATTCGTGGCAAAGCCTCCGAGTTCGAGCATGCTCACCAGCGACATCTTAGGCGCATCATCGATCAACTGCGCACGGGCAAGCTCTCTTTTGATCCTGTTGAGGGCGTCTTGAAGGACAAGCGCAAGCGTCTTGCAGCAGGTAAAGACCCACGGCCCATCGCAATTTCCACCATTCAGAACCGTGTCGTGCAGAGGGCAATCCTGCAGGTTCTACAGCCAAGGCAAGCGCGGGACCTACGCGACCCGGACACACGATATGAGACCGTGCGCGACGACAGGCTGGGGCGAATCAACGACGTCAATCGATCCAAGTATGGCGTTGGAGGGCTGATTTACCCTCATGGCGGTGTCCGTCCCGCCATAGAGACAATCATGGCAGCGATTGACGGCGGCGCGAAGTTCTACTTCCAGTCTGACATTCGGGCCTTCTTCACCAAGATTCCGACTGACAGGGTGGTCGACTTCGTTCGGCGTGAAACCGGTGACGAACAGTTCATTGAGCTGTTCGCAAAGGCTCTTGAGGTTCACTTGGGGAATGAAGCTGAACTTGTTGGCTACACGCACCTGTTTCCGAAGGGCGGCATCGGCGTCGCCCAAGGGTCTTCTTTGTCGGCCTTCGCAGGAAATGTTCTGTTGTACGAGATGGATCAGACGCTAAACAGCATGGGCGTAACGGCGGTGAGATACATCGACGACATTCTCATGGTCAGTGCAGACCTTGCATCTATCGACGCCGCCAAAGCTTATGCTGAGAAAACCCTAGCCGATTTTGGTTTCGGTCTCTACACGCCAGCCGATGGCCCTGATAAGGCCGCGGAAGGGGAGTGTAGCAAGTCCATCAACTTCCTCGGCTGCACGCTTCAGCCTGGGCGGTGCGTCCCCAGCGCGAAATCTATCGAAAACATGAAGGAAGGCATCCGGGAGACGCTTGCGTCTTCGAAGGCTGCGATCAAAGAGGCGCTCACGAAGGGAACCTCCCTCAACTCCAAACATTCGCAGAGCGCCACTTTAGACTCTCTAGGTAAGCGCATCTATGGATGGCAAAAATCCTTTGCCTTCTGCAATCGACGTGAACCCTTCGAGCACCTCGACGAGTATGTTTCGAAGCAGATCGCAGGCTACCACGGCGTGATTGTTCGACAACTCGGGACGGCCGATCATCAGGTCAAGGCGATGGTGCTCGGCGTCCCCTCGACAGCAGATATGTTCGATCACGCACGGGAACGAGGAGCGAAATAGGCAGAGTTAAACTGGCGTAGCTCAGTCAGGTTTCTACGCATCCTTGTCATCCACAAGGTGCACGGAAATTCCGTTTTCCGCCCATATGTGCGGAAGGTTCACTGATCCGCTTCCAGTCTCCATCCCCCCAAACAAATCGGCCCCGGCCGGGCGTTGTGTCCCGGCCGGGGCCGTATCCTGCTGGAGGTCAGGATCGAATTTTGTGCGCGGGACCGGTCAGAACCGGCTGGGGGCGTGCGGGCGGTCGTGTTCGGAGGCGCGCTCGGGGATCGCCCCGCGCATGGCGCCAAAAACGGTTGCGCTGAAAACCATGACGATCGTCATCGCCAGAAGGGCAAGTGCAAGGGTCATAATGGTGTCCTTTCCACGCATCGACTTTGATGCGGGGAGAATGACAAATCCTGAATGAACCCAAGCTGAATGCAATCATGGTTTACGCCCGGTTGCCGGGCGAGGGCGGTTCGCCGGCTCAGATCAGGTGCACGGCGCCGGGCACCGCGGTGCCGAAGTCGGGACCGGCGGCGGAGCGCGGTGCGGGGCGCGTCTCGAGCATGGAGAAAAGCTCGGGGTCGGTGGGCCGGCCTTCGATTTCCGTGCTCCAGACCCGGAACCCGTCCAGCTGATAGGCGCCGAACGAGGTGATCATCGCCACATCGGAGGCGTCGGCGCCGCGCACCATCAAGATCCGGCCGATGCGCGGAACATTGTAGCGCGCGTCGACCGTGTGCCAGCCGTCGCCGAGATAGACCTCGAACCAGGCGCAGAAATCGTCAAAGCCGGTGTCGGGCACGCCGAAGTCGCCGAGATAGCCGCTGGCGTAGCGCGCGGGAATGTTCATCGCACGGCACAGGCTGACGGCCAGATGGGCAAAATCCCGGCACACGCCGGATTTTTCCTCCAGCACGTCGCGCGCGGTCTTGTCGGGGCGTCCGAACTTGTAGCCGAAGGTCACATGATTGTGGACGAAGTTGCTGATCGCCGCCACCCGGTCCCAGCCCTCGTTGGTATGGCCGAAATTGGACCAGGCAAACTTGATCAAATGGTCGGAATCGCAATAGCGGCTCGCTGTCAGAAAGGTCAGCGTTTCAGCCGGAAGGTCCTGGATCAGGTGCTGGCGCGCGTCGTAGGGCACGTGATCGGGACGGCCGTCCACCTCGGCCACGCAATCGGACCAGTAGGTGGTGGCGCCGGCCTCAGCGACCGCGCGCGAGATCTGGTTGCCGTAGCCGTCGACGTAGCGGGTGATGTCGGCGCCCCGGTCGGCGCGCACCCGGTCGGAGCCGATGAGGCGGCCCTCGAACGCGCTGTGCGTCGACAATGCCATCAGCATCGGAACCGGTTGCGTGCAGGACACGGTGATTTCAAACCCAAATCTGATCAACATAGACGTACAGTTCCTTGAGAGTTGGCGGGTGGTGCGGTGTCGCAGGCTGCGGCGCATGGTCCGAACCGCGGCCGCGTGCGGGCCATCGGTCGGGACGTGTCCGCGATGCCGGAGCGGTCGCGTGGGGCAGATGTTCCAGAAAGGTTCGGCATTGCCGGCATTGAGTGGCCGGAGATAAGGGCCGGAGATAAGGGGTTGGAGGAAAGGGCGGGGGCCAGGCACTGTCGGGTGGCTGACCCTAACACATTCCTTCGGGTTGGGGGAACGCAGGCTTCATACAGGCGCTTTTCGCGTCCCGGGCAGAGCGCAATTGCAAGTGGCGGCGAAAAGGCGCACTGTATAACGGCCATCGCGCGCGATTGTTCCAATCTGTTCCCTGGCGAGCATGCTTTTTTCGTTCCAGGTTTCGCCGGCACCCGGCGGTCTCGGGAGCATTTTTCAAGAACAAGGGCCCACGGGCTCCGCGACGCCCGGGCATTTTTGGTCCGGGATAGGTTGCGTTCAGGATCGGATGTCATGGCAAAAGATGTATTCAGCAAGGGGCAGCGCGTCGCGCTCCGCTCACGCGTGGCGCTGTCGCCCAAGGTTCCCGATGATTTCGAGGTGCTGCTCAGACTGCCCGACAATCACGGCCAGCCGCAATACCGGATCCGCAACGAGGAGCACGGCCACGAGCGGGTTGAACAGGGCAGCAATCTCGAGCTGGTGAAAGCCGCCTCCGCCACCACCTAGAGCATTTGCGGCGAAACCGCATTCGCCGCCGAAGCTCCATCTCGTTGTTTCAACGCACTTCCGCAGGCAAGACCGGGTTCCGGTCTTGGCGGAAGCGCTCGCGCATGCGCGCAGTCAGGATATCGAATGGCCAAGGGTCAGATGAAGTCGAACAAGGAAATCCGCAAGCCCAAGAAGGACAAGGCCAAGGTCAATGCGCCGGTAGAATCGGGTTCGGCGGTCAAGCAGCTGGAAACGAACCCGTTTCAGAAGAAAGCCAAGAAGTGATCACGGGCGTCAACCGTTTGCCGCGAGCCGAGCCGTGATCGGCTTCCCCAACGAGATGCGCAGCTTCGATGAAGACGCGGGCACCATCCGCTTCTCCGGCTATGATGGAGTGATGGAAGTCCGCTTTCTGCTCGAAGCCCCGGCGCTGGAACAGATCGCCGGTCTCGACCGGTCGCCCGACACCGATTATCTGGCGGCCTTCGACCGGATTCGCGGCAAGATCGATGCCGCAGCCGTGCGCGCCTACAAGAAACACCGCAAGAACCTGATCCGGCTGTCGATCGCGGATTTCTGACTGTCCGGCGCCAAAAGCATTTGGGGGGCATGCCCCCAATGGCTTTCAAAGCGGCGCGTGCGACCGTTCAGGACCACAATCGCCGCCAACAGACTTGCCGGCTTCATCTCTTGATGCCCACCCCCTGACATGACAAAAGATGCATGAAAAAGAGGGGTCTTGCCATGCGCATTGCGTTTTATCCCGGGTCCTTTGACCCGATGACCAACGGTCATATCGATGTGCTGGAGCAGGCACTGGCACTGGGCGACCGGCTGGTCGTCGGCATCGGCGTGCATCCGGGCAAGGCGCCGATGTTCTCGTTCGACGAACGCGCCAGCATGATCGCCCATATCGTCGAGCAGCGGTTTTCCGAACGCAGCGCGCACGTGACCGTCCAGTCGTTCGACGGGCTGGTGGTCGATGCGGCGCGCGCGGCAGGCGCAACCGTGCTGGTTCGCGGACTGCGCGACGGCACCGATCTCGACTATGAGATGCAGATGGCCGGCATGAACCGCGCCATGGCGCCGGACGTCACCACAGTCTTCACTCCGGCCTTTCCGGAAACCCGCCACATCACCGCCACGCTTGTGCGCCAGATCGCCAGGATGGGTGGCGATGTCAGCCCGTTTGTGCCCTTGGTGGTGCAAAAGGCGCTCGCAGCCCGCATTGCCGAAGCCTGAAGCTTCGCGCCATTGCCGTCCGGGGCCTTTACTCAGGCCCGCGCGGGCCGGGCGTTGCAAAGCATCGGGCAGTATGTCAAACGGACCTTCCCGGGCGGGCTGCCCCCCCGGCAGGCCTCAAATTCCGGAGCTCGCATGCTTTCGTTTCGTTTTGCCTCCGCCGCCGTGCTCGCGCTTGGACTGGCGTTTCCGACCCTCGCATCCGCCGCCGAACGGCTGACCATCACGCTCAAGACCGGTGACGTCGTCATCGAACTGGCCGAAGATGTCGCGCCGAAACACGCCGCGCGCCTGAAGGCGCTGGCCGATGCCGGCGAGTATGACAATGTCGCCTTTCACCGGGTGATCGACGGCTTCATGGCCCAGACCGGTGATGTCCAGTTTGCCGACATGGAAGACGGCTACGCGCCGCGCCGGGCAGGGATGGGCGGATCCTCCGAGCCCGATCTTCAGGCCGAATTTTCCGACAAGCCCTTCGTTCGCGGCACCGTCGGCATGGCGCGCTCGCAGAACCCCAATTCAGCCAATTCGCAGTTCTTCATCATGTTCGCGCCGGCGCCCAACCTGAACGGCCAGTACACCGTGGTGGGCGAAGTCGTCGAAGGCATGGAGCATGTCGATCAGATCAAGCGCGGCGATCGCTCGAACAACGGCGCGGTCACCGATCCCGACCGCATGATCACGGTCCGCTCCGGCGGCTAGAGCTACAACCAATCCCATCAACAGGAGACACACCATGGCGGAGATCAAGGATCCCGAAAACACACTTATCCTGGAGACCACCCAGGGCACCGTCACCATCGAAATGCTGCCGGACCTGGCGCCGGAGCACGTCAAGCGGATCAAGGAACTGGCGCGCGAAGGCGCCTATGATGGCGTGGTGTTTCACCGTGTGATCGAGGGATTCATGGCCCAGACCGGCGACGTCAAGTTCGGCAAGTCCGGCGGCTCGTCCTTCGACCCGAAGCGCGCAGGCATGGGCGGATCGGACAAGCCCGATCTCAAGGCCGAGTTCTCCAACATGAACCATGGCCGCGGCACCTGCTCCATGGCCCGCGCGCAGAACCCGAACTCTGCCAACTCGCAGTTCTTCATCTGCTTCGACGATGCGGGCTTCCTGAACCGTCAGTACACGGTCTGGGGCCAGGTCATGTCGGGCATGGACAATGTCGACAAGATCAAGCGCGGCGAGCCGGTCACCGATCCCGACAAAATTGTTTCGATGAAGGTTGCGGCTGACGCCTGACCCTTGATTGATTCTACTCCCGATTGCAGCTAGACTGGCGGTGGTCGGGGGTGAATATGGGGTTCGTGAGCATAGCCAGGGCGCAGGTGGAAACTGCCGGAACAGCGTGTTCCGGCTTTTCCGAAGCCTTTTGGCGGTTGCTGTTCGACGCTCACGACGCACTCCCCCGTTGCGCGGACGCCAATGGTGTGCTGGCTTTTGCGACCCTCGCATCGCTGGCTTTCGCTGCTTTTGTCGTCATTGATCTGCTCGTCGCCATTGTTCGCCATTTCGGATTTGCCGCCGATGAGGCGGGTGAATTTGGCATGGGTGATCAGGGCGGGGTGGTGATCACGTCGATCAAGGCGATCGGCGTCATCGTTTTCGGAATGATTGCCGCCTGGCTGGTCGCGTTTTTTGCCGCCGTGATCGATTTTCTGCAGATGGCGCCGCACACGGCTGTGGCGACAGGCGTGTTGTGGCAGGTGACCTATGCACAGTTGCTGGCCCGCTTCGGCTCCACCGTGAAGGAAGACGGCGGAGAGCCGGCGACGAACCCGCATTCGCCGCCCTTGCCTGCTGCCGAAGAGATGCAGACAGCGACCGAGGAGGTGGCGGAATAGCTGCCGCGGGACTATATTGGGATCAGGCCGGCCGGAGTTCTCGAGTGGTTTGATGCTACGGGCTTTGGCATCAAGGTTTGAAAGACAGGTGATGTGAAATGGCGGTGCTACTTTCAGACGTGTTGATGAAGCGATCGCGGGACCGCGGCGGGCGGCCGTTTTACACAGTTGCGCAGATCAGGGATGTCATCACACAATCGCTCAACTATTCCTCTCATGACGGAACCGCTCCGGCAGCGGCGAGGGCCCTTTTGCTGTTTCAGACCAGCACCCAGCAGACCTGGCTTGTCAGGACGGAACGACGGCTTTACTGCATCCTCGACGATCGGCGTAAATCCTCGCCCCACATCAATTGGTCTATGGCCACTGCTGATATTGTGACTGACGGCAAACTTGAGCTTGAAGTCTCGTTCGACGAGCGATCGCCGGTGAGTTCGAAATCCGGGCTGGTGCATTTCGGACCCAAGCACCGGAACTGGCTTTACAGCAAGAAACTGTTTGCTAGTGAGCCTGTTGCCGAGCAGCTGGACCGGTTTTTGCGCGGCGCCTGATTTCCTGATACCTGACCGGTTCTGAGTCCCAGCAGTGCGGTGCTTTCTTGCGCGTCGACCTTTTCGATTTCGATCTCCCCGAAGAGTGCATCGCGCTCAGGCCGGCGAACCCGCGTGACAGCGCGAGGATGCTGCGCGTGGGCGAAGATGGCGCGCTCGGTGATCGCGTCGTGCGCGATCTGCCGGACCTGCTCGAACCCGGCGACGCGCTGGTGTTCAACGACACCCGTGTGATTCCGGCCCAGCTCGAAGGCTTCCGCAGCCGCGACGAAAATCAGGTTCGGGTCTCGGCGACGTTGCACATGCGTTCGGGCCCTGACCGCTGGAAAGCCTTTGTCAGGCCCGGCAAGCGGATCAAACCGGGCGACCGGCTGTCCTTCGGCGGCGATGGTTCCGCCTGTCTTTCCGGCGTGCTCGACGCCACTGCAGGCGAGCGGGGCGAGGGCGGCGAGATCGAGCTGGTTTTCGATCTTTCGGGACCGGCGCTCGACGAGGCCATTATGGCCACCGGGCACATTCCGCTGCCGCCCTACATCGCCTCGAAGCGCGGCGAGGACGAAAGCGACCGCCGCGACTACCAGACGATCTACGCGCGCGAGGATGGCGCCGTCGCCGCACCCACCGCAGGGCTTCATTTCACGCCCGAACTGTTCGAAAGGCTCGATGCGCGCGGGATCTCGCGCCACTTCGTTACCCTTCATGTCGGCGCGGGGACCTTCCTGCCGGTCAAGGCGGACGACACCACCGAGCACAGGATGCACTCCGAAATCGGCCATGTCAGCGCTGAAACCGCCGCGGCGCTCAATGCGGTCCGCGCGCGGGGCGGGCGCATTGTCTCCGTTGGCACCACCTCGCTCAGGCTGCTTGAGAGCGCGGCCGGCGAAGACGATGAGATTACCGCCTGGTCCGGTCCCACCGACATTTTCATCACGCCCGGTTACCGGTTTCGCGCCGTCGATGTGCTGATGACCAATTTTCACCTGCCGCGCTCGACCCTGTTCATGCTTGTCTCCGCCTTTTCAGGGCTTGAGACCATGCGCGTAGCCTATGCGCATGCCATCCGGACCGGCTACCGTTTTTACTCCTATGGAGATTCCAGCCTGTTGTTCAGGAGCCGGCGATGATTGGGCGCTGTCTCAGTCATCCGCAGGTCGAGAGGGGTGCGGAGGTCGCGGTTGAGGGCCGGGGATTGAATGCCGTCGACCATGGCGGCGTCGGCACCTTGTTGATCTGTCATGTGTCCGATGTGCAGATCGGGCGCAGCTATGACCAGCCAGCGGGCGGCGGCAATGCGTTTGACCGCCCGATCGGCTGGCAGGCGATGAAATTGCTCAATGACCCGCAACAGGCTGATGTGAAATGACCGAGACCTTCCAGTTCAAACTGCTTGCGACCGACGGCAAGGCGCGGCGCGGCGAGATCTCGATGCCGCGCGGGGTGATCCGCACTCCTGCCTTCATGCCGGTGGGCACCGGCGGCACGGTCAAAGCCATGTACATGGACCAGGTGCGCGATCTCGGCGCCGACATCATTCTCGGCAACACCTATCACCTGATGCTGAGGCCCGGCGCCGAACGCATGGCGCGGCTCGGCGGGTTGCACCATTTTGCCCGGTGGGACAAGCCGATCCTCACCGATTCCGGCGGCTTCCAGGTGATGTCGCTGTCGGCGCTGCGCAAGATCGACGAGCACGGCGTTACCTTCCAGTCGCATATCGACGGCTCCCGCCACGAAATGAGCCCGGAGCGCTCCATCGAGATCCAGGGGCTTCTCGGCTCCGACATCCAGATGCAGCTCGATGAATGCGTGCGGCTTCCCGCCGAGGAAGCGGAAATCGAGCGCGCCATGGAAATGTCGCTGCGCTGGGCGGAGCGCTGCAAGACAGCCTTCGGCGACCAGCCCGGCAAGGCGATGTTCGGCATCGTCCAGGGGGGGGATACGCCGAAATTGCGGGAGCGCTCCGCCAAGGCGCTGGCAGACCTCGACCTCAAGGGCTATGCCGTGGGAGGCTTGGCGGTGGGTGAGCCGCAAGACGTTATGCTCGACATGCTGGATGTCACCTGTCCGCTTCTGCCTTCCGAAAAGCCGCGTTACCTGATGGGCGTGGGCACACCCGACGATATCCTGAAATCGGTGGCCCGGGGCATCGACATGTTCGACTGCGTGATGCCGACGCGCGCCGGTCGTCACGGCCTGGCGTTCACGCGCCGTGGCAAGATCAATCTTAAGAATGCCCGGCACGCCGAAGATCACAGGCCGCTGGACGAGGAAAGCTCATGCCCCGCCGCGCGCGACTATTCGCGTGCCTATCTGCACCATCTCGTCCGCTCCAACGAGATTCTTGGCATGATGCTGATCACCTGGAACAATCTGAGCTACTATCAGGACCTGATGGCCGGGATCCGGGCAGCGATCGGGGACGGCAGATTTGCCGCCTTCACCGAAGAGACCATCGCGCGCTGGGCCAGGGGCGATATACCGCCATTGGGGTAGGGCGGAGGGCAAACGGAGTTCCTCGGCGGTTCAACGCCTTGCCCGAAGTCTTGATCGAATACTTTTGCGGGTCTCAGGGGCCAGCCCGGCAAGAACCGGCAACGCCCATGTGCCGAAACCCCATGCTGCGTCGCAGCATGGGGTTGTTCATCGCGTCTATTGGTAAGCGTCACTGCACGAAAAAGATCGAAATGGTTCGCGTTGCGGGTCAATTCAGGTCTTGGCCCATGTGCGCCGTTCAGGCTGATTTGTCAGGAGTCAGCGTCGAGCACGGTTTCGCAGTGGCTGGGTCCGCCGTTCGGGTCGATCCGATCCGACGTCGCCCGGATGGTCTTGATCGTGTAATCCGGCGCTACCGTTAGTTCGACCGCGCAGGAGCGGCCACGCACAAAGCCTCCGCGCCAGATGTAAACCGTCGTGCCGCCGCCCGCGAATCTGTCGGACCTTGGCGGTCCGTAGGCCGCAAAAAACGCGCCGGCCTGTTCGCCATTCCAGCGCTTCTGCAGGGGATTGGAAGGGGTGCCGGTGGTGCTGCACGCTGTGAGCGCGGCTGCACATACGGTCATCAATGCAATTCTGTAACTCATAACTAACATATCCATGGCTGTCGCAAGTGCGTCTGCTGAGACCGGAACCGGCCGCCGCTGGTCTCTCATAGCGGATTCTCGACAAAGGGAAAACGGGATTGGAAAAGGAGCCTTCGGATGTTTGATGCTCGATGAGCTGCATCTCCGATGAGCGCCCGACCGCCGACCTTGCAGCATATTATTGACTTCACATCGCGATGGATAATAGCACAGAATATTAAAAATTAAAAAATTCTTTAAAAATCTCATCTTAATAGATGGAATCTGTTATACTTGTGGAAGAGGTGTAAAATACAATTCATTCAGGTATTAATTCACGTAGCTGGAGTGGCGATATGAACGACCCTTTCCAAATGCAACCTGAGTTGCGCTACGGTGCACCGGTGTGTGATCAAATCCTGACTGGGCGATATTTCACGATCGGTTATTCGTGGTACTTCCGACAAGCCAAGTGGACATTGGAGATTGTGAATCGCGAGCGCCACCTGATCCCGGAAAATGTGCAGCGGATGAACAATTTTCGTGCAGACACCCGCATACCTGAACGTTTCCGGGCCGGACTCAATGCTTACGTGGGCAGCGGTTACGATCGCGGCCATCTTGTGGGCAGCGCAAACCAGAATCTCCGTGATCTGCAGAATTCCGAAACCTTCCTGTTATCGAACATGTCGCCCCAAGAGCCGCAATTCAACAGAGATCTATGGCGGAAGCTTGAGATCGCAGTGCGTGATCTTGACGAGCGGGACGATATTCTGGAGACCTATGTTCTGACCTGTCCGGTTTTCTATTTTGGGGTGGTGATTGAGACCATCGGAAGACACCAGGATGACTTCGGTATCGACGTGCCAGTTCCCCATGCATTCATCAAGAGTGTATTGGCCGAGGACCGCAAGGGGCGGCACCGGCTATGGACCTTCGAAATGGAGAATCGAAGGCTAGATGGTGACTTGGGTGACTATCTGGTTAAAACCTATGACGCTGAGCAGATCGTTGGCGGGCGCTTCTGGGATCGGATCAGCGGAGGCGATATGCATGAGATGAAGAAGGACCCGATTGCGATGTGGTGATTGTCCGGTCGCTTTGTCCTTGCATCCACTCAAGTCTTTCGCTCGCTCCCGAACTGATACAGGATTTTGCGGCCCGGATCTGCGGGAGCAGGACACCTGCGCAAGATGTTCCTCCTGAAAAACGTCCTAGACTTGCGTGCGCTCTCGCTCTGGATGCCGGGCCAAGCCCTGCATGAGGAAATTGGGGGGCTGTGATTTGGCGCTTGAGAAATAATTCCACCCGTTTCATCCACACTCTTCCGCCCGGCGTCATACTGTCAGTGCTCCCGCTGCCGGAGGGTTCGCGAACGTTTCGGACCCGGCGGGAGGAAAGCCCTTTCGGCATCTCCCTAACGTGCGGGGAGGCGGGAAGGGAGGCAGTGCCCCGGCGAGGTCCGCTGGCAGCGCGGGTTCATCCCCACGGGGTGACTGCGCCAAGCCAGCCACCGGAGAACCCATGCCTCTTGTGCCGGCCCGCGCCGGTCGGCAGCCGGGGCAATGGTGGAAACGGGCCTGTGGCGGACCACCCTTGCGGATGCGGTGTGGCGTTCATGTGAGCGCCGGCGCTGCCGCATCGTCAACGCACGGGAGGGTTCGTGCCGGTCCTTGCCGGTTGTCGCTGTCCGTATCCATGCCCGTGTCCGGGCGGGTATGGCGGCGCCGCACTGCCTGTCGGATGTGGACACCATCCGGCGAGTTTCGGGCCGCGCGCGGGTTCGCGCCACCCCGTGCATGTTCGATGAGCATGCACACACCAAAGCCACCTTCCGAACGGCGCAGCCTGTGCGCGGCCCTCCGGACTGTCATGTTTCAAAGCCCGGCGATGTCTCGCGCGGGAGTGCCTTCGCATGAATAACACCGAATTTGCTGTGCAAGCATCGCTGTCGCGCCGGACTGAGCTACGGGCCTGGCTGCACTACGAGATCGAGAGGACTTCCAGCTCCTGATCACTGACCTCGACAATGTCTCCAACCTGCTTGCCCATCAACGCACGGGCCACGGGGGAGGCAAAGGAGATCGAGCCGGATTTCGGGTCGGCCTCGTCCTCGCCGACAATGCGGTAGGTCTGGGGCGGCTGTTCGTCGCGGCTGTAGGTCACAGTCGAGCCGAAGGCGATGGTGTCATCGGAGGCCGGGTCGGGGATCAGCTCGGCGGATCGCACCCGCTCGGCGAAATAGCGAGCGTCGCGCAACGGCACGGCCTGCTGTCGGCGCTTCTCGTTGACATCCTCGATCCCGTTCGCCGCGTCATAGGCCGCCCGTGCCGCATTGAGGCTTGCCTGCAACTGCTCGAGTCCATTCTGCGTCACCAGATTGGGGTGCTGGGAAATCGGCCGGTCGGGCAGCCGGGTTTCTGCTGCTGTTTCGGAACTTTCTTCCTTGGTGAAGGCGACGCTTATTGGAGTTCTCCGGGTGCAAGCTCAAGGCCGCGACGGAAGGCTCGCTTCGCACGCGGACACTGCCTAGCATAGTGTGACAAATCCGGATCGCCATATTGATCCGGGGGCAATCAATGCAGGCATCACGGCTTTTGTTCCGGAGCGGCAAAAGGCCGACACTTTTTACTTCAGCCCGTTGCGCGCTCCGAAGTGACCACAGCGTGGGTCAGGTCTGTGGCGCTGCCGCCTTGATCATCTGAACGCCGTTGATCTTGAAGCTGCCGTCGGGCTGACGCTCAAGCGAATAGAGCGCCGTCCAGTCCCGCCCGTTCGGCCCCTGGATCAAGACTTCCTGAAACAACCCCGAGCCGTCCGGGGCCACCTTCGAGCGGCCGAAAGCATAATTCCCGGGACGGTAGACCGGCGCATAGCCACGTTTGACCATGTCGAAGAACCGGTTCTCATCCGGGTACATCTTCTTGATGTTGGGGGCGGCAAAGGAATAGGCGGTCGACATGTCGTCGGACAGAAACGCCTCGATCTGGCTTTCGATCACCGCGCGGCCGGCTGCTGCATCATTGGCCCGGGCGGGGGCGAGCGTGAGGGCGAAAGCGGCAAGACAAGCCGCCAGAACTGAAATCATGTGAGCACGTGGTGCCATGAGCAATACCTCCATCCTTGAGACATAGGACGGGTGCGCCGGATGGAAAGTTTCACTGCGCAACCGATGATTCAAAAGGTGGCCAAGCGGTCTTCATGTAGGTCAGAAAACGTGATTCTTTTCAGGTGGATATGCGCCATAACGAATGTGGAGAATCCGGGAGTTTCCGGATCAGTTTCTTCATGGCAACCTGCGCCGGCTTAGCCAGGGACGCCACCACATCGACTGGATGCCTGTTGCTTGGTGTTCATTTGACCCCAAGCCAACTCAATTCACATCAAGGCGCGAGCATCACCTTGCCGCCGCCGCGTTTGAGGGCTTCGGGCAGTTTCGCCATCGCCTCGTTGAGCTTCACGGTTTGAGTCACTTCCGTCTTCCAGGCTCCTGATATGAAACGGTTTTGCACGCTGCGCAGCGTCGAGAGCTTTTCCAGCATGGAGGCTTTGCGGAACCATTGCGCCAGCCAGAAGCCCTCGATCTTCTTGTTCATGAAAATCAACTGCCCCGTTTCGGGAATCGTGGGGGCTTCGTTGTCGAGTTTGCCGTAGATCACCCATCGCGCCCGGGCGGGCATGGCGGTGAAGAGGTCGGCGGAAAGCTGATTGGCGACCGCATCGAGCAGCACGCGCGGCTTCTCGCTCTTGCACAGTTCCGCAAGCCTGTCGTCGAAATCGGGATCGGACTGGACCAGAACGTGGGCGGCGCCCAACTCCTTCAAATGTGCCGCTTGGCTCTCCTTGCGGATCACGGCAATCATCTTGCCGCCATTGTCGCGCGACAGTCCCGCCATCAGCTTGCCCAGCTGGCTGTTAGCTGCGGTGAAGATGAAGCCGTTTGACCCCGATTGCTTGACAAGCTCGAACATGCGCCAGGCGGTGACCGGATTGACCACATGGCCGGCCGCGTCCTCGTCGCGCATCGAGGGCTTCACGACCACGCAGGTCGCAGCCGACACGCAGATGTACTCTGCCCAGGCTCCGGATCCCGCCACGCCGCCAACGAAGGCCACGCGCTTGCCCTTGAGCCAGCGCGCGTAAAGGCCCTTGCCGCCCACAACTTCGCCCACTCCCTCGAAACCGGCTGCGGCGCCCTTGATGCGCGGCTGGCCATATTCGCCCTTAATGAAGTAGATGTCGGAGGGATTGACCGAAGCCATCCGCACCTTGACCAGCACTTCGCCCGGCCCCGGCTTCGGCAGCGGCAGTTCGGCACAGTCGAGATAGGGCGCGAGCGTATCCACATCCATGCCGGTGCGCTCGCCCGATAGGCCATCCTGTTTCAAAACGAGGGCGTTCATCTTTGCGGGAAGGGTCATTCAGTCTCCTTGCGGGATGATAATTGTCTTGCCGATGGCGCCACGGTCGAGAATGCGCTGCAATGCGTCGGCAGCTTCCGCCAAAGGGCGGCTTTCATCGATCCTGGTCTTGATCACGCCGCCTGTATGCCAATCGAAAAGCTCCCGGTTGTTCTCTGCATAGGCGTCCGGCTCGTTGTTGACAAACGCACCCCAGAACACGCCGACGACAGAGGATTCCTTGAGCAGCACCAGATTGGCGGCAAGTTTGGGGATTTCCCCGGACGCAAAGCCGACCACAAGCAGCCGACCGTTGCGGGCCATCGCGCGGGCAGCGACCTCGAAGGCAGCACCACCGACGGGATCGAAAGCGACATCGACCCCGCGGCCGCCGGTTTCGCGCTTGAGTGCATCGCGAAGATCCTCGTAGGGAAGCGCAACATCCGCTCCGCTTTCGAGGCAGGCCTCGCGTTTCGTTTCGCTCGACGCAACGGCGATCACCCGCGCGCCGATGGCCTTTCCGATCGAGATCGCGGCGAGCCCGGTCGAGCCTGCGCCGCCCAGAACCAGCAGCGTTTCTCCGGATTGCAGCCGGGCACGCTGGCGCAGCGCATGGTGCGCCGTCCCCCAGGCGCACATGAGCGCACAGGCGTCGTCGAACGGCATGGTGTCAGGCAGGGCGAACACGCGGCTCGCGGGCGCCGCAACCTTTTGCGCATAGGCGCCACGGTCGACCATCGCAACCACACGGTCGCCGGGCTTGAACTCAGACACGCCAGGGCCAACCGCTGCGACGGTGCCTGCTGCTTCCATGCCCGGGATGAAAGGCGTCTCGTGTTTCATCTGGTACAAGCCCTGAACCAGAAGTCCGTCAGGGTAGTTGACGCCGATTGCCCGGGCGTTGATCAGAACCTCGTTATCGCCCGGCACCGGATCGGGAACATCCTCGTAGCGAAGACCGGATATCGGTCCGTATTCGTGGCAGACCATCGCCTTCATGCCGGTCACACCTTTTCCTGCGTGTAGCGCTTGAGTTCGGCGCGCGCGACCTGGCGGCGGTGGACGGCGTCGGGTCCGTCGGCGAGCCTGAGCGTGCGCAGATGCGTCCACATCCGCGCCAGCGGCGTGTCCTGCGAAATGCCCTGGCCGCCGAACATCTGCGCCGCCTCGTCGGTGACCTTGAGCGCAACACGGGGGGCGACGACCTTGATCTGGCTGATATAGGGCGCTGCCGCACGCGCATCGCCCTGATCCATCATCCAGGCAGCCTTCAGGCACAGCAGCCGCGCCATTTCGATCTCCATGCGGCATTCCGCGATGATGTCGTAATTGGCGCCAAGCTGCGCCAGCCGCTTGCCGAAGGCCTCGCGCTCGAGCGCGCGTCTGCACATCAGTTCAAGCGCCATCTCCGCCTGTCCGATGGCGCGCATGCAGTGATGGATGCGGCCCGGGCCCAGCCGTCCCTGAGCGATTTCGAAGCCCTTGCCTTCGCCCACAAGCAGATTGCCTGCCGGAACCCGCACATCGGTGAAGCGCAAATGGAAATGGCCGTGCGGCGCATCGTCCTGGCCGTAGACCTGCATCGGGCGGAGCTTCTCGATGCCCGGCGTGTCGGCCGGAACCAGGATCATCGAGTGGCGGGCGTGTTTCGGTGTCTCGTCTCCGCCGGTGCGAACCATGACGATGTAGATCGCGCAACGCGGATCGCCCGCGCCGGAGGCCCACCATTTTTCGCCGTTGAGCACATAGCTGTCTCCGTCACGGACGCAGCTCATCGAGATATTGGTGGCGTCGGAGGAGGCAACATCGGGCTCCGTCATCAGATAGGCCGAGCGGATCCTGCCTTCGAGCAGTGGTTCGAGCCACTTGGCCTGGTGCTCGGGCGTGCCGTAGCGGCCGAGCACTTCCATGTTGCCGGTGTCGGGCGCTGAACAGTTGAACGTCTCCGCCCCGAGGTGGGCCTTGCCCATCTCCTCGGCCAGATAGGCGTATTCCACCGTTGTCAGCCCGTTGCCGGCATGTGTCCGCCACAGGTTCCAGAGCCCTCGTTCCCGCGCTTTCGCCTTGAGGCCCTCCAGGATCTCGGTCTGGCGCGGCGTGTAGCTCCAACGGTCGCCCTTGGAGACCTCGGCCAGAAACTCCTCATCCAGAGGGATGATTTCGTTGCGCACCATGTCGCGCACAGCTTCAAGCATGGGCTTGAGATGGTCGGAGATCCCCAGATCCATGGATTTGGCTTCGGTCAATGCAAACTCTCCCTGCTGCAGATGCGTCGCGGTTCTGGGGGATACGCCAAAGCTTCCCTTTACGCGAACGTCAATTGTTTGCCATGCTAACGGTCCTTGCTTCGAGCGGCAATCGCAACAAGGCCGCTTTGATGCGGTCGTGCAGGTTTCCGGCAAGGGACCGCCATCGGCGGCACAGGACAACCGGGAGGCGGCAGATATGAGTTATGTGGAAACCCTGTTTTCGGTCGAGGGAAAAACCGCCCTTGTGACCGGCGGCGCGACCGGCATCGGTCGCATGATCGCGACCGGGCTGGTCCAGGCCGGCGCGCATGTGCTGATCGCCTCGCGCAAGGGCGAGGACTGTGCCCGGGCTGCTGACGAGATCAATGGCCTTGGCGGGCCGGGCAAAATCGAGGGATTTGCGGGCGATGTCGGCAGCGAGGAAGGCGTGATGGCTTTGGTCGCGGACGTGAAGTCGCGGTGCGACCGGCTCGATATTTTGGTCAACAATGCCGGCGTATCCTGGGGTGCGAGTTTCGAGGAATTCCCCCATGCGGCCTGGGCCAAGGTCATGTCCGTCAATGTGGCAGGCCTTTTCACGCTGACCCGGGAATTGATGCCGCTGCTCTTGGCCTCGGCCAGCGACGATGATCCGGCGCGGGTGATCAATCTGGGATCTGTCATGGGCACGCAGGCGCTTGCCGACGGCGCCTATTCCTACACTGCCTCGAAAGCCGCGGTGCATCATCTGACCCGGACGCTGGCCCAGGAACTCGCACCGCGGCGCGTCACCGTCAATGCCTTTGCGCCGGGGCCGTTTCGGAGCAAGATGACCGCCTTCGCCACCGGTCGGGCGGATCAGGTCGAGCGCGTCGGCGCGGGTGTTCCGCTTGGGCGCATCGGCGGTGCGGAAGATGTCGCGGGCGCAACGATCTATCTTTGCAGCCGCGCCGGCGCCTACATCACCGGGGCGATCCTGCCGATCGATGGCGGATTGTCGGTCGAGCATGGTATCCGTCTGTTCAAGGATGCATGAGGAAAAGGCCAAGGCAGGATGGAGTGGGCATGATGGAGATGGAGACCGAACCCTTCGACATGGAGGCGCTGGCGGACGAACTGCACGACCTGGTACCGGGCTTTTCGGGCCTTCATGCGGTTGAGAAATTCAACACCGGCCAGTCCAATCCCACTTACCGGATCGAGGCGGACAGCGGAAAATATGTCCTGCGCGCCAAGCCGCCGGGAGCCTTGCTCAAATCGGCGCACCAGGTGGACCGGGAGTACCGGGTGATGAAGGCGCTCGGCGATCATGGCGTGCCGGTTCCGAAGGTCTTCGCCCTTGCGGGCGAGGACAGCGCCATCGGGCGGATGTATTTCGTCATGGAAATGGTCGAGGGGCACATTTTCTGGGATCCGGCATTGCCGGAAATGACCACGGCCGAGCGTTCGGCCATCTATGAGGGCATGAACGCCGTGCTGGCCGCACTGCACAGCGTCGACCCGAAGGCCGCGGGCCTTGAGGACTTCGGTCGGCCGGGCAACTATTTCGCCCGCCAGATCAAGCGCTGGAGCGAGCAGTATCTGGCGAGCAGGACAGAAGAGCTGGCCGACATGGAACGGCTGATGGCCTGGCTCGCCGAGCATGTCCCCGAAGACGACGGGCGGGTGTCCGTGGTGCATGGCGATTTCCGCCTCGACAACATGATCTTCGACGGTCACGGCGGCCGCGTGCTGGCGCTGATCGACTGGGAACTGTCGACGCTCGGCCATCCCATGGCGGATCTGGCCTATCAGTGCATGCAATGGCGTTTGCCGCACAACAGCGGCTTCCGCGGTCTGGGCGGTCTCGACCGTGATGCGCTCGGAATTCCGCAGGAGGCCGAGTACTGCGCGCGATACACCGAACGCAGCGGCATTGAGGTGGAGAACTGGACCTTCTGTCTGGCGTTCTCTTTCTTCCGTCTCGCCTCGATCCTGCAGGGCGTCTACAAGCGTACGCTCGACGGAAATGCTTCCAATCCCGAGCGCGGGCGGGAATTCGGCAAGGCGGTGCCGCTGCTTGCTTCGATGGCGCTTGAAGTCATCGCCGGAAGCGATTGATCATGAGTCCTTTTTCCGACCGCGTCGTCATTCTGACCGGAGCGACCGGCGGCTTCGGTCAGGCGGCCGCACGTTTCTTTGCCGATGCCGGCGCCCATCTGGTGCTGAGTGATCTCGACCCAGAGGCACTTGGAAGGTTCGCTGATGGGATCGGCGCTAAGGCCGAGATCGAGTGCCTGGCCGGCGACATCCGGGATCCCGACCTGTCGCAAGGACTGGTGGACAAGGCCCTGAGCCGATTCGGACGGCTGGATATCGCCATCAACAATGCCGGCATTGCCCATGGGATGGCGACGCTGCCAGACACACCCGTCGAGGTGGCGCGCAAGACCGTCGACGTCGATCTCATGGGTGTCTTCTTCGCCATGCGGGCGCAACTGCCGGCTCTGGAACAGCGTTTTCGCGAAACCGGTGAGACCGGATCCATCGTCAATGTCGCTTCGGTCGCGGGCGTGGTCGGCGCGCCGATGCTTTCGGTCTATGCAGCGGCCAAGCATGGCGTCGTCGGGCTGACCAAGTCCGCCGCGCTCGAATATGCCCGACGAGGTGTCCGGGTGAACGCGCTTTGTCCGTCATTTGCGCGCACGCCCATGGTCACGGACCTGCTTGATCAGCCCGACGGTGTGCGTCAGGTGAGCGAGAGTGCGCTGTTGCGCGCCATTCCGATGGCAAGGCTTGCAGAGGTCGACGAGGTCATAGCCGGGCTTGCCTTCCTGGCCGATCCCGCCTCCAGCTTCATCACCGGCCAGACATTGCAGGTCGATGGCGGTTTGTCGGCAGGATAGGCTCCGACGGCCCGAACATGAATTCACGCACAACGGATAAGCGTTCGGGCTTGTTGAACATCAAGCGCGGGACATGCGACAGTGCCACCAACCGGAAAAACGAGGAGACGGTCCCATGAAAGAACTCACCCACTATATCGGCGGCAAGCACGTCAACGGCCGATCGGGACGCTTTGCCGATGTCATGAACCCGGCGACCGGCGAGGTTCAGGCGAAGGTGCCGCTCGCCTCGAATGACGAATTGGCGGAGGCGGTCGCTGTCGCCGCCAAGGCCCAGGTCGGGTGGGGTGCGACCAATCCGCAGAAGCGCGCGCGGGTGCTGATGAAGTTCGTGGAACTCCTGCATCGCGACATGGACAAGCTTGCCGAGGCGCTGTCGCGCGAACACGGCAAGACGATTCCCGATGCCAAGGGCGACGTGATCCGCGGCCTTGAAGTGGCCGAGTTCTGCTTCGGCGCGCCGCATCTGCTCAAGGGCGAGTTCACCGAAGGCGCGGGCCCCGGCATCGACATGTATTCGCTGCGACAGCCCCTGGGTGTGGTCGCGGGCATCACGCCGTTCAACTTCCCGGCCATGGTCCCGATGTGGAAACTGTGCCCGGCAATCGCAGCCGGCAATGCGTTCATTCTCAAGCCGTCCGAGCGCGATCCCTCGGTGCCGCTGATGCTTGCCGAACTGATGACTGAGGCGGGCGCGCCGGATGGAATTCTCAACGTTGTCAATGGCGACAAGGAAGCTGTTGATGCGATCCTTGATCACCCGGAGATTATGGCCATCGGATTTGTCGGCTCGACGCCGATTGCGCAGTACATCTATTCGCGCGGCTGTGCCAACGGCAAGCGCGTGCAGTGCTTCGGCGGCGCCAAGAACCACATGATCATCATGCCTGATGCCGATATGGACCAGGCCGTGGATGCGCTGATCGGGGCGAGCTATGGTGCTGCGGGCGAGCGCTGCATGGCGATCTCCGTTGCCGTGCCTGTCGGCGAGAAGACGGCCGACCTGCTGATCGAGAAGCTGGTGCCGAGGGTCGAGGCCTTGAAGATCGGACCTTATACCGCCGGCGACGATGTCGATTTCGGCCCGCTGGTGACACGTGAGGCGCGTGACCGCGTGCTGGGCCTGGTCAATTCCGGTGTGGAGCAGGGCGCCAAGCTGGTGGTCGATGGCCGTAATTTCTCGATGCAGGGCTACGAGAACGGCTACTTCATCGGCGGCTGCCTGTTCGACAACGTCACTCGCGACATGGACATCTACACCCAGGAGATCTTCGGACCGGTGCTTTCGGTGGTCCGCGCGCCGAACTACGCGGAAGCGCTGCGCTATCCGATGGAGCATGAATACGGCAACGGCACCGCGATCTTCACCCGCGACGGCGACACCGCGCGCGATTTCGTAAACCGGATCAACATCGGCATGGTCGGGGTCAATGTGCCGATCCCGGTCCCGCTCGCCTATCACACTTTCGGCGGCTGGAAGAAGTCCGGCTTCGGCGATCTCAACCAGCATGGGCCCGACGCATTCCGGTTCTATACCCGCACCAAGACGGTGACGGCGCGTTGGCCCTCCGGTATCAAGGAAGGTGCCGAGTTCTCCATCCCGACCATGGGGTGACGAGAGAGAACAGGCGATTGTCGGGGCGCGAGGAGGCGTGAACGTCATGGATTTCGAACTGAACGAGGAGCAGCAGGCGATCTTCGACATGGCGCGCGACTTTGGCGCCGAGAGGATCGCGCCTTTCGCGGCCAAGTGGGAAAAGGAAGGTGCGATCCCGCGCGGCGTGCTTGAGGAAGCCGCCGCGCTGGGTCTTGCCGCAATCTATGTCCCGGAAGCCGACGGCGGATCGGGCCTGACCCGGCTCGATGCGACGCTGGTCTTCGAGGCGCTTTCGATGGCCTGTCCGTCGGTTGCCTCGTTCCTGTCGATCCACAACATGTGCGCCTGGATGATCGCCTCCTACGGGTCGGACGAGATGAAGGCGCGGCTGCTGCCCGACATGGTGACGATGAAGACGATCGCCTCCTACTGCCTCACCGAGCCGGGCTCGGGGTCTGATGCGGCGGCGCTCAGGACACGCGCAGAACGCACCAATGAGGGGTACCGGCTCAACGGAACCAAGGCCTTCATCTCGGGTGGCGGATTTTCGGATCTCTATGTCGTCATGACCCGTACGGGCGCGGATGGCCCAAAGGGCGTTTCAGCCGTTGTCGTTGAAAATGGCACGAATGGGCTGTCCTTCGGCGCGCCGGAGGACAAGATGGGCTGGCGGTCGCAGCCGACCTCTCAGGTCCAGTTCGATGATTGCGTGATCCCCGCCGATAACCTCCTCGGCGAAGAGGGCGCGGGGTTTCGCTACGCCATGAGCGGGCTGGATGGCGGGCGGCTCAACATTGCCGCATCCGCTCTCGGCGGGGCGCAATCTGCTCTCGACCGGACACTTGCCTACATGGGAGAGCGGGAAGCCTTCGGCAAAACGATCGACCAGTTCCAGGCGCTTCAGTTCCGGTTGGCCGACATGGAAACCGAAATGCAGGCGGCGCGCATTTTCCTCCGGCAGGCGGCAAGCAAGCTCGACCGCAAGGCGCCTGACGCCACCAAGTTCTGCGCCATGGCCAAGCGGTTCGTGACCGACACGGCCTTCAGGGTGGCCAACGACGCGCTGCAACTCCACGGTGGCTACGGCTATCTGGCTGATTAC
Source organism: Hoeflea sp. (assembly GCA_040216675.1). Taxonomy (GTDB): domain Bacteria; phylum Pseudomonadota; class Alphaproteobacteria; order Rhizobiales; family Rhizobiaceae; genus Hoeflea. Next base: position 364,057 of record JAVJOR010000007.1, on the reverse strand, counting down.
GGGGTGGAAAAGATCGTCCGCGATCTCCGGGTCCACCAGATCCTTGAAGGCACCAACGAAATCATGCGCCTGATCGTTGCGCGCGCGCTGCTTGCAGAGCGCGCCGCATGAGCCTGCGTGTCCGAAAGAACGGCAGGATCGGGCAGATCACGCTGCAGCGGCCCGAAGCGCTCAATGCGGTGACGCACGAGATGGTTCAAGGCATCACCGAGGCGCTCAAAGCCTGGCGCGAGGATGACGAGGTTGCCTGCGTGCTGATCGATGCGGAGGGGACCAAGGCATTTTCCGCCGGCGGCGATCTCCAGTTCATGCACGAGACCGCATCGAAGGGCGATTTCGAGGCCGGCCGGACCTTCTGGCGCGATGAGTACCGCCTCAACGCGATGATTGCGACCTATCCGAAACCCTATGTCGCGCTGTGTCAGGGCTTCGTCATGGGCGGTGGCGTCGGGATCTCGCTGCATGGGTCCCACCGGGTGGTGGGTGAAACCTCGAAGATTGCCATGCCGGAATGCGCGATCGGCCTTGTGCCGGATGTGGGGGGCACGCTGCTTCTTGCCCGCGCGCCGGGCCATATGGGCGAATATCTGGGCGTGACCGGCCAGCGGATGACTGCGGCGGATGCCATTTTTGCCGGTTTTGCGGATTTCTTCGTGCCCGAATCGCGCTGGCCGGACCTGACACGGGCGCTCGCCGAAGACGGCGATGTCAGCGCAATATCGGCGATGTCGGAAATGCCTGAGGAGGGCACGCTCGCGGCGCTGCGCGACGGGGTGGACCGGCATTTCGGCCTGGCTTCGCTTGACGAGGCGCTTGCCTCCTTGCCCGGCAATGATTGGGGCGCGGCGACAGCCAAAGCCATCCGGGCAGGCTCGCCCCTGTCGGCGGCCTGCACGTTCGAACTGGTCCGGCGCGCCAGGGCCAGTGACGACATCCATTCGGCGCTGGTTCAGGAATACCGCTTCACCTCGCGCAGCGCTTCTGAAGGCGACTTCATCGAGGGCATTCGCGCGGCGATCATAGACAAGGACAAGTCGCCGCGCTGGCAGCACGGATCGGTGGCGGAGGTGGGGCCGGACGTGGTCGAGGCCATGTTGACGTCGCCGCCTGAAGGCGACATCACATTTTGACCGGCGCTGCCGGTTCCTGATCAGGGCAAGGGAGGACGCCATGAAAATCGGATTCATCGGACTGGGCAACATGGGTGCGCCGATGGCGGCCAATCTGGTCAAGGCCGGCCATGAGGTCACGGGCTTCGATGTCGCGGGCATCACCGTTGACGGCGTGACTGCCGCCGCATCCGCCGCCGAGGCGGCGACCGGGCAGGAGGCTGTGATCACCATGCTGCCCAATGGCGATATCCTCAAAACCGTCTATGCGGACATAACGGCAGCGGGCGCAAAGGACGCGGTCTTCATCGATTGCTCGACAGTCGATGTGGAAAGTGCCCGTGCCGCCCACGGAATGGCGACGGAATATGGATTGCTCAGTGTCGACGCGCCGGTCTCCGGCGGTGTCGGCGGGGCTGCCGCGGGAACGCTCACCTTCATGGCCGGCGGCAGCGCCGAGGCCTTTGCCCGCGCAGCGCCGCTGTTTGAGATCATGGGCAGGAAGGCGGTGCATTGCGGCGACGCCGGTGCGGGGCAATCGGCGAAGATCTGCAACAACATGCTGCTTGGCATTTCGATGATCGGAGCCTGCGAGGCCTTCGCGCTGGCCGAAAAACTCGGGCTTTCCGCGCAAAGCCTGTTCGACGTTGTGTCGACCTCGTCGGGGTCATGCTGGTCGGTCAACACTTACTGTCCGGTGCCCGGCGTGGGGCCCGAGAGCCCGGCCGACAATGGATATAAGCCCGGCTTCGCAGCCGACCTGATGCTCAAGGATCTGAAATTGTCGCAACAGGCTGCCGAAAGCGTCATGGCCCGGACCCCGATGGGCGCGCGTGCGACGGAGCTCTACAAGGAATTTGTCGACGGCGATGGCAAGGGCCGTGATTTCTCGGCCATGATCGAGACGCTCAAGTAGGGGAGAAAAGCGCCGGCAAGCCTTCGGGCGCGAGAGGTCAGAGGCAAGGCGGTCTTAAATTTTGGAGACAGCGGCGATCGCCTTTCTCAGACGTACCTTGGCCGAGGCCGCATGCTCGGTTTCCTCCGCCCGTTTCAGCCTCGCCAAAATGTCGGCATGGCGTGAGGGATCGAGCCGGGCCAGGTGTTGCAAACCATGATAACTCCACGCCCGCACCAAGGTCTTTCGATCGTCGAGACAAGCGTCGACAAATTTCGCCAGCTTGCCGACTGCACCATCGGGGATTTCGAGGCCGTCGAGCATCTGCAGCAGATGAAGCTTTGCCTCCCAGGATGTAAAACCGCTGCCGCATCCGATGAGCCGTTCAGAAAGTCGGGGATCGAGCGTGCCGGACGAGGTTTCGAGATCATGCTTCAAGAGCCAGGTCGCGCCTGTCTCCAGATCGTCGTCGGCGGATAATTCCACCAGACTTTCGGTGAGTTCTGGTTGATCCTTGTAACGAGAATAGATGCCACGGATATCGTGGCCAGACTTGCCGTTCCACTGGCGAATATCGGCTTCTATCGACATTGGGTGTCCCGGTTTCCGGCCAAAACGCCTTGAGGCAGAGGGAATGATGACTGAAAGGGGCGAGTGTGCGAAGAATTCCGTTGCAAGGCAAGACTTTGGGTCGCCGATGCCGGTATCATCACCATGAGGCGATGGCTCCCGACGAGAAGGCAAATCTGTTTTTATGACCGTTCCACACATCGAAAACGGCCTGAGGCCTGAACACCGCGCAGACGCTGCGCTGCTGTTCTGGGACGCCTTCAAGGGAAAGCTCGGCCCGGTGATGCGACCTGAAGACCGCGCGATCAGGTACCTTGACGAAAACATTGATGCGGGCCATGCGATCAGCGCGGTCTCCGGAGCGGGCGCGTTGCTCGGGGTCGTCGGTTACAAGACCGGGCAGGGCGGCTTCGTGGGTGGCGGTCTCAGGGAATTTTGTTCCGTTTACGGCTGGATCGGAGGGCTGTGGCGGGGCCTGGTTCTCTCGACACTGGACAGGCCGCTGGAGCCCGGAACCCTGTTGATGGACGGCATTTTCGTGGCGCAGGCGGCGCGTGGACAGGGTGTGGGCACCGTGCTTCTCGATGCGGTCAAGTCACGGGCGCGGCAACTGGGATGCAGGACTGTTCGTCTCGATGTCATCGACACCAATCCTCGTGCCCGGGCTCTCTATGAAAGACAGGGCTTTGTGGCCGTGGAGACCAGTGAAACCGGGCTTTTCCGCCATGTCTTCGGGTTCCGGTCATCAACCCGCATGGCCTTTGCCCTGTAGGGCGCTTTCGGCAAGACCGGGGTCCGCGTCCGCTGACTGCGGTCCGCCATGAAGCTTTCCATGTCACTTGATGGTTACATTTGCCGAAGTCTTTATGTGCCTGCCACCCGTGAGGAGGATCGCTGCTTCACGAAAAGCCTCGACCGGAGAGCGGAATCCGGTCAATCTGATTGAGAGGAGACATTCAATGATCAAAGCGCTGACGGCCTTTGGGCCAGGGGTGGTTCCGGATCGGGCGCCCGTCTACCGGCCGGTGGCGGTATGAGCGAGCGGCTGGTCATTCTGGGCTCGAAGGGCGGCCCGGCGATCCGGCCCGGCGGTCCGTCGCCGACGGCCTCGTTGCTGGAAATCGGCGGTCGCCGCATCGTGATTGATTGCGGCCTTGGCGTTTCGCGCGGGCTGGTCGAGGCCGGAATGGCCCTTCCAATGCTTGATATCGTGGTGATCACGCATCTGCATTCCGACCATGTTCTCGAACTCGGACCGCTGATTCATACGGCCTGGACATCGGGCTTGAAGACCCCGGTCGAAATCTGGGGGCCGGTGGGGACCCGGGCCGTGTGGGATGGCTTCGTAGCCTCGCTCTCCTATGACATTAACCTTCGCATCGACGATGAAGGCCGTCCCGACATTCACGATCTGGTCCGCATTCACGAGTTTGGGGAAGGCCTTTTGATCGAAGCGGACGGGCTGGTTGTCGAGGCGCTCAGGGTCGACCATCCGCCGGTCACCGAATGTTACGCCATCCGGTTCAGCCATGAAGGCCGCATGATCGCGTTTTCGTCCGACACCGCCTATTTCCCGCCCCTGGCCGATTTCGCCCGGGGAGCAGACATTCTGGTGCACGAGGCGATGCATCCCGCCGGAGTCGACCGGCTGGTGGCGCGCACCGGCAATGGCGACCGGCTGAAGGCCCATTTGCTTGCCAGTCATACGATGGCGTCCGATGCCGGCCGGATCGCGGCCAGCGCCGAAGTCGGCCACCTGGTGCTTCATCATCTGGTGCCCGCCGATGATCCGGAAATCGGAGAAAGCGACTGGAAGGCTGAACTTGCCGCCACCTGGGACGGTGCGCTGACGATCGGGCATGACGGGCTCAGCCTGGCTCTGCCGGGCACTCAACACAAAAGGAAATCTGCATGAAACTCGCTACTCTTCGTGACGGCAGCCGCGACGGTCGCCTGGTCGTCGTCTCCCGCGATCTGACCCGGGCCACCGGCGTTCCCCATATTGCGCGCACCTTGCAGGCCGCGCTCGATGACTGGGCGCATGTCGCGCCGAGGCTGATGGACGTGGCGCAAATGCTTGAGACGGGTGCGGAACCGGATGAGCGCTTTCATGAGCGCGACGCGCTCTCGCCGTTGCCGAGGGCTTTCCAGTGGGCCGATGGGTCTGCCTATGTCAATCACGTCGAACTGGTCCGCAAGGCCCGGAACGCGGAGATGCCCGAGAGTTTCTGGCATGATCCCCTCATGTACCAGGGCGGATCGGACAGCTTTCTGGCCCCGCGCGGCCCGATCCGGATGGGGGATGAAGCCTGGGGCATCGATTTCGAGGGTGAGACCGCCGTCATCGTCGGCGATGTACCGATGGGCGCCGACATCGAGACCTGCCGCGGGGCCATCCAGCTCGTCATGCTGGTCAATGATGTCAGCCTTCGCGGGCTGATCCCCGGCGAACTCGGCAAGGGATTCGGGTTCTTCCAGTCCAAGCCGTCCTCGGCGTTTTCGCCAGTTGCCGTCACTCCGGACGAACTTGGCAACGCCTGGGACGGCGGCAAGGTCAGCCTGCCTCTCGAGGTCGATCTCAATGGCGATGCCTTCGGACGCGCCAATGCGGGCGTCGACATGACCTTCGATTTCCCGCAACTTATCGCCCATGCGGCAAAGACACGGCCCCTGTGCGCGGGCACGATCATCGGCTCGGGCACCGTGTCGAACAAGGGAGCGGACGGCGATCCGGGCAAGCCGGTCAGCGAAGGCGGTGCGGGCTATTCGTGCATTGCCGAAATCCGCATGATCGAGACAATTGCCAACGGCAAGCCTTCAACACCCTTCATGCGCTTTGGCGACACGGTGCGGATCGAAATGAAGGATGCCGACGGGCATTCGATCTTCGGCGCCATCGAGCAGGTTGTCGAGAAGGCCTGAGGCGGCTGAATTCCGGCCGGCGAACAGCCGGCGGGGTTCCTCTCAGTGGACTCAATTGCCGAGTCCGCTCAGATGGTTGAGAGCCGTTTTTCAACCCGCTTGAGATAATCGGCGCGGGTCTGGGGCGTGGACTTGTCCATCATGTAATGGGCAAGGAAAACCCTGCGGCAGGTCTTGGCGCAGAGCGCGCGCATGCCCCTCAAGATGGTGCGTTTGCCGGGATGACCGACCATGTAGGACCACCAGCGCGGCGCGCCGCAGGTGGTGATGACGCCAAGCAGTTTCACATGCGTCATCAGGGGTTCGATCGGGCCGGGGCCGTCGGGAATGCGGAAGGTGAGGTCGGGGGTCCAGACCCGGTCGAGCCAGCCCTTGAGCATCGCTGGCAACCCGTACCACCAGGTGGGATAGACAAACAGCAATCCCTCGGCGGCCCGGAGACGGTCTGCGTGATCCGGGAACGGATGGTTCTCCAGCTTCATCTCGTTGTAGTGCCGGCGTTCCTCCGTCGGCATCACCGGATCGAAGCCTTCGGCGTAGAGATCCATCAGATCGACCCGATGGCCATTGCGCTCGAGCGTGTGCACTACGGTGTCGCGAACGGCGGCGCAGAAGCTTTCGGGCACAGGATGGCAATAGACGACGAGAATGCGCATCAGATCTTGTCCAGGGCATGTTCCACCCGCGTCATGAAAGCCTGGCGCGTATGGTCGGTTGAGAGGTTCATTTCGTAGTGGGCGAGGTATGTCACCCGCCCGCCCGGCTTGATCGTCGCGCGCAGCATGCGGTTGGCGATCCTGCGCGGCGGGTCGCCCATCAGCCAGGTCCTGAACCGCGAACCGCCATAGGAGGTGACGACCAGAATGCTGCCGATATTGTGCAGTGTCGGGCGCACCTTGCCGTCGACCAGGCCAAAGGAGACGCCCGGCAGAAAGACGCGATCGAACCAGCCCTTCAGGATTGCGGGAAAGCCGTAATTCCAGACGGGATAGACCAGAACCAGGGCCTCGGCCTGAAGCAGCCGGTCGACATAGGTTTCCACCGGTTTCCGGTTGATCCCGGTGTCGTGGTAGTTCAGCCGTTCGTCCCGGCTCATCACCGGATTGAAATCGTCGGCATAGAGGTCGATGGGATCGACCGTGTGGCCTTTTGCTTTCAGCCGGTCGACCGTCACTCGGAACAGGCTGGCATTGAAGCTCTCACCGACAGGGTGGGCATGAACCACGAGAACGCGCATTTCCTGTGCCTCAACTTGCCTGCTTCAGACCCTTGAACAACCAGATCTCACCTGAATTGAAATCGTAGTCGGGGTCGTCCCAGGCAATCATCTTGCCCGGGTTGAGCAATCCCTTCGGGTCCGCCTGGCGCTTGAACTCCAGTTGCAACTCGTCGGTCTGCTTCATTCCGCCTTCTTCCAGCGTATAGCGGTGCGGATTGAAGATCGGGCATCCGTTGGTGGTGTGCAGCTCCATGATCTCCTCGAGCCGCTCCTCGGTCGTAAACCGGATCAGCGGCAGGCCAAAGCAGGTGATGTCGCCGTCGAAGCGAACGAATTCGAGATGCGAAATCAGTTCTCCCGGGAACATGCGGTCCATTTTCGAGGCAAGTTCGAGTTGGTTCGGAAACGGATAGAGCGATTGCAGATAGGTCCAGGCCGGATCAACCCGCAGCGCGCGCAAGGTGGTGTGGTTCCACGACAGTTCGAAAACCGGCGGAATTCCCTTCAGATCAGTCTCGCGCGATGCATCGAACACGATGTCGCCGCCAGCCCGCGCCGAGAAGGCCCTGAATGCGTCGTGGCTCTGGTCTGCGACCATGACAAGAACCACGCTCTGGCCTTCCTTGAGAAATTTCTGGTGGCGCTTGAAATAGTCGAACGGACACGGTGCGGAGACGACCGAGATCAGCTTGGTCAGGATCCCGTCCTGCCGTGCCAGTGCGTTTGCATAGGCTGCCGCCTTGTCGAAGCTGTCAAAGCCGACAATCGCGTCGATCCAGTCATAGGCGGGTGCCAGCGGCATCTCGATTTCAGTGATGATGCCGTTCGTGCCATAGGCGTGGGTGACCTTGTGAAGGTCCTCGCCGGTCAGTTCGAGCACTTTGGGCTCTTCCTCCATGGTGACGACGCGGAGTCGGATGATGTTTCCGAAATCGCGCAAGCCCCCCCAGTTGATCGAACCGATGCCCCCCGAACCGCCGGCAATGAACCCGCCGATGGTGGCGGTATGGGCGGTTGACGGATGCATACGGAGTTCCTGGCCCGAGTGTTCGCGCGCCGCCTTGTCGAGTTCGGAACAGATGACGCCCGGTCCGCAGATCACCCTGCCGGGCCTGATCTCGCGGATCTCCTTCATCTCCGCCAGGCTCAGCACCACACCGCCGGAGAGCGGCATCGCCTGGCCATAATTGCCGGTACCGGTGCCGCGCGGGGTGACGGGTATGTCATGGCGGTAGCAGGCCCTGAGAACACGGATCAGCTCGGCCTCGGACTTCGGTGAAACCACGAGATCGCCGGTGACATGGTCGAGCTGACGCTTGAGCAGCGGCGAGTACCAGTAAAAGTCGCGGCTTTTCTGCTGCACAATCTTGTCGTTGTCTTCGATCCGGATGCCGTCGAGCTCTCCGATCAGCGCGTCAATGTTCATGGGATTCAGGCTCCATCAGATGGTCGAGTTCACTGTAGTCTGGAAGAGATGCGTCAATCACTCGGCCGTCGCGGATCACGATGCGATCGCTTTCCGGACGGGCCAGAAGCTCTGTCATGCCGCGTCCCCGAAACAGGATCAGATCGGCCGTGGCGCCGGCCTGCAGCACGCCCGCATCATCAAGGCCCATTGCGCGCGCCGGATTGGCGGTGACGGAGGCTGGCCAGTCTGCGACCGGATGGTCGAAATGCAGAATGCGCGTCGCCTCGCGGTAGACCTCGAGCACATCGAGATCGCCATAGGCATAAAACGGATCGCGGGTGTTGTCCGACGCGACGCAGACATTGACTCCGCGCGCCGCCATTTCATGGAGCAGCGTAACCCCGCGCCAGCGCGGCGTGGTGTCGTCGCTCCTGCGGTCCTGAAGGTACATGTTGCACATCGGCAGGCTGACCACGGACAGACCGGCCTCAGCGACCTTGTCCAACGTCGCCTTGACCCGGTCATCGGGCTGCCTTGCGAGCGAGCAGCAATGGCCGACCAGTATCCTGCCCTCGAAACCGAGCCGCAATGCAGTCTCGGCGATCCGGTCGAGCGACACGGCGTCGATGTCGTCCGTTTCGTCGGCATGAAAGTCGAGATCGAGGCCGAGATCCATGGCTTTGCGAAACAGGCGTTCGAGCATGTCATCAAGGTCCGGGACCATGTAGGTGACCGCACCGAGAACGCCCTTGTGGCGTGCCACCAAAGCTGAAAGGCGGTCGAACCATTCGGTGTCCCTTGCCGCGTCTATGCCGAACAGGCACACACCCTGCAGATCGATACGGCCCTTCCACTCTTCGCGCACCGTGTCGAAGACCGGCCACGAGATTTCGTCCTGGGGGGAGGCGGAATCGATATGGGTGCGTAGCGCCTTGGTTCCGTGGGCGTAGGCGCATGCCAGCGAGAACTCCATACGCGGCTTCAAGTCCTCGGCGCTCCAGTTGGCGCGGGAGTCGGCGACCACCGTCTCGAGTGCGCCGGCGAAGCTGCCGTTCGGATTGGGGCTGCGCGGCCAAATGTGGCCCTTGTCGATATGGGTATGGCAATCGACGAAGGCCGGAAATGCAATTCCGCCGCGGCAGTCATTTGCGGGTTCGCCCCTGTCCGGACGTCCGGGCGCCTCGATGGCTTCAATGCGGCCGTCGCGAAGCAGGATATCGGCCCGGGCGAAGCCTTCCGCGTCAAACACCAGTCCGGATGTCTCACCGAGATGGCTGCGGTGAAGCCGGAGGTTTGAGAGGCGGCAGGGTCCGGTCTTCGGCAGGGTTATGCGATCGGAATTCACTCAATGCTCCTGTTTGAGCGCGCTTTCGTGCCAGCGGTGGAGCACGAGATGGGAGATCCAGGACAGCGCGAGAAAGATCAGGATGCCGGTGACCGATATCAGGATCAGGGCGGCAAACAGACGCGGCGCGTTCAATCTATAGCCGGCTTCGATGATACGCGAGGCAAGCCCGGAGGATTGTCCCGCGGTGCCGGCGACGAATTCGGCAACGACTGCGCCGATCAGCGCCAAACCGCCGGCAATCTTGAGGCCGCCCAGAAAATAGGGCATGGCCGCGGGCAGCCTCAGATGCCACAGCGTCTGCCAGCGGGTGGCGCCGTTCAATTTGAAATAGTCGATCAGATTGCGGTCGACCGAATTGAGCCCGAGCGTGGTGTTGGACAGGATCGGAAAGAAGGCGACGATCCATGCGCAGAGCAGCAGCTTGGTGGTCTGGTCGTCGACATAGATATTGATCAGTGGAAAGATCGCCACGATCGGCGTCACCTGCAGGATGATGGCGAAGGGAAACAGGCTCATCTCGATGAAGCGCGACTGGGTGAACAGCACCGACAGTCCCACGCCGCCGATCACCGCAAGGGCCAGCGACAGCACCGTAATCCTGAGTGTGACCATCAGCGAGGAAAACAGCAGGCCGGCATCCTTGATCAACGTGTCGAGTACGACGCCCGGCCGGGGCAGGATGTATTGCGGGATCTCGTTCCAGACACAGATCCTGTCCCACAGGATGATTGCAGCAACCATGATGATCAGCGGCAGCAGCCAGCTTCCGGTGCGCTCAAGCTTGCGCGCCCGCACGCGACGGGCTTCCTCGGGATCGATGATTGCAGGACGGGCGGCGTTACTGGGCTGCATCGGTGTGCTCCGCTTGTGTCGCCGCTCCCATTGCGCGCTTGAGGCTGTCGGACGCCATGCGACAGCTCTCGGCGTAGGACCGTGACGTTCTGAAGGCATCGTCGCGCGGGTAGGGCGCGTCCACGGTCAGTTCCTCGTAAACCCGGCCGGGGTGGGCGGCCATCACCGTAATCCGGTTGGACAGGAAAACGCTTTCGAACACCGAGTGGGTGACGAAAAGAACCGTGAAGTTCCGTTCCTGCCACAGGTCAAGCAGATCTGCGTTGAGTTTCGAGCGTGTGATTTCATCGAGCGCCGCAAAAGGCTCATCCATCAAAAGGATGCGCGGGCGCGTGACCAATCCGCGGGCAATTGAGACACGCATCTTCATGCCGCCCGACAATTCGCGCGGCACCGCCTTTTCGAAGCCGGTGAGGTGGACGCGTTCGAGAACCTCGGCAATCTGCGGTTCGGCGTCGCGCCGGGAAACGCCTCTCAACCTCAGGGGCAGCCAGACATTGTCATAGACATTTGCCCAGGGCAGCAGGGTGGGCTCCTGGAAGACGAAGCCGATGTCGTTTTGCTGCAGAGGCGTCCCCCGCCACTCGACGATGCCGGATGTCGGGTTCGAAAGACCGGCGATAATCCTCAGCGCGGTGGACTTGCCGCAGCCGGAAGGACCGAGCAGGCTCATGAAGTCGCCCTGGTTGACGCTCAGATTGACGTTCTGCAATGCGGTCACGCCGGAGGCAAATGTCTTGCCGGTCGAATGAAGGATGAGGAAAAGATCTTGGCGCGGAGGCATGGGAGTCCGGATCAGGCGGTCGGGAGGAAACTGCCCGGAGCAGGGCTCCGGGCAGGCAACAGTCAGTTCTTGAGGTCGAGACCGACGCCCTGATTGACGTAATCGAGGGTGTAGGACGCCTTGATGTCGATCCCGTCGGCGATCACGCCGGCCTTGACCATCTTGTCGTAGAAGCTCTGCATGCGCTCATCGGTCATGGCGCCGATGCCCATGCTCTCGGTGTCGCCGGAATCGACAATCCCGTACTCCTTGAGCTTGTCGATCGAGAATGCGATCTGCTCGTCGCTCATGTCCGGGTTGTCTGCCTTGATCATGGCGTTGGCGGCGGAATTGTCGCCGTAGAGATAATTGTACCAGCCCTTGTTGGAGCCTTCGACGAAGCACTTCACAACTTCGGGCTTCTCGTCGATGGTGTTCTGCATCACCTCGATCGTGGTCGAATAGGTGTCAAAGCCGTAGTCGGCGACGAGGAACAGGTTGGGCTTGAACCCTGCAGCATTCTCCACCGCGAACGGCTCGGAGGTGATGTAACCCTGCTGGGCCGATTTCGGGTTCGCAATGAACGGAGCCGGGTTGAAGGTGTAGGGAACGCGCTTGGAAGCGTCAAAACCGAATTCGGTGACCATCCACTGGAAGTAGCTCTGGAAGCCGGCATCGCCGAGAATGTATTCTTCGGCGTTCTTGAGTTCTTCCCAGGTGTCCAGTCCCTGGTCGGGATGCGTCATCAGCACCTGCGGCTCCTTCTGGAAGGACGCGGCGACGACCTTGACCGGAATGTCCTGCTCGACCGCCGAGAAGGCCTCAAGCATGTTGCCGCCCATGTGGAAATCGATCTTTCCGGCAAGCAGAAGCGCCCGGTTGTTCACCTGCGGGCCGCCCTGGGCGATCGTCACGTCGAGGCCGCAGGCCTCGTAGGTGCCGTCTGCCACGGACTGGTAGAAGCCGCCGTGCTCGGGCTGGGCCAGCCAGTTGGTTCCGAAGGTTACCTGTTCCATTTCCTGTGCATTGGCCAGCGCGCCGGCAGACAGGACGAGCGCCGCGGTGGCGCAGGAGCGAAGAAGATACGTCATGTACATCATCCCTTGAATTGGTGCGGGATTCTCCATCAAATCCCGTCTTTGAGTCACCAGCTGTTCCCTGCAAACCTCGTGCCAATGACAGCAGTCCCCGCCTGGGCTCGGATGCCTGACGATGCGGCACGGATTTGCCTGCCTGGCTGCCTTGATGCAGGCATGTTGCCTAATATCTCGGCATTCGCAGCAGTATCCTCGCAGACTGGCCCATTCCGTGGCGGTTGGGAATACACTACGGAAAAAATGATTCGAGGTTTGCCGATGAAGTACCACACGCCCAAGACCCTCAGAGCCCCTTTTGCACGCTACAGCCATGGCGTGGAAGTGCCGCCCGGACACCGGCTGGTCTTGTGTTCGGGGCAACTGGGGATCGGTCCCGACGATGCGATACCCGAGGATGTCGAGGCGCAAACCGAATTGTGCTTTGCGAACGTGGCCGCGGTGCTCGAAGCCGCGGCGATGGGGCTGGGAGACATCGTCAGGATCAATGCCTATGTGACGGACCGGGCGCACCTGCCGGGCTACATGAAGGTGCGCGACCGGTTGTTTTCCGATCCGGCACCGGCCTCCACGCTGATGATCGTGTCGGGGTTCGCCCGCGAGGCTTTCAAGGTTGAAATCGAGGTGATTGCAGCAGCGCCAGCAGAGGAGGAAAAGTCGTGAACCGGAAGATCTGGTGGGGTGACTTCACCACCCGCGAATTCGAGGACATCGATCCGGAGGCAACGATCGCGGTGATCCCGATCGCCGCGACCGAGCAACACGGGCCACACCTTCCTGTCTCAACGGACAGCAGCATCATGGAGGGCATGCTGGAGACCGTGGTCTCGATCATGCCGGACGATATGGATGTCCGGGTCCTGCCGGTGCAAAGCGTCGGCAAATCCAACGAGCATCAGCACGCGCCGGGTACGCTGACGGTCCCGGCGACGACACTGATCGATCACTGGGTCGAACTCGGGCACTCGATTGCCCGGGCCGGGGTAAAAAAGGTCGTGCTGGTCAATTCCCATGGCGGCAACGAGGAGATCATGGGCATCGTTGCCCGGGAATTGCGGGTGAGGGCGCGCATGCTGGCGGTGAAGACGTCATGGATGCGTTTCGGGTTTCCCGACGGGCTCTACAGTGCCGGCGAGCTGGCCTACGGCATTCATGGCGGTGATGTGGAAACTTCCTTGATGCTGCATTTCAGGGCCGACCTTGTCGCCATGGACAAGGCTGAGAATTTCGTCTCCGCAGTCGTGCGCGCGGAAACGGAGTTCGATCTCATGCGCCACACCGGCGCCCATGCCTTCGCCTGGATTGCGTCGGACCTCAATGCGTCGGGCGCCGTCGGCGAGGCTCACAAGGCAACAGCTGAAAAAGGAAAGCTTACCGCGAACCATCAGGCTGAAGGGTTTGTCAGGCTGATTGCGGATGTGCGCGCGGCGCGACTTGACGATTGGCTGAGCTGACCGGCTGAAATGAGGGTCGATACGCGGTAGATCAGGCCGAGGCCTGTTTTGAAACGGTCTTGATGCGGGCGACCTTATTGATGACATCGGCGGTCAGCTTGGCGGAAAACTGCATGTTGACGGTGTATTCGCCCTGTGTGCGTGCAACACCGAGCACCTTGGCGCCGAGCCCCGGAATGATGAGATAGATATCGATGATGCGCGGCGGGAAGTGGTCGGAGGTCAGAAGGCATCCGTCTTCGGAGAGGTTGACCATCCAGCACGGCACGGCGATGCGGCTTTCCCCCTCACGGTTGCGGGCATGGGCGATGACCGGACAGTTTGCGTCACGTCTGAAGTGTACGCGCCGTTCACGTGAAGCCTCACCCAATTGGGTCAACGCATGTCTCTTGCCCTGCATGGTCAGTTCCTCGCCGAGCCACTAAATCACGTAGATATTGGCACGCCGGGACTAACGAAGTGTTCACAGTTTGATTCGGCAACTGTCCCAAAACAGGACCGGCCGATTGCACGGCCGAGCCGCGGATGCCTTGCGGCGGCGGGTTTTTGCGCTCTCAATCCACCAAGCCCTTGAATAGGCTAAACCTCCGGCCATCCTCCAGGATGCGGGGCCTTTCACCGGCCCGCAACCCGGCTACGGTCCGCAGAGCATCCTTTTCCGGCCGGTATGGTCCCAAAAACAGCCATCGCAGCAGATCTTCTGCGGTCCCCATGAGGGTTTTGCGTCGTGTTCCGGTCACGGAGGCGGCTGCCCCAACCTCCGTGACCGGGGGCTCGGTCGTCGGGCGTCAGCCGCACACTTCCGCGATGGCTTCCGCCGTGGCGGAAACCACGGTGTCGGCTTCCGCGCGCGACAGGCACAGAGGCGGCGCGAAGCCGAGGATGTCGCCCTGCGGCATCGCACGAGCGATAACGCCGCGCTTGAGAAGGGCTGCGGCAATGGACGGGCCGACCTTTTTCGCCGGATCGAAAAAGGCGCGGTCATTCTTGTCTTCGACGAGTTCAACCGCGCACAGCATGCCTTCCCCGCGTACGTCCCCGACATTTACGTGGTTGCCCACTGCATCGCGCATGGCGGCGTTGAAATAGGCTCCGGTCTCGCCGGCATTGGCGACGAGGTTCATGCTGTCGATCAGCTTGAGGTTGGCGACGCCGGCCGCCGCGCCGATCGGGTGGGCCGAATAGGTCCAGCCATGGCCGATCGGTCCGTTCTCGTCGGTGCCCTGCTCAAGCACCTTCCAGACCTTGTCGGAAATGATCGACCCGGAAAGCGGCGCATAGGCAGAGGTCAGGCCCTTGGCGATGGTGATGATATCCGGCTCGATGCCGTAATGGGTCGAGCCCATCATGGTGCCGAGGCGACCGAAACCGGTGACCACCTCATCGGCGACCAGCAGGATATCGTGCTTGTTGAGCACTTTCTGGATCGCGGCCCAGTAGCCCGCAGGCGGCGGCACGATCCCGCCAGTACCAAGCACCGGTTCACCGATGAAGGCGGCGATCGTGTCGGCGCCCTCGCGCTCGATCATGGCTTCGAGTTCGGATGCACAGTGAGCGACGAATTCCTCTTCCGACATCGAAAGGTCGGACCGCCGGAAATAATAGGGCGCTTCGGTGTGCAGAACCTGCGCAAGCGGCAGGTCGAATTTCTTGTGAAACAGTTCGAGGCCGGTGAGCGAGCCGGTCATCAGCCCCGAGCCGTGATAGCCGCGCCAGCGCGAGATGATCTTCTTCTTCTCGGGCCGGCCAAGAATGTTGTTGTAGTACCAGATCAGCTTGACGTTGGTCTCGTTGGCGTCCGATCCGGAGAGGCCGAAATAGACGCGGCTCATGTTGTCCGGCGCGCGGTCTATGATCATCTTGGCAAGCGTCACCGAGGCTTCCGTGCCGTGGCCGACATAGGAGTGGTAATAGGCCAGCTCCTTTGCCTGCTCCGCGATCGCGTCCGCGACTTCCTGCCGGCCATAGCCGATGTTCACGCAATAGAGCCCCGCAAAGGCGTCGAGCAGCCGATTGCCTTCGCGATCGGTAATGAAGACGCCGTCGCCGCCGGTCACGATCCTGTTGCTCATCTCGCCGCGGGCGAACTGGCCCAGATGGGTGGAGGGATGAAAGAAGTGGTCGTGATCCCATTGATCGAGCTGATCGTTGCGCAACATCGTCTTGTCCTTTTCAGAGTGTGTGATCTTCGGATTTCGTCATGCCCAGTCGCGGCAGACATATTTGACTTCGGTGAAAGCTTCCATCCCGAGGCGCGAGCCTTCGCGCTCCAGACCCGATTGTTTCATGCCGCCGAACGGGATCGGCGCGCCGGTGACCTTGGTGCGGTTGACCGCCACCATTCCGAATTGCAAGGCCCGGCTGGCACGGTAGATCCGGCGCGGATCCTGGGTGTGCAGATAGGCGACCAAACCATATTCGGTATCGTTGGCCCATTGCAAAACCTCATCCTCGGTATCGAAGGCGGCGATGGCCGCAACCGGCCCGAAGGTTTCCTCATGCATGATCTTCGCATCGGCGGGAACATCGGCAAGCACGGTCGGCTCGAAAAACAATGCGCCTGCCGCATGGCGCTTGCCGCCGGTAAGGAGCCTGGCACACTTTGAAAGGGCATCGGCGACATGCTCCTCCTGCTTGGCCACGGCCTTCTCGTTCATCAGCGGGCCGATATCCGGATCGTCCATGCCCGCGCCAACGGTCAATCGCGATGCGGCCTGTGAGAAACCCTCGCAGAACGCGTCATAGACCTTTCGTTCGATGAAGAACCGGTTGGCGCCCAGGCAATCCTGGCCGGAGGTGGCGAATTTGGCCTTGACCGCTTCGCTTACGGCCTGGTCCAGATCGGCATCGGCGAACATGATGAAGGGCGCATGACCGCCAAGCTCGAGCACCAGGCGCTTGATGGTCTCGGCACTCTGCCGGTAGAGCAGCCGGCCGATCTCGGTGGATCCGGTGAAGGAAACCGCGCGGACGCGGCGGTCCTCCATCCAGGGTTCGACGATGACGGACGCGTGGCCCGTGACCACATTGAAGACGCCCGGCGGAAATCCGGCGCGTTCTCCGAGTTCCGCCAAGGCAAGTGCGGAGTAGGGCGTTTCAGAGGAAGGGTGGGCGACGATGGTGCAACCGGCGGCGAGTGCTGCGGCAGCCTTGCGTGTGAGCATCGCCGAGGGAAAATTCCAGGGCGTGATCAGCGCGGCCACGCCGACGGGCTCGCGCCAGACCTCGACTTCGGCGTCGGCGAGATGCGAGGTGACGCTTTCAATGTTGGGGCGCTTGGCTTCCTCTGCGAAGAACTCGACAAAGGACGCGGCATACTCGATTTCGCCGCGCGCTTCGGAGATCGGCTTGCCCTGTTCCAGCGTCATGATCCGGGCAAGGTCGTCCTTGTGCTCGATCATGAGATCGTACCAGCACCTCAGGATCTTCGAGCGCTGTTGCGGCAGAAAGCCTGACCATAGGCCGAAGGCCCTTTGTGCCGCATCGACTGCCGCGATCCCGTCCGTGGCGGAGAGATTGGCCACGTCGCCGAGATGGCTCAGGTCGGCGGGATTGGAGACCGGCAATGTCCGCGCGGCCGAGCCCGCGGTCCAGCGACCGTCGACATAGGAAAAGCCGCGAAACAGCGCCGGGTCCGCCAGTTCCAGGTGTCGGGTATGGGGTCTGTTCGGATCCGTTTTCACCGCATGGCTCCCTGATTGTTGGCGATGCCCGAATCTAGGGGTGTAGAGGCAGAGGAAACGTCTCTTGGAGAGCTTTGGAGGGGAGGAATCCTCCAAAATCCGCCACACAGGCGGCTAATCCGTCTCCTGTCCGGTCTGCAGAATGGCGTCGAACGGCGGGGTGGCGGAATGTTTCACCGGCTTGGTGACAATGTAGGTGAAGTACCGGGCAAGGCCTGCGCGGCGCGCCAGAAAACTGTCGATCAGCCGCTGATAGCTGTCGATGTCGCGGGTGATGACATGCAGCAGATAATCGTAACCGCCGCCCAGCGCCCAGCAGGAGATGATTTCATCATAGCCCGCAACCGCCTGCTCAAACGCCTGGAAGGTGGACGACCTGTGGTTTTCCAGTTCGGCCATGACGAAAACCGAGACCTGCGGTCCGAGATGGCGCAACTCGATATTGGCCTGATAGCCGGAAATGATACCGGCCTTTTCGAGCCGCCTGAGCCGCTCCCAGCAGGGCGTGGGGCTGAGATTGACCCGACCGGCCAGTTCCGCCTTGGAAATCCGGCCCTCGCGCGACAGGATCGCCAGGATTTTGATATCGCGGTCATCGAGCTTGATGGTGGTCATGGCCGTCACTCATGAGGCAGCAAAAGGGGGTTGTCAATTTAGCCTGTAGTTGTCATGATTAAATCATGACAATCTGGCCCCCGAGACCCGAAGATCTCCACCGTCCTGCGTACAAATCCCTGGCCAATGCCATTGTTCGCGCGACCGAAGCGGGTGAGTTGAACAGCGGCGACCGCCTGCCGACCCACCGCAAACTCGCCAGCCAACTCGGTCTGAGCGTTCAGACAGTCAGCCGGGCTTATGACGAGTTGATTCGACGGGGCATCATTACCGGCGAGGTCGGGCGCGGCACCTTCGTCCGCGCCGGGCGAAGCGACACGAAAACGCCCTATGTGCCGGATGGGCACACCGGCGATTTCATCGATCTTTCGATCCTGATGCCGGTGTTCGAGCCCCAACACATGGTCGAGATGCAGAAGGCCTTGAAGCGGCTTTCGGCGGATCTGCCGGCCTCGATCATGTCGGCCTTCCGCCCGTCCACGGCTCTTCGCCGATACGACGAATCGGCAGCCCAATGGCTCGACCGTTGCGGGGTCGACATGACGGACCGCAGCCTTTTGATGACCAACGGCAACACTTCGGCAATGACCGTTGCGCTGATGACCGTGGCCGGTTGCGGCGATCTGATCGTGACCGAAGATCTGAGCCACCACACGCTCAAGGCCCTGACCCGCTATCTTGGATTGAAGGTTCAGGGGCTGAAAACCGACGGGGAAGGCGTCATGCCCGACGCGTTCGCCGCGGCGTGCGCCAGATCCACCGTGAAAGCGCTTTATGTGATGCCGTCAGGGCTCAATCCGCGGGCTGCGACCATGTCCGCAAAACGGCGCACTGAGTTGGTGAACGTGGCCCGGAAACATGATGTCCTCATCATCGAAAGCGATGCATGGGGACCGCTGCAGCCGCATCGGCCGGCCCCGATTGCAGCGCTGGCGCCAGAACGGACATTCTATTTCACCAGCCTGACCAAGTGCATCATGCCCGGGCTGCGGTTCGGCTTTCTGGCCGTGCCGAATGCATATCAATCGGCGGCAGCGAACCGGCATCTGGTGACGAACTGGATGGCAACGCCGCTGATGGCCGAGATTGCTTCGCGCTGGATCGACGACGGCACCGCTCAGAGACTTCTTGAACGGCAGAAGGTCGCCCTCGGGCGTCGCAACCGCCTGGCGGCGGAAGTTCTGGAAGGGCTGGAATTCCATGCCAGCGAAAACGGCATGCACATCTGGATGCCGACACCGGGCTCATGGACCGAGGAAGAATTCGTGGCGCATGCGCGGCTCAACGGCGTGGCCGTGGCGCCCGGATCCGCATTCGACACGTCAGAGGGTGTGAAAGATCGCGGCGTGCGCATCTGCCTGGGCGGGGATACTCCCGAAACGCTCAAGCGCGGACTGACGATTATTTCGCGGCTTGCACGCAGCAACCCCGAACCGGCACTGCTGACGCTGTAAATCGCGGCCATCATTCCATTCCTACCGTCCGAACCGTCGAAACGGGCGCAGCGGCAGCTCTGCGCAGGCACGATTGAAACATCGTGTGGTCCGGCGGGAAAAATGTAATGAGAAAATTATCGCGTTGACTCTTGATTGTCCTTGTTTCACCCTGCATTAATCATAACAATGAGAAGGAGAGGGGATTGATATCAGGTCAATCGAACATCTCCCCGCACACTGTGAAGACCATCAAGCGTGGAGACCGTCCCAGAGACCGTGCCCGCGACATTCCTTTTCATCGGCGCACACGCCGAACCGTCGACCGAACGAAAATCAGAACGAGAGGAACCGAACATGAAATCGACAATTCGCACTTTTCTTGGTGGAGTGGCCGCTGCCGCTATGCTGACCGCGGGCGCCGTTTCAGCCCAGGCCGACAGCTGGAAATATGCCTTCGAGGAATCGCTGACCGAAGTCCAGGGCGTCTATGCGACCAAGTTCAAGGAAGCCATCGAAGCCAATTCGGATCACACCGTGCAGCTGTTCCCCTACGGAACGCTGGGTGAGTCCGCCGACATCATGGAGCAGGCCCAGGCCGGCATCCTGCAGTTCGTGAACCAGTCACCGGGCTTCACCGGCGCTCTGATTCCGGAAGCGCAGGTCTTCTTCGTTCCCTACCTGTTGCCCACCGACCAGGATCACCTTGCTCGCTTCTACAAGGAGAGCGAGGCAATCAATGAAGACTTCCCCGAACTCTATGCGGAGCAGGGGCTGGAGCTTCTGTCGATGTATCCGGAAGGCGAAGTGGCCATGACCACCAAGGAACCGGTCAAGACCTGCGAAGATCTCAATGAGGTCAAGTTCCGGGTCATGACGAACCCGCTTCTGGTCGAATCGTACAAGGCCTTTGGCGCGACGCCGACGCCGCTTCCGTGGGGCGAAGTCTATGGCGGCCTGCAGACCAACATCATCCAGGGCCAGGAAAACCCGACGTTCTACCTGTACTCGACCGGGATCTACGAGGTGACCGACTACATCACCTACACCGGACACAACAACTTCACGACGGCTCTGATGGCCAACAAGGACTTCTTCGACGGCCTGAGCGATGAAGATCAGCAGCTGATCGAAGACGCTGCGGCTTCCGCCTATGACTACATCGTCGACTACCAGAAGGGCCTCGCCGACAGCGAGATCAAGAAGATCATGGAGGCCAAGCCCGAGATGACCGTCACGGTTCTTTCGGAAGAGGAGCGCGCCTGCTTCAAGGAAGCGGCAGCCGAAGTCGAGGACAAGTTCATCGAGATGACCGGTGACAGCGGCAAGGCCATCCTCGAACAGCTCAAGGCAGACCTGGAAGCCACTGAAGAGGGCTGATCCCGCAAGGATGCCTCATGACATTTCCGGAGGCCGCGCAATGCCGGCCTCCGGAGCGACGACAGCACCATCCCGGAGGCAGTCTTGGACGAGACAACGGATAAGAACCCGCATGAATCTTCATTGCCCGGCATTCTGGGCGTGGTCGATTCAACCATAAGCCGGGTGGAGTCGGTGCTGCTGGCGTCGGGCGTGCTGCTGATGGCGGTCAACACGATCGCCAATGTGGTGGGACGTTACGTGTTCCAATACAGCCTGTTCTTTTCCGAAGAACTCAACCGCATCCTCATTATTCTGATCACGTTTGCGGGCATCAGCTATGCCGCGCGGCAGGGACGTCATATCCGGATGTCCGCAATCTACGATGCGCTGCCGCCTCCGGCGCGCAAGGGCTTCATGGTGCTGATTGCCGCTGTGACCGCGCTTTGCATGTTTGCGCTTTGCTATTTTTCGATCGGCTACATCACCAAGGTCGCCACGTCCGGAAGGGTGCTGCCGGCGCTGCAAGTGCCGGTCTACTGGATCTTCCTTTGGGTGCCGGTCGGCTTCTTCATGACCGGGCTTCAATACAGCCTGACCGCCATCAAGAACATCGTGTCGAAGGACATCTATCTCTCGACGCGCGTGCTTGAAGGCTACGACAACGACGAACAAGAGATCTGAAGAGGCGACGATCGATGGCCACGACCATTTTCATTATCATGATCGTCCTGTTGCTTCTCGGCTTCCCGATGATGATCCCGCTGCTTGTCGCCACGTTTGTCGGCTTCATGTTCATGTTCGGCAATCTGGGCCAAATGGATTTCATGGTGCAGCAGATGATGGCGGGCATTCGCCCCGCCTCGCTGATCGCGGTGCCGATGTTCATTCTCGCTGCAGACATCATGACGCGGGGGCAGTCGGCCTCCCGGCTCATCGACATGGTGATGCGGTTCACGGGCCACATCAAAGGCGGGCTGGCGGTCTCCACGGCTGCCGCCTGTACGCTGTTCGGTGCAGTCTCCGGATCGACCCAGGCAACGGTGGTTGCGGTCGGGTCTCCGCTCAGGCCGCGCATGCTCAAGGCCGGCTACAAGGATTCCTTTGTGCTGGCGCTGATCATCAACGCCTCCGACATCGCATTTCTCATTCCGCCTTCCATCGGGATGATCATCTACGGGGTGATCTCCAGCACCTCGATTTCCGAACTGTTCATCGCGGGCATCGGCCCCGGTCTGCTGCTGCTGGTGCTGTTTTCGGCCTACAGCGTTGCCTATGCCACCATCAACAACGTTCCAACCGAACCGAAGGCTACCTGGAGCGAGCGGGCGCAGGCGGTCAAGAAGGCGCTGTGGCCGCTGGGCTTTCCGGTCATCATCGTCGGCGGCATCTATGGCGGCATCTTCAGCCCCACCGAGGCTGCGGCGGTGTGCGTGCTCTATGCCTTCATCCTCGAGTTTCTGGTCTTCAGATCGCTCAATCTTCCCGACATCTACCGCATCGCCAAATCCACCGGCCTGATCACGGCGGTGGTGTTCATCCTGGTGGGCGCGGGTGCTGCGTTCTCTTGGGTGATCTCCTTCGCCCAGGTTCCGCAGGCCATCCTTGCGGCTGTCGGGATCTCCGAAATGGGGCCAAAGGGCGTGCTGGCGGTCATCTCGATCGCGTTCTTCGTCGGCTGCATGTTCGTCGATCCGATTGTGGTGATCCTGATCCTCGTGCCGATCTTTGCCCCTGTCGTCGATGCCGTCGGATTGGATCCGGTGCTCGTCGGCACGATCATCACGCTGCAGGTCGCGATCGGTTCGGCAACGCCGCCGTTCGGCTGCGACATCTTCACCGCGATCGCCATCTTCAAGAGGCCCTACATCGAGGTCATCCGGGGGATCTTCCCGTTCACCGTGATCCTGTTCGCAGTTTCTGTCGCCCTGATATTTTTCCCGCAGATCGCACTCTTCCTGCGCGATCTGGCGTTCCGTTGAGGAGAGGTCGATGTTTGAACGAATTGTTGTCGGCGCAGACGGGTCAGAAGGCTCCAAGGCAGCGGTCCGTGTTGCAGCCAAGATGCAGAAGACCTGCGGAAGCGAACTCCTGATCCTGACCGTCTTCCGCCACCACTCGCTGCTGGAAGG
The DNA here is from genome assembly GCA_040216675.1 of Hoeflea sp. Taxonomy (GTDB): domain Bacteria; phylum Pseudomonadota; class Alphaproteobacteria; order Rhizobiales; family Rhizobiaceae; genus Hoeflea. The sequence goes on along the minus strand of JAVJOR010000007.1, from coordinate 341,201 downwards.
CTCGATGTCCATGGTTCGCCCGGACGATCCGGAGAACCTCGACGATTCGATGCGCGCCTATGCCAAGGAAGTGGCCGAGGACGCCAAGAAGATCGCGGCTGAGGAGGGGGCGGAGAAAATCCGAGCCTTTGTGAAAGGCGGACCGCCAGCAAGAACGATTGTGAAGTTTGCCGATGAACACAAGGCCGATCTTCTGGTCGTCGGAAGCCGGGGACAGGGAGACATGCAGGGCTTTCTTCTCGGCAGTGTTTCGCACAAGGTAACGAGCCTGACCGGAAAGCCGGTGCTGGTCGTCTAGACCTGCATCACTGACGCTGGCATGACTGACAAAAGCCTCACGGCTCCACGACCACCAACCAGGGTGTATGCTGATGAAAACAGGTGCGGTTTCGCTCTCCGAGCTGTCCGTTCGTTTCAATGACCCTTCAGCTACGGCTCGGTTCGGGCTGATTGCGCTCGCGACCGACCTGACAAGCGAGCGCGACCTTTACCGTCAACTGCCGCCCGAGAATGTCGCCATCCACGTCACGCGGGTGGCTTTCCAGAACCCCACCACACCCGAAAACCTGCGCAGGATGACCCCGCGTCTTTCCGAGGCGGCAAGCCTGCTCGCGCCCTCCGGACCGCTCAAGGCGATCTGTTACAGCTGCACCGCGGCCTCGATTGTTATTGGCGATGAAACGGTTCGCGCTGCCGTCACCGCGGGTGCCGGCGACGTGCCTGTCGTCACGCCTGCCGGTGCAGCCCTGATGGCCTTTTCGGCGCTTGGCACCCGGCGAATTGCGGTGCTCACGCCCTACACCGTTGAAACCAGCGAGCCGCTGGCGACCTATTTTACCGCGCGCGGGTTGAGCATTGCCCGGTTCCGGTGCCTGGGCCTCGAGGATGACCGCGACATGGCGCGCGTCAGCGACCAGTCGATCATCGATGCGGCACTGGAGGCCAACACGAGCGATGCGGATGCCATTTTCCTGTCCTGCACCGGCATGCCTTCGGTCAACGTGATTGCCGAGATCGAGGAGCGGACTGGCAAGCCGGTCGTCAGTTCCAACCAGGCGAGCGCCTGGGCCATGGCCCGGATCGGCGGCTTCGATCAGCACCGGCCGGTCGAATTCGGCCGGTTGTTTTCCTGCCCATTGCCCGCACCGTCGCTCGGAGATGCTGCATGACTGCGCCGGTTGACCTCGTCACTCGTGAAGATATCGAGCGGGCGCGTGAAAGGATCAGCGGCACGGTTCGGCAGACACCCGTTCAGGTTTCGACATCCTTGAGCGAGCGGACCGGTGTTGCCGTTCACCTCAAGCTCGAACACACGCAGATCACCGGCAGTTTCAAGTTTCGCGGGGCCAGCAATGCCGTCGCATCGCTCAATGACGAGGAACGCAGCCGCGGGGTGATCGGGGTGTCCACCGGCAATCACGGGCGGGGCCTTGCCTATGCGGCGAAGACGGCCGGTGCGAAGTGCATCATCTGCATGTCGAAACTGGTGCCGCAGGCCAAGATCGACGGCATCCGTGCGCAAGGCGCCGAGGTTCGTATCATCGGCAGGTCACAGGACGAGGCGCAGCTGGAGGTGGACCGGCTGGTGCGCGACGAAGGCATGACGATGATCCCGCCCTTCGATCATCGTGACGTGATCGGCGGGCAGGGGACCCTCGGGCTCGAGTTTCTGGAACAGGTTCCGGAGCTTGAAACGGTGCTGGTGCCGGTTTCAGGGGGCGGCCTGGTTTCAGGCGTTGCAGCCGCGCTCAAGGCGAAAAAGCCCGGCATTCGGGTTGTCGGTGTCTCCATGGAGCGCGGTGCGGCGATGCATGCATGCCTCCAAGCCGGAAAGCCGGTGGAGGTCGAGGAACTCGCCACGCTCGCCGATTCGCTTGGCGGCGGCATCGGGCTTGAAAACCGCTTCACCTTCGCGATGACCCGTGATCTCATCGACGACCTCGTTCTTGTCAATGAAACCGAAATTGCCGAAGCGATCCGGCACATCTACTGGCAGGAACGCCAGATCGTCGAAGGGTCCGGCGCGGTTGGCGTTGCGACGCTGCTTTCGGGCAAGGTCAGTCCGAATGGGGTGACCGGTGTTATCCTGAGCGGCGGCAACATCGACATGACGCAGCATCATCGCATCATTTCCGGCGAGGATGTCGATGTAACGCGGGAGGTGGCGTGAGATGGCGGAGATCAGGATCCTGACCGAGGCGGATTTGCGCAAGGCCGTGCCGCTCGATCTCGATGCTGTGGACTGTGTCGAGAGTGCCTTTCGTGCGCTTGCCGGCGGTGGCGTGGTGATGCCGCCGATCCTGTCGATGGCAATCAAGGACTTCAATGGCGAGGTCGACGTCAAGACGGCCTATGTGCCCGGGCTCGAAAGCTTCGCGCTCAAGGTCTCGCCGGGTTTTTTCGACAACCCGAAGATAGGTCTGCCCTCCACCTCAGGCCTGATGATCCTGTTTTCCGCCCGCACCGGAATGCTTGAGGCGCTGCTGCTCGACAATGGCTATCTGACCGATGTGCGGACCGCGGCGGCCGGCGCCGTAGCCGCACGGCATCTGTCGCGTGAGAATGCGTCAAAGGCCTGCATCATCGGCTCCGGCATGCAGGCACGGCTGCAGCTCGAGGCCTTGACGCTTGTCAGGCCCATCCGGACGGCAACCATTTGGGCGCGCGATCCCGACAAGGCGGCTTGGGCGGCAAGCGACCTGACTGCGGAACTGGGAATCGAGGTGCGGGCCTCTGACGATGCAGCCGCTGCGGTGGCCGAGGCGGATGTGATCGTGACGACGACCCCGGCTGCAGAACCGGTTCTGAAGGCCGAATGGTTGCGTCCCGGGCAGCATGTGACCGCGATGGGATCCGATCAGGAGCACAAGAACGAACTCGATCCCGCCTGTTTTGCAAAGGCGGATCTTTATGTCCCGGACCGCCTGTCGCAAACGCGGATCCTGGGCGAATTGCGCAGCGCCATCGCGGCCGGCGTGGTTGCCGCCGAGCCCGACTTCGCCGAACTCGGAGCCATCGTCGCCGGCGATGCGCCGGGGCGCACAGGGGCCGACCAGATCACCATCGCGGACTTGACCGGAACCGGTGTTCAGGACACCGCGATCGCCACCCACGCCCAACAGCGTGCCTCACATGCCGGACTCGGCACCAACCTCGAAAGCTGACACATGGCTGAAATCGACACATTCCGATTTACCGACTCCGAATATGAAACCCGACTGTCCCGCGTGCGCGCGGCGATGGAAGCCAAGGGGATCGACACGCTGATCACCTCGGATCCGTCCAACATGGCATGGCTCACCGGCTATGACGGCTGGTCGTTCTATGTTCATCAGTCCGTCATCATCGGACCCTCCGGTGATCCGGTCTGGTTCGGGCGCGAACAGGATGCCCAGGGCGCCCTGCGCACCGTCTGGATGAACGAGCCGGACCTGATCGGCTATCCGGACTATTTTGTGCAATCGGACGAGCGCCACCCGATGGAATACCTCGCCGCCAAGCTGACAGAACGCGGCTGGCACACCGGCAGGATCGGCGTGGAGATGGACAATTACTGGTTCTCCGCAAAGGGGTACCAATCGCTGAGCGCAGGGCTGCCGAACGAACTGTTTGACGTCACCAACCTCGTCAACTGGCTGCGTGGCCCGAAATCCCCGGCCGAACTCGACCGGATGCGCAAAGCGGGCAAGATCGTCGAAAGAATGCATGCGCGGATCGCCGAGAAGGTCGAACCGGGCATGCGCAAATGCGATCTGGTGGCCGAAATCTACGATGCCTCGCTGCGCTACGACGCGGATTGGGGCTTTGGCGGCGATTATCCGGCCATCGTGCCGCTGCTTCCGTCGGGCGCGGATGCCGCAGCCCCCCATCTGACATGGGACGACAAGAAGATGGTGACCGGCGAGGGAACCTTCTTCGAGATTGCCGGCTGTTTCCGCCGCTATCACTGCCCGCTGTCGCGCACCATCTTCCTCGGCAAGCCGACGCAGCAGTTCCTGGATGCGGAAAAAGCCGTGCTCGAAGGCATGGAAGCCGGGCTCGAGGCCGCAAAAGCAGGAAACCTGTGCGAGGACATCGCCATCGCCTTCTTCGGTGTGCTCGAGAAGTACAACATCGTGAAGAACAACCGCACCGGCTATCCCATCGGTCTGTCCTATCCGCCGGACTGGGGCGAGCGCAACTGTTCGCTGCGTCCGGGTGACCGGACAGTGCTGAAGCCCGGGATGACGTTCCACTTCATGACCGGCCTCTGGATGGAGGGCATGGGCTTCGAGATCACCGAAAGCATCGCCATCGGCGAGACCGGCCCCGAATGCCTGTCGAACGTGCCGCGTAAGATGCTCGTGAAGGATTGATCAGAGATGACTGCCAATCCGATTGTTCCGACGATTCCTCTCGACGAGGATGGCGAACACCACGGCTTCCTGAAGCTTCCCTACAGCCGCGATGATTCCGCCTGGGGATCGGTGATGATCCCGATCACCGTGATCAGGAACGGCGTCGGCCCCACGGCGCTTCTGACAGGGGGCAACCATGGCGACGAGTATGAGGGTCCGATTGCGCTGATGGAACTGGCGATCGACCTCAAGGCCTCCGATATCGAGGGCCGGGTGATCATCGTGCCGGCGCTCAACTATCCGGCTTTCCGGGCCGGAACCCGGACGTCCCCGATCGACAGGGGAAACATGAACAGGTCGTTCCCGGGCAACCCGAGCGGGACGGTGACGGAGAAGATCGCCGATTATATCTCCACCGTGCTGTTGCCGGAAACCAGTGTGGTGCTCGACTTCCACTCGGGCGGCAAGACGCTTGATTTCATTCCCTTCGCCTCGGCGCACGTGCTCGAGAACAAGGACCAGCAGGCGGCTTGCGTGGCCGCGGTCGAGGCGTTCAACGCGCCCTATTCGATGATGCTGCTGGAGATCGACAATGTCGGCATGTACGACACCACCGTCGAGGACCAGGGCAAGATCTTCGTGACCACCGAACTGGGTGGCGGCGGCACATCGACGGCGCGCTCCAACGCCATCGCCAAGAAGGGGGTGCGCAACGTGCTCAAGCATGTGGGCATCATGAAGGGCGAGCCCGAAATGGGACCGTCCAGGCAACTCGACATGCCCGACGGGGACTGTTTCGTTTTCTGCCAGGATGACGGCATGTTCGAGGCGATGAAGGATCTGGGTGAAGACGTCGAAAAGGGCGAGGTCGTCGCCCGCGTCTGGCCGGCCGACCGAACCGGCCGCGCGCCGATCGAATACCGGGCAGGGCGCTCCGGGATTCTCGTGTCGCGGCATTTCCCCGGGCTGATCAAGTCCGGCGACTGCCTGGCGGTTGTCGGCGTCGAGGTGTAGGTGAGAAGAGCGGGATTACGCTGGGGTGCCCCAGCTTGCATTTCCTGTCGGCTCTCAGGGGCCGACGGGGCCAAACCTGAAAGAATTCCGGCGCCGGACAGGCGCAGTTTTCAGATCACTACGGTGCTTTGGGAGTTTTGGTGAGAGCGCAGGAACTCGTTCCGGCACTCCCGCTTTGTTCTCCGCTACAACAAGCTGCGTCTGTAAACGGTGCTCAATTGGGCGATTACAAGTAGGATATGAAAGCGTTATAGCTCTGATAGGCTCCCACTGCGAAACAAGCATAGGCGCCTGCGCCGAGAGCAATCGATGCTAAATTTAAGGCGAAACCCCATTTTGTATGATTACCGCCATAGAGCCATTGGCTGAGGTAAGTCACCCCGGAGACGAGCCCAGCCAAAAAGGTGCCGACTGCAAAGGGTGCGAAGCTTGCGGCAAAGTTTGCAACTTGATTTGACTCATTGCTTGCCAAGTGTCCCATGAAGGCAAGCATGGCAACAGAAGCGCCGCCATTTATGGCGATCATCGTGCGAATGGAATTTTGGCCAGCATCAATTACCGACTTGAACATCTCGAGATCGGAGGCATGCGTCAGCTTAATCGTTTCAAGTTGTTGAGCTAGTGCAGCCTCATATTCTTTTAACGCTTGCGGTGATCCGGGATTATCTGGACCGTTCTCTACGGTGCCGAAATATCGGATCAACTCATCCGTATCGATTGCAGCAACGCCTTGCTTCCTCAGCACTTTGAGTTTGGCTTTGAAACCAGCAGCAAAAGACTTGACGCTCATAACCTGCACTCCAATCGAAAGTCAGCCCTTCGAGCCGCGATTTCATGTTGCATCCATGTCGTGTGGAATCGCAACTGGAGATTTGCTCTCCGCTGCCATCGTCGCGATTGCTTTTTTGGAACCCCACCGGAACCCCGAGAGGCTTTTGTGCAACCGTGTAAGTAGGTGAGAGCTATTGAAATTGATTTTTTGGTGAGAGCGCAGGGGTTCGAACCCTGGACCTACTGATTAAAAGTCAGTTGCTCTACCAACTGAGCTACGCTCTCAAAAAGCCCGGCTGCTGACCGGGCGGAATGGCGCGGAACATAGGCAGGCAATGCGCAGTGGTCAACCGCAAATCCATGGCTTCAGGAAGCTTTTTCAGCACTGCAACGGGAACGCAGGAAATGGTTGAAGAATGCCGCAAATCCGGTCGCGTGTGCCGCGCGGCACCGGGCCTGTTCCGGGCGTAAATGGCCGGCCAAGGGTGCGGTCGGGAGACTAGGGCTGGCCCGGGCAAGCCGTCCGGCTGCGGCGATCACATTGGACCCGCCAAATCGTGACTGGCGCGATCGGGGTGCGGCGTTTAGACAGGTTGCGATCCGTCCCGCGCAAGGTCTTTTGTCTGCATCACGAGCCGGGACCTGCTCATTTGCCTGATTGGAACCGCATAAAGTGACTATTGCCGACATTCCCTTGCTGACCGTGCTGCTTGCAGGAGCTTTGTCGTTCCTGTCGCCGTGCGTGCTGCCGCTGGTACCGCCATACCTGTGCTACATGGCAGGGATCTCGGTCGAAGATTTTCGCGGGTCCGGCGAAACGGCGCGCAATACTGAGACCCGCCGGGCGGTGTTTTTCGCCTCGCTGTTCTTCACGTTCGGTTTCGCCACGGTCTTCGTGGCGCTGGGCGCCGGGGCCTCCTCGATCGGTTCGGCGCTGAGGCAGCACATGGATCTGCTCGCCAAGGTGGGCGGCGTGGTCATTATCCTGATGGGGCTGCATTTCCTGGGTGTGTTCCGCATCGGTCTGCTGGCGCGCGAAGCGCGATTCTCGGGCGGCGGCAAACCTGCGACGCTGTCGGGCGCCTATGTGATGGGGCTTGCCTTCGCCTTCGGCTGGACCCCTTGCATCGGCCCGGTTCTCGGCGCGGTGCTGGGTGTGGCAGCCTCGCATGAAACGGTGGCCTCGGGAGCTTTGCTGCTGGCAGCCTATTCGGTCGGGCTGGCGGTGCCGTTCTGGATCGCGGCGCTGTTTTCCGAACGCTTCATGCGGTTTGCCCAAAGCTTCCGCCAGCATCTGGGGACGGTCGAGAGGATCACCGGCGCGCTCCTGGTGCTCACCGGCATCCTGTTTCTGACCGGCGGCATGGCGACCATGGCGTTCTGGCTCCTGGAAACATTCCCGGCGCTGGGGCGGATCGGCTAGGCACCCGGCTTTCGTTTGCGTCCGACAGGCGCCGTCGCCAGAACCAGGCCGCCCAGCACGGTCAGAATGCCCACTGCATGGTGAGTGTGGAAAGGTTCTCCCAGCACCAGCACGGCAAGACCCACCCCATAGACAGGCAGAAGGTACATGAAGATGCCGGTGGTCGAGGCGCCGAGACGTGCGACACCATACTGAAAGCCGCCGAAAGCCAGCAGCGACGAGAACACGACGATTCCAGCGATGCCGCCCCAGGCGGACAGTGTCTCAGGCATGCGCGCGCCCGAGAGCCATTCCCACAGGGCGAACGGCGCCAGCAGCAATGCTCCGGCGAGGGTGATCGTTCCGAACAGCGCCGCGACAGGCAGCCCGGCCGTGCGCCGCCCCTTGAGCAGGACCGAATAGAGAGCCCAGGAAAAGGCTGCGGAAATGAACACCAGATCCCCGTAATTCAGGTCGAGATCGGCCAGGGCTTTCAGATCGCCCCTGAGCACGATGATCGCCACGCCGAAGAAGCCGATGGCGATGCCGGCCAGCTCCCGCCAGCCGGTGGCGCGTCCGAAAAACAGCCTTTCAAGCAGGATTATCATCAACGGCGAGGTGGTGTAGATCAGGGTTCCGTTGGTCGCTGTGGTGAAGGAGAGGGCGTAGTAGACGCCGGCTCCGCAGATCCACATGCCGAGAAATCCGAGCAGCAGCCAGTGCGCGGTTGCCTCGCGGAGATAGGCGCGCACCCTGTCGCGGGCCATCCAGACAAAGGGCGCAAGCGCAAGGCTCGCCGCCGTCCAGCGGAGAAACGCAAGGGTGAAGGGGGCGACTTCCGGAATGGTCGAGCGCCCGAAGATCAGATTCGAGGAAAAGAACAATGGCGTGAGAATCATCACCGCGAGCGGCAGGAACCGGGTGGCGCCATTGGCGCCGGCGAACAGGGATGCATTGGTCATTTGGCCTCATTAACAGCCCTGCCGGCCCGGGAAAGAGATTTTTCACAGGCAGCATGCATTTTGGATGTTATAGCAGCCGGAAACAGTGACAATTCGAATTCGGATATGAGGTTTTAGATGACGCGGACATGTCTTGCCGTCGTTCTTGCAGCGGGCGATGCGACACGGATGAAATCATCCAGATCCAAGGTGCTGCACGAGGTCGGCAACCTGCCGCTGATCGCCCATGTGACCAATGCCGCCGCGCGGGCCGGGGTCAACGACATTGCGCTCGTGGTGGGGCGGGACGCGGACGCCGTCACCAGCGCAGCACAGATCGGCCACCAGCTTCCGGTCACGCCCGTGATGCAGACCGAGCGAAAAGGTACCGGCCATGCCGTGCTGATGGCACGGGAGGTCATATCGCAAGGCTATGACGATGTTGTGGTGCTTTACGGCGATGCGCCGCTGATCAACCCCGAGAGCCTCGAGGCTGCGATCGCGAGCCGGACCGCGGGCGCGGATGTCGTCGTGCTGGGCTTCCGCGCTGGCGACCCGAGCGGCTACGGAAGATTGATCGAAAAGGACGGCGAACTGGTGGCGATCCGCGAACATCGCGACGCGTCGCCTGAAGAGCTCGCGATCGATTTTTGCAATGGCGGGATCATCACCTTTTCGGGCACGCAGGCGGTGGACCTTCTCGAAGCCATCGGCAACGACAATTCAAAGGGCGAATACTATCTGACCGACATTGTCGAGATCGCGCGGGCGCGGGGGTTGAAATGCGTCGCTGTCGAGGCGCCCGAGGAAGACATGATGGGCTGCAACACCCGCGCGGAACTGGCCGAAATCGAGGCCGTCTGGCAGGCGCGGGCACGCCATCAGGCCATGATTTCGGGCGTGAGCATGATGGACCCGGCTACAGTCTATCTCTCCCATGACACCGACATTGCCGGAGATGTGACAATCGAGCCGAATGTCTGGTTCGGCCCCGGTGTCACGGTGGGGCAGGGAGCTGTCATTCATGCGTTCAGTCATCTCGAGGGAACAACGATCGGGGCCCATGCCCAGATCGGACCGTTCGCGAGATTGCGGCCTGGCGCGGAACTCGGTGAAAAGGCAAAGGTCGGCAATTTCTGCGAGGTCAAGAAAGCCAGGATCGGCGAGGGCGCCAAGGTCAATCATTTGAGCTATGTCGGCGATGCGATCGTCGGCGCCGGCGCCAATATCGGCGCGGGAACGATCACCTGCAATTATGACGGACAGAACAAGCACCTGACCGAAATCGGTGCAAGGGCCTTTATCGGCTCCAACTCGTCGCTTGTCGCACCGGTTCGGATCGGCGAGGGCGCGTTCGTCGCCTCGGGCAGTGTGGTCACGTCCGAGGTTCCCGACGATGCGCTGGCGGTGGCGCGGGCCCGGCAGGAGACCAAGCCGGGATATGCGGCGCGGCTTCGCGAAAGGATCTCGGCAATCAAGGCATTGAAGGCCTCTTCGGGGTCGTGACGAAGCGCGGATCGAGAATTACGCGGTGTCATCAAAATTGAGCGGGCGGGCACTGCGGCCCACTGGCGCATGACGGCAATGCTGCGTAAGAGCGTTGGTGTCGAAAAAGGCTGGAGAATATCATGTGCGGCATAGTGGGAATGGTTGGCCAGAATCAGGTCGCGGCGCTGTTGGTCGATGCGCTCAAACGGCTTGAGTATCGCGGCTACGATTCCGCCGGCATTGCCACAATCTCAGATGGTCAGCTCGGACGCCGGCGTGCCGAGGGCAAGCTGGTCAATCTCGAGACACGTCTCAAGGCGGAACCGCTCGCCGGGACCGTCGGCATCGGCCACACGCGCTGGGCCACGCATGGCGCGCCGACCGAGCGCAATGCGCATCCGCATTTCTGCAACGGTGTCGCCGTGGTCCACAACGGGATCATCGAGAATTTTGCACCGCTGCGCGCCGAACTCATAGCAAAGGGCGCGGAATTCCACAGCCAGACAGACACCGAGGTCGTCGCGCAACTGCTCGCCGCCTACCGCGCCGAAGGGCTCGCCCCGCGCGAGGCCATGCAGGCGATGCTTTCCCGGGTCGAGGGCGCCTATGCGCTGGCGGTCCTGTTTGAAGACCAGCCCGAGATGATCCTCGGCGCGCGCTCGGGACCTCCGCTGGCGGTTGGTCACGGCAAGGGCGAAATGTTTCTCGGATCGGACGCCATTGCACTTGCTCCCTTCACCGACAAGATCACCTATCTCGATGATGGCGACTGGGCGGTCATCACGCCCCACAGTCTTGAAATCTATGATCAGTCGGGCGCGCCCGCCGAGCGCCAAAGCCAGATCACGCAAGGGGCGACCTACGTGGTCGACAAGGGCAATCACCGCCATTTCATGGAAAAGGAAATCCATGAGCAGTCCGAGGTGATCTCGCACACGCTGAGCAACTATATCGATTTCGCCGAAGGCCGGGTCCGGCTTGACAGCGCACAGCTGGATTTCACCAATCTTGACCGGTTGGCCATGTCGGCTTGCGGAACGGCGTATTATGCCGGCCTGATCGGGAAATGCTGGTTCGAGCGCTTTGCCCGGCTGCCCGTCGAGATCGATGTTGCCTCTGAGTTCCGCTACCGCGAAATGCCGCTGCCAGGACGGATGGCCGCGTTGTTCATTTCGCAATCGGGGGAGACTGCCGACACGCTGGCCTCGCTGCGCTACTGCCGCGACAACAAGCTCGCCATCGGCGCGGTGGTCAATGTGCGCGAATCGACCATAGCCCGCGAAGCCGATGCGGTGTTCCCAACACTCGCCGGCCCGGAAATCGGGGTGGCCTCAACCAAGGCCTTCACATGCCAGCTTTCCGTTCTCGCGGCGCTTGCCATGGTCGCCGGCCGGCAGCGTGGAGAATTGCCGGAGGCAGAGGAACGCGCAATGGTACAGGCGCTGATCGAGGCGCCACGGCTGTTCAACGAGGTCATTCGCAAGATCGAACCGCAGATCGAAGCGCTTTCGCGGGATCTGGCGCGCTTCAAGGACGTTCTTTACCTGGGGCGCGGAACGAGTTTCGCCATGGCGCTCGAGGGTGCCCTGAAACTGAAGGAAATCTCCTATATTCACGCCGAAGCCTATGCTGCGGGTGAACTCAAGCACGGGCCGATCGCGCTGATCGACGAGAACATGCCCGTCATCGTGATCGCTCCGCATGACCGGCATTTCGAGAAGACCATGTCGAACATGCAGGAAGTAGCCGCCCGGGGCGGCCAGATCGTTCTGATCACCGATGAGGCGGGTGCCGCCGCCGCGCCGCTCGAAACCATGGCGACCATTGTGCTTCCGGTTGTCAACGAGATCGTCACGCCGATCCTGCATGCCTTGCCGGTTCAACTGATCGCCTATCACACGGCCGTTTTCATGGGCACGGACGTGGATCAGCCGCGCAACCTTGCCAAGTCCGTGACGGTGGAATAGGCGCCAAACCCTTTGCCGCCGAAGCATTTTGCCCGAACCGCTTGCCTTGTTCGGCAGGCGGTTCCTATATTGGTGTTGCGATGCACCAATTCGCGTGACCTTCAGGGACAGGGCAAGAGATGAGCGAAAAGCAAAAGAGGGTCGGGGCCAGCCGACGGCTGAGAAACTACTTTCTCACCGGCCTGATCATCGTCGCGCCTCTCGCCATCACCGCCTATCTGACCTGGACCTTCGTCGGCTGGGTCGACAGCTGGGTGAAGCCCTACATTCCGACCATCTACAATCCGGACAATTACCTGCCGTTCGCGGTTCCCGGATTTGGTCTTCTGACCGCGCTGTTCCTCATCACGGTGATCGGATTTCTCACCGCTAACCTGGTCGGCCGGTCGATCATCGCGTTCGGGGAATCGCTGCTCGACCGGATGCCGCTGGTGCGCAGCCTCTACAAGGGGCTCAAGCAGATTTTCGAAACCGTGCTCGCCGAGCAGAGCAGTTCATTCAAGCAGGCGGCGCTGATCGAGTATCCACGTCGCGGGCTTTGGTCGATCGTCTTCATTGCCACCGACACCAAGGGTGAAGTCAGCCACCGTCTGGCCGAAGAGGATTCGATTTCGGTGTTCCTGCCGACCACGCCGAATCCGACATCCGGATTTTTGCTGTTCGTGCCGCGCAAGGATGTCATGATCCTCGACATGAGCGTGGAGGAGGCGGCGAAGATGGTGATTTCAGCGGGGCTTGTTTCGCCCGATTTCCCCAAGACGCTGCCGGTGAAGAAAGACTCGAAACGTAAGCCCGAATCCGTCTGATTCTCGTCTGGTTCGTTTCGGTTTCGCTCAGCCTGCCCTCAAAAAGCGTATCGCTTCGTCCCGGCGCATCAGATAGAGCAGCATTCTCAGCGCTGCGCCCCTCGGGCTGGTAAGGCCCGGGTCGGTTTCAAGAATGTTGCGCGCGTCGGTCCGGGCTATTTCCAGAAGATCGGCATGGGCGGAGAGATTTGCCAGCCTGAAACCGGGCATCCCCGACTGCCGGGTGCCGAGCACCTCGCCTTCGCCACGCAACTTCAGATCCTCTTCGGCAATCCGGAAGCCGTCTTCGGTTTCACGCAGAACCGAAAGCCGCGCACCGGCGGTCTCGCCCAGCGGGCCATGATAGAGTAGAATGCAGCTTGAGGCGCCGTCACCGCGGCCGACGCGTCCACGCAACTGATGAAGCTGCGCGAGACCGAAGCGTTCGGCGTGCTCGATGACCATGATGGTGGCGTCCGGGACGTCGACGCCCACCTCGATCACGGTGGTGGCGACAAGCAGTCTGGTCTCACCGGACTTGAAGGCGCTCATCGCCTGGTCCTTCTCCTCGGAAGACATTCGGCCATGCACCAGCGAGATCTGCCTGCCCAGTTCCGGGCCGAGTGCCCTGACAAGGCTTGAATGCCTGCTTTCGACCGACATCAGGTCGCTGTCCTGTGAATCCTCGACAAGCGGGCATATCCAATAGGCTTTACGGCCTTCGCGCAGCGCGCTGCGGAGGCGCTCGACTATTTCCTCGATACGCTCATCGGGGATGGTGACGGTGGTGATCGGCTGACGGCCCGCCGGTTTCTCCGTCAGCTTTGAGACATCCATGTCGCCGAAGGCCGCAAGCACAAGTGTCCGCGGGATCGGCGTGGCGGTCATCACCAGCATGTGTGGCGCGGTGCCCTTGGCGGTCAGCCGCAGCCGCTGGTGCACACCGAAGCGATGCTGTTCGTCGACGACAGCGAGGGTCAGATTGGCGTAGCTGACCGTGTCCTGGAACAGCGCATGGGTTCCGATGACGATCTGCGCCTCGCCATTGGCGATTTTCTCAAGCAGCTCCTTGCGCTCCCGGCCCTTGGCGCGGGACGTGAGCACGGCCACATCGATATCGGCTGCTTCGGCCATTTTCCTGATCGTCGCATAGTGTTGCCGGGCAAGGATCTCGGTCGGCGCCATCAGCACAGCCTGGCCGCCGGCTTCGACCGCATCGGCCATTGCCAACATCGCCACGGCGGTCTTTCCCGAACCGACATCGCCCTGCAGCAGCCGCAGCATCCGGTCGGATCCGGCCATGTCGCGAAGAATGTCTTCAACCGCTGCCTGCTGACTTCCGGTGAGTGAAAAGGGCAGCGCGTCAAGGATCTGCCGCCGCAGGCGTCCCTCGGCATTGACCGGTTCGCCAGGCAGTTTGCGCAATGTCTGGCGTACCAGCGCGAGCGACAGCTGGCCTGCCAGCAGTTCGTCATAGGCGAGCCTGCGCCGCGCGACCGTCTGCGGTTCGAGATCGAGCGCGCTTTGAGGATGATGCAGGTGCCGGATGGCCTCCGCCATATCCGGAAAACTGTTGCGTTTGACCAGATGCGTATCGGCCCATTCCGGAAGGGTCGGCATCAATTCGAGAGCCGCCTCTATCGCGCGTCTGAGCAATTTCGGTGACAGCCCGGCGGTCAGCGGATAGACCGGCTCGATCAGCGGAAGGCTGCCGGCTTCGCTTTCGGCGACGATGTGGTCGGGATGAACCATGGACGGGCGGCCGTTGAACCATTCGACCTTGCCGCTGACCAAGACCGTTTCGCCCACCGGAAGAATCTTTTCGAGCCAAGCCTGCTTGGAATGAAAGAAGGTAAGCGCCATTTCACCGGTATCGTCGTGCACATAGACACGGTAGGGCACGGATTTTCGACCGGGCGGCGAAGCCTGATGGCGATCGACACGCACTTTCAGCGTCGCGATCGTCCCTTCCGGCGCTTCGGTGATGCCCGCGCGCAGGGTGCGGTCGATCATTCCGTGCGGCGGCAGCAGGAGCAGGTCCAGCGCCCTCGTGTCCTCGGGGCCATCGCGGCCGGTGACGCGCGCCAGCGCTTCGGCGGTTTTCGGGCCTATGCCGGGCAGACCTTCGACGGTCTTGAACAGGGGATCGAGTTCGAGCGGGCGCATCACACCTGTTGAACGGCAAATTTGCCTGCATGGCAAGGCTGACATTCCGGCAATGACAGGATATGCAGTCACTCCAACCGACAAGGGCTTTTCATGACCGGAACCACACGTTCGAGCGCCGACCTTGATCCCAGACGCCGCCGCATCCTGGTGCGCGCCTGGCGGCGCGGCATTCGCGAAATGGACCTGGTGATCGGCGGCTTCGCCGATGCCGAGATTGCCACGCTGGACGAGGACGAGCTCGACCAGTTCGAGGCGCTGATGGCGGAGGACGATGGCGATCTGCTCAAATGGGTGACCGGAGAGCAGGCGACGCCTGAGAGGTTTCAGACCGATCTGTTTGCGCGGGTGCGGGCCTATGTGCCGGACTTCGAGCCCGAGACGAGGTCTGATCCGGACGGCAAGCGGAATTCCGACACATGACAACATTTGTTCCGGTAGCGAAGGTGACCGGCGCGGGTTCGCCGGTCACGCTGGCAGGCGTGCCGCAGGGCATGGAGGCTCTGGCTCTTGCAGAGATAGCACGAGAGTCAGGGCCGCTGGCGCATATCATTTCCGACGGTCAGCGCATTGCGGACCTCGAGCAGAATCTGGCGTTTTATGCGCCCGACATCCCGGTCCTGACCCTTCCGGGGTGGGACTGTCTGCCCTACGACCGGGTCTCTCCGGGCGCCGATGTGTCGGCGCGCCGGCTTTCGGCATTGGCGGCTCTGGCAGGATTTTCGGACAATCCGCATCCGGCGATCGTGCTGATTACCGTCAATGCGATGCTTCAGCGGGTGCCGCCAAAGTCGGTGGTGTCGGATCTCGGCTTTTCGGCAAGACCGGGACAGCGGCTGAAAATGGAATCGCTGTCGGCCCGTCTGGCTCAGCACGGTTTCGAACGCGTCGACACGGTTCGCGAAGTTGGTGAATACGCGGTCCGCGGCGGTATTCTGGATGTCTTTGTTCCCGGCGCGGACGAACCGGTGCGGCTGGACTTCTTCGGCGACACGCTCGAAAGTATCCGGCAGTTCGATCCGGCCAGCCAGCGCACGACGGCGCCGGCGCGGGAGTTTTCCCTCAACGCCATGAGCGAGGTGACGCTCGAGTCGGACACGATCAGCCGTTTCCGGCGCAACTATCTCGAGACCTTTGGCGCGGCCAATCGCGATGACGCGCTCTATGTGGCGATCAGCGAAGGCCGCCGGTACCCCGGTATGGAGCACTGGCTGCCGTTGTTTCATGACGAGATGGCAACCGTGTTCGATTACATCGAGGGGTTCAGGGTTTCAGGCGATCATATGCTGTCGGAGGCTGCGGGCGAGCGCCGCGCGCAGATCCTCGATCATTTCGAGGCGAGGCAGGCGGCCCAGAGCATGGAGAAGGGCAAGGGTGTGCAGACAACGCCCTACAAGGCGATCGCTCCGGATCTTCTCTATCTCGACACGACTGAGTTGCAAGCAGCGCTCGACCGCCGCAACGCCATCCGGCTGACCCCTTTCCATGAACCTGAAAACTCGGCCAGACGTGTCATTGATCTGCCGGCCGCCACCGGACCGCGATGGGCCGCGGATGCCGAAGCCGAGAAGACGCCCGAAGGCCAGCAGCGTGTCAATCTTTTCGACAAGCTCGTTTCCCATGTGGGCAGCAAGCGTCAGGCCGGTCACAAGGTCCTGATCACGGCATGGACGGAAGGATCCCTTGACCGTCTTCTGCAGGTAACCGAGGAGCACGGGCTCGATCGGATCCGCCGGATCGACAGTTTTGCGGAACTGGCAAAGCTCAAGCCCGGCGAAGCTGCGGCGAGCGTTCTCGCGATCGAGGGCGGTTTTGAGATCGGCGACCTTGTGGTCATCGGCGAACAGGATGTGCTGGGCGACCGTCTGGTGCGCCGGGCCAAGCGCAAGCGGCGCGGAGCGGATTACATTTCCGAAGTGTCCGGACTCGACGAGGGCAGCTTCGTGGTTCACGCCGAGCACGGCATCGGCCAGTTCATCGGGCTCAGGACGCTTGAGGCGGCAGGCGCCCCGCATGCCTGTCTCGAACTTCACTATGCCGGGGACGCCAAGCTGTTTCTGCCGGTGGAAAACATCGAGCTGTTGAGCCGCTATGGATCCGACAGCGCCGATGTGCAACTCGACAAGCTCGGTGGCGTGGCCTGGCAATCGCGCAAGGCGCGGCTCAAGAAGCGCCTGCTCGACATGGCGGAGGGCCTGATCCGGATCGCGGCCGAACGGCACATGCGCGCAGCACCCGTCCTCGGCGCGCCCGAGGGGCTCTATGACGAGTTTTCCGCACGCTTCCCCTATGACGAGACGGAAGACCAGATGGCCGCCATCGAAAGGGTGCGCGACGATCTGGCAGCCGGCCAGCCGATGGACCGGCTGGTCTGCGGGGATGTGGGCTTCGGCAAGACCGAAGTCGCGCTGAGGGCCGCCTTCATTGCCGCCATGAATGGGGTGCAGGTGGCCGTGGTGGTGCCCACGACGCTGCTTGCGCGCCAGCATTTCAAGACATTCACCGAGCGGCTGCGCGGATATCCGGTGCGCATTGCCCAGGCCTCGCGGCTGGTGGGCGCAAAGGAACTGGCCCTGACCAAGGCCGAACTTGCTTCGGGCAAGACCGACATCGTGGTCGGCACCCACGCGCTTCTGGGAAGCTCGATCAATTTTGCCAATCTCGGACTGCTGATCATCGACGAGGAACAGCACTTCGGCGTCAAGCACAAGGAGCGGCTCAAGGAGCTCAAGAGTGACGTCCATGTGCTGACCTTGTCGGCGACGCCGATTCCGCGCACGCTGCAACTGGCGATGACGGGGGTGCGGGAACTGTCGCTGATCACCACCGCGCCGGTAGACCGGATGGCGGTGCGGACCTTCATCTCGCCATTCGATCCGGTCACGGTGCGCGAAACGTTGATGCGCGAGCATTACCGGGGCGGGCAGAGCTTTTACGTCTGCCCGCGCGTTTCTGACCTTGAGGATGTGGCCGCGTTCCTGCGTTCGGATGTGCCGGAGCTCAAATTCGCCGTGGCGCACGGCCAGATGGCGGCCGGTGAACTCGACGACATCATGAACGCGTTCTATGACGGCCAGTATGACGTTCTGTTGTCGACCACCATCGTCGAATCCGGCCTTGATGTGCCGACGGCCAACACTCTGATCGTGCACCGGGCCGACATGTTCGGCCTGGCCCAGCTCTACCAGTTGCGCGGCCGTGTCGGTCGGTCCAAGGTTCGCGCTTTCGCGCTGTTCACCTTGCCGGTCAACAAGACGCTGACCGCAACCGCCGACAAGCGGCTCAAGGTGCTGCAATCGCTCGATACCCTCGGCGCGGGCTTTCAGCTCGCAAGCCATGACCTCGACATTCGCGGCGCCGGCAACCTGCTGGGCGAGGAACAGTCAGGCCATATCAAGGAAGTCGGCTTCGAACTGTACCAGCATATGCTCGAAGAGGCCGTGGCCGAAGTGCGCGGCGAAGATGCGCTGGTGGACAGCGGCTGGTCACCGCAGATCACGGTCGGTACTCCTGTGATGATCCCGGAAGACTATGTGCCGGACCTGCATCTCAGGCTCGGGCTCTATCGCCGTCTGGGCGAGATCACCGATGTCGGAGACATCGACGGCTTTGGGGCGGAACTGATCGACCGGTTCGGCCCGTTGCCGATCGAGGTGCAGCACCTGCTCAAGATCGTCTTCATCAAGGCGCTCTGCCGCAAGGCCAATGTCGAGAAACTCGACGCCGGTCCGAAGGGTGTCGTGGTGCAGTTCCGAAACAAGGAGTTTCCGAACCCCGCGGCGCTGGTGCAGCATATTTCCAGACAGGGAAATCTTGCCAAGATCAGACCCGATCAGAGCGTGGTGTTCGTCCGCGACTTGCCGACGGCGGAAAAACGGCTCACCGGCGCTGCGGTGGTGATGACCCAACTGGCGGAGCTGGTCGGCCAGGCCAATCACTGACAGCAAAAGCCGCGATCGTTGTGACGGATTTTTGAGGTTGGCCGGGCCGCAATCCCTGCGCATGCGGCCCGGTCTGGAACCCGTGGCTACGGGGCGTTGTCGTTCGAGGTGTCCGGCGCCAGTTGCCCGGTCGATTTTTCCTGAACGATCTTGCGCATGGCATCGGCAAGCGCCTCGGCCGGCTGCGCGCCCACGACTGCATATTTCATGTCCATGATGAAACAGGGAACGCCGGTCACACCCATTTGCCGGGCCTGCTCGATCTCCGAACTTACCGCATCCCGGTCGGCCTCGCCCGAAAGCAGCCTGGAGACGATTTCACGGTCAAGTCCGGCCTTTTCAGCGGCTTCGATGAGCACGGTGTCGTCTCCGAGGTTCTTGCCATCCTCGAAATAGGCCTTGAACAGCTCTTCGACGACCGCATCCTGTGCAGCAGGGCCTTCAGTGCCGGCCCAGCGAATGACCCGATGCGCGTCGAGCGTGTTGGCCGATACCTCAATATCTTCGAAGGCGAAGGGGATTTTCTCCTCGGCTCCGGCGGCGCGCACCGAGGCGTAGGCTTTCTCGGCGCCTTCGGCACCACCGAATTTCTCTTCCATGTACTGGCGGCGATCCTTGCCTTCCTTGGGAAGCGTCGGATCGAGCTGATAGGGCCGCCAGCGCACCTCGACGTCCATTTCCTTGCGCACATCCTCAAGGGCGGATTCGAGCCGGCGCTTGCCAATGTAGCACCAGGGACACATGACATCGGAGACGATGTCGATGGTGAGCGTTGGGGCGAGGGTCGGGATGGGAGATGTCATGGTCTGGCCTTTTCTGCCGAACGCGGGCGGGATTGACGGGAACAGGGTCAATGCATCCGCCGGGGACGCTTTCGGGGGCGAAACAGAGAATTCGATTTGGAACAAGGGTAGCGTTTATTGCCCTCCGGGCATACCCCGTGGCGGAAGCGGGGCGTAGAAAAACACTTCGTCGCTCCATTCGCCGGAGCCGGTCATATATTGTATCGAGATATCGAAAGGCGCCGTTCCATGTTCGCCCTTGTCAAGATGCAGTGTGATGTCGAGCACATCGGCGACCTCTCCGGGGTGGGCTGATCGGGCCACATCAAGCGGCACCGTCAGATGGTGCCGATCCGCGGAAAGCGGACTTTCCGAGTTCGGAATCCGCGCTGCAAAAATCAGGTTCGTCTCGCTGTCAAAGCCGCGTACCGAAACGCCCAGATGTCCCGATGCACCGAGGTCCACCCGTATATCCAGGGCGGGGCGACCGTCGGCAAGCTTTGAATAGTCCCATCCCGACAGGTTGACCAGTCCCGCGTGGGGCTTGCGCGCCTCCAAACGCTCGAGACGTTCCGCATGGGCACGCGCGGCTATGCTTCGCTCCAGGTCCTGGCTTATCACGACGGCAAGCAGGGTGACGGCAAATGCCGCGATCAGATGCAGGATGAGCGGATGAAGCCTTCGGTACGATCGGACCAGCACGGTGGTCACGATCACCTGAAGCAGGGCCCACACAAGATAGAGCCGGAGGAAGGCGCCTGTGAAGTCAACACCGAAACGTCCGTCCTGATTGCGCGCAATCATGTGATCCAGCACAGCCACGGGCAACACGGCGACGGTCAACAGACCAACAACAATCAAGTGGGAGCGCCACCGGGCCGGAGATGCAGGATCTGCAGGCATGCCGGGTCTCACCTTAGTTTTCCATCTCGGCGCGATGAGGGCTCGCCGCCGTCAGTCTTCCGCCGTCCGGTCCCACCAGGCCGGCAGATAGTAGCCGTAAAGCGGTGTCGGGGTGTCGGGTTCGGCAATGCGGCTGCGGTGGGCAACCCAGGATTTGCCGAGGTGGAAAGCCGGGATCACGTAGTATCCGCCCATCAGGACACGATCATAGGCGCGGACCGCAGAGTGGAAGTCCTGTGCGGTCCTGGCGTTGAGGAGCGCGTCAATCGCCGCGTCCACCGCGGGACTTGCGGCGCCGGCGAAATTGAAGCTGCCCTGAATGTCACGCGAGGTGCTGCCCCAGCGATTGATCTGCTCGGCGCCGGGCGAAAGCGAAGAACTGAACGCCTTCATGATCATGTCGTAATCGAAAGTCTGCGAGCGCTGCTGGTATTGGGCGTCATCTACCGTGCGGATCGACATTTCGATGCCGAGTGCGGCCAGTGAGCGCTGATAGGCGACCGCGAGCTTCTCCTGGCCCTCGTTCTGGGTCATCAGTGCGAAGCTGAAGGGCTTTCCCTCGGCATCGACCAATCGCCCGTCGGCAATCCGGTAGCCGGCGTCCTGGAGCAATGTCAGGGCCGCGCGCTGGATCTTGCGGTCACGGCCCGAGCCATCGGTAACCGGCAGTCTCCATTCGCCTTCCATCATGCTTGAGGGAACTGCGTCCGGGAAGGGCGCGAGAATCTCGCGTTCCCGCTCATCTGCCGGCTTCCCGTAGCTCGACAGGTCCGAACCGTCCCAGAAGGAGCGTGTCCTTGTATAGGCATTGTCGTAAAGACTGCGGTTGGCCCACTCGAAATCGAAGAGGAGCGTCAAGGCATGACGGACCCGGACATCGTCGAATATCGGGCGTCGTGTGTTGAACACGAAACCATACATCCCCGAAGGCGTCTGACGGTCATATTCCTTGCGGACGACCTCTCCCTCCTGCACCGCCGGGAAATCATAGCCGCGCGCCCAGTTGGTCGCGCTGCCGTCGGGATAGACATCGAACAGCCCTTTCTTGAAAGCCTCGAACTGGGAGGTCTCCGAAAGGAAGTATTCGACGGTTATCTCGTCGTAATTGTCGATGCCGCGTTTGATCGGCAGGTCCCTGGCCCAGTAGTCATCGCGGCGTGTGAACGTTATGCGTTCACCGGGCTTGATCTCGCTGATCCGATAAGGTCCGGAGCCGATGCCGGGCTCAAGCGTGGACTGGTCAAAGTTTTCCGCGTCGGTGGCGTGTTTGGGCAGCACCGGTGAAAGCGACAGGATCAGCGGGAACTCGCGGTTTGAGTTTTCGTTGAACGTGAATCGAACCGAGAGCTCGGACACCTTCTCCATCTTTTCCACGCGCTTGAGGCGCGTGGAGAAGGGTGGACGCCCCTTGTCCCTGAGCAGTTCCATGGTGAAGATGATGTCGTCGGCAGTGACCGGCTTGCCGTCCGACCAGCGGGCCTGCGGATTGAGATTGTACTGGATGAAACTGCGTTCCTCGTCCCATTCGACCGTTTCGGCAAGCAGACCGTAAAGCGTGAACGGCTCGTCCTGCGAGCGCTGCATGAGGGTCTCGTAGATGAGATTGCCGAACTCCGGATCGACAATGCCCCGGGCTGTGGTGCGCATGCTCTTGACGATGAACGGGCGCACGCTGTCGAAGGTGCCGACGACGCCGTAGCTTACCCGGCCGCCTTTCGGCGCGTCGGGATTGACGTAGGGCAGGTGGGTAAAGTCCGCGGGCAGCGCCGGCTCGCCATGCATGGCAATCCCGTGTACCGGTTCCGCAGCGGCAAGGCCCGATCCGCCAACTGCGCAGATTGCAGTTGCCAGAAGAAACCTCGCAGGTCCCAGAAACTTTGCCAGTCCTTGTCGCATCGCCATTCCTTCCCGGTCAGGATGTGGTGCCGGATCAACCCGATTCCCGGCTGGAAGATATATCTCGTCACCGGCAAGAACCAGATTGCAGGAGCAATCAGGCGTTTTTTTGCGGGCCCGTGCTGTCATGCACTGGATATTGCCACCTTGCCGCGTTAACAGGGAGCGGAGAAAGCCTTGCTGTCGCCGCATTTTCCATAAAGAAGGCGCGACAGAAGCCAGAGGACGCGGATTCCGCGCGAATTGATCGGCGCAAAACGCGCGCATTTCAGGAGATTTGGAAGCCAATGAACGCCACCATGAAGACCGTTTTCGCAACCATCATGTCGGTCGGCCTTGCGGCTGCATTCATGCCGTCAACAGCGTCTGCACAGGGCGCCAATCAGGGCTGGTACAAGACCTGCACCAAGCAGGAAGACAACGACGTTTGCGTCGTCCAGAACATTGTCACGGCTCCGACGGGTCAGTTGCTCACCGCCGTCGGCCTCATCAATGTCACCGGCAAGGTCAACCGCATGATCCTGCAGGTTACGGTTCCGACCGCCCGTCTGATTCAGCCCGGCGTGAACTTGCAGGTCGACGGTGGTCAGGCG
This sequence comes from Hoeflea sp., assembly GCA_040216675.1. Classification (GTDB taxonomy): domain Bacteria; phylum Pseudomonadota; class Alphaproteobacteria; order Rhizobiales; family Rhizobiaceae; genus Hoeflea. The sequence continues at coordinate 318,215 of JAVJOR010000007.1, read as the reverse complement.
CAGCGCGTCGAATACGCGATCTGTATGCCGGAAACCTGCGTAGCCGAGGTTGCTCTCACCGACGCAATGGTGAACTCCTTCAAAAAGGGCGGCGAACTGGTCCTGACGTCCGTCAATTACCAGCGCACCCCGAACCCGCTGAAGATCTCGCTGGAAGGTTTCACACAGGCCTGGGAGGGCGAGGCGATCGCCCAGTCCGAGCTTCAGGAACGCCAGCGCCTGCTTCAGGAGGAAATGGCAAAGAAGGCCGACGAGGCTCGCAAGAAGCTTGAGGAAGCCCAGGCTGAAGCCAAGAAGAACTGATCTGGTCTGACAGGTCAGGTTGCAGAAAAGCGACCGTACCGTATAGTCAAGAACCCGGAAGCAGCGATGCTTCCAGGTTCTTTTTTGACCTTACGCCTGTGCGGGCTTGCAACCGATATGGCTGAACGCTCTGAGCGGCAGCAGCCTGCGGCGCAGAAACTGTTTCCCTCTGCTTTCAGCACTGCCGATCTAGTGACTCACTCGTTCCTTGGGAGTGTAGACACCGTCGACCTGGGCGCCGAAAAATTCACCGAGTTGCGGATGGCGTATCGGGGTCTCGCTGTCATCGATCAGCAGGTTCTGTTCCGACACGTAGGCCACGTATTCGGTTTCCTCGTTCTCCGCCAGCAGGTGGTAGAAGGGCTGATCCTTGCGCGGACGCACATGTTCAGGAATGGCGTTCCACCATTCCTCGGTGTTGGCATAGATCGGGTCGACGTCGAAAATTACGCCCCGGAATGGAAACAGGCGATGCTTGACGACCTGACCGATCTGGAATTTGGCAAGTTTAAGCGACATATCGTTTTTCCTTTGCCCATGAAAATGGGTTGCCGGGACAAAAGTTCAACCGCCCGCACTTGACGGGGGGCTTGAACGAACATAGCCCGGATCACGCGTCAGCCGGAGTCCCCGGCAGGCAAAGCGGTGCACAACAGGCGTCTGACATGGCTGAAATCACGGGTTTGGTGTTGCCGTTCTTCGGCCTGATTCTGCTTGGCTACATCGCCGCGCGGATCACAAAGCAACCGCAGGAGGCGATGGGCTGGCTGAACACATTCATCATCTATGTGTCGCTGCCCGCGCTGTTCTTCAAGCTTCTCTCCCGCACGCCGATCGAGCAATTGGCAAGATGGGACTATGTGCTGACCAGCATGGTGGTCACCTACACGGTGTTTGCACTGGTCTTCGCGGCTGCGATCCTGATCCGGCGCGCCACGATCGGCACCGCAACGGTTCAGGGTCTGGCCGGCGCCTACGGCAATATCGGATACATGGGGCCCGGGATCGCGATTCTCGCCTTTGGCGAACCTGCGGCGGTGCCGGTCGCCCTGATCTTCTGTTTCGAAAACATCATGCATTTCACCATCGCGCCGATGATGATGGCGCTGTCGGGTGGCGACAACCGCGGTCCCGGCGCACTTGCGCTCAGCGTGGTGCGCAAAATTGCGTTTCATCCCTTCATCATCGCGACTGCCGTGGGCGTGGCCGCGGCCTGGATCGAGTTCGTTCCACCGGTGCCCGTCGGACGGCTGATCGACTACCTGGCGCAGGCCGCTGCACCGTGCGCGCTCTTTGCCATGGGGGTCACGCTGGCGCTGAGGCCGCTCAAGCGTGTGCCTGTGGAACTGGGCTTCATCGTCCCGATGAAACTCGTTGCCCATCCCGTTCTGATGTATCTCGGGCTGAGCATTGCCGGCGATTTCGAGCCGGTCTGGATCTACACCGCGGTTCTGTTGGCTTCGCTGCCGACTGCGACCAATGTCTTCGTCATCGCGCAGCAGTACTCCACCTGGGTGGAACGCGCGTCGGCAACCGTGCTGGTGACGACCGTGACCAGCGTGGCGACCGTTTCGGGACTGTTGTGGCTGATCACCAGCGGCACGCTGCCGCCGGACCTGTTCCCGGGTTAGGCAAAAGTGCGAGCAAACGGCGATTGCGCGAACCTTCTCTCACAAGCGAAAATGTGAGTCTGCACAAGTTCTTGCTGCTGGTTTTTGACCTAATCTTTCAACCGTTGTGAGCAGGCCTGAAAGGGTTTCTTCCACGCCATCCCGGCGTCATGCCTTCGCGCATTGCAAGCGTTCGCAAGGGCGGCAGCGCTGAAAGGGCGGCAAGTCCGCCGGCGCGCAGCGCCTGCATCGGCAGGAAATCACTCAGCAGTGCGCGGTTGAGAAGATCCACCCCGGCGGTACGGCTTGTGATGTCCAGACGGCGCTTGCGGTTGTAACGGGATACAGCTTTCGCGGCGTGTTCCGGGCCGCCCGCATCCTTTACTGAATCGACGGCCTGAATGATGTCGCGCAGGCCGAGATTGAGGCCCTGCGCCCCGATTGGCGGGAAAGCGTGACCAGCCTCGCCGACCAGCATGGTGCGGCCGATTCCGAAATGATCTGCAATGAGGCTCGACAACGGCCAGGCCTGTGGATCGTTCTCGACTTCGATCTTGCCGAGGATGGACCGCATCCGGCGTTCAATCTCAATGTTGAGCTGGTTTCGGGAGAGGCCGAGAATCGCATCGACGGCGCCTGGCTTGACCGCCCACACCAGGCTCGAGCGGTTGCCGGGCAGGGGAACCTGGGTGAAAGGACCTTCTTCGGTGTGGAATTCGGTCGACACATCACCATGGCCGAGTTGGTGGCTGAAATTCATCACCAGTGCCGATTGCGGGTAAGTCCAGCTCTTGACTTTGATGCCCACAGCTTCGCGGAGCGCCGAATTGCGGCCGTCGGCTGCAATCCCGGCCAGTGCGTTGATGCTGGAGCCGTCATCCATTTGCAGGGCAATGCCTTCCTGGTCCTGTTTGGCTCCGGAGAGCGCAGCCTCGAACCGCACGATTCCAGATGTCTCGGCGGCTTTGTGATGCAGGGCGTCGAACAGCGGCTGATTGGGAATGTTGTAGCCAAAGGCGTCGAGATCGATCTCGCTGGAATGGAATTGGACCGGGGGAGCGCGAAACAGCCGGCTCGTACCATCCAGGATCCGCATCGTGCGAAGCGGCGCAGACGAAGGCAGCACATCGTCCCAGACGCCCAGACGCGTGAGCAGGTCCACCGATTCGGAAAGCAGCGCCGTAGTCCTGCCGTCCTGCCGTGGCGGAGGGGGAGCGATGAAGGCGACTTTCCAGCCCTGGGCCGCAGCCAGAAGGGCCGCCACGGTTCCCGCAAGGCCGCCACCGACGACGGCGATATCGTATCGAGCCTGCATTTCAAATTCCACGTGCTGATTGTAACTGAGCCATATCATCATTTACATCGCGGGGACCACGGGTTCCATGGGATGATTTGGCGCATGTTCTCGCCGCGCGATACCGATGATCCGCTTGCCGGACGTTTTGACCACCTCGACCTTTCAGGCCGGGCGACCGCCCTGTTGGCGCGGCGACCGGTGTGGCCAGTGCTGGTGATGGTGGCGATAACCGCGGCATTTGCATGGTGGTTCCTGCTGACCATGGCGGGCTCGGTCGCCACACTGTCCGGGTCGGCGCGCACGCTCGGACCCGGAATGGAGCTGATCTCGAATTTGCTCCCGGTCGACACCGGATCGTTTTTCGCACGGATTGCCGACCTGTGTCTGTCGGCCGACACTGGTGCCCTTGCGGCAGGCAATGGCGGCGGCCTGGCGCTTTTCCCCGCGCTCTCAGCGATGTGGTTCGCGATGGCGGCCGCGATGATGCTGCCGACCGCGGCGCCGATGATCCGCACCTATTGCGAGATTGCCGACACGGCCGCGGCCCGCGGCGCGCCGGTTGTTCACCCGCTGGTGCTGACAGCCGGTTATCTTGCCGTTTGGACCTTTGCCGCGCTTGCTTTCGCCGGTTTGCATCTGACCTTGAGTGCGATCGTCGGCTCTGGCGGCGCGGAGCCGATACAGGGCGTGATCGCAGGCGCAATCCTGATTGTCGCCGGTCTCTATCAGTTCTCGGCCCTCAAGGAGGCCTGCCTCACAAAATGCCGCAATCCGTTCACCACGCTCTTTGCCCGTTGGCAGACGCGCGCAGCCGGCGTGTTCAGGCTCGGAATGGAGCAGGGATTGTGGTGCCTGGGATGCTGCTGGGCGCTGATGCTGATCATGCTTGCTGTGGGCAGCATGAATGTGATCTGGATGGCGGCATTGACGCTGTTTACGTTTCTTGAAAAAACCGGAAGCGGTCGGATGACAAGTCGTGTTGCGGGCGCAATAGTGACCTTGTGGGGAACGGCGCTGATCATCGGTTCGGCGGCATGACATTGGGAGGCATGAATGGCTGACGTGGAATGGGCTTTGAAGGGAGAGCTGGTGCTTTCGTGCAATTGCACCGTTTTCTGCCCTTGCGTGCTTTCGCTTGGCCAGCATCCGCCCACGGAGGGGTATTGCCAGACATGGGCCGGGTTCCGGGTCGACGACGGCTATTACGGGGACACCGACCTGTCCGGCCTCAATCTCGGCCTGATCATGGAGATTCCCGGCTATATGAGCCGCGGCAACTGGACTGCCGGACTGTTTGTGGACAAGCGTGCGTCTATATATGCTACCAAGGCCTTCACGCGGATTTTCACGGGCAAGGCCGGGGGCACGACCTCGCTTCTGTCGATACTCGTCGGGAATTTTCTGGGCGTGCAGCAGGAGCCGATCAGCTACGAGGTCGAGGACAAGAAGAGGATCGTCAAGATTCCCAAGATCATAGATGGAATCGTTGCGCCGATTCCGGGAAAGAAACACGGCGAAGACACGGTCATTTCGAATTCGGAATACTGGATCGCGCCGGAGATCATCGTGGCGAAGTCAGAGCGGTCGAAAATGCGCGCCTTTGGCCGAAACTGGAATTTTGCCGGGCGTTCGGCCGAGATCTGCGCTCTGGACTGGAGCGGTCCGAACTGAAACGTCACGCCCAATCGCTGACACCACCCAAACGCCCCGGGAGGGCTCTGGCGGCATGAAACTACCGTTCAAGTACCGCCGCGTGCCCTACGCGGAGATCCGGGCTTTTTCCGTTCACATCCTGACTGCCAGCGGCTCGTTCATGGCGTTTCTGGCGCTGGTGGCGGCGGCGGAGAGCCGGTTTGTCGATCTGTGGTGGTGGCTTGGCCTGGCGCTGCTGATCGACGGCATCGACGGCCCGATCGCGCGCAAGCTCAATGTCAAGGAGGTGCTGCCGAACTGGTCGGGCATCATGCTCGACAACGTGATCGACTACGTCACCTATGTGCTGATCCCGGCCTTTGCGCTTTATCAAAGCGGCATGATTGGTGAACCGCTTTCGTTTGTCGCCGCAGGCCTGATGGTGGTGTCGAGCGCGATCTACTATGCCGACATGGGCATGAAGACCGATGAGAACTTCTTCTCGGGGTTTCCGGTGGTCTGGAACATGCTGGTCTTCACCCTGTTTGTGGTCAATGCCTCCGAGATGGCCGCGTTCCTGATCGTCTTGCTCGCCGTGGTGATGACCTTCCTGCCGATAAATTTCCTTCACCCGGTCCGGGTCGCACGACTGCGTCCGCTCAATCTGACGATTTTCGCTCTCTGGTCGGTGCTTTCGGGTTATGCGCTGCTCCTGCATTTCGAAAGCCCGGAATGGCTTATGTGGGCGGTGATGGTGATCAGCGGCTATCTGTTCGTCATCGGAGGTATCATGCAATTGTTTCCCGATCTGGGTAAGGGAAAATGACAATGAGTGTTTTGGAAGTTTCCAACTCATCGGGTTCCCAGAGCAAGAGGTCCGGATCATGAAGGCAAATGTGGTGTCCGCCCATGGCGGTCCAGACGTTCTCGAATGGCGCGACCATGATGCGGGCACGCCCGGTCCCGGCGAAGTGCTTCTTCGTCATGTCGCAGTCGGTCTCAACTTTATCGACGTCTATTTTCGCACCGGCCTCTACCCCGCGCCCAACGGCCTGCCGCTGGTGCCGGGCAATGAAGGCGCTGGCGTCGTGGAGGCGGTCGGCGACGGTGTGACCAGTCTCAAACAGGGTGACCGCGTCGCTTATGCAGGACCGATTGGTGCTTATGCCGAAATGAGGGTGATTGCCGCCGACCGGCTGGTCAAGGTTCCCGAAGGCATCGGCCTCGGCGAGGCTGCCGGCATGATGCTCAAGGGCATGACGGCAGAGTATCTTCTGCGCCGGACCTTCGAGGTCAAGGCTGGTGATACGATCCTGTTTCACGCCGCTGCGGGCGGGGTCGGGCTGATCGCCGGGCAATGGGCGAAGGCACTCGGGGCTACGGTCATCGGAACCGTCGGCTCGAAAGAAAAGGCGGAGCTTGCGGCCACAAACGGCTATGATCACCTGATCAACTATCGCGACGAGGATTTTGTCGCCCGTATCAAGGATATAACCTCCGGCAAGGGCGTCGATGTGGTCTATGACTCGGTTGGAAAGGACACCTTTCCCGGATCGCTCGATTGTCTGCGGCCGCGGGGCACCTGGGCGAGTTTCGGCCAGTCCTCGGGTCCCATCGATCCCTTCAACATTGCGATTCTTTCGCAGAAGGGCTCGCTTTTCGCCACCCGGCCGACCCTGTTCACCTACATTGCCAGCCGCGAGGAACTTGAAGCCTCGGCTGCATCCCTGTTCGACGTTGTCGGGCGCGGAGATGTGAAGATCAGGATCAACCAGCGTTACCCGTTGTCCGAGGCTCCTCGCGCCCATGCGGACCTTGAAGCGCGGAAGACCACCGGAACGACAGTGTTCGACGTCTGACGGTTGCCCGGCTGCCTGTTGTGAAACCGGCTCCGGTCTGAGGTCGGCCATTGAAGCACTCTCTGGATAAAGTTTAAAATCGATTCCAATTGATGTGAAATTCGAAAGCTGCATCGGCGCAGGCGTTGAATTTCAAGACAATTCCGGTTGCGCTTTTCTGGTGCGGCGCACAATATTGCGGTTGAAAACGAGCGGACAACGCAATTCGCTTTCGTCTGGTGCCTTGAATTTCGCCGCCATTTGGTGAAGCTGGTTTTATACGCATTTTGGGAAAGCGCCGCAAAGTTGGGCATTCTCCGGATCGGGATGCATGTCAGGGGGTGACGTGAACACAGAGACAACCGAGAAGCCGCTGCTGGAAACCCGAGGGCTTACCAAGGTTTTCGGCAGTTTGCGCGCATGTGACGGTATCGATCTTGCCATTGCTCCGGGCGAGGTTCACGCGCTTCTGGGGGAAAACGGCGCCGGCAAGTCCACCCTGGTCAAGATGCTCTTCGGTGTTCTGGATCCGAGTGGCGGCGAAATTCTATGGAAGGGCAAGCCGGTCCGCATCGGAAGTCCCGGCGAGGCGCGCGCCACCGGCGTCGGCATGGTTTTCCAGCATTTTTCGCTGTTTGAAGCACTCACGGTCGCGGAAAACATAGCGCTTGCGCTTGATGGCAACGTGCCCATCGAACGGATTTCCGACGAGGCGCGGCGGCTTTCGGTCGAATACGGCCTGCCGCTCGACCCCTCTGCTCATGTGGCCGATCTTTCGGTCGGTGAACGCCAGCGCATCGAGATCGTGCGCGCGCTTCTGCAAAATCCCGAACTCATCATTCTCGACGAGCCGACGTCTGTGCTCACCCCGCAGGAAGCCGACAAGCTGTTCGAGACGCTCGCAAAGCTCAAGGCGGAAGGGCGGTCGGTTCTCTACATCAGTCACCGTCTGGAAGAAGTGCAGCGGATCTGCGACCGCGCCACGGTGCTGCGGCATGGAAAGGTGACCGGAGCGTGCGATCCGCGCCAGGAAACGCCGTCGTCGCTGGCACGGATGATGGTGGGCGGCGAGGTGCCGCAGATCTCCGACGCCGGATTGGGCGAACCCGGTGAAGTGCTGATCGAGATCAAGCAGCTGAGCGCGCCGTCGCGTTCGCCTTTTGCTGTTGCGCTTTCCGATATCGATCTCACGGTGCGGGCCGGTGAGGTGGTGGCCATTGCCGGCGTTGCAGGCAACGGCCAGAGCGAACTCTTCGATGTCTTGTCGGGCGAAGTCCGGGTGAGTGACCCCCCTGCGGTGACGATTCGCGGCAAGGGCGTCGGCCACAAGGGAATTACCGAACGCAGGCTGATGAGCTGCGGCTTCGTTCCGGAAGAACGGCACGGCCACGCAGCTGTCCCCACCATGCCCTTGACGGCCAATCTCATCCTGTCGCGCCACACATCCGATCGCGAGACTTTCCAGTCCGGCGGGCCGGTCGGCCTGATCAACACCGGAGCCGTGGCAAGGGTCGCGAAACGGATTTCGGAAGCCATGGATGTCCGCAAATCCGGCGAGGACCCGGCCGCGGGCTCGCTTTCGGGCGGGAACCTGCAGAAGTTCATCGTCGGGCGCGAACTTGATCGCAAGCCGCTCGTACTGGTCGTCAACCAGCCCACCTGGGGGGTCGACGCGGGAGCCGCGAGCCGCATCCGGCAAGCGCTGATCGATCTTGCAAAAAGCGGCTCGGCCGTTGTCGTCATCAGCCAGGACCTGGACGAAGTGTTTGAAATTGCAAACCGTATTGCCGTCATCAACGAAGGACGTCTTTCCTCGCCCGAACCCGCAAAAACCATGACGCGCGAACGGATCGGGTTGTTGATGGGCGGTTTCCACGACGGGACCGGTCAGGCTCATGCGGAGGCGATTGATGCGCATTGAACTGAAGAAACGCGATGGCCTGTCATCGCTGTTTTCCGTGCTTTCGCCCTTTATCGCATTGGCTTTGACGCTGATTGCCGGCGTCATCCTGTTCCTGGTGCTCGGCAAGGACCCGATCGCCGCGCTCTACAGTTTCTTCATCGAACCACTGACCGAAGTCTGGTCGCTGCATGAACTGGCGATCAAGGCTGCGCCGCTGATCCTCATTGCCGTGGGTCTTTCGGTCTGCTTCCGGTCGAACAACTGGAACATTGGAGCCGAGGGACAGTTCATCATCGGCGCCATGGCGGGCTCGATCCTGCCGGTTGTCTTTCATGGCTGGCAGTCGCCGCTGGTGCTGCCGCTGATGATGATCTTCGCCATGATCGGCGGCGCGGCTTATGCCGCCATCCCGGCCTTTTTGAAGGCGCGGCTCAACACGAACGAAATCCTGACAAGCCTGATGCTGGTCTATGTCGCGCAACTGTTCCTCGACTGGACGGTACGCGGGCCCTGGCGCAATCCCGAAGGCTTCAACTTTCCCGAGACCCGCAACTTTCACGACTACGCGGTGCTGCCGCGCATCATCGAAACCGGAAAGACCCACTGGGGATTCGGTTTCGCGCTGATCGCGGCATTCGTGCTGTGGTTCATCATGCGCCGCACACTCAAGGGATTTGAAATCACGGTGCTTGGGCAATCGGCGCGGGCAGGGCGGTTCGCCGGGTTCTCCGACAAGAAGATGGTCTATTTCGCCTTCCTGCTCTCAGGCGCGCTTGCGGGGCTGGCAGGCATTTCGGAAGTGTCGGGCTCGATCGAGCAGCTTCGGCCGGTGATTTCGCCCGGCTATGGCTTCACCGCCATCATCGTGGCCTTCCTCGGGCGGCTCAATCCGCTGGGGATCGTGGCCGCCGGTCTCGTTTTGGCCCTGACCTATCTGGGCGGCGAGGCGGCGCAGATTTCGATCGGGATCACCGACAAGGTTACGCGCCTGTTCCAGGGGCTGCTGCTGTTCTTCGTTCTGGGCTGTGACACGCTCATTCACTACCGCATCCGCCTGGTGTTCGGCGCGGCGCAGAAAGGGAGTGCCGCCTGATGGATATGACCCAGGCAATCATCCTGACCATCATCACCGCGGCGACGCCGCTGCTGCTGGCTGCAATCGGCGAACTTGTGGTCGAACGCTCCGGTGTTCTCAATCTCGGCCTCGAGGGCATGATGATCATGGGCGCGGTCGCCGCCTTCGCGATTGCACAGGTAACCGGCTCGGCGGGGCTCGGCGCCCTCGGAGGGCTGGTCGCGGGCATGCTGTTTTCGCTCCTGTTCGGCTTCCTGACTCTCACACTTGTCGCCAACCAGGTGGCGACGGGGCTGGCGTTGACAATTCTGGGGCTTGGATTGTCCGGAATGATCGGCGAGGCTTTCATCGGTTTGCCGGGTCTCAAGCTCGCGGCGATCGAAATCCCGCTTCTGTCCGACATTCCGTTTCTGGGGCGGATCCTGTTCAATCAGGATCCGATCTTCTACATCTCGATCATTGCCGTGATCGGGGTCAACTGGTTTCTGTTCAGAAGCCGGGCCGGCCTGCGCCTCAGGGCCATCGGCGACAATCACTCATCAGCCCATGCGCTGGGGGTGAAGGTTGTCCGGACACGGTATCTCGCGGTGCTCTTCGGCGGCGCCTGCGCGGGTCTTGCCGGCGCGCATCTGTCGATCGTCTACACGCCCCAATGGGTGGAGAACATGACCGCGGGCCGTGGCTGGATCGCCCTGGCGCTCGTTGTCTTTGCCTCCTGGCGCCCGAGCCGGGTGCTGGTCGGCGCTTATCTGTTCGGCGCCGTCTCGATCGGTCAGCTTTTTGCGCAGTCGCGTGGCATCGGAATTCCCTCGCAGTTCCTTTCGGCTCTTCCCTACCTCGCCACGATTGCGGTACTCGTTGTCATATCGTTGAATCGGAGGATGACGCTGATCAACACGCCGGCTTCGCTCGGCAAGCCTTTTGTTCCGGAACGGTAGCGAAGATTGCCGCCGGACTTTTTCACAACAACCAACCAGACAGGGTGCAACTCATGAAAAAAACACTTCTTTCTCTCGCAGCAGCCACCGCGCTTGCCGGATTTGCCGTTCCGGCCAGTGCCCAGGGCATGGACAAGGTCAAGGCCTGCTTCATCTATGTCGGTCCCGTCGGCGACTTTGGCTGGTCCTACCAGCATGACCAGGGCCGTCTCTACGCCGAGGAGAAACTCGGCGACAAGCTCGAGACCGCCTATCTGGAAAGCGTTCCGGAAGGTGCGGATTCCGAGCGGGCGCTCGAGCGTTTCGCCCGTTCCGGCTGCAACATCATCTTCACCACCTCGTTCGGTTACATGGATGCGACCAACAAGGTTGCCGCGGACTTCCCCGACATCAAGTTCGAGCACGCCACGGGTTACAAGCGCGAGCATCCGAATGTTGCGACCTATGATTCGAAGTTCTTCCAGGGACGTTACGTGATCGGCCAGATCGCGGCGAAAATGTCGGAAACCGGTTCGGCCGGCTATATCGCCTCCTTCCCGATCCCGGAAGTGATCCAGGGCATCAACTCGTTCATGCTCGGCGCCCAGTCCATCGATCCCGATTTCGAACTCAAGGTCGTGTGGGTGAACACCTGGTTCGACCCGGGCAAGGAAGCCGATGCGGCCAAGGTGCTGCTCGATGGCGGTGTCGACATCCTGACCCAGCACACCGACTCCACCGCACCGATGCAGGTTGCCGCCGAGCGCGGCGCCCATGCCTTCGGCCAGGCTTCCGACATGATTGCCTTCGGTCCCGAAACCCAGCTCACCTCGATCATCGATGACTGGGGTCCGTACTATGTCGAGCGGATCGAAGCCGTGCTCGACGGCATCAGGGAGCAGCAGGCGACCTGTGCCGGTATGGCCGAGGGTCACGTGGTGATGGCGCCCTACACGAACATGCCCGATGACGTGAAGGCGATGGCGGAAGAAACCGAAGCCAAGATCACGTCGGGCGAGTTCCATCCGTTCACCGGCCCGATCATGAAGCAGGACGGAAGCGAATGGCTTGCGGAAGGTGAAGTTGCGGAAGACGGCGAACTGGCCGGCTTGAACTTTTACGTTCAGGGCATCGACGACCAGCTGCCGCAGTAAGTCTCGGCAGACACGTCTGATTTTGACGACTGGATCGGGGGCGGCCGCAAGGACCGCCCCCTCTCTCGTTCCGGGCCTTTTTTGGTGTTATTCCGCCGGAACTATCGGGGTTCGGCCGGTGCGCGGCAGGAACCTGCCAACCGGGTTGAACAGTGCCCGGACGAGCTTGCGTCCGCGCGGTTCCACGCTGGTCGCGATCCACCAGCTCACAGCGAGAGACACGGCGAGCGCAAGACCGGCTGCGAGCCACTTGCCCATCACGGGCGTTGATACATTGATCAGGATGTAGCCTGCGTTCTGGTGAACGAGGTAAAGCGGGTAGCTGATGGCGCCGAGAACCAGCATCCACGGGGCCGTAGCAACGCGGTTGCCGAGCAGGACCGCCACCAGGAAGACGGCGATGATCGTGCCATTGGCCAGCACCAGCTGGACCGCGGATCCGGATTCGCCCAAGCGGAGGAGAACATCGAGCCTCTGCACTTCCGCAGCATGGAAGGTCAGTGCCATCGCCGTTCCCGCAAGCATCAGGCGCCAGGCTGTGATTCCCCGGTCGCAGAGACGCCAGACCATTGCACCGAAGGCGAAGTAGGCGCCGTATTCGGTCAGAAACAGAAGTTCGACCGCCCGCGATCCGACAAGCAGATTGTTCAGCAGGATCAACACAAGCCAACCCGCGACGGCCAGGTCCGTGTGACGCGGCAGGGCGCCCGTAAACAGCCCGATCATGACCCAGCCATAGAAAATGATCTCGATGACGATGGACCAGTAGGCGCCGTCCATGAACGGCTGGCCGAACGCCGGTGCAAGCATGGTCAGATTGGCAATCCACTGACCGAGATCGGTGGTCATCGGCGCCTGCGCCCACCAAGCCATGGCAGCTGCGGTTATGGTCATCGCGATCAGGTGCGCGGGGTACAGGCGGGCGACACGACCGACCGCGAAACCGTACCAGTCGCGACCGGAGGCCGACCAGATGATCACATAGCCCGAGATCATGAAGAACAGATTGACCCCGAGATATCCCAGGGAAACCGTATCGCCGGCCGCTCCGTAACCTGTTTCGAGATATCCGCCCTCGACCGCGCCGCGATAGAGATAGTGGTAGACAACGAGCACCGTCGCTGCTGCAAAGCGCAAGAGATCAAGCAGGCCGTTGCGGCCTGACGCCGATGGATGATGCGAGGTGTCGAGCGAGGGGCGTGCCATGCGGATCTCCAAGTTGAGACCGCTGCACCATACCGCAGATTGAAACGCCGGGCTTGATAACCCGGCGTTAAGCTTAAGCGTAAAGGTTAAGGCCGTGGCCGCTCAGGCGAGGCCGTGTTTTTGCACCGAGGTCCAGGCATCGTCGAGCGTCTTGCGCGCGGCGGCGATAAGTTCGTCGGTTTCCTCTTCCGAGATGGTCAGCGGCGGAGAGATGATCAGGCTGTCGCGCACTGCGCGCATGATCAGGCCGTTGGCGAAGGAATGATCCCGCGCAATCGTTCCGACATGACCGACATCACCGAAACGCTTGCTCAGGTCCGACTTGTCGGGAATGAGTTCGAGGGCGCCGACCAGGCCTTTCATACGCGCTTCTCCAACCATCGGATGGTCGCCAAGCCCCAGCCAGCGCTCGCGGAAATAGGGGCCGATCCCGTCACGGACCCGGTCGACCAGTTTTTCGCGCTTCATGATGTTGAGATTGGCGATGGCCGCGGCACAGGCGGCCGGGTGACCCGAATAGGTGTAGCCGTGATAGAACTCGCCACCCTTTTCATGCAGCACGTCGGCGACGCGGTCGGAAACGATGACACCGCCCATGGGCAGATAGCCTGACGTCATGCCCTTGGCGATGGCCATCAGGTCGGGTTTGGTGCCATAGGTATCGGCGCCGAACCATTCGCCGGTGCGTCCGAAGCCGCAGATGACCTCGTCGGAGACGAAAAGGATGTCGCGCTCGGCGAGAATCCGGCTGACTTCCGGCCAGTAGGTTGCCGGAGGAATGATCACGCCCCCAGCGCCCTGGATCGGCTCGGCAATGAAGGCCGCGATCTTGTCCTCGCCGATCTCATCGATGGCACGGCCCAGTTCACGGGCGGCCCAGATGCCGTACTCGTCCTCGCTCATGCCGGTCTGCATGCCCTCTCCGAACCAGTAGGGCTGCGCAATATGATGGATGCCGGGGATGGGAAGGTCGCCCTGTCCGTGCATGCCGCCCATGCCACCGAGGGAAGCGCCCGCAACCGTGGAGCCGTGATAGGCGTTGGTGCGGGCAATAATGGTCTTCTTCTCAGGCTTGCCCATCAAGTCCCAATAGACCCGCACGAGCCTGAAGATGGTGTCATTGGCGTCGGAGCCGGAGCCGCCGTAAAACACCATGTTCATGTGATCTGGCGCGAGATCGGCAATGATCTCCGACAGTCCGATCACCGGCGGGTGAGTGGTCTTGAAGAAGGTGTTGTAATAGGACAATTCGCTCATCTGGGCACGGACGGCTTCGGCGATCTCCTGGCGGCCGTGGCCGACATTGACGCACCAGAGGCCTGCCATGCCGTCAAGCAGGCGGTTGCCATCCGAATCCCACAGCCATACACCATCGGCGCGGGTGATTACTCGCCGTTCATCCACGCCCAGCGCGCCGTGATCGGTGAAGGGATGAAGGTGATGCCGGTGGTCGAGAACCTTGAGATCGTGAGATGACACATTGACGCGCATTGACTTTTCCTGATTGGTTCGCGGGAACGCCAACCCGAGTTCCGGTTGGACCGATTGAATGACTCTGTGCACACATATCCAGTGCGGACAAGCGTAGCAAGCGATGCCCGCGCGGCAATAGAGACCCTGAAGGGACATAGGTGAGACGATGCGCGACAGCGCCACCAAAGAGAGCGACAAAGCCCCATTCGCGAGCAACCAGGAAGCGGAGCGTTTCCTCGCTGAAAATCCGGAGATCGAATCGGTAGACTTCCTGATCCCGGACATCAACGGAGTGATGCGCGGAAAATGGGGCCCGGCCGAAGCGCTGGAGAAAATCGGCCATCCGGGCATCAATATGCCGCTGTCGATCTTCGGGCTCGACATCTGGGGCAGGGAGGTGGAGTCCACGGGCATCCACATTGAGACCGGCGACATCGACGGCTATTGCCGCGGTGTTCCCGGACGCATCAACAGGGCGCCGTGGGCTCCGCGCCCGTCCGCGCAGGTTCTGATGTCAATGTACACCGAATCGGGTGAGCCCTGCGAGATCGATCCGCGCAACGCGTTGCAGCGCGTGATGAATCGGTTCGCAGCAAAGGGGCTGAAACCCGTGACGGCGTTTGAGCTGGAATTCTACCTTGTCGACCCGGCCGTGTTCCAGCGGTCGGGCCGGATGGGCAAGGATCACGGACCGGGGCCGGACCAGCAGCAGATGTACTCGCTTTCCGAACTGCGCGGGCAGAGCGAACTGTTCGCGGAGATCCGGTCGGCCGCCATGGAACAGGGCCTGCCAATCGACACCATCATCAAGGAGGCGGCGCCGGGTCAGTTCGAGGTCAACCTGAAACACCGCGACGACGCCATGGCTGCGGCAGACGACACGGTTCTTTTGCGCCGGTTGATCACGGAATGCGCCCACAAGCACGGTTTGCGCGCCACCTTCATGGCCAAACCGTTCCTGGAATGGCCGGGCAATGGCATGCATGTGCATGCAAGCATTCTGAATGCCGACGGTGAGAACATTTTCGCCGGAGAGGCCGGAGACCAGCGCCTGCAGCATGCCGCGGCGGGGCTCCTGGCGACGCTCAAGGACACGTTGCTGCTCTATATTCCCGGATTCAACGGCTACAGGAGGCTGCAGCCGGGATCCTATGCGCCCACCAGAATCGCGTGGGGGCGCAACAACCGTTCCGTCGTGGTGCGCGTTCCCGCGTCCGACGACAAGGCGCGGCGGCTCGAGCACCGGATGTCCGGAGCGGACGCCAATCCCTATTTCGTGCTTGCCGGCGTCTTGGGCGGCATGCTCGAGGGCCTTGAAGCCGCGATGGCGCCGCCGCCGCCGGTGGAAGGGAACGCTTACAATGTTCCGCTGCCGCAATTGTCCGACGACATGGACGATGCGATCGAGGACTTCGAGCGTTCGGATTTCATCCGTCGGCTCTTCGGGCCGGAACTGCGGCGGATTTTCGCCGAAATCAAGCGCGAGGAGCTCAAGGCCTTCGACAATGAGATCACACCGCTCGAAAGATCGACCTATCTGTGATTTTGTCGCAGCTTGAGATCGGCGGGTAAGGTTTCTTTTTCGCGGAATTGAGATAAATAGGCGATCAACAATTTGATCTAGGACAAGGAAGGGCGTTCCGGGGCCATGCGATGAAAGCGCTAAAGCCGCACCACACCCGATTCCGGGTTGAAGCGTATTGAGATGTTTTGCATCTTGTCCGGGACATGCAGGGAAAATTGCCATGAATTTTGAAGCGTTCTTCGAGGAAAAGCTTGGCGGGTTGCGCGAAGCCGGCAACTATCGTGTTTTTGCCGACATCGAACGCCATGCGGGCGGCTTTCCCCGGGCGACACGCTATCGGCCGGACGGGACCACTCAGGACGTGACCGTATGGTGTTCCAACGACTATCTCGGCATGGGTCAGAACCCTATTGTCACCGGGGCAATGAAGGAAGCGATCGAGCGTTGCGGCGCTGGCGCGGGAGGGACCCGGAACATCTCCGGTACGAACCACTATCATGTGCTTCTTGAGCACGAACTCGCCGATCTGCACGACAAGGAAGACGCGCTGATCTTTACCTCGGGTTATGTGTCGAACTGGGCCGCGCTCGGAACGCTGGCCGGCAAGATCCCGGGCATCATCGTTTATTCGGATGCGCTCAATCATGCGTCCATGATCGAAGGCATCCGTCATTCGCGCTGCGAAAAGCGGGTGTTCAAGCACAATGACCCGGAAGACCTTCGGCGCCTGATGGCGCTCGATGATCCCGCGGCCCCGAAAATGGTGGCGTTCGAGAGCGTTTATTCCATGGACGGGGACATCGCGCCGATTGCGGCCATCTGCGATGTGGCCGAGGAATTCGGCGCAATGACCTATCTCGACGAGGTTCACGCGGTCGGCATGTATGGCGAGCGCGGCGGCGGCATTGCCGAACGCGAGGGCATCATGAACCGGCTTACGGTGATCGAGGGCACTCTGGGCAAGGCGTTCGGTGTCATGGGCGGTTACATCACCGGATCGCGCGCCCTGTGCGATTTCGTTCGCAGCTTTGCTTCGGGTTTCATCTTCACCACGGCTCTGCCGCCGTCACTGGCCGCGGGGGCAGCGGCCTCGATCCGGCATCTCAAGGCGAGCCAGCTCGAGCGCCGGCGGCATCAGGATGCGGTTGCGAAGGTGCGCAGGGCACTCGATGCCTGCGGAATTCCGCACATGCCGAATCCCAGCCACATCGTACCGGTGATGGTGGGCAATGCCTCCAAGTGCAAATGGATTTCGGACGTCCTAATGGACAATCACGGCATCTATGTTCAGCCGATCAATTATCCGACGGTGCCGGTGAAGACCGAACGGCTGCGGATAACGCCGACGCCGATGCATACGGATGCCGACATTCGCCATCTTGCCGGCGCGCTCAACGAGTTGTGGTCGCAATGTGCGCTGGCTCGCGCGGTCGCCTGAGAAGAGACTTCGAGCTATTGCTGTCCGGGTTTCTTCCGTCGGGAGCTAATATCAGACTTACCTGGCGTCCGGGTTTCTGACCGGTGCACAGAACAGCGTATAGAGCGTTCCGACGATGGCCGTGACTTCCTGGTTGACGATCGAGTAGAAGATCATCCTGCCCTCGCGGCGGGTTGCGACGAGGCCGTCGAGCCTGAGGCGCGCCAGTTGTTGCGAAACCGCCGCCTGCGGCATCGAGAGTATCTCTTCAAGTTCGGAAACCGATTTTTCCCCCTCCGACAGGATGCAGAGAATCATGAGGCGCGTTTCGTGGCTCAACGACTTCATCAGTTCACTTGCCTTGCGGGCCTGACTTAGAAGCAGGTTGAATTCCTGTTCATTCATGTCGGGATTGATCTTGGGCAATGTCATCGTGGTTCACTCGATTGGGTCGCCGTATAGGCGGTTTGGCATCATGCGCAGGATAGGCGCGATTGCCGCGGCGACGCGCGGCCCTAAATATCCGATCCGGCGCTGGCTCTCGGGAAGCGGGAGACCTCAACACACCGATTTTCTAGCTTGAATTGTGCACCGCGCGCAATATCCGGAACGCGCTTTTCGGATGGAGCGGTATTCCGGTCCACCAAACCCTGACGAACTATTTTCTTGCCCACCGTCGCTCTCAGGTCTTACTGTTTGCGTAATCTGCAAGTCCTGTTGCTCTGCGGTACCGCTTTGGGCGGTCATTGCGGATGATGTCTTGGTCGCCAACGATCAGTCGCATCGGATTCGGGAGGGTCCTCATGTTTTTGTTTCGTAACATTTTTATCGCGCTGTTTTTGCTCATTGTCTGCGGTTCAAGTTTCGCTCAGGACGGGTCTCGTCGCATCGAGACGACGCCGGATGCGGATTATTACGGATTTGATCTGAGGACCGTGCGGGATGTCGGGCTCGACCAATGCAAGGCGGCCTGCCTTCAGGATTCGCAATGCAGGGCATTCACGTACAACACGAGCGCCAGCTGGTGCTTTCTGAAATCCGACTACAACACGATCAACCCCTTTGTCGGCGCGATAGCCGGCCGCGTGGTCGGCGGTGGTGAACCCGACATCGGCGCCCCGGCACCACTGGATTTCGTTTCGGCGTCGATGCTGGACCGGGCGCGCGGCTTCAGGGAGGAGACAATCGCACGCAACTCCGGCGTATCGGACCGGGGGGCAAGCGAATTGCTGCGGCTGGCGGAGTCCACGATTGCAACCGGTGACATGCGTGCCGCCGTGCGCAGCTTCGCCTTGGCGGTTGCGGTGGATCCGGAACGAAGCTCCACATGGGCGGAGTTGGCGCGAGCTCTTATGCGATTCCAGCCGAGTGACAACGCCTCGACACGACGCGTGCGCGATGATGCGATTTCCGCAGCAATCAACGCCTATCGGAGCTCGCGGACCGCTGTCGCCCGTGCCGATGCGCTGGCGGTTCTGGGAGAGGCGCTCGAGCAGGCCGAGACCTGGCGTCCGGCCTTGTCGGCCTATCGCGAGAGCCTCAAATTGCGCGAGGTTCCCGCCTTGCGGGCTGCCTATGACGACCTCCGCGCCCGAAGGGGCTTTCGCGTCGTCGACAGCTCGATCGATGCAGAAAGCGCGACGCCGCGCGTGTGCATCCAGTTCTCCGAAGATCTCGTGAGCGGGCAGGATTATTCGCAATATGTCAGCATCGACAATGCCAATGATGTTGCGATCGAAACCGACAGACGCCAGATCTGCGCGAATGGTCTTTCGCACGGACAGCGCTATCGGGTGGTGCTGCGTCAGGGCCTTCCGTCTTCGGTGCAGGAGGTTCTGGAGGCGCCTGTGGAGCTGTCCTTCTATGTCCGCGACCGCGCCCCGTCCGCACGCTTCAGCGGCTCCAACTTCGTGCTTCCCGCAAAGTCACGGCTTGGAATACCGCTCGTGACCATAAACGCGCCCTCGGCGAACCTGCAGGTCTACCGGATTGGCGAACGAGCCTTGACCGGCATCCTGTCGGGATCCGACTTTCTGCGCCAGTTGAACAGTTATGCGGTTGAAACGATTGGCGAGAATGTCGGCGTGCCGGTATGGGAAGGGGCGGTTGACGTGGACCAGCCCCAACAAAACCGCGAGGTGACCACGAGTATCCCGATCGATACGATTCTGCCGGAACGGGAGCCCGGGGTCTATCTGATGACGGCCAAGGCACAAGGGGACATGAGCCAGGATTGGGAGCCGCGCGCGACGCAATGGTTCGTCATCTCCGATATCGGCGTCAGCACTTTCGCAGGCGAGGACGGGCTTTCGGTGTTCCTGCGCTCACTTGCCTCCGCCGAGCCGCTCGGCGATGTGTCTCTGACCCTGCTGGCGCGCAACAACGAGATCCTCGGCGAAGCCATAACCGACGCCGATGGACAGGCCGTGTTTCAGGCAGGCCTGATCCGCGGACTTGCAGGTCTTGCACCCGCGGCGCTGCTTGCGAAGGGAGCGGACGGCGATTTCGTCTTTCTTGATCTCACCCGCGGCGGCTTTGATCTGTCCGATCGCGGCGTGACGGGCCGGCCGTTGGCCGGTGGTGTCGACGTGATGGCCTGGACCGAACGCGGCATCTACCGCGCCGGCGAGACTGTCCATTTGAGCGCGCTTGCCCGGGACGGCCGGTCCGAGGCTCTGCCCGACCTCCCGCTGACCGTAATCGTTCAACGTCCCGACGGTTTGGAAGACCGCCGCATCGTTTCAGACGGGGCCGCCCTTGGCGGTCATGTGGTCGCCATCGACCTTCCGGAAAATGCAATGCATGGCGGTTGGCGTGCGGCGTTTCACATCGATCCGAAAAGACCGCCGATCGCCGAAGCCGCGTTTCTGGTGGAAGATTTTCAACCCGACCGGATCGAGATCGATCTGGAGGCAGATGAAGGTCCGGTTGCGCCGGGCGACCCTGCCGAAATCAGGGTAAGTGGGCGCTACCTCTACGGAGCTCCGGCGCAGGGGCTGACTACCGAGGGTGAGATCCTGCTCGGGCGCACGCGCAGCCTGGAGGATTATCCCGATTACGAATTCGGGCTTGCCGACGAGGAAATGGAGGACACAAGAATTGTACTGGACGGTCTTCCGGCTCTCGACGCAAGCGGCATGGCAACGGTTCTTGCCGATTTCGGCGCGTTGCCGTCCACCAGCCAGTTTCTCAATGCCAAGGTGACCGTGCGGGCCTCGGAGAATGGTGGCCGCGCGGTGGAGAAATCCGTTGACCTTCGCATCGGCGCCGAAGGGCCGCATATCGGGGTCGATCCGCAATTCGATGACGGTCAAGTTCCTGAAGGCGGCGAAGCCTCCTTCCGCGTGATCGCGGTCGATGCCGATGGTCAAAGGATGGCCATGCCCGGCGTTTCCTGGTCGCTTGTGCGGGTTGAGCGGAACTATCAGTGGTACCGACAGGGAAGCTCATGGGATTACGAGGTTGTTGATTTTACGACTGAAATTGCTGACGGTGAAATTGATCTGAGCGAAAGCGACGCGGTTTCCGTGGCCGCGTCCGTGGACTGGGGCCGTTACCGGCTCGATCTCATCGGCGAAGACGGCGCTGAAACCAGCATCCTGTTCAATGCCGGATGGTATGTCGAGACCAAGTCGATCGAGACACCAGATGGTCTGGAGATCGCGTTCGACAAGGATCGCTATTCGGTGGGCGATATCGCCGAGTTGCGTATTTCTCCGAGATTCGCGGGCAAAGCGCTTGTGACCGTCGGATCGGAACGGTTGATCACGACAGCCACTGCGACGGTGGATGAGGGAGGGGCCACGATCCCGCTTGAGGTGACTGAGGATTGGGGGGCGGGCGCTTACGTTACGGCAACGCTGTTCCGGCCCTCGGACGACGACCGCTCGCGCATGCCGATGCGCGCGATTGGCGTGAAGTGGCTTTCCGTGGAACCGGGGGACCGGCAGCTCGATGTTTCGCTTGATCTTCCCGAGCAGACCGAGCCACGCGGTGAGTTTGCCGTACCTGTCGAGATCGGGGATCTGGAACCGGGCGAGACCGCCTATGTGACCGTCTCCGCGGTCGATGTCGGCATTTTGAACCTCACCAACCACGAGGCTGCCGATCCGGAAAGCTGGTATTTTGGCCAGCGCGCGCTTGGTCTTGAGATCCGCGATCTGTACGGTCGGCTGATCGATGGCTCGGCGGGCGTGACCGGCCGGATTCGCAGTGGAGGCGATGGACCCATGCTGCGCTCGGAGGGATCGCCGCCGCGCGGTGATCTTGTCGCGTTTTTCGAGGGGCCTGTGAAGCTTGATCAGGACGGCCGAACGGTGGTGCGGTTCGATATGCCGCAATTCAACGGCACGGTGCGGGTGAACGTTGTCGCCTGGAGTCGAAATGGGCTCGGGCACGCCACGCAGGACGTGGTCGTGCGCGATCCGGTGGTGATCACCTCCAGTCTGCCGCAGTTTCTTGCGCCGGGAGACCGGTCGCAGCTTCGCATTGATCTCGTCAACACAGACGGTCCCGCCGGGGCCTATGAGCTGGAGGTCTTCACCGCCGAAGGGCGTGTGAGATACGGAAACGAAAGCCGTCGAGGGATCGATCTTGCCTCCGGCGCACGAACAAGCTTGACGCTGCCGCTCGAAGGTCTTTCGACCGGCACTGACACGCTCACGGTGGTCCTGCGCGGACCGGATGGGCTTTCGCTTGACCGCGAAGAGCCGATTACGGTGCGACCCGCCGCGATGCCTGTGACGACCAAACGCGTCATCAGCCTTGCCGGAGAGGGCGGAACCCTGCGCATTGACGGAGAACTGCTCGCCGACAGCCTTCTCGACGGCGCCTCGGTGACGGTCGGCCTTACGCGCAATGCCGCTTTTGATGTGGCCTCGTTGCTGATGGAGCTTGATCGCTACCCCTATGGTTGCGCGGAGCAGACTGCAAGCCGGGCGCTGCCGCTGTTGTATCTGAGCGACCTGGGAGGGATCGACCGAGCCGATGAGGCCGCGGTCCTGCGGACCCGCATCGAGGACGCCATCTCGCGGCTTGTCGCCTACCAGTCCGCCTCGGGCGGTTTTGGCCTGTGGGGTCCGGGACAGGGTGATCTGTGGCTCGACGCCTATGTCACCGATTTCCTGACCCGTGCCGCGGAGAAGGGGTTCTCAGTGCCGCCCGTCGCAAGCCGGCTGGCACTCGACAATCTGCAGAACGCGCTCGCCTATACGACGGATGTGGGTTCTGATGGTAGCGGGATTGCCTATGCGCTCTATGTGCTTGCGCGCAACCGCAAGGCCGCGGCCACGGACCTGCGATATTATTCCGACAGCCAGATCGACGCATTCGACCAACCGCTGGCGCGGGCTCAGATCGGTGCGGCACTTTCGCTTTACGGAGACGCGCCAAGGGCGAACGCGAGCTTCCGTTCCGCATTCCAACACGCACGCTCCACCGCCGGCCTCGTCGGCGGCCGGGATGATTACGGGTCGAGCCTTCGGGACGGCGCCGCCATGCTGGCGCTGGCGGCCGAATCCACGCCCGCACCAGCTATCGTTCCGGAACTCATCAGCTTTGTCAGCGACGCAAGGTCGGCACGGCAATCGACCAGTACCCAGGAGAATGCCTGGATGGTTCTTGCTGCTCGGGCGATTGCCGCCGGCAACCGGGCAATCAGCGTCAATGTCAACGGAAAAGCCTATTCGGGAGCTTACGAGACACGGATGAGCGGCGAAGCCATCGCCGCCGACCCGCTCACGATTGTCAATCAGGGAGCGGAGCCGGTCGATGCCGTGGTGACGACCATTGCAGCCCCTCGCCAGCCGTTGAGCGCGGGCGGGACGGGTTTTGAAATCTCACGCAGTTACTTCACGCTGGATGGCCAGCCGGTCTCGATCAGTCAGGCACGCCAGAACGAGCGCTATCTGGTGGTGCTCGACATGCGCGAGGCCAATGCCTGGACATCACGCGTGGTGGTGACCGATCTTCTGCCCGCGGGCTTCGTGATCGACAACCCGCGGCTGGTGGGAAGCGCGGAGCTCGGAAATTTCCCCTGGCTGGGTTCCGTTTCCGCAAGTCATGCCGAATTCCGCACCGATCGTTTCATGGCCGCGTTTGACCGGAACAGTTCTTCCAATCGCAGTTTCCGCGCCGCCTATGTTGTGCGCGCGGTTACGCCGGGAACCTATTCGCATCCTGCTGCTGCCGTCGAGGACATGTACCGTCCGGAGCTGACTGCGAGGACCGCAACCGGGGTGCTGGAGGTGCTGGGCGCACCATGACCAGTCTTTCGCGGCTCAGACCCGGCAGGCGGTTTTGCCTCGCGGGGCTTGCCGGGTTCGCAATCGCTGCTGTCGCGCTCATTGCGATTGACCGGGCGGACCGCGCCTATCCCCCGCCGCTCGATGCGGCACGCGAGTTGTCGACCGAGGTGGTGGATCGCGACGGACTGTTGCTGCGCGCGTTTACGACAGCCGAAGGGTTTTGGCGGCTTCCGGTGCGGCTGGAGGATGTGGACCCGGACTATATCAACATGCTGATCGCCTATGAGGACCGGCGGTTTCGCAGCCATTTCGGCATCGATCCGGTCGCGATCGCTCGAGCGTTCATGCAGTTGGTCGCAAATGGCGGTCGGGTCGTTTCGGGTGGCTCGACAATCACGATGCAGTTGGCAAGGCTGATCGAGCCGCGGGCCGGACGGACCGTCCTGGCCAAGCTCCGCCAAATGGCGCGTGCGCTGCAGATCGAGCGGCGATTGAGCAAGGACGAGATTCTCACCTTGTATCTTACGCTTGCGCCCTATGGCGGAAACCTTGAAGGCGTGCGCGCGGCCAGCCTCGCCTGGTTCGGGCGTGAACCGGCAAAGCTTGCTCTGGCGGAAGCGGCGCTGCTGGTGGCACTGCCACAGTCGCCCGAGGCGCGGCGACCCGACCGCAACCCGGCAGAAGCGGAGACTGCTCGGAACCGCGTTCTCGAACGCATGCAGCGCGCCGGCCTCATTCCGGAAAGCGAGATCGCTCGGGCGTCCCGATCAGCGGTGAACAGCGGCCGACTCCCGATGCCCGACCTGGCGGCGCATACTGCCGAGCAGGCGCAAGCGTTGCGGCCCCAGGAACAACGGCTCTCACTGACGCTCATGCACGGGGTTCAATCGCGGCTCGAGGAGCTTGCGTTGGAAACCGCGTCGCGGCTGCCTCCGAAATTGTCGCTCGCCATGGTTCTTGCCGACGGAAAGACCGGCGAAATTCTGGCTTCGGTCGGTTCCACCGGCTATCACGATGCCGGCCGCTCCGGCGCGATCGACATGACCCGGGCGGTGCGTTCGCCGGGATCCACGCTCAAGCCGTTCATCTACGGCCTGGCATTCGAGGATGCGATTGCGGATCCCGAAACGCTCATTGACGATTCGCCGGCCGATTTCGCCGGTTACCGGCCGCGCAATTTCGACCGCGGCTACATGGGAGAGGTGAGCCTTAGGGAGGCCTTGCAGATGTCGCTCAACGTTCCAGCGGTGCGGCTCCTGGAGGCGGTCGGTCCGCAACGGCTTCTGTCGAGATTGAAGCGCGGAGGTGTCACCCTCGATCTGCCGCCGGGCGGTGCACCCGGCCTTGCGATCGGTCTGGGCGGTGCGGGTATCAGCCTGCGTGACCTGGTTCAGCTCTATACCGCATTTGCGAATGAGGGCAGGGCGCATGCTCTCAGGGATGGAGTGTATCCGCTCGCGCCGACGCGCCTTCCGCATCCTGTTCTCGATGGGAAGGCAAGCTGGCGGGTCGGGGAGATCCTGTCCGATGTTGCTGCGCCGCAGGGGGCGCCGCGCATTCCCATCGCCTACAAGACCGGGACCTCCTATGGCTACAGGGATGCATGGGCGGTGGGGTTCGATGGTCGTCACGTGCTCGGGGTCTGGGTGGGACGTCCCGACGCGTCGCCGGTGCCGGGAATTTCCGGGATTGCGACAGCGGCCCCCTTGCTGTTTGACGGTTTTGTCCGCGCCGGGCTCAAGGCTGCCGATTTTCCACACCGGCCTGACGGCCTAGTTGTGCGAACGCGTGGACAGCTGCCGTTTGCGCTGAGGAAATTCGGACCGCGTGGCGGGCCGGGTCTGGCAAGTTCCGCAAGAGACTCCGCGCCGAGCATCGTCTATCCGCCGGAAGGCGCCCGGGTGGTGTTGAGAGAGCGGAATTCCGGCGGCCTCTCGCCGCTCGTCATCAAGCTTCAGGGTGGGGCCGGACCCTACCGGCTGATCGCCAATGGCATCCCGGTCGAGCGCCCAAGCCGGCGAAAGACCATCAACTGGACGCCGGACGGCGCAGGCGCTTCGACGCTGACTGTGATGGATGGTCAGGGGCGTGCGGCGAGCGTCAACGTTTTTATCGACGCGGACGGGTTCTAACCGCGTATCATGACGGCTCCAACAGCAAGTGTCCGCGTCTTGCGCGACGGATTCGGCGCGGCGTTCCTGCTTTCCCGACACAAGACAAAAGCGCAAAAGCCCCGGATCTGTCTTTGAGACATCCATTTTTAACGGATTTCAGGCATTCTGTCGGCGGTGAATTCGAGTGTTTTGGCAAAGGCGGACGGCCCTGCGCCAATTGCACATCAATTATGCAAAATCGGCATGGAAAATGGTTCGCACTATGGTTGAAACGGTGCTTCGAATAGATTAAGTGCGGATTGAACTTGAAGATTCAGGCTGAACAAACGACAGGAGGTTGCAATGATCACACGTGATGATCTCATACGTGAATACAACGCACGCGGCGGCAACCTTCCGACGCTTGTGGTGGTCTATCTGACAATCGTGGCGACGATGGTCGGAACAGCGCTTTCGATGGTCTGATCCCGCTACGGTTGATGATCACTCTCATTGAAAAGGCCGCCGGATCCCGGCGGCCTTTTTTGATGGTTCTATCCGACAAAACTGACCCTTAGACGTCGGCGGATTCTCCGACATTGTCCACGCCACGTTCTTCGAGAAGTGTGGTGAGCCAGTTCGGATCCATTTCCGGAACCGATGACAACAGAAGATCCGTATAGGGGTGATGGGGCGGCTTGAACATGACGTCCTTCGGTCCCTGCTCAACCACCTTGCCGTTCTGCATCACCACGACCTCGTCGGCAATCGAACGTACAGTTGCCAGATCGTGGGTGATGAACATGTAGGCGAGCCCCAATTCCTTCTGCAGACGGTCCAGAAGCTTCAGGATTCCCTCAGCAACCAACTGGTCGAGGGCGCTCGTCACTTCGTCGCAGATAATGAATTTGGGTTCGGCCGCGAGCGCGCGGGCGATCCCGATCCGCTGTTTCTGGCCACCCGACAGCTCGGGAGGATAGCGGCTGTAGTATTTTGACGGCTCGAGTTCGATCAGATCGAGAAGTTCATCCACGCGCTGTTTGAGCGCCTGACCCTTTAGGCCGGAATAGAACCGTGCCGGCCGGCCGATGATTTCACTGATCCGCACCTTGGGATTAAGGGCAGTATCGGCCATCTGGTAGATCATCTGCGCCTGACGAAGCTGATCCCGGGTCCGGTCCTGATAGCGCGGAGGCAGCGTCTCGCCTTCGAACTGGATCTCGCCATTCGATGGCGGAAGCAGCCCGGTGATCACCCGGGCGGTAGTGGACTTGCCGGAGCCGGACTCGCCGACCACGGCGACCGTCATGCCAGGGTAGATGTCGAACGAGACGTCATCGAGGACCTTTACGCCACCGGTATAGGCAGCATCCACATTCTTGACCGAAACCACGGGGAGGGTGCCGTCGGTCGGGCGAGACTTCTGCGCCCGCTTGAAGCTTCTGACGGCCCAGAGGCTCTTGGTGTAATCCTCCTGAGGATCGTCGAGCATCTTTTCGGTGGAAGCTTCCTCGACCTCCTCGCCCTTGAGCAGGACCTTGATGGTGTCGGCCATCTGCGCCACGACGGCCAGGTCATGGGTGATGTAGATGGCAGCCGTGTTGAACTGGTCGACAATGTCCCGGATCGCGGCAAGCACCTCGATCTGGGTGGTGACGTCAAGCGCGGTCGTCGGTTCGTCGAAGATGATCAGATCCGGACGGCAGGCCATGGCCATGGCGGTCATGGCGCGCTGCAACTGTCCGCCCGAAACCTGGTGAGGGTAGCGAAAGCCGATTTCCTTGGGGTTGGGAAGGCGCAGGCGCTCATAGAGCTCCATTGCGTCATCCTGCGCCTCAAGCCGCTTCTGAATGCGGTAGTGGACCGGCGCCTCGGTGTGCTGATCGATGATCTTGTGCGCCGGATTGAACGAGGCGGCCGCGGACTGGGCCACATAGGCGATCCGCGAACCGCGCAACGCCCGCCGTTCGGTTTCCGACGCGGTCGTCAGTTCCATACCATCAAACTCGATCGATCCGTCCGAGATGCGCGTGCCGTCACGGGCATAGCCCATGGCTGCTGCGCCGATCGTCGACTTTCCGGCTCCGGATTCGCCGATCAGGCCCATGACCTCGCCACGATGCAGCGTCAGGTCCACGCCCTTGATGATCGGCACCCACAGCTCGTCCGAGGCGGAATAACCTTCGATCTTGAGGTCACGGATCTTGAGGAGAACGTCTTTGCCCGAGAACTTGCCCATCTTATTGCTCCTTCAGGCCTGAGGACCGGAACAGCATCCAGTCGACCACGAAATTCACCGAGACCGTCAGAAGCGCAATGGCGCCGGCCGGTATGAGTGGTGTGATGTCGCCGAACGAAATCAGTGTCGCATTCTCGCGGACCATCGAGCCCCAGTCAGCCGTCGGCGGCTGGATTCCCAGACCGAGGAAACTCAGGCCGGCAATCAACAGGAACACGAAGCAGAATTCGAGACCGAATTCGGCGATCAGCGGAGACGTCGAGTTCGGCAGGATTTCCCTGCGGATCAGATACCAGTCTCCTTCGCCACGGAGCTTCGCAGCCTCGATGTAATCCATCACGACGATATTGCCTGCGACCGCCCGTGTGAGACGGAAGACCCGCGGCGAGTAGATCACGGCAACGACGATCACGATGACGGACAGGTTGGTGCCGAAAATCGAAAGCATCAGAAGCGCGAAGATCAGAGAAGGCACCGACATGATCACGTCGGCGGTACGGCCCGCAAGCTGGTCGAACCAGCCCCCCTTGACCGCTGCCAGCAATCCGCCGACCGCACCCATGACGAATGCCAGAATGGTTGCGACAAGCGCCAGGCCAACCGAGTTCCGTGCACCGTAGATGATGCGGCTGAAAATATCGCGGCCGAGCTGATCGGCCCCCAGCAGCATGTTTTCGTCCGGCGGAGCAAAAGTGGACGCAATCACCTCGGCTTCACCGTGCGGCGCGATCCAGGGCGCGAAGATGCCGGCGATCGCGTAGGTGAAGATGACAAACATCCCGAAAGATGCGGTGAGCGGTGCGGTACGCAGCTCCTTGGCGAGGCCCGGACGGGAGAGCTGGATCAGAAACTCCCTGAATGCGTAGGAAACGCCCGCAGACAGAGCCAGGAGGCCGACCGCGATGGTGACAACGCGCAGCGCGGAGACGCCGCCGATGATGCCAATGACGAACGAGACCAACGTCAACGAAAACAAGAGCATGAATGCCTTGTTGTTCTTGTAGTAGGCCGCGAGGCAGGATGCCGCGATCAGCGCGGCGTAATATCCGATTACAAACATGTTCATTTATCCGCCCTCACTTTGGATGCCGCAGACGCGGGTTGGTCAGAATTGCACCAACATCCGCCGCAAGGTTGAGGAGAATAAAGGTCGCCGCGAAGACCAGGCAGCAGGCCTGGACAATCGGGAAGTCGCGTTTTGCCACCGCATCAACCAGAAGCTGGCCAATCCCGGGATACACAAAGACCACCTCGACCAGCACCACGCCGGTGATGAGATAGGCAAGGTTGAGCGCGACCACGTTGATGATCGGCGCCCAGGCGTTCGGCAGGGCATGCCTGACGATCACCTTCCATGGCGGTGTGCCCTTGAGGCGCGCCATCTCGATATAGGGAGAAGCAAGCAGGCTGATGATCGCCGCTCGCGTCATGCGCATCATATGCGCCGTGACCACAAGCACCAGCGTCAGGGCCGGCAAGAACGTTCGGTGCAAGAGCTCCGGCAGCGACATGCCTTCCCTTAGGTTGGCCAGGGCAGGGAACATGCCCGTGTTGACCGCCAGATACAGTATCAGGATATAGCCGAGGAAGAACTCGGGCGACGAGATCGAAGTGAGCGTGAGCACATTGGCGACCCGGTCGAAGACCGAGTTCCGCAGCAGCGCAACAATCACGCCCAGAACAATGGAGATCGGAACCGCGATGACGGCAGCGTAGGCCGCGAGGAAGAGCGTGTTTCTGAAACGCGGCGCGATGGTTTCGCTCACGCGCTCGCCGGAAATCAGGGATACGCCGAAGTCGCCCTGAAGCGCACCGCCGAGCCACTGGAAGTAGCGCAGGGGCGCCGGTTGATCGAGACCGAGCTGCTCGCGCATCTTGGCCACAGTCTCAGGTGTCGCGCCCTGTCCGAGAACAGCCTGGGCAAGATCGCCCGGCAAGAGTTCCACCGCAAAAAAGATCAGGATTGAAACCACAAGGAGCGTCAGTGCGCCCAATCCAAGCCTCTTAAGAACGAGTCTTGAGATATCCCCCATTTATGTCCCTCCCGGTTCGCGCCGGTTGTTTTTCGGTCCGGTCAGTTCATCTGACCCTTTTTGACCGATGTTTCTGTGTCTGTCTGCATTCAGACCCGGATTTCCCGAGTCATGGGAATTCCCGGCGCAAAGTCTGCGCCGGGAACCTGTTCTTGGTCAAATTCAGGAGGTGAACCACCAGCGGCTTGCCGCACGCGCACCGTCGCTTTCCCAGCTTGCAGCCAGGTTTCCGGTGTGCCGACATTGCCGCGGGCGCCGTAGACGAAGTTGTTGAAGAACGGAATGATGGTGCCGCCGTCGTCGCGGGCCAGCATTGCCATTTCACGGTACATCTCCGCACGCAGGCTGTCGTTGAGTTCCGCCTTGGCCTGAAGAAGCAACTCGTTGAAGCGCTCATTCTGCCAGTGGCTTTCGTTCCAGGCTGCGTCGTCCTTGTAGGCCAGTGTGTACATCACGTCCGGCGTCGGGCGGGCGCCCCAGGAGACCAGGCAGAACGGCTTCTTGAGCCAGACATCCGAATAGTAGCCGTCATTCGGCTCGCGGACGACCTTGACGTCGATGCCGGCGGCCTTGGCCTGCTCGGAGTAAAGTACCGCCATGTCGACCGCGCCGCTGCTGACGCTGTCGGCCGTGGAGATGCTGACCGAGAGACCTTCCGCGCCGGCTTTCTTCAGAAGAGACCTTGCCTGATCTGGATCGTAGTCGCGCTGCGGAATGTCGTCGGGCCAGTAAGGCTGGGCCGGCGAATGGTGGAAGTCGTTGCCCTTGGTGGCGGCGCCGAACAGGATCTTCTCGATGATCTCGTCACGGTTGATCGCCAGCTTCAGTGCATTGCGGACGTCGACATTGTCGAACGGCGCAGTGTCGCAGAACATCGGCATCGTGATCGCGCCGGCTGAAGGTACGTTGAGGACGTTGATGTTCGGGTCACGCTGCAGCAGCGCCATTGTCTTCAGGTCCACCTGAGACACCGAATCGACATCGCCGGTCACAAGCGCGGTCTGACGCGCATTGGGATCGTTGAGCGTGATCATCTCGACCTTGTCGAACCACGCGCCTTCGCCATGCCAGCCATCGTGGCGGCTCAGGCTGAACTGAACGCCGAATTCACCGCTGTCGATCTTGTAGGGACCGGAACCGTCGCCGGACTGCCAGTCGATCGTGCCGTCATCATTGGCCGGGCAGATGGCCAGGTGATAGTCGGTCATCAGCCACGGGAAGTCGGCATTGCCGCGGACCAGCTTGACCTTGACCACATAGTCGCCGTCCTTGGTTATCTCGGTCACGTCGGTCAACAGCGCCTTGGCCGCCGAAGTGGTTTCGTCGCCACGGTGGTGATTGAGCGATGCGATGACGTCGTCGGCGGTCAGCTTCTTGCCGCTGTGGAAGGATGCATTCGGGGTGATCTCGAAGGTCCACTCGGATGCGTCCTCACTTGCGGTCCAGCTCGTGGCCACATCCGGTCCAAGCGATCCGTCGCCGTTGATCATGGTCAGATAGGAACGATGGGTATGCCCCAAGAAGATCATGACACGGGTCAGATAGGTGCCCGGGTCGTGCGTGTCGCCTGTGTTGCCGTCATGGATACCCCAGCGGAACGTTCCGCCTCTTTTCGGCTCCTGCGCATAAGCGTTGCCGGTCCAAAGGCCGGTAGCAGTTGTCGCCGTGAGACCGGCGGCAAGCGAATAGTTCATGAAGTCACGGCGCGAGATCTGGCCTTTGCGGGCGCCATCCGCAATCTTCTGGATCAGTTCGTTGTTCTTCTTGGACATAGTTTCTCCCAGTTGGTCATCATCTGCGTATGCGTTGCGGTCCGGGCGGTTCGCGCGTGGCGATCCTGACAAAGCCAGGCTCAATAGCATCAACGCAATTTCATATTCGTCACGGTGCATAAAACACCATGCCCTTAGCAAACCACGATCTTTGAGCCTAATCCACCCCCGACGGCCATGTTTATTTCACAAAATCGCCACCGAAATCCGAAGGAGCGCCACATTTGATTGGCATCGGTTCGATCTTGTTTTTTCTTGCTGTATTTGCGCTGGACGGATTTGTTCTGGGGCAATGCAAACTATAAATCGAAAAAACGAGGATCAATTGCACCTATTGCACGAGATTGTGATCGTGCTGAAATGGCCATTTTCAACCTTACGGGAAAAGGCGGCGCGCTATTTTTCGCCGCAGCGCAGCACCGATTCGGGTCATTTGTCCGGTCCAGGTCATTGGATCCGAGGCCGCCTGCGGGTTCACAGATTGTGTTTGCGTTGCAAAACGGCCGGGTAAGAACGATCTGCTCCGGGGGGCAATAGAAGCCGATCCTGTGCCGGCTAGCTATCGATCAGCGCGCCGCGCTGGCCGATAACCCGGGCAGCCAATTCGGCACCGGCGGCGAGGGCAGGGGAGAGTTCGCCGGAACGAAGATAGCTTGCAAGGAAAGCCGCATTGAAACTGTCACCGGCGGCTGTCGTGTCGACAACGCTTGCCACAGGGTCCGGTGTGAACCGTTGGATGTTTCCGCGGTCCAGCGCAAGCATCTCGCAGGCTCCGTTTTTGACGATCACGATCGGCACACCCTGACCGGAATACCGGCGTGCGGTGTCCTCCGTATTCCGGTCACCGAACGCATTGGCTTCGTCCTCATAGGAGGGAAGCAGAATGTCACTGACCGCCGCCGCGTCCATTACCGCCTTGCGCATCGTGTCTGCGTCCTCCCAAAGGCGAGGCCTGAGATTGGGATCGAAGGCAATGGTGGCGCCGTTGGCCTGGGCCTCAGCGACGGATGCAAACAGCGTCTGCCGCTCCGAGGGCGGCAGGATGGCAACCGTGATGCCTGAAAAATAGATGAGATCTGCGGTGGCGAGGTTGGCCTTGAGGATGTCGGCGTCACCGGCGAGGCGTCGGGCTGCAGATTCCGAGCGCCAATAGGCAAAGCTGCGTTCGCCGTTGTCGAGCTGAATGAGATATAGGCCCACCGTGCGGTCAGGTATGCGGCGGATCAGATCGGTCGCAATTGCCGAGGCGTCAAGGAAATCGACCATCCGGGCAGAGATCGCGTCATCTCCGACGGCCGTGAAATAGGCGACGTCCCAGTCTTTGCCGAGTTCGCGGCGTGCGTACCACGCGGTGTTGAGCGTGTCGCCTGCAAAGCCCATTCTGAAATTGCCATCGGCGGCCGGCGCCATTTCCACCATGCATTCGCCGATGGACAGAAAGCGTTTCGTCATGTCTCGGACTCGTCAGCAAAATAGCGTTCATGGTCGGCGCGTATGCGGATGATCTGGGTCTTGATCCGAGACAGATGCTCATGCATGCACTGCATGGCCAAGGCCTCGTCGCGGGCCCGGATGGCTGCCATGACCTTCAGGTGATCGTCATAGGCAGCCTGCGAAGCAAACGCCAGTGACAGGAACCGCACGCGGTCCATGTGGGCCTTGTTTTCCCGAATAATGTCCCAGGCGAAGCCCAGGCCGGAGCGCTCGCAGATTTCCTTGTGAAACTGGTCGTCATAACCATGAAAGCTGACCGCGTCCCTCGCTTCGACCGCCTCGTGTTGTCGCTCAAGGATTTCCTCGAGTGCGCTCATGTCCGCCTCGGACAGCGCGTTGCAGGCCGTGCGAACGGTTTCTGCCTCGATAGCGCTGCGGATGAAGCGGGCCTGGAGAACGGCAGTCTGCGATATCCGGGAGACGAGCGTTGCCCGTTGCGGCCGGATTGACAGGAAGCCCAGTTTCGAAAGACGATAAAAAGCGTCGCGGACCGGCTGGCGTGACACGCCCAAAGCCTTGGCCACTTCGACCTCCGACATCTTGGTGCCGGGCGGCAGTTCCAGAAGCAGGATCTGGCTATGCAGCTTGTCGAAGACGGCGTCGGCGACGGATGGCCGATTGAGCGGCCCCAGCGTCCGCAGGGGCGATGATACGGACATGATTTCACTCCGTTGACTTGATATGCATACTAGCATATTACATTGCCAGATTGATTGAAAGGCCGCCGGGTTCGGATCCCTGATTCCGCGCAATTCTTCATAACCCTGATCATTATGTATTCAGACTGCTTTTTTCCAAATGGATCAGCCTTGAGAGTTTGGGGTTCGGATGGTGGCCCGACCGAATCCGATGGCGGCAAGATCTGGCGGCTTTTTGCAGGGTCCTGTCACCTGGTTCGGGAACGCCATCCCGCCGGGTTACATTGCGCCCAACAACAATTAGGCGTTCAGAAACGGGGAAGGCCGCAAGCAGCTGTGCCCCACGACATTGACGAGACTGCGGTTTTTCTTGCGTCTTCTGCCGCGAAATACATTCCTGGCGCCGTTTCAAACGTCGATGGAGGCTGGCTTGCACACTGAATTGCAAAGACTGACCCGGTCGCAAGCCGCACGCTGCAAGCCTGGCATTGTTCATCTCGGGCTGGGCGCGTTTTTCCGCGCTTTCGGAGCCATCTACGTGGAAGACGCGGTCCGGAGATCGGGCGGCGACTGGGGCATTGTCGGCGTGAGCCTGCAAAGCGCCGGCACCCGGGACAGGCTCGCGCCGCAGGACTTTGTCTATACCGTCGTCACCCAGGACCCGGACGGAGGGGAGACCTTACGTACGGTCGAAATTCTCGACGATGTACTGGTCGCGCCGGAGGATCCCGAGGCGGTTCTTGCAAGTATGTCCGATCCGTCCACCCGAATTGTCACCCTGACTGTGACCGAGAAAGGCTATTGCCATGACCCGGCAACCGGGACGCTGAACTTCGCTCATCCCGATATCGAGCACGATCTTGAGAATCCGCTCCCGAAATCCGCGCCGGGGTTTCTGGTTCGGGCATTGCAGCGCCGCCGCTCGAAGGGCCGTCCACCGTTTACGGTGCTAACCTGCGACAACCTTCCCGAAAATGGCCGTTTGGTGCGCCGTGCGGTGCTGGATCTCGCCGGAAGGATCGATCCGCCCCTTGCGGAATGGATCGCCGCGGAAGGCCGGTTTCCCGCAACCATGGTCGACCGGATTACGCCGGCGACGAAGCCCGATGACATCGAGCGACTGGCCGGGAAGGCGGGGTGTCGGGATGAAGCGCCGGTGCTGTGCGAGCCTTTCCGACAATGGGTCGTGGAAGATGATTTTGTCCAGGCCTACGGGAGCGATGCACGCCCCGATCTCGCAGCCGCCGGCGCCGAACTGGTGGCGGATGTCACGCCTTACGAGAACATGAAGCTCAGAATGCTCAACGGGACGCATTCCTCGCTTGCCTATCTTGGTTATCTTGCAGGCCATGAGACCATCGCGGAAACCGTGGCGGATCCGGTTTTTGCGCGTTTCGTTAAGGCGCTGTGGCGCGACGAGATCATACCGTCCTTCGCGCCGCCCGAAGGTGTCGATATCCACGCCTATGCCGATGCACTGTTCGAACGCTATTCCAATCCTTCGATCCGTCACCGCACCTGGCAGATCGCCATGGACGGCAGCCAGAAACTGCCGCAACGCATTCTGGGAACGATCACTGACAATCTCGATGCGGGCAGGGAATGTCCTGGACTGATGCTCGCTGTCGCGGGATGGATGCGTTATGTCGGCGGGATCGATGAAAGGGATGAGCCGATCGACGTGAAAGATCCGTTGGCGCGGGAGTTGCAGGGCCGGTTGGAAGCGGTCAGCTCGCCTGACCAGAAGGTCGCGGCCCTGCTTGCGATGCGCGAAATCTTCGGTTCCGACCTGGCAGACCGGCTGGCAGCTCCGGTGGCTCAAGCCTATACGGCTCTGAGCGAACGTGGCGCGCGCAAATCAGTCGAGGATCTCCTGTGAAGGAGAGCTGGCGTTGGTACGGTCCTTTCGACAAGATCTCGCTCGGTGAAATCGCGCAGACCGGCGCCTCAGGCATTGTCACGGCGTTGCACGAGGTGCCCTATGGCGAAGTATGGAGCCGTGAGGCGATTGCCGGACGAAAGGCCGAGATTGAGCAGGCGGGGTTCGACTGGGCGGTGGTGGAAAGCCTGCCGATCCATGAGCGGATCAAACGCGGTGAGGGGGATCTTTCAGACCTGTTTGCCAATTACCGTCAGTCGATGGCCAATCTCGCGGCCGAGGGCGTTCATACGATCTGCTACAATTTCATGCCGCTTCTCGACTGGACGCGTACCGATCTAAGGGCACCGGTTGCGCGCGGCGGCAGCTGCCTGAGGTTCTCAGCACCGAAAATGGCGGCGCTCGAGATCTTCATGCTGGGCCGAAGTGCTGCGCGCGACGATTATCCACCTGAGGCCGTGGCGCAGGCCGACGCCTGGTATCAGGGCTCCTCCGATGAGGATCGCACCCAGCTTATGCATGCGGTGATGGCGGGGTTGCCAGGCGCCTATGACCGCTATGATGCGGAGGGTCTCAAGACCCAGCTGAAACTCTATGAGGGCATCGACCGCGCAGAATTGCGCGTAAACTACAGACGGTTCCTGGAAGAGATTATTCCGGCGGCAGAGGATCTGGGCATGCGGTTTTGCGTGCATCCCGACGATCCGCCGCGCGACATTCTCGGCCTGCCGCGGATCGTCTCGGATGCTGATGACATTTCATGGATCCTGGACGCCTTCGACAGTCCGGCCAACGGGCTAACGCTTTGTTCAGGGTCGCTCGGCGCCAGCCCGAAAAATGATGTGCCTGCAATCGCAAGGCGGTTTGGCGACCGGATTCATTTCGCCCATTTGCGCAATGTCCGGAAGGAACCGGACGGTTCCTTCGAGGAAGCCGCGCATCTGGAAGGGGATACGGATATGGTCGACCTTGTCTCCGCGTTGCTTGGAGAAGAACGACGCCGCCAGAATGCCGGGCAGGGGGATTGTGAGATCCCGTTCCGTCCCGATCATGGCCATGAGTTGCTTGATGACGCGGGCCGCAACACTCATCCGGGCTACCCATTGGTCGGGCGACTTCGCGGTCTTGCCGAACTGCGCGGCGTTGTCGCCGGTCTTTCGCGGGTCGTGCCCAACCCCGGATGATCGCTTTCCGCGCCTCAGGACATTTCAATGGTTCAGGGCGGAAACCCAAATGCTCTTCATGACCTGGCAGACGAACCTCTTATCCGCAGTATGCTCTCGAGTTCCAGAGTGCCCAGAGGCGAGAGCTTTCCATTGGTGTCGATGGCCTTCAGGATAAGTCCCGCGGTGTTCTTTCCGATCTCGTAGCATTGCGGGTCAACCGTGGTGATGGCCGGCACGCAGACATCCGAAATCTCATAGGCGCCGAAACCGCACAGGGCGATTTGGTCGGGGACCGCGATACCGCGCCGCTGGCATTCGGTAAGCACACCGAAAGCCGCAGGGTCAGAAACACAGGCCACAGCATCGGTATCCGGCCATTTCTCGATCAGGTCGGAAAAGGCTTGCGCCCCTTCGCGCATGGAAATCGGCGGGGAACCGACACTGGCGAGGCGTGAGGTATCCAAGCCGAGTTCCTGCATCCTTCGCACAAATCCGCGACGCCGGTCTGCGCCTCGCGTGTCGTCACTCACATCGCCGCCAACGAAGGCTATGCGGCTACGCCCGGTCGAGACCAGATGGTCAACGAGGAGCTCCGATGCATGCGCGTTGGAAAACCCCACCACAGCGTCGATCGGGTCCGACGGCATATCCCAGGTTTCGATGACCGGAATGGCCGCGTTCTGAAGCATCCGGCGACATGCGTCCGTGTGCCGTCCTCCGGTGACGACGATGGCTTCCGGACGACGCGTGAGAAGTTGCGCAACCAGCCGCTCTTCCTCGTCGACGCTGTAGTTGGTGTAACCGAGCAGAACCTGCAGCCGGGTTTGCCTGAGCCCGTCCGTCATGCCGCGTATGGTGTCGGCAAAGTTGGCGTTGTTGATCGACGGGATCGTTACCGCAACAAATCCGGTCTTTCGTGACGACAGACCCGCTGCCGTGTTGTCGAGAACATAACCGAGTTCCGCGGCAGCTTTTAGAATTGCATCACGGGTCGCGGGATTGATGTAGGATTCCGCCTTGAATGCGCGCGAAACAGTCATGGAGGAAACACCCGCCAGCCGGGCAACATCCGCCATGGTGGGCTGTTTCCTGTCCTTGCTCATGTGACTGTCCTCGATAGCGCGCCGTGCATTGTCTTCACACTTTCATGCGTCGGGAATCCGATGGTTTCAATGCCTGCGGAGCCTTTCCCTAGGGGTAGATGTTTGCCTGTGTCACGTGATGATGGATACGGCCCTCGAAAAATTCGCCGGTTATCTCACCTGTCAACGCCTTGGATTGATGGCGCGCGGGACTGTCGAGGGCGGCCGTCATGGTCGCAATGTCTGGATAGGTCACGGCAAGAATCAGTGGAAACTCCGGTGCCCCCGCATCGCGATCGTCGGAAAACATGACGCGCACGTCTTCCGCGCCAGGAAACTGCCTCCACAGCGGCACCAGGCGGTCGATGACGGCCTTGCGGAAGGCGTCTGTCTTGCCGGTCTTGATGGAGCCCTCGAAGAGGGCGAAACGTGTGATCATGAGAACTGCTCCTTGTCGGGTCCCTTGAAAAATTCCATCAGTGCCGCCTGGTCTTCTCCGCCCAGGCCAGCCGCCGTCAGCATCCGGTGTATCTCCGCGCAAAGCGCAGTCAGCGGCATGGCCGTGGATGTGCCGCGTGCCAGATCCATCGCGCCATTGAGGTCCTTGACCATGTTGTCGATGCGTCCGGTACGGCGGTAATCCTTGTCGACGTAGCGGGGCATGTATTCCTGCAGAATGGCGCTGTCGGCGCGCCCGCCGCGAAGGGCTTGCGGGATCTTTGCGGCATCGACGCCCGCGTCGAGGGCAAGCTGGGTCGCCTCGGCCACGGCGAGGAAACCGAGGCCGCAGAGCACCTGATTGATCAGCTTCGTGGTTTGCCCGGCGCCCGAGGGGCCCATATGTGTGTAGTTCGAAGCCACATGCCTGAGCAGTTTGTGGGCCGCTGCGACGTCTTCGGCCTCGCCACCCGCCATCAGGGTGAGCTCCCCGATTAGCGCCTTTGGCGCTCCGCCGGACAGCGGCGAATCCACCCAGCGCAGGCCGCGATCCCGTGCCATCTGAGCAAGTTCACGTGTCGCGACGGGGTCGATCGACGACATGTCGATGATAACGGCTCCCTTGCGCGCTCCCTCTGCTATGCCTGCTTCTCCGAAGGCGGCAGCCTTGACGACGTGAGGAGCGTTGAGGCTGGTCACGATGAAGTCGGCGCCATCGGCTGCATCGGCGGCAGACTTCGCCGCGCGGGCACCTTTCCGGACCAGTGCCGCGACCTTTTCTTCGTCAAGGTCGAACACGGCAAGCGTGTTGCCGGTTTCCAGCAGCCGGGCGCCGATGGCGCCACCCATCGCGCCGGCGCCGATCAGAGCGGCTCTCTCGCTCATTGGTTTTCCTCCATGAAATGATCTCTCAATCCGGCAATCACCCGAGACCCCGGTTCCGAAATATCAACTGTGACGGCGTCCTCGTCGGCACCCGGGGGTTCGAGTGCGGCGAACTGGCTATCGACAAGGCTCGGCGGCATGAAATGGCCTTCGCGCTCGTTCATGCGCCTGGAAATCAGATCCTTGCTGCCCTCCAGATAGACGAAGGTTACAGGCCCTTTCGCCATTTGCCGGATCCG
This sequence comes from Hoeflea sp., assembly GCA_040216675.1. Taxonomy (GTDB): domain Bacteria; phylum Pseudomonadota; class Alphaproteobacteria; order Rhizobiales; family Rhizobiaceae; genus Hoeflea. Next base: position 278,662 of record JAVJOR010000007.1, on the reverse strand, counting down.
GTCACGATAGCTTCTCTTGAGCGCAGAGCATCCGACAGCGACATCCCCGGTCGCATCCGCGAGTGTGGCGCCGACGCGCTCAAGCCAGGGCCATCGGTCCTCGTCGGTCAGGGGGATTCCGGAAGCCATCTTTTCGATGTTGCTTTGGGGGTGGAGATCGTCACCGTCGAAAAATCGGATGCCGGTCACTTCCGCCAGCGCCTTGCCCACGGTCGTCTTGCCGCTTCCTGCCACACCCATGATGACGATCATCCGCTTCATCACAGAGACACTGTTATCCCGCCATCGACGAAGAGCGTATGGCCGTTGACGAAGGACGAAGCCGGGCTGGAAAGGAACACACAGGCCCCGACCAATTCCTCGACTTTTCCCCAGCGTCCCGCAGGGGTGCGCTTTTCGAGCCAGGCCGAAAATTCGGGATCGGCCACAAGTGCCGCATTGAGGGGCGTATCGAAATATCCCGGCGCAATCGCGTTGCATTGCAGTCCGTACCTGGCCCAGTCGGTTGCCATCCCCTTTGTCAGATTTGCCACGGCTCCCTTCGTCATGGTGTAGGGAGCGATCGAAGGTCGGGCGAGTGCGCTCTGCACGGATGCAATGTTGATGATCTTTCCCGCGCCGCGCTTGATCATGTGACGCGCTGCCGCCTGTCCGACATTGAAAACGCTGGAAATGTTGGTCTGGAGCAGTGTCTGGAAGGCGTCTTCCGGGAAATCTTCAAGCGGCGCCCGATGCTGCATGCCGGCATTGTTGACGCAAATGTCGATTTGTCCCTCATCGGCTTCAAAGCTGTCGACCGCTTTCCTGCAGGCTTCGTAATCCGTGACATCGAAGGCCAGCAATCGCACGTCTGCGCCCTGCTTCCTGAGCGGTTCAGCCGCATCCTGAAGCTTGGACTGGCTGCGCCCGTTGAGCACGATCCGCGCTCCCGCATTTGCAAGGCCCGAGGCCAGTGCATAACCGATCCCCTGGGAGGAACCGGTGACCAGGGCCGTGCGCCCGGAAAGGTCGAACAGGCTGAGATCGGGCATTGCTAACTCCATTTTTGTCTCGACATCGTTATTATGCAGCTATATGTTATCGATAACACAGTCAAGCATCAAGGGAGGATATTGGGGCATGGGCAACCAATCTGTGGAGATACTGCAAATGGGCCCCTATCCGGAGTGGGACCAGGGGCCGCTTGACGCGGCATTTACAATGCACCGCTATTTCGAGGCCAATGACAAGGCAACCTTTCTCGATCGGATCGGCGCCGGTGTCCGCGGCATTGCAACACGCGGAGAACTCGGTGCAGACCGCGCAACGATCGAGGCTTTGCCGCAACTTGAAGTGATTTCGGTCTACGGCGTCGGTTACGATGCAGTGGATCTCGATGCCTGCCGCGAGCGAAATATTCGCGTTTCCAATACGCCCGACGTGCTGACGCAGGATGTCGCCGATCTCGGCGTTGCCATGATGCTCGCCCAATCGAGGGGAATGGTTGGCGCGGAGCAGTGGGTGCGGGATGGCAGCTGGTCTGACAAGGGGCTCTACCCGCTGCAGCATCGTGTTTTCGGAGAGAAAGCAGGCATTCTCGGGCTTGGCCGTATCGGGTTCGAAGTGGCCAAGCGGCTGGCCGGTTTTGACATGGATATCGCCTATTCCGATGTTTCCGCAAAGGATTATGCGCCGGATTGGCGGTTCATCGACAACCCCGTCGAGCTTGCGGCGCATTCGGATTTCCTGTTCGTCACCCTCGCGGCGTCGGCTGAAACCCGCCACATCGTCGGCCGTGAGGTCATCGACGCCACCGGTTCCAAAGGCATGATCATCAATGTTTCGCGTGCATCCAACATCGATGAGGATGCACTGTTGGACGCGCTCGAGAGCAAGCGTCTGGGGTCCGCAGCACTGGACGTGTTTGAAGGTGAGCCCGGGCTCAACCCGCGCTTTCTCGAGCTTGATAACGTGCTGCTTCAGCCCCATCACGCGTCGGGGACGTTCGAGACCCGCAAGGCCATGGGCAAACTCGTCCGGGACAACCTGATCGCCCATTTCAGCGGCATGCCGCTAGTCACACCTGTTCTTTGAGGTCATCATGAAAGCGATTGTCATCCACGCAGCCAAGGATCTGCGCGTCGAAGAGTGGGACATGCAGGAGCCTGGTCCGGGTCAGGCCCTGGTTGAGCTGAACACGGGCGGGATCTGCGGATCCGATCTGCATTACTACAATCACGGCGGGTTTGGAGCTGTTCGGCTCAAGGAGCCGATGATCCTTGGTCATGAGGTCTCGGGCACCGTGAAGGCGCTGGGCGAAGGGACGGCGGGTCTCGAGATCGGCGATCTGGTTGCGGTTTCGCCTTCAAGACCCTGCGGCCATTGCCGCTACTGCCAGCTTGGCCTTCAGAATCAATGCGAGAACATGCGATTTTACGGCTCGGCGATGCCGTTCCCGCACATACAGGGTGCGTTTCGGCAGCACCTGACTGTTGATGCAACGCAATGCGTCAATGCCAACGGGTTGACCACCGGTGAGGCCGCGATGGCCGAACCGCTTTCGGTGTGCCTGCATGCGACGCGAAGGGCAGGGGAGCTTCTGGGCAGGCGGGTTCTTGTTACCGGTTCGGGGCCGATCGGGGTCTTGTGCGTCCTGGCTGCCCGTGCCGCGGGAGCCACCGAGATCGTTGTCACGGATCTTTCGGATCAAGCGCTTGCCATGGCCGAGAGAGTGGGGGCTGACCGGGTGATCAATACCGCCCAAAACCGCGATGCGCTGGTAAGCTATTCGTCCGGCAAGGGTTATTTCGATGTTCTGTACGAATGCTCGGGAGCCGCAAGTGCGCTCGCCGGAGCGATCCCGGCGCTGCGACCGCGAGCCGTTGTGGTTCAGCTCGGACTTGGCGGGGACATGACATTGCCTGTTCAGGCGATGACCGTGAAGGAGATCGATTTGCGCGGGTCTTTCCGTTTCCATGAGGAATTCGGAACGGCTGTCCGCCTGATGCAGAACGGTGCAATCGACGTGAAGCCGCTGATCACCCATACCATCGGATTTCAGGAAGCGAAGGAAGCCTTCGATCTGGCTTCCGATCGCTCCAGGGCGATGAAGGTGCAGTTGAATTTCGCCGGATAAGCCGGGCTATCCAAGCGCCGCCAGCATTGCCCTGCCAACAGCGATATCCTGTTCACCACTGCCCGAGCCGACACCGATCCCGCCCATGACCGAGCCGTGGTAAAAAATGGGCAGTCCGCCGGGCAAGGCGGTGATGGCGCCGCCCGTTGCTGCGGCAATTTGAAATCGCACGGGTTCGGGAATCGCCGTTGTTTCCGCACCTGTCGATGCAGCCGTCCGGGCCTTTGCCAGGGCGCTTTTGCGGCTCAGGAATTTTGCGCCGGTCATGCGTATTTCTCCCAGCACCTCTCCTGACGCGTCAACGATGACGATGCATTGCGGCTGCCCTATTTCCTCGGCCTTGGATATGCCGGCGCTCAACATTGCCATGACTCCGTTGTGGGTCAGTGTATTTGCTGTCTGGATGAGTTGCATGGCGCAGGCTCCCGCGTTAGTTTGTTATCGATAACATAACTCGTGAGACCTGTTTACGGAACCCGCCATGTTGTTTTTTGAAAGCTACAGTCCCGTCTTCGACACGTTTGTGCTCGGCAATGCGCCGGTCAAGCAACTTGCAACGGGGTTCGACTGGACCGAAGGACCGGTCTGGTTCGGCGATGCGAACTGTCTTCTTTTCTCCGATATTCCGAACAATCGGATCATGCGCTGGACGCCCGGCGCCGGTATCAGCACGTACCGCCAACCGTCCAACTATGCCAATGGTCATACGCGCGACCGGCAGGGCCGCCTGATTTCGTGCGAACATGGCACCCGCAGGGTCACCCGGACGGAGCTGGATGGATCAGTTACGGTCATCGCGGACAGCTTCGAGGGAAAGCGGCTGAATTCGCCGAACGACGTTGTCGTCAAATCCGATGGCACCATCTGGTTCTCGGATCCGCATTACGGGATCATGACCGACTACGAGGGCTACAAGTCCGAACAGGAACTCCCCTGCAATGTATACCGCGTCGATCCGGCCTCGGGCGCGATCACGGCGGTCATCACCGACATGAACGGGCCCAACGGTCTGGCTTTTTCGCCGGATGAGACAAAGCTCTATGTGGCGGACACGGGCCGGATGTTCGGCAGTGACGAGCAGCACATCCGGGTGCATGATTGCAGCGAGGAGGGAAAAATCAGCGGGGCGAGGGTTTTTCACAGCATCAAGCCAGGCATGGCAGATGGCTTTCGCCTCGACACCGATGGAAATGTCTGGTCTTCAGCCGCGGACGGCGTTCATTGCATATCGCCCGGCGGTGAGCTCTTGGGCAAACTGCTGGTCCCGGAACTCGTTTCCAACATCTGCTTCGGTGGCCGCGCCAAACATCAGCTGTTCATAACCGCCACGACCAGCATTTATTCGATCACTCTGAACCGCAATGGGGCGGTTTGCCCCTGAATTAACCCCGCACAGGAGGTGCCCGGCTCATTCAGATCGTGTTGCCCGGGATCAAGCGGGTGGGAACCACCGCTATGTCATCGACCGGCTCACCGCGCAGTCTTCCAACAAGGTGCTCGGCGGAAAGTTTTCCGATCTGATGGGTCGGCACAGCCGTCGTGGTCAGGCGCCTGGAGAGAATGGATGCTGCCTCGTGGCCGCCCCATCCGGCAATTCCGATATCCTCCGGCACACGAATGCCGCACCTTTCGCAATAGGCGAGGGCACCGATGGCCATTGTGTCGTCCTGGCAATAGATCGTGTCGATCCGCTTATCGCGCTGAAGCAGGGTCTCGGTGCCATAGTATCCGGCGTAGAAGCCCGGCAGATCCTTGAGCAGTTCGACCGTAATGATCGGCACCCCGGACGAGCGCATGGCTTCCGAAAATCCGTCGAAGCGCTCGGGGCCCTTTGTTCGGCCCGGGCGGTCGCCGATGGCGCCGAGCAGTGCAGGGCGGCTGCGACCGCGCGAAATTGCGAACCGGCCCATCTCATGACCCGAATCGAACTGATTGAACCCGACCGAAAGATCCAGCGGGCTGGTGTTGAGATCCCAGAATTCCACGATCGGGATTGCGGCGTCGCCCAGGAGTTCTAGGGTGCTCTTGCTATGCTGCCGGCTTGACAACAGCACACCGGCAGGACGCCAGGAAAGAAGCCCGCGCAGCCATATCTCCTCGTCTCCCGGCGACATGTTGTGGCTTCCGATCATCGTCTGATATCCGAGACGCCCAAACGACCGGTCGACGCTTTCGAGCAATTGCCCGAAGAACGGGCTCGAAAGGCGAGGCACGCAGACACCCACCAAGGTCGATGCAGTCTCGGTTCCGAAGGCCGCGGCGAGGCGATTGGGCACATATCCGACCCGTTTGACCTCGCGCATGACCTTGAGGCGGGTTTCCTCGGAAAAGCCGCCCGATCCTCTCAGAACCCGCGAAACAGTCATTTTGGATACGCCTGCGGCCTCGGCGATTTCGCCAAGGCTTACCCTGCGTTTCCTGTCACTTCGCGTTTTCATCGGCACTGAGTTTTCCAACGTGGTTGTTCCGGTGTCTACCGGAATTAGTGTGTTATCGATAACATTTTCGTTGACAACCACAATAGCCCGTGGGAGGTTACGTTATCGGTAACGTCGGGAGAAACGTTATTCGAGGGAGGAAAAAGCTGTGTCGGCAGGCGACGGACTATTCTTTGACAATGTGGTGAAATCGTTCGGCGGCACCCAGGCGCTCCGGGGTGTTTCACTTCATGTCGAGCGGGGCGAGATTGTTGCCCTCCTGGGCGAGAATGGCGCTGGAAAGTCCACCCTGATCAAGGTGCTGGGCGGAATCCACAAGGCCGATTCCGGACGCGTTCTCATCGACGGCCAAGATTACAGCCACACACCGGGCAGCATCAATGAACGGCAGAAAGTGGCCTTCATTCACCAGGATCTTGGATTGATCGAATGGATGACGGTCTCCGAGAACATTTCCCTTGCAGTAGGGTTCAAGAAACGCGGCGGGCTGATTTCGTGGAAGGACTCGGAGCAGGTCGCGCGTGAGGCGCTCGCACTCGTTGAGTGTGATTTCGACCCTTCCACGCGTGTGTCGTCGCTGTCGAGGACCGAAAAATCCTTGGTCGCCATTGCGCGTGCGCTGGTGGTCGAGTGTGACTTTCTGGTGCTTGACGAGCCGACTGCAAGCCTGCCGGCCGATGAGGTTGAACGCCTCTTTGCCGCGCTGAGACGGCTGAAGTCGAAGGGCGTGGGCATGATCTATGTCTCGCATCGCCTCGATGAAATCTTTCAGGTTGCCGACCGCGTGGCCGTGCTGCGGGACGGTCAGATGGTCGGCATGCGCAACATCGACCACACCACTCCCGAAGAGCTGGTGACGCTGATTGTCGGTCGCAAGGCCCGCGAATTTCAGCGTCCCGCCTTGAATGAAGGCCGACCCATCCTGACGGCGGAAGCCTTGCGCACCGATCTGGTGGGGCCAGTCAGTTTTGAGATAAGGCGGGGCGAAATGCTCGGGCTTGTCGGTCTGCGCGGAGCAGGGCACGAGGACATCGGCCGGGCGCTGTTCGGGTTGCGGGATTTCGACGGTCGGGTGCTTCTCGAGGGAACCGAGCCGAAGCTTGCCAATTCACGCGAGGCGATGGCCTCGGGAATCGGCTTTGTGGCGCGCGACCGCGTTGTGGAATCCGTGGCTCCGGCCCTGTCGATCTGCGAAAATGCCTTCATCAATCCGCTTATCCGCGGCCGCAAGCTGCTTGAGTTCAAGAGCGCGTCCCGCGAGCAAAGAGAGGTTGAAGAGATCGGCGCGCTTGTGGGTTTGGGTCCGAACGACCCCACGCTGGCGATCGAGGCGCTCTCGGGCGGCAACCAGCAGAAGGTGGTCGTCGGACGCTGGCTCGGTACGGGAAGAACCCTTCTCATTGCCGAGGACCCGACCGCCGGCGTCGATGTCGGCGCAAAGGCGGAAATCTACAATCTTCTCTTCGATGCGATGCAGACCGGAATGGGTGTTCTCGTCGTGTCCACGGATTTCGAAGAGATCGCGAATATTTGCCACAGGGCTCTGGTCTTCAGCCGCGGTCAGCTGGTCGCTGAACTCGACGGTGTCGAACTGTCGACTGAAAGCCTGATCCAGGCAGCCTCCGCGGGAGAGGCCAGGAACGAAGGGGTATACAATCATGCAGTCGCTTGAATCCAACGCGCTTGAGCCAACGCGTGCGGAGATGGCCGGGCTATCGGTGGGGCAGAAGCTGATCCGCTTTGCCCCGGCATATGGGCTCGTAATCCTGATGGTTTTCCTTCTCGTCCTGTTTTCGATCCTGCTTCCGCGGACGTTTCCCACGTTCTTGAACCTGCGCGCCATTTTGAGCGACAAATCGATCATCGCACTGCTGTCCCTGGCTGCGATGGTTCCCATGGCGGCGGGCCGTATCGACCTGACTGTCGGATACGGCATCGTCCTGTGGCACATCCTTGCCATTTCGCTGCAGACGCTCTTTGGAGTGCCGTGGCCGATGGCGGTCATGATCGTGCTGTTGCTCGGTGCATTCACCGGCTTCCTGAACGGGTTGCTTGTCGAGGTTGCGAAGATCGACAGTTTCATTGCGACGCTGGGGACGGGAACCGTGCTCTATGCGCTGGCGCTTTGGCACACCGGCGGCCGTCAGATGGTTGGAGTGCTGCCGGACGGTTTCTACGCGATCAACGGCACCTTCGTGTTCGGTTTGCCCATCACCGCGTTCTACATCCTGGCAATCGCCGTGGTCGCCTGGCTGATCCTCGAATATACACCGGTCGGCCGTTATCTCTATGCCATCGGCGCCAACCCGCGCGCGGCCGAGCTGAACGGTATTCCAACGAAGAAATACGTAGTCGGTGCGTTCGTGACCTCCGGGCTCATGACCGCTCTGGCTGGTGTGCTGCTGGCATCGAAGTTGCGCATCGGCCAGGCCAGTGTCGGTCTCGAGTTCCTGCTGCCTGCACTGGTCGGCGCCTTTCTCGGCTCCACGACAATCAAGCCGGGCCGCGTCAATGTCTGGGGCACGATGGTCGGCGTTGCCATTCTGGCGATCGGAATTTCCGGCATTCAACAGTTCGGCGGCTCGTTCTGGGTCGAACCGATGTTCAACGGAGTCACCCTGCTCGTCGCGATCGGCATCGCGGGCTATGCCCAGCGGCGAAAAGGTGCGGCCAAGAAATAGTCCAGATTTATCCAACGGGAGGAATACAATGCTCAAACGTGATCTGCTCAAGACCATACTCGCGGGAACCGTATTGACAGGCTTTGGCCTTTCCATCGCGGTCGCCGCCAGTCATTCGGGCTTCGACGGCCCCTCCGACGGCCCGAAGGCGGCAGACGACAAAACCATCGTGGTGCTTGCCGCCGACCTCAAGAATGGCGGAATCCTCGGCGTCACCAATGGCGTCGAGGAAGCTGCCGACAAGATCGGCTGGGATGTCCGTGTTCTCGACGGCGGCGGATCCATTCAGGGCCGCACCGCCGCATTCGGGCAGGCGCTTGCGCTTCAGCCGGACGGCATCGTGATCAACGGCTTTGATGCGGTCGAGCAGCAGGCCGCGCTTGAACAGGTTGCCGAGGCAGGCATCCCGATGGTTGCCTGGCACTCCGGTCCGAAGATCGGCTGCGATGCGCCGGGGGGCATTTTCGCAAATGTGTCGACTGATGCGATGACGGTGTCAGAAGAAGCCGCCAAATGGGCCGTCGATGATGCCGGTGGCAATCCGGGTGTGGTGATCTTCACGGACTCGACCTACCAGATCGCAATCGACAAGGCGGACCGCATCAAGGAAACCATCGAGGAGATGGGCGGTACGGTCCTTGAGTATGTGGATACGCCGATCGCAGACACTTCGAACCGGATGTCCCCTCTGACCACCAGCCTGCTGCAGAAGTATGGCGATCAATGGACCCATGCGCTGGCCATCAACGACATCTACTTCGACTTCATGGGTCCGGCGCTCGCTGCCGCCGGCATCCCGGGTGACGGTTCGCCGAAGGCGGTTGCCGCCGGCGACGGATCGGAATCCGCTTTCCAGCGTATCGCCACCGGCCAGTATCAGTCGATCACCGTTGCCGAGCCGCTCAATCTGCAGGGGTGGCAACTCGTTGACGAACTGAACCGCGCCATCCAAGGGGCGCCATGTTCGGGGTACGTCACATCACCTGCCGTGGTCGACATGGAAGGCGCCAAAGCCATGGGCGACAGCGTGGCGTTCGATCCGGCCAACGGCTACCGCGAAGCCTACTCGGCGATCTGGGGCAAGTAAGCCTCCTCCCACCCGCGCCCCGGCATCCGCTGTGATGTCGGGGCAAAGGGTGCACTGCCTGGAAATCAATCAAGATGATGCGTTGCGGTTTGACTGGGGTCGAGCCGCTCCACGGGAGACCTATGCTCATGAACCAGCCGCTTGTTCAGATGAATGGAATCACCAAGCGCTTCGGCGGAGTGACCGCACTTGCCGATGTCGATCTTGAAGCTTACGCCGGAGAGGTCCTGGCCATCGTCGGCGACAACGGTGCAGGCAAATCGACATTGATCAAGATCCTCACGGGCGTCTACCAGCCGACGGCCGGCGAGATCCGGCTTGATGGCAAACCGGTCTCCTTCTCAAGTCACGCCGATGCAATCGAAAAAGGCATCGACGCGGTGTACCAGACGCTGGCGCTCGCCGACCATCTCGATCCCGCGGCAAACATGTTTCTTGGCAACGAGCTGACGCGCAGCTTTCTCGGCATCACACTGCTCGACAACAAGCTGATGCGCAGCGAAGCCAAGCGGGTGCTCTTCGAGAGGCTGGGCGTTCAACTCCGCTCGATCAATGTGCCGACAGAAAGCCTGTCGGGCGGCCAGCGGCAGGCGCTGGCCATTGCGCGCGCGGTCTATCACGAGGGCCTGCGCGTCCTGGTCATGGATGAGCCGACCGCTGCGCTCGGACCGCAGGAAACGGCGCGCACTCTCAAGCTGATTTCCGCACTCAAGCAGCAGGGTCTCGCAGTCGTTCTGATCAGCCATTCCCTCGATGATGTTTTCGAGGTTTCCGACCGTATTCATGTGCAGCGGCGCGGCCGTTGTGCCGGCGTGGTCAGGACCGCCGATTGCACCACGAAGGACATCCTTGGCCTTATCGTCGGCGCGGAGGAGGCAGCCTGATGTCCATGATCGATACACCTGCCAACCTGAAGCTCAACGCCCGTCTGGAGCCCTATATCGCCATCATCGGCCCGCTGGCGATGATCCTGGCCATCCTGCTCTTCATGGGCGCGGTCGAACCTGCACGCTACTTTCGAGCTTCCAATCTCAATCTGATCCTTCTGGATGCGGCACTCTACATGCCGATGGCCATGGGCATGACATTCGTCATCACGCAGCGTGGCATTGATCTTTCGATCGGTTCGATTGCCGCCCTTTCCGCCATCATCATGGCGTTCCTGATCAAGCAGTACGGGTTTTCGGTCTATGTCGCCATTCCGGTCGCGATCGCGCTGGGTGCTTTGATGGGGCTGATCAACGGCCTCGTCATCACCCGTTTCAACGTGCCCGACCTGATCGGCACGCTGGCCATGGACCTTGTCTATCGCGGCCTTGCGCTGGTTCTTGCCAAGGGTCTGGTGCTTGCCCGCTTTCCGGAGTTTCTCACCGATATGGGGCGCGGCCAGATCCCCGGGTTCGTGCCGATTCCGGTGCTGATCGGCATCGCCACCATGATCGCGGGCTATTTCATGCTGACCCGGACCTATTTCGGCCGCTACACCATTGCAATCGGCTCGAACCCGGAAGCGGCCGAACTGACCGGGGTCTCGGTCAAGCGTCACAAGGTCTATGCCTATGTGCTGTGTGGCGCATGCGCGGCGCTCGCCGGTGTGATGCTGACAGGAAAGCTGAACGCCATCCAGGCCACCTCGGCGCCGTACTTCAACCTTCACGTCATCGCGGCGGTGGTTGTCGGCGGGACATCCCTTTTCGGCGGTCGGGCCTCGATGCTCGGGTCCTTTGCCGGCGTGCTCCTGCTGTCGATGATGATCAATGCGCTTGTGACCTTGCGCATCGAATTCTTCTGGCAGTCGGTCGCCTCGGGCGTCGTCATCGTCAGCTCGGTGGCGCTCTATGCCTGGATCCAGAAAAAGGACCGCGACGGGGCAGGCGGCCTGCTGGCGGGCCTCTCGACCCCTGAAGGATACAAGATGCTGCGCTTCAGCGCGGCAATAATTGGTCTGCTGATCGCACTTCTCGCGATCGGTGCGCTTTTGGCCGAAAACCCCGCACCCAGCGGCTAACCGGTCCGAACGCGGAGTCGCCGGCCGGGGGTGGAGCCCCGGACCGGCAGGTGGCTCCGTTCCACAGCAAGGGAGGAAGCACATGAAACTTCTATCAACCGCAACAATGTTTGCAAGCGTTCTGATGGCCGGGACCGTTCTGGCGCAGGACAGTCTTCCGTTGAAGGAACTGCCCGATATCGGCGAACGCGAATACTGGGTTCCGGAGGAAGTCAACGCCGAAGGAAAGCTTGAAGCCTTGCAGGCCGTGGTCGGGTCCGAGGGCGTGCCTTACAGCGGCACCCTCGATGACCCGATCCAGATCGCGCTGATCTACCCGTCTGCCGACACGTCCGACTTCTGGGCGCGAAATTACCTGGCCCTCACCAAGCGTCTCGAAGAGCTCGGAATCAAGTACGAGACGACCGAGTTTGCTTCTCGCCAGATCGAGCATTCGCTGCAATCGACCTATGCCAACCAGGTTGCACAGGATTCGGATCTGTACGACTACGTGATCTTCGGCCCGTCGGAACTGGCAATCCAGGCTGACAACATCGACAAGCTTGCCGGCAGCGACGGTTTCAGGACCTACGTCTGGGCCTTTCACACACCGCTGAAGGATCTCGAAAACCAGCCGGACGTCTGGTTTGACTTTTCCTCCGCTGCCGGTGCTCTCGTCATGTGCGACTACATGCTCGAGCGGCTTGGAAACGACGTGACCATGGCGCTCAATCGCGGAATTCCGGGCATCACGGACAACCAGCGTTCCGGTGACTTCAAGGCCTGTGTCGAGGAAAAGGGCAACTGGAACACCATCTACGAGCATTATGGCGAATACCAGCGTGAAGGCGGGTATGAAGGCACCTCCTTCATCCTCCAGTCCTATCCGGAAGCGACAGTCATTCACAACGCCAACACAGCAATGGCGATGGGCTCCGTTGAGGCACAGATCGCTGCCGGCAAGGAGAAGGAAGTCTTTTCCACCGGCTGGGGCGGCACCGGCCTTGAGCTCGATGCCATCCGCCGGGGAGAACTGAACGCAACGCCAATGCGCATGGGCGACGATGTCGGTGCGGCCACGGCAGAGGCGATCAAGGCTGATCTCGAAGGGAGGGGAGAGGAACTCCCGCTGGTGTTCCTCGGCCGCATCACGGTTGCACATGATCAGATGGAAGATGCCGAACTCGACCAGCTGCAGGAAGAGGCGTTCCGCTTCTCCGGCATCAAGGCGCTGGACCGGTAAAAGCCAAAGTTCCGTCGCCCCGCCGGCCAGAACCGGCGGGGCACTTTCGGCAATTCGCAAAGGCTGTCATTCAACGCCGCTCTTTAAGCCGGGCGCATTCCAGGTTGAAATGTCTTCTTTTGGTCCGACACACTTTCTGAGCCCGCCGTCAACATCTTACGCCGGTTGCTACGGTCTGCGCCCGCGTGTTCGGCATCTTTTGCATTCGTTTCTTCTGAATCTCAAAAAACGGTTTCCCGACGGTCCCAGGCGATTGGCGGTGAGGGTAGCATTGCCTTTCCTGTGGAGTGCACGGGAGCAATCATGAGGATTGTCTTGTTCCCGGCAACCTGGTTCCAAGCCCCTATCGCTTTGCAAGACACTTCATACGTCGATACCGCATTGCTGGAGGGCCGAGACGGGGTGCGGGGGGTCGAAGCCAGCATCCAAGGTGCTTCTTGCATTCGACTCCCGTTTCCGTATTGATGGAAACAACATTTGCGCGAACCTCGCCGCGGAACCTATTTGCGATATAGAAATGCCGACTGAAACAAGTACTGATCCCATCAAGATAGGAAGCCTTTTCTCCAAGAGCGGCGTGACAGCGTTCGTTGAAAAGACAATGAGCAATGCCGTCTGCCTGGCGGTGTCCGAAATCAATGCAGGTGGCGGGATCAATGGCCGCGATCTTGTTCTCAACGAAGCCGATCCGAAAGGTGAGCTCAAGCTTTTTCAGTCGGAAACGCAGCGGTTGCTTGACGAGGGTGTGTCCAATTTCTTCGGGTGCTACCTGTCGTCAACGCGCAAGGTCACGTTGCCGATTATCGCGCAAAACCAGAAGCTGCTGTTTTACCCGACTTTCTACGAGGGTTTCGAATTCTCCCCAAACTGTGTCTACTCCGGAGCCGTTCCGAACCAGAACACGTTCTGGTTGGCAGATTATCTGCTGGACAATTACGAGAAGAAGTATCTGCTAGTCGGTTCGAACTATGTGTTTCCCTATGAAACCAATCGGGTGATGCGCGACCTCGTCGCCAACCGCGGCGGTGATGTTGTCGATGAGATCTACATTCCGTTGAATCCCGCCCCGGAAGATATCGCCCGGGTGATCGAGAAGATCAAAGCCGCCTTGCCGATTGTGGTGTTTTCCACGCTGGTCGGGGATGGCGCGGTTGCCTTCTACAAAGCCTACAAAGACGCCGGCATCGATCCGGAGACCAGCCCGATCGCCAGCCTCATTACCGGAGAGACCGAAGTTGCCGAGATCGGACTGGAGGCATCTGTGGGCCATGTCACCGCAGCACCCTATTTCAGCTCGGTCGACAGTCCACAGAACAAGAAGTTCGTAACCGACTATCGGGCGTCCTACGGCCAGGAGGCACCGATCTGCGCGGCTGCTGAGGCGGCCTATTTTCAGGTTCACCTTTTTGCGGAAGCTGCAAGAAGGGCAAGGGCAGTCGACAGGGAAAGCATCCTGCGCGTTCTCCCGACATTCAGCTTCGAGGCGCCCCAGGGTGTGGTGCGCGTCAGCCGGGAAAATCACCACGCGCATCTATGGCCCAAGGTCGCCATCGTTGACAGGAACGGGACGTTCAAGATCGTTCGGGAAGCCTATGAGCCTGTTCCTCCGGATCCTTACCTGAAGGACTTTGATCCAACACACGGCCAGAATGACAACCAGTCATTTTAGCAAGGGGGATTGAGCATCAATGTCGACGTTCAGACTAAAGAATCTGAGAGATTTGTCGGTCATCGTCGTGCATCCGCTGGATCAGGACGGAAAAGCGCTTCTTGATCAGCTCAACAGGATCGGATGCCGGACCGAGCTTGTCTGGCCGCCAACCAGGACCCTGCCGCCGGGAACGGACATCGTGATCGCCGGTGTCTTCTTCGAAACTCAGAACGAGTTGAAGACCATGCTCAAGAAGACCAAGTCGCCGTCTCCGACGGTGCTCGCGATCGTCAATTACGAAAACCCTGCCATGCTTCAGAACGTGCTGGAACTGGGCGCGTTCGCCGTGATTTCGAAGCCGATCAGGGAATTCGGGATGCTCATCAATCTCGTGGTCGCGAGATCAAAATGGGAAGAGTCGATCCAGCTCGCAGACAAGACCGTGAGATTGCAGAAGAAGATCGTTGCGCAAAAGAACATTGCCACCGCAAAGCAAATTATCATGGAATTGCAATCAATTAGCGAAAGCGAAGCCTATCGGGTGCTGCGCGGCAAGGCGATGGCCAAGCGGGTTTCGATCGAGGAAATGGCCGTCGCGGTCATCAATGCAAATGACCTCTTGTCAAAGGGCATTGATCGTGTATAGTTTTTAATTGCGGGCCAACGGTGTCCCGCGTTCTGCTCCTGAGCGAGCAGATTGCTTGACGAGAATCGTATTCGTGATCCGGCCATCTGCGCCAAACGAACGATGTTCTGTAAGCCCCGAACGGACTAAGATCTGTTCGCCGAAAAGGCGCTGATCCCATCTTGGATATATTCGGCATTGAGCCGTTTTAGGCTGTATCCAATCGTCCACCTCTGAATATCCTCTGTCTTTTAAGTGCTGTGGTCCCGACCCTTGGGGGATCGCTTGAGCCCGGTTTGTGCTCATCACTTGGCTGATGGGGATTTCGCTCGACCATTTGAGGCGAGGAATAAAATATTACCAGGGGTGAAACCACGAATACCCGCACCGTTAGAAGTGCGGACCAAAAATCCGGTGGAACTGTAAAAAGGAAGAGAAATCATGTCTGTAACCCGAAGGAAGCTTCTGAAAACAACTGCTCTGGGTGCTGCCGCACTTGCAGCGCCGCATGTCTGGATCCCGGGTGCCCGAGAAGCCTGGGGCGCCACGCTCGTCGAGGGCGAACCCATCAAGGTGGGATTGCTGTTCTCGCTTACCGGCGGCCTTGCCGTTCCCGAGGAAGACTCCACCCTGGTGATGCAGTACGCGATTGACGAGATCAACGCGGCAGGCGGCGTGGCCGGCATGCCGATCGAGCCGGTCATCGTCGACGCCAAATCGGATTTCAAGGTTTACTCGGAGAAGACCCGCGAGCTCATCTTGCGCGACAAGGTGATCTCGATCTTCGGTTGCTACACATCTGCGAGCCGCAAGGCGATCCTTCCGATCGTCATGCAGCAGGACAACCTGCTGTTCTATCCGACCTGCTACGAGGGTGCGGAATGCACGCAGAATACGATCTGCACGGGGCCGCTCGCAAACCAGCACTCCTTCGACCTGATCCCCTACATGGTCGAGCAGTTCGGACCGCGCGTCTTCTTCGTGGGCTCGAACTATGTCTGGCCCAAGGAATCCAACAAGAACGCGAAAATCTGGCTTGAAAACGCAAACGGCGAACTGCTCGGCGAGGAATACATTCCGCTCGGTTCCTCCGAATTCGGGCCTGTTCTGGAGAAAATCCGGGCCGCAAATCCGGACTTCATCTTCTCCACGGTCGTCGGCGCCTCCGACATTGCATTCCACCGCCAGTTCAAGCAGGCGGGCCTGGATGTCGACAAGATGCCGATCGCATCCCTGACCACGGGCGAGATCGAAACCAAGGCCATGGGCGCCGAATTCGGCGCCGGGCACTTCCTGTCGGCACCGTATTTCCAGAACATGGAGAACGAGACGAACGCCAAGTTCGTCGACGGCTTCCTGTCGAGCGAATACGGCAAGAACGGCACCACGCACTACAACATGGAGGAGACCTACATCTCCGCCTATGTCTTCAAGGCAGCGTTGGAAAAAGCCATCGAGATGCACGGCATTGCAGACGTCACGCCGCGCAGGATCCGCGATGCCGCGGCCGGTGTTCGCGTCGAGGCCGACGTGTCGCCGGAAGGCCTTGTGTGGATCGACGAGCAGAACTTCAACACCTGGCTTGTTCCGAAGATCGGCCAGTGCCAGCCCGACGGCAGCTTCAAGATTGTCAAGGAAGCTCCCGAGCACGTCGCTCCAGATCCTTACTCGATCTATCCAGACCTGGGCACCTGCACGGCCGAAGGCCTCAAGGCGCCTGACGGGAGCATCAAGACCGATGTGATCTGATCACGCGCTGCAATGCCGGACGGGCGTTCATTCTCCTTTCGCCCGTCCGGACCCGTCTGTTCCAGTTTCGAATTATGTAGAGGCATCCAATGGATATTGGCTCTATCGCGAGCGCCGTTTTCCTCGGCCTGAGCATTGGCAGTGTATTCCTTGTGGCCGCGCTTGGTCTGGCTATCATTTATGGCACTGCCGGCGTGATCAACATGGCGCATGGCGAATTGATCATGCTTGGCGCATACAGCACCTACACGCTGCAAACAGCGCTTGGATTGCCATTCTTCCTCTGCATACCGCTGTCTTTCTTCATCGTCGGTCTGATCGGTTATGCGATAGAACGACTGTTGATCAGCAGCCTTTACAATCGCCCGCTCGACACCCTGCTTGCCACCTGGGGCGTGTCGCTGGTGCTGATGCAGGGCGTGCGCATCATATTCGGCAGTGACCCGAAATATGTCGAGGTCCCGTCGTTCCTGTCGAGCAACATTGATCTCGGGATCGTCAACCTCTCGACCTTCCGTCTTTTCGTGATGTTCGTCTGCCTCATCATGGTGCTTGCCACCTGGTTCCTCTTCTACCGGACGACCTTCGGCATCAAGGTCAGGGCAGTCACGCAAAACAAGGACATGGCGGCGTCCTTCGGCATCAATTCGGGCCGGGTCTACTCGATCACATTCGCAATCGGCGCCGGTCTGGCAGGCGTGGCAGGCTCCTTGTTCGGCGCGATGAACATTGTGTTGCCGACCATGGGCACGAGCTATGTGGTGGAAGCGTTTCTCATGGTTGTCGCGGGAGGGGGAGGACTGCTGGGAAGTATCCTGGCAAGCGGACTGACCGGCCAGATCCAGTCGGCATTCGCCTTTATCTACAACGATACGTACGCACGCTTCCTTGTGTTCGTACTGATCGTGATCTTCCTCAGATTCAGGCCGCAAGGCATGATCAGCGCCGGAGCAAGCCGGCGCTGATGATTGGAGATCCAATCCCTCAATCCCGTGGTGTGTCACAATGACCGGAGTTCAAAAGTGTTAAAACAGAATCCCTATCACAATGTGAGATATCAGTGGGGGGCATATGCTGTGTTCTTTGCCCTGATTGCCCTGATACCGCTGGCTTTGGATGATGCATTCCTTCTCAACCAGCTCTCGACTTATGGCGTCTACGGGATCCTGGCGCTTTCTCTGAGCCTTTGCTGGGGCTTCGGAGGGATCCTGAACCTGGGGCAGGGGATCGCCTTTGGATTGGGCGCTTATGGCATGGCCATGACCATGCAGATGCAGACACAGGATGCGAGCGACCCGATACCACCGTTCATGCTCAACAACGGGCTTGATGCCCTTCCGGCACTCTGGGAGCCGTTTTCGAACACCGGCGCCGGTATCTTCCTGGCGCTTGCAGTTCCCACCATCTACTGCCTCGTGTTCGGAGCGCTGATGTTTCAGGCGCGCGTGTCCGGTCCGTTCTTTGCGATCATGACGCTTGCCATGCTCAGCGCGATCTACACGGTCTTCATCGACCTTCAGTACCTGACCAATGGCGTCAACGGCATTTCGCCGCCGCAACCGCTGAAGTTGGGCTCGCTTGTTGTCGATCCCTATTCCACGACGTCGTTCTGGTTGGTGTACGCAGTTCTGCTGGTATGCACGGTGGCTGCCAAGCTGATCACGCTGAGCAAGTTCGGCCTTATTGTCCGCGCCCAGAACAATGATCCCGAGCGGGTTCGGTTTCTTGGCTACAATGTCGCGGTGTATGAAACACTGATCTACTCGATTTCGGGTCTGATGGCCGCGATGGCCGGGTGCTGCTTCGCCTATCTGACACAGTATGTTTCCCCCGGACAGTTCGATGTCAGCTTCAGCATCTCCATCGTTATCTGGGCGGCCATCGGCGGGCGTGGATCATTGCTATGGGCAATCCTCGGTGCCTTCATCGTTCAGGGTGCCCAGAGTTATCTCGGTGACGAGTTTCTCAACACCTGGATCCTGATCCTTGGCTTCTTCTTCATCCTGGTTGTCCGTTTCCTTCCCACCGGCCTTGCGGGTCTGGTCGAGACGTTGCTGGGCCGCCTTGTCTCGAGCGGGACAGCCTTGCTTCCCAGCGTCCAGCAACCCAGCAAGTCATCTGAGTAGGATTATCCGGTCATGGTTGGCGTCATAGAAATCAAGAACTTGCAGAAGAATTTCGATGCGGCGAAAGTCATAAATGACTTCAGCATGTCGGTCATCGAAGGCACATTGTGCTGTCTTGTCGGGCCAAACGGCGCCGGAAAGACAACGACGATGGATCTTATCACCGGGCGCCTGAAGCCCACCTCCGGCGAGGTAATTTTCCGGGGGGACGTGATAAGCGGTGACAACGAACAGAACATCGCACGACGCGGGCTGGGTCGTAAGTTCCAGATCCCTTCAATATTCAAGGAAATGACGGTCGCTCAGAATCTCGAGGTTGCCTACAGCCTCGAGGTCGGTGCGCTGCGCAATCTGTTCAGTTTCTCAAATCCCCAATGTGACGAACGGATCGAGGAAGTCGCGGATATGGTCGGCCTTTCGGACCGGCTCTCCATAACGGCCGGGACACTCTCGCACGGCGAGACACAATGGCTCGAAATCGGCATGGTCCTCATGCAGGACCCCGCTGTGCTTCTGCTCGATGAACCGGTTGCGGGAATGACCGAACAGGAAATCGCCAAGACCGCAGAAATCCTCAACGAACTCAAGAAGAAGAAGACCCTCATCGTCGTGGAGCATGACATGGGCTTTGTCCGCGATATCGCCGATATCGTCGTGGTCATGCACATGGGCTCGTTGCTGGCGCAGGGAACCATCGAAGAGATCGAGAAAGATCAGCGTGTTCGGGATGTCTATCTTGGAACGGAGGATCACTGATGCTTTTGGATCTCAAGAATGTCTCGTCCTACTACGGCGAAACACAAATTCTCAGGAACATCTCGATCGGTGTCCCCAAAGGATCGTGCGTTTGTGTCCTGGGACGCAACGGCGTGGGCAAAACCACCCTGGTCCGGACCATCATGGGGCTGACGGACAAGACAGACGGATCGATCAGTCTCGATGGTTCGGAACTGACAAGCCAGAGAACCGACGAGCGCGCCAAACTGGGGATCGGGTATATCCCGCAGGGGCGGCAGATCCTCGGCAAGTTTACCGTCCGCGAAAACATTGTCCTGGGCACGTTTGCCAGCAAAAAACAGACGGATGCCATCCCGGAAATCTGTCTCGAGCTGTTTCCCTACCTGCGGGAAAACCTGGGGCGGCGCGCCGGGCTCTTGTCGGGCGGGCAACAGCAGCAACTGGCCATTGCCCGCGCGCTTGCCGTTGATCCGCAAATCCTCCTGCTCGATGAGCCGACCGAAGGCATTCAGCCCAATATCGTGGCTGAAATCGGCGAAACCCTGCAGATGCTCAACAAGAAGCTCGGCATCACACTCATCCTGACCGAACAGCACATCAAGGTTGCCCGGAAACTCGGGGACGCCTTTGTGATGATCGACAACGGACGTGTGGTGGAAAGTGGTGAGATCTCGACCCTGACCGACGAGGTGGTCGAGCGTCACATGACGGTTTGATTTCAGTGAACCTGGACAGAAGCAAAGGAAGATACAAATGATCGACATACCTCCGAAAGGCTCTCCCGAGAGAGAAGCATTGATCGCCGAACACAAAGCCTGCGTGGAGTCGATGAAAGGCGTCGCCGGCTTTTCGGTGCTCAAATGCGAAACACCGGGTGACACCACGGTCGTCACCGGCGGCGTTCACGAAAGCCCGCTTCTGAAACGCGTTCTTCTGCGGATGCGCGGTGAAAGCCCGGCTGGAAAGCTGATCGTCATCTGCACGAAGGTCGAGAAGGAATGGCGCATTGCCCGGCTTTCCGGCATCCGTGGCGTCCCGCCTGAATTCATCGATGACAAGGTCTACGACAATGAACAGGAGATTCAGCACGATATCTTCCTGATGCGGCTTGATGAACTGCCGCAGTCGGCGGGTATGCCGGAACACTATAATGAGGGCTGGAAGCGTCGAAGCGACAACTGGCCGGTAACGTAACGTCGTTCCCCTGAGAAGGGGGGAGGCAGCAGGTCCTTGATTCGTTGAGGAATTTTTTTGACGCGCTGCGGTGCGAACGGCGGAGCTTTGTCCTCAGGGGCGCTCCGGAACGAATGATCTTTGATCAGGAGAATGGATATGACTGCAATGAGACTGACCGGATACGCCGACAAGTTCGGTGTCCACCCCGGCGACAAGATCAGCTTTTATGTCAACTGCGACGGTCCCAAGTCCTACAAGGCCGAGATCGTTCAGATGATCAATGGTGACACCAATCCGCGCGGACCGGGCTTCATCGAAAAGCCGGTTCCCGGTGGTCTCGACGAGACGATTACCGGCAAGAAGCAGATCATCCATGGAGGATCCTACGGTTTCGTCCCGGACACCAAGCCACTCAACGTCGAGAGCTTCACCCTGCAGCTTTACGTCTGGCCGACCACGCCGATAACGCACCCCAAATACTGGAAGCACGGTGCTCAGGGTCTGGTGACCAAATGGTCCAAGGGCAAGGGCTACGGGCTGTTCATCAACGAGAAGGGCCATGCCGAAGTCCGGGTCAACGATCAGTCGATCGAGACGCCGACACCGCTGCGTGATCATGCATGGCACTTCCTGGCGGCAACCTTCGATGCCAAAACCGGCAAGCTGGTTCTCATCCATGAACCGCAGATCCAGTACGCGCTCGACCCGGTAATCGAACCTGTCGAGACGACACTTTCAACAGGCGTTGAAAATGCCGCGGTGCCGCTGGCGATCGCCGCTTACGTGGACGAGATCAGCGACGACCCGCTCGCCAAGTCGTCAAAACCCGCAGGTGTTGTCTTTACCGGCAAATACAACGGCAAGATCGACTCTCCGCGACTGTGCTCGAAGGCCCTGAACCGGGCCGAAATCGAGATGATGAAACTGGGCGCCCAGCCCGGCCTCACCGAACGCAGGAACAGCGGACCGACCGGCGCACTGTCCGAGGTCATGGTCGCGGCCTGGGAATTCTCCAAGGGCATCAACACGATCGTCGCAACGGATATGGGGCCCTATCGTCTGGACGCGCAGCTGGTGAACTGTCCGACCCGCGCCATGACAGGTTACAACTGGTCGGGCACGGTGTTCGACTGGAAGCAGGCCCCCGAACAGTATGGTGCCATTCATTTTCATGACGATGACGTGGACGATGCCCGTTGGGATGTGGATTTCGAATGGACTGTTCCCGAGGACTGCAAGAGCCGCTTTTACGCGGCAAAGCTGACGACCGAAGAAGGCGACGAGGACTACATCCCGTTCTGGGTCGTTCCGGAGATCGGCAAGGAGCAATCCAAGATCGCCTTCATGGTGCCGACCATCAGCTACATGGCCTACGCCAACGAGCACGTCGCCTGTAATGCGGGTGGAGCGGAGCTGTTCATCTACCGCGTGCCGATCATGCAGCACCAGAACATGTTCCTCTCCGAACATCGCGAATATGGCGGTTCGATCTACGATACCCACACCGATGGTTCCGGCATCTGCCTGTCATCGCGTTTGCGCCCGATCCTGAGCATCAGGCCGAAGTATGACCACTTCCTGGCGCAGGCGCCGTGGCAGTACCCCGCCGATCTCCACCTGATCTACTGGCTGGAGACCATGGGTTATGATTATGACTGCATCACCGATGAAGATCTCACCTATGACGGCATAGCCCGGCTTGAGAACTACAACGTCATCATCACCGGCTCGCATCCCGAGCACAATTCCGGCACCCAGCTGGATGCGCTCCACAACTACACCCAGCGCGGCGGCCGGCTCATGTATATGGGCGCTGATGCCTGGTACTGGGTGCACTCGTTCCACCCGTCCTATGACGATCTTGGCCGCGGCGTCCTTACGGAAATGCGCCGCTGTGAATCCGGCATCCGGACATGGCGGGCCGATCCCGGCGAATATTATCACCAGGGGACCGGTGAACTCGGCGGCATGTGGCGCTTCCGCGGCAGATATCTTCACTCCGTCGCGGGGGTCGGTATGTCGTCGGAAGGTTTTGACATCTCGTCGTACTTCTCGCGGACACCGGAGAGCAACGACAGCCGTGTGAGCTGGGCCTTCGAAGGCATTGATTACGATGAAAAGCTCGGCAATTTCGGCCTCGTCGGGGGCGGAGCCGCAGGTCTCGAGCTGGATATCGTCGACACCATGCTCGGGTCTCCACCCCACACGCTGACCGTCGCCACATCGGCGGGCCGGCACACGGAAGCTTATCTGCTGGTGATGGAAGACTTCGGCTTCAACCAGCAGGGTCTCGATGGGACCACACATCCGCGCGTTCGTGGAGACATCGCCTACCACGAAACGCCCAACGGTGGCGCTTGCTTCTCGTTCTCGTCGATTGCCTATTGCGGTTCGCTGCCCTGGAACGGGTGCGACAACAACATCTCCACACTCACCAAGAACGTTCTCGATCGCTTCATGGTGGATGGACCGTTGCCCCCGGCACCGGCCGAAGCCGTCAAGTATCGCGGTCGCGCGGATTACTGATCCGATCTTCAAACCACCACCGCGCTTTCGGGCGCGGTGGCCGACCATGCAGTCCACACGTACGGGAGTTACGCAGATGGCACGCCGCCCGGATATCGGCTTTTTCGAGGGTGATCTCGATCTGCTTGATGCATCAACCTGGGATCAAGCACGACGGCCTCTTGAGGAAGCCGGACATATAGATCCACTTGTCTACCGATCCCTTACCTTTTCGCTGCTCGAGAACGAGGCCATCTGGACCCGCGACTGGATCTACATCGGGACGACCGATGATATCCCGGACGCGGGCGATCTGTTGCCCTACACGATCGGCAATCACGGAATTCATGTGCAGCGAATGCCCGATGGCACCCTCGAAGGCCGGTTCAACAATGCCCAGCACGGCGGTTGCCGGGTCGTGCCGCAGCAATGCCAGGGCGGCAGCAAGACAAAATGCAGTTTCACATCCTGCGGCTACAGTCGGGACCGGGACGCCATCTCCGCCGCCGATGCAGACACCTCCACGGTCCTGATGCATCAATATGTCGGCCTGCGCCCCGAGCGGCTGCTGCGTATATCGGTTGCGCAATGGGGCAAGCTTATTTTCGTCAATCTGGATGGACCGGACAGGGATTTCACGACCCGGGCAAGTGAACTGGAAGCCTTGCAGATCTCTGCGTCCTTCAAAGACCGCGCTTCGAAACAGTGGATCGAGTTGCAGTGCAACTGGAAGCTCGTTGGGGAGACTTTGTTCGCATCGGCCGCCACCATCCAGACCGGCAGACCCGATGTGCTCACAGCGGTTTTGCAAGTGACGGATGGGGCAGGCGAAGTGGCCCCCGTTTCCGCAACCTGGCTCTATCCCAATCTCATCGTGCTCGAGACCGGGCGAGTGGGTTGCACAATCGGCATTCAGCCGACAGGGCTCGGCAAGGTCATGTGCCGGATCCAGTGTTTCGGGGATGCTGAAGATTCCGCCGCCGTTCAAGATCTCGAGGTCGTGTCGAAACTCATCGCCGGAACACGCGATGCCGCTGAAACCAGACAGAAAAACATGATCAGCGAAGAGCAACGGAACCTCGTCCAACCGGATTCTGAACGGGACCGCGAACCGGTTTCGCCTTCCCGGTACTGGGCCCAGACAGTGCTGATCGACCGGTTGATGACCATGCCCAGAACCATCGCCGATGATCCGATGTATCAGCCGCTAAGGCATTACCTGATCTAGCAAGACCAAGAGTGGAGTGAACAATGAACGAGACAATTTCAGATCAGACGGTCGCCGACGGTGTCGCGATGTACGTCTCGGGTTCCTTCGAGACTGCGGCAGATATCTTCTCGAGGCTCTCGGACGGTGGCGATGCGGAAGCCATGATGTGGCTCGGCTCCTGCTATGCCAATGGCGAGGGTAAACCGGTCTCTCCCGCCAAGGCTTTCGAGTATTTCGAGATGTCAGCGAAGGCCGGTTTTGCCCAGGCCATGACAAATGTCGGCGCGATGCTCGCAACCGGCCAGGGTTGCCGCCGGGACGTTGAAGCAGGTCTCAGATGGCTGGAAATGGCCGCGGAGCTCAACGATGTCGGAGCGCAGTTCAATCTCGCCACCATGCTGTCGGCGGGCAAGGAGGTCGAGCAGGACGTGGGCCGCGCCGCGCACTGGTACAAGCGGGCCGCGGAGCAAGGGCATTACCCATCCCAGGCGAGGCTTGGCTATTGCTACCAGCACGGCTCCGGTGTGCCGAAAAGCCGGGTCAACGCCTATGTCTGGTACGCGCTCGCCGCCCAGCACGGGGTGGGAACCGCACTGAGTTCGCTTGAACGGATTCTCCAGGACATGTCGGCTGAGGAAAAGCGCGAGGGGGCCGCGCTCATTCACTCGTGGCGCCGCAAGACGAGCTCGATATCGAGCCAGGCCGTCATCGATCCGACACTGCAATAGGCGGCGAAGATGGAACAGAGATACAGCATTCAGCAAATAAAGTTCGAGCTGCTGAGCTACCTCAAGGAGTTCGGCACAAACGGCCCGGACTGGACCATCCAGTTGACCACCGGAACCGATGACGAGGCCGTTGCAGCCCTGCGCGAGGACGATGGGCAATCGTTGATCTGGATCTGCAAGCCAACGCTGAGCGAACGCGCAGCGTCACTCATCCAGGATCACATGGTCTCCCGCTTCGGGATGAAGAGCCCGGACTCGGACAAGGTAGCTTCAACGGGTGGCACGGAAAGAAACTGGGTCCTGATGTACCGGAAAGGGGCGGCACATGCAGCCGCTTAGCCGGTTCCTTCATCCCCTAGGTCTCGAACTGGCTTTGTCGGCCACCGGCTTCGGAGCGGGCCAATGCTGAAGATCGATCACATCATCGGGTCGGCTTCCGACGCCGTGCTCCATGACCGCATTCACGACCTCGCACATGCTCATGCCATCGACTATCTGGTGCTTCCGCGCCAGGACCTTTCACGCAGACGCTTTCGTTCCGCGACAGAAGGTGGTCGCGACATCGCAATAAGCCTGGCGCGGGATCAGCAATTGTTCGATGGCGCGGTCTTGATGCTGGATCATTCGAACGCGCTGGTGGTCAAGGTCGAAGCCGAAGACTGGCTGAGAATGACGCCTCGCGATCAGTCAGCGGCTCTTCAGGTCGGGTTTCATGCCGGCAACCTGCACTGGCGGGTCCGTTTCGACGGGGATGATCTGCTTGTGGCCGTTGAACGGGAAGTGGAAAGCTACACCGATCGGATCGATGCACTCATCCAGAATGGCCTGGTAGAGGCTCTTTTCGAGAAAGGGCGGGCCGATGGCTGAGGTTTTTAGCCTGTTGCGCTTTCTCCAGTGTAACGACACCTCGTTTCCCTCCGGCGCTTTCGCGTTTTCAAACGGTCTTGAGACTCTTGTCCACGAAGATCGCGTTCGGGATGCAAAAGGCATTCTGGATGTCATCCAAACCCAGGTTCTGCCGCGTTGGCTCTCCTTCGATCGATATTTCGTCAGGCAGGCATTCGAGTGTGCAGGCGATCTGGAATTGATCGTTGCGGCCGACAGGGAATGTCATCTCAACAACACAAACGCGGACCTCGCTCGTGCATCGCGGCGCATCGGCAGGGCGCTTCTCAATGTTCACAGCAAGATAGGGACACCGGGGGCAGCGGACTACAAGGCGCTGCTCTCCTCTGCCGACGCCATGGATCGCGCAGGATATGAACCGGTTGTTCAGGGACTGATATCCGAAGGTCTTGGACTCGACAACCAGCAGGCTGAAGTCGCTGCCCTCAACAGCACATTGATGGGCTTTGTGTCGTCGGCCGTTCGCCTGGGCAAGCTTGGCGCCATCGAAGCGCAGGGCATCCTGGCGGAGGTCTCCGCCATCGCCGCAAAGCGCCTTGAAGGCGGAAGGCCGAATTCACCCAGCAGTTTCTCGCCCTTGGCCGACATCGCCGTGATGCGCAAGGCGTCCGGCGGCGCGAACCTGTTTGCAACATAGATGGTCAGGACAAGACAATGCTACTAACACCGACCGAACTTGAACGACTGACCATCTTCTCCGCCGCCGAACTTGCGCGAAAGCGCCGCGCGCGTGGTAGGCTGCTCAACGCTCCCGAAGCCATCGCAATCATTTGTGACGAAATCCTGGAAGGCGCCAGGGACGGGCGGTCCGTCGCGGACCTAATTTCCTTCGGATCCACCATCCTGAACCAGGATGACGTGATGCCGGGTATCCCGGATCTTGTGCCCATAATCCAGGTCGAAGCGACCTTTCCCGATGGCACGAAACTCGTGACGGTTCACGATCCGATCCGTCCGGGGAAGGTGCCCGCAAGCGAAAGCGACGGCGTGATCGGTCACATCAAAGCTGCCGAAGGCACCATTGAACTGAATGCCGGTAGGGAAAAGACCTCCGTTCAGGTGGTCAACAATGCTGACCGGCCGGTCCAGATCGGCAGTCACTTCCACTTCTTCGAAGTCAACAAGGCGCTGGAGTTCGACCGGGCAAAAACCTTCGGTTTCCGGCTCGACATTCCTGCCGGAACGGCCGTGCGGTTCGAGCCGGGACAAAGCCGTGACGTTGCGCTGGTTCGGTTCGGCGGCGCGCGGAAGGTGGGAGGCCTCAACTCGCTCACCAATGGTGAAACGACGGAAGAGGCCAAGCCAATGGCAATCGAAAAGGCACGGGCTGCCGGATTCAAGGGAGCTTGAGCGATGGTGGAAATCACACGTTCCGAATACGCGGCGATGTTTGGTCCCACCAAGGGCGATTGCGTGCGCCTTGGCGACACCGAACTCTGGGCCGAGATCGAGCATGATTACGCCGTCTATGGCGACGAATGCATGCATGGCGGCGGCAAGACGCTGCGCGACGGGCTCGGGTTGGTCGCGGGCAAGACAAGCACCGAAGGCGTGCTCGACATGCTGATCTGCAACGTGGTGGTGATCGACGCCGTTGTGGGCATCGTCAAGGGCGACATCGGCATCAAGGATGGCAAGATCGTCGGCATTGGCAAGGCGGGCAACCCGGACATCATGGACGGTGTCGATCCCCGGCTGATCGTCGGAGCCTCCACCACCGTCAGGGATGCGGAAGGGCTGATTGCCACAGCGGGCGCGATCGATGTGCACGTGCACTTCGACAGTGCACAGCTTGTGGAACACGCGATTTCAAGCGGCATAACCACCATGCTCGGCGGCTCGCTGGGGCCGATTACGGTGGGCATCGATTCAGGCGGACCGTTCAATGTCGGCAAGATGCTGCAGGCCGCAGAACACTGGCCAATGAATTTTGGCTTTCTCGGGCGTGGCAATTCCCACAAGCCCGAAGCCATGGTCGAGCAGATCAACACCGGATGCCTGGGTCTGAAGATCCATGAGGACTGGGGCGCCATGCCTGCGGCAATCGATTGCTGCCTCAGCGTCGCCGATGAACTCGATTTCCAGGTCCAGCTCCACACCGACACGTTGAACGAGAGCGGTTTTCTCGAAGACACGCTGGCTGCGATCGGCGATCGGACCATTCACATGTATCACACCGAAGGCGCGGGCGGGGGACACGCGCCAGACATCATTCGGGTGGCCGGTGTGGCCAATTGCCTTCCGTCTTCGACCAACCCGACCAATCCTTTCACCATCAATACCTTCGATGAACACCTCGACATGACGATGGTGTGCCATCACCTCAATCCTTCGATCCCGGAGGACGTGGCGTTTGCCGAAAGCCGGATCCGCGCCCAGACCATCGCTGCCGAAGACGTTCTTCACGACATCGGCGCGATCTCGATGCTCGGGTCCGACAGCCAGGGGATGGGCCGCATCCACGAGGTCATCACGCGCACCTGGCAACTGGCGTCCAAGATGCGCACTCAGCGCGGACGGCTGCGCGAAGAGACAACGCGCCAGGGCGATAATGAGCGGATCAAGCGCTACATCGCGAAATACACGATCAATGCCGCGAGGAGTTTCGGCATCGACGCCCATATCGGCTCGCTGGAAGACGGCAAGATGGCCGACATTGTGCTCTGGCGCCCCGCCTATTTTGGCAGCAAGCCGGAACTTATCGTCAAGGGCGGTTTCATTGCCTGGGGAGCGATGGGAGATTCCGCCGCGAGCCTGATGACCTGCGAGCCGCTGATCATGCGTCCGCAATGGGGTGCATTCGGGCGCGCCGCCCAAAGTCTCAGTGCCTGCTTCGTCAACCCGCGGGCAATCGACAACGGGCTCGCCAAGACGCTTGATCTGAAGAAAAAACTGCTTCCGGCGCAAGGCACCAGAGTGCTGACCAAGGCGGACATGCTTCACAATGACGCCTGTCCGCATATCGAGGTGGATCCCTCGACATTCGATGTCTTTGTAGACGGCGAACTTGCGACCTGTGAGCCCGCGACCACCTTGCCACTGGCCCAGAGGTACATGCTGCGATGAACATTCAGGACAGAATACCCGCTCGGTCGCCGGCCAGTCGGAAAAGCGAATTCGCAGCCCGTATCGGGATCGGCGGACCTGTGGGCTCGGGCAAGACCGCGCTGATAGAGGCGCTGATACCGCTGTTTCACCAACGGGGCGTGGAACTGGCTGTCATCACCAATGATCTGGTGACCAAGGAAGATGCGCGACGGGTGCAGGCAAGCGGCCTCATAGATCCGGAACGGGTGGTTGCGGTGGAGGCGGGCGCTTGCCCTCATACCGTTATCCGGGAGGATCCGACCCTCAACATCGCTGCCGCGGACGATCTGGCAGCGAAGTTCCCCGAGCTTGATCTCATCCTGATCGAAAGCGGCGGCGACAATCTGGCGTCCACCTTCTCGCTCGATCTGGTGGATTGGTGGATGTTCGTCATCGATGTCGCGCAGGGCGACGACATTCCACGCAAGCGCGGACCGGGCACGCTTCAGTGCGATTTGCTGGTGATCAACAAGCTCGATCTGGCGCCGCATGTGCAGGTGGACGCAACTTCAATTCTCGCAGAAGCCTCGGCCATTCGCGGGGAAAAAGCGACGATTGGCTGTGTCTGCCGTGGGGCCGCCGAGCGGAAAGGACTTGAGGAGATCGTCGATCTGATCTGCGATCAGGTCTTGTTCTTCGGTGCGGAGAACACCGCATGAACGCTCCGGTCCCGGTCCAGGATCTGCCGTTTCGCTCAACCAGCCTTGGCCGGAACGTTCGCGCCCGGCTCCGGTTTCTCAAATCCGGCAGCAAGACCTATCTCGCCGACCAGCATACGCCGCATCCGTTTCACATCACGCGCCCGTTCGCCATAAGTGGCGATCCCCAAGGCATGGCAACCTTGTATCTGCAGTCGAGCGCCGGGGGGCTCTATCATGACGATGACCATCATCTGTGCGTAGAGGTTGAAGACGGAGCTCTGGCGCATGTCACGAGCCAGGCCTCTACGATCATCCACAACTCCCATCAGAGCGGCTCGCGGGTCGATGTCGAACTGAAGGTCGGCGAAGGCGGCTGGCTGGAGTTTTGCCCCGAACCGGCAATTCTGTTCCCGGGTGCGAGGCTCAAAAGCAGGTTGACAGCCCATGTTCATCCCGGAAGCAGGCTTTTGTTCTGCGACGCGCAACTCTGGCATGACCCCGAGGGCGGCACCGCAGCATTTCAGGAGCTCGATAACACGATCACTCTCAGGCAAAGCGATGGCGACAACTTCTACATCGACCATGCGCTCGTCAGCGGAAGCGACTGGTTTGGCGCCACGGACGGGCGCCTCTGCGCCGGGACCTTTCTTGTCTATGACCCGGGAAACGCCGCGCTGATTTCATCCGAACTCGAAGCGTGCATTTCGCGGTTCGATCCAAGCGCGATCTACGCGGGACACACTCATCTCAATGATCGCTCGGTGGTCGTCGTTCGGCTGCTCGCCAGCACCGGTGCGCATCTGACCGAAGCCATGCAAGCCATCTGGAGCGCGATACGCGTCGCCGTCACCGGCAAGTTTCCCATGCCCAGACGAAAATAAACCGTCATCGGACGCCCCCGGCGGTCGATCCAACAGAGAGGAAGTCAGCGTCATGTACCACGGAGATATTTCGAGCAGCAACGACACGGCAGGCGTTGCAGTGGTCAACTACAAGATGCCCAGAATGCACACCAAGGCAGAGGTGATCGAGAACTGTCACAAGATCGCCGACATGCTCAAGGGCATGAAGAAGGGGCTGCCCGGCCTGGATCTCGTGATTTTCCCTGAATATTCGACGCATGGCATCATGTATGACGAGCGGGAAATGTATGAGACGGCCTCGGCGATTCCGGGCGAAGAGACCGAAATCTTTGCTGCCGCCTGCCGCGAGGCCAATGTCTGGGGCGTGTTTTCGCTCACCGGAGAACGTCACGAGGAGCATCCCAGGAAAGCGCCCTACAACACCCTGATCCTCATGAACAACAAGGGCGAAATTGTTCAAAAATACAGAAAGATCATGCCCTGGGTGCCGATCGAAGGCTGGTATCCGGGCGACTGCACCTATGTCGCCGAAGGTCCCAAGGGCCTCAAGATCAGTCTGATCATATGCGACGACGGCAACTATCCGGAGATCTGGCGCGACTGCGCCATGAAGGGCGCGGAACTGATCGTGCGCTGCCAGGGCTACATGTACCCCGCCAAGGAGCAGCAGGTGGTCATGTCAAAAGCCATGGCATGGGCCAACAATGTCTATGTGGCAGTTGCCAATGCGGCCGGCTTTGATGGCGTCTACTCCTATTTCGGTCATTCGGCCCTGATCGGCTTTGACGGCAGGACGCTTGGAGAATGCGGCGAAGAGGAAATGGGGATACAGTACGGCCAGTTTTCGGTCTCCGCGATCCGCGACGCGCGCGCCAACGGTCAATCGCAGAACCATTTGTTCAAGCTCGTTCATCGCGGATACACCGGCATGATCAACTCCGGTGATGGCGACAAGGGCGTCGCGGCCTGTCCCTACGAGTTCTACACAAAATGGGCAGAGGACCCCGAGGGCACCCGCGAGATGGTGGAGGCGATGACCCGCCCCACGGTGGGTACCGATCAGTGCCCGATGGATAATATACCCAATCAGAAAACAGTGGCGGCTCATCGTTAGGCGATACCACGATGGAGGCTCGCCCTCTGGGCGGGCCTCCGAATTTGTCATCCGGAGGCAGTCGGATTGGATTGTGAACAATATCTGTTGAAGAGCGAGCCTCGCTATTATCCTGCGGGCAACGAGCTTGCACTTTACGAAGCTGCCTATGCGATGCGGTTGCCAGTCATGCTCAAGGGGCCGACAGGCTGCGGCAAGACCCGCTTCGTCGAGCACATGGCATGGCGACTGAAAAAGCCGCTCATCACTGTTTCCTGCCACGAAGACATGACGGCAGCTGATCTTGTCGGCCGATTCCTGCTTGGGGGCGAAGGCACCTATTGGCAGGATGGCCCCTTGACCACCGCAGTGCGAATGGGGGCAATCTGTTACCTGGACGAGGTTGTCGAGGCACGGCAGGACACCATCGTCATAGCCCATTCGCTGACCGATGACCGGCGCGTCCTGTCCCTTGAAAAGAAGGGGGAACTGGTTCGGGCGCACCCGGATTTCCAGTTGGTGATCTCCTACAATCCCGGTTACCAGAGCATTCTCAAAGACCTCAAGGAATCCACCAAACAGCGCTTCTGTGCACTTGATTTCGACTATCCCAGCCGCGAGCTGGAAACACAGATCGTACGCGATGAGGGCAATGTTCCCGAAAGGCTCGCAACAACCATCGTCGAGATTGGCGAGAAGTCCCGCAACCTGAGCGGAGAGGGGCTCGTCGAGGGCGCATCAACCCGCATTCTCGTTCAGATGGCCAGGCTTGCGGGGGCCGGCTTGCCGCTCGACCAGGCAGCACAATTCGCTCTCATCATCCCGCTGACGGATGATCCGGACATGCGGGACGCCCTGAGCGGCGTTGTCGACGCTTGCCTTCCTGCGGGGATGAAATGAGCGCAGCGCCAATCCCGATCAGGCCAGCCAATTACCTTGCAGATTATGCCTGCGCGCGCTTGCATCAGCCATCGATCAGCGGCGCTGCAAGCGACGAGCACCAGAAGGTGATGCAGGCCCGTGAGCGACTGAGACATGCGGGCTACGCACCCGGTGTCGCAAGAGCCTATGAGAAGGCATCCGCTGTGATCGCTGACCGTTTGTCCGCTGCCGCCGCAATCAGAACGGCAGATACGGTCTCGATGGTTGCGATCAAGTCCGGATCACCGGCAGCCGAGAGCCTCTGTGCCGCGGCGGTGCTGGTGGCTGAAAGATACGCGGAACCGGACGCCTATGACCGGTGGCTCGGCCTCGTCGATTTGCTGACGACCCGGGCCCGCAAATCTCTGGGTTTCGTGCTCAGGCAGACGGACCTGTTGACTGACCGGCTCGGCATCGACGGACTTGAAACCTGGGTCTGGTCGGGTCTTCGAAGTGCAGGCGGAGACCCCGTCCGCCAACTGGCCTACTTCAAGCTGGAGACGGCGGAAGCGGTTCGCGCGCTGGCGCATGCCGCAGGGGAGGCGGGTTTCGCCGATTTTGCAACCGGGATGGAAGCCTATCTGGCCGGCCTTTACGGTCTTGAGCTCAAGGTTCGGGAAACCGTGCCTTCCAACTTCGATCCGGCCGACTTCCGTCCGACATTCTCGCACGGTGTGATCAGTGTTCCTGCAACCAGGCCGGGGCTCACGAGGTCTGAGTTGAAGGCACTGTATCGCGCGAACCTTGCCCATATCGGAGCGCATCTGACCTACTCACCCGGCCGCATCGAAAAGGGCAATCTGAGGCCGATACAGGTTGCCGTGGTTTCTGTGATCGAGGACGCCCGTGTCGAGCATCTGGCCATGCGCGACATGCCCGGTCTGAGGCGTTTGTGGGCGCCGTTTCACGCGCTCAAACCATCCACGATGCTGACTGCGCCGCATATGTTGGCCTCGCTGACGCACGCGCTTTTTGCTCCCGATTTCGCTCCAGAAACGGTGCACAAAAACAGCTGGGTCGAGAAGGCTAGCCGGATGTTCTTCGGGGCACGCGACGATTGGCGAGATCCCAACCTCAGTCGCCGCCTTGGTAATGCCCTCGGCAATGATCTGGGGCAGATGCGTGTGCAGCTCAATGCCAAGAGCTATGTGGTTCATCCCGCCTATCGTGACGACAATCTTGGCATTTGGGATTCCCTCGATCCGCCGTTGGCCGATCATCCGGAAATGGTGGAGTTGCAGACTGAAGCCGTAAAAATCCGCAAAGAAGAAAGCGAGGCTTCACGGAACAACAGTGCCGACCCTGTTGAGCAGGAGGCGCTTCAGGCCGCGCAGCCAAAGGAGCCCGATGCCCACAAGGAAGAGGGTCAACTGATCGGCCGGTTCCCGGAATTCGACGTCGAGATCCACCGTGAGAGATCCGACTGGGCAACTGTCTACCGTTACGAACCGGCACAAGGCTCTGCGGATTTCTGGGGCAGGATTGTTACGGACAAGTCGCAGTTGATCAGCCGGGTGAGCGCCCTGATCCGGTCCAGTGCCCTTGGTGAAACACGAAACCGGAAGCGGCAGCCGGATGGTGAAACTCTGGATATCGATGCCTGTGTCGAAGCCCTTTCGCAACTGCGAATGGGGCAGATGCCGGATCCGGGGCTTTATGTAAGTCGCGGCAAACCGGCGCGCGATCTCGCCGTCAGCATCCTTATCGACATATCCCAGTCAACCGGCGAATATGTGAGTGGTTCGGACACCACGCTTCTGCAGCTGGAGATCGAGGCGGTGGCTGTTCTGGCGGCTGCACTGGAGGATGTCGGAGACAGCTTTGCGGTCAACGCCTTCTGCTCGGTCGGCCGTGACGATGTCCGGTTTCACCCCATCAAGGGCTTTGACGAAGCCGCCGGCGAAAAAACCGGACTTGGGCTTTCCGCACTCAGCCCCGGTTATTCGACGCGCATGGGAGCGGCTCTCCGTTGTGCCGGCCACGACCTTTTGAAGGTCAAGGCACACCGGCGGCTGGTTCTGTTGTTGAGCGATGGCGAACCTTCCGACATCGACTGCGATGATCCCGATTACCTCTTTCACGATGCCCAGCGCGCAGTCCGATCATTGGCCTCCAAGGGTGTTGATACGTTCTGTGTCGGTTTGGGCGGCGCCGGCGTTGACCGCCAAAGCCAGATTTTTGGTCGAAACGGTTATTCACAGATCGCCAGGGCTGAGGATCTGCCCGCCAAACTCGCCGCTCTCTATCTCAAGCTCTCGCGATGAAGCAGCTCACCGAAGCTGGAAAGGATCAGTCATGACAAATGCATCCATCGATCTCGAAACACTCACGATTGCCTCGATCGGGAAGGGCCTCGCTGACGGAAGCTTCACCGCCGAGGCTCTGACCGTCGCAAGCCTTGAGCAGGTGGGAAAATTCAACGAAACCTACAATGCGATCATCATAGCGAACCCCGAAGCGCTGGATACCGCCCGGAAGATCGATGAACGCCGTGCAGCCGGTGAGCCGCTTGGTCCGCTCGCGGGCGTACCCGTCGTGGTCAAGGATCCGATGGACATGAAGGGTGTTCCCACCACTGCCGGCTGGCATCTGCTCTACAGCAAGACCGGTGGTGTTGACCTCGTGCCGGAGACAGATTCACCAGTTGTTGCGCGGATACGCGCCGCCGATGCGGTGATCCTCGGCAAGACCAATGTTCCGGTGCTCAGCCATACCGGCTCGCACGCCAGTGACAGCTGGGCCGGGCCAACAATCAACGTGGTCATGGAGGATCGGATGCCGGGCGGCAGCAGTGCAGGCACGGCGTCGGCGGTCGCATGCACGATGTGCGTGGTGGGGCTGGCGGAGGAGACCGGCGGCTCCATCCAGAACCCTGCTTCCGCGCACGGGCTGGTTGGGATCAAGCCGACGATCGGTCTGGTTCCCAATGCGGGCGTGGTGCCCTTGTCGAGCAATCGCGATGTGGTCGGTCCGATTGCCCGCACTGTCGAGGATGCAGCTTTGTGCCTTGATGTCCTGGCGGGCTGGAGTGCGGAAGATCCCAAAACGCTTGCCAGCGTTGGCAAGATCCCCGCGGGTGGCTTCGGCTCGAAAATCTCGCGGGATGCATTGAAGGGCAAACGTCTTGGTCTATTCGGTCCCGGCTGGCGTCCCGAACCGTTGTCAGACGAAACCGTGTCGCTTTACGAGCGCGCCAAGGCTGAACTCGCTGACGCGGGCGCCATTCTCATTGATGATCCTTTTGCGGGAACAGGGTTTTCGGACCTTCGCGAACCCACACCGCCGACACCCCATTTTGATGGCCGGGGGCTTGAATCCATTGCCTGGGATGTCGATTGCTATCTGAAGCGATTGGGCCCGAGTGCTGCGATCAAGAGTTGGGCCGAGTTCGTGGATGCCGTCAAATCGGAAGATCCGTTCGGGCCGGGCGGCGTTCTGAGTTTCATGCCGTCCCTGGCGGATTTTCGCACTGCAATGGAAAATCCGACTGCGCCGCCCGAACTTCCCGAATTCATGGCGCTGAAAGCAACCTATCTGCACTTGCTGGCTGAAGCCTTTGAAACCCACTCTCTGGACGGTCTGGTCTATCCGCAGATGTTCGAAGAGCTTCCGGAGCTTCATTCCGGAAAGCCAATTCTCGAGACCACTGTTGGAGAATTGAACATCGCCGGCATCCCCGGAATTACGGTTCCCGCCGGTTATTACCGTTCCGGCGCGCCGTTCGAGCTCATCTTTCTCGGGCCGCAATGGTCGGAGGCCGAGTTGATTGCGATGGCCTACGCTTACGAGCAGGCGACCCGGCACCGGAAACCGGCGGTTTGAGGGTAACGATGAAACGATCTGGGACAGAACCGCAGATGAGCGATCCCCGGTTGGTATCCGGGGTCTTCGTGCGGCCAACCAGCCACCCAAGCCAAGGAGCATGTCATGCGTCAGGCCGATGACTTGATCGGAATCGACAGGGCGTTGCTTCATTCGCTGATGGAGCAGGTCTCAAGGTTCGGCGATACCGGCGACGGTGGAGTGGACCGTCCCGCGCTGAGCGACAATCACAAGGCCGCACGTGACTGGTTCTGCGGCGAATTGCGCGCGCGGGGCTACACCGTTCTGATTGACAGTATCGGCAACATATTCGGCAGGCTCGACCTGGCAGGACCGGACGCACCTGTAGTGATGGTCGGTTCGCATCTCGACAGCCAGCCGAAAGGCGGTCGTTTTGACGGCGCCTATGGTGTCATGGTCGCGCTCGCAGCGGTCGAGACATGGCGGAGAGAGGCGGCTGAACGTGGCATCGTTCCGCTTTGCAATTTCGTGATTGTCGACTGGATGAACGAGGAGGGGGCACGCTTCCAGCCATCGCTGCTCGGATCCTCGGTATACACGGGGTCACTCGGCCGTGACCTTGCCCTCACGCGCACCGACCGGGACGGCAAGACCGTGGAATCCGAGTTGCTTCGGACCGGCTATATGGGAAGTGACACGCCTCCGCAGCCCTGCTGTTTCCTTGAAGTCCATATCGAGGGGGACACGGCACTGGAAACGGCGAACAAGACCATCGCCCCCTTTGTGCGGCATTGGGGCGCCACCAAGATCCGCATCGAGGTGACGGGCCAGCAAAACCATACGGGCCCGACGCCGATGGAAGACCGGCACGACGCGGTTCTGGGCGCGGCGTACATTATCACCAAAGTCAAGGAACTGGCGGACACTGCCACCGGCACACTCTACACCTCGGTCGCCCGTGTCGACATCTCGCCGAACTCGCCCAACATCGTGCCCGGCAGAGCGGTGCTTTTTGCCGAACTCCGCGCGCCTGAGCCCGACATGCTGGATTGGGCGGAGACCGAGTTGAAAAAGGCCATTCCCGAACTTGCCGCAAGAGCGGCGGTCGAGGCCGGAATTGTCGCAGTCGAGCGCCGTCCCGCAGGCAGGTTCGACGATCGGTTGGTGAGCCTGGCGGAACAGGCCGCAGACAGATTGGGTTATCCCCGGATGCGGCTCGACACGATTGCAGGACACGATGCCGTGGCGGTCAACGGACTGCTTCCCGCCATCGTAGTTGCCGTCCCGTCCGTCAACGGCGTCATCCATCGCTGCGACGAATACACCTCGCCGCAGGACCTTGCCGCCGGCGGGGATGTTCTTCTCGAAATGATGCGGCAGATCGACAAGGCGGGTGGCTCTTTGGACAGGTCAGGAGGTGCGGAATGAATGCGACCGTTAGCGATGAGATGATGATGGAAGCCGCGAAGGCTTCCGGCGTTTCGATGGATCGCGCGGTCGCCGGCCCGGCAGCACTGGCCTCTCCCAGCTATCAGGCGCTGGAAAGCCGGTCGATTGTCGGTGACGGCGTATTCCTCAAACGTATTCACCCGGAAATGCGTGAAGGGTTCGACCTTGCATCATCTTTCAAGCTTGCCATGCTGGCCGGCAATGCGGGTGTCGGTCCGAAAATTCACTGGGGCGACGCGGAAATGGGCGCGGTTGCCATGGAAGACTTGGGCGACGGTTGGAGAACAGCGCGCCAAAACGATCTGCAGGAGCCGGCGGTTGTTGTGTCCGCGATGCAGGCGATGAAAGCTCTCCACGCTTGCGAACCCATTTCGTATCGTTTCGATCCCTTCGCAACCATCGACAGCCTTCTCGGTTCATGTGGCCGTGACGGTATCGAGCTCCCCGAGGATATAACCTGGCTGCGCCGCATTATCGCGATGGCCGAGCCGCTGCGGGAATGCGAAAGTCTCGCGCCCTGCCGGAATGACGGGTCTTCGTCCAACTTGATGATAGGACCCGCCGGGAAGGTCCTGCTGGTCGATTACGACCGGGCAGGGATGAATGATCCGCTTTATGATGTCGGCTGCCTTCTGGCCGAGATGACGGATCACGAACGCAACATGCATGATGGCTTCATTGCCTATGCCGGTGACTTTGACGAAGCCGGATTCGCACGCGCACGCCTATGGTCGCATGTCGATGACTTGCTGCATGCGCTGTGGAGCCGGCGCATGGCGCACCGCTCCGAACGCAAGGCGGTCGAATGGATCAAGTACGGCGAATGGCGGCTGCTTCGGGTGCGCATGGCTCTGTCGAACCCGTCCTTTGAAGAGAAGATCCGCATTTCGGGAGCGGCCTCATGACGATGAAAGCGTTGGGGAGCGCATTGAGCCCCATGGAAGAAACCATCGAAGCCATCATCCTCGATGCGCCGCTTTTCAACGGGGGCAGGGGGATGGTCTATGCCCCCGTCTCGGGCGGCATCTCGAACGAGAACTGGCGTGTGAAGAACACCGACGGACCCGGTGACTGGTTCGTCAAGGTACCCGGCAACGGAACCGAGCTGTTCATCAACCGCGCTGCTGCGATTGACGCCTCCAAAAAGGCGGCGGCTGCCGGACTGGGGCCGAAAGTCCATGATGACCTCGGCGACCGCGGTGTGGAGATCAACGATTTCCTGCCCGGCCATCGCGCGTCGAACCACGGAGACTTCGCGGATCTCGAGACCTGCAAGACCACAGTCCGAGCGTACCGGATTCTTCACGGTTTGCCTGAACTCGTCCTGACCAAGACGATATTCGACATGATCGACGAACATGTGGATCAGGTCCGAGATCTGGGCGCGCCCATGTACAAGGACAGTGACTGGATCCTTCTCAACACCGCTATCGCGCGCGACGCGATGACCGCTTCGGGCTTCGATCTGGTGCCTTCCTTCAATGACCCGATGCCGGGGAACTTCATGATTGGCCCTGACGGTTCGATCATGCTGATCGATTACGAATACGCCTCGATGAATGACCGCTGTTACGACTTCGGGATATGGTTCGGAGAGATGTTCTTTTCGCGTGAAAGAGAACTCGCCCTGATCGAAGAGTATTTTGGTGAGGTGCGCCAGGAGACCGTATCACGCGTGATCGTTCACAAGGCGCTGGCCGACGTCAAATGGTGCCTGTGGTCGATGGTCCAGCTCAAGGTTTCGCGGCTGGCCTTCGATTTCCACAAATACGGCATGTGGAAGAAGATGCGGGCACGCTCGATCATGGAGCACCCGGACTGGCCCACCCATCTTCGAAGGCTTTGACGAGCGAAGTCGCCCGTAACTTTCAGTTGTATGGAATGCTCAACTTGGCAGACGACCGCCAGAAAATGGAGAATTGGCGTCGACACGACAACGAGGATCGTCCTCATTCGGCGATTGGATACAACCTGCCGATCGCGCTGCGTAATCCCGGTGACATCCTCAGCCCGTCTCCGCGATGACAACCGGAAAACTCCAAGGTCCGGCAGTCCAGGTTGGGGATCAGAGCACACGCATTTACATCACGGGTGCTCCTAAGGTGACCGGAATGAGGTTTCTCTTGAGAGAAAGTCAGCTACAATCAGATTGAAGACATCCGTCATCTCAAGATGCACCGCATGGGCACAGTTGGGCACGACAGCAAGTCTTGCTCCGGGGATTTCATTCCAGAGCTGCCGGGTTTGTTGCCAGGTATAAGTTCGGTCACCGTCTCCCCAGATCACCAGGGTTTTCGGCTGGATGTGCTTGAGCAGATCGGCTCCGTGCCAACCTTGCATCGCATCCAGCCCGGCCTGGATCGCTTCAGGCGAAGCCTGCTCGGCGATCGTCGCGCAGGCTTCATAGGCAGGCGTGTTTTCCGGGTCGGCGAACCAGGTGGCCGATATGCGCCGCGCAGTTGCCTTTGCACCGTCGGCCTTGGCGCGGGCCTTGCTTTGCTCGATTGTTTCGAAACGACCGGGCAAGACGCCGATGGCGCCGGTACCATAGAGCACAAGGCGCTCAATGTGGCGCTGATCGATACGGACCATCTCCTGAACGATCATGCCGCCCATCGAATGTCCAAGCAGGTGGTATCTTTCAATACCCATTTGCCGAAGTTCGCCAACGATCCAGTCGGCAAACGCGCCGATGGAGTGAAGGGCGGGCAGGTGGTTGTTTGCGCCAAACCCGGGCAGATCGACGGCGATAACGTTATGTGTCCCTGAAAAGGCTGCAATCTGCGCCTTCCACTGGGCGCTTCCGCCCATGAACCCATGGACCAGAACCAGCGGTTTCACTTGCGTTGGCCTTGCACAATCCGGTCAAGGATCATTGCGCAAAACAGGATGGCGAAACCGGCCAGAATACCTTGGCCGACATTTGCATATTGCAGCGCTTCCAGCACATCCTCTCCCAGTCCCTTGGCCCCGATCAGAGATGCCACAACAACCATCGCCAGCGAAAGCATGATCGTCTGGTTGATGCCCGCCCGGATCGAAGGGCTGGCCAGCGGCAGATCAACACGCGTCAGCAAGTACCATTTGTTCGCGCCAAACGATATTGCCGCCTCCCGCACGCTTTCGGGAACACCGCGCAGGCCCAGCACGGTCAGGCGCACAACAGGGGTGCCACCGAAGATCATGGTTGTGACAACGGCTGCCGGCTTGCCGGTGCCAAAGAAGGCGATCACCGGAATCATGAACACAAAGGCCGGCATGGTCTGCATGAAATCCATGATCGGCTGGATGAAGGAATAAAACCGGGGTCGCCGGGCGCAGAACATGCCGAGTGGGATGCCGATCAGGATCGACAGACAAGCCGCAGTCCCGAGCAGCGCCAGCGTCGTCATCGCCTTTTCCCAAAACCCCAGCAGGCCCATGTAGGACAGGAACGCCGCCGACCAGATCGCAGTCCGAATCCCCGCCGTGAGCCACGTCAACAGAACAATCAACGACGCTATGACGATCCAGGGTGTGCTGACAAACACCAGCTCCAGCGCATCGAGAACCAGACGGATGCAGTTGGTGATGAAGTCAAACAGCACCTCGCCATTGACCACACAGAAGGCAAAGAAGGCTTCGACCCACTCGATGCTGAAAAGCCGATAGTCAGGATCGGTTGGAAACTCGGTGAGCAGGCCGAACCGGCCCGGAAAGCTGTAATGCACCATGGCTGCAACGGCGATCAGGGTCATGAAAACCGCGCTCGAGACGATATTGCTGACAGGCAGTCCGGACCGGATGTCCGGGTTGGACAACCATTCTGAGAATCGGGCCTCAAGCGCCCAGTTCGCCACCGTTGCCTGCAGGGCCTTGACCGCGATCAGAAGTGCAAGCCCCCCCAGCGCAATCGTGACACCCTGCTCGGACAGGGCTGCGGCTTCCGCCTTGATGCCGCCAATCGCTGCTTCCAGAGATTCAACGGTGCGGCGATACACATCAACCTTGTCCGATCCGCTTTCAATCGCGGCAGCCAGCTGC
The DNA here is from genome assembly GCA_040216675.1 of Hoeflea sp. Taxonomy (GTDB): domain Bacteria; phylum Pseudomonadota; class Alphaproteobacteria; order Rhizobiales; family Rhizobiaceae; genus Hoeflea. Next base: position 236,837 of record JAVJOR010000007.1, on the reverse strand, counting down.
TGACGGCGCAGATCGAGTGTTCCCTCGATCGAGGCGATCCGCGCATATGCATCTGCCGCCAGATCGCCAAACATTCCGCGTGCCATCTGGACCAAAGCCAGCGTTTCGATAATCAGGAACGGCAGAGCCCAGGACCATAATCCGCGCGCGCCGAACCAGACCGGACCGAACAGGCCCGCCATAAGATTGAATGTCGGCGTGAACTTCGCGCTCTCTCCGATCTTGTCAAACTGGGCGATGTAGTACTCCGGATTGGTGCGGACAAAGCGGCGGATGTTGTCCCGCCGCTCTTCGGCATAGGCAATTGCGGCTTCGGTGTCTTTGGCATCCAGGGGATTTTGCACTGTGTCGCTCATGACATTTCGGTCCCTTCAACAACAGTGCGCAGAATATCGCTGCGGCTGATAACGCCTATGTCACGCCCCTCGCTGGCCACCAGGATCGCGTTTTCATGGTCGATCGCCAGATTTATCAGCGTGCTCAGTGACTCGTTCTCCTGCACACGCGGCGCGCCGGGATCGGGCGGTCCGTTGGCGCTGATATAGGCATCGAGAGGCTGCATCACGGCATGGGCATGCACGACCTTGAGCCGGGAAATGCCCGCAACGAAATCCGCGACATAATCATCAGCGGGGTTTATCACGATCTCTTCGGCAGTCCCGGTTTGCACCAGTCGCCCGTCGCGCATGATGGCAATGCGGTCGCCGATGCGAACGGCCTCGTCCAGATCGTGTGTGATGAACACGGTGGTCTTCTTGAGGATCTTCGACAGCCGGATGAATTCATCCTGCAATTGCCGGCGGATCAGCGGATCAAGCGCGCTGAAAGGCTCATCCATCAGCAGCACATCCGGATTGGCCGCCAATGCCCTTGCCAGCCCGACGCGTTGCTGCATCCCGCCCGACAGTTCATGGGCAAACTTCGCGCCCCATGGTCTCAGCTCCACGATATCGAGGATCGCTGAGGCCTGGCGCATCCGGTCGTTCTTGCTGACCTGGCGGATCTCCAGCGGCATCGCCACGTTGTCCAGCACCGAGCGATGCGGCATCAGCGCGAAGTTCTGGAACACCATGCCGATCTTGCGATTTCGGAAGCTTTGCAGTTCTTTCGGGCCCAGGCCCATGACATCGGTACCCTCGACCAGAATCTTGCCGTCCGTGGGTTCCAGCAGGCGGTTGAAATGGCGGACCAGCGTTGATTTGCCACTTCCGGACAGGCCCATGATGCAGAAGATCTCGCCCCGGTTCACCGACAAACTGACATCGGCCACCCCCACGGCCGCGTTGTACTTCGCAAGAACCTGCGCCTTGTCCATGCCCTCCTCACGGATCGCGCGCAGCGCCTCCCGGTGATTGGCGCCGAAAATCTTCCACACATTGGAAATTTCAATGACGGTTTGATCGCTCATGGCAAGAGTGTTCCGCAACCTCGTGGTCCGACAGCAAGTGCCGGTCCCGCTCGGAGCCGGGACCGGCAGTTTTGTTCACCTTATCGAGATGTTACAGGCCCAGCCAAGCATCCACACGGTCGGGATTTGCTTCCATCCATTCCTTGGCGACTTCGGCAGGGTCGCGGCCCTTGCCACTGATTTCATAGGCGAAGCTGCTCACATCATCGGCGGAGAGTGAAAAGCGCTGGAAGAATTCCGCAATCGCCGGCGAGCGCTCCGGCAGCGAGCTCGACCAGGCAATCTGGACTTCCTTCAGGTCGTCCTTCGTGGCCACTTTCGATTTCTCGTACCAATCGGCATCGTCGGATGGCTGGATCATGACGTATTTTGCCGGATCGTAGGTCGGTTCGGTGAGCATCACGACGTCGAACATGTACCAGACTGCGTGCGGCTCGTAGCAATAGAATGCATAGCCTTCGCCCTTCGCGATCGAATCCTTGATGCGGGCGGTCTTGACGCTTTCCTCGGCGCGGATCGGCTCGATGAAGTCCAGCAGGCCATAATCGCGAACCTTGACTTCGTTGACGTTGGCGGAGGCCCAGCCGGGTGCGCCAATCCACATCTCGCCCTTGCCGTTGCCGTCGCTGTCCATCAGCGCGGCAACATCGGGCCGCCCCAGATCAGCGATATCGGTGATGTTGTTGGCTTCAGCAAAATCCTTGGAGACGCAGAAACCCTGATTGCCTTCATAAGGGTTGGACGACAGCGTCACGGTTCCGGCTTCATCCACATATTGTTTGGTGAAGCTTTCCTGGTTCGGCAGCCAAACGTCCGGGTGGACATCGATATCGCCTTTGCCCTGGTCCATCGCCTGAAAGATGGTTGCGTTGTTGCCCGGAACATACTCAACCTCACCGCCGATGCGGTTTTCAACGACCGCACCCAGAACATGCGCTATGGCTTGCGCGCCGGTCCATGAGGGGACGCCGATCTTGACGCTTTCGGCGAGGGCCGGAGCGCTGATTGCGCTCAGCAGGGTTGCAGTCAGCAAGGTGGCTTTAAGTGACATTTTGGCAGTCTCCTTGTTGGGGGTGGGTTGTTAATCTGTGTATCCCGGCAAGCCGAACGTGTCGGGATAACCGAACAGCGCCGCGCTACCGCCAGTGTGCAGGAAAACAATATTGTTCATGCCATCGAAGTACCCTTTGCGGATCTGGTCGATCAGCCCATCCAGGCCCTTGCCGGAATAGACCGGGTCAAACAAAAGCCCCTCCGTCTCGGCCAAGAGTTTAAGTGCAGTAATCATGCCTTCTGTCGGCATGCCGTAGCCGGGCCCGACATAATCACAATTGGCGCGCACAGCGCTGCGCGGGATTGCCAGACCGGTATCGAGATAGTCTGCCGTTCGCTGGGCCAGATCGAAGACCATCTGTTCCTGTTTGGGCTTTGGCGCCCGCACGCCGATGCCGAGCAAGTGCATGTCGCTTTGGATCGCGGCCAGGCCGGCGACAAGCCCGGCCTGCGTGCCGGAGCTGCCCGTCGCGTGGACCAGCGCGTCAATGTGCAGCCCCGTGCTCGCCGCCTGTTCGGCGAGTTCCCGTACGCAATTGACGTAGCCCAGCGCGCCTATTGGATTCGATCCACCGCCGGGAATGATGTAGGGCTTCTTGCCTTGGTCCAGCAGCTTATTGGCCAGGGCAGCCATCTCGGCGTTCATATCCGCGCCGCCTTCGCGTTTGGAGACCGATGCGCCATGCAGCCGGTCCAGCAACACGTTGCCGTTCAAGGTGTAGTTGGGTTCGCTCGACCCGGTCCTGTCCTCGAGCAGGATGTGGCAGCCCATGCCCAGTTTCGCCGCCGCTGCCGCAGTCTGGCGGGCGTGGTTGGATTGAGTGGCGCCTTGGGTGATGATCGTGTCTGCACCTTGATCCTGCGCATCGGCCATCAGGTATTCCAGCTTTCGGGTCTTATTGCCGCCAGAGGACAGCCCTGTGCAATCGTCGCGCTTCACCCAAAGTCGCGGACCTCCCAGCATTTCGCTCAGCCGATCCATCGGCTCAAGCGGGGTTGGAAAGTGCCCCAGCTGAACTCTTGGGAACCGGGCCAAGATGATCGACAAATCCTTGCAGCGGCTCATCGTCATTTCCGGCGAAATCTCTTTCCCGGGCTCAATCATCTGCTTTGCTTCAGTCACGCCTAAGGTTCCTCTCCATATTTCGAGACAAACCATCACCAATGGCCAGGCAAAAAAATAATGCTTTTTTCTTGGGCTGCCCATACATATGCTATGGGCAAGGGGTGTAATCATGGACATGCAATGGCTCGACGACGTTCTGGTGCTGTTGGAAGAAGGCAATCTGACCCGTGCGGCCGCGCGGCGAAACATCACCCAACCGGCATTCTCACGGCGTATTCGCAGCTTTGAGGACTGGTTGGGAGTGACTGTTCTCGAACGCGGAACCAACCGTGTCGAGATCAGTTCGGCGCTTGTGACCAACGAGAGCGAGATCCGCTCCCTGGTAAGCCGCATTCGGGATCTGCGGACCAAGATTGTCCACTTCGATCCGGGCAGTTCCACCATTTCCATAGCCGCCCAGCACGCACCCATTGTCTCGACGTTCCCGGACATGGCGCTTCGCGCCAAACATTACCGGCCGGCGCTCAAGATCAGGCTGCGGGCCGGCAATCTGCGCGATTGCGTCACGATGTTCTTGCGTGGTGAAACCAGTCTTCTGCTCTGCTACGAATCCGAGGCCGCAGGCCCATTGGCTTTTGCTCCAAGCGTGCGGCGCGCCCTGTGGGGACTTGATTACCTGATTCCTGTGGTGGGCGGGTCTTTGCGCTACATCGTCAAGGAAAACAAGGACATCGCTGCCGACACACCGGCCATTGTCTATCCAGACAACAGTTATTTCGGCGAGGTTCTGAACAAGGCGCAACGACCCTTTTCCACACAGGGCCACAGCGTAAACCCCGTTTGTGAAACAGCCTTCTCCAGTGGCATCAAGGAATTGGCCCTCAAAGGCATCGGGGTCGGCTGGCTGCCATTCAGCATGGCGTATCGAGAACTTGGAAGTGGTCAGTTGATCTCGCTGGCCAACCGTTTCGGCAAAGAGCCGCTGGAAGTCGCAATTTATGCCGATACCGCAAATCAAATGGCGGTTTCCCTGCTGGATGTCTGGACGCCAAATACGCCATAGAGCAGGACCACGCCATCAACCACCGCCACCACGCCTTCGGCAACGTTGAAACACGCCGAAGCAGAATTCGGAATGCCGTTTAGAGTCCACGACCGAGAACGGGGCGTTCCACTTGCAATCGAAAATAATCTGCCGTGGAGCGGAACGATCCAGGCCCTTGCGCGATTTAACAGGCACCAGTCGACAACTTGCTCGGCATCCTGTTGGACCGATAAGGGAGATCCGCCTTGTATCCGCTACACCTGACCGTCAACGGCACGGCTTATGACGTCGAGGTCGACCAACGTCGGACGCTGCTCGATCTTGTCCGTGAGACACTCGATCTCAAAGGCCCCAAGAAGGGATGCGATCACGGTCAGTGCGGGGCGTGCACCATGATCGTCAACGGCCGGCGGATCAATTCGTGCCTGTCGCTGGCGCTGACCCATGACGGTGATGAGGTGACCACGGTCGAAGGCCTCTCGGACGGGGAACATCTTCATCCGCTGCAACAAGCCTTCATCGAACAGGATGCGTTCCAGTGCGGTTTCTGCACCTCGGGGCAGTTGTGTTCGGCTTCGGCGCTTATCGAGGAGATCAGGCAGGACCTGCCCAGCGCGGTGACCGGTAAAGGACCGGTGGAACTTAGCCGCGAAGAGATCCGCGAACGGATGAGCGGCAATCTGTGCCGCTGCGGCGCGTACAACAACATTGTCGAGGCGATCACCAGCGTGGCGGGAGAGGGGCGATGAAACCGTTTGACTACAGCCGCCTCGAGAGCGGCCAGGATCTTTCCGCAGTCGCGGCCGGCCGTTACCTGGGCGGCGGCACCAATCTGATCGACCTGATGAAGCATCAGATCGAGACGCCCGATTTGCTTATCGATGTCACACGAGCGGGCATGGACGCGATCGAGGACCGCGACGGTGCGCTTGTCGTCGGTTCGCAGGTCAGCAACACCGATCTTGCCGCACACCCCGTAATCCGCGAGCGCTACAGTGTGCTTTCGGAGGCGCTTTTGTCCGGGGCAACACAACAGTTGCGCAACAAGGCCACGACCGGTGGCAATTTTCTGCAACGGACACGGTGCCAGTATTTCTACGACACAACGCGCGCCTGCAACAAACGCGAACCGGGCAGCGGCTGTGACGCGATGAACGGGTTGAACCGGTTTCATGCGATCCTTGGCGAAAGCGAGCACTGTATTGCAGTCCATCCCTCAGACATGGCTGTCGCAATGACGGCGCTTGATGCTGTTGTGCACACGCGTAAAGTCGACGGGTTCAAGCGGCAGATTCCGGCTGCTGATTTGCACCGGCTTCCCGGCGAGCGGCCAGAGCTCGACCATGTTCTCGAACAGGGCGAACTGATTACAGCGGTTGAATTGCCGGCGTCACCGCCGAAGCTGCAGGCCTACAGAAAGGTTCGCGATCGCTCGTCCTATGCCTTCGCAGTCGTATCCGCAGCAATCGCCCTCGACCTGGAGGACGGGAAGATGCGCAATGTGCGGATCGGGCTCGGCGGCGTGGCGCACAAGCCGTGGCGCGCGAGCAAGGCCGAGGCGGCGCTTGAAGGCAAGAGCCCCGATGTCACGCTTTTCATGCAGGCGATGCAGCAGGAAATGAAAGACGCCACCGGCCATGGGCACAATGATTTCAAGATCACCCTGACGCCCCGGGTCGTCGTTTCGGTCCTGAAAGACCTTACCGGACTGGGAGAAAACTGAGATGGATCATTCACCCTCCACCCTGATCGGTGATGCGCTTGACCGCGTCGACGGCCCTGCAAAAGTGACGGGAACCGCCGAATATGCTGGCGATCACCGGATCGAAGGCGGCATCGCCGAGGGATATATCGTCGAGGCTCCCGCAGGTCCGGGACGGATCATCAGGCTCGATGTCTCCGCCGCGGAAAAAGCCGAAGGAGTGATTGCGGTGCTAACACACCGGAACGCACCAACGCAGAAGCCTTACGGCACGCCGGAAGACGAGGGGCGCTTCACCCAGTCTCACGCGGTTTTGGAAAATGACCGGGTGCGCCATTTCGGCGAACCGGTGGCTCTCGTGGTGGCGGAAACGCTCGAGCAGGCACGGCATGCGGCAAGTCTGGTCGAGGTGAAAATCGAAACCAGCCACGGGATCTACAATCCGCTCGACCACCGCGATCGGGAGGAAAAGCCTGAGAGCGTCGACGGTTTGGACGCCGTGGACACCCAAGACGGCGATTTCGATGGTGAATTCACCAGTTCCGGCCATACTGTTCGCGCCAGCTATGTCACCGGCGCACAGCATGCGGCCGCGATGGAGCCGCATGTGACGGTGGCGCAATGGGATGGGGAGAGACTGACCATTCACATGGCGATCCAGATCATGGCCTCGGGCGTTTCGGCGTTTGCCAACACCTTGGGTATCGACGAAGAAAACATTCGGATCATCTCGCCATTTACCGGCGGTGGTTTTGGTTCGAAGCTCGGCGTGCACAATGAAGCCATTCTGGCGGCACTCGCCGCCAAGCATTGCGGGAAAGCAGTCCGTGTGGCGCAGACCCGCCGGAACGTTTTCGCCAATGGACCCCACCGCTCCCGCCATCTGCAAGACCTCAAGCTCGGTGCCGGCAAGGACGGCAAGCTGAAGGCCATTCGGCATTATTCCCTTGCCGGCATGGCGCGCGACTATCCCTTCGCCGAGGCCCCGGCATCGCCGACCCGGGCGAGCTATGCCGCAAATGCCATCCACACCATCCACCGGGTGGTCAAGGCGGACATTCCCAATGTCGACAGCATGCGCGCGCCAGGCGAAGCAATCGGCACGCTGACCTTCGAGACGGCTATTGACGAACTGGCGGAGAAATCCGGGATCGACCCCGTGGAATTCCGGTTGCTCAATGAGCCGGAAGCCGATCCAACTAGCAGCGATCGCTTTGCAAGCCGACGGCTGGCCGAGTGCATCAGGTCCGGTGCGGAAAAGTTTGGCTGGTCGGGGCGCGTCACGCCGGGGTCCCGCCGCGATGGACGCAAGCTGATCGGCCACGGGATGGCAGTGGCGATCCGGCCCAATACGCTCAGTCCCGCCAGTGCGCAGGTCAGTCTTTCGAAAGACGGCAGGCTGACGGCACGGCTCGACATGACCGACATAGGCACCGGCAGTTATACGATCCTGACCCAGATCGCGGCGGAAACGCTGTCGCTTCCAGCCGACCGAATCAAGATTGAGCTGGGTGACAGCAGCTTTCCGACCACTGCAGGGTCGGGGGGATCATTTGGCGCATCCAGTTCAGGCTCCGCCCTGCTCAACGCCTGCAACTCTCTCAAAAGTGCGCTCGGCGAGCGGCTGGCGCAAGCAGGCATGCCCGCCAATGCGTTCAGCATCAAGGGAGACCGGATCGTGGCCGGCGACCGCGAGATTGCCCTTGAGGATGTTCTGGGTACGGACGGTTTGACGGCTGAAGGGGCTGTCGATCCGGAAAATCATGGAAACGGCAAGGCCGAGTATTCCTATGGCGTTCAATTCGCGGAGGTGGAGGTCGACGCGGATACAGGCGAGCTGCGCGTCCGGCGCCTGCTCGGCGTGTTCGATGGGGGCCGCATCCTGAACCGGAAGACCGCGCGTTCGCAGCTGATGGGCGGCATGATCTTCGGCATCGGCGGCGCCCTGTTGGAGGAGAGCCTGATGGACGATCGTTATGGCAGTTTCATGAACCGGGACTTCGCCGAGTACCACATTGCGGTCAACCGAGACGTTCCCGATCTCGAAGTGCACATGCTGGACGGACACTCAGAGGATTCGAACCCGCTCGGCAGCAAAGGCATCGGGGAACTTGGGATCTGCGGCGCAGGCCCGGCAATTGCCAATGCAGTCTATGAAGCCACGGGCGTGCGAGTGCGGAAATTCCCGATCCATCTGGAGGATGTGCTCGAGGAGCTTCCGGCCCTGTAGCGGATCGACAGAGGGCAAGCAGAGCCTTGCGTAGCTCAGAGCGCATCACAATCAATGTCTGGAGTAAACAATGGCTGCACGAGCAATCTGGAAAGGACAACTTCGCCTTTCTCTGGTTTCGATTCCGGTCGAAATGTATTCGGCAACCAAGTCCGGCGCGCGTGTGAGCTTCCGGCAGATCCACGGCCCCTCCGGCAAACCAGTGCGCTACCAGAAAACGGTACCTGGTGTCGGCCCGGTGGATGCCGATGACATCATGAAGGGATATGAGTACGAGAAGGATCAGTATCTGCTGATCGATCCCGAAGACATCGATGAGATAAAGCTCGAGACCAAGAAAACGCTCGAGCTGGTTCAGTTCGTCGATGCATGTGAAATCCCTCCGCTCTATTTCGACAAGCCCTACTATCTGGTGCCGACCGATGATCTGGCGGAAGACGCCTACCGGGTGGTGCGTGATGCACTACGGTCGACGAAGATGGTCGGGCTCGGGCAGGTGACCATGCGCGGCAAGGAATATCTGGCGGCAGTCAAACCGTGCGGCGACGGTCTTTTGCTTGAGACGCTGCATTATGCTGAAGAAATCCGCGATGCCGATCCGATGTTTTCACAGATCGAGGACGACACGGCCGACGAGGAACTGCTCGAGGTCGCCAAGTCGCTGATCGAGCGCAAGACCGGCGCGTTCAAAGCCGACGCCTTCAAGGACAATTACTCGATTGCACTGAAGGACCTGATCGATCGCAAGACCAAGAGCAAGTCGACCAAGCGGGTCCAGACCGACGACGGTGATGCTGACAGCGGCGACAATGTGATCGACCTGATGGCTGCCCTGAAGCAGAGCCTGGCAAAGGCGGAGGGCAAATCGTCCGGCAAATCTTCCAGCAAGTCCGGCAAGACCACCGCCAAGTCCTCGAAAGCGGCGGCAAAAAAGAAGTCGGCCTGATGCCCGTGTCGCCCGACAGGCTTGCCGAGTATGTCGCCAAACGGGATTTCTCCAAGACCGCGGAGCCGAGCGGCGCGAGTCCGGGAAAATCCTCAGACAGGCCGGCCTTCGTGGTGCAGAAACATGATGCGCGGCGGCTGCATTACGACTTCCGGCTGGAATGGGAAGGCGTACTTCTGAGCTGGGCCGTCACAAAGGGGCCAAGCGCAGTTGCTTCGGTGAAGCGGCTTGCAGTGCGGACAGAGGACCATCCGCTCGACTATGGCGGCTTTGAAGGCACAATTCCTGCCAAGCAATATGGTGCCGGGACGGTGATGCTTTGGGACCAGGGATGGTGGGAGCCGCAGGAGGATTTGGCCAAGGGTCTGAAATCCGGAAAGCTCAAGTTCATCCTGCACGGACAGAGGATGAAGGGGCGCTGGACACTGGTGCGGATGCGCACCAAAGAGAAGCGCGAAAACTGGCTGCTGATCAAGGAGCACGACAGTTTCGAGGAGGAGGATGAAGACAGTCTGACCGAGCGCTATGTCACCAGCGCCGCCAGTGCGCGAAGCATGGAAGAAATTGCTGCCGGCAAGCCCGTGCGCAAGACGCCGGTGAAGGCTGCACGTCAGAAACGCGGCAAGGTGACTTTCACTCTGCCCACCCCGAAATTCAGAAAGCCGCAACTGGCGAAACTCACCGATCATGTGCCGGACGGGGACGACTGGCTGCACGAGACCAAGTTCGATGGGTATCGTTGTCTCGCCGCCCTGGGAAAGGGCGGGGTCAAGCTCTACACCCGGTCCGGTCTTGACTGGAGCGATCGGTATGCCGGTCTTCCGGAGGCTTTCTCCGCGCTCGATTGCCGGAACGCGCTGATCGATGGCGAGGTGGTCTCGGCAGCCAAGGCGAGTGGATCGCCGTTCTCGGCGCTGCAGGCCGACCTCGAAAGCGGACGGCCGGTCCTTTTCATGGCGTTTGATCTCCTTGAGCTCAATGGTGAGAAACTCCACAAACAGCCATTGACGGAACGCAAGAAGGCCCTGGCGCTGCTGCTAAAAGGGCAGGGCAAGGACACGCCGATCCGATACTCTGAACACGTGGCCGGTCATGGGCCCTTGGCTTTCAAGGCGGTGGAAAAAGCCGGCGGCGAGGGGGTCATCAGCAAGGCGTGCAACAGCACTTATGCGGGCAACCGCAACGGCAACTGGCTCAAGATCAAGACCAGGCTCAGACAGGAATTCATTGTCGGCGGTTATTCACCGTCGTCTGCCAGACACCGACCGCTCGCTTCGCTGCTGGTCGGCTCGCGCGAAAACGGCGAACTTGTTTACCGCGGGCGAGTGGGGACCGGTTTCAGCGAAAAGGGCCTCGACAAGCTTTCCTCCTTGCTGGATCCACGCGAGCGCGAGACAAGTCCGTTTGAGCAAGTTCCGGGCGAGATAGCGCGCACCGCCCGCTGGGTCAGGCCCGATCTGGTTGTCGAGGTCGAGTATGCTGAACTGACGGATCAGGGAAGCATACGGCATGGCGTCTTCCAGGGCGTGCGCGAAGACAAGGAGGCAACAGTGGTCAAGCTTGAAAAGCCGGAGAAACGGTCTGGCGAAGCGAAGACCGTGCTGGGCGTCCGGATCAGCAGCCCGGAGCGGGTGGTGTTTCCGGATGCGGGCTGCACCAAGGGTGACGTCGCCGAATATTACGCGAAAGCTTCCCGGAGAATGCTGGAACTGGCCGGCAACCGCCCGGTGTCTCTGCTCAGGTGCCCGGATGGCCGGGAGGGCGATTGTTTCTTCCAGAAACACGCAGGCAAGGGATTCCCCGACGGTATCGGGACCGTCGACATCAAGGAGAGTTCCGGCAAAACCGAACCCTACATGGTGATCAGCGAGACTGCGGGCTTTGTGGCCGCGGCGCAGATGGGCACCATCGAGTTCCACATCTGGGACTCGCGCACCGACATACTGGAGAAGCCCGACCGGCTGGTGTTCGATCTCGATCCCGATGAGGGGCTGACTTTCTTCGACGTCAAAAAGGCGGCAAGGGACGTTCAAAAGCTGCTTGCCGATATCGGGCTCGACTGCGTACCGATGGTGACGGGCGGCAAGGGGGTTCATGTGATCGTGCCGCTGCGGCGCACCGCCGAATGGGAAACGATCGAGTTCTTTTCACGAACCATCGCAAGCTTCATGGCGCAGCGCCAGCCGGACCGTTATGTCGCCACAATGTCGAAGGCGAAGCGCAAGGGAAAGGTCTTCATCGACTGGCTGCGCAATGACAGGGGATCCACGGCGGTGGCGCCGTACTCGATCCGGGCGCGTTCAGGTGCACCGGTGGCCGTTCCTGTGACATGGCAGGAACTGTCGCGCCTGAAGTCGGCGAATTCGTTCGATATCAGCAAGGCGCTGAAGCGGCTGGAAAAAACGTGTCCGTTGCAATCGATGGACGCCAATCAGTCCGTTTCCAAAGACGTTGTCGATGCGTTGGAAAAACTGATTGACGCCTAGCCGGAAGCCCGCCACGTGCAAGTGGCTGCTCTCGTCAAACAATTGGTCGAGGCAGACGTCTGATCAACCATCACGGATCAGGCCGCGCTGTCCGCGCATATCCTCCTCGGAGTCGAGGGTGACAGTGTAGAGCTTGTCATCGCGAAAAGCGCTCGCGGAATCGGTGGTCGTCCCGTCACCCGGTTTGGCGTCGATGTCGAGAAAGTCGATTTCGGCTTCTGCGGCGACGATGCGGGCGTCGGCGGCAGAGAGGGCGCGTACCCGGACCACGCCATGATTGGGTGCATTGTCCCATCTCGGGTCGTCCAGTTCCGCAGCCGGTTCAAGGCGGTAGATGTTAAGCTTTTCGACACGCTGGTCAGCAACGCCGCTGCCGCCAAGCATGCCTACTCTTGATTGGGCTGGATAATCGGTCATTGGTTCCAGATCCTCTCTTCAAGTTGCGTCAATGAAAGGAAAACGGCCGAAGCATCATTTGGTTTCCGGTCGATTTGACGTGACGCATCAAAAACGAAACCGGTGCAGGTGATCAGATGGCAGCATAGGTGGTCCCTGGGCAGTGTCGCCGGAGCTCAGAGTGCGCTCGTTAGAAATGCTGCATGGGGGAAGGCTGCCAAAAAAAGGGCTCCGATGGAGCCCCTTTTCAGACATTATATGACGGAACAATCAGTTCCAGAAACCTTCGTCGACGCCGTTCATCGATTCCAGGTCTTCTTCGTTGTACTTGGTCACGTAGGCATAGGTCCTGTCATCGACGGCCACCAAGCTGAGGTCCTGAACAGAGATGACGACGTGCTTGTCGCCGACGTCCAGAAAGCCGCCAACTTCAGCAACGATGCCCGTGACCATGCCGTCGCTTGTCAGGACAAGGTCTTCAATCTCACCGATCTGGTTCCAGTCGGGGTTAACCTCATCCCACGTCGCGGACGAGTCCCAACCTTCGTCGTTGGCTTCATTCATCGTGTAGACCACGCCTCCGGTAATGTCGCGCGACCGGATCAGGTCGCCGCTGGACATCGCCAGTTCGTCGGTCGACATCGCGTTGGTTGCGGTGTTGTTGTGCATCTCGGCGCGGCTATCCGACATATGGTTGTCGGCCACAGCACCAGTGGCTGCAAATGCGAGAGCGGCGGCGGTGATTGTCAACATGCGTGTCATGATGGTTCTCCTTTCGTGTGCTTCACTGATGTACCGACAACGACAACCCTCGCGGCGATGTTCCAACAATTCTCAATTTGTCTTCGTGAGATTTCTCCCGATTCATTCAAACTATGCATTTGGCGGCGGGATACTGCCGCTTTCTGAAGGGGACTGGATACATGCGGTTTTCCTGGGCGCGGCGTTCTTTAGGAACCCGGACTGATTTTGCGTGTTGATCCGGTAATCGCGATTTTCTTGGCCACAGGAGGCCCTATGCATATCCAACCATGGACCATTTTGCGGCGCGCTGCTTGCGCAGCGGCCGCGGGCCTCATTCTCTTTGCCTCTGCCACAGGCGCGCAGGATAGATCCGACTTGTGGTATGAGGTGGATGCGATCAACAGGGGTCTGGACAGCGCATCCACCGAAGAAATTGACCGCACAGCACCGCGAGTGAGCCTTCGAGGTTTTATCGAGGCAACGAAAGCGCAGGATTTCGACCGCGCTGCGCATTACCTCAACCTCTCTGAAATCGAACCTGGCAGGCAATCAGGGATCGGACCGGAGATCGCCCGCGACCTGTCATACGTGCTTGCGCGTCAAGTCTGGATCGACTGGTCCGACCTTTCCTCCCGCCCTGACGCCTTGATCGAGGTCCCCTCCGACGCCAACCCGCGGGCAGGGCAGCCGCGCCGCAACATTCTGATCGCGACGCTCGAGACGGAAGGGCAGACCTACGACATCCGGCTCGCCCGCTACAAGTCGCCGGAGCAGCCTGCGGTCTGGCTGTTCACGCCGCAATCCGTTGACAATGTCGATGCGCTCCATACCGTCTTCGGACCGCGCCACTACGAAAACGAGATACCCCAAGTCCTCAAGCGCAAGCTCGCGGGCTTGTGGCTTTGGGAGTGGATCGCAATCCCGGTTCTTTTGGTTGGCCTGGCCGCGCTGGGATATGCGACGCATCAGGCGACGCTCCGGCTGGCGCGGCGGTCGCAGCGCAAGTCGTTGCAAAAGGGGCTCGAGCGCAGCAGCATGCCTCTGGCGATCCTTGTCATGGCGGGCGCCACGCAGCTGCTGGTGACGTATGTGTTGTCCTTCTCCGGCACGGTTCAGGCTTTCTTGCGGCCAGCGCTCATAATCCTCATGGTGTGGGGAGGCGGTATGACAGCTCTGCGCATCCTCGACGCGGTGCTGAACCGGATCACCCTGCGTTTCGTCGGCACGATTGACGACAAGCGCGGACGGGACGAGCGCGAATTCTACACCTCCATCTATGCACTCCGCCGCCTGATCATTCTGTTGATGGTCGGGCTGGCGCTGCTCATCGTGCTGGTGCAGCTCAATCTGTTTGACAGTGTCGGACTGACCTTGCTCGCCTCGGCGGGTGTTCTGACCGTCGTCTTCGGGATCGCCGGTCAGGCCGTTCTCGGCAACATCCTCGCCTCGCTTCAGATCGCCTTTGCCAAGCCGGTCCGCATCGGGGATTCGGTCCTGTTCGAAGGCAACTGGGCCTATGTCGAGGCCATCTTTTATACATTCCTGCGCCTGCGCACATGGGACCACCGGCGCATCGTGGTGCCAGTCACCTATTTCGTGTCGAAACCCTTCGAGAACTGGTCGGTCGCCTCGGCGCAAATGATGAAAGTGATCGACCTGCGTCTGGATCACCGTGCCGATATCGAGGTGCTGCGCACGCAGTTCGACAAGCTGGTGCGGGAGGATGCCGACATCTCTGAAAGCGACAATGCGCTGACCATGTCAACCGGACACACGGCAGACGGCCTCCAGGTCAGCTTCTACGCGATGATGGACGACCCCTCCACGGGCTGGATGGTGCAATGCCGCTTGCGGGAGCGGATGATCGCGTTTGTACGCGACACCCATCCCGACTGGTTCCCGCGCGAACGTGTGCAGGAGGTCGGTCGCGATGGTGGCGATGCCCACCCGTCCGCCCGGACTTCGCGGATTGCGGGTTCCGGCTAGGAGCTGGGTTTTCCCCGGCAGCAGCAACGGCGTAACTTGTCATCCATCAACCGCTACCTCTGTTCGGACAAAAGGAGGAGGCGCGCAACCGCCAACCGGCCTCCGCTCACCCCTCTCAGCTGCCATCTGGGCGATCCGCGTCCGTTTGGAACCACCAGGGACGGTTCATGATCCCGCATTGGGTGATGCTGGCCACCGCCGCACTCTCCGAGCGGGAGGAAAATCGCAGGCCTCCCACCGAACCCGTCCGTTGATTGGCAAGTTCGACCCTACACCGCTACCAAGGGCGCGATCGTGGCCTACACGCGGGCCCTGGCGCTGGAACTGCTGGATCGGGGAATCCGCGTCAACCAGGTGGCGCCGGGTCCGGTGGCCACGGAAATCCAGAAAGTCTTCAAGGACTTTGATGAAGTCATGCTGAAAGAGATGTCCTCTCCCATGGGACGTCTCGGCCAGCCAAGGGAACTCGGCCCGGCCTATTTCTTCCTTGCGTGCCAGGACAGCAGTTTCGTGACGGGACAGACAATCCATGTGAATGGAGGCATGATCACCAATGGATGATCTGCCGACCGCTTCGCCCGGTCGGCTCCATGGGCGGACCGGGGAGAGGGTCGATGCCGAGGGGCACCTGAGAGGGTGGTTTATCCGGCGCGAGAGGATCTCTGTCGAACTTGAGACGACGATCACGCCGCGCATTCCCGTGTCCGCTTCGCTGGGAGGTGGCTTGCGTCGTTGACGTAAGCCCGGACTGCGTTGGCCCCTGGCCAGCCTGCGCCATCCAGCGGTGCGTCGCTGTGCCTTGTGCAGGCTTTGGGGATCTATGGTTCGATGAAGTCTTTATCAGACAAGGTCAGGCACCTGATCCTTTTTTCAGCAGGTACCAAAACCAACAGGGCCCGACCGGATCGGTCGGGCCCAATGCTTATCTACCTATGGACGCTAATCCACCGGCACTTACATGGTTGAGAACCGGTAGATATAGACGGGGATTCCCGCGCCGGATGCAGCGGACGCCGCCGAAGCGGAACCTTCCTCGGTCTGGGCCGAGGACTCGCCTGCCGTTGCGTCATTGTTTACCGACCCGGTCGTCAGGTTGTCATCCAGCATCTGCTGACGCGCAGTGCGGTATTCTGACTGAGTGATCGACCCGTTGGCATCACCGTCAATACGGTCGAACTCGGCATTCGCCCAATCCTGATTGCGGTCGATTGCCGGGCTGCGTTCAGCCCATTCCTGGGCTTCAATAATGTCATCGCCATTCTGGTCAAGAGCCCCGAAGGTCAACGCTGACCGTACGGCCGCTTCGTCGGATGACATGTTTTCGACGGTCGAACCGTCCTCGCTTTCCTCGGGTGTCAGGAACACGTAGCGACGCAGAATAACGTAGGAGTTGTCGCCGGCAGCATCTGACTGTGCGCTCTCATAGGCTTCCTGCGATCCGCGGCGGAACTCGTCGCGGGTGATCTGCTGGTCCTGATTGGCGTCGGCATCCGCAAAGTTCTGTTCACTGCGGTCGGATTCAGCACCCTGCTGTCCACCACGTGTCAGGCATTCGGCCCATTCGGGCTTGATGATCTTGCCGTCGCCATCACTGTCGATCTGTGCGAACTGGTTGTCGGCAGCAGCACCTGCTTCCATTTCGGAAACGAAGCCGTCGCTGTTGCTGTCGATCTGGGCCCATGGCCGGTCGCAATAGCTTGATTGCTTCGATACGCCGGTTTGTTCAGCCTGGGCTGCAAAGCTGAAGCATCCCATAGCCGCGACGATGGCAGTCGTTGTAAACAGGTGTTTCATTTGGTGTCTCCTCTGTTCCTTGTCTCCTCTTATGGGTTGGTCGGAAGCAAGTGCTTCCGTGTATCCGACAGGTTCATGCCGCATGTGTTCCGGAAAAAGTCCTTTTTCCGCCCGGGTTGTTAGGAATCGCCGGATGCGATTCAAGGGAAACGCCGGGTACAGGCGGGCACGAGATCCCGGCACCGGTTTTCGATGTCCTGCGGTCATTTCTGCCGATGCGGATTCAATGCCGTGAGCCCATAGCCTCATTCACAGGCGGCGGTTCAACCTTCTCGTGCAATGGTCTTGTGTGATCGGATTGCATGTTCACTGAACGCAACATAAATTGCATTGGGTTCATTCGTCTCCATCTCGATGAAGGGTTTGGGAAATGGAAGGCAGCGTCGACATCGCCTCGAATCTGCAAGGTTCTCCTGTGGTTATCTGGGCGCAGGATGAAGAGTTGAGGTATTTGTGGGTGGTCAACCCGACCATGGGGTTCAACGAAAAGGAGGTCGTCGGAAAGACGGACCATGAGCTTCTGGATACACGCTCCGCGGCGACAATCGTTGACTTGAAAAGGAAGGCTCTCGAAACCGGGCAAGAGGTTCGCGAAATCGTAAAGATCGTACGAAACGATCAGGAGGAGACGCACGATCTCTTCGTTCGTCCTGTCGCTGATGGACAGGGCCAGACATTTGGCATCAGCTGCGTTTCCATGCGCGTGGCCGACGAGACACTGACCCTGGTCGATGAGGCCAATCACAGAATCAAGAACAACCTCGCCATTGCCCAGACTCTGCTGCGGATGCAGCGCAGGGACGCGACCGACGCCAATGCGCGTTCCGCACTCAGGAATGCGGAAGGCCAACTGGAATCGATCGCTCGCTTGCATGGCAAACTTGCATCCGGCGGCAGCCACGGCCGTGTCAACGTGAAGGACTATATGGAGACTGTCTGTACCCAGCTCGCGGAAACGTTTTCTGATGGTGCCTTCAAGGTGGAGACTGACTTCGCAGATGAAGAGGTCGAAGGTCCGGCTGCGCTCAAGCTCGCCTTGATCATCAGCGAATTGATCATGAATGCGTTCAAGCACAACCAGGCCTCAGACCATTCGCTTACCGTCCGCTTGTCCTACAAAGATCTTGGCGATTATCGACAGCTCATCGTTGAAGATGACGGGGAGGGGCTGCCCACCGAGTTCGACCCTCAAGGCGACGCCGGTGTTGGCATGCGTATCGTGCGTCTGATTTCAGAAGAGATGGGGGGCAGCCTGAAGCGTGGCGATAACAGCAGCGGGGCGTGCTTCATATTCGAGTTTCCGAATGAGTAGCCTATTCGCAGCACAGGTCCTGACCGCGGCGCTGGATAAGGAGGCCGCCGATCAGGAAAGCCATGAGGCCTCGGCCGGAGATGATCCCGGCCATCTGGTTGAAATAAGAAAAGTCTCCTGGAATTGTCGTAAGAACAGGCGACACCCCTTCCGCGCTTGCTCGAAGGCGAGCGCGGCTGAGCGCGGCGGGTGTTCTCGTTGGAGCGGCCTCCTGTAGCGGGTATCGTCTTCAAACTCGTTGCCATGGCCTCCCGCTCTGCCACAGCTGCGAGTGACAGGATATCGGGCTACGAGGTATTTGCGGCACACTGTGTGTCGTCCGGGGCGCGAGAAACCGTTAGCGCGGCGAAGGCCAGGGGCGGCAAGTGAACACCCTTGCAATCCATGGTCGCACTGGAATGCGGGAACGAGACCAATGAGCCCCTGCAAGGGAAAAACCGGACCTCCCGGCTAAAGTTTGCAACGAAAGTCAGGCTTTTGCTTCCGTCGAGCGCCCTTCGGTCAAAGGCGATCACGGGGACTGTGTCAGCCGAGTGGATGACTTCCGTGCCATGACGCAGGAACGGGTTTCGACGGCGCCATGCCTGCAGATCCTTGAAAAAGCTAAGGACGCTCGACGGATCTTCCACCTGTCGGTCTGCCGCCAGATCGAGATGGTCCCTGGGCACCGGAAGCCACGGTTTTTCCGCTTCGGTGAAACCGCCATTCTTGCTTTTGCTACTCCATGGAAATGGCGTGCGGACTCCGTCACGACCAGCGAAATCCGGATACAGGTTAATGCCCCAAGGATCCTGCAGGTCATCCTTGTCCAGGTGCGGTTGGGGAAGCCCCAGCTCTTCGCCCTGAAAGACGAAGCCACCGCCCTTCAACGTGGCTTGAAGGAAAAGCAGAAGTTTGGCTGCATCGGATCGTTCTTTTGCCCCTTGCGCGAACGAGGTGAGGTTTGACACTGCACGCTCTGAATCGTGATTTGTCATGACGTTCATCATCCAGCCGGATTTTATGAACGAAGTGCGCACGCGCAGTGTCTCAATCCATCGCTGTATTGATTGTCCTTTGTGGATCAGGTCGAAATCGTAGACCGCGTGGAGGCGGTTGTTGCCGCCGGTGTATTTTACCGCAAGCCTGGATGTGTCGATGTCTGTCAACTCGCCGATCAGCGCAAATTCGGGGTGATCCTTGGTCAGTTCCTTGCGCAGTCGCTCGATGACAACCATGCTGTCCGGCACATCGCGATCAAAAAGATGATCCTGGCTGGCGAATGGATTGTTCGGCCCGCCGCCAAGCGCAATATCGTCATGATTACCGAGGCGGGCCGGATTGGAACGCAATGCTTTGTCCCAGCACAAGCCCTGAACCGCATCCAGCCGGAAACCGTCAATTCCGATGTCGCGCCAATAGGCCATGGCGTCGATCACGGCCTGCAGAGTATCCTCGTTACGAAGGTTTAGCGCTGGCTGGCAAGCCAGAAACGGATGATAATAGTACTGGCTTCGCCGCGGTTCCCAAGTCCATGCCGTTCCGCCGAATGAGGACAGCCAATTGTTCGGCGCGGTCCCGCCGGGCGCCGCGTCCGCCCATACATACCAGTCCGCTTTGTCACCGTCGCGTGAGGACCGGCTTTCTTGAAACCACCTGTGCTCCTCGGAGGTGTGACAGGGGATGAAATCGCCAAGAACGCGCAAGTCTCGCTGATGTGCACCTTCTATGAGTTCCAGAAGGTCTTCCAGTGTCCCGAACAGCGGATCGATCGCCCGCATATCGCTCACATCATAGCCGAAATCCTGTTGCGGAGAGAGGTAGAAGGGCGAGAGCCAGATCCCGTCGATGCCCAGATCCTGCAGATAGTCGAGCTTTTCAATGACGCCGCGCAAGTCGCCGACCCCATCACCATCACTGTCGCGAAAGCTGCGCAGATAAATCTGGTAGAAAATTGCGCCCCGCCACCAATCGTGCTTGCTGATTTGCGGCTCTGACTCTGCCAGCAGGGCCTCTGCCAGCAACGTGTCGCTTCGCTCGATCATTCCACCACCCCGAACCAAGCTCCGAAAGCCGGGATCTCCAGCCTCCCGTCGCGATGAGGGGCGAAGAAGCCGTGTCCTGAGAGAGCCTGTCCGCAAACCGTTTCGTCGCACTCATGGATTGCTTCATCGTCCGATAGGTTGAGAATCGCTATGATTGATCGCCCATCAAGTGTGCGTTTGATGCCAAGAAGCGGCTCGGGCAGATCCAGGAAGTCCATCGACCCCCGGAGCAGTTGCGGCTGCTCGCGACGCCAGTTGATAAAGGTGCGCGTTCGGTTCAACGGAGAGCCGGGTTCGCGGTCCTGCTTTTCGACCGCCAGATCGCGATGGGGCTGGGTCATCGGCAACCATGGCCGCGCTTTCGAAAAGCCGGCATTTGGATCATCCTTGGCCCATGGCATTGGCGTGCGCGCTCCGTCACGCCCGCGATAGGCGGGGTAGAATTCGCGCCCGTAGGGGTCGGCAATTTGATCGTAAGGCACTTCGGCCTCCGGCAGCGAGAGCTCTGCCCCCTGGTAGATACATGCCGCGCCGCGCAGCAGTGTGATCGCCGCGGTGAGCACCGGACCGGCTTCAGGATTATCCTGCAGGCCAAAGCGCGACTGGCTGCGCGTGAAGTCGTGATTGTCGATTGCCCAGCATGGCCAACCCTCCATGTCATCGTGACCCAGTGCACGCGCCGTGTCGCGGAAGGCTGCGGCAGACGGTGTCTCGGCGCCAAGCAGCCAATATCCGTAGGCGATATGCAGGCGGTCCTTTGCCGTGTAGCTCTTGTGGAGCTGCTCGCCCTCCTCTTGATTCAGTTCACCCAGCAGGACGCGATCTTCGTACTCGTCCGTGAGTGCGCGCAACCTCTCCAGAAATGCAAGGTTTTCCGGGCGGCCGATATCGTATTTGTGCGCCTGAAGCGAATACGGGTTGAACATGAAATGCGCGCCTTGCTGCTTCACCGGGTTCGGCGGATTGTCCCGCAATTTTGCGTCATGGAAGTAGAAGGCACACACGTCGAGACGAAACCCGTCGACGCCGAGATCAAGCCAGAAGCGGCAAACATCGAGTACAGCATCCTGTACTTCCGGGCAGTGGTAATTGAGGTCCGGCTGTTGGCGCAGGAAGTTGTGAAGGTAGTACTGGCCCCGTCGTGGCTCCCATTGCCAAGACGATCCGCCGAAAACGGCGAGCCAGTTGTTGGGCGGACCGCCTGTTTCCGTTGCATCGGCCCAAACATACCAATCTGCTTTTTCGTTGTCGCGCCCTTCGCGGCTCTCGATAAACCAAGGATGCCGATCGGATGTATGTGACAACACCTGATCCATCAGCACCTTGATCCCGCGCTCATGCGCGGCTTCAAGAAGCTGGCTGAAATCATCGAGAGTGCCAAAAAGCGGATCGACGGCCAAGTAATCCGAAACGTCATAGCCAAAATCCAGCATCGGAGAAGCGACGAAAGGCGAGATCCAGATGGCATCGACGCCGAGGTCTGCCACATAATCGAGCTTCTGCTCGATTCCGCGCAGGTCGCCGGTGCCGTTTCCGCTCGTATCCAGGAAACTGCGCGGATAGATCTGATAGATGACGGCTCCCTTCCACCATTCGGTTTGCTGTTCCGTTTTGCGTCTCAAATCTTCCTCCTTTGGGTGTCAAACCAAACGAGATTTCCGCAAGGTTGTTCCCGCAAAAAATCGAAACTGTCTGGTTCGCGGGAGCAGGCCCCGGATATGGAAAGCAAGGCCGCACTGCGTTGGAATCAAGACGATGCGTGGCCAATGCGCTCGAACAGTGCGAAAAAGCAGCTTTGGGCAGGGTATGGGGCACAGGATTGGGTCATCAACCAGTTTGCCGAACGGAGGCCTGGATCTGGCTTTCACGCAGATTCGGTATCGGCTTTTTAAAGCCTGATGTATCCGGAAACATGGCGGAGAGTAACGGAGACATTTCGAACCCGCAGGGTTCGCAAGGCCAAGGGCCGTCCGAGCTAATGCGAGGCCGCGGCTGGAGCGAAGCCCGAGGGGCGACAGCGCGAAGTCAGAAAATGGCGGAGGAAACGGGACTCCCGTCGAACCTTCTCCACCCTTTAAGCCATTGTAATTGTTTTCCCGACAAGAGGTTTGGGCGATCGTCGGGGTCAATAGCGGCGGTTAGCGAAACGGTCGAACTGCGGCAGAAAATGCCCCCCACAGGCGGCGAGGGAGTCATCCCATGCCGCGCATGCACCTGAAACACGTCCCTAGCGGGATAGGTGCCGATCATGGATGCCTTTTCTGAGTTTTTTAGAGCTTCGAGACCTGCCTCTAAGCGGTGACGGGTGTACGGGCCGGCCTTGCTGCGAAGATCGAGGGCGGCACGGACGTCGGAGCGATATCATGCCTCGGGAAGTTGACCGCTTCAAGCAAAGAGTACTTCATTCTCTCAGGCTCTTTAGTGTATCGGGAGAAATGCGCCGACAAACGCAGAAATCTCTTCCGAAGACACCATGTTTGCTTCCAGATAGCAAATTACAACACCTGCATTGTCCAACAGAACCCTGCGTATGTCCACGTAGGGGCTTTTAAACTGGTGCATAAGCTGCCAGGATGCTGGCTAAAGTTGTAGCAAAATGTAAGCAAGACAGTCGGTGGATGGGCTCAGGCTGCGAAGCGAACTGCTGGTAGGTGTCACGCCCGGAGACAACACAACGGAGTGGATGATGGGATGCTGATCCCACGACTTGCGTGGGTGTTTATGTGCGCAGGGGCTTTGGCGGCCTGTGGGCATGCGGTGGAGTTGCAAGATGTAACGGCAGACGTGCCCGAGGATGCGGGGCTGCGGCGGGTCCTCTGGTCTGGGGGTGAGTTGAATGTGGATGCCGTGATCGAGCAGCAGGATATTCTGGTGCTTCGGGCGGATGATCGCAGCTCCGTCTCAATGAGCGTACCGAATGGGCCTGATTTGAGCCTTGCCTCGGCTTCGTTGAGGTTTCCGTTCTGGGTGATTGAGTCATACGGGAAGGTAACTGTCTCGATCAATCAGGCCGGCGTGAAGAGTGTCACATTGTGCTCGACCCGTGCTGCAGGCTGCGATGTGGTTGTTGCTGGGGGAAGTATCAGCTCAGTGGCGCAGAGCATCTCCGGCAGCGCACTGACTGCGCACGTGGATCCGGTATCTGCGGATTTCCTGACGCCGGGGGATCCGGTCGACGTGTCGCTGAGCTTCATGACCCGGGGGCAGGACCAGACGGGTCTATTTCTCGATGAGCACAATAGATCTACGACGGTGCTCCCAACCGGGCGGCTGCGTGTCCCGCGCATTGCATGGCGAGCAAGGCTAGATGGGGAGGAGTGTGACCGGTTCACGACGGATACGAATTGTGGTGGGGTCACGGTTCCGGGCTTGCCGGACGAGCGCAGTTTTTCACGCGAGCGGGCAGTCTTTGGCGGGATGGAGGCAGCGGCCTCCGAGATCCATGTTTGGGATGCGGATCATCCCCATGCGCTGTGGCGGATCGAGCGTTGTCTGAACTTTGTGCCCTATAACGTTTCGGGCAGTGTGGATCAGAATATTGCGCGGGAGTGTCGTGGCTACGGCATCGATGACCGGTTCGTCCCGCGGGAAGAGCCGCGCTATCTCTGGCCGCGGTATTCGCTTGTGGTGGGTGAGCGCTGGTGGACTCTGGTGGATACGGACGGCGAGGAGCACCGAATCCGGTTTGTCGGTGGCTACAGCATCGAGGAGAGTGTGGCTACGGCCGTGCGCGAGCGACTTGGGCGGGATCTAGATCAGGTCACATCGTTCTTTGGTCAGGCCGCGTATCTCACCGTAGTCCCTAAATATGGCACGCCCTTTCTGGGGCAGGCGCCTCCTGCGCATAGGATGGGGCGGCTGGATGGACAGGCGCTGCTGCCGGGCGATACGGTTCATCTGACCCTCCACCGACCCGACTTCACAACCAGCGATGCGGAGTAGTGACATGACCGTGGAAATTGCGCTTCGGAGCTTCGGACAGAGTGCCTGGCTTGTTGGCGAAACCGGCGCTGAGGTTGATGAGAGCGGGGCGACGCCGGTTCTAACCGGGTCTTATCGATTTGTCCTGAAGGGGCTGACCGGGGATCATGTCTCGGAGCCTCTACCCTTTGGGAATGGCGGCCCGCGTGCGAGCGTCAAGGGCTCGGACGGGGATTGGACTTTGGTGGAGCTTGCGGGGGCAGAGTTCGTCTACGGTGCGATGCAGACCATGGCCGCCAGCCCGAAATGCCCGAGCCTAGCGTTCTCGCGGGTGGGTCTCGTGCAGTACAAGCTCGATGCGGTGCCAGATTTCCCGGCGCTCATCGAGTTGACCGATATGTCGCTGTCTCTGCGCCCGGGGCAGCCGGCCTCGGCGAACATGATCCAGTATCCAAGCGCGATCGGCTGGAAAGAGCTCAGCCTTCGGCGCGCAAGACATCCGATCTCCGGCGGGTTGATTGGCTATTTTGTGCGTCGCGACGAGACGGGACGGCTGGCGGTCTTCGCGCTTGCGCCTGGGGTGCAGCTCGATCTCGACCACACGAGGGGAATGCGGATTTTCGCGAACCAGAATGCGCAGATTGCTTTTGCGCTCGAGACCGAGACCGGGGACACGGATGGGTGTATTCGGTTCGAGGGACAGGGTCCGCGCTCGCTTCGGGTGGGGCTTGAGACCTCGACTCGGCTCGCTTTTGAGAACGCTGACAGCACCAGCAGCTCTGGGACGACATGGAAGACGCTTAAGACCGTGGAGGCCCGTGGGGGGCGGTTCAACCGGGCCAGGTTCGAGGATCGTCACGTCCGTGTGAAGATGACGGAGGAGGCCGACACTGGCGGGCTGGCGGCGACACCTGCGGGGAGTACGACCCTCTTTGGGCGGTCCGAGTGGTTCGATCTGGATCTAGAGATCCCGGAAGATTCGAATTTCGATCCGGCCTGGCATCGGGCGGCCTTGGTCTACCGGACCGGCGAGATTGGCCGGCTGCAGAGCGCCGAGGCCGATCCGTGGTCGCGGTTTTACGGGGTCTCGATTGCGGGGCTGAGCTCGATCAAGAACCGACAGGAGATCTTTGACACGGACCTTGCCGAGTTGCGGATGATCTCCCGCGCTGGGGAGGCGCCTTGTGTCATGTCGGTCGGTGGCGAGATTGATGAGCTGGGTTTGTCGCAGGTGACGCCGAAGCCCGATGCGTCGGGAGCAACTGAAGTGTCCATCTCGACCGATGGCATGCGGATAGCCTTGAGCCGTCAGGCGACGGGGAAGGCCTGTCTCGAATACCGAAGCGAGACCGGTGAACTGAAGTTCGTTGACCCGAAGCTCGAGGTACCGCCCGCCGGGGGTGCCGCGCGAGATCCCGAAGAGCGCGAGCGCGCTGGGGCGCGGTTTCAAGCGGAAGAAACGGGGGAGAAATACAGCAAATCTGAGTTCAAGCTGCCCGAGGTGGACGGGTTGCCCGGGGTGGTGTCGCTGAAACTTCTCAATCAGAAGGTCGAGCCCATCGGGAAGTGGGTCGAGCCGTTCCGGACCGTCTCGAAAAAGCTGGAGATGATCGAGCTTGGTGGCCTGAAGTTCGAGGTCAAGGGCCCGTCTAACGGGATCCCAGGCAACCCCGACGATACGGGCAGTATCTTTGACGTGGATTTCGAGTGGCCTGATGACTGGAAGAAGGTGGCGGTCTTCTCGATCGCTTCGCTTGGTATCGGCTGGACCACGCTGCCAAAAGGGATCAGCAGCACTATCGACCAGTTCCGCGATGCGGCGAAGGATTTCGTCGACCTTTCCAAGGTGCAGGTGAATTTCGATTTTCTGGAAATGAAGGCCAATTCGCCGGATGATCTGGCGAAATTCGTCCGGAGCCGGGCGTCGGACAGTCTGCAGGTCGGTTATTTTGCCGAGACCCGGGGCGACAGCGGTGATATGCGGATGCGCCAGTTCATCGACGACAATGTCGTGGCGCGGCTTGGGGATTGGGATGGGCCTGTGACGCCGCCCGATGCCAAATACGACAAGATCAAGAAGTTCTATATCCCGCTTGATGCGGGGCTGTCAGTGGTCCTGGTGGACCATGGGGCGGATGTCTCGAATTCCGGACCGATACGCTACACCTCGGATATTATTTTTGATGCCGCGGCGGAGAACCCTGGTGCGCGGGACGTGCGCCCTTCCATGCTCTTCAAGCTAAGCCAGAAGGGCGTCAAGAAGGGCGCCGGAGATGAGACGCGGATCCCGACGGATTATTCCTTGCTGGGGTATTCCGATCAGGAGTGGTTTGATCTGGCCTATAATTCGCCCGCGCTCTGGCCCAGGGCCTCAAAGGTGAAGGGGGGGAGGCCCGATCCGACGGATCCGCGGTGGATCGGGATCTTTTTCCGTGATTTGCCTGTTCAGTTCGTAGCGCCTCCGAAAGTGGAGGCGGCCCTGAAGGAGAAGTCCAAGCTTCTTAAGGCGATCTACGAGACGCTGAACAAGAACATGATGCTGGATTACGGCTGGATCGGGCCGAAGGGCACGGCGTGGACCGTGCGGCTTCTGGACCCGGACGGTTATGACGTGACGCCCGAGAAATGGGAAGATCATGTTGTTGTCCGGCTCGAGGATATCTCCTTGCAGGGGACAGAGGGCAAGCCGGTGGCGGGTGAAGCGACGTTGTCGCTTGCGCTACAGAAGATTAAGGGCAAGACCGGCGCGCCTCTGACGGTGAAGGGGAAATTCGAGGTCAACGCGCAGAAATCGCCTCCGGTGTCGGCGTTCGAACTGTCGATCTCGAACGAGGACGGGCTGGTCGAGACCAGCGCCATTCCGGGATTTGACAAGGCGCAGATCATCGGGCTTTCGAGTGATCTGAAGACCATGACGCTGAAGCTGAAGCTTGAGCCTTCCGAGGGTTTGGCGGCAGCGTTGCCGATTTTTGAGGCGGACAAGGCGGTAGTTGCCTCCTTGCTTCTGAACTTCTCGGGCGAGCCCGGGACGGATTTCCAGCTGTCGCTGCCCACGGACTCCGAGACCAATCTCTTCGGGCGCTTCCCGCTGACCATTCAAGGGGTCTATCTGCAAGTCGGCGATGATGGGAACAAGCTTCTGATCCGGGGGCGGCTGGGTCTTGGACTTGTGGGGCTTGACGCAGTGGGGGCGGATATAGTTCTAACCGAGAAGGATGGCGACTGGGATTTCGACATCTATATCAACGAGATCGGGGTCTCGCTGGAGGTTGGAGACAACTTTAAGATGAAGGGTCTTTTGTCTTGGGCGAGCGACGACGTGCCTCTTGATGCTCTGCGCCCCAGCCCAATCAATCCGAAGCGCTACAATGAGCCGGTCAAGTCCAGCGACATGTCTGCGCTTGGGTCGTCCCGGAACTTCTGGGGCATTCTGATGCTTGAGACCAACGGGTTCATGGGGGATCTGACGATCCTGATGAAAGTGGGCAGCCAAGGGGAGAAAACTTATTGGGTGGCGGCGGTCGAATCCGATGTTGAGATCGGCCTCGGCAGTTCCGCCTCGTTCAAGGATCCGGCGATTGTGCTGGCCAAGAATGCGGATATGGGGGCGGGTCTGCGGAAGCTCCTGCTCAATCCCTATGCGAACAACGTCGCTGGGTTGAGACCTACACCGGGCGGTCTCGACGAGAAGCGTGATTGGCTGAAATCGTGGAAGGCATCGAAGGATATTGGGTCTGTTGTCGCGGGCTCGGGGTATCTGCATCTCGCAGATGGTGTCGCGGAATCGCCAAAGAGCGAGGATGACGGGGGCAACAAGTATCTGACGGCGCTCGTGATCACGGATTCCGGTCTCTTCCGGCTTGATGCGCAGACGAAGCTTCTGGGGTCGAAAGTCATCGGGTTTGGCATTGCGGTGGACACAGTGGGTAGGCGGTTGCTTGCGACCGTGCGTTTGCCGGAGATCAAGGTGCCCGAGTCGGGACCGCCGAAATACATGATCTCGCCCGGGACCATGTCCCTTGGGATCAGCTATGGTGGAGCGCCTTATTTCCTTCTGAGCATTGGCTGGCCACCGCTGATCGAGGGCTCATCGCTCGAGCGGGACTGGTCACAGGCAACGCGAGTCTATATCGCGGATCTCTTCCCGATAAATACGTTCTGGGGCGGCTATCGTTTCGTCCTCGACGCGAGTGCCGGTTTCGTGCGATTCGGGATCGCGATCCGAGCGGGCTGGACCTGGGCGGCGGAGCTGAATGGGGCGGATATCGCAAAAGCCTCGGCCGAACTTGGAGTGACCCTTGGCGGTGTGCTCGAGTTCGAGCTTCTGTGGAAGGAGCCGCAGCAGATTGCACCCGCTCCGGCTATTCCGACCACCGGCTCGCGGACGCTTGCCATCCGGACCGAGGCGTCGTTCGATCGGATCGATCCTGATCTTGCCGCCCATATCATGGACAGTCTCGAGATCATGGAGCGCGCGACGACGCTTGGGGTGCGTGACGTTCGCATGGAGGCGACAGTTTACGGGGATGTTTGGGGCAAGGGCTCGCTAGAGTTCCTAGGGGTCACGCTTGCTTCCATCGAGATCGCGTTGCGCCTTCGGGTTCAGTTCTGCGGCACCCTGAAGCGCGGGGTAACCCGCGCTTGGGGCCGCGGCGAGATAGAGCTCACTGTTACGATCCTCTGCGTCAAGTTCAAGGGACGCGCCGGGTTCGACCTTTGGCTGAAACGCGGCCCCTATCCTTGTCTTTCGCCCCTTTCGAGCAATCTCGCAGCGCCTCAGCCTGAGGCCACCATGATCGATCACCTCCCGCTGGAGCTCGACCAATGACCGATACTCAGATCAAGCCCTTTGCCCTTCTCCGCAAGACCGAGGGCGGGGACTACGCGCTTGTTGTGCGCTGGCTTCTTGGTGATGAGGAGGCATTGCCGCTTCATGACGACACGTTTGCCGTCACCGTGCGGTTCCCGGTGAAGAACGAGGTTTTCCTCCCGGATGGCACGCGGAGCGAACCAGGTGACGATGGCCCTGGGCTGAAGCCCGAGGAGCGGCCCGCTAGCCCAAGGCTTTTTGCCATGATCGACCCGCCGCGCCGGGTGGTGGAGATCGGGCGGACCCCGCCGTCACCGGAAGCGCCGGATGGGGATCCGTCTTACCGGATGGAAGCAGTCGAGCCCACAGGGCCGGTGGATCCGGCGGCGCCGGGGGTGAAGGGCACGTTGTTGAAAGAGCCCTCGGACGGGGAGATCGCCGAGAGCCATGGGGTGGGTGTGGTCCATCTTCTGGAGGAGAGCGAGCCGTCGCGGGCCGAGTGGCGGGTTGCCAAAGCGCTTTACCCGGCGATGAAGCGGGCGGCGGGCGAATTGAAGAAGAGCCGCTTGGGGGCGCTCGCGTCGCTGGAGAGTTTCGGGGGCAGCGGGGGGCAGTCCGATCCCGCCGAGGTCTCGGCCCGCGCCATGGCGCGGTATATCTCGCGCTCGGGCCGGCGTCCGCTGGATCTGCCAGAGGTCTTGACACGGGCGGTGACCGAGTTCCGATCGGAGGCAATGGGTCGGGCGGCCACCGGGCAAGCCCCGCGCGCCATGCCCGAGGTATTCCGCCTTAAAGACGCGGATCTCCGTGCCGAGATCGATCATGCGGCGCTGGTCTCCACCGCGATGAACGACAGTGAGGCGATTGAGACTGCGGACCGGGAGTATAGCTCGCGGAAGCAGGCGCGCCAGCATCTGCGGCTTCGTGCGCTTCAGGGCGGGGAGTTAGTGGATTTCTGGTGCGATCCGGATGACGGGAACGCTACGAGCTGCGATGTCTCGACGCGGGGCAAGCGGTATTCGGCGGCAGAGCTCATTGGCAATGGGCTGCGGATCGAGGGTATCACCTCGGATATGCTGACGGCCTGGGCCAACGCGGGAGATATAATTGTGGTCGATGTCCGCCATATCCCGGGTGAGGCTGAGCGGGCGGATGTACCGCTTGCTGGCCGGGACGGCGAGCGTGTGGGTAACACGAATATCGCGGAAGTGCAGGTAGCCTCTTGGACTGAGGGCAGCACTTTGCCGATCACGCCGCGTGATATCCGGGCGGCCCTCTCGAAGGGCAGTAGCTTTATGCCGCTGCCGCCCACCGGCGCGGTGCTGAATTTTGATCTGAAGCATGACAAATCTGTTGGTGCTACCAATTCGAAGGAGGCAGGGTCCGAGAAGGAGCCCGTGAACACCTTCACCGCTGAGACTGGGGACGGCAAGGTACAGATCCTGATTGCTGGGCCGACCTCGGACCCGGATGAGGCGACGACGGTCTTCTCTTACAACCTCTATGGCGTCTGGGAGGACGCGCAGGACATGGAGGACCTCTTCGAGGAGGGCGCCGGGGCGTTTGAAACTGCGGAGATGCTGGAGCGTCTCAAACCGTTTCGGATCTCGGCGCGCTATTCCTTTGTCCGGGATCTCTTCCCTGCCTTTGGGCGCGCTTCGGGTGTGGCTGCTGTTGAGAGCATTCTTGCCGATCCGCCATGGTTTCCGATCCTTCGCGCTCCAGACGCAAGTTATGATACGTCTGAGCCTCCGGCGTCGCCAGGCTCGGATGCCGAGCCTGCGTCCGATGGACGGGTACCTCTGCCCCCTGTGGCGAAGGGCCGAATGACGGCAGTAACGGTTGATCTGCGCAAGGGGCTTGATTTCGACAACCCGGGCATGGCGGGCTACCAAGTCATGTGGGATCCATTCGGTAGGCTCGAGACACGCTGGAGCCCGGAGACCGATCGGGTGGGCCAACCGCTTTCGACGCGGCCGCAGCGCTACCGTTTTTGGGTCACATCGGTTGATGCTTTTGACCAGGAGAGCCTGCCGGTTGCCGTTCGCGCCAATGACGCGGAAGCCGGAGAGGCTGATGGTTATATCTACGCGCCCCGCTACCGGACGCCGCTTCCGCCCCCCCGGGGAATTGACGGTGACACGCCCAAGATTGCGATTGATCCGGCGACCTCCGAGCTAACGGTGACATGGCAGACGCCGTTGTCCGAGCGTGTGGGAACAGACGGTGCTGCGGGTCAGAAGCCGCTTGACAAGACGCAGCTCAAGGCAAGGGTCTCGATCTATCGCCGGCGGATCAAGGAACTGATCGCGGAAGAGGTTGAGATGCGCCCCTCGGAGGAGGTGGATCTGCCACAATGGGCGGACACTAACCGCGCCATGCGCGAGAAGGGCTTCGCGTTCTGGAAGGCCATCGACGGTATTGAGCCACCAAATATGGGCGATATTTGGTCGGCGGGGTTGCAGCTTAAATTTAAGGACCGCGATCACGAGTATACTGCAGCGATCTCCTTCGCGGTTGATGAGAGCTGGGAGGGCTTCTGGGCGCCGGATGTGCCGACGCGCAGCCGGACCGCCATCAGCTTTGAACTGGTGGATGGGGAGTTCCAGCAGCGCGAGACCCGCATGGCCGAGACGCCACGGGTCTCGGATGTCTCGCTTTGCAATGTTTTAAGCTTTTCTAACACCTTGCCGCCCCGCCCCGCTGAGGGGCTTGCGTTGCGCTTTGATGGGGCTAAGCCGGTCTTGCCGGTTGATGATGTGCAGCGGGATCTCGTGCTCCTCAGGCTCTTGGGACACCCGATTGAGGGCGGAGAAGCGTCGCCTTGGTTGGATACCGGGCTTGATCTGACTGAAGGGCAAAAGCTGATGTGCGAGACCGCGCTCGGCCGGGTGCGTCGGCAGGATGGAAGCCCGGTTGATCCGGCCTCGGTGCGGCTGTTCGAGGCGCGGCGCTTACTTGCAACTGCGCTGACCCGCCCTGTCGATCGGGCGGATGCAGATGAGAATACGGATCTGCGCGAGACGAGCCTTCTGTCACAGCATCCGACGCTGGGCTTTCGTGGGACAGCGAGCTTGAGCTGGACGATCACCCCCTTCGAAAGCCGTCCGCCTACTGCCGAGGATGAGTCTGAGGCCGCTGCCGCCCGGATCTACCAGGTGCGGGTGCCGCTCACGCGCCGAGAGGCCCTAGCCTATGCCACACTGATTGGCGATGGGACGCGGCAGGGCGATGAGGATACGCTGACCTATACGCTTCAAAACAGCAAGACGCGGAATGTGGAGGCGTTACAGGCGATCTCGAACGGGACGGGTGAGGGCCAGTTGGGCCAACCTGCCGCCGCGCTCCTTTACGAAGACGATGACACCGAGCCTGTGCTTTGCCGGATCACGGGTCTGGATCTGACCGATTCCAGCCGCCCGATGGTGACGCTGGACGCGCCGGAAGGTGTCACGCTGGAATCGGCTCAGGTTCTGGTCTTTGCTGCGCATGCACTTCTTGAGCGCCGGGTCAAAGATTTCGATGCGACCTTTGATGACGAGGTTGTACTTCCTGTGGGCGGCGGTCTGCCAGAGGTCTTTGTCTGGTGGTGTGTTACCGTTTCGGCCCATGGTACCGAGGCCAGCCCGGGCAATCGGCCCTCCATTGCACTGCGGGCTTCGATCAGTATCGAGCCAGAAGCGCCGAGCGTTCTGCGGGTGCGCCCGCCGATCTCGGATGAAGAGGCGCTTGATGTCGACAATCCGGATCACACTGATTTCCGGCCAAGCAGCATCTCGGACGCCGGTAAGGCGCGTTTGAACCCGCGGCTGGTCGTCTCGTGGACGGATCCACGACCGGAGGTTGATGCACTGCTGGTGCTCTACCGGGGTTTCGAGAAGATCAACAAGGAAGAGCGCCAGGATGGGCCGTCGCTGGAGATGCTTGATGCCGGGATCAAACCCTGGGAGGCGATCAAGCTTATCGAGGGTTTGCGTGCGGATGAGCCGATCCCGGTGGAGCTTCTGACCGCGCTTGGGGCGGGTTGGCTCAAAGGCGGTGTTGTGGCCGCGCCCGAGGAGGGTGAACTTGAGATAAATCACCGCTTTATCGAACCCGCTCGGGGTCTGAGGAGCACAACGGGCCTTGTCGAGATTGGAGAGGAAGGGCGTCCGGGGTTTGTGGATTACTACTTCAGCAATGAAAGCAGACAGTTCGAGATGGAAGGCAGCATGCATTACCGCTACAGGGCGGCGCGTGCCATTGACCTCGATCCCGATGGCGCGCTGGGGCTTGGGGAGGAGCAGCGCTACCTTCTATCCCGCATCACCCCCTGGACACCGTTCTACGAGCCTGGCAATCCGAGCTTCCAAATCATGCCCGGGATCCCGGATTTTCAATCAGGGCCCCCTTTGCCGCCCACTGCAGCGCCCGAGGTCGTGTTCCGGTTCCGCACGCCGGAGACCAAGCTTTACAGGCTCCAATCTCTCTCGACGCCCGAGACCCAGGTCCGTGAGTGGCGCTACCGGATCGTGTTGCGCCGTATGATCGAGGGCGGCATCCCGAGCAGTCAGAACGAGGACTATGTCCCGCAATGGATCGAGGTCGGGCACCCAGTCGAGCTGACCTATTTTAGTGAAGGCGAAGCGGTGATCGTGGACCGGGCGATTGATCGCGCCTTCCCGACGGACACGCCCACTTTTCGTTATAGCATCGGTGTGACGCAGATCGCGGTGATTGAGGACCCTGTGACCAAAAAATATCTTGGCGAGGTGCTGGTGCGCCGCGGGTCGGATAACGATGGGGAGGATCAATTGGTTGATCCGTTTTCCCTGCCCCCGATGCTGACCGGAGGATCGGGGCAGACATTAGATCTCCTGGCAGAGCGCCGTGTGACCATACGGGTTCTGATCAAATGAAACAGCATGTGAATTCGGAGACGCTCCTCGAGAAGGTACATGAGATCGTTGCCGAAGCGATGGACCTTGAGACCTCGGAGATCGACCCCACGGCGGATTTATTTGAGGATTTGGCTCTCGACTCGATCGGTATTGTAATGGTGTATGTGGAGTTCTCGGTTGAATTCGGCATTCCCGAGCCGCCTAGGGACGCAGATCTTTCGCTGATCCGGTCGGTTGAGAATCTGACACAATATGTAGCAGGGCAGCTTGCCGCTACCGGAGGTGCTCATGACAGCGGATGATGCACTTTCGGAGCTACCACAAAAGCCACCGTTTCTCTTTGTCGATAAGGTATTGGGGCACACGGATCTGACCATTGCGGCGGTCTTTAGCTATGAGTTAGATCACCCGATTGTCATGGCCCACCGGAACGTGGGTAACTCCATTCCCGGCTCGGTCCTGATGGAACAGGCAGCCCAAACGGCGCTGGTACTCGCCAAGCTACATACACTGGTCCCGGCCGAAATGCCGCTGCTCGTAGGAGCGTTGCAAGGGAAATTCCTTCGCCCCGTAATCGCGCCTTCTCAAGTGATCTGCCGGGTGGCCATCGTATACAGCCGGAGCGTGCAGATCGGCTTCAAGTCGGAACTTGAGGTTGGGGGAGAAGTTTCAGCACGAGTAAAGGGAGCGTGCTCAATTCTTAGTGCGTCGGAAGCTAAATGACATTGGTCGGAATATCCTCAGTTTCTGCCATATGCAACCTCGGAAATAGCTGGACTGAGATATGGTCCGGGCTCTGCAACTGCATAGAAAGAAATGAACTTTACAGCGAGATAGCTCCGGAATTTGACTTGGATATAAAGGTGGCTGCCATTCCCAGCTTGGCACGCAATCTTGATCGGGAACGCCCGGGGGTAGGAGCCGCGTCTAGACTGGCCGCCCACACGCTATCTGGGATTAAGGTTGATCAGCAGATCAACCATTTATACGGTGCTACTAATCATAGTGAGACAGACGCGATCCTTGCAATTACGCGAGGGCTTGCAATATCGCTTAAAAATACAGAGATATCGGCGCTACTCGATGCAATCGATATAGATCCGCTGCCCAATTGGACAACTCGTACGGCAGGTGCGCCGGAGATCCCTTGTACTTGGCTTTATTCTGCGTGTTCTTCGGCGAACCATGCGCTTTCCTTGGCGGCCATAGACATGGAACGGCTTCGTCGCGACTTGGTTTGCGTTTTGGCCGCTGACGCTCTAAGCGCACTTGCCATCGCTGGTTTTTACCGGATCAACGCCGTTCGTGATAATTCAGCGCCGCCCTTGACCATAGAAAGTACAGGAATCTTGATCGGAGAAGGCGCTTGCGCTTTAACCCTGAAAAGGGAACCTTCGTCCGGTCAAGCCGCATTGTTTGGTTTCGGGATGAGCTGCGATGCAGGCCATCAAATCCATCCCGAGCCGGATGGAATATATCTTGAGCGCGCTATCCAGAGCGCGCTTCGTATGGCGAGGATTTCGAAAAGCGATGTTATTGGCGTTATTGCCCATGGAACGGGTACACCTGCAAACGATGGGATAGAAGCCAAAGTTCTAACGCGGGTTTTCGGGTCAAGGACGATACCGGTCACATCTCTCAAGGGGCTGATCGGGCACACAATGGGTGCATCAGGCCTTTTTAATGTGGCGGCTGCGGCATCAGCTTTGAAGGATCGAATACTGCCACCAGCCGGTCCGTCTGGTTTTCATTCACTGGAAGGAATCGATCTTGTGTTGGGCGTACCTCGTTCTCTACCTGACAAAGGATGCTTGCTCTGTATCTCATCTGGTTTTGGTGGTAATCACACAGCACTAGTAATTGGGGTGGCCCAATGACTCTTGTTGCGCTTGATCTAAGCGCAACGCGATTCGAAGATAGTCACTTCACACCCTCGCCAGCGGCAAACTTTGCGGACGCGGTTCGCTTTCTGAACGAGGGTGATCGCAGGGCGCTGCGAAAAGCTTCGGGAGTGGCGTATGAAAAGAAGGCTGGTTTCGACGCAGTTCTAGGTGCGCTGGTAGTCGAATTGCTAAGTGAAAAAATCGACAAGGAAAATGTAGGAATTTTCTTTTGTGGAACTCAAGCCCACTTGGCGACTGCCCATGAATTTGCTTTACGCGCTATCACAAGGGGCACGAGCCTCATTGATCCCCTTCAGTTCCCTGCGACTCTTCCCAGCTACGCGCCTACCGCTATAGCAGCTGTCCACCAGTGTCATGGTCCTGCGCTAACAGTGGGACATGGTGCTAAAAGCCATTTGGACGCAGTGCATATTGCTCGAAGCTACCTTCACGCGCGTATCATTTCTCAGGCGATAGTAATTTTTACTTCCGCTGACAAGATCCTTACGACAGGGTCTGCAGCTTATGCACTTGCGAAATTTGCTGACGTAAGCACATTTGAATGCGAAGATATGTCGAATGGGGTACAGCAAATTACTGAGCGCTCAAAAACGAGCGGTGGAAACCGGCCATCTGAGATCAACCCAAGCAACTGAGATCAACCAAAGCAACTGATCGCCGAAAATATCGCGCTTGATGCCTATTTTTTTAATCGCTCAAGGTGAAGCGTCAAAGCCTCCTCAAGAAGAGGACCTCTTCAGTTGTTCGGGTGCTATGGCGCGCTTCGCTCAGCCGACCTTCACACCCCAGAAGGACGTGTGATCGGCCGCGAAATAGCCATCCGCGACCCGGAAATACCCTTGCAGCTCGACGGTATCGCCCGCAGTCAGCGGGACCATCGTCTGCAGCCTAATGGCGGTGGCGAGCGAGACATGGGTGGCTGAGATTTCGCCGAGGGAGCCCCGGATTTCCGTCGTGCCGTTCGGGACCAGCCGCCCGCGCATGCGGGCCGTGGCGCTGGCGTTGATCTTGTAGGGCAGCGTCGCACCGAAAAGGTAGGTACCGTCGACGGGTGCCACGAAGTGGTTGTTTGCGGCGTCGAAGGCGCCCTGATCGTTGGTGTCGGTGTTGTTCAGCCCGATCTTCGTCCAGGTCCCCACGCCGACGTAGTTGTCGTAGTTGGTCTAGGCCTTGAAGCGGGGCAGCCGGGGCTGGTCGACGATGCCGGGGTTGTCCCGACCCATCCGGACCCGTCGTAGACCAGCAGCAGTCCCTCATCCTCGACCCATGCGCGCCAACCGGTCCGGTGCGGCAGGCGCAGCCAGGCGCCACCGGTCCAGAGGGCGACGTTCAAATCCCAGCCGGCCCAGTCGCCCGACGCGCCGGAGCCGACGATATAGCGGTCGCCGTCGGCGGGGCTTCCGGGCGGCGCGGTCAGATCGCGGTCGAGGACCGAAAGCTGGATGAGCCCGTCGAGGATCCGCAGCCCCTCGTTGTGGGTGACTTGCTTCTGGGCCTGCGCCGCCAAGATGTAGGGCAGCAGGAGATGGGTCGTGGCGTCGGACATGGGAAAGGCCTTCAGAGTATCAGCGTGACAGTCTTGGCCGCGCCCCGCCCGACGAGGGCGGAGAGCTGGGAGATGCGGATGTCGAGCGTGTCGCCAGGGGTGAGCGGCGCGCCCCAGTCGGCGGTCTGCTGGGCGGCGGTGTAGAGCGCGCTGGTCGTGGTCGTGCTCAGCACCCGCTTCACGATCGCAGCGTCGATGATCTCGACCTCGTAGGCTTCAATCTCCTCGGCCAGCGGCACCTCGAGCCCGCGCCAGTTGTCGGCCGAGAGCGCTCGGGATCGGCGCGTCCAGCGGATGATCAGATCGCCGGGCGTGCGCGGCCGACGCCATAGCTGCTCGACATGTGCGACGGAAAACGGCCGCAGCCCGACGCCCGCGGGCGTGAAGGCCTGCGCCACGTAGTCTCGTCGCCGGCCGGGCGGCTGGCCGGGCCAATGCGCCAGTTCCACGGCAATCCGTGATCAGCCTCGGCGATCGGCAGTGTCGCCAGCGCGGTGTCCAGCACGACGACCCGCGCGCCTGCGGGTGCCGGATCGCCCATCGCGCCTTCCGTGCCGCGCTGACCGCGCAGGAGCCGGGTAAGCCGATACCGACCGGGCGCCAGCAGTTCGGCCGCGCCCGCCTGCACGATCTCCCAGACACCTGGCGCGCTCTCGATCGCCAGTGCATTGGCGTCGCCGAACAGCGTCAGGTCGGTGACGCTCTCAAGCGTTCCGGTGAGCAGAACGACGACCAGAGCATTGCCGAGATCGAAGCGCGAGATCGGGCCTGCGTAGAAATCCGAGACCAGCGCCCCGATACGAGCTCGCCTACCGAACGTAGTCAGCAGCTCGAACCCGTCGTTTGAGGGGCTGCGAAACACCGCCATCTCGCCCGGCCAGGGAACCGCGTGCGCCGCGACTAGCGGCCGATGCGCGGGCTGGTCCTCGGTCAGCTGCGGCAGGTCCATCAGCACCGCTTCCGGCGCGCCGAACACCACGGTGCGCGTAAGTGACGCCGCGCGGGGATCGCCGGGCGGCAGGTCGTAGGTCGCGCGGTCCTGGCGCACCGCCTCGATACCGCGCGCCTCCGCGTCGGCCATGGAGACTAGGCGCAGATCGACCAGCCGCCCATCGTGCTGGAGCCGGATCGCGTCGGCAGGATCGAGCGCGAGCCGCGAGGGCGGCAGACGGAATGCCGCCGTCTCGCGCCCCACCCACGCCTCCATCAGCGCGCGGCGGCAGCGCCGCTCGACCTCCTCGGGCGGCACCGCCATCGGGAAGGACTCGGAGGCGATCCGCGTCGTGTCCACGGTGATGCGCCGGGCCTCGACGAGGGCCGCGTCGTAATCCTCGTCGGCACGGGCGACCTGCCACTTCAGCGCCTGCGGCAGTTCGGTCTCCTGGCCACGCGTCAGCTCCAACACGTCGCCCTCGCGTGCGGCCACCAGATCGTCGGGCCCGAGGGTGACGACCGAGGCCCGGCCGCGCGTGACGAACCGGATCATCCCCTCGGTCTCCACCGCGTCAAAGCCGAAGTGCCGCGACAGCGTGGTAATCGAGGCGCGCGGGCTTTCCAGCGCCGTGATGGCGTAGCCCTCGACCGCGCCCCAGAGACCGGTGACATCAATCCGGGACTCGAGCAGCCCGGCGCGCAGGCAGAGGTTCCGGACGAGCGCCGCCAGCGACACCGCCCCGAGCCGACCGTTCAGCCAGTGGCCGAGCCGCCAGTTCGCGCCGTCCGTCCAGACATCGGTCAGTGCGGGGAAGAAGGGATAGGGCCGCGCGTCCCAGGTCCAGGCGGCGCATTCGGGGACATGCACCATCCGGCCGCCGTAGACAGAGGACAGCGGGTTGTTCGCGGCATCGCCCCACCAGAGGTACGTCGCCTCGAGATAGGTGCGCTGGATCGCGTCATCCCGCCAGCCCCGCGAGAAATGCGGCGTGAAGCTCTCCGACGACTTCGGATCGAAGAAAACGTTGGGCTGGTTGGTGCCCCGTTCGATGGCGGGACATCCGAGCTCGGTGAACCAGATCGGCTTGGACTCCGGTGCCCACGCCGTCGGCGTCCCACTCTCTACTCCACCGGGGCGGTCATAGTGTGGGTTCGACCACCAGGCGCGCAGATCCTTGTAGCGGAAGACCCACGGCTTACTGGCGGCACCGTCCGTGATGGGGGTCCGCACCTGCGCCGACCGATCCGTAGCGCTGGCATAGAACCAGTCGAAGCCTTCGCCCTCCGCGATGTTCGCCTGCAGATAGGCGCGGTCGCAGATCGCGGGCCAGCCGTCCTGCGCATCGAGATGCTCAAAGCCGTCGCGCCAGTCCGACAGCGGCATATGGTTGTCGATCCCGATGAAATCGATCTCCGGATCGGCCCAGAGCGGGTCGAGATGGAAGAACACGTCGCCGCTGCCATCGCCCGGCTGGTGCCCGAAGTATTCCGACCAGTCGGCCGCATAGCCAAGGCTCACACCCGATCCGAGGATGGAGCGGACGTCCGCAAGAAGGTCCCGATAGGCCTGCACCGCCGGATAGGTGGTTGCGCCCGAACGGATGGTCGTCAGGCCCGGCATTTCGGTCCCGATCAGGAAGGCGTCGACCCCGCCCGCCGCCGCGCAGAGATGGGCGTAATGCAGCGCCATGCGCCGCAGGCCCCAGCCGCCGGATGGCCGACTGACCCGAGACGCTGAAGTTGGCGGGCGTGGCCGCGCCGAACAGCGCCGCGACCTGGCTTGCGGCCGTCGGGGTCTTTTCCACGGTCCCGGCGAACCCCGCCGCCGGCGAGCAGGTGATCCGCCCGCGCCAGGGAAAAGCGGGCTGGCCGGTCCCGGCGGCATTGTCGGAATACGGGTTCGGCAGCGTGTTGCCGGGCGGCACGTCCATCAGGATGAAGGGGTAGAAGGTGACCCGCAGTCCGCGTGCCTTCATCTCCTGGATCGCCTGCACCACCGCGAAGTCGGACGGGGTGCCGCCATAGACGGGGCGGTCCTGGTCGTCGCGGCTGACGAGGAAGGCATTGGCGCGGCTCACACCGTTGACAGACCAACTGGCAGGCGTGGTCGACTTGGCGGTGACCTCGACGCCCGGTCGGACCTTCCAGGATCCCGCGCGCAGGTCGTCGCCGAACCAGGCCACGACGAGGCTGACGCTCTCGACCGCCGGGGCCATGGCTTGCAGCCTGTCCAGCGCCTCCACCATGTCGGTGGAGTCGGCCAGCGCGTTGAGGTTTTCGGGCACCGTCGCGCCGCCATCGGTCTTGCGGATCGCCTGCGTCACGTAGCTGAACTCGCCCGAGGCCGGGATCATGGTGACGGCGCGGGTCAGCCCTTCGGCGGTGTCGGGATCGGCGAGCGGGTGAAACACCTCGAACGACAGCTGCGGCAGGCGGTTGCCGTAGCTCGAGAGCGCCAGTTCCTCGAAGACCACATAGGCGGTGCCGCGATAGGCGGGGGTGTTGGCCGCGCCCATCCTGGCCACGATGAACGGATCGGGGCCCTGAGCCTCGTCGGCCGGATACCAGCGCCAGGTGACGCCGGAGAGGTCCATCGGCTTGCCGTCGGCCCAGATGCGCCCGATCCCGGTGATCGGGCCCTCGCAAAGCGCCACGGCGAAGCTGGCATAGTACAGATACTCGGTGGTCTTGACCTTGCCGCCTCCGCCGCCCTTGCCGCCGCCCTGCGTGGTGGTCTTGGTCTCCTCGCGGAAATCCGTCGCCCAGATGATGTTGCCGCCCATCCGCATGCGCCCGTAGAGCCGCGGGATGACCGCGCCCTCGGTGGCCGAGGTGATGCGGAGCGTGTCGAGCCGCGCGCCTTCGATGCGCTGGGTGGGCGCCAGCGACGAGATGATCCAGCTGTCGACGACCGAGCCGATTGTGGAGCCGATGAAGCCGCCGATCGTCGCGGCGCTGACGCCGAGGATCGCGCCGCCGATCGACCCGCCAATGGCGGTGCCAGCGGCACCGAGAACGAGGGTGGCCATGGTGGGATCTCAGCGTTGCGGAAACAGGAAGGCGAAGGCGATGCGCCGCCGCCAGGATGGGGTGAGAGGTTCCTCGATCACGCCGAGCCGCTCGTAGGCATGGAGGAAGCTGTCGGGCGCGGTCAGGATCCCGACATGCTTGGCGATCGCGCGGGGCTTCATGCGAAACAGCACCAGCGCGCCGGGACCGGCCTCCGCGCGGCACCTCGATCGTCATGCGCTGCGCGCCCTCGGCCAGAACCTCGCGTGGGCCGGTCTCGCCCCAGTCGCGGCTGTAGGGCGGGATCGGGAACGGCTCAGGGCCGACCACCTCGCGCCAGACGCCCCGGGCCAGCCCGAGGCAGTCGCAGCCGACGCCTTTGAAGCTCGCCTGGTCGTGATACGGCGTACCGAGCCACGACCGCGCTGCTGCTACAACACGCAGAGCAGTTTCTAAGTCTTTCATTTTAGGCAGATCGTCCAGTGCGCTTAGCCGGGAAAAACGGCTATGCTCTTCGACTTGCTCGCATAATTCGTTCAACGAGATGTTCGATGTTTTCCCTGTCGCTCTGTGCAAAAGGGATGCTAGCAAGGTCTGTTAGGAACCCGTCGCCGATATCTTTTGATGACACCAGCGGCAAGATACTCACGCCTCGATCCTTCGCCAATTTCAGCTCTTGGAGCACAAAATCGGATGGCCGGTCGGATGCAATAAGGACAAAATAATCCGCATCTGCAATTCCTCGTTCAATCGCTTTTGCAAAATCCTCGCGCATCAACGGTTTCATTTGCGGCATCAACCAGGGGCTGGAAGCGCTGGGGTCGGAGCGGCGCCTTCGAACGTGTTCGCCGCTGTGTTGCCGGAACCGACGACGCTCTCGATGGTGCCCTGCATCCCGGAGGCGGCGTCGGCCTTCAGGTCGATGAACATCGCCGCGGCCGCAGCGCCCGCCGCAGCCCCACCCATGCGGATCCGCTCCCAGACCTCGACCGCGAGGTCCTTCAGGAGCGACATCGCCTCGCCGAACCCACCCACACCGGAGACGAGACGCGTGAACTGGTAGACGAGCTCGCCCGCGCCGACGATCAGGGCGCCGATGCCTGTGCGGATCAGCGCGCCGCGCAGGACGACCAGCGCCGTGGCGAGCCCGCGGACGGAGAGCGCCGCAGCGGCCATCCCGGCGACCCAGCGGCCCGCGAGGGAGGCCGCAAAGGTGGCGGCATAGGTGGTCAGGCGGCCGATTTTGTCGAAGAGACCGCGGATCGCGATGCCGAGCGGCCCGGTGCGGCTCGCCACCGCCGCCATCGCGTCGTCGACGGTTTCCAGCGCCGGGGCCGCGGCGACGGCCAGCTGGTTCGACAGGCCGCGCAAGATCAGACCGAGCCGCGAGATGGCGTCGTTCGTCCGCTCGATCTGGTCGGCATCCTGCTCGAAGACCACCACACCGAAGGCGAGCACGTCCTCGGTCGCCTGGCGCAGCGTCGCGGTGTTGATCCGCGAGATTGCGATGGAGCCTTCCTCGCCGAAGAGCTGCCCCGCCACGGCGGCGCGCTCGGCGGCGGGCACGAAGCTCTCGATGGCCGCATTGATCGCGCCGACCCGCTGGTCCAGCGGCAGGGCGATCAGGTCGTTGGCCGAAAGCCCCAGCCGGTCCAGCGCATCCGCGGCGAGGCCGGTCCCGGCGGCGGCCTGGCTGAGACGGCGCGTCAGATCCTTCGTGGCCTGTTCGATGCCGGACATCGACACGCCCGCCAGTTCGCCCGCACGCTCCAGCGTCTGGATCGAGGCGACGGTCGTGCCGAAGGACTGGGCGAGCTTGGCCTGTGCGTCGACCGTCTGCAGGCCGGAGCGGATCATCGCCGCGCCAGCAGCCGCAGCGGCGGCGACTGCTGCTGTGGCCGCCACAGCGACACGCCGCGAGAATGCGGCAAGCCGCGCATTCGCCGCTTCCATCTCGCGGCTGAGACGACCAAACCCGCGCGACCCGGCTTCGCACACGCCTTCCAGCTCGGCGCCCACCTGCCGTCCGCCCACGGCTGCGAGGCGGACGGTGACCCTCTTCTCAGCCATGAGAGTGATCCATCTGTTCGTTGAGCTTGGCGACCATCACCGCCTCGATGACGTGCAGCAGTTCGGCCATGGCCATGGGCGGGATCCCGAGCGCGTCACCGACCGCCAGCGCCGCCGACATGTCCCAGCCGATCACTGCGGCGGGCAGGACCCCGCAGCTGGCCACCGAGACGGCCGACGAGGTCCCAGACCTGCCAACCCTCCGAAGTTTCTGGACGGTTCAACCGCGCCGGGCAGTCCGGGCAGGCTTGCGCGCAGGCTTCGCAGTATCGCTCGCCCCCGCGAAGGACCATTCGGCGAGAGCGCGGAGGCGTTTTTTTTCCTGTTCCAGCAGCAGGCCCTTCGACACATAGGTCAGCTGGAACGCCTCGAAGATCGGCCAGACGTCGAGCACGGCGTCGATGGCCTCGGGGCTCGGATCGATGGGACTGCCGTCGGCGTCACCGATTCCCTCCCATGCGAGCACCGCGCGGCGAGCCAGCGCCTTGGCGAAGGCGACCACGCGTTCC
This sequence comes from Hoeflea sp., assembly GCA_040216675.1. Classification (GTDB taxonomy): domain Bacteria; phylum Pseudomonadota; class Alphaproteobacteria; order Rhizobiales; family Rhizobiaceae; genus Hoeflea. Next base: position 193,063 of record JAVJOR010000007.1, on the reverse strand, counting down.
TCGTCGGATGCTTCCTCGGGCACGGCCTCCACGGCCGGGTCGCTGCGCGTTGACACCATCAGCGCGGTGGTCAGTGGGCGCAGCTGCACACGGACGCCGGGGGCGAGTTCATGCCAGCGCGGGGCATTTTTCAGATCGAGCGTCAGCATCAGTAGGTCTCCACGTCGTTCACGAGGGTTGCTGTGCACATCCGGCCCACGATGCTGTCGCGGGCGGCCTGCCAATCGAAGGTCGCCTGCACGCCCTGCGGCCCGGAGATCTCGATGCGCGGACGCGGCAGGTAGACGGCGTGCACCGTGAAGGTGAAGCTCTCGCCCGAGGGCAGGACGTAGGCGAATTCCATCTCGCAGGCCTCGCCATTGATCGCCTGCGTCACCAGCGTCTGGTCGGCGAAGCGGACCTCGATCCGGCCGGTGAGCGCCGCGATGGACGGGTCCGCGCCGTCGATTCGGCCATCCGAGCGGATTGTCTCGATCCGGTCGAGGTTGTTGGCATAGGTGATCTCGGCCGAGACGACGTTGCCGAGTGCAGTCCCATTCCGAGTGATCGCCCCGTTGAAATGGCCGAAACGCTTCATCTCCAGCGCGGCGGGCGTTCCGGCGCTGGTCGTCATTCCCACGGTCTCGCCTTGCGCCACCAGCCGCGCCGTTGCGGTCAGCAGGCCAGACCGCTGCATCTGTTAGGTGATCTGGTCGAGCCCGCAGCCCGAGTACATCGCATAGCGCGGCACCTCGGGCATGCCGGTCTCGATCAACATGTTGGGCAGCGTCCAGCTTCCGGACTGGAATTCATGCGTCCATGGGCCAATGCCGGTCGTGGTCGGGTCGCCAAAGGCAGCCTTCAGCCACAACCCAAGGGCCTCGGCGTCGAGCGGCACGACGACATCGCCGTCAGCGGTCACCCCGTCCTTGAGCGGTGCCAGCGGATCGCGGCCGTAGCCGAGAAGTTCAGAGTTGAGGAGCGGCTGCTCCGCGCCGAGAGATGTGCTGGCGAAGGGCATGCGGGTGAAGCCGCTCTCGGGCGGCGTTCCATAGGTCGTCTCGAACGCAAGCGCCATCAGCGCCTGCGCCCCCTGGGCTCGTGCCATGGTGTTCTCCTCGGGTTGTCGGGATCAGCCGAGCGGATCGGCCGTGGAATAGTGCAGCACCACCGGGATTACGGCGGCCTTCAGGCTGGCCGCGCCCTCGACCGGCAGATCGACCAGGCGCGGCGCTTCCGCCTCGACCCAGTCGCAGAGGCCGCCCAGCGTCCGGTTGGCGCTGAGTGCCGCGCCGACGCTGGCGGTCAGCGTGTCGAAGGCGGCGTCACGGCCGGAGCCCTGCACGACCCACCTCGATCTCCGCGCGGTGCTGGTAGTGGTAGCGCAGCGGCGACAGCGTGACCTCAGGCTCCCCCGGCTCGCCGTCGCGCAGGATCAGCAGCCCCCTCGGCCGGCACGCGCTCGGGCAGCACCTCGCCGCGCAGGGCGGCGGCAGGCAGCGCCGACAGCCGCGCGTGCAGCGCGACGAGGATGGTTTCGCGATGAGTGGGCATCTTGTCAGTGATGAGGGAAAATCAGTTGAAAGCGTGTACCCCGCAAGCACTTGTTGCTTGTGGGACGTGTCCCATTGCATACTGATTGGCAACGGTTAGCATGGATCATTTCGTTTGGACCAATTACTTCTAGAGCGACCTGTGTGGGTTATCGTTGGCTTTCTGGTGTCCACCGGTGGCGGGGCGGTCGTCTTGTGGCTCCTAATTGATTGCCTCGCGTGGCCTTACGTCACAAAGTGGCTGCCAAATGGGGGAAAGCCCGCTGGGTCACTCACCGTTCCCTTGGGTATATGCGAGCGCGCCTCTTATACTGCGGCGATTCTTATGGGTGCACCCTCATGGATCGGAGTATGGCTTGCAATCAAGGTTGCCGCCCAATGGACGCGTTGGCAGGGTGAGGAACGGGGGACGTTCAACGTCTTTCTAATTGGTAATATTCTATCCATTTCATTTGGCATCCTCGGGGCATGGGTCGCGCTTGGTCGCGTCCCGGTATTGGCAGGATCACAATAATTGGCTACCAAGCGGCTGCGCGCGACCGTGCGGTCGGCAGCGAGCGCCACGCCGATGCTGGCGGTCAGCGTGTCCAACGCTGCGTCACGGTCATTGTCCTGAACGACCACCTCGATTTCGGCGGGGTGCTGGTAGTGGTATCGCAGCGGCGAGAGCGTCACCTCCGGAGCCTACGCACATGGCCGTCTCACTGGATATATCAGGAACGGCTAATTTTCTTCTGGACGCTGGTCTTGCAAGAATTGAATCGTTCGTCATCACAGAACGTGGTCTGGCCAGATTGGATCGGGAAGCCGACCTGACCACTCTGAAGGGCATTGCTCGGTTACTTCTTCGACACCGCCCGCCGGATTGGCTCAGGGCAGTCGTAATTGACGGCCGTTTGGCACGTGAGTTCATCCCGCAACAAGACTTAGAAGCAATCACATGGCTAGGAGACGATTTGGAGGAGATTGTCCTTACTGCTCATGAACAGGTTTATGGTGCGAGTGATGACCAGTTGCGTAAATTGCTGGGTGACGCCGGAGAACTAGCCGTGATGTCAGCTTTGCGGCGCGATGGTCACAATCCTCGTCATGCTTCGCTTATATCCGATCGCTTCGGCTACGACATAGAACTACAGAATGAGATGGAGGTCGTTGGGCTGGAGGTAGTCGGGCTGGAGGTAAAGGCAGCTGTGAAGGCAACAACCGGTCGTGCGCTCATTTCGCGCAATGAATTCGAAGTCGCGAAAAGGATGGGTGGACGATGGAAACTGGTCCAGGTGACCTTTTCATCAAGGGTGATTGCTCGTGGGCGAGCAACCGCCGCCGACGTAGAGGGCATACGCGAACTAACTAGTCATTCGCTTATCGATATGGCACCAGTCGAGAAAAAAGGATTTCGTTGGACTGAAGCCGCAGAAATTCGCCCCTCAGAAACTGAATGGAAGCCGAGTAACCTTCGAGTCGGAGAGGAGTTTGAGGCCTTACTATCCAGTGACAAAGTATAGCTTCGGGTGTACCGCACAGGGGTGGCCGGGGGCTTTGGCTCAAAGAAGGAGGGGACAAGAGAACTTGCATCTGTGCCGCAAGGCATAAGTGTTTCGACGACAGTTCCGTTTGGCATCCGCGTGGCCGTTCCAAACGGACCAAAGCTACACCGAGAAGTAGCCGTTGAATTTCATATACTTATATCTATTTACCGAAACCGTCACAGGCAACAGGTCCGGAGAATATGGGCCCCGAGAGAACGCTTCCTAGCCTCCTGGCGCCGAGGCCGGTGCTCAGCCACTCCCGCATAACCCTCGAAAACAACGGAAAAATCCGGCCGCAGCCGGATCGGGAGAACGCTTTCGAGGGGGCAAGTGGCGGAGGGGGTGGGATTCGAACCCACGGTACGGTCTCCCGCACGCCGGTTTTCAAGACCGGTGCCTTAAACCGCTCGGCCACCCCTCCGGATGTGTCGCGCCGGAACCAGATGGCCGGGGGAGATGCACCCCACGCGCAGCGTTTCCGGCCGCTTTGCGGTCAGAGCGCGCTTGTAGCGCCCGACTCCTCACGCCGTCAACTTGTTTCAATCCGGAAGGCCCTTGCATGGGTGATGGGTTGATGCGCGTGGTCGATCGGACAAATCCGCCGGTTTCATCGATTGTATCGAGATCACGATTTGTTGCCCGGTCCATTGTCTGAAAAGGCGATCGAAAACACTGCCAGCATCATTCACACTCATGATCTCGGCCCGTCTGCGCCTGAAGGCGGTTTGTTCGTCCCTGAGCAGGAAAAACGGCGGGCAATGAAACCAAACCCGCGATCCGTTCGTATTACCAGCCAGGTAACGAAAAACGGAGACCATCATGCTGTGCAAACAAGCATTTGTCGGATTTGTTGCTGCGATCTGCATATCGGCTGCGCCCGTGACGGCAGCAGCGGAACAGCTCAGCGGCAGCGAACTCAAGAACTTTGTCGTGGGCAAGCGGGTTTACTTGGCAACGCCCTTCGGAGGGGAGTTTCCACTCAATTACAAGCCGTCGGGTGATGTTACCGGTGACGGCTCAGCCCTCGGGCTGGGCAAGTTCATGGCGCCCAAGGAAACCGGGCGCTGGTGGGTGAGGGGAGACCGGCTCTGCCAGCAGTGGCCGACTTGGTATGACGGAGAACCGAGCTGTTTCAAGATCCGGAAAACAGGCGAGCGCACACTCAACTGGGTGCGTCAGGACGGCCGCAGCGGAAAAGCGCGCATCGAGGGATGACCTGTGCCGGTCGTCTTGCGGGTTTTCGATGCGCGACGGCCGGTCCGCCTTTACCGTTTTTTCACCATGATGCCGTCTTTCCCCTGACGGTGCCCGATGATAAACGCAATTTCGCCATCTTGCGCAGCGAATTAAGGCTTCGATAAACAAATCGAACGCAAGTATCTAAGGGGACGGCTTTGCAGGGGACATGCTGCCAAGCCACATTATTGGCCGCAAAACCATCGGGTCGCGGTGTGGCGTTGACAAAAAACGATCGAACAATCGGAAACTGGCTTAACTCAGCCTCGATTCTGCTTGCGCCGGTTTTGATTCTGACGCTCGCCGGTTGCACCTCCACGACCGGATCTGGCGGATCTGACACCTCGCACATCAATACGAATACCAAGTTCTCTGTGGCCGAATATGGCGTCGAGGCCAGCCCGCGCATGACTTCGGCCAAGCGTCCCAAAAAGGGCGGCGGACGATCCATGGTCGGCAAGCCCTATCGCGTCAGGGGGAAATGGTACACTCCCAAGGAGGAGCCGGGATATGACCGCGCGGGCCTCGCGTCCTGGTACGGCCCGAATTTCCACGGGCGTCTGACCGCGAATGGCGAGATCTACGACCAGTATCATCTCTCGGCTGCGCACCCGACATTTCCGCTGCCGAGCTATGCGCGCGTAACCAACAAGAAGAACGGCAATTCGGTGATTGTCCGCGTCAATGATCGCGGTCCCTTCGCCCATGGCCGGATTATCGATCTTTCAAATCGCGCGGCCGACCTCCTCGACATGAAGCACGAGGGTGTGGCCGCAGTGCGGGTCCAGTATGTCGGGCGTGCACCGGTCGAGGGCGACGACACACCCTATCTCATGGCAAGCTATCGGCCGGGCGGCTCGGACGCGCCGGCAGGCGGCGTCATTGCCAGCGGCGTCATGCTTGCAATGAACGGGGCAGCGCCGAGCCAGGCTTCCGGCGGCGCTGCTGTTTCGTCGGGCCTGGTCCCGCCGGCGGCCGTCGGGGCGGCCGGTGCGTTTCAGGGGGCCGCGGGAAATACCGGTGCAACCATCCAGAACGGCTATGTGCTGCCGGTCATCGGCCCGGTCCTTCCGGATCGTCCATCTTTCGGACTTCCTGTTGCGTCCGCGTCCGGTTTCGGGGGCCAGCGCGATGTCGGACTTGCCTATTGGGGCGCACGTCCAACGACCGTCAGCGGACGTTTCGATGCTGTTCTCAAACAGACGGAATTTCCGGCGGGAAGCTCCGACTGAGGGCGTAGCGTTCAAGTCCCGCGCGGGCAGGGGGGACCCTTTGCAAGGACATATCCTTCAACCGGGCCGGCCCTTTGCTGTGCAGGTGAATTCTCCATAGTCTCGAAGCATTGATCCGCACGGACAGGCTTGTTAGTTTCCGACAACGCTTTTTCTTCCCCAACCGTTCGGATGGATAGTTTCATGTCGTGGCCGCTGCTTGGGCGCTTGAATTTTGGTTCGACTGGTTTCAACAGCCGCTTGGCGCGTGCGATGCCATTGCTGTTGCTCTCGCTCCTGCTGTTCATGGCCGGCACCGCGTTCTCGCGCGCGCAGCTGTTCGAGACACGCGCCGCCCAAGCCTACATGATCGATGCGGACACTGGGACGATCCTGTTTTCGAAGAATGAAGACGAACTTGTTCCGCCTGCTTCGCTGGCAAAGCTGATGACCATGGAGGTTGTGTTCCATGCGATCCGCACCGGACGGCTGACGCTGGAAGACACGTTTCAGGTGTCGGAGAACGCGTGGCGCACCGGTGGAGCGGCATCGCGGACATCGACGATGTTTGCCGAGCTTAATTCCTCGATCAGGCTTGAGGACCTCATCCAGGGGGTGATTGTGCAGTCGGCGAATGACGGATGCATCATCATCGCCGAAGGCATGGCGGGGTCGGAGGAAAATTTTGCCAGGCTGATGACCGAGCGGGCCCGCGAGATCGGCCTGACCCGATCCGTCTTCGGCAATGCGAGCGGCCTGCCACACCCGGATTCGAAGGTCTCGATGAAGGATCTGGTCACATTGGCCCGGCACATTCACGCCACTTATCCCGAGTTCTACCGCTACTATTCGCAGCCTGAGTTTACGTGGAACGGTATCCGCCAACGCAACCGAAATCCGCTGCTCCGACTTGATATCGGGGTCGACGGGATGAAGACCGGGTTCACCGAAGAGTCGGGTTACGGAATCGTGGCGTCGATCAACCGGGATGGCCGACGTCTGTTCATGGCGATGAGCGGTCTGTCGAGCGAGCGTGAACGTGCCGAGGAAGCACGGAAGATGCTCGAATGGGGCGTACGCGCCTTTGAACGCAGAACTCTCTTCGCCGAAGACGAGATCATCGGCGAACTGAGCGTCTATGGCGGCGAAAGCGGCGCAGTGGTCAAGGCCGAGGGGCCTATCGACATCTTTGTTCCGATCACCAATCCCGATCGAATGACAGCGCGAATCAGCTACCGGTGGCCGCTTCGCGCTCCGGTTGAGGCCGGCAGCGAAGTCGCGGTTCTGAAGGTCTATATCGGCGATCTGCTGTCGCAGGAGACACCGCTTTATGTCGAAAGCGCGGTCTCGAAAGGCCCTCTGCACACGCAGGCGCTCGATGCCCTGATCGAACTCGCACAATTCTGGCGGTAAGGCGCATGCCGGGCGTTCAATTTCGCGCGCAATTCCTTTATGCAGAACCATGCCGGGTCGTCCGGCCGGTTTTCAACACACAGGTCGGGAGCGTCTGCGGCGCCCGTGGCGACCGGGATTTCAGCACGTGAACAGCAGCAAGGGCCGCTTCATTACATTCGAGGGCGGAGAGGGGGTCGGCAAATCGACCCAGATCCACCGGCTGGCCAAGGTTTTGCGGCGGCGCGGACTGGATGTGCTGGTGACACGCGAGCCTGGTGGATCACAGGGCGCGGAAGCCGTGCGGAATGTGCTCTTGTCGGGAGCCGCGGAAGAATTCGGTGTGCGCATGGAAGCGCTGCTGTTCGCGGCTGCGCGGAGCGATCATATCGAAGAGGTCATCCGGCCTGCCATCGAAGAAGGTGCAATCGTTCTGTGCGACCGGTTCATGGATTCCAGCCGGGTATATCAGGGCGTGACCGGCAATCTCGAACCGCAATTCGTCAATCATCTCGAACGGATCGCGGTCAATGGCATGACCCCGGATCTTACGCTTGTTCTGGATCTGCCGGCCGAAACGGGACTGAAACGGGCCAAACTGCGCGAGGGCAAGAATGCTGCGCCGGACCGTTTCGAAAAGGAAGAACTGGCCACGCATGAAAAACGCCGCGAGGCCTTTGTGGACCTGACCCGCAGCGAACCCGACCGCTGCAAGCTGATCAATGCCGGGCAAGCCGAGGATGTCGTCGCGCTGGCGATCCTGAACGCCGTGGAGGACATCCTCGACGAGAGTGTACCGCAGGCCGCGGCGCAGGACGGAAAGGCATGAACGCTGAGCAGCCCGGGGTGCTCGAGGGCGCCATTCCTCCGGGTGAGAATACCGTGCTTTTCGGCCATGACGAGGCACAGTCCTTTCTTGCCGAAGCCTATCGCTCAGCCCGGATGCACCACGCGATCCTGATCGAGGGGCCGCAAGGCATCGGCAAGGCAACGCTTGCCTACCGTTTTGCCCGTCACGTTCTCGCCAATCCCGATCCCGCAAACGCACCGGCAAAGATCGCCGATCCGGACCCCGACGACCCATTGACCCGGCAAATCGCCAGCGGTGCGTCGCATCATCTCCTGCATCTGGCGCGGCCGGTGGATGAAAAGACCGGCAAGATGAAGTCGGTGATCACCGTCGACGAAGTGCGAAGGGCCGGAAAGTTCTTCGGCCAGACATCGGGAACTGGAAACTGGCGGATCGCCATCATCGACCCCGCCGATGATCTCAACCGCAACGCGGCAAACGCGATCCTCAAGATTCTCGAGGAACCGCCGAAACGATCTCTGTTTTTGGTGTTGTCCCACACTCCTGGCCGGTTGCTGCCCACCATCCGCTCGCGCTGTCTGTCGCTGCGCCTGGAGCCTCTGAACGCCCGGGATCTCAACCGGGCGCTCGATCATCTCGGCGCACCGCCGGGTGGTTCCGACGCCATCATCGGACTGAGCGAAGGCAGCGTCGCGCGAGCCCTGCTATTGCGGAATTATGGCGGCGCGGATATTGCCGAAGCATTCGTCGACATCATTGAACGCGGCAGCATTTCCGATCGGGAGCCGATTCACAAGCTCGCGGAGAGCCTCTCGGCCCGCGACCGCGACGTGGCGTACCAGTTCTTCACCGAACTTGTCATAGACAGGGTGCGGGCGATGGCCAGGGAGGCAGGCGACGCAAACGATCTTGCCGAGGCCAACCGGCTCGCGCGTCTTTCGGTCGAACTGGCCGAGCATTTCGCCACCGCGGCGGCCTTCAATCTGGATCGCAAGCAGACCGTTCTGCATGTTTTCAGCCTGATTTTCCGCTAACCGAAAAGACGTAGCGCGCGCCCAGATGGCATTGAATTTTGAACACCGGGAGCCATTCCGGGCATGGCGTCAATTGAGATAATCGCCTATGTAGTCGGCGTCCGAGGGCGGCAGTCGCGCGCCCGCTGCAAAGAAGGCATCCGAAGTCCAATATGAGCACTGAGCGTTACTACATCACCACACCGATTTTCTATCCGAATGGCGTTCCCCATATCGGTCACGCCTATACCGCGATCGCTACGGATGTTCTGGCTCGTTTTCAGCGGCTCGACGGCAAGGATGTGTTCTTCCTGTCAGGGACCGATGAACACGGCCAGAAAATGCAGCAGACCGCGGAGAAGGAAGGAATTCCCCCCATCGAGCTTGCAGACCGCAACTCGGCGGTTTTCCGTGATCTGCTGACGCTGCTCAATTGCTCGAACGACGACTTCATCCGGACAACCGAAGAGCGGCACCGGGTTTCCGTTCAGGAATTGTGGAGGCGGATGGAGGCCAATGGCGACATCTATCTCGGCAAATATGGCGGATGGTACTCGGTCCGGCAGGAAGCCTTCTTCGATGAGAGTGAAACCACTGTCGGCGATGACAAGGTCCGCCGTGAGCCGCTGGGCTCGCCGGTGGAGTGGGTCGAGGAGGAAAGCTACTATTTCCGGCTTTCCGCCTATGGCGACCGGCTTCTCGAACTTTTCGAGAAGAACCCGGATTTCGTCGGCCCGGCCGAGCGGCGCAACGAGGTGGCAAGTTTCGTCAGATCGGGACTGAAGGATCTGTCGATTTCGCGCACCACATTTGACTGGGGCGTTCCCGTGCCCGGCAACGAAAATCACGTGATGTATGTCTGGGTCGATGCGCTGACCAACTACATCACCGCGGCCGGATTTCCCGACGAGGAGGGAGATCGCTGGGGCTATTGGCCGGCGGTGCACATGATCGGCAAGGACATCGTTCGGTTTCACGCGGTCTACTGGCCGGCCTTTCTGATGTCGGCGGGGCTTGAACTGCCCGCCAAGGTGTTCGCCCACGGCTTCCTCTACAACAAGGGGGAGAAGATGTCGAAATCGATCGGCAATGTGGTCGATCCCTTCACCATGGTGGAGCATTACGGGCTCGATCAGGTCCGGTATTTCTTCATGCGCGAAGTGCCGTTCGGGCAGGATGGCAGCTACAGCCATGACGCCATCGTCGGCCGCATCAATTCCGATCTTGCCAATGATCTGGGCAACCTGGCCCAGCGCTCGCTGTCGATGATCAACAAGAACTGCGAGGGCAGGGTGCCGCAATACGGCTCCTTCAGTGCCGAGGATCAGGCCATCCTCGATGCCGCCTACGGCATTCTCGACACGATGCGGCCCGAAATGGAAGCCTGCCAGATCCACAAGGCGCTGGCGGCAATATGGCAGGTGGTGGCCGATGCGAACCGCTATTTCGCCGGCCAGGAACCGTGGAAGCTGAAGAAGAGCGATCCCGAACGGATGAACACCGTTCTCTACACGACCGCTGAAGTCCTCCGGGTGATCGGGGTGAGCATCCAGCCCTTCATGCCGGACAGCGCCTCGAAACTGCTGGACCTGCTGAACGTGCGGGCTGAAAACCGGCAGTTCCGCGTAAGCAATGCAGCGCTCGTTCCGGGTGCAGAACTTCCTCAGCCGTCGGGTATCTTCCCGCGCTTCGTGGAGGCAGAGCCGGAGCAGGGCGCATGAGCCTGGACGTTCAAGACCACCCCGTCGTCGACACGCATTGCCATCTCGATTTTCCGGATTTCGATGCAGAGCGTGACGACCTGATTGCGCGATGCCGGGATGCGGGCGTTGTGCGCATGGTGACCATTTCGACGCGGGTGAAGAAGTTCGATGTCATTTCCGCGCTTGCGGAAAAACACGCGGAAGTGTTCTGCTCGGTCGGAACCCATCCGCACAACGCGGCTGAAGAGCTTGATGTCACCACCGATGATCTGGTCAGTCTGGCCGCCCATCCACGTTGTGTAGCGATCGGCGAAGCCGGTCTCGACTATTTCTACGATCACGCGCCGAGAGAGGCCCAGGCGACAGGCTTTCGCCGCCACATCGCCGCTGCGCGCCAGACCGGTCTGCCACTGGTCATTCATTCCCGCGATGCCGATGACGACATGATCGAAATCCTGGAGGACGAGACCGGGAAGGGGGCCTTTCCCTTCATCCTGCACTGTTTCTCGTCGGGCGCAGATCTCGCGGCAGCCGGGGTGAGACTGGGTGGTTACATATCCTTTTCGGGCATTCTGACATTCAAGAAATCGGAGGAGCTGCGCACCATCGCCCGGTCCGTTCCGCATGAACGGCTGCTGGTTGAAACCGATGCGCCCTATCTTGCGCCCACGCCTTACCGGGGCAAGCGCAACGAACCGTCCTATGTGGTCAACACCGCGCATGTTCTCGCCGAAACGATCGGTCTCGGCGAAGCCGAGCTGCGCGATCTGACCACGGCGAATGCACTCCAAGCCTTTTCAAAGATGCCCCCGCTGTGACCGGCCTTCATCGCCGTCAATTCACGATTCTTGGCTGCGCCTCGTCGCCCGGGGTCCCCAGGGTCAATGGCGACTGGGGAGCCTGTGACCCCGAGAACCCGAAGAACAGACGGACACGCGCCGCGTTCCTGATCAGGCAGGTCGCACCCGATGGCGGCGAAACCACGGTTGTTGTCGACACCGGGCCCGATTTCCGCGAGCAGATGATCGCGAACAAGGTGCACACGATCGACGCGGTGCTTTACACTCATTCCCATGCGGACCATGTCCATGGCATTGATGACCTCCGCGGCTTTGCACTTGCGCAGCGGAAACGGATTCCGATCTATGCCGATGCGGCGACAATGGCGCGGATCCGGGCCGGCTTTGGCTATTGCCTTGAGACCCCGCCCGGAAGCAATTATCCTCCGATCACGGAACCGAGGGTGATTACGTCGGTCAGCGAGCCGATCCGGATCGACGGCGCCGGCGGAACGATAGAAATCGAGCCGCTCGATCAGGCCCATGGCTCCATCCGATCGCTCGGGTTCCGCATCGGCAAGCTTGCCTATTGCTGCGATGTCAGCGACTTTCCCCGGGAAACAATTGCCAGACTCGGGGAACTGGATGCCCTGATCATCGATTGTCTTCAGTACAAGCCGCATCCAAGCCATCTTTCGATCGATCAGGCGCTCTGGTGGATCGAGAAGCTGAACCCGAAACGGGCTTATCTGACCCATATGCACGTACCGCTCGACTACGATACTGTGTGCAAGGAAACCCCGGACCGCGTCGAGCCGTGTTACGATGGGCTGACCTTGGAATTCGAGGTGATGACATGAACACGCTTGCAACAGAAATGACTCCCGACCTGATCCGAAGCGGATCCAGCATGGCCAGAGTCGCGGAAGCAGCTCAAAAGGCCGGCCTCACGATCCGCATCATCAAGATGCCGCAATCGACCCGGACCGCCCGGGAAGCGGCGGAGGCTGCAGGATGCGAGACGGCGCAAATCGTCAAGTCGCTGGTCTTTGAGAACTCCGCCGACAAGACCCTCAATCTTGTTCTGGTGTCCGGTGCCCATGATGCCGACATACAGCATATTTCGGCAACTTACGGCCTGCAGCTGGACCGGTGCGAAGCGCGGCGTGTGCGTGACGAAACAGGTTTTGCCATTGGCGGGGTTGCCCCGATCGGACATTTGAACCCGATCAAGGTGTATATGGACCGCGCGCTCATGCAGCACGGAACCGTCTGGGCTGCTGCCGGTCGTCCGGACAGCGTGTTCAGCGTCGATCCCGAGGCACTTGCAAAAGCGATCGACGCCGAGATCATCGACGTTCGCGCTGCCGACTGACCGGCAGAACGGTTTCTAGAACTTCGCGCTGTTGATTACGTCCCGAGCCAGCTCAGAATCTCCGCAGTGTGTTCGCCGCGGGCCGGCACCCGACCAGGTTCGGGATCGGGCCGTGTGGAAAAGCGTGGCGCTGGTGCTGCCTGCATAACGCCGCCAATTTCGCGCCAGATTCCTCGTGCCTTCATGTGCGGTTCGCGCGCAGACTGGTCCGGATCGAGGGCAGGGGCGACACAGGCGTCACTGCCGTCAAACACGGCCTCCCAATGCGCCCGCGGTTTCCGGGCAAACATGCCAGCCAGGATTGCCGTCTGGCGCGGCCATGCGCCCGCGTCAAACTGATCGGCGAAATCAGGATCGTCCTTCAAACCGAGACGGTTCAGAAACTCCGCGTAAAATTTCGGCTCCAGGCATTGCACTGAGACAAATCCGCCATCGGCACAGGCATAGCAGCGGCTCCAATGCGGGCCGTCCAGAAGGCTTCTGCCACGCTGCGTGGACAGATGCCCGGACTGTCGCATCGTCATGAGCAAATTCATCATGTGGGCCGAGCCGTCAACGATCGAGGCGTCGACGACACAACCGCCGCGACCACTCCTGGCCGCATGGACGCCGGCAAGAATACCGACAGTCAGATAAAGAGCTCCTCCACCGATATCGCCAACGAGCGTTGGTGGCGAAAACGGCGGATCGCCCGGGTTGGCCGAGTACCAGAGAGCGCCCGAAAGCGAAATGTAGTTGAGATCGTGACCAGCTGTTCCGGCCCGTGGCCCGGTCTGGCCCCAGCCCGTCATGCGGCCGTAGACAAGATCCGGATTGTGCGCTGAAAGATCCTCCGGTCCCAATCCCAGACGTTCCATGACACCCGGCCTGAAGCCCTCGACGAGCGCGTCCGATCTTGCCACCAGTGACTTGAGCACCGCGATATCGTCAGCCGATTTCAGATCAAGCTCGATGGACCGTTTGCCGCGATCGATCAGCGACCGGTCCGGCATGCCGTGCGCCGGACCGCCGTTTTTCCGATGAACCACGATGACATCGGCGCCGAGATCCGCAAGCAACATGGACGCAAAGGGCGCGGGTCCGAGGCCTTCGATTTCAATGACCCGTATGCCTTCCAGCATCATCCCATCCTCCCGGTTATGCCAGGAAACAATTGCCGCGCTCCGCACGCCCGGGTCAACCCGACCGGTTCCGGTTTCCCGATTCAGTTTCAAGGCCGCAAGATTGCGAGGGACAGCCCGAATATCTCATGCGGAACTTTTATTCAGTCTCGTAAAGCGCTGAATAAAATAGCATATCGGAGATCAGACAATTGGATGTACTCGTCTCCGTCAGTTCCATAATCTATCTTATGCGATCTTTGTACGCACGATTGGAGACATGGGACTTTGTCTCGTTCGCGTTGGCTTCCAGCTCTTCCGCGACCCTCATGCATCAGAAGAACAGCGTCATGGACGACGACTGTTCGGACGGCATTTGATCGACAAACATCTGCCAGGCTTTCTGATACGAAGGAAGATAGTTCAACTCATGGCCTTCACCGAGCTGCTCGAGCTCTCTGTAGGCTTGAAGCAGCATGTCAACGAAACGGAAGCCGGAGGAAAGATCTTCGGGCTTCACCCCCGCATCCCTGGCGCCGTTTTCATAGAGGTACTGGGCAGCGGCGCGCTGTTCCATCCACTCCGACAATGTGGTCTTTTCTTCATGGCTTACCCGGTCGAGCCACAGCGCGCCAGCCTTGCCGACTGCCATGTGATCGGACGGGTCAATCTCCCCCGCTTCTGCATAGGCGCCTGCAAGGCGCGTCGGTCCGTAATAATGACCCATCGCAAGCGACTGCTGCTGTATCATGATCGCCTGTGCGATATCCTGTTCCAGATCCGAGAAAAATCCGCTCTCATCGGTTCTTATTGCGCTTAGCGCGCGCCGGTCGAGTTCTCCGAACAAGGTGTACCAATCGGTGGCCTCGTTCGATTTCGGGCGGAATGGCTCACCTGTATCCGCCATCTTGGCGTATCGGGCATCCAGCACTTTCCGGGCCGCTTCAACAATTTCCGACCTGGTCTTGTCGGTCGAAAACGGCTCGGCCGACGGGTCTGTCACGGCAATTGAAAGATTGTTCGAAAAGAAGCCGGGTCTGGCCGGCATATAGAGTTCATATCCATTCGGCGGAGCGGCTGTAAATCCCAACGCGGTTGGAGCGACTTCGCCATATAAATCATATGTTCCCGTGGCCTCGCTGGCCTCAATGGGGCCCAGGTCCTGATAGGACTGGATTGCCTGGGCATGAATAGGCGGGACGGAATCCTTGATTGACCCCGCCTTGCTGACAGTCCGAATATTCGAATGGCTGACGCCTTCGATATTCATTCAAATCTCCTGTTAAATGATTCCAACAATCGCTGGTCAGCCTTGCTCCAGGCTGTCGATTCACAGGAATTGCACGCCCACCTTGCATGTGCAGTGGTTCGGAAGGCCACCAGGATGCGCATTCGGTTTGGGCTTGCGGGTGTCCGATGGTTGGCCTATCGAACGGAGGTGCCCTTCCCCGCATCGGAGTCCCGCAATGTCATTTGCAAATCTTGACGCCCATTGCCATTCGCTGAGCGCGCTTGAGCATGCCCTGGCGATCCTCGGCGTCGATGAAGCGACCGTCATGGCGCCCGGTGGCGGCAGCGATCGCGCCGAAGCGATGGCTGCCCTTTCGGGGATGCTCCATCGTCAGGCGACCGACCCCAAGCTTGCCGGCTGGATCTCCGGAGCCAAGGACGAAACTCTCGACGCCGAACAACGCATTGCAGTCGCCGAGTTTGAACGCAGCTACCGCAACCTGACCTGCCTGCCAGCGGAATTCATCGAGCGCAAGATGCGAACCGGCATGCACTCGGAGCAATTGTGGCGAAAGGCGCGGCAAACGGGCGACTGGACGACATTCCGCCCGGCGCTCGAAGGTGTGGTCGAATTGATGCGCGAGGAAGCGCAGATTCGCGCCGAGGCACTCGGTCTGAAGCCTTACGACGCACTGATGGAGCAATTCGATCCGGGCAACCGTGTGGCTGACATCACTCCGGTGTTTGCCGAACTCAAGGCGTTCCTGGTCGATTTTCTGCCCATGGCACTGGAAGCCCAGGAGCGCCGCCGCGCGACGCGCCCGGTCAAGCCGCTCTCCGGCAATTATCCGGTGGAACGGCAGAAAGCGCTCGGACTGGCGATGATGCAGGCAGTCGGGTTCGATCTCAATCACGGCAGCCTGTCGATTTCGGATCATCCGTTCTGCGGTGGAGTTCCAAGCGATGTGCGCATGACGACGCGCTACCGCACCGACGAATTCCTTCCGGCCCTGATGGGGATCCTGCATGAAACGGGCCACGGCCTCTATGAGCAAAACCTTCCGAAGGCCTGGGCACACTGGCCTTCGGGAAAGGCGCGAGGGATGTCGATTCATGAAAGCCAGAGCCTTTTCGTGGAGAAGCAGATCGGGCGTAACCCTGCCTTCTGGCACTTCGCCCTGCCCCATGTCGCAGATCATCTGGAGGAGGACTGGAGCATCGAGGACCTGCTGCCGCATGTTCATGAGATCAAGCGCGGCAAGATCCGTGTCGATGCTGATGAAGTGACCTATCCGCTGCATGTGATCCTTCGCTACGAGCTCGAACAGGACCTGCTTTCGGGTGCGCTGGAGGTGCAGGACCTTCCGGAAGCATGGGATGCAAAGATGACCGCGTCGCTTGGCATCTCCACACTCGACGATCCAAAGAACGGCCCGATGCAGGATGTGCACTGGCCAGCCGGAGCTTTCGGCTATTTCCCCTCCTACACGCTTGGCGCCTTGATGGCTGCGCAGCAATGGGCGGCGATTTCGGCCACCAACCCGGCTGTGAACGACGAAATCGCAGCGGGCGACTTCACCTCGGTCAACGCCTGGCGACGCGACAACATCTGGCAGCGCGGCTCAATGGGAACGACGCCTGAAATCCTGCGCGAGGCCACCGGAGAGGCGCTCAACCCCGCCCATTTCATCGCTCACCTGGAAGCCCGCTACGGGGAGTAACATCCACGCACGCTCGCTCTTCGCCTTCAAACGTGCAGTATTCCCCTGCACCATGCGGACTTCACTTCAAAGTGTCGACTTGGCGTTCTTTTCGGCAAGTGCCAAGGCCGCCTCATCCCGCTGGCGCTTGCGTTCGCGCATGATGGTGTACAGACCCGTGGCAATGATGATGCAGGCCCCGATCAACGTGTAGGCGTCCGGGATCTCGGAGAACACGAGAATCCCGACCACCATCGAAAACAAAAGTCTCGAATAGCGGAACGGTGTAACAACGGCGATGTCGCCCAACCGGGTCGCCTCTGTCAGTGCCCAGTAGGCAAAGGTCCCGATGCAGAGCGCTGCTGCCAGATATGCCGTTTCGACGGCTGTGGGGACTTTTGCGCCACCGGACATCGCCAGCATCACCAACCCGGCAAAGCCGACCATCAGGAAGCCCCAGACAGCGAGCTGAATGGAAGACACAGCCTTGGGCACCTTCCGGCTTGCAAGATCGCGGATCGATAGGGAGACGACGGCCAGCACCGCCCACAGCACATCGGGTTCAAAACCTTCAAGACCGGGCCGGATCACAAGAACAACACCGAAGAAACCGATCAGGATCGCCGTCCAACGGCGCCAGCCCACCGCTTCGCTCAGGACCAGGGCAGCCCCCATGGTGACAAACAGGGGCGCCGCCTGGAGAATCGTGGTGACGGTGGCGAGGGGCACCAGCGCCAGAGCCGTGACGAACCCCATCGACCCGATCATCTCGCTGAGATTGCGAACCAGCACTGCGGGACTGAAGAAGGTGCGCGAGAACGGGTCCATTCCGCGCGCACGGGCGAGCAGCGCAAACAGCACAGCGCCCGGAAACCCCAGAACAATAAGAATCTGCCCGACCGGCAAGCCCGCAGAAGCCAGCTTGATGAACATATCCTCGGCGGCAAATCCGAGCATGCCGAGCACCATCAAGACGATCCCGCGCATATTGTCCATGTGATTGTTTCCATTCCGGTTTCTGCCTGGGATCAGCATCTCGACCGCCTCCCGCCGATGTGCCTATCCGGTTCTGCCGTCATTGGGAAGGCAACTGGACACCCTTTTGCGCAACTCCCCCGGTCTCGTCCGCACAAGCTACCGTTGGGCTTCCGCAGGCCGTGCATTGGCTGAAAGCCGGCTAATCATGCTTATGAACAGGGCCTGTTCGGCCTCCGGAAGGCCCTTGAGCAAGGCGCGGTCCACGTCTTTGACGGCTTCATGCGCCGGGGCAATCAACGCGGCTGCCTTTCCGGTCAGCCGAACCAGTTGCGCGCGCCTGTCGTCGGGATGGGGGAAGCGGACAACCAGGCCGTCGCGGTCCAGTCTGGCCAATGTGTTTGCCATGGTCGCCTGCTCGACATCGAGGCGCTCGGCAAGTTCACGCTGGGTCTGCTCCCCGTCTGCTTCGAGCGCCGAAATCACCTGAAGCCGTGCTTGCGAAAGGCCAAGCGGCTCCAGCCTCGCATTCAGACGCGCGGTGTGGGACCGGGCGAACGCGACGATCATCTGGCCGAGGGATTGGTCTTCAGTCAGCATCTTCGGGCCTTTCCATAGCGTGCTATATTTTATTGCATAGTGAGCTATGCAATTTCACAGTCAAGCCCCTGCCCCCGCTCCTTCCCGATCACCGGGCGAATTTCCTGTTCCCCACGCACTTTGCCGGTTATGCCAAGATCATGCCGGAGCGGTGAAATTGCGCCGGAAAGGGTCCGCAACAGGAAACAGATCGACACATGCATGATCTCGCAGCCTATGCCGGTCTGTTCATGGCAGCGTTGCTGGCTGCCACGCTCGTGCCGGCTCAGTCGGAAAGTGTCTTGACGGCACTCCTGCTTGCAGGACGCCAGGAACCTGCCCTTCTTGTCGCCGTGGCGAGCGCAGGCAATGTGCTCGGATCGATCATCAACTGGCTGCTGGGGCTAGCCGTTGAGCGTTTCCGCGATCGAAAGTGGTTTCCGGCAAGCCCGGACCAGCTGGAACGCGCGCAGGCGCACTATCAACGGTTTGGTTACTGGTCGCTGCTGTTGGCCTGGGTGCCGATCATCGGCGATCCGCTGACACTTGTCGCCGGAATCATGCGCGAGCCGTTGTGGCGCTTCCTTCTTCTGGTGTCGATCGGCAAGGTGGGGCGCTATATTGCCATTGCCGCAGGCCTGGGATTTCTCTTCTAAGCGAGCCTCACGCTTCCGGGGGTCAGTGAAAGGAACAGAGATGGATCATAAATTCTGGCATGAGCGGTGGGAGAGCGGCCGTATCGGCTTTCACGAAGGCAGGCCCAATCCGCTGCTTGTCGAGCATTTTGCCAAGCTTTCCGTTCCGGTTGGTGGGCGTGTGTTTCTGCCCTTGTCCGGCAAGACACTGGATATCGACTGGTTGCTTGAGCGCGGGTTTCGCGTGGCCGGCGCCGAACTCAGCGAGATTGCTGTCCGGGAGGTCTTCGAGCGGCTTGGCGTTTCCCCGGAGATCGAAGAGATCGGTGACCTGAAACGCTACCGAGGACCGGCGCTCGACCTGTTCGCCGGAGATATCTTTGCGCTGACAGCCGCCCTTCTGGGCCCGGTGAATGCGGTGTTCGACCGTGCAGCGCTTGTTGCCCTGCCCGATACGATGCGCGGCCGCTACACCGAGCATCTTGCGAGCTTGACCAAGGCTGTGCCACAGCTCCTCTTCTGCTTCGAATACGATCAGGAAATTCTCGAAGGCCCTCCCTTTTCGATATCTGCAACGGAGGTGGCAGCGCATTACGCTGAACTCTACGAAATCAGCCAGGTGGAGCGCCATGTCCTGGAGGGCGGCATGAAGGGCGTGCCGGCTGCCGAAACGGTCTGGTTGCTCGAACAACGCTGAAGCGGAAGGTCAGCTGACGGAAATGATAGTCTTGCGCAGTCGTCATCTGGTATTGGCAGCACTCTAAAGGCTGGCCGGAATTGATCCCAATCGCAATTCCGCTGCACCTGCCCCTGATAGCTTTGGCTCCCGAGGCACAAAGCAACTCTCACTGCCGGACCATGCTCAGCCGGCAGAGGGCACAGTCGCGGGGCGGTTCACCTTGCCGAGTGCCGCCACCACCATCGGCTTGAAGCCTTCGGTGCTCTCGTCGGTGATCTCGAAGAGTTGCGCGCGCATGCGCGGATCCCAGAACTTGTTGATATGATCGGCGACACCCTCAATCTGCTCGTCCTCCGGCTGGGAGGCGAAGAAGGTGGCGATCTGGTTGGCCTGGTAGCGCAGTTTGTCAGGCGACATCGCTTTGAACTCCTTGTGCGATCCGGTCCGGCCGGGTGAAAATCTCGAAATCAGCACCTCTTGCGATACCCACCAGCGTCAGCCCGGAGGCTTCGGCGGTCCGCACTGCAAGTGCTGTCGGCGCGGATACCGCGATCAGCAGGCCGGTGCCGGCAATGACGGCTTTTTGCACCATGTCGACGGAGACGCGGCTGGTGATGACGATTGCGCCCTCTGCCGGGTCATGACCTCCACGCGCAAGCGCGCCGATGAGCTTGTCGAGCGCGTTGTGGCGGCCGACATCCTCGCGCACGCACAGCGTCCCCCCGCCCGGCTGGTAGAATCCGGCGGCATGAACCGCCCCGGTTTCCGAGCGAAGTTTCTGGTGTTTCGACAGCGACCGCACCGCCTCGCGGATATCGTCGCCGCCGATTGCGAATTCCACCGCCTTGCGATCCGGCAATGTCCGGAGCGCTTCCTCGATGGATTCGATACCGCAGAGGCCGCAGCCGACCGGGCCCGCCATTTGGCGGCGGCGGGCGGAAAAGGTTTCCTGCACGCCTTCGGCCAGCTGCATCTGGATATCAAAGCCCTGATCCGCCTCGACGATTTCCAAGGATACGATATCATCTGGCGATCGAATGATGGCCTCTGATATGGCAAAGCCGATCCCAAAATCCTCAAGATCGTCCGGGGTCGCCATCATCACAGCCTGCGTGGTGCCGCCAAAGGAAAGTGCGACGGGCACCTCCTCTGGCAATGCCCGGGATCCAGGCGTGGAAACCCCTGCTTTCACGGCAATTTGGCGCGTAACCGCCGTGCTGGATATCACTTTCGCCATTCAGTTCCCTCTCTGAAGGCTCACCATCCCTATTCGGCGGGCTCCAGGGCTTCATCGGTCGCAATCCGGCGCGATCTCGCTGCCTGCGCCTCGTAATCCTGCTGCCAGGTTGTCGGTCCGTTGGAAGGCGAGACCTGCACCGCAGTCACCTTGTATTCCGGGCAATTGGTGGCCCAGTCCGTGAAATCTGTGGTGATCACATTGGCCTGGGTGCCGGGATGGTGGAAGGTGGTGTAGACCACGCCGGGCGCGACGCGTTCGGTGATCCTGGCGCGCAACGCGGTTTCACCGGAACGGCTGGCAAGCTTGACGAGATCGCCGTCGCGAATACCGCGCTGTTCTGCGTCATGCGGATGGATTTCGAGCATGTCCTCGGCATGCCAGGCGACGTTGCCGGTGCGCCGGGTCTGTGCGCCGACATTGTACTGGCTCAGGATGCGGCCGGTGGTCAGAAGCAGCGGGAAGCGCGGACCCGACCGCTCGTCGGTCGCCACATATTCGGTGCGGATGAACTTGCCCTTGCCGCGGACGAAGCCGTCGAGGTGCATCACCGGGGTCCCATCCGGCCGTGCTTCGTTGCAGGGCCACTGTACCGAGCCTTTTTCCTCGAGCAGGTCGTAGGTCACGCTGGCGAAGCTCGGCGTCGTGGCGGCAATTTCATCCATGATTTCAGAAGGATGAGCGTATTGCCAGTCGAGCCCCATGGCCTGCGCCAGGTTGAGCGTCACTTCCCAGTCGGCTAGCCCGTTCTTCGGCGCCATCACCCGGCGCACGCGGTTGATGCGGCGCTCGGCATTGGTGAAGGTCCCGTCCTTCTCAAGGAAGGTCGAACCGGGCAGGAAGACATGGGCATAGTTGGCGGTCTCATTGAGGAACAGGTCATGCACGACCACGCACTCCATCGCCTCGAGACCGGCCTTGACGTGCCTGGTATCGGGATCGGATTGCAGGATGTCCTCGCCCTGAATGTAGATGCCGCGGAAGGTGCCGTCGACGGCCGCGTCGAGCATGTTCGGGATGCGAAGACCCGGCTCCGGATTGAGTTCAACGCCCCACAGTTTCTCGAACACGTCACGGACTTCGGTTCCCGAGATGTGGCGGTAGCCGGGCAATTCATGCGGGAACGAGCCCATGTCACAGGCGCCCTGCACATTGTTCTGGCCGCGTAGCGGGTTCACGCCGACGCCGGGACGGCCGATATTGCCGGTGGCCATGGCAAGGTTGGCAATCGCCATCACCGTGGTCGAGCCCTGGCTGTGCTCGGTGACGCCGAGCCCGTAATAGATCGCACCATTGCCGCCGCGGGCGTAAAGCCGGGCTGCGCCGCGCAGTTCTTCCGCCGGCACACCAGTGAAGGCTTCCGTGGTCTCGGGCGAATGGGCGGGATCGGCGACAAAGCTCGCCCAGTCCTCGAATTCCGACCAGTCGCAGCGTTCGCGGATGAAGGCCTCGTCGAACAGGCCTTCAGTGACGATCACATGGGCAAGCGCGGTGAGGACCGCGACATTGGTTCCGGGTTTGAGCGGCAGATGATGGCTCGCCTCGATATGGGCCGAGCGCACCAGGTCGATGCGGCGCGGATCGATGACAATCAGTTTGGCGCCGGCGCGGAGCCGCTTCTTGAGCCGCGAGGCGAATACCGGATGCCCGTCGGTCGGGTTGGCGCCGATCAGGATGACGACATCGGTGTGTTCGACGGAATCAAAGTCCTGGGTGCCGGCCGAAGTGCCGAAGGCCTTGCCGAGGCCATAACCGGTGGGCGAATGACAGACACGGGCGCAGGTATCCACATTGTTGTTGCCGAAGCCGGCGCGCACCAGCTTCTGCACCAGGAAGGTTTCCTCATTGGTGCAGCGCGACGAGGTGATGCCGCCGATGGCGCCCTTGCCAAACTGGTACTGGATACGGCGGAACTCCTTGGCGACATGGGCAAAGGCTTCCTCCCATGTCACTTCACGCCAGGGATCGGTGACTTTCTCGCGCACCATCGGATTGAGAATCCGGTCCTTGTGGGTGGCATAGCCCCAGGCGAAGCGGCCCTTGACGCAGGAATGGCCGCGATTGGCCTTTCCGTCCTTCCAGGGGACCATGCGGACGACTTCTTCGCCGCGCATTTCTGCCTTGAACGAGCAGCCGACGCCGCAATAGGCACAGGTCGTGACCACCGAATGTTCCGGTTGGCCGATCTCGATAACGGACTTCTCCTGCAAGGTCGCTGTCGGGCAGGCCTGAACGCAGGCGCCGCAGGAAACACATTCGGAACTCATGAAGTCTTCGTGCATGCCGGGCGAGACGCGGCTTTCAAAGCCCCTGCCCTCGATTGTCAGCGCGAAGGTACCCTGCACTTCCTCGCAAGCGCGCACACAGCGCGAGCAGACAATGCATTTCGAAGGATCATAGGTGAAATAGGGGTTGCTCTCGTCCTTGGGCATGTAGCGCGGATTGGCTTCGCCGTTCTGACGCGGCTTGACGTGGTTCTCGCCGTCATATCCGTAGCGCACGTCGCGCAGGCCCACGGCCCCGGCCATGTCCTGCAGCTCGCAATCGCCATTGGCAGCACAGGTCAGACAATCGAGCGGATGATCGGAGATATAGAGTTCCATCACGCCGCGGCGGATGTCTTTCAACCGACCGGTCTGGGTATGGACTACCATGCCTTCGGCAACCGGCGTGGTGCAGGAGGCAGGCGTGCCGTTGCGGCCCTCGATCTCGACCAGGCAGAGCCGACAGGAGCCGAAGGCGTCGACCATGTCGGTCGCGCAGAGCTTCGGAACCTGAATGCCCGCTTCCATCGAGGCGCGCATGACAGAAGTGCCTTCCGGCACCTCGATGGTGTTGCCGTCAATGGTCAGACGCACGGTCTTTTCGGCCGTGGAAGCCGGTGTGCCGTAGTCGATTTCCTGGATCAGGGGCATGGTGTTCACTCCGCCGCTTGCGACATGGGGGCCGGCCGAAAGTCTTCGGGGAAATGGGTCAACGCGCTCATCACGGGATACGGAGTGAAACCGCCCAATGCGCAGAGCGAGCCGAATTTCATTGTGTTGCACAGATCCGTCATCAAGGTGATCTGGTTCTCGGTGTCGGTTCCGGCGCGTATGTTGTCGGCAACCTCGACGCCGCGGGTCGAGCCGATGCGGCAGGGCGTGCACTTGCCGCAGCTTTCGACAGCACAGAATTCGAACGCGAAACGGGCCTGTTTGAGCATGTCCGCGGTGTCGTCAAACACCACGATGCCGGCATGGCCGATCAGGCCATCCTTGCCTGCGAAGGCCTCGTAATCGAATGGTGTGTCGAAGAGTTCGCGCGGAAAATAGGCGCCCAGCGGCCCGCCGACCTGCACCGCCTTGACCGGACGACCGCTGGCGGTTCCGCCGGCGATGTCATCGACCAGCTCGCCCAGCGTCATGCCGAAGGCCGCCTCGAACAGCCCGCCATGTTTGACGTTTCCGGCGATCTGCACCGGTATGGTGCCGCGCGAGCGGCCCATACCGAAGTCGCGGTAGAACTCCGCCCCCTTCTCCATGATTACCGGGACAGAGGCGAGCGAAATGACGTTGTTGACGACGGTCGGCCGGCCGAGAAATCCCTTGTGCGCGGGCAGCGGCGGCTTGGCGCGGACCACCCCCCGGCGTCCTTCGAGGCTTTCGAGAAGCGCGGTTTCCTCGCCGCAGACATAGGCGCCGGCGCCGACGCGGATTTCCATGTCGAAGGCATGATCAGAGCCCAGAACGGACGCGCCCAGGATGTTGTGTTCGCGGGCGATTTCCACCGCGCGGTCCATTACCCGGATCGCATGCGGATACTCGGAGCGAAGATAGACATAGCCCTTAGTCGCCCCAGTGGCGATGCCTGCAATGACCATGCCTTCGATCACCACGAAGGGATCGCCTTCCATGATCATGCGATCGGCGAAAGTACCGGAATCGCCCTCGTCGGCATTGCAGACGATGTATTTCTGCGGGCCTTGCGCCTCAAGCACGGTCTTCCACTTGATGCCGGTCGGGAACCCGGCTCCGCCACGACCGCGAAGACCGGAGTCGGTCACCTGTGCGACGATGTCCTGCGGCTTCATTCCAAGCGCGTTTTCGAGACCGGCAAGGCCGCCATGGTTCCGATAATCCGAAACCGACAGGGGATCGGTAATGCCGCAGCGCGCGAAGGTTAGCCGGGTCTGACGTTTGAGGAACGGAATTTCCTCGGTCAGCCCAAGGCACAACGGATGGTCTGCGCCATCAAGCAACCCGCCATCGAGCAATTTGTCGACATCCGACGGCTTCACCGGACCGTAGGCGACCCTGCCCTTTTCGGTTTCAACTTCGACCATCGGTTCCAGCCAGTAAAGGCCGCGAGACCCGTTGCGGATGATTTGAGCCTCGACACCAAGTGCGGCGATGGTTTCGGCCATGCGGCACGCCACCTTGTCGGCGCCGAGCGCAACGGAGCCCGCATCACCGGGAATGTAGATCTTTGCACTCATGCCCGTACCGCCTTTGCCAGTTCGTTGACCCCGGCCGCGTCGAGCCGGCCGATGACTTCGCCATCGACCATTGCTGCAGGCGCGCAGGCGCACAATCCAAGGCAGTAGACCGGCTCGATGGTCACGGATCCGTCGCTGCTGGTCTCATGCCAGTCCAGCCCCAGAAGCCCGAGCAACCGATCTGCGAGGTCATCGCCACCCATGGACTGGCAGGCTTCGGCCCGGCAGACCTTGATGACATGGCGGCCCGCAGGCGCGTCCCTGTAATCGTGATAGAAACTGACGACACCGTGAACTTCGGCGCGCGAAAGGTTGAGGCCGTCGGCGATCACCGGCAGCGCCTGCTGCGGGACATGACCGAACGTCTCCTGGACTTCATGCAGGATCGGCAGCAGCGGCCCCTCAAGCGGCTTGAGCCGCGCGACGATCGCTGCCGTTGCGGTTGCGATCTCCGCCTCCACGCTGCGTGATTCCATGCAGATCTCCTCCGCCAGGCTGCCAGTTCGGCGATAAGGCCAAGAACAAGAGCCTGAATCAATGGCGCAAAATCGTGAACCGATAGAAGTTTTCTATCAAGCGGACAGGGACCGCGCGAAGATGCGCGCTTCGTGCATCAGCGCCGAGACGATCGGTGTATGCGGCTCTCGAGGAGCCGCGATCATGCCGACAATGTGTCTGGCGTCGGGCTCGACGATCGGAATGGCCCTGAAATCGCCTGCAACTCCGAGGGTTTCGGCCAGATTGACGGGCATGATCGAGGCCCATTTTCCGGTTCGGATATGCGAAAACAGGACGATCATCGAGTTGGATTCGAGCGTCGGTTTGGCGCTGGCGCCGGCCTCCGTCAGATGCTGATTGATAATCCGGCGGTTCTGCATATCGGGTGTCAGAAGGCACAGCGGAAGGGCTGCAACCTCGGCCCAGGTCACCTCCGCACGTTCTGCAAGCTCCTGGCCCGCAGAGGTGATCAACTGATAGCGCTCGGCATAAAGAGGCACAGTCGCAACGCGGCCTGTGGGCTCGTTGTCGACATAGGTGATGCCGGCATCGATCTCGAAGTTTTCAAGTTTTGAAAGCACCTGCAGGCTGGTGCAGGACGTGATCGAAAGCGTCACCGCCGGGTGTTTCTCGGTGAAGGCGGTGGTCAACGCGGTGACCATCGACGACGCCGTGGGAATGATCGCCAGCCGGGCGTGACCGGACAGCCCCTTGCGGGCCGCCTTCATTTCCTCCCGCATCGTCCTGGCGTCACCAACGATGCGCCGTGCCCATTCGAGCACGCGCTGGCCCTCTGGCGTCAGCCCCTGAAAGCGCGATCCGCGCTGCACCAGGATGACCCCAAGCTGGTCCTCAAGTTGCTTGATCGCCGCCGACAGCGTCGGCTGAGTGACGCCGCATTCATCCGCGGCGCGGCCGAAATGGCGTTCCCGGGCAAGAACCATGAAGAATTCGAGCTTGTCGATCATGGCCGGCAAACTCGCATGCAGCGTGCGGATTTAGCAAGCGCCAAGCACCGCGCCTGACAGCCTTCAATGCGAGGCCGAGGCTTGAACCGGTCGCGGAGATGTCCGGATGTTGCGGTTCAGGCGGCCGCCTGGTCTTCGCGGCCGGTTCCCGGGGCCAGACGCACTTCGAGGCCGTCAAGCTCCTCACTCATCAGGAGCTGGCAGGAAAGACGGGAATTGTCGCGCACGTCGAAAGCGACATCGAGCATGTCCTCTTCCTCGTCGCTGATCGGATGCAGCTTGTCGAGCCAGCCGGACGCCACATGCACGTGACAGGTCGCGCAGGCGCAGGCGCCGCCGCACTCCGCCTTGATGTCCAGACCCCAGTCGCGGATGATTTCCATCACGCGAAACCCTTCGAGCGCTTCAAGCGTGTGGCGGGTTCCCGTCAGATCGGTAACGTGGATGTGCATCGGGTTTCCTCCTGTCAGCCGGTCACGGCGGTGCGACGCCAGCTGTACCCGCCTTGACGATCGGCCGGCAGTGGCGCGGGCTGGTAGTGCTGATCGATTTCCGGAATCCGGTTCTGGCTCAGTCTGTCGATCGTCGGACCGTGCTCGACCTCGAAACTGTCGAAGCCTGAGCGCAACATGTGCGGCACCTGGTCGATCAGGACCTGGCCAACGGCACGCATCTCTCCCGTGTAACCCAGACGCTCGCGCAACAGGGTTGCCTGCGAAAAGCCGCGCCCGTCGCTGAATGCCGGAAAGGAAACCGCAATCATTGCGATCCGGTCCAGATGCGGCTCAAGTTGACGAACGTCATCGGACGGAGCAAGCCGAACGCCCAGTACCTCATTGTCGCGGGCGTGCTCGAGGAACTGGGACAGATCGAGAAGCTTCGGCCGGTCCGCCGAGTCGTCGCCGCTCCAAGGATCGTTCTCGACAATTCCGTTTTTCGTCCAGATGACAGTCATGCAATTCTCCGGAATTTTCAGGCCGCTTCCGCGGCGCCGCCGTAGAGCGCGGCCTTGAAGGGGGCAGCGCCGAGGCGGCGGTAGCATTCGAGGAACGTCTCCTCGATCGAAGTGCGATTTTCAAGATAGGTGTCCACGACCGTCTCGATGGCATCGGTGATGCGGTCCGGCTCGAAGCCGCGGCCGATGATCTCTCCGATGGATGCCTTCTCGTCGCCCGAACCGCCCAGTGTGATCTGGTAGAGCTCTGCGCCCTTCTTCTCGACACCGAGAATACCGATATGACCCACATGATGATGGCCGCAGGCATTGATGCAGCCCGATATCTTGATCTTCAGATCGCCGATCTCGGCCTGTCGCGCGGGATCGCCAAAACGGTTGGAGATGTCCTGCGCCACCGGGATCGAACGAGCGTTGGCAAGCGCACAGTAGTCTAGGCCCGGGCAGGCGATGATGTCGGTGATCAGTCCGGCATTGGCTGTTGCGAGACCCTCGGCCAGCAGCGCGCGATAGAGCGGCTCGAGATCGGCCAGCGCCACATGCGGAAGCACCAGGTTCTGCTCATGTGTGACGCGGATCTCGTCATGGCCGAATTCCTCGGCCAATCGCGCAACCGCATCCATCTGGTCGGCTGACGCATCGCCGGGAATTCCGCCGATGGGCTTGAGTGAAATCGTCACCATCCCGTAGTCGGGATGCCGGTGCGGCGCGACGTTGCGGCCCACCCAATCGGCAAATCCGGGATCGGACTTCTTCCATGCGGCAATTTCACCCCAGCCTTCGGCGCGGTCTGTAAGCTTGGGCGGCGCGAAATAGGCGTTGATAGCGGCGATGTCGGCATCCGGCAGTTTCAGTTCGCCATCCTTCAGATGTGCCCATTCCGCCTCGATCTCGCGGGTCAGTTCCTCGACGCCGGTTTCATGCACCAGGATCTTGATCCGCGCCTTGTACTTGTTGTCACGACGGCTATGCAGATTGTAGACGCGCATGATGGCGGTCACATAGGACAGCAGGTCAGCTTCCGGTAGAAAATCGTTGATTTTCTTGGCGAGCATCGGCGTGCGCCCCTGCCCTCCACCGATCCAGACTGCAAAGCCCAAGCGACCCTGTTCGTCCTTCTTGAGCTGCAGACCGATATCGTGGACCTGGATCGCGGCCCGGTCGCGCTCGGAGGCGGTGACTGCGATCTTGAACTTGCGCGGAAGGAACGAGAATTCAGGATGGACGGAGGACCACTGCCTGAGGATTTCGGCATAGGGCCTCGGATCGGCGACCTCATCGGCGGCGGCGCCCGCGAAATGATCCGCGGTCACATTCCGGATGCAGTTGCCCGACGTCTGGATCGCGTGCATCTCGACTTCGGCGAGTTCTTCCAGAATGACAGGCATGTCGGAAAGCTTCGGCCAGTTGTACTGGATGTTCTGCCGCGTCGTGAAATGGCCGTAACCGCGGTCATAAGTGCGCGCGATGTGGGCAAGCTTGCGCATCTGTCGGGCATTGAGAGTGCCATAGGGAACGGCCACCCGCAGCATGTAGGCATGCAGCTGAAGATAGACACCATTCATCAGCCGCAGCGGCTTGAACGCGTCCTCGGAGATCTCCCCCGAGAGCCTGCGCTCAACCTGGTCGCGAAACTGGCTGACTCGCGCTGCCACAAAGGCGTGGTCGAATTCATCATAACGATACATTGGAACAGTCCTTAAGCGGCGTGGGACACCCGCGCGGCCGGCGCAGATGTGTAGTCGATTGTCGGGCCCTCGGCACGGATGCGCTCTCTGAGCCGGAACGGACGTGGACCGCTCTCAGTCTCCTCGACATCGATGAGATTGACGTCGACGACGCGGTTGTCGGCCACAGCTTCGCGTCCGGCAGCCTCAAGCGCTGCCACAGCGTCATCGTGACGGGCCAGAAACGCGTCCTTGAGCGAGACGGTCCACTGACCGTCCGAGCCCATCCAGACAGATATGCCATCACCCAACCGGTTGGCCGTCAGTACCTTGGTCGCCATCATCGTCTCCTTATGCTGCCTGGGTGCGCGGGGCGCGTTCGCTGTGCCGGCCTGCTGCGATCGGGGTGGAATTGCTGAAATCGGCGCCGGCCACGGCATCGCCGATGACGACCATCACCGGTCCGGTCAGTTCGCTGCGCGCTTCAAGAGCGGGAAGGTCGGCGAGCGTGCCGTGAAAAAGACGACGGTCACCGCGCGAGGCGTTCTCGACGATCGCGACGGTCATGTCGGCGGCAAGACCGGCCTCGATCAGTCTGGACGCAACGCTCGCAGCAACCGTCCGGCCCATATAAACGCAAAGCGTCGCACCGGAGATGGCAAGCCGTGCCCAGTCGGGCAACGACGCTCCGGTCAGGTCGTGTCCTGTGGTGAACACCAGCGATGAAGCCACGCCACGCAACGTCAGCGGCAGTTCGAAATCGGCGGCTGCGGCGAAGGCCGAGGTGATGCCCGGCACGATCTCGAAGGAGATTTCGGCGTCACGAAGCGCCGCCATTTCCTCACCAGCACGCCCGAAAATCAGCGGATCACCGGATTTGAGCCGCACGATGCGCTTGCCTTCGTTCGCCAGACGCACCAGAAGCTCGTTGATGTCGCTCTGGCTCTTCGAATGGCAGCCCTTGCGCTTGCCAACCGCGAAACGCTCGGCGTCGCGACGGCCAAGCGCAACGATGGCCTCCGGCACCAGCGCGTCATAGACGATCGCATCGGCTTCCATCATCGCGCGCTGGGCCCGCAGTGTCAGAAGGTCTTCGGCGCCCGGGCCCGCTCCGACAAGCCAGACATAACCACGAACCTGTTCAGGGTTGCGCAGCATCCGGGTGGCGGCGCGGCGTGCTAGCGACATCTCGCCCTGCTCGACGTGAGTGGCGACATCAGCCTCAAAGAACCTGCGCCAGAAGCGCCTCCGGATCACACCGCGCGGCAGCAGCTTGTCGACCGCTATGCGGTAGTCCGACCCAAGCCGGGCCAGTCGGCCGAGCGAGGGGGAGAGCATCTGATCGACCCGGGCACGGATCATCTGCGCAAGCACGGGCCCCGCCCCTTCCGTCCCGATCGCTATGGCGACGGGAGCACGGTTGACCAGCGCCGGCGTCAGAAAGTCGCAAAATTCCGGCTGATCGACCGCGTTGGCGGGGATACGCAGCGCGCGTGCGCGGGCCACGATTTGGCGGTCGAGTGCATCGTCGCCGGTTGCGGCAAACACGAGCGTCGCTCCGTCCATCAGCTCCGAAGCCCTATCGGCATCAAGTTCCGAAAGGATGGGCTTGATATCCAGCCGGTCGAGACTTTCGATCAGCTCGGCTTCAGGCGCATCCGTATAGACCTCGATCCGGGCCGAGGTGTTGGCAACCAGGCGCGCCTTGGCAGCCGCCTCGGCGCCATTGCCGAAGATCGCCACCTTTTTTGCGTCGACCCGCATGAAGGCGGGGAATGTGGTCAATTGCGCGGGATGTGCCATTTGAAATGCCGTAGCTCCTGAGTTGACAGCATTTTCAGGAAATCGACGAAGCAAATGAAGGAACAAAGATGTGCCGAATGGACAATCGGGATATTCTTTTACCCCGGAATGAAGGTTATGGAGAATGTGTAACCGCGAGGCTTCAACGCCCATGCGGTCGAATGCAAAGAACTGGACCTCGAGATGGAGATCAACGAGAACGCGGACTTGGTGCGCAAGCTGCTTGACGTGATGGAACACGACATCCTGGCACTCACAGGAAAAGGCGTACACGCCGGAAACAAGGTGTTCGGCGCGGCGCTGTTGCGCAAGCCCGACCTTTCGCTGGTGATGGCTCAGACCAACAACGAGACCGAAAATCCACTCTGGCACGGCGAAGTGCATCTGCTGAAATGCTTCTATGAAGACCCTGTCTCGAAACAGGAAGCGACCCGGGACATGATCTTCCTCTCGACTCATGAACCCTGCACCATGTGCATGTCGGCGATCGCCTGGGCGGGATTTGACAATTTCTTCTATTTTTTCAGCCATCAGGATTCACGCGACAGCTTCGCCATCCCGCATGATCTCAAGATGCTCAAGGAAGTTTTCGGCCTTGAGCCTGGCGGCTACAACCATGACAACGCGTTCTGGCGCGGCCGTGGCATCTTCGACATCATCGCCACCCTTCCCGATCATGAGGCTCAGCCGTTGCTTGATCAGGCGGCCCGGATCCGTGACCGATATTCCGAACTTTCAAGCCTCTATCAGAATGGCAAGGACAAAAACGCGATCCCGCTCAACTGATACACGGCGAAACACTCCCGGCATCACAGTTCTGTGGACAAATCCAATCGCGTGATCGCCATCCGCGATCACCGGTCGCCGACATCGTGCCCCTGAGCTAGTCTGAAAAAATGAAACCAACACGCGACATCTCCGGCCTCATCGAGATCATGGCAGCCCTGCGGCATCCTGAAACCGGGTGTCCGTGGGACATCAAGCAGAACTTTTCTTCGATCAAGCCCTACACCATCGAGGAGGCCTATGAGGTCGCCGACGCCATCGAACGCAACGATCCCGAGGATCTTTGCGACGAACTGGGCGATCTGTTGTTGCAGGTCGTGTTTCATTCGCGGATGGCCGAGGAGGAGGGATTTTTCTCCTTTGGCGACGTGGTCGAAGCGATCACGCGCAAAATGATCCGCCGGCATCCGCATGTGTTCGATCGTTCAGAGGCTGATACGGCCGACAAGGTCAAGGCGCAATGGGCCGATATCAAGGCTGAAGAAAAGGCGGAGCGTGCGGCGCGGCGCGCCAGACGCGGTCTGACAGACACCGAAGCAAACGGTCAGCTATCCAGCGTGCCCCGCGCCCTGCCCGCGCTGATGGAGGCCTTGAAGCTTCAGGAGGCCGCGAGCCGGGTGGGATTCGACTGGGGCGCGGCAGGCCCGGTGCTCGACAAGATCGAAGAAGAGATTTCCGAGTTGCGCGCCGAGATTGCCAGCGGTCGGAGCGACAAGGCAACAGAAGAACTGGGCGACGTCATTTTCGCCCTTGCAAACCTTGCGCGACATCTCAAGACCGATCCCGAAGATGCATTGCGATCCACCAATACCAAATTCCGGAACCGCTTCAGCTATGTCGAGCAAGGTCTCGAGAAAGAAGGGAAGACACCGAAAGACGCAACACTCGACGAGATGGAAGCGCTTTGGCAGCGAGCCAAGGGCCAGGTCTGAGGCTCAGCTCACAAGCAGCAGGGCGGACAAAACAGGTCCCTAGAAATCCGTTTCCGGCTTCGGGCCATGGCCCAGAAGGCGGTCAAGATCATTGCTGTCGGATACGGTGAACTCAGCGGCAATCTCGACGGAACCATCTTCGTGATCGATCCGGCTCTTGACCCGGCCCCGCTCGTAGATCCACGACATCACGGGAAGCTGGGCGGAACTGAGCCTGACCGTTCTCATCGACAATTCACCCGAGATCCGGGTCTCGATACCTTCGAGAAGCCTGTCGACCCCCTCCCCGGTCAACGCCGAGACAACGAATGCCTCGCCACGGTCGGCCCTGGCCTGCAAGGCCTCGGCGGCCTCCGGTTCCAGAAGGTCCGACTTGTTCCAGACTTCAACGATCCGTTCGGCGTTGCCTTCGGTGATATCGAGGCTCTTCAGGATGGCTTCGACATCTGCAGCCTGGGCCGCCCGATCCGGGTCCGACATGTCTCGCACGTGAAGGATCAAGTCCGCCTCAACGACTTCCTCCAGCGTTGCCCGGAACGCGGCAACGAGATGGGTTGGAAGATCGGAAATGAAGCCCACCGTATCCGAGAGAATGACGGTTCGCCCGTGATGAGGCAGTTTGAGCCTGCGCAAGGTGGGGTCCAGAGTGGCAAAGAGCTTGTCTTCGGCAACGACCTCGGCACCCGTCAGCCGATTGAACAGGGTTGACTTGCCCGCATTGGTGTATCCCACAAGAGCAACGATCGGATGAGGTACCTTCTTGCGCTTGGCGCGATGAAGCTGGCGGGTGCGACGGACCTGTTCGAGTTCGCGCTCCAGCTTGACGATCCGGT
This sequence comes from Hoeflea sp., assembly GCA_040216675.1. Classification (GTDB taxonomy): domain Bacteria; phylum Pseudomonadota; class Alphaproteobacteria; order Rhizobiales; family Rhizobiaceae; genus Hoeflea. The sequence continues at coordinate 159,428 of JAVJOR010000007.1, read as the reverse complement.
CCTGCAGCAGCCGCCGGTCAGCCTCGATCTGCGTTTCGCCGGGACCACCCATGAATCCGCCGCCGCCACGCTGTCTTTCAAGGTGGGTCCAGCTGCGCACCAGACGGCCCCTCTGGTAGTTGAGATGGGCAAGTTCGACCTGCAGCACGCCTTCGCGGGTGGACGCGCGGCGTCCGAAAATCTCAAGGATGAGACCGGTGCGGTCAATCACCTTGACCTTCCATTCCCGTTCCAGATTGCGTTGCTGGACAGGCGTCAAGGGATGATCGACGATCACCAGGCCGGCGTCGTGGCTCTCGATCAAAGCCGACACTTCCGCGAGCTTGCCGGTGCCTATCAGCGTGGCCGGTCGCGGCTGCTGTATCGGAACAATCTCGGCTTCAACGACATCTAGATCGATTGCGCCGGCGAGGCCGATGGCTTCGGACAAGCGGTGCTGGTCCGACCGGCGCAGCAAAGCCGCCTGCTCGCCGGTGGGCGCCTTCTTGAGCACCGGCACCAGGACAACAGCCTTCATCGGATCGGATGGCTCGCCGCCGTCCAATCCCTGTCCGTGATCATTGTTGAAGTCAGGCGAGATGGACGTCTCCCGTCACGCGCCGTTACCCGCGTCCTCGTTTTCGAACATCTGCACCGGTTGGCTGGGCATGATGGTTGAAATCGCATGTTTGTAGACGAGCTGCGAGTGCCCATCGCGACGCAAAAGGACGCAGAAATTGTCAAACGAAGTCACGACGCCGGTCAGTTTCACCCCGTTGATCAAAAAGATCGTAAGGGAGATTTTCTGCTTGCGAACCGTGTTGAGAAAAATATCCTGAAGGTTCTGTGAACGCTCCGCCATTGCGCCTTATCATCCGTCTTTTTATTGCCTGCTGTTTGCAGGTCACAACCGCATAAATCCATAACCCGCTGGGAAAGACCGGTTTCTTACGGGAAAATATTGATCCCACGGCCTTCCGCTACGTCAGGTAGTGAACACCTCTTATCCCTCTGACAGACAGATTATTCTAATGTTGCCGCTGACAGATTTGCTCGTCCGAATGAGCGATAGAAGATCATTGTTGCGGTGCTTTGTAAACACCTGTTTTCAAACGCCGCAGTCAAGCGGGCCGCTGCAGTCGCCTAACGGGTGAGCCAGTAGCGGACATTCAGAACCGCAAAGACAACCATGACTTCAAGCCTTCCAAGGGTCATCAGCACGACCCCCGCGAGCTTCGCAGACGCCGGCATGGCCGTCAGGGAAGGCCAGATTCCGTTCACCGGTTCCGTCGTAAATACTGGCGGCGTCAGTGCCTCGTAGACCGGGCCCGCATTGGAGAAAAGCGCGATCGCGACAGTCACTCCGGCCTCGAAATCGGTGGCCGTGAAGGTAAAAATCAGTGCTGAAAATGCAATGACCAACAATGACAGCGCAAAGTAGGTCCAGATCGCCCGCATGCTTGTCTCATCGATCAGATAGCGGCCAAAACGCAGACTTGAAACGCTCGAAGGGTAAATCAGACGGTTCAGTTCACGTGTGGAGTGAACCGCCATCGCCGAAATACGGAATATCTTGAAGCCGCCCGTGGTCGAATAGATGCCCCCGCCAACAAGCACGACCAGCAGGATCATCACTTCAGGCCACAACGCAATGACGCCGGGCCGGCTCTCGATCCCGCTGGTGGCGACGAGCGATGTGGCCGCCAGCAGGCTTTCGACAAATATGGGCATCAGATCATTGCCGCCGGACACGGCGGAGAGGCGCGCGGCAAACAGCAAGGCAACAACCAAAATGACAGCGGCGACAATCAGCACCTCCGGATTGCCCCTCAAGAGATTTCTCGGTGTCCGAAACAACCTCTGGCGCCAGAACACACTGACGGTGCCAAGCGTCAGCCCAAGCGTCAGAACCAGTTGGGCCGCGGTGCCGGCTTCGGTTTCAAGGGCGCCCTCGAATGGCAGGAAGCCGCCGGTTGCGATCACGATCATCGACATCATTGCCGCGAATGGCCCCGAGACCCCGGCAAGCATGAGCGCAATGAAAATGAACAGGGTGATCAGAGCATATTGGGACAGCACTCCGCGGAAGCTTGTCAGATCCACTGTCATGTCGCTGGCATGTCCGGTTATGAGCCTGCGGTCGCCACCGGGCAGTCCACCGAAACCACCCGGCGCGAGGACATGGATAATGGAGACAAGCGTCAGGAAGCCGCCATACCATTCAAGGCTCGCGCGCCAGAACAGGATCGCCCTCGGCGCGGTCTCTCGTGGTAGCAGGGTCACGCCGGACGTCGTGATTGCAGACACTGCCTCGAACCAGGAATCCATCCAGTCCAAACCGGTCAGGGTTCTGAACGATATGGCCGCGGCCACCGGCAACATCACCCATACACCCACAAGCGCCAGATAGCCCTGCGCACGGCCCAACCTGCGTCCGAAACCCGCGATCGACCCCAACACCATCAATGCGGCAAAGACACCAAGCGCGCCGACCAGAAGCATCGAGAAAGCAAGATCCCGCTCGCTGTCGGCGATGGCAAACAGAACGGACGGAACAATCAGCGCGAACATCGCACCCACCGATACCGCCAGGACGTGCAGGATACCAAGCACGGCTTCAGAAGAACTCGAGGCTGACGCGGAACATCTGCTCGACGTGCCTTACGGATCCGAGCGCCGCGAACATGACGACGCGGTCCTTGGCCTTGATCTTGAGAGAACCGTCGGGCTTGAGCACCTGTTTGCCCCGGTAAATTGCGCCAATGCGAATGCCGTCCGGTAGATTGAGATCCCTCAAGGGCTTGCCGACAAGCGGTGAGGTTTCCAGAGCCTCCGCCTCGATGACTTCGGCGGCTCCCTTCTGCACGGAATAGACCGCGCGGATACGGCCGCGGCGCACGTGCTGCAGAATGCGGGAAATCGTGACTGCCCTCGGGTTGATATGGGCATCGATACCCAGTGTCTTTGTGAAATTCTGGAACGAGGGATTGTTGATCAATGCCAGATTGGCCTTGCATCCCAACCGCTTGGCCATGACCGACGAGAGGATGTTGACCTGATCGTCATTGGTCAGCGCAACCATGAGGTCCGCGTTCTGGATATCGGCCTCGATCAGGATGTTCTGATCCAGCGCGGAGCCGTTGAGCACAACGGTGCGCGCAAGCGAATCGGCCACCGAAACCGCACGATTGCGGTCCGCCTCGATGATCTTGACCTTGGTCTTGGGCTGCCTTTCCTCGATGGCTGCCGCAACATAATAGCCGATGTTGCCACCGCCCGAGATGACGATGCGCCCTGCCTCCTGTTCTTCATGGCCGAACAGACCCAGGGTTCGCCGCACATGCTCGCGGTCGCAGACCACATAGGCAAGATCGCCGGTCTCGAGCTGGTCGGTGGAATGCGGCACGAAAAGCTTTTCGTGCCGCCAGACCCCGACCACTGTCGCCCGGAGATCGGGAAACAACTCGTTCAACTGCACCAGAGGCGTGTTGACCACCGGGCAATCCTCCAGGCACTCGATGGCCACCATTGCCACCTTGTCATCGGCAAACCGCACAGCGTCGGTTGCCCCCGGCAGCGCGATCCGGCGCAGCACCATCTGCCCCACCTCGACTTCCGGCGAGATGATCACGTCAATCGGCATGTGATCGCGCGAGAACAAATCCGCCCAGTGGGACTTCAGATAGGATTGCGCACGGATGCGGGCGATCTTGGTCGGCACGTTGAAAATCGAATGGGCGACCTGGCAGGCAACCATGTTGATCTCGTCATAGAGGGTGACCGCGATGATCATGTCGGCCTGGTCCGCCCCGGCCTGGGCGAGCACATCGGGATGCGCGCCGTGGCCGACATAGCTGCGCACATCAAGGGTGTCGCGAATAGCCTGGACAAGCGTTGCCGATGTGTCGATCACCGACACGTCGTTGTCTTCCGCGGCCAGGCGTTCGGCGATGCCGTAACCCACACGCCCGGCGCCGCAAATGATGACCTTCATTGCCGTCCCCTTGAACGCTAATGCATTACGCGCCGGTCATGTCCGGCACACAGGGCCGCTTATACGCCAAGCGATTTCAATTTGCGATGCAGGGCCGAGCGCTCCATGCCAACAAATTCCGCGGTCCGGGAAATATTGCCGCCGAAACGGTTGATCTGGGCTATCAGATAATCCCGCTCGAACAATTCGCGGGCCTCGCGCAACGGCAACGTCATGATGTGATTGGATCCGGCGGCCGAGGTTTTCGGAAGCATGTCGGACACGTCATCCGGAAGCATATCGGCACTGATGACCGCCTCCGGACCGTCAGACCGCGCGAGAATCATCAGCCGTTCCATGTAATTGCGCAGCTGCCGGATGTTCCCGGGCCAGGTATGGGCCTGGATGACCGCCAGGGCGTCGTCTCCGATACGGCGATTGCGTATGCCCGCCTGTTCGGAAACCTGGCGCATGAACATGTCCACCAGGAACGGGATGTCCTCGCGCCGTTCGCTCAGCGATGGAACGCGAACCGGCACCACGGCCAAGCGGTGATAGAGGTCCTCGCGAAATTCACCTTCGGCGATCAACTGCTCGAGATTGCGAGCTGTCGAGGAAATGATCCGGACATCGACCTTGACCCGCTTTGTTCCACCGACCCGCTCGAACTGCTGGTCAACCAGGACCCTCAGGATCTTGTTCTGGGTGCCGCGCGGCATGTCAGCCACTTCGTCGAGATAGAGAATGCCGCCGTGCGCCTCCTCCAGCGCACCGACCTTGCGCTCGTGGCTTGCCGCACTTTCGGTGCCGAAAAGCGCCACCTCCATTCGCTCGGGCGTGATCGCGGCCGCATTCAGAACCACAAACGGACCGCCGGCCCGGGTGGATTTGCGGTGAATGAGGCGGGCAACCAGTTCCTTACCGGATCCGGAAGGCCCAAGGATCATCACGCGGCTGTTGGTGGGCGCGATCTTGTCGATCGACTGCTTGAGCTGTGAGACGGCAACCGAAGTGCCGATCAATTCAACGGGATCGCCCGAGCGACGCTTGAGTTCGGTAACCTCCCGTTTGAGCTTGGACGTTTCCAGTGCCCGTTCGGCCACCAGCAACAATCTGTCCGCCTTGAAAGGCTTTTCAATGAAATCATAGGCGCCACGTTTGATGGCGGAGACTGCGGTTTCGATATTGCCGTGTCCGGAGATCATCACAATCGGCAGATCCGGATAGCGCGCCTTGATCTCATCAAGCAGGGCCAAACCATCGAGCCGGCTGCCCTGAAGCCAGATATCGAGAAAGATGAGCCGCGGCACCCGTTCGTTGATAGCCGCCAGCGCCGAATCACTGTCCGCCGCAGTTCGCGTCTCGTGGCCCTCGTCGTCGAGAATGCCGGAAACGATGTCGCGAATGTCTTCCTCATCATCGACCACAAGAATGTCAGACGCCATGGTCGCTCCCTTCCACTTGTTCTTGTTGTTGTTCAGCTTCTCCGACCGCGGCAATACCTGTCGCATCGATTGGCAGTCGTACGCTGATCATTGCACCCCTGCCCCCGTCAACATCAGCCGGAGCATCGCGCAACTGAATGACGCCGCCGTGATCATCGACAATCTTCTTGACTATCGCGAGACCGAGACCGGTGCCCTTTTCGCGCATGGTCATGTACGGCTCGAGCAGCCGGTGACGGTTCTCGCCCGGCAAACCACGACCGTTGTCGATGATGTCGACGACGTAATCCTGGCCATCGGACGAAACCGCTGCACGAACGACAATTGTTCTGCCGTTGCGCTCGGCATCGGACGGCACCGCATCAATGGCTTCGGTTGCATTCTTGATGAGGTTTCCGAAAGCCTGCCCCAGCATCCGCGGGTCGAACTGGCCCTCCATCGGCTCGTCAGGCAGTTTCCGGACAAATTCGATGTCACTGCGACTGACTTCGCGCAGAAACACCGCATCCTTGAGGATGTCCCGCAGATCCACCTTGCTCTTGGATGGCTTCGGCATGCGGGCAAAAGACGAAAATTCGTCAACCATTCTGCCGATGTCTTCAACCTGACGGACGATTGTCGTGGTGCACTGGTCGAACACCGCCCGATCATCGTCCGGGATCTGGCGGCCGTAGCGCCGGCGGATCCGTTCGGCGGAAAGCTGGATCGGTGTCAGCGGGTTCTTGATTTCATGGGCTATGCGACGAGCGACATCCGCCCAGGCCGTTGAACGCTGGGCGATCAGCAAATCGGTGATATCGTCGAGCGTGACGACGAAGGATTCGAGACCGTCATGTGTCTCCTCCCGGGTGACCTTGACGTTGAGCGTTCGCTCCTTGCCGCCGCGATTGATCGTGACCTGTGCGCGGGCGTCGGAACGCGGCCTCATGGCTGCTTCGGCCAGGACCGTTTCGAACTCAGGTGCTACGTCGCTGAACGCATGGCCGAATATTTCGGTTGTCTCGTCACCGAGGATCTCGCGGGCAGACCGGTTGGCTATGGTGACCACACCTGCATGATCGACACCGACCACGCCAGCGGAAACGCCGGACAGGACGGCCTCGGTGAACCGTCTACGGTCATCGATCTGATCCTTGGCGGCCAGGATTTCGTCACGCTGGGTCCGGATCTGGACGATCATGTTGTTGAAAGTCTGGGCAAGCGAACCGACATCGCCATCAGAGGAGTGAACCGGAACCACCACATCCAGGTTGCCGCTGGCGACATCGTCGGACGCCCCGATCAGGACCCGGATCGGACGCACCAGCCGGTCGGCAACGGCAATCGCGGTCCAGATCGCCGCCAGCAGAACAATCAGTGCAAATCCGAGGTAGAGAATTGCAAAGGCCACCTGCAGCGAGGCGCGACCCTGTTCGAGCGTCTGGTACTCAAGCGTCGCCTCCTCCATCAGCCGCATCGATCGCATGACCTCCGGGTCCACGACACGGACAGTGTAGAGAAAGGCATTGTCGATCTGCTGCAGGGGCAGAACCGCGCCCACGAGATTGGTAACACCGGGCGGGATGAGTGTCGGCTGGCCGTTGAGCGCGTCCCTGAGGGCCTGCTCGGGAACTGCAGGCAAAGGCCGTTCGGTACGGATGTCCGCCTGAAGGATGACCGAGCCGTCCTCGCGTACCAGAAATGCGCCGAGCAGGCCGCGTCCGCTCGCCTGACGTGTCAAAAACTGCGTGAAACCGACCCGGTCGAGCCGGAACAGCGAACTCGCATTGTCGAGGTCATTTGCCATCGAGACGGTCTGACCCTGAAGAAACCTGGCGTTTTCCAGCACATAGGCTTCGGCGACCGAGAGGGACGAATTGACGATCGATTTGGTTCGAAGCGAGAACCATCGATCGAGGCCGACATCAAGTGTGATGGAGGCAACGATAGCGACCAGAATGGCAGGACCGATGGCGACGATCGAAAACAGCGCCACCACCCGGATATGGAGTTTCGCGGCTGCCTTACCCCTGCTCCGCGCCCTGAGAAGCATCCGGATTTCGAGGAAAACCAGAGTAACCAGCCCGATCACGAAAACCAGATTGATCACGACAGCGGCAAGAACGACCTGATCAACCGGCTCAATCGGCGTCAGTCCGAGAAGGATCGCAAAGGAAACCAGCGCGCTGACGAACGCGGACAGCACAAGCGCGATACCGGGCAATGTGAAGAGGTTTCGCCGCCCCTCGCTGTTTTGCAGCGCCATGGCGGTTCGGGCGTCATTGTCTCCGGAATGGTTCGGCGCGGCAGCCGTGTCGATCGCCATCTGTCTCTTGCCGCTCCGTTTCCGCCAGATTGCCATCGTTGCGAACAAGCAACAGAATGTGGCGAAAATGCAACTACCTGCCGCGGCTGTCAACCCATCTGATCAGAGACGGCAGCAGGTTCCGTCGGGCAGTCCTCCGGACGCGTACGCGAGACCTCATGCCGGTCGTGGAGACCTGTAGACGGTTACACCAAGTTCGCGGATTTTCTTGCGCAGAGTGTTCCGGTTGAGACCCAGGAGATCCGCCGCCTTGATCTGGTTGCCGCGGGTCGCGGTCAAGGCAGCGAGAATCAGCGGATATTCGACTTCCTCAAGAACCCGGTGATAAAGTCCGGAGGGCGGCAATTCCTCTCCGAAGCCCGCGAAATACCGCCGCATGTTCTCCTCGACCGACTGTGCGATCGTGGCCTGCGCCATGGTGCCGCCACTCTGGGAGGGGCTCTGCTCGGGCGATTCGATCCGCAACTCGTTGTCGATGATCTCGCGGGTTATGACATCCTGAGGGTAAAGCGCCATGACCCGGCGGACCACGTTCTCGAGCTCACGCACATTGCCAGGCCATGGGTACGCCTTGAGCAGATCAAGCGCTTCCCCGTCGAACCGTTTGGCATCAAGACCCTCGCCCACCGCGTAGCGGACGAAATGGCGTACCAGGTCCGGCACGTCCTCGGCGCGGTCCCGCAGCGCCGGCAGCCTGAGCGGCACCACGTTGAGCCGATAGAACAAGTCCTCACGGAACAGGCCCTGATTGATCAGGATCTTCAGATCCTTGTTGGTCGCGGCCACGATGCGGACATCGCTCTTGATCGGAGTTCGGCCACCGACGGTCGTGTATTCACCCTGCTGCAGCACCCTCAGGAGCCTGGTCTGGGCGTCCATCGGCATGTCGCCGATTTCATCCAGAAAAAGAGTGCCGCCTTCGGCTTGCTCGAAGCGGCCGGTCGAACGGCTCTGCGCACCGGTGAAGGCGCCCTTCTCATGTCCGAACAGTTCCGACTCAATGAGATCACGCGGGATCGCGGCCATGTTGATGGCCACGAAGGGGCCGTTCCGGCGTTTGCCGTAATCATGGAGCGCCCGGGCGACAAGTTCCTTGCCGGTGCCTGATTCGCCTGTGATCATCAGCGTCAGGTCGGTCTGCATCAGGCGGGCGAGAACCCGGTAGATCTCCTGCATCGCCGCCGAGCGGCCAACAAGCGGCATCCCCTCGGTGGTGTCCTCCGGCGGGGTCGCGACCTTTCGCGGTTCGGACAGCGCCCGACCGATCGTGCCGATCATTTCGGTGAGGTCGAAGGGCTTCGGCAAGTAGTCATAGGCCCCGCCCTCGGACGCCTTGATGGCAGTCATGAAGGTGTTCTGTGCGCTCATCACAAGCACCGGCAGATCGGGACGCGCGCGCCGAATGCGCGGAAGCATGTCGAAGGCATTCTCGTCAGGCATCACCACGTCCGTGATGACAAGGTCGCCTTCCCCGGCCGAAACCCAGCGCCACAGCGTGGCCGCGTTGGATGTGATGCGCACCTCATAGCCTGCACGCGTCAGTGCCTGGTTGAGAACTGTGCGGATGGCAGCGTCGTCGTCGGCGACGAGAATGGTAGCGTTGCCCATTGTTTCAGTCCTTTTGCTCGAGTGCCACAGCGCCCGGCGGCGGCAATGGCTCGACGGGCCGGGCGTCACGTGAGGCGGGCATCAGAATTCGAAAGGTGGTCTTTCGGGACTGGCTGTCGCATTCGACGATGCCTCCGTGACCACCGACGATCTTGGCCACAAGCGCCAGTCCGAGCCCGGATCCGTTGGTCTTTGTGGTGATAAACGGGTCGAACAGGTGCGGCAGGAGGTCCGATGGAACTCCGGGGCCGTTGTCCTGAACGCAGAATTCGAGCGGCAGCGAGATTTTCTCACTCGTGCCGGCCACCGTAAGCTTGATTCCCGGACGGTAAGCCGTGGTCAAAACGATTTCGGCATCGGCAATGTCTGCGACCGCCTCGGCGGCATTCTTGACCAGATTGAGAAACACCTGAACAAGCTGATCACGGTTGGCGTAGACCGGCGGCAGCGAGGGGTCATAAAGCTCGACGAAACGGATGTTGCGGGCAAAGCCGGCCTTGGCTATCGCCTTGACGTGATCAAGCACGGAGTGAATGTTCACCGGTTCTCGGTCGACGGGCCGCTCATCGGAGAAGATCTCCATCCGGTCGACCAGCGATACGATGCGATCGGTTTCATCGCGAATCAGCCTGGTCAGCGCGCGATCCTCATCGCTGGCTGACATTTCGAGAAGTTGCGCAGCGCCGCGAATACCCGACAGCGGGTTCTTGATTTCATGAGCCAGCATCGAAGCGAGCCCCGTGACGGAACGGGCCGCGGCGCGGTGGGTCAACTGCCGGTCGATCTTGTCGGCCATGGAGCGTTCCTGAAACACCACCACCACATTTTCCGGAATTCCCGCCACAGGGGCCACATAGAGGTCGACCAGCTTGTCTCCCCCGAGTCGCGGTGAACTGAGATCGACCCGGTATTCATTGACTGCAGCCTTGCGTTCACGCACCTGCTCGATGAGCTCGAGCAAAGGACTTCCGAACGGAATGAAACTTTCGAGTTTGTGACGGCTCAGATGCGTGGCGCTGGCGGCAAAGAAAGATTCGGCTGCCCAGTTTGCGAAACAGACATGGCCGTCTTCATCGACCATGATCACCGGGTGCTGGATAGCGTTGAGCACCATGCCGGCGGTGTCATGTGCAGAGGGGGCGTCTGCATCCTTTTGCATCGGATCGCTCATGCCGCAGCCTCCATGCCGGATCTGTCCGATGCGCAAAGGGCTGAGGCGCCCTCGAGTGCTTCTGAAAAGAGACCGACGACCTCTTCCGGGTCACGCGAGGCCATCATTGACGATTTGAGGCCGGGCGCTGCATCGGGCGCCAGCGTTTCAAGGTACCATCCAATGTGCTTGCGGGCGTGCCGGACGCCGACATCCTCGCCATAGTGGTCAATCATCATCCGGTAATGCTCGAGTGCGATGGCATTTTGCTCCTGGCCCGGCGCGGGGGTTTCCGTCGCGCCTGCAAGTTCACCGCAGATCCACGGCTGTCCCCGCGAGGCTCGGCCGACCATCACAGCATCCGCGCCGGAGCGCTCAAGACACACAGCAATATCCGACGTGGACCTGATGTCGCCGTTGGCAACAAGCGGAATCTCGACCGCATCCCGAACCCGCGCGATCGCAGCCCAGTCAGCCTCGCCTTCGTAGAACTGCATGCGCGTGCGTCCGTGAATGGTGATCATCCGGACGCCGGCGGCTTCTGCACGGGCGGCGATTAGGGGAGCATTCAGATTCTCCTGGTCCCAGCCAAGCCGCATCTTGAGGGTCACCGGTACGGACACGGCCTTTACCGTGGCCTCGATCAGCCCGAGCGCGTGGTCCGGATCGCGCATCAGTGCGGAACCGGAATAGCCGCCGGTGACCTTTTTTGCGGGGCACCCCATGTTGATATCGATCATTGCCGCGCCTTCGGCCTCGGCGATCCGGGCCGCCTCGGCCATCCAGTCGGCCTCTCGACCGGCCAGCTGGACCACGTGCGGGTCAATTCCGTCACCACGCAGCCGAACGCGCGATTCGCGCCGTTCGGTAACGAGTTCGCGGCTGGCCACCATCTCGGTGACCACCAGGCCAGCACCGTACCGCCATGCCAGTTGCCGAAACGGCAAATCCGATATACCGGACAACGGTGCCAGAAACACACGGTTTCGGGCATGAATGGGGCCTATGGAAAGTGGCTGGCTGACTATGTCAGTTTTACTCTGCATGCTTTGCGTGCAACTCTTTCTGTTGCCCTTTTTTTAGACATTGATAAGGCAAATGCCAAGCTGAATCCGCCGCACCTCTGATAAAAATGCAAAAGAGCTTTTTTCCCGACGGCGCAACCCCTAAACACAGCAGAAGACCGTCATCGGGAGACCACCGTCAGCATGACAGAAAACAGACGCCTTGCCGTCATCATTGTCGCGGCCGGACGCGGTGAGCGGGCGGGATCGCACACGGACGGACCAAAACAGTACCGTCTGATCGGAGGCAAGCCGGTCCTGGCATGGACCTTGTCGACGTTTCTGTCCTACCGGGCCTGTAGAGATATCGTTGTGGTCATCCATGGCGACGACAAGGCGCTGTTCGAAACCGCTGTCGCCGGTCTCGATTGCCGCGAGCGCATCCGAACCGTGACCGGCGGCGCCAACCGCCAGGATTCCGTCCGGGCCGGACTTGAGGCGCTGAGCGCCAAGGCTCCTGACAATGTGCTCATTCATGACGGTGTGCGTCCGTTTGTCAGCCATGGCGTGATTGACGGGGTGGTCGCTGCGCTCGAAAACAATGACCGCGCTGCACTCCCCGCCGTTCGGGTGGCCGATACGCTCAAGCGTGGCGATGACATGGGCAAAGTGACGGACACCGTGCCGCGTGCCGGACTTTTCGGCGCCCAGACACCGCAGGGTTTCGACTACCAGACGATTCTTGCAGCACACAGGCAGGCAGCTCGCGAATCCGGAGCCGAATTCACGGACGATTGCGCCGTCGCCGAATGGGCCGGCATACCGGTGAGACTGACGACGGGAAGCCCGCTCAATGTCAAACTGACGACTGCGGAGGATATTGCCATGGCCGACGAACGGCTTTCAACTCGGAAGTCAGATGCGGGAGTCGCCGGAACTCCGTTTCCCGATGTCAGGACCGGAAACGGCTACGACGTGCACCGGCTCGTCCCGGGCGACCACGTTACCCTGTGCGGCATCCACATTCCCCATGACCAGCGCCTCGACGGGCATTCGGATGCCGATGTGGCGCTGCATGCACTCACCGACGCGCTTCTGGCAACCTGCGGCGCGGGCGACATCGGCGACCATTTCCCGCCATCGGACCCGAAATGGCGCGGCGCGGCGTCGGAGATCTTCCTGGCTCACGCCGCCACGATTGTGCGGGATGCGGGCGGCGTGATCATGAATGCCGATGTCTCGCTGATCGCCGAAGCGCCGAAAATCGGCCCGCATCGATTGGCGATGCGGCAGAATCTCGCCCGCATCCTCGCAATCTCGGAGGAGCGCTGCTCGGTCAAGGCAACCACCAACGAGACCATCGGCTTTGCGGGGCGGCGCGAAGGCATCGCCGCCATCGCCACCGCCACAGTTGTTTACGGAGCAGGCACATGACCGGCGCCGACAGGCTTGAGACCATCACGAAAGAGAGCCGCGCGCTTGCGCAAGACGTCGTGGACAGTTTTTCGCAGCGCGGTGTGATGATCGCCACAGCCGAATCCTGCACCGGCGGGATGATTGCCGGAGCGATCACCGATATCGCCGGCTCGTCGGCAGTGTTCGATCGTGGTTTCGTGACCTACTCCAATGCGGCGAAGCAGGACATGCTCGGTGTGCGGGAAACCACGCTTTCGGCTTATGGCGCGGTCTCCGCGCAGGTGGCGACCGAAATGGTGCTTGGCGCAAGACGCAGATCGCGTGCGGATCTTGCGGTGTCGGTTACCGGGGTCGCGGGTCCGGGCGGCGGTTCGGATCTCAAGCCGGTCGGTCTTGTCTGGATGGGACTTTCTGGTCCGGGAGATCTCACAAGCGCCGTTGAATTGCGCTGGGATCCCTCATGGAGCCGGGACCTGATCCGCGCGGCGACCGTACATGCCGCACTTGAAGCGCTGATCGCGAGACTTGACGATTGATCAGGCGGACTTGCGGCTCTGATCGATCGTGAAGTTCCAGGCGATGATGAGGTTCAATACGATCGCACCGACGAGCGAATAGAGCAGTTGGACCGGGTCCAGCACGAGGCTGGCGATCAGGAAAACCACCACATCAAAACACAGTTGAAACCAGCCGGTCTTGAACCCTGTCTTTTGTTCGACAATGAGCGCCAGTATGCCGAGGCCGCCGGCCGACGAATTGTGCCTGAACAAGGCAATAAGCCCAACACCACTGCAAGCGCCGGCCAGGATGGCGGCAAGCAAAGGCGGGATGCTGGAAAACACGAGCTGGCTCGCAATCACCGGCACAGCGACCGCGATTCCCGCCACGGAGCACAACGTCCGGATGGTGAAATCAGGTCCCCGCTTGAGCCAGGAGAGGATCGCGAACGGGATGCTGACCGCGAAGAACACGGGTCCGAAGCCGAAGGGCATCAGGTAGGACAACAGCAGCGCCAGACCCGCGGTTTGTCCGGTCACCAAACCTGCAGCTTTCAGGAACACGACGCCGAGGCTGGTCATCAGGATGCCGAAAGCGATCCCCTGCACATCGTGGAACGAAATCGGTGTTTTCACGGAACGGCTACTCGGCAGTCATTTGCAAAAATGCAGCCGAGCAATGGAGCACTCTCCTCGGTCGGCGACGGAACCGGATCTCCAGCCTCTTGCCCAATCAAACCTGTGCACTTCCGTAGATTTCCCGCGCGCGCTTTTCAAAGGCTTCCGCGAACCTCCGGAAAGCGCGGTCGAACATTGCGCCCATAAGGGCGCCGAGCATCCGGCTCTTGAATTCATAGTCGATGAAAAACCTGACATCGCTGCCGCCGCCCTCACGATCGACGAACCGCCATTCATTGGTCAGGTATTTGAAGGGGCCATCGAGATACTTCACGTCGATCGCGAGATCATCGACCTTCAGCAGCACCTGGCTGGTGAAGGTCTCGCGGATCGCCTTGTAGCCCACGGTCATGTCGGCGACCAGAAGCGTCTTTTCCTCGCGCTCCTTTCGCGAGCGCACGGTCAGCGCCTCGCACAAGGGGAGGAATTCCGGGTACCGTTCGACATCAGCCACCAGATCGAACATCAGGCGGGCGGAATGGGGAACGGTGCGGGTTGTTTCGAAGGTGGGCATTACGTCCGTATCAATGGGCTGGCTGGGTTCCGGCCAGCTTCGCCTCGCGGTTGGCCTTGAGACGGGCGAAGTCATCGCCGGCGTGGTGCGAGGAACGGGTAAGCGGGCTTGAGGAGACCATCAGGAAGCCCTTGGTGTAGGCGATCTTCTCGTAGCTCTTGAATTCCTCGGGCGTCACAAAGCTCATCACCTCGTGGTGCTTGCGGGTCGGCTGCAGATACTGGCCGATGGTCATGAAGTCGACATCGGCTGTGCGCAGGTCGTCCATCAACTGCAGCACCTCGTTCCGCTCTTCGCCAAGGCCCACCATGATCCCCGATTTGGTGAACATCGTCGGATCCAGTTCCTTGACCCGCTGCAGCAGTCTGAGTGAGTGGAAATAGCGCGCACCCGGCCGAACCGTGAGGTAATTGCCCGGAACGGTCTCCAGATTGTGGTTGAACACATCCGGCTTTGCCGCAACCACGCGCTCGAGCGCTCCGGGCTTGCGCAGGAAATCCGGCGTCAGGATCTCGATGGTCGTACCGGGTGAGGCTTCACGGATCGCGAAAATCACCTGTTCGAAATGTTCGGCGCCACCATCGGCCAGATCATCGCGGTCCACCGAGGTGATAACGACATGGTTGAGCCCCATTTCGCGGACGGCGCGGGCCACGTTCCCGGGCTCCTTTGGATCAAGGGCATTGGGAAGGCCGGTGATGACGTTGCAGAAGGCGCAGGCCCGAGTGCAGATTTCACCCATGATCATGAATGTCGCGTGCTTCTTGTCCCAGCATTCGCCGATATTGGGGCAGCCGGCCTCCTCGCAGACCGTCACCAGGTTGTTCGCCTTCACGATCGAACGCGTTTCCTGATAGCCCTTCGACGTCGGCGCCTTGACTCGAATCCACTCGGGTTTGCGCTTCACCTCGGTGTCGGGGCGCTTCTGCTTTTCGGGATGACGGATCCGCTTTGCCTCGGTCTTCACCGGTTCAGGAGCAGTCGTGTCAAGAATCGTGACCATGTTCGAGGTCCCTTCTGAATTCATTTGCCGTCTGGGGCGGCAATGCGGGTCAGCGCTTTGAGCGGCCGAAGAGCCAAAGGATCAGGATCGCGCCGGCGATGGCGACAATCAGGTTTCCAGCGAATCCGTAGTAATTGATGTTGAGCACGCCGGCGAGCGCGCCGCCGACGAAGGAGCCGGCAATGCCCACCAGCATGTTGGTGAAGAGCCCGTGGTTGCGCTTCATGGCCTTCTCGGCCACATAGCCGGCGAGCACGCCGATCAGCAGCAGACCGAAAAAGCCGACGCCAGGCATCGTCATCGCACCCAATTGTGGTTCCATCATTCGCTTCCGCCATTGGCTGCAGACCTGAGCGTCTGCATGATCAGTACCAAGATAAGGCCCAGCATGAGGCCCATCAATGCGAGGATGCCGGAAACCGCGAGAATTCCGGCAATCCCTTCGATTTTTACGGCGCCGAGTTCCACCGCGCCGCGGCCTGAAAGCGCCGCATACCCGGCCAGCGCACCAAGAACGGCTCCTGTCACAATGCTGATGACGACAACCCTCGGCACGCGAAAGGTCATGCGTTCAATGCCCGTCCATAGGCATCAAGCACGCTTTCCTTCAGCGTTTCGGAAACGGTCGGGTGCGGGAAGATCGTGTGCATCAGCTCTTCCTCGGTGGTCTCAAGGTTCATCGCCACGACAAAGCCCTGGATCAGTTCGGTGACTTCCGCGCCGACCAGATGGGCGCCGAGAAGCTCGCCGGTTTTCTTGTCGAAGATGGTCTTGACCATGCCCTGATCCTCTCCGAGCGCAATCGCCTTGCCATTGGCGACAAACGGGAAACGGCCGACGCGGATGTCACGGCCCTGCTCCTTGGCCTTGGCCTCGGTGAGACCGACGGAGGCAACTTGCGGGTTGCAATAGGTGCAACCGGGAATCTTGAGCTTGTCCATCGGATGGACGCCCTTCAGGCCGGCGATTTTCTCGACACAGATGACGGCCTCATGTTCGGCCTTGTGGGCCAGCATCGGCGGGCCGGCGACATCGCCGATTGCGTAGATACCAGGCACATTGGTCTTGCCGTAGCCGTCAATGACGATGCAGTTGCGGTCGGTTTTCACGCCGAGGTTTTCAAGGCCGATATTCTCGATATTGCCCTGCACGCCAACAGCGGAAATCATCCGGTCGGCGGTGATCTTCTCGACCTTGCCGTCCTTGAGCTCGACATGGGCGGTGACTGAATCAGCGCCCTTCTCGACCTTGGTGACCTTGGCTTCCAGCAGGATCTTCATGCCCTGCTTGTCGAACTGCTTCTTGGCGAAGGCGGAGATCTCGGCGTCCTCGACCGGCATGACGGTCTTCATCACCTCGACGACCGTCACGTCCACACCCATGGTGCGGTAGAACGATGCGAATTCAATGCCGATGGCGCCCGACCCCATGACCAGAAGCGATTTCGGCATCTTTTCGGGCTTCATCGCCTCGAAATAGGTCCAGATCAGCTTGCCATCGGGTTCTATGCCTGGCAGCGCGCGAGGCCGCGCGCCTGTGGCAACGATGATATGCTTGGCGGTGTAAGTGCCCTCACCCAGCGTGTTCTTGGGGATCGGCCCCTGCGGCTCGACGATCTTCTTGGTGGTCTTTGAAACCTTGATCTCACCGGGCTTGGTAAGCTTCGCCTCACCCCAGATCACGTCGACCTTGTTTTTCTTCATCAGGAAGCCGACGCCGCCGTTCATCCGTTCGGCGATGCCGCGCGAGCGTTTGACGATCGCGTCCAGATCCGGCGTCACGGTACCTTCCAGCTTAACGCCGTAGTTCTTGGCGTGTTCGCTCAGATGCAGCACTTCGGCGGAGCGCAGCAGCGCCTTGGTCGGGATGCAACCCCAGTTCGAGCAGATGCCGGCCAAGTGCTCGCGCTCGACCACGGCGGTCTTGAGACCGAGCTGGGCGGCGCGGATGGCTGCGATGTAGCCGCCGGGGCCCGAGCCGATGATGATCACGTCGTAATTGTTGGCCATGGAACAGTCTCCTCAGTGGGCGGATTCCGGCGCGCTGCGCAGGTTCGGGCGCATCAGAATCACCCAGTGCGCAGCGGCGCGGTTATCGTTGAATGCGATGAAAGGGGCGCGGGTCTGCTCTTCAAATCCGAGGCTCTTATAGAGCGCGAGTGCGCGGGCATTTGCGCTGTCGGTGATGATCGAAGACGTCCCGCTGGCGCGAGCGATTTCCGCCTCGACCAGCGCGCGGCCGATTCCTTGTCCGCGAAAGCGGGCATAGACCGCGACGCTGTCGATCATCCGGGGGCCAACGTCGCGTGATTTGAGGGACTCAAGCGGCTCAAGCACCGTCTCGGAAAGGCCCTTGTCTTCTGGACCGCCGGTCAGTTCGAACGACAGCGACATGCCGGCCACGCCGTCTTCGGTTTCGGCGATAAGGACATTTTTCCAGGAAAAAGGCCCGTCGATGAAGGCGTAGCCGTCACGGCCAAATTCCAGCGGCCGGTCATACTTGCCCTCGCGGACACCTGCCTTGAGAACATGCGACGCCAGTCCCGAAGACGCAATGTCATCGAGAATGACGATATCAGCGCTGTCAGCATGTGTGGCTGGGCGGATATGCACGGCCTGCTCCTGTCCTGCCCGGCAGTGCCGGAATTTTACGGGAGCAGGCCGTGCCCGGAATCAGGCGACCAACATCCCGTAGATTTCATCCTTGAGCTTCAAACGTTCCTTGCGCATTTGCTCCATGTGCAAATCGTCGGTCGGCTCGATGTTGGTTTCGGCGCGATGGATGGCCCGGTTGACGTCGTGGTAGGCGTCCGAGAGTTTGGCGAAATGGGCATCGGACTGTTTCAGTTCGTGCATTTTCGCGGCGTGCTCTGGAAACTCCTCCGCCAGTTCGTGGGGTGTGTGCGACATCGGTGAACTCCTCGTTGGTTAGGTGATGTCGTCACCTTATCGCTCCGAAGTCCCTGTTCTCCTTGACCCTGATCAATTGCAGTTCGGCTCGGTGGCGAAAGCCGGCATGTGGCTTCCCGCTCCGTCGCCGGGTTACTGGCCCAGCAGCAGCCTTGCTACAGGCGCCAGGCCACGCCCGATGGCGCGCGTATTTTGCGGATCGAGATGCACGCCGTCGAGCGGCGAACATCTGGCGACCGATCCCGCATCGTAAAAGCCAGCCCCTACCTCATCGGCGAGATCGGCATAGAACGAAGCCAGCATGGCCGATTGTTCGACACCGCCTTCGAACATGGCGCCGAAGTCCGGGTCGGCGGTTTCCACCAGCGGCGGCGGCGAGACAATCAGCACCTGCGGTATCTCCTGTTCCATCGGCCAGACGTGACTGCGAACCAGATCTATAAGCCGCTTCATGCCTTTGGCTGCGCCATGGGCCGTGCCGTGAATGACGGGCTTCATGTCGTTCGACCCGAGCATGATAACCACGAGATCGAGCGGCGCGTGGACATGCAGCGATGTGGGCAGCGTGCGCGCGCCGTTTCGGTCGCAATCGGCGGTATGGTCGTCGAAGGCGGTGGTGCGGCCATTCAGGCCGTCAGCCACCACGTACACATCGTCGCCAAGTGCGGCTGCGAGCGTCGACGGCCAACGGTCTTCGAGCGCATGGCGGCCGTTCCCTGCGGGATCATGGCCCCAAGTGAGTGAATCGCCGTAGCAGAGAACGGTTTTCATCGCCGAGCTCCCGGATCCCGGATCACACCAGCATGCCCATCGGGTTTTCGATGTAGCCCTTGAAGGCGGCCAGAAGTTCCGCACCGAGGGCACCATCGACGCAGCGATGATCGGTGGACAGCGTCACGCTCATGACGGTTGCGACCGCCAGAGCGCCGTCCTTGACGACCGCACGCTGTTCGCCCGCGCCGACGGCCAGAATGGTCGCATGCGGCGGGTTGATAACGGCCGCGAAGTCCTTGACGCCCATCATGCCCATGTTGGAGACCGACGAAGTTCCGCCCTGGTATTCCTCGGGCTTGAGCTTGCGATCCTTGGCGCGCTTTCCGAGGTCCTTCATCTCATTGGAGATGGCCGACAGGGTCTTGAGTTCCGCCGAGCGGACGATCGGGGTGATCAGACCGCCGGGGATCGAGACGGCAACGCCGACATCGGAATGCTTGTGCATGACCATGTTCTCGTCGGTCCAGGAGACGTTGGCGTCCGGCACATCGCGCAGCGCGAGCGCAAGCGCCTTGATGACCATGTCGTTGACCGAGAGCTTGTAGGCCGGTTTGTCGTCCTTCACCGGCGCCGCCTTGTTGAGCTCGGAGCGCAGCTTCAGCAGCGCATCGAGTTCGCAATCGACGGTGACGTAGAAGTGCGGGATGGTCTGCTTGGACTCCTGAAGCCGGCGTGCAATGGTCTTGCGCATGCCGTCATGCTTGACCAGTTCGTAAGAGCCCTCGGCAAAGTTCTTGAGGACTGCATCGTCGGACATGCCCTTGGGGGCTGCAGCAGCGGGTGCCCCCGAGGCTGCGGCCTGCGGAGCAGCGGCTTCGGCCTTGCCGGTGCCGGATGCGATGGCGGCCTCGACGTCCTTCTTGACCACACGTCCATGCGGACCAGAGCCCGAAATCTGAGCCACATCGACTCCGGCTTCCTTGGCTATGCGCCGCGCAAGCGGCGAGGAAAACACGCGATCGCCCGACTTTGTGGTCGGTGCAGGAGCTGGTGCGCCGGGATTCTGGTCGCGGATCGGCTTGTCGAGGTTTGCGGCCGGATCGGATGTCGATTCCGATTTCGACGTCTCCTGTTTCGGCGCTTCGCTTTTCGGAGCGTCTTGCTTCGGCGTTTCCTGAGGTGCAGACGCGCCCTCGCCGCCAGCCTTGGCGGCATCTTCGGCGCTTTCGCCTTCTTCGGCGAGGATTGCGATCAAGGCATTGACCTTGACGCCTTCCGTGCCGCCGGGCACGACGATCTTGGCAACCGTGCCCTCATCGACGGCTTCCACTTCCATGGTCGCCTTGTCGGTCTCGATTTCGGCGATCACGTCGCCGGGCCCGATCTTGTCGCCTTCCTTGACCAGCCATTTGGCGAGGTTGCCCTCCTCCATCGTCGGCGACAGGGCGGGCATTGTGATGTTGATAGGCATCTTTCAGTCCTCCCTTACGCCGTGTAGGTGACGGCTTTGACCGCGTCGACGATCTCGCCGACGTTCGGCAGCGCAAGCTTCTCCAGATTTGCAGCATAGGGCATGGGAACATCCTTGCCTGCGATCGTGATGATCGGCGCATCCAGATAGTCGAAGGCCTGCTGCTGCACGCGTGTGGCGATCTCGGTGCCGACAGAATTCTGCGGGTAACCTTCCTCCACGGTGACCAGACGGCCGGTCTTCTTCACACTTTCGATGACAGTCGGCAGGTCCATCGGACGGATGGTCCTCAGATCGATCAGCTCGACATCGATGCCCATGCCCGAAAGCTCCTCGACGGCCTTGACGGCATAGGTCATGCCGATGCCGAAGGAGACGATGGTTGCGTCCTTGCCCTTCTTGTGGATGCGTGCCTTGCCGATCGGCAGCACGAAATCATCCATTTTCGGCACGTCGAAACTCTGGCCGTAGAGGATCTCGTTTTCAAGGAAGATCACGGGGTTGGGATCGCGGATCGCAGCCTTGAGCAGGCCCTTGGCGTCAGCTGCCGTGTAGGGCATGACAACCTTCAAGCCCGGGATGTGGCTGTACCAGGCCGCATAACACTGTGAATGCTGCGCGCCGACGCGAGCGGCCGCGCCATTGGGACCGCGGAAAACGATGGGCGCGCCCATCTGACCGCCGGACATGTAGAGCGTCTTGGCAGCGGAATTGATGATCTGGTCGATCGCCTGCATGGCGAAATTGAAGGTCATGAATTCAACGATGGGCCGCAGGCCGGCCATGGCTGCTCCAACGCCGACACCGGCAAAACCGTGCTCGGTGATAGGCGTATCGACCACGCGCTTGGCGCCGAACTCGGCCAGCAGCCCCTGCGTAATCTTGTAGGCGCCCTGGTATTCGGCCACTTCCTCGCCCATCACGAAAACATCTTCGCTGGCGCGCATTTCCTCGGCCATGGCATCGCGAAGCGCCTCACGCACCGTTGTGGAGACCATTTCGGTGCCTTCGGGAATGTCCGGATCCTCGGCCGCCTCGGCCACCACGGGAGCTGCCGGCGCCTTGGCCGGCTTCTCCTCGCTCGAAGCGTCCCCGGAGGTTTCGGCGGGCTTTTTGGGCGCCGGATCGGCGGACTTCTTGGAGCCGATATCGTCGGCGCTTTCGCCTTCCTCCAGCAGGACGGCGATCACCGCATTCACCTTGACGTTCTCGGTGCCGGCGGGAACCATGATCTTGCCGATCTTGCCCTCGTCGACGGCTTCCACTTCCATGGTCGCCTTGTCGGTTTCAATCTCGGCGATCACGTCGCCGGCAGTGACCTCGTCACCTTCGTTCTTGAGCCATTTCGAAAGCGTTCCCTCTTCCATGGTGGGGGAAAGCGCAGGCATCAGGATATCTATCGGCATGGTCTTCCCTCCCCTTAAAGCAGAATATCGGTGTAGAGTTCCGATGCATCCGGTTCCGGGTCCGCCTGGGCGAAATCTGCCGAATCCGCAACAACCTCCCTCACCTTCTTGTCGATTGCCTTGAGATCGTCCTCGCTGGCGTATTTGCTCTCAAGGATGCGCTGCTTGACCTGCTCGATCGGGTCGTGCTCGGCGCGCATTTTCTGCACCTCGTCCTTGGTCCGGTATTTCGCCGGATCCGACATTGAGTGACCACGGTAGCGATAGGTCATCATTTCCAGGATGATCGGACCCTTTCCGGAACGGCAATGGGCGACGGCCTCTTCTCCGGCGGCGTGCACCGCACGGACATCCATGCCGTCGACCTGATGTCCGGGAATGCCGAAGGAGTTGCCGCGCAGGGAGAAATTGGACTGCGCCGAGGACCGGGCCGTGGAGGTTCCCATCGCATAGCGGTTGTTTTCGACGATGTAGACCACCGGGAGCTTCCAGAGTGCTGCCATGTTGAAGCTCTCGTAGACCTGACCCTGGTTGGCTGCGCCGTCACCGAAATAGGTCAGCGAGACATTGTCGTTGCCGCGGTACTTGTTGGCGAAGGCCAGCCCGGTTCCGAGCGAGACCTGAGCGCCGACGATCCCGTGACCGCCGTAGAAATGCTTTTCCTTCGAGAACATGTGCATGGAGCCGCCCTTGCCGCGCGAGTAGCCTCCGCGGCGCCCGGTCAGTTCCGCCATCACGCCGCGCGCTTCCATACCTGTCGCCAGCATGTGTCCGTGGTCACGGTAGCCGGTGATCACCTGATCACCTTCCTTGAGCGCCATCTGCATGCCGATGACCACCGCTTCCTGACCGATGTAGAGGTGACAGAAACCGCCGATGAAACCCATGCCGTAAAGCTGGCCTGCCTTTTCCTCGAAACGCCGGATCATCAGCATTTCGCGGTAGGCTTCGAGTTCGGTATCCTTGTCGAAGTCGGTGATTCCGCCGTTCAAGCCGCTCTTCGCCGCCTGTTTCTTGCGGGGTGTGGCAGCGGCGGGTTTCCTTGGAGCCATGTCATCCTCCCAGTGGTCATGTAAGTTGACCATAGGGAAAATCCACCCTTGCAGCAAGCGCATAAACGCATAGCTGATATGACAAGCATCTCATTGATAATAATGGATAATTAACGAATTAACCGGGATCAAGTTAATCCGTTAAATCAATTGAAATAGACGATTTCGTCCTCGCGGGCGACGTTCAGCATCAGCCGCGCGCGTTCGTCGAGCATATCCGCCTCAACGAGACCGTCACTGAGCAGCTGGACGCGTGTTTCCAGATGCTGCCTGCGTTCCTCGAGCGATGCAAGGCGCGCGGTCAATTCCATGTCGCGCCGCACAAGCTCGTCGGTGGCATTGAGCCCGAAGTCCCCATGCCATGAATGGAAGCCGAAATAGACAAAGCAGCCGATTGAAAGCACAGGGATGACCCATAGCCCCCATGATTGCCGCCGTCGGAATTGAGTTCGCATACGAGAAACGCCTTACACCTGCGATTCCCGGATCCTGCCAGCACATGCTTAAGAATGGGTTATTCCTGCATGCATTGATCAGAATGAAAGCCGGACCGGCAAATCCATCATCATCCTGCGGTAGATCCAGTGGGCCAAGCGATTGAACCCAATTTTGGCACAGATTGCGCTTGGCAGCACATACAGGAGGTAGGCTCGGCTGAGCTCGGCCCGACCGTTCCTGTGCCGGCTGACCAATCTAACCAGTGCGGGCGCGTCGCGGTAGTAACGGTCGATATCATCCTGGCCGCCTGGCATGTGGCGAAGTTGGCCATCACGAAAAGCGCGAAGCACCCGGAGCTCGAAACAACAGTCGCTCAATCCGGCCTGGCGGACACAAGCCGTCGTCAGAAAACAATCCTCCAGATCGTCAAATTCATCATCGTCGTCACCAACAATCCTGCATGTATCCGACTCCGAATGGTAGTATGCCTGCTTGTTGTCGAGACGACCCATGCAGGTGAGGTCATCCCGGGTGTCGCAATATCCTATCGATTCCCCTTTAGGTTCGTCGAAAAACGTGACCTTCCCCCCCTCCGTGAGACACTCATTGATGCCCTCCGCATTCTCGACACTGTAATATGCATGAGCGTTGCGCGGTTGAAAGATGTCCCTGACAACTGCTGCCAGACCCATCGCCAAAATTACCGAACGTCTCGAAAAGACCGCCATCTTGCCCCCCGGATTGCTTCTCGCATTGCGGGTGTTGCGCCGGCCTTCCGGCACAATGACCGCAACTGATCTTGGAGCATTCCCGGCTTTATTCCAAGTCAAAACAGCGCAGCACGACCGAATCAATCCCGCCGTCCCGGACGCCGGAGCGCGGAGCTACCGCGCGCCTGATTGATGGAAGACGTTCAATCAAGCCAGCCGCTGGCAGACATGGCGCCGACGCGCGTCAGCTCCGCAGCACCGATGCGCCCGCATAGGCCGCTTCCACACCAAGCTCTTCCTCGATGCGGATCAGCTGGTTGTATTTGGCCAGCCGGTCGGAGCGCGACAACGAGCCGGTCTTGATCTGTCCGCAATTGGTGGCGACCGCGAGATCGGCGATGGTGGAATCCTCGGTCTCGCCCGAGCGGTGGCTCATCACAGCTGTATAGCGCGCCTTGTGCGCGGTCTCGACCGCATCCAGCGTTTCCGACAGGGTTCCGATCTGGTTGACCTTGACCAGGATCGAATTGGCCACGCCCATCTTGATGCCGTCGCGCAGCCGCGCCGAGTTGGTGACGAAGAGATCGTCGCCGACGAGCTGGCACTTGTCGCCGATCTTGTCGGTCAAGGACTTCCAGCCGTCCCAGTCGTCCTCGCCCATTCCGTCCTCGATCGAGATGATCGGGTATTTGCCCTGCAATTCGGCAAGATAATCGGCCATCGCCTCGGGTTCGAGCGAGCGGCCCTCGCCTTCAAGTTCATATTTGCCGTTCTTGAAGAACTCGGTGGCGGCGCAGTCGAGCGCCAGATGAACATCCTCACCCGGGCGATAGCCGGCCTTCTCGATGGACTTCATGATGAAATCGAGCGCTTCGGGCGCGCTCTTGAGATTGGGGGCGAAGCCGCCCTCGTCGCCGACATTGGTGTTGTAGCCGCCGCTGGCGAGTTCCTTCTTCAAAGTGTGAAACACTTCCGAGCCGATCCGCACTGCATCGCGGAATGTTTCGGCGCCCACAGGCATGATCATGAATTCCTGGAAATCGATCGGATTGTCCGCATGCGCGCCGCCATTGATGATGTTCATCATCGGTACCGGAAGCAGCCGGGCATTCGCCCCGCCGACATAGCGGTACAGCGGAAGGCCGCTGGCCTGCGCGGCTGCGCGGGCTGCGGCCAGCGACACGCCGAGAATGGCGTTGGCGCCAAGCTTGCTCTTGTTGGCGGTGCCATCGAGCGTGATCATCGCCTTGTCGAGCGCAATCTGGCCCTCGGCATCCATTCCGCAGATGTTGTCGCAGAGCGGGCCGTTGACAGCTGCGACCGCCTTCTCGACGCCCTTGCCCAGATACCGGGTTCCGCCATCGCGCAGTTCCACGGCCTCATGTGCACCGGTGGAGGCGCCCGATGGAACCATTGCGCGGCCCATGGAGCCGTCTTCCAGGTGCACATCGACTTCCACAGTCGGGTTTCCGCGGCTGTCGAGGACTTCGCGTCCGGCAATATCGATAATGGCGGTCATAATCTGGATCCTTGTGATTGAAGCGCAGGCAAAGCAGGAGGCTGCGCCGTCTTACCGCACCATGGCAAAAAATCAATCGCGTGGCGACGCGCCGGCGCGGTTCGATCGTGTGGGCGAGACGGTCACTGACTGACCGGGACCAGCGGCTCGCTTCAATGCTCGACACATTTATTCGAGGGCCGATACGCCACGCGTGCCATTCCGCATTTCCGCATTGCGTTCTTCCGCGCAGCCGGAAAAATTCTATTCAAAATAGAGATTATGGTTTCATGAGAATGCAATTTTCTCGGCTTAGAGGGCGCCTGATCGAGAGCCGGAACCGCGATATGAATCGTGCACTGCCGAAGATGAACTTCACGACGCCATGCGACTTTTCTCATTCGAGATCTGGTAACCTGCTGGTAACCACTCCTCAACTATTAGAAAAGTTAGCAGAGATTTCAGGCTGCCTCGCAATTTGACGGTTTCAGGAGTGAAAACAGTGCATCTCAAAGACTTTAAACTTAGCCGGGCGGTCCCATTCGCCATCGCGGCTCTGATCACCGTAAACATCGCCGCTTTGGGTTTTGCCGAACTGCAAATCAGCCAGTTGGCAAAATCCAGCCAGGAACTTGCTGAGTTCACCCGTCAGAATGACGGCTCGATCAAGGAACTCGAAGTGCTGGCGAAGGGGATTGAAATTGACATCGTTTCAACCCAGGAAGCCCTGACGGATATCTCCGCCACTCGCGGCCTCGACGGTCTCGATGACGGCTTCGTCCTCGCGGAGGAATCTGCAGCGGCCCTTGCGGGCAAGGCCAACCGCGTAAGCGAAATCGGCGATCGCCTCGGCGAACCGGCTCTGCGCGCGGCAATGGTGTCACTGGCCGAAAAGTTCGCTGTGTTTCATGCCGCGGGCATCGAGATGGCTCAGGCGTATGTGGCCGGCGGCCCGGCGGAAGGCAACAGGCTGATGCAATCCTTCGACCAGGTTGCTGTCGCACTTGAGCGGGAAGTGGAAGCTTCCATCGAAACCATCCACGCTGCTGAGGCCCGTATCGACGCGCAGATCAAGGCCGGAATGGACCAGAAGCTGGCCGAGGCGGAAAAATCGCTCTATGTCGGCTTGGCTTTTGCCGGCTTGGCACTCGTGTTCGGCCTGATGCTGATGCTCTATATTGTGCGCAACGTCGTAAGGCCGCTTGTGAGCATGAAGGAATACATGGGCATGCTCGCCACGGGTGACTATTCCAAGGACGTTCCCCACGCCGACCGCAAGGACGAGATCGGCGAAATGGCGCAATCGGTCGCCTATTTCCGTCAGGGGGAGATCGAGCGCAAGTCGGCGCGCGAACGGTCGGAAGCCGAACAGGCGGAGATCCACCGGCTCGAACAGGAAGCCGCCGAGCGCAAGGCAGCCGAAGACGCCGAGCGGGTGCGCGTCATCGAGGCACTGACCCAGGGCCTGGAGAACCTTTCGGCCGGCAACCTGACCTACCGGATCAACGAGGCCTTTGCCCCGGACTACGAAAAGCTTCGTACCGAATTCAACAGCTCGGTCGACAGACTCAACAGCACGGTTCAGGACATCGCGGCGACCACGGAGGCGGTGCGTCTTTCATCTTCGGAAATCGGCTCGGCTGCCGATGATCTGTCCAAGCGCACGGAGCAGCAGGCTGCCTCGCTCGAGGAAACCGCAGCGGCCCTCGACGAGATTACCTCGACGGTCAAGAGCTCTTCGCAGCGCGCAGAGGAAGCCAGCGAAATGGTCGCCGGGACCAAGGACAGCACGGAAAAATCGGCCAAGGTTGTTCAAACCGCAATTTCCGCGATGGAGAAGATCGAAGAATCCTCCGGCCGCATCAGCCAGATCATCTCGGTGATCGACGATATCGCCTTCCAGACCAACCTGCTGGCGCTCAATGCCGGGGTGGAGGCAGCGCGCGCCGGTGAAGCGGGCAAGGGCTTCGCCGTTGTCGCACAGGAGGTTCGCGAACTTGCAGGACGGTCGGCCAATGCGGCCAAGGAGATCAAGACCTTGATCGAGACGTCCTCAACCCACGTCGGCAACGGCGTATCGCTGGTCAATCAGACAGGAACAGCCTTGGCTGAAATTGAAAGCCAAGTGATCAAGATCAACGATCACATTCGCTCCATCGTCACCGGAGCGCGGGAGCAATCGACCGCGCTTGCAGAGATCAACTCCGCAGTCAACCAGATGGATCAGGTGACGCAGCAGAACGCCGCCATGGTGGAACAGACCAATGCGGCTACTCAGGGGTTGTCCGGTGAGGCGGTGAAGCTCGAGGGTCTGGTGGGCAGCTTCAACACCGGAGCTTCCGGTTCGCACCGCTCAGCCTCTGGTCCGACGCCTGCTTCTGCCGCCTCCCGGCCGGCGCAGTCCCCGGCACGTGCTCTCGGAGCCAAGATCGCCTCGGTGTTTGGCGGCGGATCGGCAGCGGCCAGCAAGCAAGAGAGCTGGAGCGAATTCTAACCCCCAATCCAGGGTACAATGACAAAGGCCGCCGGACTGTGTCCGGCGGCTTTTTTTCGGGCACACACAAACGAGGTGCAACTCAGGTCGTCTCAGCGGCTGTTGGCGCGTTTTGCCACCTCGTCAAGAGCCATCAGCGTTTCAAGAAGACGGGGCAAGTTCTTCAGCGGGATCATATTGGGGCCGTCGGACGACGTCGAATTGTCGGGATCCTGATGCGTCTCGATGAAGACGCCGGCAATGCCCACCGCGACTGCAGCACGGGCGAGCGTTTCGACGAAGCGACGCTCGCCACCCGAGGTGGCGCCCTGCCCGCCCGGCTGCTGCACCGAATGGGTGGCGTCGAAAATCACCGGCGCGCCCGTCTCCGCCATAATCGGCAGCGCACGCATGTCGGAGACCAGCGTGTTGTAACCGAAAGAGGCGCCGCGCTCGGTGAGCAGCACGTTTGCGTTGCCAGAACCCGTGATCTTGCCGAGCACGTTCTTCATGTCCCAGGGTGCCAGGAACTGGCCCTTCTTGACGTTGATGACCTTTCCCGTCTTTGCCGCGGCAACCAGCAGGTCGGTCTGCCGGCACAGAAACGCCGGGATCTGCAGCACATCGACATGCGGTGCGACGATGGCGCATTGCTCCTCGGAGTGGATATCGGTCAGCACCGGAAGACCGAGCTGGTCACGCAGATCGTCGAACACCGGCATGGCAGCATCGAGACCGGCGCCACGGGTGCTCGAAAGCGAGGTGCGGTTGGCCTTGTCGTAACTCGATTTGTAGACGAGTCCGATCCCAAGCTGGCCGCACAATTCCTTCAGGCTGCCCGCCATATCGAAGGCGTGATCGCGGGATTCGAACTGGCAGGGCCCGGCGATCAGCGTCAGCGCCGCAGCGTTGTCAAAGACAGTGTTTCCAATACTGACCGAGGCGTTCGCAGCAGTCATCGGCTTGCCTCGAAACAATAGATGACACCCTGCCCCGGCGCCGGATCGACCAGGACGCGTGACCCGACCTCGCGAGCCTTGATACCATTGTTGTGCAATGTCTCGGTGAGTTTGACGAGATCATCCACGATGAAGACGACGGCGCGGCCAAACAGGCCCCGTTCCCGGTCTTCATCAATCACGCCGAGGAACGCTTCCATTCCCGCGCGGTTAAGGACGGTGACCGCCGATCCGTCAAGCTCGATGGTCATGCCGAAGGAATTGGCGTCGACCTCGCGGTTGTCGCAAAGCTCCTGAATGAAATACTGAAAATCCGTCGGGTTCGGTTCCGACAGCACGACTTCCGAAATTCCGATCACGCCGTTCCTGTGGGTTGTAAGCGCCGATTTATCTGCTGCGGGCACATTGATGCGTTCGACTGCGAAGCCGAACAGGTCCGGCGAGCGCAAATCGGCGGCAAAGGCCAGACGGAAGCTCGCCGCCTGTTCCGAGCCGTCCGGGAACTTCATCTGACGCGAGAACTCAAGCAGATCTCCGCCCGACATGCCCTCGCGCACAAACCGCTCATGGTCGCTCCGGGCATCGGTGCTGCCGACAACGAAAGACGAGAGACCATTCTCGCTACGGCGAAACCGGAACGCCTGGTCCCGCGCCACGAAGACGTTGCCCTGGCGGGCAGCCTCCTCGCACTCTTCGCGCGAGGCCACCGCCAGCGGTTCAAGATAAGTGCTGTCTGCAAAGAACACGCAGGCATTCTCTGTCCCGAACGGATGCCGCGCATCGGCGGCGACGGTAAAGCCCAGCGCGGCGTGGCGCGCGCGGGTGGTTTCCAGATCTTCGACGGGAAGGACCAGGTGATCGAGCGGTCTGCGGATTCGCGGTGAATTCATTTCAAGTTTCACTCCATTCCACCTTCCCTTACCAGCTTCGCTGTTTGCGGCGCAACAAGGCTCGGCGTCGACGCAGTCCGAGTGCACAACCAGAACAGGCAGTCTCCAGACTTGCGGGAATCGCGGTCAGACGTTATCCAATTACGGGGCTCAACGGGAGAAGACCTTTGATGGGGCTGGTTGCAGGCGCATTCAGGCGCGGCAGACTTTCACTGTGCATGATGATGGTTGCGTTTGCGGTTTCAGCCTGCGCTTCCTCATCCGGCGGCTCCATCGACGAGGCTGTCTATTCGATTGCGCCAACATCCTCGAAATACGCCGCCATCGTTGTCGATGCCAAGAGCGGTGAAATGCTCCACGGGACCAATGCCAACGAGAAGCGCTATCCTGCCTCCCTGACCAAGATGATGACGGTTTACATGCTGTTCGAGGCGCTCGATCAGGGCCGTATCAGCCGGAGCACTGAGATCCCGATCAGCCGGTATGCAGCACGCCGTCCGCCTTCGAAGCTTGGTCTGAAGGCGGGTCAGTCGATTACCGTGGACACGGCAATCCGCGTGCTTGTGGTCAAATCCGCCAATGACGTCGCCACGGCTGTGGCCGAGTTTCTCGGCGGCGGCTCAGAGGCGCGTTTCGCCGACATGATGACCGCGAAAGCCAGAACGCTCGGCATGACCAGCACGGTTTTCAAGAACGCATCCGGATTGCCCGATTCCGGCCAGGTAACCACGGCTACGGACATGGCCCGGCTCGCGATAGCGCTGAGACGGAAATTCCCGCATTATTATGGCTATTTCCGCCAGACGGAGGTGACCGTCGCAGGCCGTACGATCAAGGGCCACAACAAGGCGCTTGAGAAGATTCCGGGGGCGGACGGGCTGAAGACCGGCTACACCCGCGCATCGGGTTTCAACCTGGCAACATCCGTCCGGCGTCAGGGCAAATCGGTGGTCGGGGTTGTTATGGGCGAGGATACGGCCGCGATCAGGGATGCGCGCATGGCGCAACTGATGGCCGCTTATCTGAAGCGCGCGAAATAGGCCTTCAACCCCGGCGGGTGTACCGAAGCCGCGTTGGCGATTGAGGTCGTGTCACGGCCCGACGCAGGAAATCCCCACTGGCGGCTCGTCGCCAAGACGGACATAGCCGATCTGCAGCGGGAGACTGTCGTGATCGGCGCGCAGCAATCGTATCTCCGCAAGCAGACGCGTCGCCTGATCGTCGACCAGATCAATGCGAAACAGTTCGCCGTCGTCAAACGACTGTGCGATCGCGGCAGGCTCTCCCGGCAACCCGGGAATGGTCGTCAAATCCCGGTCACCGACGGAAATCGATACCGAAATCACATTTGATACGGGCCCGGCACCGAGAACGATCTCAACACTGGAATCGAATTTCATGTCATTGCATGTAATCGACCCGGTCGCCTGGGCGGGGCTGGTGAATGGCAAGGCAAGCATTGCCGCCACCAGACATTTGCTAAGAGACAGTCTGTTGAACACCGCCTGAACCTCCCTCTGCTTTGGCTCCGCTCCGCACACCGAGCCGACATCTTGGACCAAGATGCCGGCCCGGCCCGGGCACCACACGGGAAAGTGTCTCAAATTTCCGATCACACGGCAAGGCAGCAGCATCTGCGTTTGCGCGCTCTGGACGAAGCCGCCCGGCTCTGTCACAAGCGCTTCTGGACGCGACCGCCGTTAGTCATAGAACGGGGTCGGGCTGTAGATTGACGTCACGCAGCTGCCGCGAGGACACGCCGGCCGTCCTGTTCAAACCGCAAAGCCAACACAACCAAAAACCCGCTACACGAGCCGCGATTGCTCCAGCGCGGCTTCGATGAAGCTTGCGAACAGCGGGTGTGGTTCGAGCGGGCGCGATTTGAGCTCGGGGTGATACTGCACGCCCACGAACCAGGGATGAACTTCCTCGGGATACTCGATCGTCTCGGGCAACAGCCCGTCCGGAGAAAGTCCCGAAAACACCAGGCCCGCCTCTTCAAGACGGTCCTTGTAGGCGATATTGACCTCGTACCGATGCCGATGACGCTCGGAAACTTCCGTGGCGTCGTAGATCTTCGAGATCAGCGTGCCGGGCTTGAGCGGATGCGGATAGGCGCCCAGCCGCATGGTGCCTCCCAGGTCGCCGGATGCGGCGCGCGTCTCGAGCTGGTTGCCCTTGAGCCACTCGGTCATGAGACCGACCACGTGTTCGCCTTCCGAGCGGTCGAACTCGGAGGACATGGCCGTATCGATGCCAGCGAGATTGCGCGCGGCATCGAGCACCGCCATCTGCATTCCATAACAAATGCCGAAATAGGGCACCCTGCGCTCGCGCGCGAACCGGGCGGCAGCGATCTTTCCCTCCGCCCCGCGCTCGCCAAAGCCGCCGGGAACCAGAATACCATGCACTTTCTCAAGCCACGGAGACGGATCCTCCTTTTCGAAGATCTCGCTTTCAATCCACTCGAGGTTGACCTTCACCCGGTTGGCGATGCCGCCGTGGTAGAGCGCCTCGATCAGGGATTTGTAGGCATCCTTGAGCCCGGTATATTTGCCCACGATGGCGATCGTCACCTCGCCTTCGGGGTTGTGGATCCTTTCGGAAACGGCCTCCCAGGCGGCCATTCGCGGCGCGGGCGCAGGATCAATGCCGAAGGCTGCGAGCACTTCCGTGTCGAGCCCTTCCTGATGATAGGCCATCGGCACATCATAGATCGATTTCACGTCCAGCGCCTGGATGACCGCAGAAGAGCGGACGTTGCAGAACAACGACAGCTTTCGGCGTTCGTCGGCCGGAATCTCGCGGTCCGCGCGCACAAGCAGGATATCGGGCGCGATGCCCATGGCCTGCAGTTCCTTGACAGAGTGCTGTGTGGGCTTGGTCTTCAACTCGCCTGCGGCCGCGATCCACGGCATCAGAGTCAAATGAACGTAGACCGCAGTCCCGCGCGGCAGATCATTGCCGAGTTGGCGGATCGCCTCAATGAACGGCATCGCTTCTATATCGCCAACCGTGCCGCCGATCTCGCACAGAACGAAATCGTAGTCCTCATTGCCGGTCACCACGAAATCCTTGATTTCATTGGTCACATGCGGAATGACCTGAACGGTGGCGCCGAGATAGTCGCCACGCCGTTCCTTGTCGATAATGTTCTTGTAGATACGGCCGGTGGTGATGTTGTCCGATTGGGTCGCCGAACGGCCGGTGAAGCGTTCATAGTGACCGAGATCGAGATCGGTTTCGGCCCCGTCGTCGGTGACGAAAACCTCGCCGTGCTGGGTCGGGCTCATGGTGCCCGGATCCACGTTCAGATACGGGTCCAGCTTCTTGAGCCGGACGCGATATCCGCGTGCCTGCAAAAGCGCCCCGAGAGCCGCCGATGCTATGCCTTTTCCAAGCGAGGAGACCACGCCGCCGGTGATGAATACATATCGCGCCATGGGATTGGACCGATACCCCCAGTTTCCTGATTCCGCCACCCCCAAAAAAGCAATGGCCGGTTTTTTTGGTGCATAACGCCTGAACCGCCTGAACCCGGTGGCACGCGAAGCATGGCTCAACAAAACCGGCCCGCGCCAGGTTTGGCGCGGGCCGGCTCATCAAACGGAACTTTCGGCAGCTTACTGACCGGTCGGAACATCCGATGGCGCAGCAGGTGCGGCTGGGATGTCGCCGGCGGCGCCGGATGCGGGTGCGTCACCGGCCGGTGTCTCCGGTGTGGACGAACCGCCGAGCTGGTCAAGAACCCCCGATCCAGTGCCCTGCGTGGGAACGGAAATCTGGTCGATGATGTCGGTCGGGCTGTCGCCGTAACGGGCCAGAATGCCTAGCGCCAGCGAGGTAATGAAGAACGCGGCAGCGAGAATGCCGGTGGTGCGGGTGAGCGCGTTGGCCGCGCCACGGGCCGACATGAAGCCGGAGCCGCCGCCAATTCCGAGGCCACCGCCTTCTGAACGCTGAATCAGCACAATGCCGACAAGCGCGAGCACAATCATGAGATGGATGACAATCAATACGGTTTGCATCGGGTTCTTTCCTGCCCTTTCCGGGCGCAATCAACGTCGGTTTTGCGGCTCTTTACACGAGGGACGGCCTTATTCCAAGTCCCACGCTGATGGCCTCCTGAAAGGCCGGATGTCAAATTCGCCGATGGCTTCAGCCAATGAGGCCGCGGCAGGCCTTACAGATGGCGAGAAAGTCTTCCGCTTTCAAGCTTGCACCGCCAATCAGGGCACCATCGACATTGGCGATGGCAAGCAGTTCGTCCGCATTGGAAGGCTTCACCGATCCGCCGTAAAGGAGCCGCATCGCGCTCCCCTCGCCCGCGAAGCGCTCTTCCATCGCGCCGCGAATGAACGCGTGCGCCTCGGCAATATCGTCTGTTGTGGGTGTCAGGCCGGTCCCGATCGCCCATACAGGCTCATAGGCGATCACGGTATCGGCGGCAGTCGCATCGTCGGGAACGGAGCCCGCAAGCTGGCGTCCGAGGACGGCAAGCGTTTCGCCCGATTTCCGCTCGGCCTCGGTTTCACCGATACAGATCACGCGCACCAATCCGGCGCTCGCTGCAGCCTGGGCCTTCGCACGGACATCAGCGTCGCTTTCGCCATGCAGGGTGCGGCGCTCGGAATGGCCGACGAGCACATATTCGCCCTGACAATCGGCAATCATTTCCGCCGAAATATCGCCGGTAAATGCTCCGGACTGTTCCGCGTGGCAATCCTGCGCACCGATCGAGAGCGCACTTTCGTCGGTCAGGGCGGTTGAAACATAGAGCAACGTGGCCGGCGGACAGATCAATGCATCAATTGCATCCGTCAGGTCAGGCCCAAGCCCTTCCGCAATGGCCTTGATCTCTGTGAGGCTCTGGCGCGTGCCGTTCATCTTCCAGTTGCCGGCCACAAGCGGGCGGATATCAGGCGTCATGGATGGTTCCCCGTCGAATTGGCGTCTGCACTAACTTTCGTGCCGGACTTATCAGACCGGCGCGGGTTTGCAAACGGCGGCTTCATCGCAAGAAAGAGGAAGCAAGCGGGATCAAGCCTGTCCGGTATGCTCCTGTTGAGCGGCTGCGCGCGCCTGCCGGAGCTGCCGCTTGATCGCGATGGGCAGGATGCGATTGTATTTCCGCGTGGATCTGGGCCTGATGCGACGCTTGCCGCTCTTTTCAAGACTGGCGACGTGCTTGACCAAGGCTTCACTCAGCGGCGCATGAAACTGAATACCGATGATGAAGGACCCCACACGCTTTATCTCTCCGGTGCAGTAGGTGTTGGTCCAGGGAATGTAGATGCCGCATCTGGAAGAAATGATCTCGAACAGGGAGTCGGATGGCCCGCTGCCGTCGAGGCTGGCCCAGGGCATCTCATCATTGGCGAATAGACATCCTGTCACGGACAGGTTCACGATGGCTCCGGTCAGGGCGATGAAGTGCTTCCTGTCGCTGAACGTAAGTTCGACGATGCCGGGGCAATGGGCGCTGTAACGGAGGTCAGACTTGCGGTTGTATCCCCTGTCTGTGCGACCGGGCTTGTCCGGGTTCGAGACCATTTTCGCGGACCACTCCTCTGACAGGTGGAGACATCTCTTCGTGCATTCAAACGCTTACACGGATTTGGTCAAACAAATGCTAATTGCTTGTGGTTTTTTCGGACCAGAAGGGACTTCTGTCCAGCGTCGGTCACCTTGACCGGATGATTGTTGGTCAGACCAAAACGGTAAGCGAAAATGACTACAGCGCTGACCTTGGATGCAGCGTCGCGTCCTGCATCCTCACAAATCCGTGAACGTTGGATCCTGCTGTCTGAGGGGTTGCGACCTTGGGATCGCCTCAAACTGCTCTATTGTTCGTATCAATCGGAGGCCTTGCCACATGGCAGGCCGAACAGACACACCTCGAACGATAGGACCAAACCAGATGACTGATCTTATCACAACGCGCCGCAAGCTGATTGCGGCTGCCGGTACAATCACGGTCGCAGGCACGATCGCAGGACTTTCAGGCCTCGGGTTCCCGGCCCGTGAAAGCGGACTTGCGCCAACTCCCTCCATGCGCGGAGGCTCCAACAATTACCTCCCCGGCGCTCCAGTTGTTGATCGCATTGGCGGCGGCGGCTTCCGGATGACAGGAACGGTGCGGCGTGCCGGTGACGGGGCGCCACTGGCCGGACAACGAATCCAGATCTGGGCGCACACGACCGAAGGACATGAGCGCGATCCGCACAGCCACGGGGCGACGCTGAGCGACGAGAACGGCGAGTTCCGTCTCGAAATGCCGCAGATTGTCCCGGCCTTCGGGCAACCGCACGGACATCTCGCCTATGACAGCGGCGACTTCGAGACCGTGTTTCTGCGGCCAGTCATGTCGAGTGCCAGCGACACCAGCCTTCGTGCCGATTTCGTCCTGAAGCCCGTCTGAGCGCGCCGTGGGTCCGAACGCTCCCGGCAGGGTTCGAGCCACAATGGCATGGATCATCCTTGCAGTCGCCACGATCGGCCCGATCGCCGCAGCCGCATGGAGCCCGCTTATCGCATGGCGCGGCCCAATCTACATCACGGCCTGTTTCGCCGGGATTGTCGGACTGTGCCTGCTGCTTTTCCAACCGCTGCTCGCTGCGGGCATGATCCCGGGGCTTTCCCGCCGGAGGGCGCGGACCGCTCATCACTGGGTCGGCGGAGCACTCGTGCTCAGCGTGGTCGCGCATGTAGCCGGTCTGTGGATCACAAGCCCGCCTGACGTGTTAGATGCCCTCCTTTTGCGGTCACCCACTCCGTTCTCGGCCTGGGGTGTGATTGCCATGTGGGCGGTGTTCCTCTCGGCGTTTCTTGCGGCATTCCGCAAGCAGGTTCGCATCAGGCCCCATCTCTGGCGCTTGATCCACAAAGTCCTGGCGATTGTCATCGTTGCCGGAACGGTGGCTCATGCGCTGCTGATAGAAGGCATGATGGAAACGGTCACCAAGGCCGGCCTTTGTCTTCTAGTTCTGGTTGCCACGCTGAGGGCCCTTGCCCGGCTTTCTCGCGGTCAAGCCAAATGACTTGAAGAAGAGGAAACGCCCGGCCAACAGGCTTTTGCCGGTCCGCGCATGCCCGATCATATTATATATTCATCATATATTCACATTCCATGTTGATCCCGGCCCGTGCGGCAACCTCCGGTCTTGACCAACAATTCGGAATGGTCGACAGGGCGTGATCCACTGCTGCAATGTCTGATTTCCGATACCAACATACATTATAGACGTCGCTTCAGAGTGTCCTTATGTTCAGGCTTCATTCCGGAGAACACGATTGCCTGCCGACCGCCTCAGAAGCGCCTTGCGCGATTCCACATCACCGCTTCACAAGAATCTCGACGACGTGGTTGGCGACTTCGGCTCTCAAGAGGCCTACATGGCCTATGTCCGCAAGACACACCGCTTTCGCGACACCATCGAAAGCGCACTCGCAGATGACAGTGCCAGTAACTGGACGCTCGACAGAATCGCCAATCTGGCCGCAA
Organism: Hoeflea sp.; assembly: GCA_040216675.1. GTDB lineage: Bacteria > Pseudomonadota > Alphaproteobacteria > Rhizobiales > Rhizobiaceae > Hoeflea. The sequence continues at coordinate 121,832 of JAVJOR010000007.1, read as the reverse complement.
CGGATATTGACGATCTCGGCATCGATTTGTTGCCGGAAACCGATTCCAAGGTTTGCTTTGACACCTCCGCGCGCCGCCTCGGGGCCTTCTACGTGCTTGAGGGGTCTTCGCTTGGCGCCCGGCTCCTGCTGCGAAGGGCCGAAGCCCTTGGCATGAGAGCGGATCTCGGCGCGCGCCATCTTGCCCGGCAAGCCTCCGATCCCCGGCGCTGGCGCGTGTTTCTAACCGTTTTGGAAGAGCTTCCCGAAGACCAGCATGAAGCGGCTCTCGCCGCGGCCCGGGACACTTTCAGCCTTGCCCTCTCCATCTATTCGAAGACCGCCCATGAATTCGCCTGAAAAGACCGACCTCACCAATTGTGATGTCGAGCCGATCCACATCCCGGGCAACATCCAGCCGCATGGCTGTCTGCTCGCCTGTGACGAGACCGCGACCGAAATTGTACGCTGCTCCGAAAATGCACCATCGATGCTCGGCCTCGATGGCCCGCCCATCGGCCGGGAACTGAATGCGGTTGTCGGCAGGGAGCTGTCCCACAGTATCCGGAACGCCCTGACGCGCAGCCGTGACGGTGGCGGATCCTCGCTTCTGTTCGGCATGGCCGGACCGAACGGAGGGCGTTTCGACATCGCCGTGCACCGCTTCAAAGGTGCGGCTATCATGGAATTTGAACCCGCCGAGCACGATGTCGCCGAACCGCTGGAACTGTCGCGGACAATGCTCGGACGGATCGCCTCGATTGCCTCCACGGAAAAACTGGTCGCCAATTCCGTCAGGCTGCTTCAGGCAATGCTCGATTACGACCGCGTGATGATCTACCAGTTCGAGCCCGACGGTTCCGGCCAGGTGATCGGCGAAGCCAAGCGGACGCATCTTGAAAGTTTCATGGGGCAGTATTTCCCCGCGACCGACATCCCGCAGCAAGCGCGCGAACTCTACATCAAGAATCCGATCCGCATCATTTCCGATGCCAATTTCAAGCCAATTCCTGTTGTGCCCGTGCTCAATGAATCCGGTGAGCCATTGGACCTTTCATTCGCGCACCTCCGCAGCGTTTCACCGATCCACTGCGAGTATCTTCGCAACATGGGCGTGGGCGCGTCGATGTCGATCTCGATCATCATCGACGGGGAACTGTGGGGTTTGGTGGCCTGTCACCATTACGGTCCGCGGACACTGTCGATGGCCGAACGCGTGGCGGCAGAGTTGTTCGGCGAATTTCTCTCGCTGCATCTCAATGCGCTGCGTCACAAGCAATCGCTAGATGCGGCCGCGGCTGCTCGATCGGCGCTTGACGGTCTGTTGCAACAGGCAGTTCATGTCGAGGATATCAATGGCCTTTTACGCAGTCGGCTTTCGGAATTTGCACGTCTCATTCCCGCTGACGGGGTGGCGATGTGGCTCGACGGCAAACTGACCGTGACCGGGACCACTCCACCTGAAAGCGCAATCGTGGATCTGGCGCGTTTTGCCACCACCGTGGCTGAAGGCCACATTTGGGCGACACACAAGCTTTCCGATATCGTTCCCGATGCCGAAGCCTATTCAGACCTCGCCTCTGGAATGATGGTTGTGCCTTTGTCCCAACGGCCCGGCGATTACGTGATGTATTTCCGGAGAGAGGTTGTGCAGACCCTCAACTGGGCCGGGAATCCGGAAAAAACCTATGAAGTCGGCCCGCACGGAGACAGGCTTACGCCGCGCAAGAGCTTTGCGATCTGGAAGGAGACCGTGCGGAGACAGTCAAAGCCGTGGACGGAGGAAGAGCGCCAGTTCGGCGAAGCCGCCCGTGCTGCGCTGGTGGGTGTGATCCTTGAACATTCCGAACTTTTGGCTGATGAGCGTTCCAAGGCGGAAGTCCGTCAACGCATGCTCAACCAGGAACTCAATCATCGTGTGAAGAACATTCTGGCGGTCATCAAATCGCTGGTCACGCATCCGACCGGAGATGGCGAGACCCTGGAAACCTATGTCGAGGCGCTGCGCGGCCGTATCCAGGCTCTGTCGCTTGCCCATGACCAGGTTATCCGTGGCGACGGCGGCGGCGGGCTGATCGATCTGCTTGAAGCCGAGCTTTTGCCGTACCGCTCCGAGAAAAACACGATCAAACTTGAAGGACCAAATGTCTGGATGGACGCCCGGTCATTTTCGATCATGGCGCTCGTGCTGCACGAATTGTCGACCAACGCGGCAAAATACGGTGCTCTTTCGCAACCCGGCGGACACCTCGATGTGGTCTGGAAAATCGACGATGCGGGAGCCTGCGACATCAAATGGACCGAAAGCGGCGGTCCGGCCGTCGAGCCGCCGAGCCGGGAGGGATTCGGCACCGTTCTGATCAACCGCAGCATTCCGTTCGATCTGGGCGGCGAAAGCAATGTTGCCTACGAGTCGGACGGGCTCAAAGCCGCGTTCCGCGTTCCGTCCCGCCATGTTTCGTTGCGGACAGCGGCCCGGGCGCCCTCCCAGCCATCCAGCATCGAGCAGCCCGGGGAACGCAACCAGCAGCTTCTTTCAGGACGCAGGGTGCTGATCGTCGAGGATCAGATGCTGATCGCTCTCGAACTCGAGCAGATTCTTGAAGCGGCCGGAATCCACGTCGTTGCGACTTTCGGTTCACCACGAGAAACCCTTGCGTTCCTGTCCGCAAACCCTCTTCCGGACGCAGCCATCCTCGATGTGAACCTCGGAGACTCTACCTCTGAAGAGATTGCCGTCTTTCTCGTCGAGAACAAGGTGCCGTTCCTTTTTGCCACAGGCTATTTCGACTCGAGCGCCATCCCGCAGCCGTTCAACGATGTTCCAATCGTTCGAAAGCCCTATTCGGAGGAAGCGATCCTTTCGAAGCTGGACAAGCTGCTTTCCGGGAAACTGCCGCAGGGAGGCCCGGATCCCGACGGATTGCCAGGCCAGCCGCTGGCATACGGACGCTAAGCCCGGCGAAGCGTGAGCTTCCCGGACTAAAGGTGTCTGAGGTTCATCCTGCGCGCACGAGGTTGTCGCACATAAGGAAACACCGATCGGCCCGTTTATGCCGCCCCTGCCCTTCATTTCGCCAGAGGTTTCGTCTAAAGGGACTTTGAGAGGGTCAGTTCGGGTGCTTGGCCCGCGCTCACCCAAAACTTCGATGCAGGAGCTTTGATGCTTGATACATTGCGCAAGGGCGCCAAAAGCTGGGTCGCCCAATTTCTCCTCGTCTTGCTGGTTGCGTCGTTTGCAGTCTGGGGCATTTCGGGCTCCATGCTCAATGCGGGTGGAACATCGGTCATCACGGTTGGCGACACGGAGGTCACACCCAACGAGTTTCGTCTTGCCTATGACCGGCAGATGGCCGAGTTGGGACGCCGCCTCGGAACGCGGCTTACGCAGGAACAGGCGCGCGCCTTCGGTCTCGAGAACCAGGTCTATTCCCAGCTGATTGCCGGAGCACTGCTCGACGAGCAGGCCAGGGAGATGAATCTGGGCCTGTCCGACAGCCGCCTTGCCGCGCTGATTGCCCAGGATCCGGCCTTTCACGATTTCAACGGCCGGTTCGACCGCAACAATTTCCGCCGGGTGCTGAATTCGGTGGGCATGAGCGAGGAAGACTATATCCGAAGCCGCAGCCAGGTGGCAGTACGCACCCAGATCGTGGAAGCGATCGCAGAAGGGTTTTCCGCACCCGACGCCATGATTGCTGCGCTGGCCCAATACGAAGCAGAAACCCGCGATGTCGAATACCTGCTTCTCACGCCCACCAGCATCGATCCGGTACCGGCGCCGACGGACGAGGAATTGAGCGCCTATTTCGAAGCCAACAAGGCCCGATATGCTGCGCCCGAATACCGCAAGTTGACCTATGTGAAGCTCGAAAACGAAGACATCGCCGATCCGTCCGCAATCAGCGACGAGATGGCGAGGGCGGATTACGAGGCACGCAAGGACCGCTACACGACCGCCGAGACCCGCACCGTGGATCAGCTGGTGTTCACCGACCGGGAGGCCGCAGAAGCGGCTGCCGCCGAAATCGAGGCGGGCAAGACCTTTGACGAGTTGATGGCCGAGCTTGGCCGTTCCGCGGCCGATGTGCGCATCGGCAGTTTCAGCCGTACCGGCCTGCCCGACCAGTCGCTGGCGGATGCTGCGTTCTCGGTTTCCGAAGCGGGCGGAACGTCTGAGGTGGTGGACGGACAATTCGGACCGGTCATCCTGCGCGTGGCCGAAATCACACCGGAATCATCGCAGAGTTACGAAGAGGTTGAGGCCGAGATCAAGCAGGAGTTGGCACTTGCCGAAGCCGCGCAGGTGTTGCTTGACGTTCATGATGCCTATGAGGACGCCCGCGCGGGCGGCATGACGCTGGTTGAAGCCGCGACACAACAGAAGCTGACACCGGTCACCATCGAGGCCGTCGACCGCACCGGACAGACACCTGACGGAACGGTGCTTTCGGATCTGCCGCAATCCCAGCAGCTGTTGCGCGATGCGTTTGAAACCGAACCGGGCGTCGAGGCGCCGCCGATCAGCCTCGGCGCTGAGGGGTTCGTCTGGTTTGAGGTCGAGGACGTGACGCCCGCCCGCGATCGCGAGCTCGATGAGGTGCGTGACGAGGTGATCGCCGACTGGACCGATGACAAGCAACTTGAGGCCCTCGGCGCCCGTGCAACGGCGCTGAAGGAACGGCTTGAAAGCGGAGCCGAACTCTCCGCGATCGCCGAAGAACTCGGGATGGCCGTGGAGATAAAGTATTCGGCGAGCCGCGGGGATACCGATGCGGTGTTCGGGGAATCCGCAATTGCTGCTGCATTTTCAGGCGTCCAGGGACTGACCGCCGTCGCCAATGACGCTTCTGGCGAGAACAAGATCCTGATGAAGGTCACATCGGTCAACGATGCCTCGTCGACCACCGCGGCTTCGGTCAGTGATCAGCAGCGCATCCAGATCGCGCAACAGATCGCCGATGACATTCTGGATCAGGCCGTAGCGCAGTTGCAATCCGAATACGGGGTCTCGGTCAACCGTGAACTCGCCGAGCGCGCCCTGTCATTCTGACGGGGCGACATTCGCCCTGACTGCGGCAGACGCCGCAGCAGGCGACGTCAACAGCGCTGGGGCACGACATATGTGAGGGGGAACCGGCAGTAATGGCTGATCTGAAATCCTTTATCGCCAAGGTGGCCGGAGGCGATCCGCTTGATCGTCGCGAAGCCTACCAGGCCTTTGGCGTCATGATGTCGGGCGATGCCACGCCCTCGCAAATCGGCGGCTTTCTGATGGCGCTGAGGGTCCGCGGCGAGAGCGTCGACGAGATTTATGGCGCGGTCAGCGTGATGCGCGAAAAGATGCTGCCCGTCAGCGCACCTGCTGATGCCATCGACATCGTGGGAACAGGCGGAGATGCATCGGGCACCTACAATGTGTCGACTGCGGCGGCTTTCATCGCAGCCGGAGCAGGCCTGAAGGTCGCCAAGCACGGCAATCGGGCGCTGTCATCGAAATCCGGCGCAGCCGACTCTCTGGCTGCTCTTGGTGTGTCACTGGAACTCGATCCCGCCGGCATTTCGGCCTGTATTGAAGAAGCAGGCGTGGGCTTCATGTTTGCGCCGGCGCACCACTCGGCCATGCGTCATGTGGGGCCGAGCCGGGTTGAGCTTGGCACCCGCACGATCTTCAACTTGCTGGGACCGCTTTCAAACCCCGCTGGCGTGAAGAAACAGCTGCTGGGCGTCTTCTCCCCTGTCTGGCTCGAACCGATTGCCGAGGTTCTCAAGGATCTGGGCTCGGAAAGTGTCTGGGTCGTCCATGGCGACGGGCTCGACGAAATGACGACGACCGGCCCGACAAGGATCGTGGCGCTCGAGAACGGTGCAATCCGGACTTTCGAGGTCACACCGGAGGAGGTCGGGCTCGGCCGGGTCGAGCTTGCGGCACTCAAGGGCGGCGACGGGATCCACAACGCGAAAGCCCTCAAGAAGGTGCTCGAAGGCGAGAAAAACGCCTATCGCGACATTGCCGTGCTCAATGCCGCGGGAGCACTGATGGTCGCCGGCAAGGCTGAAACCCTCAAGGACGGCGTCGAACGGGCCGCGCGCGCCATCGACACGGGCGCGGCGCTCGCAGCCCTTGAGGCACTGGTCGCGGTCTCCGCCGCCCATGCCCCGGCGCCGAGGAAAGGATAAGCCCATGAGCGACATTCTCGCGAAAATCGAGGCCTACAAGCGCGAGGAAATCGCAGAGGCAAAGAGCCGGCTTCCTCTTGAAGAGGTCAAGGCGCGGGCGCGCGACCGGGACGCGCCACGCGGGTTCCTGAATGCAATCAAGGCGATGCACAAGGCCGGGCACTACGCACTGATCGCCGAGATCAAGAAGGCAAGCCCGTCGAAGGGACTGATCCGCCCCGATTTCGACCCGCCGTCGCTGGCGGTGGCCTACGAAGCGGGGGGCGCTGCGTGTCTATCGGTGCTCACCGATACACCGTCGTTTCAGGGCGCGCCGGAGTTTCTCGCCGCCGCCCGCCGAGCCTGCCACCTTCCGGCCCTGCGCAAGGATTTCATGTTCGAGACCTATCAGGTTCACGAGGCGCGGAGCTGGGACGCGGATGCGATCCTGATCATCATGGCATCCGTGGACGACGATGCCGCCAGGCGGTTGGAAGACGAGGCCCATGCGCTCGGGATGGCAGCACTGATCGAGGTTCATGACGAACAGGAAATGGAACGGGCGCTGAAACTCGACAGCCCGCTGATCGGCGTCAACAACCGAAATCTGCGGACCTTCGAAGTCTCGCTTTCGGTCTCCGAACGGCTAGCGGCGATGGTGCCGGACGACCGCGTCCTTGTCGGGGAAAGCGGCATCGCAAGCCATGACGATTGCCGGCGGCTGTCCGAAAGCCGGATCTCGACCTTCCTGGTGGGTGAAAGCCTCATGCGGCAAGATGATGTATCCGCGGCGACCCGCGCCCTGTTAACCGGCGCGCGCGCCGACGAACTTGCGGGCCCGATGGCATGAGCGACCCCGCCTCCCCGCGCCTGACCCACATTGGCGAGGACGGCTCCGCGCAAATGGTGGATGTGGGCGACAAGGCCGAAACCGTGCGCATTGCGGAAGCCGAGGGTCGTGTTCGCATGCGCCGCGAAACGCTTGATCTTATTCGCACCGGTGACATGAAAAAGGGCGATGTGATTGGCGCGGCCCGGATCGCCGGCATCATGGCCGCCAAGCAGACCGCCAATCTGATACCGCTGTGCCACCCGCTGGCATTGACAAAGGTCACTGTTGAGATTTCACCGGACAACGATCTGCCCGGGTTACGGGTCCATGCGATTGCGAAGCTCACCGGCAGGACCGGCGTCGAGATGGAAGCCCTGACCGCCGTTTCGGTGGCGTGCCTGACCATCTACGACATGGGCAAGGCCGTGGACCGCGGCATGGAGATCGAGGGTATCCGGGTTCTGGCCAAGTCCGGTGGAAAATCGGGCGACTGGAAGGCCGCCCCGGGAGTCGCAGGAACAGGAGCAAGCTGATGGCGCTGATGCCGGTCGACGAAGCCCTGGAGCGCATTCTGGATGGCGCGGTACCTTCGGACAAGCCGGAACTCCTGCAACTTGCAGAGAGTTTCGACCGGGTGCTCGCACGCGATCTCGTGGCGCTTCGCACCCATCCGCCCTTTGCGGCTTCGGCCATGGATGGATATGCCGTGCGCGCAAGCGAGGCTGTCGCGGGCGCCGAGCTGGCTTTGCAGGGGGAAGCGGCAGCGGGCCACGGATTTGATGGCGTGCTTGCCCAGGGGTCGGCGATACGGATTTTCACCGGGGCGCCGGTCCCGGAAGGCGCGGACACGATCATCATCCAGGAAAACACCGAACGCCTGAACGACACAAGCGTCAGGATCAATCTCGCCGCCGAGCCCGGCCGTCATATCCGTCATGCCGGCGTCGACTTCGAAAAGGGCCGGACCGGACTGGAAGCGGGCCGGCTTCTTGACGCCGGCGCCGTCACCTTCGCCGCGGCGATGAACCACGCCACCCTGCCCGTGTACAAAAAGCCGAAGGTGGCGGTTCTTGCCACCGGCGACGAGCTGCGTCTGCCAGGCCAGGAGCTGGGGCCGGGACAGATCATTGCATCGAACACCTTCGGAGTGGCCGCTCTTGCGCGAGGTGCCGGCGCGGAGATTATCGACCTGGGCATCGCCGAAGACCGGATGGCTTCGCTCGACGCCGCACTCGACACGGCGATCACTGAGGGTGCAGATGTGCTGGTGACAATCGGCGGCGCGTCGGTCGGCGATCACGATCTGGTCCAAAAGGCCCTGAAAGCCCGCGGCATGGATCTCGACTTCTGGAAAATCGCGATGCGGCCGGGAAAGCCGCTGATGGCGGGCCGGCTGGGGGCGCTGCGCGTGCATGGACTTCCGGGCAACCCGGCATCGAGCCTGGTTTGCGCGCATTTGTTCCTTGAGCCGCTGATTGCGCGGCTGGCAGGACGTCCAGACCCGAAGCGTGTCCGGAAGGCGGTTCTGGGCGCGGAATTGCCCGCAAATGACGTTCGTCAGGACTATCTTCGCGGCGAACTGACCGAAGATGCATCGGGCACCCTCACCGCAACACCGATGCCGAAGCAGGACTCGTCGCTGATGAAGGTGTTTGCCGACGCACGCTGCCTGATCATCCGCCCGCCTTTTGCCGCCGCCGCCAGGCCCGGCGATCCTTGCGAGGTCCTGATCCTCCGGGATTGACTGTGTGGTGTACCGGTATGATCGACCCCGGCGGGGCGATCCCGGTCGGTCGGGTGATGGAAAAGCAGCCTGAACCGGGTCGCTATCCGGCTACCGGCTCCCAATCACCTTGATTACTCTTGCACCACTTCTGCTTGCCCGCATCCGCGGTGCCGCCGTCCATATCAATGAGCAATTCCGTGAAACGGCATGCGGTGTAATCGGAATTCAAATCCTCTGCATAGGACGCCACTGCGGTCGCGGGCGCTTCCGTGCTCACCGTATCCTTGTCCGGCTCGGACGAGGCAATTTCGGTTTTTGCCGATGCGGTAGCCTGTGAAGGTGGCAAGGGCGCCTGAGTTATCTTTGCCCTGACCGTTGCACTCCGGCCGCTCTTGGTCGTGATTTGACGCGTCTGGGAGGAATTTGAACGCAATGCCGCGAGCTCTGCCTCCCGCACCTTTTGCCGGTCCTCAGCCGCAGCGATCTCGATCAGAATAGCACATCGGCCCACCCCGGCGACCGCTCCGATGGCAGCCCCATGACCGGCGCCGCGGCTGCCGCCGATCGCCCCGCCAATCAGTGCGCCGCCAATGGCGCCAATTGCCACACTTGCAACGCAACCGGAGATAGCATTATCCATCGCCGTCGAACGAACCTTGCCACCATTCCCCGATGTCGTCGAACAGCCTTGAACACCAAGTCCACACACCAATATTGCCGCGACAGCTCCGCGACGAACCAAACTCTGATCGATAGTCAACGCAAGACCCCCAAGCCAACATAAGTTAATATATTATTACGGGAGTCGATTTAGGCAATACTCTTTTTGCGGAAATAAAAGTAAATACCAATGTTCGCCGAGCAAGCGGTGAATCCTTCAAAAAACATCTATATCAGATGAAAATCACTTTCAAAGCGGTACCGCCCAGTCGGATTTCGTCGCCGTTTTTCAGAACAACGGGAGAATTCGAACCAACAATCTTCTTGTTGAGTTTGGTCCCATTGGTCGAAGGCTTGTCTTTGCCCGCTCCGTCAATGAGATAGAAAAGCCTGTTCTGTGCTCGGATATGGCAATGAACGGCAGACACATTCGGATCCTTGGAAAGGACAAGGTCCACACCGGGCTTTCGACCAATAATGTATAGTCCTTTCTCCTGGAAGCGCTTGCTCGTTCTCAAGGCGGCCGTTTGCCCCGAATGAGGGCCTTCGGTGACCTGAAGCATCGTTTCGCCGCGTGTGATCCCTGTTACCGGTGTCGGTTCCATCCGGGAAATTTTCTCGCCCCTTTTGTCGCGTCTTCCATTCGTTGTTCTTGTTACCGCTGAAGCCGGTCCCGCCCAATCGGAAGCCAGCAATCCGGAGGGGTGCCTGTTATAAGCTGGCAAACGATGTATGTTCAGAGACCGCAAACCAAGGGTTGATAGAACAAGCAGGCAGCGACGAAACCGCTGCATGATGCCCGGCGTGGTGCCAGTATCCTCAGAAACAACTCTGATGCCGCAACTCAGGCGACCTACCGATATGCCCATGGCCAGCAGTTCGACTATCAGAAAATGCATCAGTAACATCAATGGGATAACAACAATGTATAACCACTGTGGAGCGTACTGGAAATTCTGCTCGATCACCTGATGTGCAACCGCCACCATCAACGTGACCACCAGCGCGTCAACAGCAAACGCGGTGATTGAGAGACGCGCAATGGCTCGTTCAGCGGCTTCACTCATCTCGAAAGCCCTGTTACCTGAGCCAATATCACCAGGCCCGCAGCCACTGTTGCGAAATTCATCAGAAGACCGGCCCGGACCGCGATGATCTCCGGATCCGGTTCAAGCGTTAACTGGAAGTTCGTCTTGGCAAGAAAGATCCCGAAGGTCACGCCGATGATGGAGAAAAGCAGAACAATCACCGGTGACCTGCTGATATCGGGCTGAAAGATCCATTCGATACAGGCGGCCATGAAAAGCGCGCCGAAGCCGGTAACCAAATGCGCCACGATCTTGCGTGCATCGTTCTTGACCGAAGTGAGAATGATGCCGATCAGTGAGATTGTCCAGGCAATCGAGCCTGCAATCACCATGAATGCAATCACACGTGCGGGAAACACCGAGAGGAATTGTGTGCTCGACGGCGCACTGTATGGAACGGATTGCTGATCGAAGAACTCGTAGACCGACAGCAGCGTCGTAAACAGCGCCAGGACACCGCCGAAAGCGGCCAATGGCCGTTCGTAAGCCCTTTCAAGATGCTCCCTAAGCTCCCTGGCAACATTGGCCAGCAGGCTGCCCCCGCCCAAATTCGGAACAAACGAAGGTGAATTCGCTTTCGGAGAAGAAGACGCTCTTTGCCCGCCCCTGCGCCTGATCCTGTTCATATGCCGGCTCTCGTACTCAAACCAATATCACGCCGATCAGCCAAGCCAATCAATAACACTGCAAGCTGGCTGAACCGTCAGGCGTATTCAGATTGATCGAGCACTGCTCGCTGTTGCTGGCAATCTCGAACGACCCCTCACGCTTGAAGTCCTTCCAATCGCTTTCACTTTTGCCTTCCTCAATGGCGACATAACTGAAATCGTAGTCGCCCTGAATGCAGGAGCCGGTGAAGTAGGCTGTAGAGTCCCCATTGTCCATCATGATGGTGCCTTCCGGCGGCAGAATATTGAAATGGCTGATGGGATAATCGCCATTGGGAAACTGAAAGGAGATGTAGATGCTTTGGCGGCAGGTTTTTCCTGCAACATCCTCGAAGCCTGACAGACTGTTGGATGAAACTGAGGTCGCTTGAACGTCATCAATCAGTGTGACAGCGCCGCCAGACCCTCCGGCTTCGCGAGGCTCTTCCTCAGGGCTCTGATCAGCGACCGTCGTGACGGGCATGACACTGTCAGCCAGCACAATGCGACCGTCAGCACCAGCCGTTGCCTCACCTGCCCGGACCGAGATTGTCGGCTCATCGGCTGGTGGCGAAGCGGCTTCCATTCCCCCTTCGGCAACCTCAACCCCGTTGCCCGGCGTCGACTTATCCTCCGGTTGGCCCTCACTTTCAGCTATCTCGGTGCGTGCCTCCTCCGCGCCCGTCAGTTTCGCAAGAACGGACATTTTGCTCCGTCCGTCGCTCATCCAGGCCGACGCTTCTTCGACGGTGGCAAAATCATCGCGCGTGTTCAATGGCACGGGTCCCAGTGCGGGATCGGAATAGGCGATGCGCACCCACTGATCTGAAAGATCATGCGGATTGATCTCGATATCGGTGATACTTGCGTTGACTGTTCTGGATTCTCCACCATTGGCCGGCATGATCTCAATCTCCGCGCTGCCGTCCGGCTGCAGTCTTGCTGCGCGCACAGCTGTCAAGGAGCCCGACATCAGGAAGTCCTCGGCAAAACGGTCAAACTGAGACTGTGCGAGGCGGTATTCCGGGATCGCAGGCACTGCAGGTGCTGCGACGGTTTCTGGACGCACGATTACCGGCGGTCCGAAATCTTCATCAACGCGGTTGAGCGCGGCCTCGCGGGCATAACCTTCCTCAGATGCCCGGACAAACAGAAGGTAGCGCTGCTCGGCGGTCAGGTAGCCTGTCTCAGGTTCGCCGAGGCCAGACTGGAATTGCTTGACGGCGGCTCGGCTTCCGGGACCAAAATCTCCGTCGACCCTCATCTTGTAGAGTCCGAGCGTTGCGAGCGCGTGCTGGATATCCTTGATGTCTTCTTTTACCTGGGAGGACAGGGCGCTGCGTTTCTTTTTGCTGACTTCCCGACCTGGCGCAACGATGATGCGCTGTTTGTAACAGCGCGTGCACCCCGACCAAGCCATGTCAGTCCCATGTCTGCGCGCCATGTCTTCGCGAAAGACCTCCGGTGCCGCAATCAGCGCCACACCGACAATCGCCGCAGCTGGCGAATCCCCGGCAATCCCGCCAACGAGCAGGCCAACACCCACGCCTTGAACGATCCGCTTGCCCACACCATCCTTATTCAGATTCTTGCGCGCCTTGTTGAAATCCTTCCGGATGGTCTTTCCGACTTTCTTGAAATCAAACGCCTGTGCGGTATCCGGAACAACAACTGTCGTGCTGACGGACAGGGCCATAGCCATCGCCACCGTGGATACAATCGTTCCTGAACGCGCTCTTGTTGCCACCTTGCTCTCCATCTTGTTTGCCGGCCCTGCCTCAGGGTTGTACTGCAGACCACCTATTGTGGTCATGATTGCAATGATATTGTAAGTTCAGTGCGCCCGAAAGTTAAAACTTTGGCATTCTGGATTTGTACTGGAGTGGCGCCAACAGCCGCCCCATCGACAAATGTTCCGTTCGAGGAGCCAAGATCTGCAATCGAAAGCACGCCCCGACTGTTCATACCGATCTGGGCATGGCGTCGCGAAACCGATTCATCGTCAATGACCAGATCATTCTCCGGGCTTCTGCCGATCGTACAGACGACCGTGAACTCGTGACCAACGAAATCATCTGTGGCGGCAAAGATGTGCTGGATGGTCGTTCCTCGCAGATCAAACCCTGAAAGCAGCCATCTTCGCGCCGTGCGATTGCCGCCGCCCGGATTGATCTTCGCCGGTTTGGCGCTCTCCACCAACAATTCGGCATTGCCCAGATAGAGGGTCGAACCTGGGCGCAGGAGCCGGCCCTGGGTTCGCGACACCGAATTCCCGTCGACCCATGTGCCGTTGGTGGATCCTTCATCATGCACCACGATATCATTTCCGTGATACCGGATACGCGCATGCTTGCGAGATACAGATGCAGCATCGATTGTGATCGCCGCCCCGCCTCCGGCTCGGCCCAAGACGACGCCATTGCCCCGCAGATCCGCCTCGAAGCGTGAAATCGGGTGCCTCCTGCCACTGACAACCTCGGTCAGGACGATACCGGCCTCTTCGGAAACTGCCGGCAGATCCGCGATCTGAAGTTCCGTTTCAACGTCTGCGACCGGTGCCGGCTCGGCTCTGCTACCGCGCCGCCAGGAGATTCCGGCAAGCACCAGCGACACCAGTGCCAGCGCCGTCGACGATCCGATTGCCGTCAATTCGTAAACGTCGAGCCCGCCGCGGCAACGGCCGGGCGTGGTGGACACCGCTATGTCTTTCTCGTTCAAACCAAGCAGCACTTCACGAATGTGCACCGCGAATTCCAAGTCGCCCGGATCGTTGATGGTCAGTTGCCCGGACCTTATGAGCGCATTGTAGATATCGCGGGCACCGACAGTCGACCGCGTTCCGATCGTATTGACGCCAACGACACGGTTGCAGCTGTCGAAAAGCGGGCCACCCGAGTTTCCGCTGTTGATGTTTGCACTGTGCTGAATTGTAAGCCGCTGAATAGTGGGAACCAACCGCTGGATCGTTCCGCTCGATACGGTCGGGTCAAATAGCGTCAGGTCATGATTCGATGCGTTGAGAACGCCGCGTTCCAGTTCCCTGGCCACCCTGTCGGCGATTGCCGGAAACCCGATTGCAGTCACGCTCTCTGTCTTGGCGAGTTCATCAGCTCCGATTCCCGCGAGTTCCACGGCCCTGCCCGGAAGCTTTTCATCGACCCGGATGATTGCCAAGTCCTTGTCGGAACTGAACCAAAGCACGCGGGCATCGGCGGATCGGGCGACACCTCCTTCCATGAAGGCCACTTCAATGCGGCGCGCGCCGTCGATGACATGATGGTTGGTCACAACGAATCCGGGCTCTGCGACTTTGAAACCCGTTCCATGCCCCCAGCTAGCATCGGAGGATACGACAATCCGATAGACGCCGTCTTCGATATTCTTGCGGGACAACGACAGGTAGAGGGCAACCAGCGCCAGAAGCCCGAAACCCAGCGCCGCGGCGAGAAACACTGTCCGGCCATTCATCGCCAGTATTCTTTTTGCAGCAGAAACCAATTGCCCCTCCGGTCAGCGCATGGTTGCAACTTGCTATGTTTGGCTTAACCGTGCAACGCGGAAATCCCAGCTTATCCACTACCAAAGCGCGTATTGTCGATGAGCGGTCGCGATCCTATTGCAATTGGCGGTAGGATGGATTTGTATTGTCCGGTCGCGGCAGGACTCTCACCGGACATGGGGACAAGTGAGCAATTCACGGTTGATATGAGTAAACGCTACGCTCTTGAGCCCGGCACTATGCTGCGCCAGTACAGAATTGAATCTGTTATCGGACAAGGCGGCTTCGGCATAACCTACCTTGCGTTCGACACAGACCTCCAAAGACGTGTTGCGATCAAGGAATGCTATCCGCGCGACTTCGTGTCCCGCGATGGCACCACGGTGGTGCCTACTGGCGCCAGCGAAAGCAAGGATTTCGATTGGGCGCTTGGCAAGTTTGTGGATGAGGCCACGACTCTGGCCCGCTTCAAACATCCCGGGATCGTGCAGGTGCTGCAGATCATCAAGGACGAAAACCAGAGCGCCTACATCGTGCTCGAGTTCGTGGAGGGCCAGTCTTTCGATCAATGGCTAAAATCCATGCCCGGCCCACCTGATGAAGAAAGCCTGAAAAAGATCATAGAACCGCTTCTCGACGCACTTGAGGTGGTTCATGACAACAACATCGCCCACCGCGACATCGCTCCCGACAACATTTACATCCGGCACGACGGGTCGGCGGTACTGCTGGATTTCGGCGCCGCAAAACAAACCCTTGGGCAGCACAGCCGTACACTCAACCTGGTCGTCAAGGACGGCTACTCGGCTCCTGAACAATATTACGCCGAAGGACGCCAGGGACCCTGGACGGATGTCTATGCATTCGCCGCGAGCCTTTACCGTGCAGTTTCCGGCAAGCGCCCCACCGATGCCATGGCTCGTCTTGATGCGATCAACAACGATGAACCCGATCCCCTCGAACCGCTGGAGAATTTCGCCCCCAGCGGTTACTCGGTCGGCTTTCTCAAGGCGATTTCCGAGGGCATGGCCCCTCAAACCAAAGCCCGTCCGCAATCACTGAGATCCTGGCGCGCATCAATTCTCGGCCAGGCCGGTCAGTCTCCTTACAAGGCCTCGCAAACCAAGGACGAGGAGATCGACAAGACTCGAGTCCAGCGCACAACAGGGCCCGCCTCGGCGGGCAAGAAAACACAACGGAAACCGGGTAATCGTGCAGCAGCGATCGCGGCGGCGGCGGTGTTGGTCACAGCTGCCGCGGCCGGTGGTTACATGTTCTTTCAGAACTCCGTGGCTCAGGCGCAGAAGCAGGCCTGGGATGTTGCCACGCGTACGGATACGTTGAACGCTTACGAGACTTTCTTGTCCGCGCACCCGGACTCAGAACTCGCGTCATCGGCACAGTTGGCGATCAAGGCATTGCGCAGTCCCTGGACAAGGGTTGTTGATTTGGCGCCAAACGAACGTGCAAACGGCTTGGCATTCGTCGAGAATGCCATCGTCATGGTCGGCAACGGACTGGCAAGCGGTTCGTCGGGGATGCAAGGCACGGTCAAGTCGTTCAGCCTGAGCGGAAAGGAAAAATGGCGCGCGGCATATGATGGTCCGGGATCGCATTCCTTTCAGGCGGCTGTCCGCGCTTCTGACGGCGACACGATTGCCGTCGGCCAGAGCGTCGAGGCAAGCAGTTCCCGCGCCAGGGGGCTGATGGTCCGCTACGGGGGGGACGGATCCCAGAAATGGGCCAAATCGATCGGTGGCGCAGGAGAGAGCGGACTTCGCGACGCAGTGGTCAGACCTGATGGCACAATCGTCGCGGTAGGATGGGCCGACGCACAGGGCGGCGCTGGGACAGATGGATGGATCGCCATCTTCAACTCCTTCGGTGACCTTTTGACGGAGCAGTTCCTGGGAGGCCCAGGAGATGACCTCTTCAACAGCATTGCACTCATGCCCGACGGAGGTGTCGCGGTCGTGGGCCAGCAGCAACGTGAGGGCGCGAAGGACGCGAATTTCTGGCTGGTCAAAGTTGATCCCTCGGGCAAGGTGGTGCTCGACCGTGCGCCCGGCGGACGCAATACGGACAGCTTTTCCGGGGTCGCATCTTTTCCGGATGGGCAACTGGTGGTGGTTGGGCAAACCGACAGTTTCGGTTCGAACACCTTTGATGGCATGATCATGCGGGTGACCGCTGACAATAAGACGCCACCAAAAGTGATAGCCGAGGCACGGGACGATTACCTGACCAGTGTTGCGATCGCGCCGGACAACAGCGTGGTCGTGGCTGGCTACACGTCATCGCGTGGAGCAGGTCAGACCGACGGCTGGGTTATCAAATACGACCGGAATCTGGAGAAGGTGCTTTGGGAGCGTGTGATCGGCGGCAAAGGCTGGGACACCTTCGAGAAGGTTGGTGTTCTGCCCGATGGCTCAACCGTGGTGGTCGGAACAAAAGGCAAGGAAGGCTCGGGCGGATCGGACATCTGGATTGTTCGTCTCGATGCCGACGGACAATACAACAATGGAAGCTAAACGCAAAAACTGGG
The DNA here is from genome assembly GCA_040216675.1 of Hoeflea sp. Classification (GTDB taxonomy): domain Bacteria; phylum Pseudomonadota; class Alphaproteobacteria; order Rhizobiales; family Rhizobiaceae; genus Hoeflea. The sequence continues at coordinate 104,698 of JAVJOR010000007.1, read as the reverse complement.
GGCCGACATGGCTTTAGCGATACAAACGGCCGGAAAAGTCATTGCATGGTTTATGCGGTCCCTGAGAACCAGTCTCCTGCCGGGCAGAAGTTTTGCCGCATCGGCAGCATTCGTGGCAGCAATGTTGATTGCCGGAACAGGCTCCGCTTCTCGCGCCGCCGAGTTGATGATGAACTGCTCGGAAGACCGATTGGCCGAGTCGCCGACAGTGTCCTGCGACTTCAGGTTCACCGAACCGCAACAGCTGGAAGAGCTTACCCTATCGGCAAACGGGCAAACCATCGCCGGATCGACATTCACACCATATCCGGGCGACGGAGAGAAGTCGGCGTGGCTCTATCTCATTGATCGGTCCAATCCGCGCAGGGCAGCAACTGTGCGCCGAAATGTCAACATTGCCGGACGACAGTTGCAAACTGCATCCGGCTCGAGGCTGATCGGGCTTGCAACCTTTGCCAACGAGTTGGACCTGTTGCTCGAGCCTGCTTCGCGTCATGTCAACATCGAGCAAACCCTGAACTCCGTGCAGGCTGACGGTGCGGCGACTGAGCTGTTCGCAAACTCGCTCAAGGCGATCGAAATTCTCGAAAAGGTCTCCGCCGACCGCAAGGCACTTGTCATCATGTCGGATGGAAAGGCCGAGGACACCGCCTACTCACGTCAGGACGTTGTAGATGCCGCACGGGCGGCGGGCGTGATCATTATAGGCTTGGGATTCGCGGAGAGTAATTCGGAAACGCCTGCCCTGCAGGAACTGCGTCGTCTGGCGGAAGAAACAGGTGGACATTTTGATGCCGTGGTCGGCGATCAGGCGTTCGCAGGGGATTTTGCTGCTCGACTGCCGCGGCACCTTGAGAACGGAGGAAAGATCCGCGGCCCCTTGGGGGACATCTCCGGCGAGGTCACCACAACACTCGAAGCTGTGGTGGCTGGCGGGACACGCTACGCAGCGTCGCAGACATTGGAAGTCGAGGCGGCACCAACGCCAGAACCACCCAAACCGTTGTCAACGATTGCCAGATTCTTTGCGGCGACCTTTGGCGAGGACAGCTCCATGGTGGACTGGGCCGAAGCCAACCAACTGCTGGCATGGGTGGTGGTGGCGCTCATTCCACTTCTATTGCTGGTCGCAGTCGTGCTGTGGCTCCGGCAGAGGAATGCCGCGAGCAATGACGAACTAGACGACGGCGACATCGATGAGACAGAAACGCCCTCAACCATCCGGACCGATGCTCTGGACGGAAACTTCGAAGACGGAAACACACGGGTTGTCGCTGCGGCAGGCAGCGGTGCATTCGGATATTTCGAAATTGTCGGCAGCGAAGACCGTCCATTCCACATCGGGACCCATTCCGTTTCGATCGGTCGTCATTCGGACAATGATTTTGTTTTGACGAATGATTCGGTTCATCGCCATCATGCGCATTTTCACATCTCGCCAAACGGCGCGCCCACCATTACCGACCTCGATACCGCCAACGGTATGTTGATCAATGGCGTTCAGGTGGGCCGGGCGGACCTTGTCAGCGGAGACCTGATAGAATTGGGCGAAGTCCGGCTGAGATACATCGGAGAATGAAGGTTCAACCAGCCTCCCATACTTTAATGGGATCAACGGCTTTCAGGAGAGATTGAAATGAACGAAGACAACAAGACACGCATTCTCCGTCCAACGCCACCGGCGAGCTCGCCCCCTGAAGAATCTGACACTACTCGCAACCTGAACACGGCTTCACATGGTGGAACCGGATCGAGCGGCGAGTTCGATGCCACCGAACCCAGCACACGGGTCATCTCCAGTCGCTCGGCCACGCGCAGTGATGAGGCCGTCGAAGACGGGGGATATGAACTTGCAGCAGGCTGGCTGGTTGTTGTGGAGGGTCCCGGACGCGGCTGCAGTCGTGAGATCTATTTCGGCATGAACAGCATCGGCCGAGGATCGGAGGAGCGGATCCCGCTTGATTTCGGCGACACGACCATTTCACGCGAGGCACATGCCTACCTCGTTTTCGACGAGAAGCAGTCCGATTTCTACCTCCAGCACGGCGGCAAATCGAACCTTGTTCGCCTCAATGGCGCACCTGTCCTCTCACCGCTGCCACTTTCGAACGGAGACACGATCGAAATCGGCGCTACCAAGCTGCGCTTTGTGCCGCTATGCGGGGACGACTTTACCTGGGAGGCCTCTGATTCTTGACCCGTACAAGACTTGATTATGCGGGAGCCCAAATTGCGGGAAAACGACCTTACCAGGAAGACGCCTTTGCGTTTCGCACATTTGAGGGCGAGCAAGAAGCACTGACAGGCCTGCTTGCTGATGGAATGGGCGGCCATGCCGCCGGCGATGTCGCCGCAACAATATCCATCAATGCGTTCGCGGACGCGATCGATTGGCGATCCGGGCTCGCCAATGATCAGTTTCTGCGCGCACTTGACCAAGCCAACCGCGCGATCCTTCGCAAAACCCGTGAAGAGCCGGACAAGGCCGGGATGGGATGCACTTTTGTTGCCGTAGAAGTGGCCAATGGGGCTTGCAACTGGATCAGCATTGGCGATTCTCCGCTGTTTCACATCTCCGGAACCGAGATCGCCCGGATAAATGCCGACCATTCGATGGCGAAGCAACTCGATGCAGCGGCGGCCCGGGGCGAGATCACGGTGGAGGAAGCCCGCAGCAGCTCATCGCGCAACGTCCTACTTTCTGCTCTCACAGGCGAGCCGATTTCACGTGTCGATCAATCGAAGACACCAAGGCCGTTGAAAAAGGATGACTGGATCATTCTCGCCAGTGACGGTATCGAGACACTTGAGCCCGAAGAGCTGATGATGCTTGTAAGCCGGAACCGCAGCGTAAGAGCCGAGGCGATGTGCCGGCTGCTGCTGGATGCTGTTGACGCGCTTGATAAGCCCGGACAGGACAATGCCACCGTCCTGGCCATAAGGGTGCTTTCGGCGGAGACGGAGTCGCCACGACCGGACGACGAAATCATTACCCGGCCAATCCGATCGCCGGGTTGAGGGTGCACCTGTTGATATTCCGCAGTTGCGTGACGCCAAAATAGACACGCAAGTGGCGTAACGGCGGTGCGGGAGCCGTCGTCATTGCTGAAACCGGACATCACCCGGCGCCTACAACATGGCGGGCCACAAGCGATTCGTATCCGACACCGCAGAGGCTCGCCAATCCGCAAAAGACGGTTCGCCTCGTGCTCCGGAAAACAGGCGTGAATGGCCCTCTTGCGGCCGCAACAAACCTCCGCACGATTGGCAATCGAGCACCACTTTCTATCGCGTGGGCCCTTTCGGCCATGGTCCTCCGATAATTTTTTGGTTGTTTTTCAGATATTTAAATGACCACGCCGAGGCCGTTTGCCCCCTACCCGTGGTCTTTGTGAGACAGCTCAGACGGAGCAGGATGTTTTCGCCGCTTGTCATTGTCTCTTGCGGAACACATATAGAACATGGTATCGAAGTTCTGGTTTTGTTTCTTTATCGCTCCGGGATATCCTGATCATGTTGACGCGCAAACAGCACGAGTTGCTTCTCTTCATCAACGAACGCATGAAGGAAAGCGGAATACCGCCGTCCTTCGACGAGATGAAGGATGCGCTCGACCTTGCTTCCAAGTCGGGAATCCACCGGCTGATCACCGCGCTTGAAGAGCGCGGTTTCATCCGCCGCCTCCCCAACAGGGCCCGCGCTCTTGAAGTCATCAAGCTGCCGGACAGCTACCAGAACAGCCTGCAACCGCGCCGCGGGTTCTCGCCGAGCGTGATCGAAGGAAGTCTCGGAAAGGCGCCGGAACCGGTCAGACGCGTCGAGCCCGACAACAAGCCTGAATCCCAGGTGGCAGAAGTTCCAATGATGGGGCGGATCGCGGCCGGTGTTCCGATTTCGGCAATCCAGAACAACACACACAGCGTTCAGGTGCCGCTCGAAATGGTTGGGCCCGGTGAGCACTACGCGCTTGAAGTCAAAGGCGATTCGATGATCGAAGCCGGGATTTTCGACGGAGACACGGTGGTGATCCGCAACGTTTCGACCGCGAGCCCCGGCGATATCGTGGTGGCGCTTGTCGATGATGAGGAAGCCACGCTCAAGCGGTTTCGGCGCAAGGGCGCGTCAATTGCACTTGAGGCCGCCAATCCGGCCTACGAGACACGCATCTTCGGTCCCGACAGGATCAAGGTTCAGGGAAAACTGGTCGGGCTGATCCGCCGCTACCATTGAATTTTGGCCCTGGCATCCGGGAAAGCAAGGCTGAAAGCCCCCTGCTCTTTGAGCGCCTGCCTGCTGCCCTTCACAGGGAAACTTTCCGGTTCGGAATGACGACAACGAGGAAAACCGGTCGAATTCATCCCGACCGGTTTTTTTTCGTCCTGGACTGTAAAAATCATGCAGCAGGAGGTCGGCGGCACTCGCATGTTTCCCGGTTAGTCGGGGAGATCGAAACTGCGCGTGCGCCAGTCATAATAGCGCTGTATCGTCCAGGGCCTTACGATGTCAGCGAGCGCCGCCTCGATGCCGAAGAACGGCCTTGCTTTTCTTTCGATGGGGTCGGCCAACCACCTTTCACTGGCATGCACATTTCCTGCAACAGGGGCCATGGACTCACCTTGCTTATGTCGCGGCGCATCTGTCGGGTGCTGCGCGGGACCAACCGCTCCGGAGCCGTGGCTGAGGCGAATCGCCAGCGAGCCGCTGCGGCGGAGAGTGCGTGCGGTAATCAGCGTAGCGCCGGACCGGCACGACGTCATCCGCACAGGTATTGACACGATCAGCAGATCCGCCCGGTCACAGGCAGGGCCGATAAGTTCGGGCCGGTCGATGGCGATTATGAGGGCTTGGAGATGCCACGCCGCGCAGATCCCGCGGGACGCGCATTGAAATCGGGGAGTTTCCTGGCGGGTCTTTGCAATCAGGGGGTCAAGTATCAGGGCGCCGAAATCCGGCGGTTGTGCATCCTGCATCTGCCCGTCCTGTGGCTCTTGGTCCTCCGCGGGCATTCTGAGGGCCTTGTGCATCTGCGGCGCAAGATGCGGTGCTCCACCGAGGGCTGTCTGCCACTGGCCAAACGTGAAGTCCGATGGGCGCGTCGCGTTGCTTGCAAGCCCAAGCGGCCCGTAAAGTCCCACGAGCCGACCATCTTCACTGACGAGGATATCAGGGCGGGCCGGAGCCAAGGTCGGCGATGCCGAGACCATGCCCAGTGCGATCAGTCCCAGACCAGCCAGCCGCAGTCTGCTTGAAAGGAAAACAAGAATGACAAATCCGGCGCCGGAAATGGCTGTTGCGTGCAGCGGAACCAGGCCAACCTGAATGTCCCCGCCCAGCCGCTCGACGAAATACGCCACTGAAATCACCCCTTCCAGACCAAGCCCCATGATCTGCAGCGGTGCCTGATCAAGCCCCAGCGGCATCAACAGCATGGCCGCAAGCCCGGCCGGCATCACCACAAGTGTCACCAATGGCATGGCGAGCAGATTGGCGAGGAGCCCGTAGGCCGCCACCCGGTGAAAGTGGTAGGCAGAGAAAAGCCCGGTTGCCAATCCGGCGACGAGCGAGGTGATCGCCAGCCCCAAGGCAGCCTTGAACACAAACGCCAGCCAGCGGGGAACCAATGCGGTCAGGGCGGAAGGTCTGAAGCGGCGTTCGGGATCGGCCAATCGACGGCTTATTGAAGCGTAGGCTGCGATCAGTCCCGCGGTTGCCGCGAACGACATCTGAAATCCCGGGCCCACGACCGCGGAAGGCGAGATGATGATTATGACCAGAGCCGCCAGCGCAACATTGCGCATGGTCAATGCGGGCCGGTCGAAGACAACGGCTATCAACATGACGCTCAACATCACCCAGGCACGCCTTGTCGGCACGCTTCCTCCCGAGATCAGAAGATAGGCGGTCGCTGTCATCAACGCTCCGACGGCCGCGATCTTCTTGACCGGCCACCCCTCGGCGACTGAAGGGAAGCAAGCCATCAGCAGCCTGAGGCCGACATATAAAAGGCCGGACGCCAATGCCATGTGCAGGCCTGAAATTGCGAGAATATGCGCGAGACCCGTTGCGCGTAACGCCTCGACCGTAGCTTCCGTAATTCCCCGGCGGTCAGATACGGCCAATGCGGCGGCAATGCCCCCGGCATCACCGGAAAGAACCGAACGGATCCGGGCAGCGATGCGTTCGCGGAGATCGCGAAGCTCAAGCCGGGGCGATTTGCCGGATTTGGCCTCCTCCTTTTCCATCGAGACGCGCTCGGGTGCCTGATAGAAGAAGCCGTGCGCGCCAATGCCGTCAATGAACGCGCGGAACGCAAAATCATATCCACCGGGCAAGACCGGCCCCGACGGAGAGGAAAGCCGGGCCCGGCCGGAGATCAAACCTCCCACCGGCACCGGATCATGCGAAGCGCGCGCCACAAGCCGCACCTGCGGTGGCGGACGCCGGATCTGTGGCTCTGCGGTCGATGCCACCCTTATGAGATATCGCACCCTGCCCTTGTCATCGAACTCGCGGGCCATCACCTGCCCGACGATCCGGGTGGTCACATCGGAATCCAGCAAGACCGGCCCGCGTGAAACCTCGATTGCAGCTGCCAGCGCTCCGGCGAAAACCGCGGCGGCCAACGCACCGAACTGCGCCGCAGCCGGACTGTTGGCTCTGGCCAAGACTGCGACTGCCCAGCCGACCAGCAACCCGATGACAATCAGGATCAGAGGCGGATCCCGCGCCGCCATGAAGAAAATCGCCGCCCCCAGGCCCATGGCCACGGGCAACATCAGGAAGCCCAGACCCCGATCCTTCTCGCTGGTCCACTGGTCTCTGGCTGCCTGCACAAGCAGGGCCACCGTTCCGGGTGCCGAGGCGGCTGCAAAGGTTGGGCGCACGACCGAGCGTTCCCGTGCAGCTTCTGCCTGCGCAGGCAGCACCGGCGCCTGACAATCTGTTTCGCGCGAGCCCGCATGAATCGGCGCCTGTGGCTCAAGTGTGGTCGTTTTCCTGATCATCCACGCCTCGTCGCAAGGCGTTAGCCTACACCGGGACGAGGGTTGCCTGCCACTTTAAATTGCAGCTTCGCGCAGGATGCGCGGGAATCAGGGAAACGACCGGATCTCTGCAGGGCGAAAATTGTTTTGCTTCATATTTCCAGAAGCTTAACCATCGGGACTGTATGCGCTCCCAGCTCCGATACAAGTTTGCGGCAACGCACAATTAGCCTTCCGCATAGCTTGGCAGGGTCGGGTAAATCATATAGCTAACCGGTGACGGTCATCCCGGGCGCAGGCAAAGGTCGTGCGCTTGTATATATGGAAGGACATGCCATGGCAGACAAAAATGCAAAACTGACGCTGGACGGGAAGGAAGTCGATCTGGCCATCAAGTCCGGCACCACCGGACCCGATGTGATCGATATCGCTGCACTGTACAAACAGACAGGCACATTCACCTACGATCCCGGCTTTACCTCCACGGCATCCTGCGAATCCAAGATCACCTTCATCGACGGAGATGAGGGCATATTGCTGCACCGCGGCTATCCGATCGACCAGTTGGCCGAGCACGGCGACTTTCTGGAGGTCTGCTATCTGCTGCTTTATGGCGAACTGCCGACAGCAACCCAGAAAGCCGATTTTGATTACCGTGTGACCCGCCACACCATGGTTCATGAGCAGATGAGCCGTTTCTTCACCGGTTTCCGGCGTGACGCCCACCCGATGGCGGTCATGTGCGGCTGCGTGGGTGCGCTTTCGGCGTTCTATCACGACTCAACCGACATCACTGATCCGCACCAGCGCATGGTGGCGTCGATGCGCATGATCGCGAAGATGCCGACGCTGGCTGCAATGGCTTACAAGTACCATATCGGCCAGCCCTTCGTGTATCCGAAGAACGACCTGGATTACGCCTCCAACTTCCTGCGGATGTGTTTCGCCGTCCCGTGCGAGGACTATGAGGTCAATCCGGTGCTCTCCCGAGCAATGGACCGGATCTTCATTTTGCATGCCGATCATGAGCAGAACGCATCGACCTCGACGGTTCGCCTCGCAGGCTCGTCGGGCGCCAACCCGTTTGCCTGCATCGCCGCCGGCATCGCCTGCCTATGGGGTCCGGCTCATGGCGGCGCCAATGAAGCCGCGCTCAACATGCTCTCCGAGATCGGCCATGTGGACAATATTCCCGAGTATGTCGCGCGCGCGAAGGACAAGAATGATCCGTTCCGGCTGATGGGCTTCGGTCACCGGGTCTACAAGAACTACGATCCGCGCGCCAAGATCATGCAGAAAACCACTCATGAGGTTCTCGGCGAACTCGGCATCAAGGACGACCCGCTGCTTGAAGTGGCGATGGAGCTTGAGCGTATCGCGCTCACCGACAGCTACTTCATCGAAAAAAAGCTCTATCCCAATATCGACTTCTACTCGGGCATCACGCTCAAGGCTCTGGGCTTCCCGACCACCATGTTCACCGTGCTTTTCGCGCTGGCGCGCACGGTCGGCTGGATCGCGCAGTGGAGCGAGATGATCGAGGATCCGAGCCAGCGCATCGGCCGGCCGCGTCAGCTCTACACGGGCCAGGCGCAGCGCGATTATGTGCCGACGTCCAAGCGCTGAACACGGCGACCCGGCACGAAGCACATCCGAGACTGAGAAAAGCGCCTTCGGGCGCTTTTTTTGTGGGCCTCTCCCGAGAGGGAAGCCAACCTTCTGGGTGATTGACGACGCCTGAAGCGCCGCGGATCCAATTGGAGGCCCGGGAGAGTACCCGGCCAGCCCTGATGTCATGCTTGCGTTCCGCCTTGGCTCAATCAAATCCGCGTGGGCGCGGCAGGCATTATCTGCCTATGACTGAAAGAACGGTCCTTGCGGCCAGTTTCGAAGCCGGTTCGCTCGTCTTCATGCGCTCCCAGACAAGATCGAAGTCCGAAACCATCGCTTCGCGGTGCAACCCGGGCCGGGCAAGTTGATCCGCGAGGCGGGCAAGCCGCTCTGCACGAACATAATTGTCATAGAACTCGGAAACGGTCGGATGACCGGAAATCAGGTTCGGGAGCGCACCGGTCCATGTGGTCACCATGCCGAGAAGCATGCGCGCAATCGGGTCAAGCCTGTAGCACGACATGTGCGGCACGCCGGCCAATGCAAGTTCGAGCAGCACGGTACCGGAAGCGGCGATCGCCACATCCGCGGCTCCGAAGAGCTGCCATTTCGCTTCCTCGCCCGACAAGACCTCACAAGGGAAATCCCAGTCGAGCACCTTGTCGCGGATCTGGCGCTCAACACGGCTTCCCGCAAGCAGCGCAAATCTCATGCCGGGATTAATCTCCGAGAGGCGCTGGCCGGCTTCTCCGAAGACATCTGCCAACGCCGCAACCTCACTGCGACGGGACCCGGGAAGGATCAGGCACAGTGGCGACTCGCCGCCCGGCCCGCTTCTCCGGCGCGAAAGTTGCGCCCGCCGTGCCGCGGCCAGGCCCGGATCATCCATCAGCCGATGGCCGACATAGGTCAATGGCGGACCGTCCAGACGTTCCACAATTTCGGGCTCGAACGGAAATATGGACAGGACGTGGTCGACATAGGCGCGCATGGCAGCCGCGCGTTCGGGCTTCCACGCCCAGACCGTGGGGCACACGTAATTGATGATCTTGAGGTTCGGCAATGCCCTGCGCACCTTGCGCGCCACCCGATGGCTGAAATCCGGGCTGTCGACGATCACGAGGCAGTCAGGATTTGCGGCAATGATGGCTTCCGCCGTCTGGTTGATCCGGGCAATCAACCGCGGCAATTGTGCGACAACGGCGGAAAATCCGATGATCGAGAGTTCGCTGTAATCGAACAGGGAATTGAGCCCTTCGGCAATCAGCAGCTCTCCTCCAACACCGATCAATTCGGGACGGGCACCGGTTTCATCGACAAGCGCGCGGACCAGATCGGCGCCGAGCTTGTCGCCCGAAGGTTCACCGACGATGATTGCAAGCCTGAGCGCACTCATGCCGAATTCCCGGTGGAAGGCAGATCCAGACCGGTCACGAACAGGCCTAGCCGGTTTGCCTCGGCGATCACTTCGGCGCGGTCAAGCACCAATGACCTGCCCGCCTCGATTCCAATGCCGGACAGGCCGGCCGCCTGGGCGTTCCGCACCGTAGCCGGACCGATTGCGGGGAGGTCGGCGCGCAGCTCCTGCCCCGGCTTGCACAGTTTGACGAGAACGCCGCGGCTGCGGGCACGCAGGCGTCCGTCAGCGCGAAGACCGGCGACGCGCGAGAGCATTGCATCGGTTCCCTCAAGTCCCTCCAGAGCGACGACCCGCCCGCCCACGGCAACCGCCCCCTGCCCGACATCAAGCCTGCCGAGTGCGATTGCCGCCTGCGTCGCTGCAGCGATGTCGGCACGGTCAGATTGATCGGGGCAGCGGTCTCCGAGCGGTCCGGACTGTCCCAGCAGATCCGGTGCGATTTCATGCGCCCCCAACACCCGAATGTCATGGCGCTCCAGCATCTGCATGGCGGCTCTGAGTATCCTGTCATCGCCACCGGACAGCAGCGCCCTGAGCGCCTTTGGCGCCGATTTGAGCGCTGTCCAGGTGGGACGAATATCGCGTATGCCCGGGCGGCGGGAAATGCCGCCAGCCATCACGACAGCACCGATGCCCTCGCGGCGGACGATCTGGATGAATGTGGACAGATCGCCGATGCCGACAAGGGCCGTGTCGTAATCCGACCAATCCTGATCAGCTTCTTCCTTGATGGCGAAAATGTAAGGGTTGTGAGCCAGCTCGCGCGCCGCGCGCGCCACCAGTACAGGATAGTTTCCACGGCCCGCCAGAATCCCCAGACGTCCCTTGATTACGGGAGCCGAGACTACGGCGTTCATCGGCTCAGCCTCGCTTGCCCCGGGCCGGCGACGACAGGGCCCGCTCACTTTCGGCATCGATAAAGCCGATAATATCGGCGACGGCCGAATTGAGGTCCGGCTGCGCGCGCAGACGCGCAACATTCTCGCGGATGGGCGTGGCGGTATCAAAAATGGTCTTGTAGGCGCGCCGAACGGCATGAATCGATGCACGGTCAAAGCCTGATCGCTGCATTCCGATAATGTTGAGCCCCATCAACACCCCGGGATTGCCATTGAGCATTCCATAAGGAATGACGTCATTGCTCACGGCGGCCAGGCCGCCGATGAAGGCATGGTGTCCGATACGTGTGAACTGATGCACCGCCGCACCGCCACCCATGATAACGCGGTCTCCGATGGTGACGTGACCGGCAAGCATCACATTGTTGGACAGGATGACATTGCTGCCGACATGGCAGTCATGGGCGACATGGGCATAGGCCAGAAACATTGAGTTCTCACCCACGGTGGTCTTTCCGCCGAAATCCGGCATGCCGGGATGCATGGTCACGCCTTCGCGGATCGTACAGCCCGCGCCAATGATCAACTCCGTGTCTTCACCCTTGTAGTGCACGTTCTGCGGCGCGCATCCGAGAACGGCATTGGGGAAAATCACCGAGCGTTCACCGATTGTCGTCTTTCCCATAATGACGACATGACTCATCACCCGAATGTTGTCCCGCAGCGTTACGTCAGCGCCGATATGACAGAACGGCCCCACCTCAACATTGCGCCCGAGAACCGCGCCCTCTTCAACAATGGCTGAAGGGTGGATTCGGGCCGGATGAAGGGCGGCGGGTGCAGGCGTAATCATTCGGACTCGCTTTCTGAGGGGGCCAGCATGGCTCCGATATCAGCTTCCGCGGCCTTGGCGCCGTCGACCATTGCCTCACAATGGAAGCGCCAGATGTTGCCGCGCTGCTTGATCTTGGTGACGTGATACTCGAGACGGTCCCCGGGAACGACCGGCTTGCGGAACTTGGCATTGTCGATGGTCATAAAGTAGACGAGATTGTCTCCACCGCCCTTCGCGCGGGCGCAAATCGCCCCTGCAGTCTGCGCCATACCCTCGATGATCAGCACACCCGGCATGATCGGATTGCCCGGGAAATGCCCGGTGAAATGCGGCTCGCTCGCCGTGACGTTCTTCAACCCAATCGCCGAATTGTCAGCATCGATCTCGATGATACGATCGACGAGCAGAAACGGATAACGGTGCGGCAGGAGCCGCATGATTTCGCGAATGTCGGCGCTTTCGAGCGTCATGTCTTTGTCCTGCGTCATTTCTTCTGTCCCCCGTCACGGCCTTTCGATCTGCCGAACGCACGGGCATTGGCTTCAGCGGCGTCCCGCAACACGCCCTGCATGGGCCTTGCCGGCTGACCACCCCACCGCGCACCGGCCGGGACATCCGTCGCCACGCCGCTCAATGCCGCAATCTGGGCGCCGTCGCCGATCGTTACATGTCCATTGATCCCGGCTGCGCCGCCGATCATCACGCCATTGCCAATCGTCGCACTCCCCGCAACCCCGACCTGGCCAACCAGCACACAGAACCGCCCTATCCGGACATTGTGGCCAATCTGAACCAGATTGTCGATCTTGGTCCCCTCGCCGATCACGGTATCGTCTAGCGCGCCCCGGTCAATGGCTGTGTTGGCGCCGATTTCAACGTGGTCCTGAATAATGACGCGGCCGATCTGCGGAATCTTGACCAGCCCGCCCGGCCCCGGCGCATAGCCGAACCCGTCCTGACCGATCCGGGTCCCAGGGTGGACGATAACGTCAGATCCGATCAACGCATGCTGAAGCGTGACGCCAGGTCCAATATGGCAGTTGCGGCCGACGCGGCACCGTCTACCCACAGACGCGCCCGCGCTGATGACAGTGCCGGAACCGATCTCGGCTTCCGCGCCGATCACTGCACCGAACTCGACAGTAACACCGTCTTCAAGGCGGGCTGAGGGATCGACGAGCGCACCGGGATGTACCATGCCGGTATGACCGGACAAAGTTTGCGGGCGCATGGCGTCCGGAACCAGCAGCGCCGCGGCGAGTGCGAAACCGGTTTGCGGCGCAGCGATGATCAATGAGGCTACACTTTCGGGAACCTCATTGCTCAATGCCGCAGTCACAAAAACCGCACCCGCCTTGGATTTCTTCAAATCCGGAAGCGCTTTGCGGGAATTTGCGAAAGTAATTTCTTCGCTGGCAGCGCGCGACAATGGCGCAACACCAGTGATCCGGCGATCGGCAAGGGATGAATCAGCCAGTTCCGCCCCGCACTGCTCCGCAAGCTCTGAAAGCGAGAGGCCTTCATGAGGCTGGAAGAAACGGATTGAATCCATAAGGGAACCGAAGAATCAGACCGGGTGACGCAACCGCCACCCGGATCCTGTTAGAAGCGTGTCGAAGCTCCGAAACCGAACTTCTTGACCTGGTCATAGTTTTCCTTGACCACGGGTTCGGCATAGTACACCCGCAGCGGACCAAACGGCGATGCCCAGGTGATGCCGGCGCCAAGCGAGGCGCGCCATTCCATACCAGAGCCGACCACAGATTGAGGACCGGCACAGGTAACCGCGCCAGCGGGGCACGTCAAATCACCTGCAGCGATGTCGTTGCCGTAAAGCGTCGCGGCATCGGCAAACAGGTTGAAGCGAAGACCCATCTCCCGCGACAGCATCGGTACCGGAGCGGACACTTCAGCGGTGCCGTTGAAATAGGTGGTGCCGCCCGCAGCCCCCACATTCGCACCGGCTGAGCTAAAGACACGCGGCCCGATACCGCGATTGTCAAATCCGCGGATGATCTGCTGTCCGACAAACAGGTGATCGAATACGCGGAGATTTCCGTTGCCTACGCTGGTCACGTGACCCGCTCCAGCTGAAACCCGTCCGACCATGTCAGCCGATTCGGAGAGCATGTGGAAGTAGTTGGCCGACGCAGTCGTCTTTATGTATTCGGAATCGGTCCCAAAACCGGCATATTCCTGCGTCAAGTAAGCCGAGACACCTTCCCGCGGAAGCTGCCGGTCGTCCAGTGTGCTGTAGGACAGCGTATAGGACAATGACGCCACGTCGTGACCGCCTCGGTTGACCGTCCGGTTCACTGCATTGGCTTCCGGAGCCGATACGATCGAAGCCAAGCTGACCCCGGTGTATTTCGACTGGGTGTACTTGAACGCCGTCGAGAAATAGAGATCTTCCGTAATCGGCGCGCCAATACGCAGGTTGATACCCTGATTCTCTTCCTGGAAGCCGGTGTAGCTCGAATCCGTCTTTCTGAAGATATCAAAGCCAGCTGCAAGGCGATATCCGAGGAAATACGGTTCGGTGAAGGACAGGCTGTATTCGCGTGAATCTTCGCCGCCGCCGACAGAGGCACGGATGAACTGGCCACGGCCGAGGAAGTTCTTCTCGGTGATGTCCACGGTTGCCGAGAAGCCGTCGGAGTTGGAGAAGCCGCCGCCGACACCGAATTCACCGGTGGGCTGGTCCTCAACGTTAACGACCAGAATCACGCGGTCAGGCTGCGAACCCGGCTGCGTTGAAATGTCGACACTCGAGAAGAACTGGAGCGCTTCCAGGCGCTTTTTGGCGCGGCGCACCAGAACCTGGTTGAAGGCATCACCTTCCGACAGATCGAATTCACGGCGGATCACGTAGTCGCGGGTGCGGGTGTTCCCGCGGATCTCGATACGCTCGACATAGGCGCGAGTGCCCTCATCGACCAGATAGACCACGGAAATGGTGCGATTGTTGAAATCACGATCGCCACGCGGCGTGATCTGCGCAAACGGGTATCCCTGGGTCGCGACACGGTCGGCAATCGCCAGGATGGTGTCTTCCACGTCCTCGGCACTGTAGACCGCACCGGAGCGTGTTTCGATCAGACCCCGGAGCGATTCCGAATCAATCCCCGGAACGGTGCTCTCGATGCTGACATCGCCGAAGACGTAACGCTCGCCTTCCTCGACGGTGATCGTGACGACATATTCGTTGCTCGACTCATCAAGCTCCGCAAAGGACGAGATGACCCGGAAATCGGCGTAGCCGCGGTTGTAGTAGAACCGGCGCAGCAATTCCTCGTCCGCCCGCAGCTTGTCATCATCATAGACATCCTTGCGGGTCAGGAACGACAGAATGCCGGAGCGCTTCGTGGTGATGACGTCTGCAAGACGGCCGTCACCGAAGGCCTGGTTTCCGACGAAATTGATTGCGGCAATCTTGGTACGGTCGCCCTCGTTGATTTCGAAGGCGATGTTGACGCGACCGTTGTCAAGCGGAACCAGCCTGGTGTTCACCACGGCATCGCTGCGTCCGATCGCGGAATAGGCATCGCGAATTGCCTGGACGTCGGCCTGCAGAACCGTGTCGTTGAACGAGCCGAGCTGGCGGCTCTGCACGACGCGCTTGAGATCAGCGTCCTTGAGCTTCTTGTTGCCGTTGAAGACAACCTGATTGACGATCTGGTTTTCATCAACCTCGACAATGAGCGTCGAACCGGAAACGCTGATGCGGACATCTGAGAAAAGGCCTGTGGAGAACAGACGCTTCACCGAATCGTCAATGTCATTGTTGTTGAAACGGGTGCCCGGGGTAATGGTCAGGTTGCCGCGTACGGTGGATGCGTCAACGCGGGAATTTCCCCTGACATCAATGCGACTGACGACGGCGGCTTCCGCCACGCTAACGCTGGCGAGCGTCGCGACGCCCGCACCTGTCATTACAATCCCCGCACCTAGCGCAATCGCCGACACAGCGTTCAAAAGATTTGAACCGGCCTTCATTGATCTACTTACCTTTTTTTACCCGAATGCCCCAATTCGGAGACACGCATCATTCGTCATGCTTGCGCCCGTTTTACCCGCTTTTGCTACACAAGCAAGGGACGCAGTTAATTTCTGTTTACTTCCTGGTCAGGCGTTGCGGTTTGGCCACGTCTGAGCAATTTCAAGGTTAACAATCCGTTAGCACGCCAGACCTGTTCATGACAACCAATCCCGGCATCAACCGACCAGCATTGTGACATCATTCCAGGTTGCAAACAGCATCAGCGCCAGAACGATCGTCAGGCCGAAACGGTATGCCCACTCCTGAACGGCCTCTCCGGGCGGGCGACCGCGAACAGCCTCAAAGGCATAAAACACCAGATGGCCGCCATCCAGCATCGGAATCGGCATCAGATTGAGCAAGCCGATCGATACCGACAACACCGCTGCCAGCTGGATGAGTGCGGCGAACCCCAGCGTCGACATGTCCTTGGAGTACTTGGCGACCCGAATCGGTCCGCCGAGCTGATCAGCCTTTTCCCGACCAGTGATGATGTTTCCGATGTAATCGACCGTCCGGGCCGCGATGTACCAGCTCTGCGCCACGCCTTCGCCAACCGCTTCCAAGGGACCATATTCGCGGACCCTGAAATTGCCGGCATCGGTGTTGGTGACCACACCGATCCTGCCGACCTCCATCGTGTTGCCAAAGGTGTCGGAGACTTCGGTGCGCACGGGCGTCAGCGTCAGATCCACCGGCGCGCCGTCACGATCCATCGTTATGGTGATGGGAATCTCCGGACGAACGGAGACGTATCGCTGAACATCGTCGAAAGTCTCGACCGGCGCCCCGTCGATCGCGACGAAACGGTCGCCCGGCAAGATGCCGGCAGCCTCGGCTGCGCTTTCAGCCTGGACTTCGGCCACGACCGGATCGGCAATCATGCGTCCGTTGATGCCAAACATGACCGCGAAAATGGCGATGGCGAGAATGAAATTGGCTATAGGCCCCGCTGCAACAGTCGCCGCACGGCGCCACAGCGCTGCATCGGGAAACGACCCGGCCCGCTCACCCTCAAGCCTCTGCGCGGTTTCGCTGCCGGTCGGCATGCTTGCAGCGTTTTCATCGCCGACGAATTTCACATAGCCGCCCAGCGGGATCAGGGACAGTTTCCAACGCGTGCCGCGCCGGTCGGTGAAACCGATCAGTTCGCGCCCGAACCCGACGGAGAAGACCTCGGCGCCGATCCCGCACCAGCGACCGACGAGATAATGGCCAAGCTCGTGGAAGAAGACGACAATTGTCAGCACCAGAAGGAACGGTGGCAGGGCACTGAGAATGTTGCCGGCCGACGAGGTCAGAAATTCCATTGCACGTAAGTCCTTTCACGACGCAGCCAGGATATCGGTCGCATCACCCCTCACCCGCACACAGTTTTGTACGCATCATTGACGGCACTATAGACCGAGCAACCTTGCCGCAAGCTCGTCAGCACCGGGGCTGCCCGCCAGCGGCATTAGATTTCCGATTACAAAGGCCGTGAATGCGGCAAACACAAGGCCGTCGACACGATCCATCACACCGCCATGGCCAGGGATCAGACGGCTTGAATCCTTGGCATTGAAACGCCGCTTGATCCATGATTCGAACAGGTCGCCCAATTCGGAGGCCACGGCGAGCGCCAGGGCAACCAGCGGAATGAACCAGCCACCGCCCTGGCGAATGACCAGAGCCACTGCAATACCGGCGGCAACGCCTGCGGCCGCACCGAAGACGGCGCCGGACCAGGTCTTTCCAGGAGAAATCTTGGGAGCCAGCTTGGGGCCGCCCAGCGCGCGACCACAAAAATAGGCGAGCGTGTCTGTCGACCAGACAATCGCGATGACGAACATCATGGCCACAAGGCCGAAGAGCCCCTCGCCACGTATCTCCGCAAGCGCAAGCCCCGAAAACCCTGCATAGATCACCGCGACCGCTGCCCACGCTCCAGCCCCGCCCCTCATTCCGGAAAAACCGGCACCGGCTGCCCCTATAACGATTGCCGCAAACGCCATCGCCGGCAGGGAAGAAAGCACGAACAAGCCAGTTGCGAGGACCGCCAGCCATCCGATGGCATTGGCGAGCGGCGTCTTTTCGGTAGCACCGGACATGGTCGAGAATTCGTAGTGCATCAGCACCATGATCGTGACCGCCAGGATGCGGAACCAGATCCCTCCGGCCCAGGTCACGGCAAGCACCAGAACACCAAGAATCACACCGGAAATGATGCGCAACCGCAATTCCCGTGACATCAGGAACCGACCGCGAATTCGGCCCTGGCGGGAATGGCTCCGAAGCGGCGATCACGACGGCGATATTCCTCGAGCGCTTCCAAAAACGCCTCGCGGTCAAAATCAGGCCAGAGACAGGGCATGAAGACGAATTCCGAATAAGCTGCCTGCCACAGCAGAAAGTTCGACAATCTCTGTTCTCCGCTGGTGCGGATCACCAGATCAGGATCGGGAATGCCCGCTGTATCGACGAATGCCGAAAGAGTGAGATCGTCAATCGTCGCCGGATCCAAACGGCCCGACTTCACGGATTCCGCAATCAACCGCACGGCGCGGGACAGTTCGTTCCGGGCGCCGTAGTTGAAGGCAATGACGAGTGTAACCCCCGTGTTCCCACGCGTGCGGTTTTCGGCTTCCTCCAGCAGTGCGCGGATATCGGGCTGCAGCGACTCACGGCAGCCGATCACCCTGACGCAGACATTCTCCCGGTGCAACTCGGCAAGATCCTTGCGGATGAAATAGCGCAGGATGCTCATGAGGTCCGAGACTTCTGCCTTCGGGCGCTTCCAGTTCTCGGAGGAAAAGGCGAACAGGGTCAGATAATCGATGCGTGCCTCGTGCGCCGTACGCACCGCTTCGCGCACCCGCTCCACCCCGGCCCTGTGTCCCGCTGTCCTTGGAAGCCCGCGTGCGTTGGCCCAGCGGCCATTGCCGTCCATGATGATGGCGACGTGCCTCGGCGTCTTGCTGGGTTGATCAAACTGCATCGTATCGGCCTTTTGCCCCTTGGAACGCGAGTCGCACCTAAACCTGCATGATTTCCTTTTCCTTTTCGACCAACAGACGGTCGATCTCGGCAATCATATCGTCGGTCACCTTCTGAACCTGATCCGATTCGCGCCGGCTGTCATCCTGGCTGATATCGCCGTCCTTCTCCGCCTTCTTGAGCGTGTCCATGCCGTCGCGGCGGACGTTGCGGATAGCGACACGGGCGTTTTCGGCATAGCCGTGGGCAACCTTGACCAGGGACTTGCGGCGCTCCTCGTTCAGTTCGGGAAGCGGAATTCTCAAATTCTGGCCGTCAACGATGGGGTTCAGGCCGAGATTGGCTTCGCGAATGCCTCGATCAACGGCAGCGACCATCTGCTTGTCCCAAACCGATACGCCAAGCATGCGCGGTTCCGGAACGGTGACATTTGCCACCTGGTTGAGCGGCACGCGGGAGCCATAGGCCTCAACCATCACCGGGTCGAGAACATTGGCGGAGGCGCGCCCGGTCCGCAGCGATGCCATATCGCTCTTGAATGCGCCCACGGCACCATCCATGCGACGTTTGATTTCCTTGATGTCAGCAGCGTCACTCATCAGCAGTTCCTCTTGCAATCCATACCCCGCGTTGCGTACCGCCGGCTTTGGCGGACGCCCGCGCCCTACTGGTCGCGAACGATCGTGGCACGACCGCCGCCAACCATGATCTTTGCAAATGCGCCCTTTTCATGGATCGAAAAAACCACGATCGGGATCGAATTTTCGCGCGCAAGCGCCACGGCAGCGACATCCATGACGGCCAGCCCCTTGTTGAGAACCTCATCATGCGTGAGGCTGTCGAAGCGGGTGGCGTCGGCATCCTTCTTCGGATCCGCAGAATAGATCCCGTCCACCTGCGTCCCCTTGAGGATGGCTTCCGCGCCCATCTCGGCCGCACGTAGCGCCGCGGCGGAATCGGTGGTGAAGAAGGGATTGCCAGTACCGCCGGCGAAAATCACGACCCGGCCCTTTTCGAGATGATGCAGGGCTGCGCGCTGTGAAAAGCTCTGACAGATCTCGGGCATCGAAATTGCAGAGAGCACTTCCGTATCCACGCCAAGCTTGCGCAAAGAGGTCGCCAGAGCGAGCGCGTTGATAACCGTCGCAAGCATGCCCATGTGGTCGCCGGTGACCCTGTCTCCGCCCTTGGAAGCAAC
This sequence comes from Hoeflea sp., assembly GCA_040216675.1. Lineage (GTDB taxonomy): Bacteria > Pseudomonadota > Alphaproteobacteria > Rhizobiales > Rhizobiaceae > Hoeflea. The sequence continues at coordinate 84,797 of JAVJOR010000007.1, read as the reverse complement.
AGCGACGCCGCGGAAAATGTTGCCGCCACCGACCACAACGCCAACCTCCACGCCCAAGGCGCGAACTTCGGCGATATCGGCAGCGATCCTGTCCGCAACCGCTACATCAATGCCAAAACCCTGACTGCCCATGAGGGCCTCGCCGGAGGCTTTGAGAAGTACGCGCTTGTAGAGAGGCTGGGAAGTCATGGAATGAATGGTCCGGAAATGTTCGTGAAGCCCGGATACACGAAGGGCATCGCGTTGTCACGCGATGCCCTTGAGCTTTTTCGATTAAAGGGGCCCCGTTCAGCCCTTGGCGGCCGCGGCAACTTCCGCTGCGAAATCGCTTTCTTCCTTGTCGATGCCCTCACCGAGCTGGAAGCGGACGAAACCGGCGATTTCGATCGGCGCGCCGGCTTCGGCTTCCGCAGCCTTGACGGCTTCGGCGACGCTCTGATCGGGGTTCATGACAAAAGCCTGCGACATCAGCGCGACTTCCTCGAAGAACTTGCGCATACGGCCTTCGACCATCTTCTCGATGATGTTTTCCGGCTTGCCGGATTCCCGGGCCTGCTCGATGAAGACGCTGCGTTCGCGGTCTGCGACCGTGGCATCGACATCGTTGGATGTCAGCGCCAGCGGATTGGTCGCGGCGATGTGCATGGCGACCTGACGAGCGATCGTGGAAAGCACTTCGGTCTTGCCATCCGACTTGACGGCAACCAGAACACCGAGCTTGCCCAGGCCGTCGGCCACGGCATTGTGGACGTAAGTCGACACCACGCCGTTGTCGACGGTGAGCTTGGCCGAGCGGCGCAGGTTCATGTTTTCGCCGATATGGGCAACCGCGTCCTTGATCGAATCGTTCACGGACTTGCCGGTCGAAGGCATGCTGGCTTCACCGAGCGTTTCCACCGAACCGTCAGTCCCAAGCGCCACGGTCGCAACCGAGCGTGCAAGGTCCTGGAATGCCTCGTTGCGGGCCACGAAGTCGGTCTCGGAATTGACTTCGACCACGACTGCCGAATTGCCTTCGGACGCAACGGCGATCAGGCCCTCGGCGGCGGTGCGGCTCGACTTCTTGTCGGCCTTGGCGATGCCCTTGGCACGCAGCCAATCAACAGCGGCTTCCATATCGCCGCCGGTTTCAGCCAACGCCTTCTTGCAGTCCATCATGCCGGCGACGGTCTTGTCGCGCAGCTCTTTCACCATTGCAGCGGTAATGCTCATATCAGCCTCTTTTCGTCTGGGTGCGTCCGCCTCGGCCAAAACAGCTTTCGAAGCGGGTCACCACATGTCGGCATGTCCTACATGCCATTGAAACATGACAGCCCGGCAAAGCACTCAGGCTCGGCCGGGCCGGGGTGGTCCGAGATCCCGGGATCAGGCCTTGGCGGTCTCTTCCGAAGGAGCTTCCGGGGCCGCAGCCTCTGAAGCAGCTTCTTCGAGCGCAGGCTCGACGGGCGCATCCATTTCGCCCAGATCGGCGCCGGAAGCGCCCTGCTGGCGTGCGATGCCGTCGATGCAGGCGCGGCTGATCAGATCGCAATAGAGCGAGATCGCGCGCGACGCATCATCGTTGCCCGGGATCGCGTAGTCGACCACGTCGGGATCGCAGTTGGAATCGATGATCGCAACGACCGGAATGCCAAGGCGCTTGGCTTCCTGGATTGCGATGCCTTCCTTGTTCGTGTCGATCACGAACATAAGGTCGGGCGTGCCGCCCATGTCACGGATGCCGCCGAGGGCACGATCAAGCTTTTCGCGCTCACGCTCGAGATTGAGGCGTTCCTTCTTGGTGAAACCCGAGGCTTCCTGCTGAAGGATTTCGTCGAGCTTGCGCAAACGCTGGATCGAGTGCGAAATGGTCTTCCAGTTGGTCAGCATGCCGCCGAGCCAGCGGGCGTTGACGTAATACTGGGCCGACCGCGATGCGGCATCGGCAACGATTTCCGACGCCTGACGCTTGGTGCCGACGAACAGCACGCGGCCACCCTTGGACACGGTGTCCGAAACCAGCTTCAGAGCCTGGTTGAGCATCGGCACGGTCTGGCCGAGATCGAGAATGTGAAGATTGTTGCGTGCGCCGAAAATGTACGGCTTCATCTTCGGGTTCCAGCGGTGAGTCTGGTGGCCGAAGTGGACGCCGGCTTCAAGCAGCTGGCGCATGGTAAAATCAGGCAATGCCATGCCTTGTTCTCCTGTTTCCGGTTGAACCTCCGCGGGGCGTCAGCGCTTTCGCGCCACCGGCGGAACGGCCCGGATTTCTCCCGGGAAGTCCCATGCCCCACGTGTGGAATGAGCGTCGCCATACAGGCAACGCCAGTCTTATGCAAGAGCCCTGCCCTATTTGATGCCAATATGGGCTGATTTTACCATTCTGCCCGACTGGCCGGCACGAGATTTCGGAACCGGATCGACCGCAGAGACAAGCGGCTAGGCGCGCTCACGCACGAAAACCGGGTCAGGTCCCGCCCTGCCCCGCGGCCGTGAATCCCGGGTTCTCGAGTGCATCGAAGCATCCGGTCAGACTGATGCGTCTGAAATCCGCATAGGCCTCGGCATAATCGGCCAGCAGTTTTTCGCGCGCCACGGTCACGGGACACACCGGCAGAAGGACCAGATCGGTCTCCGCGAGCATTTCGACTTCTTCATCGGTCAGCGGAAAGGCGGCCCTGTAGGGGTCACCGCCGATTGCCACCCCACGTGCCGGGGTTCTTTCCATCGCGGCAACGACCGGGTTGGCGAAATCCCGCAGGTCGATAATCTCATAACTGCGGCCCAGTTCGGCCTCGCGCTCCCGGATCGCCCCAATGACCTCGTTCATCGTCTCAAGCACGTTGACCTGAAACCGGTGATCGAAATAGAGCCAGTAATGCGGCAGGATGCCTTCGCGCGCGTAGTGCTCATAGGCACTGCGATGCCGCTCCATCACCCTCCGCGATTTCTCCGCCCCACGCACCGAGAGGTCCTTGGCGCTCATATTGATGCTCGGAGGCAGGTTCGGCGTTTCGATACTCGCATCCCGGACGGATGTGGCGGCGGCACGAAAGGCGGAATGGACCACCTTGGTGAAGGTCGGAAGCGCCGTGAGTGCGATCAGCAAGGCCAATGCCGGACGTGCCGAGATTTGCCCCACGGGGCGCGCGAGCAGGAAGACCAGCAGCAGCGGCCAGAGCGAGATGAAGGCCGCGCTTCCCCAGTTCTGGGACTCGTAAAGGATGTTGGCGACGATCAGAGCGCCGAGCCAGATCCAGTCGCGATCCAGGAAATTCGTCGATAGGGCACCACACGCCGGCCGGTCAAAATCGGAGACAAGGTTGGTTCCACCACGCATTTGCGACCAAAGCAGATAGAGCGCCAGAAGGCCGCCAGCGAGGATGACATCAAAACGCATTGAGACGGTAAACGTGATGTTCTGGAACAAGACCCCGGTGTTGTTTTCGAAAATTCTGAAGACGGAAAGCAAATAGGCCGAAACCACACCGGTCATCAGTTCCAGCAGGGCCGTGATGCTCACACAGATCGCGGCAACCGCAGCCGATGTTGCAATTCCGATCCGGCGGGTTACCACCGCCACGAAAAGGATCAAACCGGCAGCGGCAAAGGCATTTATCTTGGTAAAGGCAAGCGTGAGAAGAAGCGTCGAGATCACGACCGCCAGCGCCAGTCGGGATGGAACGAAAAACAGCGCCGCGACAAGAAGATAAAGAAGCACGGCCCCGTGACGGTTGTAGTAGCCAAAGCCGTCGACACCGGGAAACACGTTCCAGTTGACCACATTGAACGGCAGAATTGAGAACACGAGATAGGGCACAAGCAACGCCAGAGCGGCGAAGGTTCCCCGTCTGGCTGCAAACCAGCAGATGACCGCCATAACCGGCGCAGTCACCAGAATCATGCACCACTGAATCAGCAGAACAATGTTGGCGGTGTCGAAGACGCTGTGCAGAAGTCCGAAAAGGACATAGTTCAACGGCCCGACCGGAGCATGAAAATCCCTGTAGATCTGCTGCCCCTGCTCCATCCGGTAAGCACCATCAAGATAGATGTACGTGTCCCAGAAGCTGGCGCCGATCGGTAATTCGAAAGGCATCGCAAGCACCGCGGCAAGCACTACAATAGTCAAACCGAAGACGGAGAAAACGAAAAAAGCGGACCTCCCGCGCAGATCGATAGTCATGAAATCAATTCACCCAGAGTTTCCATGCGCCGATGCAGGAACGGCTCCCCATGCCAGACGATACTTGCACATAAACGATGGGCTACTTTATGGAGTTGTTGCCCTGCTCCCCGGAACATGTGTCACATGCTCTTCCGCTTATGTGCCTGAGGCTTCGTCGAACCCAAAGTCTATTACACCCTTCCTACATTTCAAAAAGGTGAACATGAAATCGGAAAGCCAGCATCGCGAGCATTCACATGATGGGAGAACGGCATGCGGATGGGTTGGGAAGGCGCGCCGGCGTGGCTCAGCCCCAAGTTCAACTCGGGCAAATTTGCGTCAGGCGATGCGTGCCGGCTATTCGCAGGGCTCCGGTTCGAACATTTCCAGTGCGGCGAGTTCGCCTTCCAGCACGAAATCCCCGTAGTCCATGGTGAGATCGCGGGTTACGCCGTTGTCGTAGAGTTTGAAAGATATCGAATACACCGGAAGGCCGTCACCTTCGGCACTCTCTTCAAAATACGACATCGACACGGGCCAGAAACGCTTGTCGGCGAGGTCTCCGGCCACGGCAGCCTCCTCGTCGCCGGCCTCCGGCGCCTGCCGGGCGCCAAGGATCGAAGTGGTGATCATGGCCTTGTCACCGCCATCGGAGCCGTCATAGAGCCGTGATTCATAAAAGCGCTCGCCGGCCTTGGCACGCTCGATCATTTCCAGGAGATGTTCCGTGGGAAGCCTTGCGTCGGGGATGCTCAGCGTCGTCTTTTCGGGCTGTTCAAGCGTGATCGCGAGTTCGCCATCCTGATCCTGTCCGCGCGCCGATCCGCGCGTTTCGCGGTCAAGCGTTTCATCGACATAGGAGCGGGTGACGAAACGGAATGTACGATCGCGGACATCCTCGAATGTGGTGGTCTGCTGGTCGGTTACGCGGCTTTCATTGCCGGTGATAACCTGGGTGACGAAGCGGAAGCTCACGGTGTAGCCGTCACAGGCGGAGCCGTTGAATTCATAGACCATCCGGCCGGCCATGCCGGAAATGCCGGAGCGTTCCGTCGCACTCTTGAGGGAAAGATCGTAAACCGCGCGATGGGTGGCGAGGATGCCGGTGGCGGCCTGGGCCACGGTGGTTACCGGGCCTGCAGACACCAGGACGGCAACCGCGATTGCAAGCTTGCGCATAAGGTTTTCTCCTGTCGAATCCTTGGGCAATGATATATGACCAGTCGCGACAAAAGCGAGGCGGAACTTGGCCGCTTCGCCGAAAACCTCAATCCGTCACCGAATTTCCGGATCCCGCGCACCCGGACGCCGGAACCGGCCCATATGTCCGAAGGATCGAAACAATGACCGACAGCATTCTTTCCCGCCTCGCCCAGCACAACATCACTCTTCCGGACGCAGCGGCTCCGGCGGCCAACTACGTACCCTTCGTCATCAGCGGCTCCCAACTGTTCATTTCCGGGCAACTGCCGATCGAGAACGGAGCACTTGCCGTAACGGGGATCGTTGGACGGGACGTCGATGTGCCAACGGCACAGCGCGCTGCAGAACTTTGCGCCATCAACATCCTTGCCCAGGCGAAAAGCGCTCTTGACGGCGATCTCGAGCGCATTGCCCGTGTCATCAAGATCAACGGCTTCGTGGCTTCCGATCCCGGTTTCACCGAACAGCATCTCGTCATCAACGGCGCGTCCAACCTGCTGGCCAACATCCTGGGCGATGCCGGCAAGCATGCCCGCGCGGCGGTCGGCATGGCGAGCCTCCCGTTCAATGCCGCCGTCGAGATCGATGCGACAATCGAAATCCGCTGAGGCTCGATCCAATGAAACAGGCAGACAGGAAGTGGCCGTGGCTGACGGCCCGGCCGATCGCCCATCGCGGCTATCACGACATGAACAAATCCATCTGGGAGAACACGGCATCGGCCTTCCAGCGTGCGATCGAGGCGGATTACGCCATCGAATGCGATCTGCAGATCGCTGCCGACGGCGTTCCGGTGGTCTTCCACGACGATGACCTCGAACGCTTGTGCGGACTGCCCGGCGACGTGCGGTCAAAGACGTCGCGTGAACTGGGTCAGCTTGCCGTGGGCGGCACTGCAGATCGCGTGCCCTCGCTGCCGGACCTTCTGAAACAGGTCAACGGACGGGTGCCTATCGTTCTCGAATTCAAGGGAAGGGAAGGCGACGATGACGGTTTTGCCGATGCGGTGGTGGAGTGCCTGGAAAACTATGAGGGACCGGTGGCGCTGATGAGCTTCGATCATCATGTGCTTCGCGATCTCAAGGCCTGCGATCCGCCCTGCCCCATCGGTCTGACCGCCGACGGAACCAGACCCGAGTCGTTCTTCACCCACGAAGAAGCGATGCAGCTCGGGCTCGATTTTATCTCGTACTGCGTCCATCACCTGCCCAACGGTTTCATCGCGGGACAGAGGGCGCAAGGCGTTCCGGTCATCACCTGGACGGTGCGTGACAGTGCCGCGGTCGCGCTCACCCGAAACCATGCGGATCAGATGACATTCGAGGGCTTTGATCCGGACGCGTTGACCGACTGATCATCTTGCCAAGCCTGCGCGACGGCTTAGGTAGTTTGCATGACCTGTTGCGGTCGGGGATGGATCTAGATGAGTACTCAGGACAAAGAACACACATTGTCGACCATTGACGGCATGTCGGCCGTCGATGCAGACGAATGGACGCGGCTCGGTGGAGCGTCTCGGGCTTCAGGAACTGATTCAAGCGGTTCAGGAACTGAATCCTCGATTGCCTATAACCCCTTCGTCAGCCACGCTTTTTTGTCATCCTTGGAGGACTCCGGCTCGGTCACCGCCAAGACGGGCTGGTTGCCGCGCCACATCGTGCTCAGGGGACCTGACGGCACTCTGGAAGGCGCGTTGCCAGCCTATATCAAAAGCCATTCCATGGGCGAGTATGTGTTCGACCACGCCTGGGCGGATGCCTTCGAGCGTGCCGGAGGTCAGTATTATCCGAAGCTGCAATGCTCCGCCCCGTTCACCCCGGCGACAGGGCCCAGGTTGATGGCGCGGCCCGGCCTGGGCGCAGGCGCCGCCCGCAGGGCCCTGGCCGCTGGCGGGCGGGCCTTGTGCACTCAATTGGGACTGTCATCCGTGCACGCCACCTTCGTTCCCGTTTCCGAAATCCCCGATTTCGAAGCCGAAGGATATCTGCACCGCACCGATCAGCAGTTTCATTTCAGTAATCACACCTACCGAGATTACGCGGATTTTCTCGACACCCTCGCCTCCCGCAAACGCAAGCAGCTCAAGCGAGAGCGCCGCAGCCCGCTTGAAAACGGCATTGGGATCGAGTGGCTCACGGGAAGCGACCTCACCGAAGAGATCTGGGACATATTCTACGATTTCTACATCGACACCGGCGGACGCAAATGGGGACGGCCTTATCTCACCCGGGAGTTCTTCTCGCTGATCGGCGAACGAATGGCGGAAGACGTGCTTCTGGTGATGGCCCGCAGGGAAGGCCGTTTCATCGCCGGCGCGATCAATTTCATCGGCGGAGATTGTCTCTATGGTCGCCACTGGGGCTGCATCGAAGACCACCCTTTCCTGCATTTCGAAGTCTGCTACCACCAGGCAATAGACTTCGCGATCGCGAAGGGGCTGGCGCGCGTGGAAGCAGGCGCACAGGGCGAACACAAGCTCGCGCGCGGCTACCTTCCGGTCATGACACATTCGGCACACTACATCGCCCATCCCGGACTGAGAAACGCGGTTGCAGACTACCTGGAGCGGGAGCGCCGGGACGTCGAGCATATCAGCACGGTACTCAGCGAGCACGGGCCGTTCCGCAAGACTGCGGATGCGGGTTCGAATGAGGGCGAGAGCCAGGACTGAGCGCATTCCGGTGCAGCAGTTGACGCCAACAGCCCTCTGGGTACAAACATGGGCAGGCTCAGATCAGCAAAGGAATTCCGATGACCGCTTCAGGCTATGATGACAGCAACGTTTTCGCGAAGATCCTGCGCGGCGATCTGCCTGCCGAGCGGCTCTACGAGGATGACCATACGCTTGCGATCATGGACATCATGCCGCGCGGCGACGGGCATTGTCTGGTGGTTCCCAAGGCGCCTGCCCGGAATATCCTCGACGCAGACACCGACAGCCTCGCCGCGGTGGCGTCGACGACACAACGCATGGCGCGGGCGGTGATAAAGGCCTTCGGGGCGGATGGCGTTACCATCCAGCAGTTCAACGAAAGCGCCGGCGGACAGGTGGTCTTTCACCTTCATGTCCACGTGATCCCGCGGTTCGAGGGCGTTGCGATGAAACCCCATACCGGCACAATGGAAGACGGCGACGTGATCAAGGCCAACGCGGAAAAAATCCGTGCCGCACTCGGCGACTAGATCCGGGACAGCAATTCAGCCTTCTTGTCCTGGTATTCGCTGTCGGTGAGAATGCCCTTGGCATGCAGCCCGGCAAGGCGCTCGATCTTGGCGAAAATATCAGCTTCTTCAACGGTCGATTCGCCTGCCGATGGTGCAGGCGTTGACGGTTCCGCCTTCGGTGCCCGAGACGGTTCCGAAGAGTGTTCAGCGGGATGTTCGACCTGGTCACTTTGGGCGCCACTATCGGCAGCCGGCTCTCTCCGCGGCGCTTCCGACAACACAGGCTCGATTGAGCTTGTTTCCTCGGGTCCGGCGACATCGCTTGCGTAGGCTGCACTCACATCGACCTCCCGCAGTTCAGACAGTTTGACCAGTCCGTGCTGCGAGGTGAAGCTGAGCGACTGGTCTCCCGACTGCTGCTGCGAAAAACCGCCGATGCGGTGGTCGCCGGTATCGTAGACCCGCACCCTGCCGTCGCCCTTGTCGATGGCAAGACGTCTCGTTTCGGGGAACCAGGCGTAGCGCATCCGGTTTTGCGCACCACTCGATGACGCCTGACCGAGGCCGTCAGGCCACCAGTTCCGGGAGGAGCCGCCGACGACGAACAGGCTTGTGCTGTCCCCCTGAGACTGGGTCTGGGAGGACAGGGCAGACGGCGCATGCAGCGCGTCAACCTGGCGCATCAACTCCGCCACTTCGGAGCAGAGGGCGTCGACTTTGGCCTTGAGTGAATTGTTGAACATGTCGCCGACCATGGTCATGCCACCCATCGACCACTGTCCCATGCCGCCAAGGTCGGGATGGTTGAACTGGGCCTGGGTCCCCTGCCCTGCGATCAACGCATAAAGCACATGTTCTACAGCTTCGGGACTCACTCCATGTCGGCTTGCGATGCCGGCAAGCGCCTGACGTCCGGCCTGGGTCAATTCGGTCAAGGGAACGCGTCTCCTCAGTCTGGTTGCGAGTTCGAGCTCGCGGAACGCATGATACGCGCTTTCCGGCTGGCAAGCTCTGTGTACAGCCGATAGGCATGAAGTGAAAGGTTTGAGGCAGACATTCCAGCCTTTGGTCTGACGGTAGAACTGCCACAAACCGGGGTACGGCATTCGAACGGTTCAATCGGCCAGAAGTTCCGCAACCTGCCGGCTGAGTTCCGGTGCCGGGATGACGCCGTGCCGAGCCATTGCAAGACAGAGACCGTCCACGCCCCGCGAGGTGGAAACAAGCGGCCGATCATGACAGGGACGGATAGTGTTCCGAGCTGCGGATGGTACAGAGGTCAACGGGTGCGTCCCGCTTTGCCTTCGTTTGGCGACAATTCCGGTTCATGAGCGGGCAACACACGAACCGGCGAGGCCACGATGAAGAGCGCCCTCATTCTGATGACCATACTCGGCTGTGACGACACCGCCACGCAGTGCCATTACGTCGAAATGCTCGAGCAGCGCTGGACGACGATCCAGGAATGCGACGCGAGTTCGGAAGACAAGCTCAAAGACTATTCGAACGTGCCTTATCCCGTGGTCGTGGCTGTGTGCCAGACGCCGGAGGATTCAGGCCTGGCCGAACTTGATGCGGGCGTTGCGAGCCGTCCGGTTGTGGCTGAAGCCGAGCCTGTGACCGCTGTGAACGGGGTCTCGGAGGCCGAGCTCGCCGAACTGCCCAAGGCCGACATACCGCCGCCAGCGGCACTCCCGGCGGAAACCGCCGACGCGGAAGACGACGCAGAGGCAGGATTCGCTTCACGTGTGCTGACGCGGTTCAAGGACGCGCTTCCGGAAGCCGAGACCCTGAAGTCGCTCGCATCCGAGCCGGTGCATGTTGTCAGCGACGGATACTCCTGGGTGGCGCGCCGCTTCGATTGACAATTATTGAAAGCGGGTGCCCACTCACAAGGCACACGGTTCTCATCCGATCAGCAATTGCCCGCCAATCAGGATCCCGAGGGCGGTGACGATCCCGACCCAGATGCGTTTTCCGGCGATGAGAAAAAACAGAAAGCCCATGGCGGCCGCGATCAGGCGCAACGCCACCGGTACATTGCTGAGCTCACCGGTCGGATAGAGAACGAGCTTGGCGATCACAGCCGCAACGAGGGCGGTGGCCACCGCCCGCACCCAGGTGAGCGCCGCGGAATCCTCCTTCAGCCGGTTGCCCGCGACAACGCCGAGCCAGCGCCACATGTCGGTCGCAAGCCAGCCAGCAATCGCGATGAAGATGTATGGCCACCACCAGGTGTCGAACGTCTCGTAGCCGATCATGAGCCAGCCTTTCGGGCACGAACGGCCCGATCTGCGAAGAAGGCAAGCGTGCCGCCGACAATGCCGGCGTAAAGGATGTCGAACTCGGGCGCGACCTGATGAAACACAGGTCCGAGCGCTAGGCCGAAGACCATGGCGATGTGCCCTGCCCGGTCACGCGTAGACGCCCAGATCGATGTCAGGAAATAGACCGGGGTGAGAAAGAACAATACACCTGCAAGCATTGCCGGCAGGCTTGTGACCGTCGAATACACCAACGCCACCAGAAGGATATTGGCGGACGTTATCGTAACCGAGAACCCCGCGAAAAACGCGACACGATGCTCCCTGGGCACGTTGTGGATGCGCTCCATCGTGAAGACATAAGCGGTGATCGCCACGAAATGCGACAGAAGCAGCAACAACCATGTCGGTGTTTTCTCGGTTCTAATCTCGGGCACCAGCGAGGCAACCATCGGCATCATCCGGATCGAGGAGAGCGTGACTGTGATAAAGGCCGCAGGCAGAGATGCGCCGGCCAGGATCGAGCCCACGAGCAGGACCTTGGCCGGCAGCGCCCAGACCATGCCGGTCATGAACACGGTCTGGCCAAGTGGAATTCCGGCCTCGACGGCAAAACCGCTGAAACCGACGAACGCGCTCATCAGAATGATGGCAGGAAGTGAAGCGACGCCGCGAACGCCGGTCAGAAACCACTGAAGACCGCTGCGGCCGGTAATGATGCTCATAATGCCCTATAGGAGCCTTGGGCGAGTGCGGCAATGCTGAATATTCAGGCTCGAGCCTTGCAGCTTCATCGGTCTGGTCCTGTCGCAGCGGGGCGGCCAAAGCAAAACACCCCGGCAAAAGCCGGGGTGTTCAGTGTGTCACACCACGTGATGCAGCAGCCTCATTTCTTCCGAGGCACCTTCGGCACGGCTGTCGCAGGCTTCTTGGCCGAGGGTTTTTCCGCCACATCCGTTTGATCCTTTGAGGATCCGGACGTTCCCGTTTCGGGTGAAGGCTTGCCACCGCCGCTCTTTCCACTGCTGCCCTGACCGCCGCTTTTCCGCGAGGTGGTCTTGGACGCCGGCGCCTTCGACTTGGCCGGAGCGCGCGTGCGCTTCTTGGCGGGCACCTTTTCCCTCTTTGGCTTGACCGGGGTTTCCGCCGGAATCGCGTCGAGGATCAAGGCGTTCTTGTTTCCGTTCTTTTCGCCAACGGAAACCTTGACCGTGCCGCCATGCTTGAGCTTGCCAAAGAGAAGTTCGTTGGCCAGTTCCTTCTTGATGTTCTCCTGGATCACCCGGCCCAGCGGACGTGCGCCCATGCGCTCGTCATAACCCTTTTCGGCAAGCCAGGCGATCGCGTCCTCACCGAGATCGAAGGTGACGTTTCGCTCGGCAAGCTGCGCTTCCAGCTGCATGACGAATTTCTGCACCACCATGTGGATCACCTTCGTCGGCAGGCTGCCGAACGGAATGATCGCGTCGAGGCGGTTGCGGAATTCCGGCGTGAACAGCCGGTTGATCGCCTCCATGTCGTCGCCTTCACGCTTGGAGGAGCCAAAGCCGATGGCGGTCTTGGCCATGTCTGCCGCGCCGGCATTGGTGGTCATGATCAGGATGACGTTGCGGAAATCGATCTTCTTGCCGTTGTGATCGGTCAGCGAACCGTGGTCCATCACCTGCAGCAGGATGTTGTAGAGATCCGGGTGCGCCTTCTCGATTTCGTCGAGCAGCAGCACACAATAGGGATGCTGATCGACGCCGTCGGTCAGAAGTCCGCCCTGATCGAATCCCACATAACCCGGAGGCGCACCGATCAGGCGGCTGACTGTGTGGCGCTCCATGTACTCCGACATGTCGAAACGCAGAAGTTCCACGCCCAGCGATGACGCAAGCTGCTTGGCCACTTCGGTCTTGCCCACACCGGTGGGGCCTGAGAACAGGTAGGAGCCGATTGGCTTGTCGGGCTCGCGCAGACCGGCACGGGCGAGACGTATCGCAGCCGCCAACGCGTCGATGGCAGTCTCCTGTCCATAGACCACGGAACGCAGTTCCGCATCGAGATTGGCGAGCACCGCCTCGTCGTCCTTGGACACGGTCTTAGCCGGGATGCGGGCCATCGTTGCGATGGTTGTCTCGATCTCGGTTTCGGTCAGCTTCTTCTTGCGCTTTTTCTCCGGAAGCAGCATCTGGGCAGCACCGGTTTCATCGATGACGTCGATTGCCTTGTCCGGCAGTTTCCGGTCGGTGATGTAGCGCGCCGAGAGTTCAACCGCGGCCTTGATCGCATCGTCGGTGTAGGACACGCGGTGATAGTCCTCGAAATAGGGCTTCAGGCCCTTGAGGATATCGACGGCATCATCAATCGTCGGTTCGCTGACATCGATTTTCTGGAACCGACGAACAAGCGCGCGGTCCTTCTCGAAGAACTGGCGGTATTCCTTGTAGGTGGTCGATCCGATGCAGCGGATTGCACCCGAGGACAACGCCGGCTTGAGCAGATTGGAGGCATCCATTGCGCCGCCGGAGGTTGCGCCCGCGCCGATGACCGTGTGGATCTCGTCGATGAACAGAACCGCGTCGGGGAGATCCTCGAGTTCCTTGACCACCTGCTTGAGACGCTCCTCGAAATCACCGCGATACCGCGTTCCGGCCAGAAGCGCGCCCATGTCGAGCGAATAGATCACCGCATCCGAAAGAACGTCCGGCACATCGCCCTCGACAATGCGCTTTGCAAGCCCCTCGGCAATGGCGGTCTTGCCGACGCCGGGGTCACCTACATAGAGCGGATTGTTCTTCGAGCGGCGGCAGAGGATCTGAATGGTCCGGTTGACCTCCTCCATACGTCCGATCAGCGGATCGATGCGTCCGGTGCCGGCCTTCTCGTTGAGATTGACGCAGTAGGCCGACAGCGCGTCCTGAGGCTTTTTCTTGGCCCCGTCCTCGGCAGACTGGTCCGCCTTGGCCTGATCGGGCTCGGGTTCCTCGACCCCGCGCACGGTCCGGCTTTCGGCCGATCCAGGACGCTTGGCAATCCCGTGTGAAATGAAATTGACGGCATCGTAGCGCGTCATTTCCTGCTCCTGCAGGAAATATGCGGCATGGCTCTCGCGTTCGGCGAAGATGGCGACCAGGACATTGGCGCCCGTCACCTCGTCGCGCCCGGAGGATTGGACATGGATAACGGCGCGCTGGATGACGCGCTGGAAACCGGATGTCGGCTTGGAATCCTCGTTGTAACCGGTAATCAGGTTGCCCAGTTCCTTGTCGACATAGTCGCTGACGGTTCGCCTGAGTTGTTCAAGGTCGACATTGCAGGCCCCCATGACGGCAGCGGCATCGGGATCCTCGATCAAGGCCAGCAGCAGATGCTCGAGCGTGGCATATTCATGGTGCCGCTCGTTGGCAAAGGTCAGCGCTTGATGGATCGCTTTTTCTAGACTGTTCGAAAAGCTGGGCACGTTCAGGTCCTCATTTCTTTTCCATCACGCATTGCAGCGGATGATTATTTGTGCGGGCGAAATCCATGACCTGCGTCACTTTGGTTTCAGCCACCTCATAGGTGAATACGCCGCACTCCCCGACTCCGTGGTTGTGCACGTGCAACATGATGCGCGTGGCCTGTTCGCGATCCTTCTGGAAAAATCTCTCGAGCACATGGATCACGAACTCCATCGGGGTGTAGTCGTCATTCAAAAGCAGCACCCGGTAAAGGCTCGGCTTTTTGACTTGCGGCTTGGTCCGGGTGATCACCGAAGTTCCCCGGTCAGACCCTCCGTCTCCAGGTTTCTTGTCCGCCTGCAAGCGTGTCCGGTTCGCGCTGTTGTTCACTCTGGCCATTTCCTGTCAGTTCAACCGGTGCGTCCCGGCCCTACACATCGGACCAGACCCGACGCACCGGGCACTTGTCATAACTTAGTCTTTCCTGGCGCAATTTTAAGCCCCCTTTTTTCGCGATGAAAGAGATTTCCGGACAAAGCCCGAAACACGAAAAAACCCGCCCGCGAAATGCGGACGGGTTGATCTGGTTATCCAAGACCCGCCCGGAGGCGGACCATGGGATCAATCAGGCGGAGACCTTGGAAGCAGCAGCTTCGAACGGCTTGTAGGCCTCCTTGGCCATGTCAGCATAGAGTTCGCTCATCTTGGTGGCCTGGGAGACGAAGGTTTCATACGAAGTCTTGGCGTAGTCGGTCTGGATTTCGATGGCCTTGTCGAGGCTCTTGGCGGAGACCAGCTTCTCGACGGTCGCTGCACTGTCCTCATAGGACTTCTTCGAATACTCGGTCGCCTCGGCGGCAATCTGCTGGAACCCCTTGGTCATGGCCGACATCGTGGTCAGCATGCTGTCCATGGCTTCCTTGTTCATCTTGGAGGTGCTGTCAAAATTCATCATGGCTACGACTCCTGTCGTTTGGAAGAAGATGCACCCTACTTATATGCGCCGCACAACAATGTCAAGATTTTTTGTGCACTGCACCATTTCGATGGACGCGCAGTCCCGGCGCCATTTTCGTGATCTGACCTGGAGCTCCCGAATTCCCCGGTCCCGAGGCGCGAAACGTCCGGACAGCAACTGACCGGATTTCGATCCGATTGCGAGAAATCGGGCAAGGAATTGTTCATCATAAACGGATTGGTAACGCTGCGGCGCTAAGGTCATTCCCAACGACCGTTCTTGGTGGGCGGCGGTCCGACATCCTTACACCCATACCTGTACGTGAGTGAGTTATCGTGTATCAGCGTAAATTCGACCTTTCCGACCGGTTCTCCGCCCTTGTCAGCTTCGTTCTACGCGCATTGCCCGTAGCGGTTCTCGCGACCGCCATGAGCATGGGAGCGGCTACCGCAAATTCCAAATATGCCGGCATCGTCATCGATGCGAAGACTGGCAAGACGCTTTATGCAAATGATGCCGACGAGTTGCGTTATCCCGCCTCGCTGACCAAAATGATGACGCTTTACATGGTTTTCGAGGCTCTTGAAGCCCGAAGCATTAGGCTTGATACCCGGATCGTCTTTTCGGCCAATGCGGCAAAGGAGCCGCCGACCAAGCTTGGTGTCCGGGCCGGCAAGTCGATCACAGTCGAGCAAGCCATCTATGCTCTGGTTACCAAATCGGCAAATGACGCCTCGACCGCGGTTGCAGAGCACCTGGGTGGATCCGAGGCAAACTTCGCGCGAATGATGACGGCCAAAGCCCGGTCTCTCGGCATGAGCCGGACGACATTCCGGAACGCGCATGGCCTTCCCAATTCGAAACAGGTGACGACGGCGCGCGACATGGCGCGGCTCGGGATCGCGCTGCGCGAACACTACCCGCGCTACTATAAATATTTTGCCACTCGCTCATTCAAGTTCGGCGGCACGCGAATGTCGAACCACAACCGGCTCCTGGGAACCGTTCGCGGCGTTGACGGCATCAAGACCGGCTACACCCGTGCGTCGGGCTTCAACCTTGTCTCCTCGGTCATTGATCGTGACCGCTCGATCGTGGCGGTTGTCATGGGCGGCCGGACCGGCGCCAGCCGCAATGCGCAGATGAAGGACCTGATCGCGCGCTATCTTCCCAAGGCCTCGACCCGCGGCGGCGGCAACCTGATCGCGCGTGGCGCACCAAGCGCTCTTGCCATCGCAGCGGTTGAGCTGCCGAAAATCGGCCCGGTCCCGACACTGCGTCACAAGGCCAGTGCGCGCATGGCGCTTGCCTATGCGGCGCCGGCGCCCGTCGTCGGCAGGCAGGCTCTTGCCAAATCGCTTGCCGAGCAGAAGATCGCCATCCCGACCCCGGCACCTGCCATCGCGCCGCCGGCCGCTGTGGCAACACCCCAGCAGGCGATCGACCCTGTAACAACGGCCTCCACAAGCCTCCCGGACGGATGGATGATCCAGATTGGGGCCATGCCGGATCGCAACGCAGCCGTCGCGCTGTTGTCGCGGGCAAAGGGAGCTGGCGGAGGCGCGCTGTCGGGCACCGAACCCTTCACGATGGCGTACAACAAGGACAACCAGAAGCTCTACCGCGCGCGGTTCGGAGGATTTGACGGGCAGTCCGCTGCAACACAGGCCTGCAAGACCCTTGAAAAGAAAGGCTTTGCCTGCTGGGCAACAGCCAACTGAGTACCCGCCGGCGCCTTTGCGGCGCCGGTGGCCCGGGCCATTTCAGGGTCCGGATCAATCCGTTTTTTGTATTGCGTATACGGGGAAATCAGTCATGTCGACGCAACAGAACATCCTTGGCAGCATTGATGCGGCCAGCAAGAAACGCCGAGCCACCCGCATCGGGATGCATCCTCTTCATGAGGCGGCGGTGCGCCTCGCGGACCTCGGCTTCACTCGCCCCCGCAGCAAGACCAAGGACCTCGTAGGCCTCCTTCTCTGTCATGCCGCCCGAGCTCTGCGCAGCACCCAGCCCCGCGTCCTCATCCATGTCCGGGCCGGAACGCCAGTCGGGTATGCGGCGGTCAAGATACGCCTCAAGTAGGCCAAGGCTCTCCGGATCACGGGAGAGTTCGGCATGCAATTGCACAAGCGCTTCGCGATCCAGGGCATCAAGTTCCTGCCCTTCGAACGATCCTGCCAGCACCAGCCCGTTCATTTGTCCGGTATCGAGGTCAAGTTCCATTTCGAGCGCGGCCGAGCGGACATAGGATTGACCGCCCGGCTGACGCGTCGCGCGCTGAGCCCGTCGCGCACGGGCAAACAGGGGGACGGCAAAGGCCAGCAGCGGAACGCCCAAGCCGCCGCGTCCGATCAGGGTCAGCACCAAACCGAACAGGGCGAGAATGGCCGGCAGGCCAAAGCGCAACGAGTTTGCGAGCACGGAGGGTTTGACCGCCAGCAGCCCGCCACCGATGGCAACGATCAGCAGCAGGCCACCAAGCAGAATTGAAATCGCACTCATTTCTTCGAGCTGCTCCCGCCGCGAGCCGGCGGCAATTGTTCAAGCAACAGGCGCGCAGCCGATCCGCCGGATTTCTCCAGCGCGACCCGGCCTCCTGTGGCGTAAGCCGCCACCGCCCTCAAGAGTTGGGCAAGTTCGGAGGCCGCGTTCTGGTCGAAGCGGACATAGGCACCGCCGGTGATCCGCGCAATTTCGCGAAACCCCGTCGCCGCGGCCGGGTCATGTCCCTCATGGAACATGAAGCAAGGCACCTTGCGAATCGCCAGTTCGCCGGCTGTCACCGCCAGCTTGTCGATGTTTTCCTCCATCGCATCACCGATAAAGACGAGCGCGTTGACCGGCTTGGCTTTTGCTTCGTCAGCAACATGACGCAGCACCCGGCCGATCTGGGTCTGCCCCCCTCGGCAATCAATCCGGCTCATCAGGCCGGCAAGCTGCTCGGTATCGGTCACCCACCGGGATGCGCGGCATTCATCCAGCCCGCGAAAATAGACAAGCTGAACCGACAGGTCGCCATTCTTGTCTCCTGCCTTACCCACGGCGTCAAACATCTGCGCCTGAAGGGAGCAGGCCGTATCCCAGGTCGGCTGCCGGCTCATGGTGGCATCGAGTGCAAAGGCAAGCCGGCCGGCACCTCCGTTCGAAGGTACCACTGACTTGGCTGCGGACAGGAAGGCCGCAATATCCGATTTCGAAGACGTCTGAGCCCGGTCCGGAACGCTGCCATTCTGTTTGGAAAGCGGATTCTTGAGCCCGGTCTTGTCACTCTTGGCCATCGCGAAACGCCTCAACCTTCATTTTCATTGCCTGCGGCACCGTAAAATTGCTGTCTGCAAACAATGTGGCGCTTTCATCCGCGAACACAAGTGCCGGACCGACGGCCTTGGGTCGCCGGGTCAGAGCAGCCCCAGCCCCGCCAGTTCGCGTCTCAATTCGGCAGGAAGGTCTCCGCTGGTGTCATCGGAGGAAAGATCCGGCGGAGCATCATCAGGATCGAGATATCGCCAGCCCTGAAACGGGCGGCGCGGGGCCCAGGCGGTTTCATGCAGGACCGGCTCAAGCACCAGATGGCAGCGTGAAATCCCGGAACCGTCGACAAAGGGCCTGATGTCGAGGAGACGCTGCCGCGCCTGGATGTTGCCCTTGATCACCCAATAAAGGGAGCCGCCGTCCAGCAGTTCCTGGGCACGTTTTGGTACCATGCGGGTTGTGTGCAACTGCTCCTGTGCCGCGCCGGCCGCCTTCTGGGCTGCCAGACGATGCTCGACCCATCGCTTGTGGTCTTCGACGCTGTCGGCGCCTACGCAGAGTTTGAGCAGATTGAGGGTCATGAGCGATATGTCGGTCGCGCGGCCGCCGCCGTCAACAGGCCCGGTCTGCAATCGGCGCTGCATCCACAGGCAGGTCGCGGCTGACTTGCCGTTCATGGCAGGTCGCTATCCAGGCGCGGGCAGCTCCGGATGCGCAGAAAACCCGGGGCTCAGCACTCCACGACATTGACGGCAAGACCGCCGGTCGAGGTTTCCTTGTAGCGCTCGTTCATGTCGAGGCCGGTCTGGCGCATGGTCTCAATGCAGGCGTCCAGCGGCACGAAATGGGTTCCGTCGCCCTTCATGGCGAGAGAGGCAGCGGTCACCGCCTTGACTGCGCCCAGCGCGTTGCGCTCGATGCAAGGCACCTGAACCAGCCCGCCGACCGGGTCGCAGGTCATGCCGAGATGATGTTCGAGCGCTATTTCGGCCGCGTTTTCGATCTGCGCGGGCGTCCCGCCCATCACCGCCGCCAGGCCGGCCGCAGACATCGCGGCCGCCGAACCGACCTCACCCTGGCAGCCGACCTCGGCGCCGGAAATGGAGGCATTGTTCTTGATGATGCCGCCAATGGCAGCGGCAGTCAGCAAGTAGTCGCGCACCGATTCGGTGTCCGCCCCATCATGGAAGCGAAGCATGTAGCGTATCGTGGCGGGGATGACGCCGGCGGCGCCGTTGGTAGGCGCGGTGACCACCCTTCCCCCGGATGCGTTTTCCTCGTTGACGGCCATGGCATAGACACTCAACCAGTCATTGGCGAGCAGCGGGTTGCGGCGGTTGAGCTGCCATTCCTCCTCGAGCTTGTCATGCAGCACACGCGCCCGCCTGCGCACCTTGAGCCCGCCCGGCATGATGCCTTCGCCCGAAAGCCCGCGGTCAATGCAGCCGCTCATGGCGTTCCATATCCGGTCGAGGCCCGCGTCGAGCTCTTCCGGCGACATGTGTGCTTCCTCGTTGGCCCGCTTCATCTGGGCGATCGACAGACCGGACCGCGCGGCCATTTCAAGCATCTCCTTCGCATGGGCGAAGGGATAGGGAACCGGCTTTTCACTTTTTGCCGGCTGCGTAGACTTGAGCGCTTCAAGTTCGGTGTCGGTGACGACGAAACCGCCCCCGATTGAATAGTAGACCCGCTTGAGCAGCATCGCGCCATCGCGGTCATGGGCCGTAAAGGTCATCCCGTTCGCGTGGCCGGGCAATGGCTGTTTCTTGTCGAACACCAGGTCGACGCGCGGATCGAATTCATACTCGGGATGGCCCGGAGGGCTGATTCTCCGGGTTCTCTCGACCTCGGCTATGATCCGATCCATCAGGTCCGGATCGACCTGGTCCGGCAACTGCCCGGTCAGCCCGAGGACAACTGCCCTGCCCGTTCCGTGCCCGATCCCCGTGAAAGCCAGCGACCCGTGCAGGCTCACCTTGACGGCGGCGACATGAGCACCCGAAGGCCGGACCCAGCCAGGTCCCGCGATCTCGTCGAGAAAGCGGACCGCCGCAGACATAGGGCCCATGGTGTGCGAGCTTGATGGGCCAACACCGATCTTGAAGACGTCGAAAACTGAAAGAAACATCTGCCGAGCGTATCCCAATCCTTGTCGCAGGCAAGCGCACCCTTGCAAAATCGATCAGCACGCCGTTTGCAGTCCGGAAACGCCACTGCGCGGAGACTCGGCCGCGCTGCTCCGGTGCCTCAGGGTCGAAGCTATCGCAGGACCGATGCACAGGGGATCGATTTACCGACAGCCAATACCAAACAAGCGACAGAGGGATCATGTGCGGCAGAATCAAAAAGGCAGCGCCGACACCCTGTTGTGTCCGACGCTGCCCTTTGGTCATTTCGTTCGCTCAGATGCCGCCGAAAAGGTAGGCCAGTGCGAGAAGTCCTGAAAATCCGATTACTGCACGGGCGGTGATTCCCCAGCAGGATTTGTGTGCGGTCTCGTCCATAATTGCTCCGGTTGAGGTGCTTTACTTCAGGCCGCGTAACCCATTCGGTTCGCTCGGCTTGTGATGCGGTCTTTAGCGATTTGGTAACACCTTCGCAACCGCAAAAAAGGCATTCCTGAGGCAGTGGCTTCATGACAGCCATACGCGCCGCGCATAGCTCGACGAAATATCAATGACTTGGCTTGATTTCCGAAACCAGGCCCTCCATCGGACGTCCACAGTTTGACCACAGAGATTAAAATAAGATTAAAAGGCCGTCGTTCGACAGAAGCTTTGCCAAGCTGTTCGGGGCGTGCGAGAACCAGCGACATGACCGATTTCGACTACATTGCCATAGGCTGGTTTGCACTGGCATGGATTGGATTTGCGGCGCTGACTGACGGACGCTTCGCGATCAGACGCGTCAGTCTGAGCCGGGCTATGAACCTGCAGCGGCGGCTGTGGATGCGGAACGCAGCAAAACGCGACCTGAGAATGATCGACACCGCCATCCTCGCGGGATTGCAGCATGGCACCGCATTTTTCGCATCGACAACGATTTTCGCGATCGGCGGGTGCTTCGCGCTCTTGGGCGCCACCGAGCAAGTGCTCAGCGTCGCCGATGATCTGCCGATTCCGCTGGTCGCCGATCGTACGGCGTTCGAGACGAAGGTCTTCGGCCTGATCGGGATCTTCGCCTATGCTTTTTTCAAGTTCGGCTGGTCCTACAGGCTCTTCAACTACTCTTCGATTCTGTTTGGCGCCATTCCGATGAAGGACGATGTTGTCGACGACCCCGCGCAACTCGAGGCCGCAGCTGACCGGGCGGCCGACCTCAATATTCTGGCCGGCCGGCACTTCAATGCCGGATTGCGGGCGATCTTCATGTCGATCGGCTATCTCGGGTGGTTTGCCGGGCCCTATGTGCTGATGGGGTCGACAACGCTCGTGTTTCTGGTGCTCTTGCGGAGACAATTCATGTCGAACGCGCGCACCGCAATTCTCAAGGAAACCCAGCCGTCGTGACATCAGAAAAATCCATAAGTTCCGACCGGCTCCGCCGTGCCATCATGGAAACGCTGCTCAATCGCGACCCGGGCAAGAGCATTTGTCCTTCCGAGGCAGCGCGAAATCTGGCCGGCCCGGATGAAAAGCAGTGGCGGTTGCTGATGAAGCCGATCCGGCAGGTTGCCGTTGAGATGGCCAAAGCGGGCGAAATCCGCATTCTCCGCAAAGGCAAGGATGTCGCTGACCCGGAAGGTTTCCGCGGTGTCTACCGGCTCGCGTTGCCGGGATCGCCCAAAGTCTCAGAGCAATAATCCAGGGACGGAAATTCACCATGAAATCGTCCCCGATTCGGGCACCCAACCGGCTGGATATTGGCCTCATGGTGCTTGCGGCCATGATCTGGGCCTCCGGTTTCGTAGCGATCAGGATTGCTGTACCGGAGACCGGACCGGTTTGGCTGGCGGCGCTTCGTGTCGGAATCGGTGTGCTCGTGTTGCTGCCCTACGGATTGTGGCGCGGAATGATCTGGCCCGACGGCGCAACGCAGTGGCTGCTGATCTTCGGAATGGCCATGCTCAACGTGGTGGTGCCTTTCGTCATGATCTCCTGGGCCGGATTGACGCTGGATGCCAGTGTGATGTCGCTGCTGATGGGAACCGGGCCATTCCTTGCGCTGCTCGGAAGCCACGTGTTCACCGATGACGATCGCATGACAACACGCAAGTTTGTCTCGGTGCTGCTCGGTTTCGCCGGGATCATCGTTCTGGTGGGCCCCAGCGCCTTGGCCGGGCTCGGCAGCGGTTCGCTTCGGGCCCAGCTGGTAATGCTGGCGGCGTCGTGCTGTTATGTGACCGCTGGGCTGCTGATACGGCGTATCAGGATGCCGCCCGTCAGGCTCGCCGCGCTTGCATTGACCATCGGCGCAACCGCGCTCTTCCCCTTCGCTCTGTTTGTGGAAGGACCGCCGCAACTCGGCTTGTCGTGGCCGGCGATGGGCGCCCTCATCTATCTCGGTGTGTTTCCCACCGGCATCGCCTATATCCTGCGCTTCCGTCTCATCAGAGCCATCGGCTACTCACGCTTCTCGCTGACAATCAACATGATCCCGGTGTTCGGAATGGCGCTCGGCGTCCTGCTGCTGGGCGAGCCGCTCACCATCAACAGTGTGGTGGCGCTGGCACTGGTCCTTTCAGGCCTTTATGTGGCGGCGGGCAAGGATCCGTCCCAGTCCGCGGCTCAGTCCTGATCCCGGCGCGGCGGACCCCGACAATCTCAGAAACCTCGCCTGGCGATACAACGGCAACACATCTCGAAGCCGCTTGCTTGGCTGGCGGTGATGCGGGCCTTTGACCAATCGGGTGCGCAAAGGTCGGTTCGGGATATTGAATGAATGCCTGCCGGTTATCGCTCAAATGTATCGATCCGGCCGCAACATGCATTAGGTTTGGCGCCGAGGACTCGGCATCGCGATTCGGCAAACAAACCTGAACCAACAACGGAGACTGCAGCGTGGTCCAATTGGCGGAAAAGACCCCGGAGCCTAGCGCGCCGGCAAGACGGATCGAAGTGCTCGATCTGGCCCGCGGGGTGGCATTGTTCGCAATGGCGACCTACCACTTCGCGTGGGATCTGGAGTTCTTCGGATACATCCCGGCCGGATCAACCGCCGACGGATGGCTCAAACTATATGCGCGGCTGATTGCGGGCTCCTTCCTGTTTCTTGCCGGCGTCAGCCTTGCACTTGCGCACGGCAACGGACTGCGGGCGAAAGCGTTTGCCACACGTCTGGCGGTCATCGTCATCGCGGCGGCCGCGATCAGCATCGCGACATATTTCGCCACGCCGGACAGCTTCATCTTCTTCGGGATCCTTCACGCCATCGCGCTTTCCAGCGTCATCGGATTGATCTTCCTGCCACTTCCGGGCGTGGTGGCAATCCTCGCCGGCATAATCTGCATCAGCCTTCCGCAGTTCTACCGCGACGATCTTTTCAACAGCATGTGGCTCTATTGGATCGGACTGCACACCATTCCCCCACGCTCCAACGACTTCGTGCCGCTGGCGCCTTGGCTTGGTCCGTTCCTGATCGGCCTTGGCCTGACGAAACTGGCCGCCAAACGCGGGCTTGTACAAGGCGCTGCCGCTATCGACACGGGCCGTGGCGCCCTGTCGCGTGCGGTTCGGTTTTGCGGACGTCACAGTCTTGCCGTTTATCTGTTGCACCAACCGGTGCTGCTGGCTCTGGTCTGGACCTACTCGCAGATCCAACCGGCCACTCCGGCGGATCCGGTTTCCGCATTTGTCGCCAATTGCCGCTCAGGCTGCGAGGCAACCAGCGAAACCGGTTTTTGCGAAAGGTTTTGCGTGTGCGTGACCGATGACTTGTTGTCTCAGGGCCTGTTCAACGGCTTTGCGGACGGAAGCATCACCATCGAATCAGACGACCGAATCCCAGCCATCGCCGAGCAATGCACGGTGCAGGCGCAGCCATAGGCTTGGCATCTTCATACGCAGTCAATCGCAATTGCGAATGCAGGCCGACCCGGAATGGAGACAATGAACGAACGCCGCACCCGGCCAAACGTGGTTCCGTGGCCCCCGCTCCTGATTGTCGGGCTGACCGCGCTTGCCGTCGCACTGCAGGTGGTTTTTCCGATCTATCCCGAATTTTTGTGGTCCCGGATACTGGGCGCGGTCCTGATCGCCGCCGCCCTTGCGATCGATCTCTGGGCAATGAAGACACTCAACGACGGTCGTACGACGATCCTGCCTCATCGCGGCTCATCGCATCTGGTGACCAAGGGACCGTTTCAATTCTCGCGAAACCCGATCTATCTGGCGAACTTCATCCTCATGGCGGGGCTTGGCCTGTTCTTTGCGAACGGCTGGATGGTGTTGCTGGCTCCGGTGGATGCGCTGCTGACGCATATCCTTGCAGTCAGGCGCGAGGAGAATCATCTCATCGCGATGTTCGGCTTTGAATATGAAGCCTATTGCAGGCGGGTGCGCCGCTGGATCTGATACGAACCGAACCCCGAGCCGGGCGGACACTAGACCGCGTCAGGTGTTCACGCCGATTTCGGCAAGACGCGTAAGGCAGGATTCCTCGATATTGTCGAGTTCGAGCAGCGTTTCCTCGATGTCCTTGCGCTTTTGCCTGAGATCTTCGCGCTTTTCCTCGATCTTGCGCATGAGAAGCCGCAATTGGCCCGCCTCCCCAGGCGGGTCCTTGTAGACCTGAATGATCTCCCGGATTTCGGCGAGGGTGAAACCTATCCGACGCCCCCTCAGAATTTCCTGAATCAGGCGGCGGTCCGCTGAACGGAACAGCCTTGTGCGCCCTCGGCGCTCGGGCTGAAGCAGACCCTCGTCCTCGTAGAACCGCAAAGTGCGGGTCGAGATGCCAAACTCCCGGGTCAATTCGGTGATCGTGTAGTATTTGTGCACGGCAATCCGTTCCTGTTCAAGACAGCGGGCAAAACACCCTGTGCCTCTTACCTTTACGTATAAGTCAAAAAATGCGCGATGACCACCTTGCCCGATCTCAGCCGAGCGCCAGCCACCAACCCGCCAGACCGAGAAAGGCGAAGAACCCGACGACGTCGGTGACCGTCGTGACGAACACAGCAGAGGCAATCGCGGGATCGGCTCCGACCTTGTCCAGCAGCAGCGGCAGGAGAATTCCCGCAAGCGCAGCTGCCAGCATGTTGATCACCATGGCTGCGGCGATGACGCCGCCCAGTCCGCTGCTTGCGAACCATAGTCCTGCGACCAAGCCTATGATAACCGCAAAGAGAATGCCATTGATCAGCCCGACCGACGCTTCCCGGCGAATGATCCGTCCGGCGTTGTAGATGTCGAGGTCGCGGGTGGCGAGCGCACGCACGGTCACGGTCATCGTCTGCGTCCCGGCGTTGCCGCCCATGGAGGCGACAATCGGCATCAGCACGGCCAAAGCCACCATCTGCTCGATGGTCGCATCGAAAAGGCTGATCACCCAGGACGCCAGGATTGCCGTGCCGAGATTGATCAGAAGCCAGCTGAAACGTGACCTGACGGTTGAGGTAATGTTGTCCGAAAGCTCTTCATCGCCCACGCCGCCCAGGCGCTTGATGTCTTCATCGGCCTCCTCGTGGATCACATCGACCACATCATCAATGGTGAGCACACCGACCAGACGCCCGTTTTCGTCAACCACGGCGGCGGAGAGAAGGTCGTACTGTTCGAACAGCTGCGCCGCCTCTTCCTGGTCCATTTCGGCATCGATGCGGTAGCGCGTATCCTCCATCACATCTTCGATGCGCGCCTGGCGCTTGGTCCGAAGGATGCGATCGAGATCAACAGCGCCGACCAGCTTGAAGGTCGGGTCGATAACGAAGATCTGGCTGAACCGCTCGGGCAGATCCTCTTCCTCGCGCATGTAGTCGATGGTCTGGCCAACGGTCCAGAACGGCGGGACAGCGACGAATTCCGTCTGCATGCGCCGGCCGGCCGTGTCTTCCGGGTAATCCAGCGAGCGGCGGAGCCGAACCCGTTCCGTAAACGGCAGCGCTGCCAGAATCTCGAGCTGATCGGCCTCTTCAAGGTCTTCGAGAATGTAGACCGCGTCGTCTGAATCGAGATCGCCCAGCGCCTCGGCGATTTTCGCATTGGGCAATGCACCGACGATCTCAAGCCGGATCGCCTCGTCAACTTCGGTCAGGGCAGAGAAGTCAAAGTCGTCGCCGAGCAGCGAGACCAGCGCCTGCCGCTGTTGCTGGTTTATCGATTCCAGCAGGTCACCCAGTTCCGATTCATGCAGCGGAATGACATTCTCGCGCAGAAACAGAACATCGCGGTCTGCGATCGCGGCCCCGATCGCAGTCAGATAGTCCTGGCGGATGGACCCATCCTCACCATAAATCTCGTTTTGGTCGCCGACGTCCGGTCCATGGGCAGGCTTGTTGATGTCGTCGTCGCGGTCAGCGGAGTCGGTCATGGCAATGGCTCGGGAGCTTGGATTGACTGGCAAGTCCGGTTTAACGGATTGGTCCGGCAGATGCCATCGCGCCTCGCCTTTTCTTTGTTCAGGCCGACTGTTTGCCGATCCATGAAAATCATCGGCTGCGCGCTGACGCCCCTCCAAGACGCAAGCCACGCACAACTTTCTTCGGTAATTATTAGTAGACAAGCAAAGCCGAATCGAACTCTAAATAATCCGATCAAAGTGTAAATCCAGTACAGCAGTGTGAATTGAGTTCCTGAGATCACCTTTTTTTCGGGATACAGCCATGACACCCGCACTGAAACTTGAAAGACTGCAGAAAATTCACTCCGAACGCGCGGCCGATATCCTTCGCATAGCATCGATTCCGGAGGTTCCACTCGAACGCAAACAGCATCTCTACTCGTGCCTGAACAATCTATGCAGGCTTTCGGCGAGACTGTTCGGTGACCTCTCCGCAGAACCGGGCAATCACGACTTGCTGGATGAGGCCGCAAAGATTGATGTAGCGCTTCTGGAGCTGCGCAGGCGCGTCGGCAGCATGATGCCGACACGCGGTCAACTGGCGGCCTGAACAGTCCAGCATCATTGAAGCTGTTAACCCGGCGGTTTCTCCGGCAGACGAGAGCAAAGAGAGTTCAACATCCCGGATCAGGGACGCCAATCGGACAAGTCGGAGACGAGCTTTCATGTTCATATGCCGATCAGGCGTAAAGCACTGAATCGTAGCCGTAACGCTCGCTGAGACTGTTGCCGAGAATATGCCTGTGCTTGTGCTCGAAGCTGATGAACTCGCTCAATGTGGTCGAACTCTCACGCGGCCAAAGCAGCTGCAGCCGCCTGAGCTTGGTTGGCACCCGGATGCCCGCAGTTTCGGCCCGGGTAATGAGATCGGCGATATCATCCCAGGTTTTCTGCATCTCATGCGCAACGGCAAACTCGATGATGACGGCCTTCTTCTTCTCGTCGGTCGGTGAGTTGAGGGATACATTGTCGAGCTCGACCTGGGCCATCTTGCGCATGTTGAGCGCGTTCGGCAGCAGCCACGGCTCCACGTTCTGCATGTTTTCGGCGACGCTTTCGACAAGGCGCTCATCGAAATTGCGCATGTCGAAGCTGCATCCGGATTCGCTGAGCAGGCGGCGCAGATACTCCATCAGCTTCTTGCTGTCATTGGGCAGCAGATCGGGATATTTCTGGTAGATATCGGCCGCGATGCGGCTTCGGTAATAGGGATTGCGGCCAAATTGGCTGAGCATCGATTCATAGTGACGACCGGTCATCTTGTCCCGGGCCAGATCGGATTCGGTGAGGGTTGCGATCAGACTTTCTAGCGCCTCTTCGCTTACCCCCTGTGGCTGCCAGCGCCCCCCCTCGGCAATCGCCGCTTCGGCCGGCCGGTTGACTGTTTCGCCGAGCGTGCCGTGGAAGGCGTCAAACACCTGGGATGCTTCGTCGATTTCTTCTGAAACCTGCTTGAGCACATGCCGCTCGATGGGCCGGAGCTGGCCGTTGCCGGCGCAGAGCATTTCGAAGAGTTCGGGCCGGCTGTGCGAGAGCCATTCCCGGAATTCGGCATTCGCAAGCCGGGAATCGATACGGAGCACCATCTCCGCCAAAGCCGGGAGATCGTCGCCCGCCGGGCTCAGACCGTTGATCCGGTAGATGCACGTCTGCAGCACCGAGGTTCGGGCCAGCCGCATGATGAGAAAGGCCGCGACAATCTGATCTTCAAGCTGCGGCAGGGCAACGAAGGCGTCTTCCCTGCCGAGAAGGCTGAGCGCCCTAAGCAGAATGTTGCCCTCACGCGCCGGCTTGATTTCCTTCTGGGTTGATCGGAAATTCGGATTGATCGCATCGGCAAGGAACCAGGGCGTTGGATCGTTGACAAAATCATCCCAGACAAAGACCGTGCCGGAATTGCCCAGTCCGTTCGCAAGCGCCGACTGAACCTTCAGGGGCACCATGTCGAAAGGCGAATACGGCGCACCGACCTTGTCATGGTCGTGGACAAGCGCAGGCGGCAGGGAATCGAATTTTCCCGGTTCGGCCAGCGAAGACCGCTTGGCCGGCCTGTGGGCGTCGATTTCGGCGATCTTCTTGTGGCTTGAGGTGTAGACGCCTCGCAGCAACTGCAAGCCGCTGGTGTTGGCCTCGAACGCAACGATGCTGTCCGAACTGAGGTACTGCCCGACGCGCAGCTTGCGGCCCATCGTATCGTAGAAAACGAGATGGTCGCCCGCCGAAATCTCGTAGACCGAGAGCTTCGCCTTCTCGCCTTTCTCGTCCATGCCGACATCGACAAAATAGTCAGGTGCAGAAAGCTCGAACCAGCGATGCTCCTGCGTCAGAATCTCGATCAGGTTCTGGCCCGCATCCTCAACCTCCGGCCCATCCCAGTCACCAGCTCCTGCGAGCAGTTGCCTGTAGGAATCCACCAGATTGTCGCTGATCGACTGGAACGCACCCGGATCGATATCGATGATGTGGCTCCACTCATTGGCGCGTTGCCGGTTGGCGGAGACATGCAGAAAATAGAGCCCGTGCAGCAGGGGGCGGCTGCCCTCTATGGTCAGGACTGCATTCTGGACCCGGTCATTCTCCACCGAAGCCCGCGTAATGGCCGAGGCCTCTCCGTCCTTGGCCACGAATTCGGCTTCAGTGATGTCGTAGCCAACGGGAAAGATCTGCAGCGCGTCTTCAAGATGCGGCACTTCCAGGCGGAAGCTCGAGATGGCCACCACATTGCCCGCGCCATCGTCGTTATCGGACGGCCAGCAGGAGAAAAACCCGGCCCATCCGATATGGGCATTGGGTTTCTTGACGTGGTGGATACGCTTGTCGGACCAGACAAAACGTGCGTCCGGCTTGTCACCGTCCTCATCGGGAAGCGCAATGACGACATTTCCGTAGCGTGCTTCGGCGGCGAGGTTTTCAACCTCGCGGATCAGTTCGAAGGTCTTCAAGGGACGGGCAGAGTTGGCGTCGTCGATGAGAAGCTCAACCGAATGGGTGTCGCGCGGAAGCCGCAGCGCGCGCACGAAGCTGTCGCCGGGACCGATCGAGAAGACATCGACAACGATGCCGGAACGGTTGCTTTCGCTGTGGGCTGAAGGTTTGAGGTGGCTCAGAACCACGACCGCCTTGCGATGATTGACCAGTTGCTCGCCCTTGGAAAAGAAATATCCGAGGATCGCCTGATTTTCACCGTCCCACGCCAGCCAGATATTGCCGCTGTCGTTTCCGCCCCGATACCCCATTCGACTCTTCCCCGTACTATTCAAATGGTCTACTACTTCTGACAGTTAACTTGAAAACAAGACAAAGGGAACGCTGACTTGCCCTTGGATGAAAGCAACGACATACATGTGGGCCTGACCGGGCCGGTCAGATCCGGCAAGACCAATCTTTTTGTCGATTTCGCCAAATGCGTCGAATTGGATTTCCATGGATTTCAGCAACTCCACAATATCGAAATCGAGACCGACCGGGCCAACAGGCGGCTTCTGAGAAGTTACTATCGAAACCTCCCCGACGCCACAGAGAGCGTCACGGATATTCGATTTAATCTTAATATCAGTCTGCCGCAGGCAAACGGGACGGATCCGGGCGCACCGCTCGAAGACAAGCAGTTCACCATTCATGTGCGTGACGCGCCCGGGGAAGCGGCCTTTCCGGAAGAAGACCTGACCGGACGGACAAATCCGCATGCGAGCAAGCTCAAGGAGCTCGATGAATGGTTTTCGAAAGCCAAGGGGATCGTGCTCGTCATTTCCGCATTGAACGCGGGGACGGATGCCGGCTTTGAGGCGCTGATCGAAAAGGTGGAAGATTTCTTCGAGCGTGCGGGCAAGCCCGAATTCCAGAATCTGGAACGCGTCGCGATCGCCATCAGCATGTTCGATCTTTTGTTGCTGCGCTTCGGCAACCGCTCGCGCGACATCGCCACGGAGCCCGAAGCCGTGCTTGCGATCCTGCACGCACACCTCAGACCCGCTTTCGATATCATCAAGGATTTCCGTCCCTTTCCCTCCCAAGAGCGCGAAATCGACCTGCGTTTCATCGCAACGTCGAGCTACGGCTTTCATCCCCAGCTCGGATGTCCCAACATCGACACCAAGGCAGAGACCCTTGATCCGGCCAATTCACGCTTCCCGGTTCCGTTGACGCCAGACAATGTCCGCTATCCCTACATGACGGCCGATCCGTTTATCTTTGCCGCCCTGGGGCTGGACAGCCCGTTCCTGTTCACGCGGGACGAGATCCTCAGCGGGATCATGCGCGACAAGTCCTCGCTCCCGGTCCACCAAAGCGTTCCGGGAAACCTGACCACCTGATCCGCTCAGGCCTGACTTGACTGCAAGGGTCTGGCAACCCACGGGCATTGTTTCCGAACATGCCGGCTCATCCCCACTTCACCGTCGGCTGGAAGTCCTCAGCAAACCAGGCTGAACAGGCAGAGCCGGGCACTCGGCCCGGCCCTGCCCTTCTCAAACCCGTGTCAGATCTCGCGACGGAAGTTCGGCCTGACGACCACCGGCCGGCGACGGCGCGGACGTTGGGCAAGATCGGCATCGATAATTTCGGCAGATTCAGCAGAGGCCGACCCGTCAGCCGACGCATCTGCATCCGCCTCTTCAACATGGTCTTGCTCTGCAGGGCGTGAAGCGGTCGTGTCCTTGGGCTGGGTCGCCGGCGCCTGCTGTTCGGAGACTGGCGCCGACGGCGCTTCGACCGGTTTCGGTTCCGGCTTTCCTGACACGGCCTCGCCGTGACGGCGTATCCGCTTTCCGATCTCCGCCATTCCGGCCTCCGATATCAGGATTCCCTGCCCGGTCTTGCGGGCAAGCTGACGCCGGATCAGGCTGTCAACGAGCAGGCGCATCTGATTGCGCATTTCATGGGAATATTCCTCGTCATAGAGCATCGGCAGACGATAGCCTTGCCTGTCGAAGACAGAGTTCAGGATGATGTTCTTTGCTGCCAGGACGGATTCCGGATCGTCCGGCTTGGCGTCGAGATCAAGCTCGGCAACATCGAAATCCTCCTTCTTTTTCCGCGTCTTGGCTGCGATGCTTGCGTCCCAGAACAGTTTCGACAGCAGCAGCGACAGTTCCTGAAGCAGGGCCAGCAAGGCCGGGAAATAGTCCCGCGCAGACGCGGTTCCGTTGAACAGGGACTGGATCTTGCCCATCGCCGTGCTGATCGGGTCCTGCGAAGGGTTGATGCGATCGACGAAACCCGAGATGTCCTGGCGGTACGGGGTCATGTCCATCCCGCCGCTTTCGGCAGCCACGATGCAGCCTTCCAGCACGTCGGACCGCATCGTCTCATAGGCGCGCGAGATCGGCGCCAGCCGCTCTGTGCCCGAAAGACCGGCGATGTCGTTGCGCAGGCTTGTCACGATCTCCTTGCGCCGGTCGGCCTCGTTGCATGCAAGGCTGTAGGCGGCCTGTTCGGCATCAAGCGTCTCGACCTGCCGGAAAATGGCCATGATCGGCTGCGGCTCGCATGCGGGGATTTCCGAGAAGGACTGGAGGTCGGACAGAACCTCGGTGACGACAGTGCAATAATCGGCAGTCTGCTTGAATGTGGCCTGCGAAGGCGTGTCGATAAAGGCGTTCACACTCTGCAAAAATCCATCGGCGTCTAGCGTGTACCCGGTTGCAACACCTTCGTTTGCCTGTGCCGAAGCAGCCTTCAGTTCCTGCTCAAGGGATCCGAGGTCCGCCCGGAGCGATGCCTGCTTCCTGCGTGCCGCCTGAAGTTCCCGAACTGCCGCCTCATGGGCCTCGCGGGCCGCTTCGGTTGCCGCGCGGGTTTCAGCCAGCTTGACGCCAATCGCATAGTAGCACGTTCCCGGCAGACCGCCGCCGGTGCCGGCCCGGCGTCTGCGGTTGCAGGCCGGATCATCGACCAGTTGGCTCGCCAGGCCATCGGCAAGCAGCACGCCCCGGCTTCCCAATGGCTGGTTGGGATCGCCTTCCTCGTCGCTAAGGGCGGTTTCGAGCTTGGCGATCAGTTCGCCGTTCGCCACCCATTCCGCCTGGCGGTCCGCGACGGCCTTTTCCAGGTTGGCGATCTGCGGCGTGATCCTCAGGTTTTCGGTCTGCAGCGCGCTCTGCTGGTTCTGCAGCTGTATCTGACGTTCCTGCCACTCGGCGATCTTGGCGGCAATGAGGGTTTCCAGTTCAACCGCGATCTCCTTTTTGGTGTCACGGTCGCGCAGTTCATCCGCCAGCGTCGCCATCTGCGCCGAGTAGGTCTGGATCACTTCGTCGTTGAGCAAGGCCTCCCTCTGATCGGAATGCCGGCGATTGAGGTCCTTGTCGATCTCGTGAGCGTAAAGCCCCATCTGACGCAGGTTGGTCTCCGCATTGGCAAGATCCGAGCCTCCGACAGTCAGGAACTGCTGATGGTAAGAGGCGAAGGAGCAGATCCAGCAAATGGCCACCGCAACCAGATAGAACGGCGTTACCAGCGCGACCTGGGTCATCTTGTTGGATGAGATACCGTCACCCAGAACCACCGAGGTAAAGGCCAGAAAGCCGACCGCCAGCGCCGTGATCCCGATCCATGCATAGGATTCGGTGAGGAACAGCCGCGCCCCTCCGCTTGTCGCGTAGGCGGTCATGAAAAACGCAACAGACGCGAAAGCGATGATCAGGATCTGCTTGAAGCGGGTTGCGGTGAGAATGGAATTCCCATCTTCCGTTGTCTTGTCCATTGTCGCGCCTGCTCTCTCTCGTAGTGAACTCTACTGGATACTATCCCCGGCGTCGCGGCGGGGTGCGGGTTGTCAATACGGGTGCCTTCATGCCTGCCAGCCTTGCGGCAACGAGGATCACCAATGCCGCCGGGATCGCCATGAACAGATGATGGCTCGTTCCCGCCGACAGCCATGTCATCGGCTGCCCCATCACCGGCAGCAGACCGAAGGCATTCGACCACGCCAGGATCCACTGCAGCAGGAAGAGCATGCCCGATCCCAGCGCAATCAGCGCCAGCGCCTGATCGGCGCCGGTTTCCACCGGATCGCGGGAGCGCTTGGCCTGAAGGCGCAGGTAAAGCTTGATGACCAGGAAGATGAAGATCGCCTGCAACGTGATGAGCAGGATTGCCGCGGCGTTGCCGTGACGGGTGGTGATGTAGGTTGCGGCAAAATCGCTTTGCACGACGGGAACGCAATGCGGCCTTACCGGCCCTTTCAGCGTCGACGGCGTGCAGCGAAGCGTTTCCGCTGCCGGCTCAGCATCCTCGCAGTCCATGCCCAGTGCCGAGGCGATCCCCCCGCTCAACCATGACACGGCCTCGCCCACATGGTAGGGCGCGGCAATCAGTTCCGGGCTCGGAGCACAGGGAGCGTTGGCGAGTGTGGCCCGTGAGCGCAGGACGTGAAAGTTCATGTCCCGCAAAACGAGGGACCTGGGTTCGGCCGCGCCCGGATCCGCTCCGAAGCGCAGATCCGACCAGCTCATGAGCCGCTCCACCGGCAAGCGCCTTCCCTCGCCCAGAACTTTCTCGAGTTCCGCGATCTGTGTCTCCGGCCGATCGAACCAGGACCAGTGCTCGACGCCGAGGCCGGCCTTGGCGGGCACATCCTGCAACGCCACGGCAAACACCAGCGCGGCAAGGGGCGCCACCACGGCCATTCGCGCCAGAGCGCCGTTGACCCGGTTTCCGACCGCAATGCCGAGCGCGATGATGAGGAGACCGGCGCCGGCGACCAGCAGGATAAGCATTTCCTCCCGCTCGAGCGCCCATGCGCCCATCACAGCGAGCGGAAGTCCAAGCAGGACGATCAGGACCCCTCGGCGCAGGGCCAGGGTCCTGATCAGCAGGAACGCGACAAGCCCGAGACCTGCCACCGCGGCAGCCATGTATGCAGGCGAGCCGGTGATTGCGGCAACCGCCTCTTCCAGTTGTTCCGGGGGCACAATCGGGGCAAGAACGATTGCTCCGAAGAGCAGCAGGAGCAGGGCAAACTGCGCCAGGCTGATCCTGAGATCGGAGATCTGCGGCACGAAGGACAACGGGATGCGGCGGATGTCGCCGAGATCGTCGCCCTCCTCTTCCCTGATCCGCCAGCCGATGGCCATCACGCCGACAATGCCGGTGATGGCGGCGACGGAGGCAATGATAATCAGCGGCGAGTAGTCGGACTTGACCGCCGGAACGAAGAGCAGCGCCACGATGAACAGCGATGACAGCACGATGGCGATCAGGGTGATCCCGAACCAGGCTTGCGCGAGCAGCCGGGCGCGGATCAGCCATTGCGCAAGCGCGGCACCAAGAAGCACGACGATGGCGAACTTGCCGGCTTCCACAGGTTGGATGGAGCCGCCGAGCCCGGTCTGGTTCCCCAGAAAGAACCAGGCTGCGAACAAGGTGAAGACGATTGCAAGAAGCCACAATGTCGGGGAGGCCCAGGACGGCCGTCCGGCGAAATCATTGCCGATCCTCAGTTTGAGCGCCGTCGGGGAAACCACCGTCAAGGCGATGACGAACAACGGCAACACATCGAGCACCGCAAGCTTGTGCTTGACGAAGAAGCGTTCCCAGTCGGTGTTCGGCCCTTCCGCACTCATGGTGAACATCGAGATCGAACTCAACGCGATGATGGCCGTGAGAACGAACCAGAGAGCGGCCAGATTGGCGCCGCCGGAACGATCCAGCATCACCACAATTGTCGCGCAAACCCAGGTCGCGCCAAGACCATAGAACATCCAGAGCGAGGCATCCGGAACCTGCGCCAGATTGCGGCCGATGGCCACCAGATCCGGAAGAACCGCCAGCACGAGTACGAACCCGGCAGCCAGGCCGAGAAGGATCGCCTTGAAGATGCTGCCGTTCGCGCGCCAGACCGTTACGCTCGGGACGACCATAATGACGAGCAGCGCCATGCAGATGGCTGCACTTCTTGCCAGAACTTCGGCGCTCACCAGACCCTCGGTGCTGCTGACGAACAGGCGGTCGAGCGTCGACGGCCAGCTCTGCTGCGAGACCTCGACGGTCACTCCTTCCGCCGGCGTGTTGGGTGAACTGTCAAGGAGCGGAGGGCAATCCTCGGTGGTCGCCGCGTCCACGCGCGCCGTGGCTGTTTGCGGGCAGCCGCTCGCATCAAACAGCGCGATGCGGCGTTCCGGCCGGATATGAACCTCCCAGGTGCCGGCTTGCGTGATCCCTGCTGCAATTGAATGGCGGGTTTTGCCGGCGGTGAAATGGGTTACGGTCGGATGTTCCGGTGTTCCGGTGGATGCGACCGGAAATTCGATGCCGTTGCGGCCGAAGTGGCGGCGAACACGCTCGCCGTTGACGCGGGTTTCGAAGCTGACCGGCACAAGTGCCGCCTCGCGATAGATCGAAACAAAGAGGCGGCCATCGGAGAGGTTCTTGCGAATGATGAATTCGAGCTCGGGATTGGCACGGGGCATGGCGACCAAGGCGTAGCTGTACATGGTGCAGTCCACGTCGCCGCCGAGAACCGCAAGGGTGGTCTTGCCGCGACGTTTGAGCATCCCGTCCATACCGAGCGGTTGCAACAGCCCGGCAACAAGGCGGGTGGCTTCCACACTGATGCCGTTCGCCTGTCTGATCAGCGCGGATACCGGACTTTGTTCATAGCAGCCCGGCGCGCGGTCCCCGTTGACGACAAGGTCCGCGCCGCTTCCGGACACCACTGCGGAACTCCCCTTCCCGGTCCAGTCCTCGACGGAGATGTGAAGTTCGTCGTTGTCCTGCGCAGTGATCTGAACGAACTGCGCGCCGGCCGACAGCATCGTGACCGCCCCCTTCTCGCGGGAGATCTCGTAGCGCTCGCTCGAACCTTCCTCGGTCTCGCCACCGAATTCAACGTTCAGATTGCGCAGCTCTGCGACGCGACTGATCCAGAGCGTTCCGTCTTCGGAAGCACGCAGCCGGACATGCCTGAGTTCAGCCGAGCGGGCGCCGGCCGGCTGAAGCAGTTCGGCCCGTCCCAGGATCGCCTCGCTCCCCGGCGGGATGGTCAGCTTCAGGTCCTGCAGCGCACTGAAATGCGGTGCACGTTCCGCCGCGAAATGAATGGCGAACATCCACCAGAATATCACGGCCATGGTCGCCAGCCCCAGAATCAGGCGCATCGAGATGCCGACCCCCATGGCTATGGACCGCAGGCGTTTCATGTTCCGGCCTCATACAAAGCCAGCACGAAGTCGCGCACGATGGGGCCGCAAACCGAACCGCCATAACTGGGTGAAAAGGCCACGCGGCATGCAAATGCCAGTTTCCGGTCGATCCCCGGAAGGCCTTCAACAGGATCGACATAGCCCACCAGCCAGGCAGCATAGGGACCATCGGCGGGCGCGGTCCCATGGGTGAACACCGGGGCAGTGCCTGTCTTGGCGTAGATCGAATTGCGCAGGTTTTCCGGAACATTGGCGAAGGCCCTGCGCGAAGTGCCGCCGGAATTGCGAACCACGGCAGCCATGCCATTGCGGATTTCGCTCAGGAACTGGTCGGCCAGCGCCTGCTTCTCAGGCGTGGCCACGAGAATGGGTTCGCCTTCCAGCGGATCGCCCCCCGCACCACGCTGGTGCCTTGAGACCACATGCGGGCGAACGATCCGCCCGGTGGCCACCGAAGCCGCGATCGAAGCCATCGCGAGAGGACTTGCGGTAACGCTCAGCCCGATACCGCCGCGCGCCAGGCGCAGACGGCGTGGTTCCCCGGGCGGCACCGGCAATCCGGCCTCGACGATAAGGGGGCTGGCGCGCCCGCGACCGGTGGCCGGATAGTTCACATCGAGAATGTCGAGTTCGCTTCGTGCGCCGACGGCTTCGGCGCTCCGCTCGGCAGGAAACAGCCGCTCGGCGGCCTTGGCCAGCAGCAGGTCCGGCACGACGTCGGTATGCTCGAAACCGGTCTCCGGATCGAGCAGCTTGTCCGCATCAAGATACATTGCAATGCCGGCAAAATAGAGGTTGGACGAGCGTTTGACCGCCTCGCACAGGCCTGCCCGCTTTGCTGCCGTGGTACCGCAACCGCTTTCGCTGCCGGTCTCGAGGATATGCGCAATGCCGCTTCGCGCACCGGAGGAGGAGGAGGAGTTGCCCATGCAGAACACCACCCCGCCACGCGCGCCCGGAATGGGAAGCGCGTTCATCTTCTTCGGATCACGGATCTCGTAGTTCGGCTTGCAACGACCGTTGAAGGATGGCCTTGTCGCCGCGATGCCGAAAAGGTCAGCCATCTCGAGCGGGCTCGACTTGCCGAGAAGCACGTCTTCAAGCTTCTTGTCCCCGCTATCGAGGACATACTGGCTTGCGGCCAATGACGTCACCAGCTTGAACGCAGACCCCGGCGTGCCGCGAAGGTCATAATTGCGCCAGCCATAGGCAGCCAGCGGGCTCTTCGCCGAGGCTGTCAGTTCAAGTGTTTCGATATCCCAAGCCGACATTCCCGTGCGCGGCTGCGGAAGACTTGCCAGTGCCAGCACATTGCCGGCGTTATCGCCTTCGGCGTCCATGATGATGAGATCAGCGCGCCGGCTGCAGCGTTCCTCGCCCTTGGGACAGGTGAAATTCCTGACAAGCGCATCGAGCGCCTTTTCCTGATACTCGGGAACGATTGTAAGCTCTGGATCATCTCCGTCCTCGGTCTTGCTCAAGGCTGCGGCGACCGAGCCGGAATCGCCGGTCCCAAGGCCCAAAAGGCCGCCAAGGCCCATTTCAAAGGCTTTCTGCGTGAGCGCGCCCTGCGAATCCAAAACCGGCAGCCCGCTGATTTCAAGACCTTCGATCGGTTCGGATTGGCGCTCGACCGTCTGGTTGCCAGGCACATGCCAGTCGAGTTCGCAGCCTGTTGCATCGAGGCCCATGGCGGATTTCTGCGCCGCAAAACCGGCCAGGTCGCAGGCCACCCGAATGCGGCCGAAGCCCAGCGTGACCTTCTTGCCGTCGTCCGGGATCTTTCCCTGATCGAGCTTGCTGAGGTAGCGCCGGAGAGTGCGGTCAATCCTGATCGATGGCTCGATCAACAGTTCCATCGAAACGGTTTCGCCGCTCTTGCCGGTCACCGTCAGCAACGATCCTGTGGGCCTCCCCCGAGGGCTTTCGCCCTCGCAGCGCTGGCGATGGCCGATACCGCGAGAGTCGTCGGCGCAGAAAATCTGAAGCGAGACTGATCTTCGCTTTCCCGCGGTTTCCGATCCCTCGGCAGACTTGATCTCCGTGTCGGGTTTGACCGCCGTTCCGTTGATCAGGACAGCGCGGACAGCACCGATGGTCCGGATGCGGATCGGCAGATCGCCGAAGGTCATGGAGGTCTGGAACCGGTAATCGCCGGTCTGTCCCGTCTGGGTGTCGATCACCGGGGCGATGACTTTCCAGTCGCCATAGTAGCTGTCGGTCTCGCTCGCCAGAAACGCATAGTCGAACTTGGAAATCGTGGCCGTGGAGATCGACTGAACGGCGCGACCATCTGCTGCAACCGAGGCTTCCCAGGTGTTGGGGAGGCAACGGGCCGGAACGAACAGACGCGCATGGCTGACACCGTCGGCGCAGGCAACGCCATCATCCGACTTGGAGGCCGCGTCGGCTCTCCGGTTGTCGGAAATTGCGACGATGCGGTAGCTTTGATTGAAGGTGGCAACCTGCTCGCGAATGCGCTCGCCTTGCGCGGATTCACACAGTTCCCGGACATATTTTCGGCCGGCTTCGCCGGCCGTACCCCCGGCAAGGCTGACCGTTTCGGGCGAGCGCAGAGCCAGTGTGTTGCACGGCGCATGTCCCAGCGCCACGGACACACCGTCCCGGATCGGCCAGATGGCGCCGCCCTCGACAAGGAAGTCGAACGTGCTCGCATCGAACGCAAGTGCGCTCGGGATCTGGACCCGTTGCATCCACACGCGGTTGACCTTCACGGTCTGCGCAAAATACAGCGCACCAACATAGAGAAGCCCCGCGAGCGCCGCCAGCACTGCTATCCTTCCAGGAAGAGTGGCTGCCAGCCGCGATCTCATTGGCTTTGCCCCCGCTCGAAAGGCGCAAGGACCAGCGGGCCTATGACCTTTCGCTTCTCGCCCGGGCTGAACGCCGACACCGGCATGCCCGAGCATTTCTCGGCATAGGCTTCGCCAAGCGAAACGACGGCATCACCAAAAGAAATGCGACCGCATTGATCGAGCCAGTCGAGGTGATAGCCACCAAACGACTGGAAGGCGTCCGAAAAGATCGCCTTCTCCGGCTCTTCCGGCAGATCCAGATAGCCGAAGGGCTGTCCGTCGGCGCGACCGAACTCAACGATGTTCTTGTCTATCTTCCGACATTTCAGCCCCACGCTTCCCGGGCTCTTGAACGGCTTTCCTGTCTGGCCCCACTCGTAAACATACTGCTCGCCCGTGGTGCAGTCCCAGACCAGCGAGACGCGCGGCACCTGCAATGCATAGGCGGCGAGGATGTTGTCCCGGTCGAGATCGATCCAAAGCCTGTCGACGTCATGATGGCGAAAGTCATTGAGATCGAACAGCAATGATGTAATCGCGGCGTTGCATCCATTTCTCGGCGCCCAGTGCATTCGCGATCTGCGCGCATCGACCGACAGCTCCAGGCGCCCCGGAACCTGTGCGGTGGCAACAAAATCTATTTTCCAGGCGATGTCACAATGGCTGTCCCTGCTCACCACCCGGCTCGGCACCGGTTCGTTGCCGTGACTGCTGGCAAACGACAGGTTTGCGTCGACTCCGGTGCAGTAAGCGGCTTCACCATTGGCCGCCGGCATCGCATCGCGGTTGATAAACAGGAACGCGGACTGAACCTCTTCTCCGAGGTCTATTTCGGCGTGAAGCAGGCCATCACCTGTTCCTATCACCAGCCCGTCCTGCCCCTTGTAAAGGCCGGCCGGGCGGCCATCGAGCAGCCGCGGCTCGGAATAGACATCGCGGTTGGCCGGGTCGGGATAGTAGCGGATCCATCCGATGGGCCGCTCGCCCCGGCGGGGAACGAAGATGCCCTCTCCGAGATACATATTGACCTGGTTGGCGGGCAAGGCGGGATTGACCATACAGTCGACACGAACACCGACGGTCGGATCGAAATAACCCTTGAGGGTCGAGCCGAGGCTCTCGGATATCCTCTGCTCAAGGCCGGTTTCAGAGGCCGTGTCACACACGCCGCCGGGTCCTGAAACGAAGGCGAGATGCTGAAACGCAACCTCGACGATCTCGCTGCCGTTGCCGGTTCCGATCACCAGCTTGTCGGTGATGTTGTAGAGAACCTCGTCCACCGACCCGCGCGAAATGCCGAACAGGCCTGACCGGCCACCGGGAGATGACCTGCCGCCAACGATCCAGGGGAAGTCCTCGTCCTTTCCGCCGCGTCCGCCGCCGAGCCAGGCAAACAGGCCGCTCTTGGGCATGGCAAACACCTTGCGGCGCCAGAACGCCTGGCTGTCGCGCAGGTCAACGCGTGCCGGGATCATGATCACCGGACGATCCGACTCGTCGCTAAACCGAACAGGGTTGCCTAATGTCATTACTAGTTCCGTACCTTACCAGGATCGATCAAGGATCAGTATGCGTGCATTCTTGTGTCCGTTCGGCCCGCTCCAACCCGGACGCTCGCAGTCGATTACGAGCTCCTCGCCGCGCTGCGGGGCGCTGAACCGCGTGTTGACCGCGAAGGCCGCGGTGCGAACACGCGGAATGTCGCGAAGCCGTTCACTGTCCTCTGTTGTGAACACGCAGTTTTTGGCACTCTCGACAGATAGCGGGCGGGGCGCGAACACATTGACCTGGCTGCGCCTGAGCAAATCCATCACCGCGTGTCCCGCAACCCCGTAAGCGTCGGCTTCCGGATGATCCGGAAAATAGGTCTCCAGCCGCCGCCACAGGCAGAAAAGCTTGTCGAGATCCCCGTTGGCCAATGCCGGCAGCGGATCTATCCGCCCGCTCGCGAGTCCGTCGACGAGATCGACGATCCGGGCGTGGGCGCGGCTGACCTCTTCAGTGCCTTCGCTCGAGGCAAAGTGCGGCGGCTCGCAGGCGGCGAGCGCCTGATGGGCGGCCGCGAGCAGCGGCTCGCGAGGCGCATCAGGCCCCACATTGTCAGCCAGGCGATCCGAACCGGCGGCTTCGATCCGGAGCTTCTCCTGCCAGTTTTCCGGGAGCCTGCCATTGGCGGTCCACCCGGTAATGTTGGCGACCTCGTTTCTCAGCTTGCCGTTTTCCTGGCGAACGGTGGTCAGCAGCTTGTTGTTTCGCTGCAGCCGAACGAGCAGGCCGACCACGATTCCCGCGATCAGGATCAACAGAAGAACAAACAGGACCTGTGCAAAACCGGATGTGAACTCAATACCAAACACAACCATCCCCGTCCTCTAGGTGCCCGCCAGGCGACTTCGCGGTTGCCGGACGATGATGTCGCCGACGGTGAATTCCACTTCCGCATTCCGTCGTTTCCAGGAAATCTCCACATTCTGGTCCTGGCCGCCGGCAAGTCCGCCGGGTTTGACCTGCGACTGGTCGACAACCACTTTCTGTCCGAAGATCCCGAAAAGGCGCACAATCTCGTCGCGGGTGATGTCATTGTCCGATCCGACGTCGTCGAGACCCGGCAGAACGCGGCTCAGCCATCGGTTGGGAAGGAAACGCACGATCTTGTTGCCTTCCGAGCGCGATCTCGTGTCGAGATACTCGATCTCCGAGACCACACCGCGCCCGTCGTCGTGGAGCACCAGGGCATAGGAGTGATCCGCCCCGTCGGTGATTTCCAGACCTGATGTCGCAAGCCTTGCCGCGCCGTAGACCGTGGCATTCTTCATGTCGTCCGCGCTGAACGGGCGCTGCGGCACGACATCAATTGGCTGGCCGAGCAGTTGGGCTGTTCGTCCAATTCCGGTGAATATGGAAGGCCAAAGGCTCGCCCGTCCCGTGACAACCCATTGCGGATCATCGAGTCCGA
This sequence comes from Hoeflea sp., assembly GCA_040216675.1. Taxonomy (GTDB): domain Bacteria; phylum Pseudomonadota; class Alphaproteobacteria; order Rhizobiales; family Rhizobiaceae; genus Hoeflea. The sequence goes on along the minus strand of JAVJOR010000007.1, from coordinate 41,964 downwards.
GCCGCCTTGCCTCCCGTATCAACATCGCAGGGACCGCGTAACCAAGCGTCCGAGCCACAGTTTTCGGGTTTCTGCGGGACGGGTTTTCCACCGGCTCGTCGGCGTCCAGCAATTCCGGAGAGATCTCGATCCAGACCGCTTGCCCTCCGCTTGGCATGGTCCTGACACAGAGGTGGACGAGTTCATCCGATCCCGGGATTGCGGTACGGCGCTCGCTCAAGGGCTGGCCCGGCGAGGCGCTTCGCAGGATCTCGTTGAGTTCGACGGCCAACGCGCTGCCCTCGCCCTCACGGGCCCAGCGGAATTCGCCGGTCGGTCCCGCCCGCTCCATCAGAGTCTCCGAGAGGACACGCTTGGCCTGCTGGATGCGCGGCAGCAACATGGTCTTGAGGGCCTCGTCGCGCAGGAAGCGGTGATCGAGTTCAAGATCCTCGAAAACCGGATCGGCGGCCGAAAACAATTCGCGCAGATGGTATGTCAGCGTCGCAAGCAGCGCCTCGTCCAGATTGGCGCCGCCGATGGTGGCCCCGAAATGCGCATAGACCTTCCAGCTTTCGATGCTGTCATGGCGCATCTTGACCTCGATCAGGCTTGCGTCGACCGTGCTTGCACCGACATCGATGCAGGCGAACATCCGGGTTCCCTCATAGCGCTGCTCCGAGCGAGAGATCCCAAAATAGGCAGCCGACAGCGCCTCGGGTATCAGCTTGGGTTCGCGTGCGGACCGGAAATCGGGCGCTCCCGTCAGGCCGGTGGCGAAGGCTCGGGCGGCGTTCTTGTAAAGCTGACGCTTGTGATGTGCGATGCCACTGGGGTGTGTGACGACCACCTGGACATCGCTGTCGGCGCTTTCCAGCCATTGGTCGAACCGCTCGTCGCCCATCTCAGTTGTCACCGGGCCGTCGAGCTGATCATGCGCATGAAACAGCGAGTTCGGAATGATGTAGGAGCCCAGCTCATTGAACGCATCGGACGTGAGCGCCGAAAGATTGATTTCACGCGTGGCCTGCAGGCCGTTTGCTGTGCGTTCGATGACGGGCTGCTTGATCCGGTATTTGAACTCCGGGTCCGCATTCATCAGCATCCGCTTGAGATCGGGGATGACGATGGTCTGGAGGTGGAGGTAGGTCGACGCCTCGTCGTCGGAGATGAAATTGCGATCCACCGGGATAGAAACATCATAGGTCCGGTTGAACATGCTCATGCGCTTTTCGGCGGCTTGAAGCCGGGTGCCGACACAGGAAAGGTTGCCATAGGACAGCGGTGCCTTCCGCGAACGCAGATGCCGCGCCGGATTGAGGCCGATGGTCGAGGGAATGAGGACGTTCTGCCAGCGCTTCTTGTTCGGATCATATTCCGAATGCGCACCGGCGAGACTGTAGGCATAGGATCCCAGCGGGATCAGTTCACGAGCGAGATTGCGTTCCACGCGCCCGAACCAGGCCGCGATTGCGGAAGCGCCGTAATCAAGGCAGATCAGGTATTTCGGGTCGCGCTGTCGCAGCACGATGTCGACACTGATCATGCCGTATTTGTGCTCGAAGAGATCGTCCTCGGCGACGAGCGAGACACCGGCCCGGACCTTCAGGCGACGCGCCTCGAAGCGGACAAAGAGCTGATACCGGTCAATGTCGCCGGTCTCGTCGAGCGTGGTGTTGTGAAACGGAATCCGGATCTTGCCCCCGGTGTCGGCGTCAACCTCGATGTCCTGGACCAGCTTGAAATCATCCCGGCTGGTCAGGTTGGCCTTCTCACCCTCGGGCAAAATATGCGCATGGGCGACCACATCCCAGCTGTCGTCAAGAAAGACGACATCGAACTCGATGGTATCGCCCAGTTCGAACTGGACCCCTCCGCCCGAAATCGGAACCGAAAACTCAAGCGGAAACCGCTCGGCGAACGGCGTGAGGCTGCGCACCATGTTGGGGACGGCAGAGGCATCGCGATACTTGAGCGACAGGATTTCGCCCTGCCTGAGTTGCAGATCGAAATGATAGACACCGGAGAGCGGGGCCTGGCTCTCCTCGCCGAAAACGCATTTCCAGTCGAACTGCATGCGCAGCACGTCCGCACCTTCGGCCACGTCGAAGACATCTTTGATCGATACGATGCAGGCGATGGACACCTCATCACCCGATCGGAGTTCACACGCCACCCCGGCGGTCGAGCGGGTCTTGACCTGGCCGAGACTGAGGCTGGCGGCAACTTCCCTGACCTCGTCATCCACGAGGCAACTCAGACGCCCGGTCACCAAAGCGCCGGTGGCCGGCCCGCCGAACTCAAGCCGCGCAAAGGGCTGATTGACATTGATCGAAAACAGGTCGACCTCGTCGTGGTCCTGTTTTTCAACGCGGCTGAGTTCGGGAATTGCGACCTGGCGCGCCTGGACGACCGGCGGTTCCCATCTCAGGGTCTGGATCTTCGGGCTGAGGATTTCGACCTTGAGGTTCTGCGATTTGCCGTCGGAGCTCTTGGCCTGCAGCGTCAGCGAAAGCATGAATGTTTCGCGGGAGGCGTGGAGGATTTCGTCCTCAGTGGGTTCACGCGAACACTCGAGCACCAATTCGGCACAGGTGTCAGCTTCAAGATCACATTGAAGCTGCGTTTCGCCCCCGCCCTGGGGGCGCAGCGCGGCATTTAACCACGGGGCTTCCTCAATGTAACCGGCAACGGAAACTCTCAGTTTTTCGCCCGGCTGAAGCTTGGAATGGCAAAGGGTCGCAACTGCCGAAAACCTCCCAAGATCGCCGATCACGGAACTGTCTTCGACACGCAGTTGTGTCTTTTTCGGGTTACTTAGATCCCAACTCAACATGAAAGACCCAACGCCAAAACTCACCCCTCACTATCGATAGAGGATATAGTTTATGAGGAGCTAACGCAACAACACGAAGATACGAAGACACGGTAAGGTGAATCATTAAAATGCAATCTAATTGTCTGAATTTGTTACAATTGCCACTTCAGTGGAATTGGCTCGCTGCCGATCTTGCGCTCCAGGCTGTCATGCAGGCTGGACGTCTGCCGGCTTTCACTTTCGGACGGCGAAACATCGGATTTTCCGCTTGAGATCGCGTCCCTGAGCGCGCGCAAATCCGGCGCCTCTATCGCGCTTCCGGCATGGCCCGGGAAATAACTCACCGCGCCGGGCGTGAGCACTGGGTCAAGACCGATATTGAGGATGAACTGACCAGCGGTGCCGTCTCGAAGCGGGAATTTTCGCGGCAGCGACGCGATCACATCGAGATCGGCCGCAATCAGAGCTGAAGGCGGCTGGCGCTCTTCCTGGGCAATCGCCCGCGAGACAGTCCAGCCAACCCTCTTGGTAATCGCCTGATAGGCAGATCCGAGCTGGATCTGCCGGGGTCGGCTCAACTGATCGAACCAGTCGACGTCACGCGGCTTAAATGGCGGCAGCTTTGCACTTTGTGGCGAGGGTGGCTGGGTCTGCTCGAATACGAACGGCTGCACCGTAAGTTCGCGTTCCGCCCAGGCGAACAACCCCTGGGGTATCTCGTCCCATGTCTCGATACCCGGAAGCACGATCGTTCGCGAGAGAAGGAATTGCCGGCCGCTTTCGCCCTCGCCCGCTTCAGGGCGATACCGCAATCGCATGATTGCCAGCCCCTCCTCGACCGCTTTCACGACCAGCGCTCCACGCTGGGTAAAGGCGGGATCGATCATGCCTGAATTCAGGTTTGCGCTGCCGAGAAAGTTGGCGGGCACGAAATTCAGCGGGTTTTCTATTCCCAGCGTGACAAGATTGACGCCATACACGGCGCTTTCACGCAGTGGCCCGTCGGAAGAACGCACCGGCTTGCCGTAGCAGACTTCCTCAAAGAAAAGAGTATCGGTCTGTCCAGGGTCGGCTGTCACGACTTGCTCCCCACCACAGATCTCCAGCATTGCGCAAACCGCCGACTGGACATCTTCCCAAGGCTGCCAATCCGATCCGGAAACCCGCACCCGATCGCGCCGTCAATTATGACGCAAGTCTTTTCCGTTGCAAGCCAAACAACACCGCCGTCCCGCGGACAGATGAGCGCCGATTACCGGCCGGCGTGGTCTCGAAACAGTGTCATGGTTGGATGAAAGATATTCTTTCGGGGTATTTCGCCCCGAAAACCCGAACCGACAGTCATCGGGAGAAAATGGTGCGGTCGAGAAGACTCGAACTTCCACGGGTTGCCCCACAGCGACCTCAACGCTGCGCGTCTACCAATTCCGCCACGACCGCACGTGGTAGAGCCGAAACCTGTCCGGCGCGCTGCATGTAGCAAATGGTCCTGCGCTGCACAAGCGGATTTATGACAAATTGCACAACCCTGCCCGGCAAACACCGCAAGGCGATTTTTTCAGGCTTTTTCAACGGGTTTGATCTTGAAACGAGGCTGCGGGCGGGCAGTCGGGACCGCTGATGACGACAAAACATTTTCGCTTTCCCGGCGAATGCGTTAGATCGAGCCGGAAACGACAGATCCTGCCGACCTGTAGCGAACAACGGACAAGAAACCTGAAATGAACCAACGCGATGCATTGGAAACGCGATTCTTTGCCGGCGAGAACCAACCGCCAATACGCTGGCTCATTTCCGAGGGGCTGACGCCCTACCCGGAAGCGGTTGATTTCATGGAACGTGAAGTCGAACGGATCGCTGCCGGCGACGCCGACGAACTCGTGTGGCTGGTCGAGCATCCACCGCTTTACACCGCCGGAACAAGTGCCCGGCCCGATGATCTGGTCGCACCGGACAGGTTCGAGGTGTTCTCCACCGGTCGCGGCGGTGAGTACACCTATCACGGTCCGGGACAGAGGGTGGTCTATGTGATGCTCAACCTCAAGCGTCGAAGGCCGGATGTGCGCGCGTTCGTTTCAGCGCTGGAGGCGGTGATCATATCCACGCTCGAAAGCATGAACGTAAAGGGCGAACGCCGTGAAGACCGCGTCGGGGTCTGGGTCCAGCGAAAGGACAAGCCGCGGCTCGGAAATGGCGATCTCGCAGAGGACAAGATTGCGGCGATCGGAATTCGATTGCGGAAATGGGTGAGCTTCCACGGCCTCTCGATCAATGTCGATCCTGATCTCGAACACTTTTCGGGCATTGTCCCGTGCGGTGTGCGCACTCACGGTGTGACCAGTCTTGTCGACCTCGGGCTCCCGGTCCCCATGCATGAAGTGGATATCCGGCTGAGAGAGGCATTCGAAACCGTATTCGGCCCGACCAGAGAAGCTTCGCAAGCAAGCGACGCTGCCGGCAAGAGCCCGAGCGCGACTGCTCTGTGAGTTTACCTTTCGGTCGGTTTGCAGCAGGCACGAGACCCTCAAGCTTCTGTCATGCCATTCTGGTCGCTCAGTGCCGTGCAACATCAAATCCCGAAACCGCATCGGAGCGCGCGGGATTGATTTCACATCGTCACTGCAATTAAATACCTGTAATTTTCGAGAATCGTCTCAAGCGAACGGCAGGTTTGGTGCAGATATCAATTGTCGACGATCATCCGCTGTTTCTGGACGGGCTGACAGCGCTGCTTGGCCGGATAGATGAGTCCTTTGAAATCGAGGCGTTCTCTTCAGGCACGGAGCTTCTGGCGTCGTTTGACCCGGACAACCTCGCACCCGCATTGATCATTTCCGATCTGAGCATGAAGCCGATCAACGGACTGGCGCTGCTGTCCTCGCTTCGGGCAAAAGGGTTCGACCGGCCCTTCATTCTGGTTTCAGGGGTTGATGAGACACTCAGTGCAGCCGAGTTGAAGGCTTCCGGCGCTTTTGCTTTCGTTTCCAAATCCGCCGATCTGCCGACCCTTCGGGATGTCATCTTCTCTGCCCTGGAGTCAGGTTCAACGCCCGGCAAACGCGGAAGCAGATCGCTGTCAGGCGGGGTCCGAAGCGGGTCGTCGGATTATCAGGCAACGACGCTTACGCCGCGGCAGATCGAAATCATGCAGATCATCGTCGACGGCGGCACCAACAGGGACGTCGCCGGAAGACTGAATATCAGCGAAAACACGGTAAAAACCCACCTTCGTCAGATCTTCCAGGTCCTGGGCGTGAACAAGCGGACCGCCTGCATCAGCAAAGCGCGGAGTCTCGGGCTTATCTGATCTGCCAGCCGTCACCGGACAGGAAGGGTGGGCGGCTCTCAGTTTCAGAGCAGGCCGGCCACGGCTTTGCGCAGGTCGCCCACGTGCAGAGGGCCCGACATGACTACGGCGTTGCCGACATCATCCCAATCCACGCCGGAGTCGGGCCGGCTTCCCTCCACCGCAATCACCGGCACTGCGCGGCCCGTCCATTCGCGGATCCGCGCCACCGTGGCCAGGCATTCGTCATCGTCGGCGCGCGGAAGGTCGAGAATAAGGATATCGGGCAACAATTTCGATGTGTCCAGAAGATGGATGGCCTCCGCAAGGCTGCCCGCGCACAGACCGGCCATCTTCCATCCTGTCAGAAGATTGGCCCAGCTCCCGAAGGAATGGTCGTCATCCTCACTTATGATGAGCAGACATTGCGACGTCCTGTCGGTTTTCGCCCGAGCAGGTTGGGACGCGCCATCTTCCGGTCTTTCGGGCAAGGCAAGCCGGAAAGTGCACCCCTGCCCAGGTTCCGACTCAAGGCTCAAGCGAGTGCCCAGAAGCCCTGCAAGGGTCCGCGCCGTCGCAAGCCCCAGGCCGAGTCCTTCCTTGTCGGTTCCGGATGCCACCCGGACATAGGGATCGAAGACCCTGCCCTGATCGGCTTTGGCAATGCCGTGCCCGCTGTCCTGAACCGTGATCAGCACCGTGTCGCCGTCGCGCTCGAGCCGAACCAGGACATTGCCGCCCGGCGGAGTGAACTTGATCGCATTGGAAAGAAGGTTCCGCACGATCCGCTTGAGCAGTTCAATGTCCGTCGTGGCTGAAATCCCGGCAAGATCGGATTTCAGGGTCAGCGACTGCCGCCGCGCGGGCGCCATGGCCTCCTCGACGAGTTCCTGCAGGGCGGCGTGAAGGTCGTGCACCGCAAGAACAGGCTCAATGCTCGCGTTGGCGGCGCGCTGGTAATCCATCAGGTTCCGGATCATCGACTCCTGGCTGCTCTGCGTCGCCTCCAGTTTCCGGATCAGGGCCTGCTGATCGACCGTCAGTCCGGATTGCCTCAGTTGTTCGAGATGGTGGCGCTGGGCCAGGACCGGTTGCGCCATGTCATGCCCGATCGAGGCCATCTGGTAGGCGCGATCGGTGTAGTGCAGCTTCTCGGCCTCCGCTTCGGCGGACAGCCGTGCGCGCTTCTCCTCGCCCAGCCGGGCGATGATGGCGCTGCGGGTCTGAGCGTCCACCGTCCGGCTGGCAAGCCAGCACACGCAGTAGAAGATGTAGAACCCGATCGACAGATAGCGGACCGGCGCCTCTCCCATCACAAGCACATAGGTTGCGAAGGGCAGAAGCGCGCAGCTGGCCATGATCAGATAGTCGCCACGATGCGGCGAGCCGGGAAGAAAGCCGCCAAGCGATATGGACACAAGAAAGATGCTGGCGATGAGTATCGAAAAATCGGATTGCAGATCGATCGTGGCAATGGCGAAACCACTCCAGATCAGGCCCGTCATGGCCGTGATGAGCATGTGACCGTGTATGTAGCGGCCGGCATTGGAAGCCTGAATTCGACCCGAAAAACGATACCTGGCATAGAGCTTGGTGAGACCGATCATCGTGCACGTGATCAGGACCCAGAAAAAAGCTGTCCGCGACTGACCTGAAATCACCATCAGCAACGCGGCATTCATGATGATTGCCAGCACCATGAAGGCTGATGAAGCGGCCTTCGCCTGCATCAGCTTCGCGCGCTCCGTCAGGATCGTTGTTTCGGAAGGAAAAGACCCGGTTGAAACCATCGTTCACTCAGGCTCTGAGTGTTTCGGTGTGCAATGGCGCCCGGCGGATGAGCAGCAGGCTCAGGATCCGCAACAAGATGGGGATGACGGCGAAGAAGACGACCAGAGCGCCCAGCTGGAAACCCGCATTCTCGCCCTGTTCGGCAAAACCTGCCAGATCGAGCAGCGGAAAGGCGATGCCCATCGGAATGATGAAGGTCAGCTTCGACAGGGCGTTCTTGATGGCAAGATAGGTTCCGGCCAGACGGTTTGTGCCGCCGGTTTCCCCCGCATCGACGATGTCGGCGAGCATCGATGTCGGCATGATGGCGTCGGCGCCGAAACTGGCGCCGACCAGCACGCAAACCACGGCAACCGGGATCACATCCCCCTCGCCCAGAAACACTGAACCGGCAAGCGCCACGCAGCATGTTGCGATCGCGGTCATCCAGGAGCGCTTCTTCGTGGTCTTCTTGGACAGGTAGACCCACAAAGGCAAGAAAACCGCGGTCGAAAGAAACAGCAGGCCGATCAGAGGCCCGACCAGTTCAGGCGCCCCGATGACGTGGGTGACGTAGAGCACCGTCAGCCCGGCGGTCAGGGCGTTGGCTGACTGAACGATGAAAAAGCACCCGACCAGATAGCGGAACTGGGTTTGCGAGAACACCAGGCGCGTGGCGGCGGCAAGGCCGAGGCGTGGCGCTGTCACCGGGCGGTTCTTCACCGGCACGAAAGCCAGGAATGCCGCAAGACCCAGCAGCGACAGGCCGATGATGAATTGGGAGGTCAGGGTCAGCGCGGCAGGCACCGCAAGCGCGAAAATCGCCGGTATCGACGCAGCGAAGATCGCGCCGGCAACCTGAAACGCCGCCTTTGATCCAGCCAGATAGGAGCGTTCGTGGATGTCGGGCGACACTTCCAGCCCGACCGACGAGTAGGGAACGTCGACCATGGTGTAGAAGAGAAAGAACGCGGCGCTGACGACGGCCAGATAGACAAGGCCGGCCCCTTCCGGCGGTGAAAGCAGCATCCAGACAGACAGGCAGTAGAGCGGCACGCCGATTACGATCCATGGCCTGCGCGCGCCCCAGCGCGATCGCGTTTCGTCGCTCAGATTGCCGATCAGGGGGTCCGTGATGACGTCAAATATCCGTCCGAACGCAAAGATCGCGCCGACAGCCGTCAGTCCCAACCCCATCTCGGCCGCATAGAATGTCGGCAGAAACATCACCAGAACCAACCCGCTCATCGCAAGCGGGGTCGTGAGAATACCGAAGGAAATCAATTGCCAGAACGAAAACGTTGAAGTGTGCTGGGCGGGTATCGCGGTCATGCATGCTCCTGATGATGCCTTTCCAGCCATGGTGAGTCATGGAAACGCTCTATGCCGTTGGTTTCAGTGAAATTTCGATGTCACAGCCTTCTTGTGTGCGATGGCCGCGCATTGTCGGCCGGTTCCTGATCTCCGCCCCCGCTTCCACATGCCATGCATGGTTAGCAAAATCTAAAGCTCATTAACCAATGTGGCACAACCACCCTTTTGGGCGATACCGGCGGCGTCTGCGAAAAACTAGAAATGAGGAGCGAATAATCAGGTAACCCCGACGAGCTGGGGAGACGAGCGGGGGTGATGGCGTTACGCGGCCCGGCCCGGTTGATTGATTGCAGGTCCTCGGAGCCTGCCGAGACAGATGGTTTGGAGCAGTACAGTGTACAGACAGAATTTCATGACGATATTCGTCTTCGTAGCGGCCGCTTTTCTTATGTGCCTGACACCATCGCTGCCGGGAACGAACGGAGCGGCGATTGCCGACGAGCCGCCAGCCGTCGAGCCGCCAACCGTTCTCTCCATCGAGCGCCATTACCAACCTGACCTGCTCAGTCTGTATGATGGATGGGCAGAGTTTAAGGTGACATTCAGTGAGGACGTTGACGGTGTTAGCAAACACAGTTTTAAGATCACCGGAGCACCGCAAGGGCTGTTTGGCATTAGCAAAGTGGACGATTGGATTGTCGGGCGATCTCATGAATGGGTGGTTAGAATACCGTTTCTGACGATTCGCTATGAAGGTCCTCTGGGGCTCGAACTGTCGGAAAATGCAAAACTGCAGATCTACTCCAAGTCCAGTGGAGAAAGACTTGACTCGTTAACGCCAAGCGGCACGGTTCAGGGAGTCACGCTTGATCTTGTCGAACCCAAATTGACATATATAAAGCGTTATCAACCCGTCGAGCGTGACACCAATGCAAGCACAGTGGTGTTCGCGGTCAAATTCACGGAACCAGTGTCAGGGGTGGAGGCATCCGATTTTCGTTACCGCTCTGACAGGAGCGATAGAAATCCACCGAAAGGTCCGAACCTTTCCAAGTCCATTTCCCAGAGCCCGGACGATGAAACCCTGTATCTGATGACCCTTTCCGGGATTGATGGCTATTCAGGTGCGTTCGGTCTGCGGATACTAGATGCATATAGCATTACGGATGTAGCCGGAAATAACATTGACACGGGTGCTGTAGGCCAAATCGGATGGTATGATAACGAAACCCCCAATAACCAGACCTACAAGATCACCTATCTCCAGCCGTTCTTGGATAGAGTCCAGACGGTATCGCCCTACCGCAGAAATTACGAGCCGTTTCTGACCTATGTGACCTTCAACAAGCCTGTTCCGGATTTCCAGGTCAGTGACATGAGGCTGACCAACGGTGCAACCGCGACCGCCATTCTTAGCAATGAAGACGATACGCGGTATGGCATTGAAATAACACCGGTTGCCGACGGAACGATCTTCTACGACATCGAGAAAAGCCGGCTGGGGCTGGGGCCAACCTCTGAGGTTGCACGCACTCAGAACACGATCATTGACACGGTTGATCCCACAATCGAGATCTCGGGTGTGCCGTCCGCGACCGACGGAACCACTCCGTTCATGGTTACATTTACTGTATCCGAGCTATTGTGGGGGTATGAAGCGGACTATCTCGAAATCAACGAGATCTCGGTCACAAACGGGACCGCCTCGAATTTTCAGGCTACGGGAGAGAAAGGCCAGAAATCGCCACCGGTTTACACTGCCCTTATAACTCCGGACGGAAACGGGGATGTATCGGTCTCGGTCCCGGCAAACGCGATCGAGGACTTCGTAGGAAACCCCAATCCCGCCACCCCGGTTGCAACCGCTTTGCTGGACACCACCGCGCCGGTCGTCTCGATTTCGGGCGTTCCGTCATCTGTCGGGACTCTACCATTCACCGCAACCTTCACCGTCTCCGAAGAAACCACAGGCTTTGCGCTGGACGATCTGGTTGTCACCAATGGCTCGGCTTCGGCGTTTGATGCCAGCAGTGCAACGGTCTTTACCGCTCTCATCACGCCCGACGGCAATGGCGACCTGTCGGTGTCCGTCAAGGCGGATGCCTTTACCGATCTTCTGGGCAATCCCAATCTCGCTTCGCAGGTTGCTACCGCACCCCTGGACACGGCGCCACCGTCCGTGTCTGCGATCATCGCCGAGGACGGTGATGCCTCCGATGGAAGCCTCTCATGGGTCGTCAGCTTTTCAGAAGACGTTTCGGGGGTTGGGCCAGACAACTTTGACGTTCAGGGCGTGGAGGGCGGTAAGATCTCGGTCACGCCTTTGGGTCCGCGAGATCAGACTTCGCTGCCTGCCTTCTTTCTGCGCGAACTTCTGGGCGTTAGGCGGGCAATTGCCGCGCCTGCTTCGGCGACGCAGTACCGGGTTACAGTCACCGGCGGCAACGTCGCGACGTTGACGAGCAGCGCCGTTCTGGTGTTCGGATCTCCAGCCGGGATCACCGATGGGTCGGGACAGGCCTTGGTTTCCGTAACCCCGACCGGCGTCAACCAAAGCACGGTCAACCCGGATACCGACGCCCCCACAGTTGCACAAATCGTGGCGCCCGCGCAGGTACAAGGCACGTTCGACGCCAATGTCATTTTCAGCGAAGCCGTCTCCGGCTTCGATGGGACTGACCTGACGGTCACCAACGCGACCGTGGATTCGGTTACTCCACAATCGCCGTCGGGCGGTTTTGCAACGATTTTCACCGTGCGGTTGACGCCGCTGGCCCATGGTCCGCTGACAATCGCGGTCGCAGCCGGTGCGGCAGCCGATGCCGCCGGCAATCAAAGCATAGCGTCGGGTACACTCACGATCAGCTATCTGGACGCCAGCTTCGTTCAGGCCCGCACCGGCGCCGTGATCCGTAATTTCCTCTCCCAGAGGGCAAACAACATCCTGTCCAACCAGCCCGATCTCAGTGGTCGCCTGATGGATCAGGGCGGGCTCGGTGCAACCGAGAAATTCGCGGTCTCCACGAACTACCAGTCCGGATCGCTGCAGGTGAATTTTGCAGGCAGCCTGACCCGGCTGATGTCGGGCCAGACAATTTCCGACATGGCGGATGAAAAAACCTACGGCTACGGCGGCCCGGAGACGGCCGGCGAAGGAGACGAGGAAGGTCGCACCACCCGGTTCAACCTTTGGGTCAAGGGCAACCTGTCCAAGTCCAAGCTCGATGGAAATGAGCAGGGTTTCGGAGCTTTCCATGTCGGGGCGGATTACCGGGTCACCCCGGATCTTATGCTCGGCACCCTGGTGCAATTTGACTGGGCGGATGAAAGCAATGCGGCCACGGCGACCTCGGCTTCGGGAACGGGATGGTTTGCCGGCCCCTATGCGGTCTACCGGCTGCACCAGAACGTGATCCTCGACGGATACGTCGCCTACGGTCAATCCGACAACAAGGTCAGCCCCTTTGGCACCTATATCGACAGCTTCGACACCAGCCGCTTTCTGGCGCGAGGTCAGATCACAGGTGATTTCGATTACGCCGGCTGGACCATTGCCCCGCAATTGTCGGCAAGCTATCTGGCGGAAACCCAGAAGGCCTATGTCGACAGCAACGGGATCTCCATTGCCGAGCAGGATATCGAAGTCGGTCAACTGTCCTTCGGCCCGAGCTTCCGCAAGAGCCACGTTCTCGACAACAACGTGGTCCTGACCCCAAGCCTTGCCATCAGGGGGATCTGGAATTTCAAGAAAGCCGGAACCGCCGACATCACGACGGGAGCGATCACCGGGTCTGCCCAGGACAAGTTGCGTGCGCGGCTTGAACTCGGGATGGGCGCGAAGTTCACCGACAGTTTCCGGCTGACAAGTTCGGGATATGTCGATGGTCTGGGTCAGGGCGGATATAGCGGTTACGGCGGAACGTTGGGGCTGAGCCTGCGCTTCTGACGGCTCCAGCCATGACAAAGCCGGACCGTTGGAACAACGGTCATTGAAAGTGTGATGCCGGCTGGCCCCTCCCTGTTCGTCACCCAAAGGCGCCGGCGTTGCGAACACGCCGGCCGCCAAACCCGTGTCCTACCAAGCGCTGACATGACGTGCAGCGGGATCAGGAAGGGTGATTTCACCCCCGGGCGGATATGGGAAACAGCGCGGGCCAACCGGCCACCCGCATGACCATTTAGATCCGGAACAGTCCTTGTTCGGCGTTTACAGTGGCAAAAACGGGCGCCGCAAGGCCCTGCAGAGCGGTTTTGGCTGCAATTAATGCAGCGTCCGCACTGGACTGGCGTCGGACAATCGCCGATACTGTCCCGGCCGGATCCTTTGATCCTCCCCGCACCCCCGGTCCGGCATTCACTGCCATTGCGTTTCAGTGAGACACTCCAAGGGGCGCCGCCGACAATCCGGTGGGCGATGCGGATCATCTTGCCCGGCATGCCAGTGCATGCCGCACCGTGTGGGTTCACAAGGACGACACGGGTGAGGACTAGGCAATTGCATCGGCAGTGTTCTTCCAGACCTGACTTCAGGTGGAGCTGCCGCGAACATTTGAGTATCGAAGGGATGCATCAATGAACGACATGACGCCGGAAACCTATGATGACGGGGACACGCTGGGCGGACGCATCACGCATGCGCGCGATCTGGCGGGTCTTACCGTGGAAGAGGCGGCATCGCGCATTGGCGTGACAACGGAAACGCTTTCGGAGTGGGAAACCGACCGGTCCGAACCCCGAGCCAACAAGATCATGACTTTGGCCGGCGTTCTGGGCGTATCCCCTGCATGGTTGATCAGCGGGACCGGCGATGCGCCGCAATCCCAGGGCATGTCCGTCGCGGTGGACGAAATGAAGGGCGAGATCAACCGGTTGCGGGAACTCGCACAGCAGATCTCGACCAGCGTGGAATCGCTCGAATCGCGGCTTGAGACGCTTACGCGCGCCGCTGACGAATAATCCCGGGCAATCCGCCGCATAAGACCGATTGCATGCCGCATGCCTTGCCTCCGGGGGTAAAAACGTGCCCTGCCCCGGCGAGGTATGCGTTGTTTCCGGGCCTTTTACCCTGTATCACGACACGACAAACAGGCTAAGGAGACACCGAGACATGCGGACAAGGGCAGCTGTGGCGCTGGAAGCGGGCAAACCGCTGGAAATCATGGAAGTGGATCTCGACGGCCCGCGCGCCGGCGAGGTTCTGGTCGAGATCAAGGCGACCGGCGTGTGCCACACCGACGAGTTCACGCTGTCCGGCGCAGACCCCGAAGGGATCTTTCCCGCGATTCTCGGCCACGAGGGCGCGGGTGTCGTTGTCGATGTGGGTCCCGGCGTGGCGTCGCTGAAAAAAGGCGACCACGTGATCCCGCTCTACACCCCCGAATGCCGGGAGTGCGAATACTGTCTCAATCCGAAGACCAATTTGTGCCAGTCGATCCGCACGACCCAGGGTCAGGGTCTGATGCCGGACGGGACGTCCCGCTTCTCGGTCGATGGCAAACCGATCTTTCACTACATGGGCACCTCCACCTTCGCGAACTTCACGGTCCTGCCCGAGATCGCGCTGGCAAAGATCCATCCCGACGCTCCGTTCGACAAGGTCTGCTATATCGGCTGCGGCGTCACAACGGGCATCGGCGCGGTGATCAACACGGCCAAGGTTGAAATCGGCTCGAAGGCTATCGTTTTCGGTCTCGGCGGCATCGGGCTCAATGTGCTCCAGGGCCTGCGGCTCGCCGGCGCCGACATGATCGTGGGCGTGGACCTCAATCCTGCAAAGGCCGAGATGGCCAAGCGCTTCGGCATGACCCATTTCGTCAATCCGTCCGAAGTCGAGGGTGACCTGGTTCCCTATCTGGTCGATCTCACCAAGGGCGGCGCCGACTACACATTCGATGCCACCGGCAATGTCGGCGTCATGCGCACAGCGCTCGAATGCGCGCACAAGGGCTGGGGCGAGAGCATCATCATCGGCGTGGCGCCGGCCGGCGCGGAAATTTCCACCCGTCCGTTCCAGCTGGTGACGGGACGGTCTTGGCGCGGAACGGCGTTCGGCGGCGCGCGCGGACGCACCGACGTTCCCAAGATCGTGGAATGGTACATGGACGGAAAGATCGAGATCGATCCGATGATCACCCATACGATGGGACTTGAAGGCATCAACGAAGCCTTCGACCTGATGCATCGCGGCGAAAGCATTCGCAGCGTCGTCGTCTACTGACGACACCTTTGGGCGGGTCCGACACCGGCATTTCCTCTTGTCACCAGGAGAACCGTGCCGAATGGGCCCGCCATTTGATTTCATCCCGAAGGCGGCGCCCGGCCGAGCAGCCGAACCGCGCCCGATCACCGCACAACCACACCGGACAAGCCCATGAAAATTGTCTCCGAAGCCAAGGCCCATGGCGGACGCCAGGGTGTCTACACCATCGAATCCGAAGCCTGCGGGTGCGACATGACCTTTGCGGTCTTCACCCCGCCACAGGCCAAGGAGCAGCTTTGCCCGGTTGTCTGGTACCTGTCGGGACTCACCTGCACGCACGCCAATGTGATGGACAAGGGCGAATACCGGCGGATGGCCGCCGAACTCGGCCTGATCGTGGTCTGTCCCGATGTCAGCCCGCGCGGCGACCACGTGCCCGATGAACCCGACAACTGGCAATTCGGCAAGGGTGCGGGCTTCTACCTCGATGCGACCGAAGCGCCATGGGCCCAGCACTACCGCATGGAAACACACATCCTCGGCGAGCTCCCTGCCCTTGTTGCCAATCACTTCGCTGCAGATCTGACGCGCCAATCCATCATGGGACATTCCATGGGCGGTCATGGCGCCCTCATCCTTGCACTGAAGAACGCGGACCGGTTCAAGAGCTGTTCCGCCTTCGCGCCGATCGTCCAGCCTTCAAGCGCCGATTGGTCCCGGCCCGCTCTCGAGAAGTATCTCGGCGCCGATCCGGCTCGTTGGAGGCGTCACGACGCGACGATGCTGATCGAGGATGGGGCTCGCTTTTCGGAGTTCCTGGTCGACCAGGGAAGCGCCGACGGGTTTCTGGAAGACGGTCTGCGGCCATGGCTCCTCACTGAGGCCTGCGAAAAGGCGGGAATTCCGCTCACGCTCCGAATGCAGGAGGGGTATGATCACTCCTACAATTTCATTTCCAGCTTCATGGAAGACCACCTGGTCTGGCATGCGGACCGCCTGAACCAGAAGAAGGCCTGAAGGCTTCCGGAGCGGGGCGCACACTCCTGTCCGCATTTGCGGGCCCAGATCCCGCTGCTCACGGCTTCTGTGAAGTCTTCAGCGGCTGTCCGGGTCGCTGCAATCGTTTTCGACCGTGATGATGCAGGGTTCGTCGTCCAGGATTCCTTCCGAAGCTTGTGCCTCCTGGATTGCGGGAGCCGAAGTCCCGGATCCCGACATCGCGGGTGCGGCGGTTGGCTCGACGGTTGGGTCAGGTTCCGGCTCGGAAGACAAGAGCGGCTTGGAAATATTGATCCGGGGCTTTGCGCGCTCCTCGGGATCGAGATCGGCGGTTGTGGGCGTCACCGATCCGTTGAGCAGCGGGTCCGAACGCAATTCCAGATCCGAGAAACGCCCGTCACCGCTTTCGTCGTCGCGAAAGACCGGACGGACAACGTCCCGCTTGGCGCCGGCCACCGGATAATACGGATATCCCGACAACCCCAGAACGCCGCGGATATCGGATGCAAGGCGCGAAATCAGAAGCAGGTCGGCACGCTCGACATCGCGGCTCGCGACCGAAGACCGGACAAGGCGGCTGCGGATATCCTGACCGCTTGCGTCATCATTGAGAACCAGTTCGACCTCCGCCAACTGACGGGCGTCGTTGAAGAAGGGAATGCCCCCTTCCGTACTGGAGCGGTCGCGGACGATCACTCGCAACGACACCGCACTGCCGATGTCGCGCGTGCTGCGTCCAAGCGTGTTTTCAAGCCGCTCCTGCAATTGCAGCGCAAACCCGGCATCGACGCTTGCTTCAGCGGTAACCCGCACCGACGTCACACTGACCGGATAGGAGGGCTCAAGCGGTTTTGGCCGGCCCGCGCAGGCTGTCAACGTGAAAATCAGAGCGATCATTGCAAGAAGATGCAATGGACGCAAAAAATGAAATGTCATGCTGGACATGCGAAAGCTCCGGGGCCTGTCGGTGACGGTCCCGGTAAAAATCGCAGTTTATGGTTAGCGAGCGGTTAAACTCCGGACAAATGGCTGAACGACAACGCCGCCCCGTACGGGTTTTCACGTCACGCCCGGTGGGCGTCGATGATCTTCACCGCCGCCTCAAACTCAAGCCGGCGCTTGGCGCGCCGTTCGGCGGCCTCGTGATCTTCGCCCCATTGCGAGACATTGAAATCCTCGTCCACATGCGCCGCCGCCCAGGCATCTTCTGAAGACGAGGCGCCTTCCGCCAGTGCCAGCGCAAGCACCAGCGAACCTGTGAGCGTGGTGATGGTGTGAAGTGCGGTCAGTTGCAGGTCGGAGCCATTCCGGCGCAGCAGCGTGGCCAGCGCGCGGATGGCCTCCGGCGGCTGCTCGACATGCATCACACCCTCGGCGAGGGTGAGTCTTGCACCCTGCCCGGCCGCCCAGTCGAGATAGGGATCCCAGAGTTCGGATTCGCGCCGGACAAGGCTTTCCGGCGCGTCGGCCCGGTAGCAGATAAGGTCAGCTCCGCCAAAGCGCAGGATCTCCTCGAACACGGCTTCCCGTGCGGTCGAAACCCCGTCGAGCGCCGTATTGACCATGCGGGTGAGCGGCATCAGCGCCGGGTTGATGAACTCCTGCTGCGCGGCCCATTCTGCGGCCACGGCTTCGGCCAGCTCCTGCTGCGGCACCGCGAGTTCCTGGCGCGAAGGGGTCCGAACGGGCTTGCCGTCGAGCGCAACGACAAAACCGGTCCCGGCAGCAGGCATGGCTGAAGCCGTGGTGTAAAAACGCTTCGGCAGCGGCTTTTGAAGACCGGTCTGGGCCTGATGGACCGGATCGGACATCTTGTCTTCGCCCAGATCGAGATCGCTGAGAATGTCACGCATGATCGCGTCTCCTTGCTACAGGCGGGTTCAAGACGGTATACGCCGCTCCCGCAGGTGTCAGATTATGCCGGCAATCTCGTCGGCGCGGCGAACGATCTGGTCCGCGCCAGCAGCAAGAAGGGCTTCGACCGGGGCATACCCCCAGGAGACCCCGATGCCGCGCGCGCCGGCGCTTACCGCCATTTGCATATCATAGATCGCATCGCCGATGACAACCGTGGCGTCCGGGCTTATTCCGGCCTCGGCGCAGCACTCAAGAACCATGGCCGGATGAGGCTTGGACGGACAGTCGTCGGCAGTGCGTGTCGCAAAAAACGACCGGTTCATGCCATGATGCTCGAGAATTGCACTCAGGCCGCGCCGGGATTTTCCTGTGACCACGCCCAAAAGGACGTCATCGCGCGCAGACAGTTGGGCAATCAGGGGAACGATACCCTCATAAGTGTTCTCCAGCGCGCCGCCGTTCTGGCGGTGGAGCATGAAGTGCTCCTTGTAACGCGCTGTCATGGCTGAAATTTCGTCGTCCACACTTCGATGGAGCATCTGCGCGATGGCTATATCCAGCGTCAGGCCGATGATCGACTTGGTGTGCGCCAACGCAGGTCGTTCGAGCCCGAAATCCTCGAAGGTGCGCTCCATGCAGGTGTGAATGACGTTGACGCTGTCGACCAGCGTTCCGTCGCAATCGAACAGAACGAGTTTCATTCTCCTGCCTCGCCGCCCATGCTCTCATCGAAACCGATCAGGTTCCAGGATTGGACCATGTGCGGCGGCAGCGGCGCGGTGACCGAGAGCCTGCCGCCATCGGGATGCGGCACCGAAATGTGGCGCGCAAGCAGATGCAGGCGTTTTTGCATTCCGCCGGGAAACTCCCAATTCTGATCGGCCTCGAAATATTTCGGGTCCCCGAGAATGGGATGCCCCAGATGAAGGCAGTGGATGCGCAACTGATGCGTCCGGCCGGTATAGGGCTCGAGTTCCAGCCAGGCCAGGTTCTGGGCCGCCTTCTCGATGATCCGGTAATAGGAAACGGCATGATCGGCGCCGGGTTCGCCGTGTCTGGCGACCCGCATCCGGTCCCCGTCCTCTGTCGGCTCCTTGACAAGCCAGGTGGAAATCTTGCCTTCGCGGTTGCGCGGTACGCCCCGGACGAGCGCCCAGTATGTTTTCTTTGTCGTGCGCTCGCGGAAGGCGGCTGTCAGCGCCTGGGCTGCACCCCGCGTGCGCGCGACCACGAGCACGCCCGCGGTGTCACGGTCGAGCCGATGCACCAGGCGCGGCTTTTCGCCCTTCTTGTTGCGCCAGGCTTCAAGCATGTCATCGACATTGCGCGTCACGCCCGAACCGCCCTGTACGGCAAGACCGGCAGGCTTGTTGAAAACCAGGACCTTCGAGTCCTCATGAAGCAGCATCTGGCCGAGAACATCGCCGTCATCGCGGTTGCGGATGGTCTTGGCGGTGAGCGGCGCCGAGCCCTTTTCGTCGACACCCAGCGGCGGAACGCGGACGGTCTGTCCGGGCTGTACCCTCGTATCGGATTTGACGCGGCCCCCATCGACCCGGATCTGGCCAGAGCGCAGAAGCTTCTGCAGCTGGCCAAAGCCGAGGCCCGGAAAATGGGTCTTGAACCAGCGGTCGAGCCGCATGCCCGCTTCGTCGGGATCAATCGTCTTGAGCTGTACGCCCGCCATATCGATGGTCTCTTGGTCTTGAGCTGACTGTGCCTCGAACTGAAAGCCCGCGACGCCGGTCCGGAATGCTGTGTTTAACGCTGTCGGCGAGCGACCATGTGCTGCAAGCGCCCGCAGCCTGTTCCCGCGCTAAAGCTGACGCATGAGCCAGAGCCCGGAAAACAGTGCCACGATGGACACCACAACGCTGGCAATCACATACGCTGCGGCCGCCGTCAACGCACCGCGCTCGTAAAGCGTGGCGACATCGAGGGAAAACGCCGAGAAAGTGGTAAAACCGCCCAGAAAGCCGGTCGCAAGCAACAGCCGCAAGTGCGCATCCCCGCCGGATCGCCGCGCGAGCCAGGCGATCAGAAGCCCCATCGCGAATGAGCCAAGAATGTTGACGGCCATGGTACCGTAAGGAAAAGCAATCCCCGCAAGACGCGTGACAGCCACACCGACCGCATGGCGGCAGACCGCGCCGAGACCGCCGCCAAGGAAAATGAGAAAATACGCATTCATGCAAACTGCTTAGCCGAATTTCGCGTGGCAATAAAGCAGCGCAGCGCCAGGTGTTCACATAGCCGGGGACTTACCGCTCTGCTTCGAGCCTATAAGATTCGAAAATTCCTTGACGAAGGCGTCCAGCGCCTCCCAGTCCGTCAGCACATGGTCCCGGCCGGTGTCCACCGGCCCGCCTTCCTTGGCTGCAATGCGGCGCATCATCATGCGCTTGAAGAAGTCATACTCAACGTATTTGAGAGCTCCGGCGGCATGATGAACCAGTCGCGGGCGGTACCCGGCTGAGTGTTCCAGCACCGCCGGATAGGACCGCGCCTCGGCCCGTTCCTCCTCGCTCTCACTGGCGATCGCCAGTGATACGGAGATAAACGCATTCGGGACATCGTCCAGCGCCTCCTTCCAGTCGGTGACGAAGCGAAGCAGGGGCTCGGGATAGCGACCGACGTGGATCGGAGCACAAAGCAAAATCCCCTCGAAACGGCCGGGCACGGCAAAGCCCGGTTCTCGCATATCGCCGATGACCACCGTGTGGCCGCGTGCTTCCAGCAGGCCCGCCGCATGCTCTGCGATTGTGCGGCTGTGACCTTCCACCGTTGCATAAAGGATCAAAATGGCCATTTTCGTCCGCTCCATGAATGGTTGCACGACGACCATGCCGCATACAGCGCAATCTTCATTGATAAAGATCAAGACCGGTGTCCAGACGGGGCGTCAGCGAGGTTTCACACTATGGCGCCGGATACGGTCGCGACCGAGCCGGTTTACTCGGCCGCCGAACGGGTGAGCTCAAGCAATTTCCTGCCCGGAAGTCGCGGCGATTGCGCCTGCGCGAAGGCCCGGCCGACCTGGTCACAGATCATCCGGTTGACCGGAGCCCGCATGCCATGGTCCTCCGCAAGTCGGCAGACAGCACCATTCAGAAAAGCCGTTTCCGGCTCGCGTCCGGCAACAAGATCATCCCAGGACGAGGACCTCGCGCTCTCGTCCGTCCTGAGTTGCTGGCGTGCAACAATGCGGAACAGCCATGTCGGAAGGCGCAGGACCTTGGGGATCAGCCTCGGACTGGTTCGCGTGGCTCCGGCTGGCTGAATGCCGGCTGCATCGAGGACGCCCAGCAGTTCCTCCATCGCCAGCGCGAGAACTTCCCGGTAGGCCGGGTCTTCGAACTGGCGCCGCAACGGAACGCCGCTTAAGACATTCAGTCCATTGTTGAGATTGAGCAGGAGCTTGCCCCACAGCACCGCATCGATGTCGTCCCGCACTTCCACCGCCAGCGGCGAATTCGATGCGGCGGCGACAAGACGTTGCGAAGAACTCCCCGGACCGATCAGCACCGCCCCGTCCATCGCGCAATGGACCGCGTTTGGCGACATCCGCACCACGTTGAACGGAACAGTTCCTGGTATCACGTCGCATTCCGGCAGGCACTGCCGGAGGGTGTCGACATTGCCGATACCATTTTGCAGGCTGATAACAGCCGTACCGGGATTGACCACCTTCGAGAGTTCGGTTGCGGCCTCCTGAGTGTCCCCGGACTTGGTGCAGAACAGGATGATGTCGCATCCCGCGAGCGTCGTGACATCCCCTGCCCGGTACTGATGCGGTTTGAGTTCGATCTTGAAACCGCCGAGCCGGGTGATTGCGAGACCGCGGGACAGTGCTTCCAAAGTGCGGCCGCGACCGGCGAAGGCGACCAATGACCCGAAACCGGCCAGCATACCGCCGATATAGAGGCCGATCGCACCTGCGCCCATAATGCCGATCCGGGTCTGCTGTGCTTCGCCGTTGCCCGAACTCATGCGCGCTTCATCCGCATCGTCAGGCTTTGCCGGCGCGTTCGCGGCGAAGCCTGGACCAGAATTCCAGCCGCTTCCTGAGATCCCGCTCAAAGCCGCGCTCGGGCGGATCGTAAAATGTCCTTCGCCCCATGGCTTCGGGAAAATAGTCCTGTCCGGAAAAGGCGTCGGGCTGGTCGTGATCGTAGAGGTAGCCTTCGCTGTAGCCTTCGGACTTCATCAGCTTGGTCGGCGCATTGAGTATATGCTTGGGCGGCAACAGCGAACCATGTTCCTTGGCAGCACGCATGGCGGACTTGTAGGCGGTGTAGACCGCATTCGACTTCGGCGCGGTCGCGAGATAGACGCAAGCCTGGGCCAGCGCCAATTCACCCTCGGGCGAGCCCAAAAAATCGTAAGTGTCCTTGGCCGCGTTGGCGATGACGAGGGCTTGCGGATCAGCCAGACCAATGTCTTCGGAGGCCATCCTCACCAGCCGCCGCCCGAGAAACAACGGATCCTCTCCGGCATCAAACATGCGCGCAAGATAGTAGAGCGCGGCATCGGGATCCGAGCCGCGCACCGCCTTGTGCAATGCCGAAATCAGGTTGTAATGCCCGTCCTGGCCCTTGTCGTAAACCGGAGCCCGGCGCTGGACCACCTCGATGAGCGCCTCGGTGTCGAAACTCTCGCCATCGCGCGCGGCGCGCCAGACTTCCTCGGCGAGCGTCAGAACAGCCCGGCCGTCGCCATCCGCCATCCGCAGCAGAGTGTTGCGCGCGTCACTGTCGACTGGCAGGGCCCGGCCGGTTTCCTCTTCGGCCCGCACCAGCAGGCTTTCGAGGCTCGCCTCGTCATGCGCCTTGAAGGTAAGCACGCGCGCACGCGAAAGCAGCGCCGCGTTGAGTTCGAAAGAAGGATTCTCGGTGGTGGCGCCCACCAGCACGATCGTGCCGTCCTCCATCACCGGCAGAAAGCTGTCCTGCTGAGCGCGGTTGAAGCGGTGAATCTCGTCCACGAACAGGAGCGTTTGCCGGCCGCCCATTCTGCGCGAGCGTGCCGTTTCGAACACCTTCTTGAGATCTGCAACGCCAGAGAAGATCGCGGATATCTGGTCGAAGGCAAGATCGGTCTCGCCCGCCAGCAGGCGCGCCACTGTCGTCTTTCCGGTTCCCGGGGGTCCCCAGAAGATCATCGAACCGAGGCTGCCCGAAGCGATCATCCGTGTGATGACGCCATCGGGCCCGGTCAGGTGCGCCTGTCCCGTCACTTGCGCGATGGTTGCCGGGCGCAAGCGGTCGGCAAGCGGCCGGTTGGCCAGAGCCTCGGGGGAACCTGCGAACAGATCGGTCATCGGCATTAGCGGATGACCTGCCGGATCCGGCGGCCATTGCGGATGATCTCGAGCCGCCAGAAGCGCGCGCCTTCATCGAGCAGCGCCGAGAGAACGCTCACATCGGCGATCTCGACGTCGTTGATGACCGAAATCATATCTCCCGGCTGGAAACCGTAGCGCGCCGCAAACGAGCCGCGCGGAACATCGGTCACGATGACGCCGCGCAGCGAAGTCGGCAGCCGCAAGCGGCTAGCGATGCGGGGCGTGATGTTGGAAACCTCGGCGCCGGAGAAGGGATTGCGGCCCTTAAGGACAACGCGGTCGCGGGGATCTTCCTGCGGCGGAGCTTCGAGCCAGACCGTGGCGCGTTTCCGCCCATTGCGGCTGATCACGTCGAGCGTGGCGCGGCCACCAACACCCGCTGTTGCGAGCCGGTAGCCCAGCGCATCGGGATGTTCCACCGGCTGGTTGTTGAACCCCACGACGATGTCGCCGGCGCGCAGCCCGGCCCGGTCGGCTGGCCCCTCCTCCACCACGTCGGTGATCAGTGCTCCGGTCGCGCGCTCAAGCCCGAGCGCTTCGGCAATATCCGGCGTCACGGCCTCAAAGGAAGCGCCCATATAGGGCCGCTCGAACACCTCGCCTCCGGACTCCGCGGTGGCTGCGACCGCGCGCACCAGGTTGGCGGGAATTGCGAATCCGATGCCGTTGGAGCCACCCGACCGGCTAAAAATGGCGGTATTGATGCCGATCAGCCGGCCGTTCATGTCGATGAGCGCACCGCCGGAATTGCCGGGGTTGATGGCAGCATCGGTCTGGATGAAGAAGCCGAAATCCGACACTCCGACGCGATTGCGGGCAACGGCTGAAACGATGCCGCTGGTCACGGTCTGTCCCACGCCGAAAGGATTGCCGATCGCCAGGACAATATCACCGACCTCGATCGTGTCGGTGTTGCCGAACTCGATCGCCGGGAACGGACCGTCCCCCTCAAGAGCCAGGATCGCCAGGTCGAAGCGTTCGTCCTTGAGCAGAATGCGGCTTTCGAACTCACGCCCGTCGGCAAGTGCGACGCGGATGTCATCGGCATTCTCGACCACGTGGTTGTTGGTGACGACGATGCCGCGGCTTTCGATGATCACCCCGGAGCCCAGCGACGACTGCCGCTCGGTGCGGTTGGGCATCCGCTGACCGAAGAACTGCTCGAAAAACGGATCTCCGGCAAAGGGCGACCGCCGCTGAACCAGCCGGTCCGCATAGACATTCACCACCGCAGGGGCGGTCGCCTTCACCAGCGGTGAAAACGACATCATCATTTCGTTTCGTGAACGAGGCGCCGCACGTTGCGCCTGCGCATTGGTTGCTTCCGCCCCATTGCCGGGATTGCCGGCGCCGCTTTGCTGATCCGGATCGGCGGGACCGCGCAGCACGTCCCTGAAAATCTGACCGAGCGCATCGCCCAGTCCGTTATCCGACGTGTCCTGTGCGAGCACCACGGCGGCGCCCCCGGAACCGATTATCAATGATGCAAGCAGCACAACAGTAGCAAAACGGCGGGGCGCACGGTTTGAAAACATTCGCAGATTCCTTGAGTCTTTTGAGCAAGTATGGCCCGAGAGGAGCTTCAAAGTCACCATCACTTTGACAGCTTGATGGCGGAGTGAGGAATTGAGCGGTTTGTTGATCGGCGTTCACGCGCCAAACACGATAAGTTGGCCGGTACAGGCCTTTTCAGAGATCTTTGACCGTGGTCTTCTGAGACATGTCCCCTAACTGAAAAGCCAACGGTCACCTGACACGGAGTTGAACGCCATGCGCCGCTATACGCCCCCGCCTGTCCCCGGGTCCGAAATCACTCCGGAGAGCGCCTATTTGCGCCGCCGCGACCTGATGAGACTGGCTGCTGCAGGCGGACTGGCGATGGCCACACCCAGCGCATTCGCCGCAACCCCGGACCTCGCCGCGCTGGAAGCCGAGCCGGGCGGCTATGATCCGGGTGAGGATCTGACATCCGAAGAGGCTGTTACCAGCTATAACAATTTCTACGAATTCGGCACCGAAAAGGGCGATCCGGCGGCGCGATCCGGCGACTTCAATCCACGGCCATGGAGCGTGATGATCGACGGTCTGGTCAGGAAGCCAGGAGAAATCGGTCTCGAAGAGATGCTGGCTTTCGATCTGGAGGAGCGGATCTACCGGATGCGATGTGTCGAGGCGTGGTCGATGGTGATCCCTTGGATCGGATTTCCACTGTCGGCGTTGCTCGCCAAGGCGGAACCGCTTGGCAGCGCCAAATATGTGGCTTTCGAGACCATCGTTCGCGCGGAGGAGATGCCGGGCCAACGCGGCGCTTTCCAGCCGCTGCCCTGGCCATATGTCGAGGGCCTGCGGCTCGACGAGGCGATGCATCCGCTGACCATTATGTCCGTCGGCCTCTACGGAAAAGTACTCCCGAACCAGAACGGCGCTCCGGTCAGGCTCGTCGTACCGTGGAAATACGGGTTCAAGGGCATCAAATCGATCGTCAAGATCACACTCACCGAGGAAGAGCCTCCGACCACCTGGAACCGGCTCGCCCCGAACGAGTACGGCTTCTATGCCAATGTCAATCCGGAGGTGGATCACCCGCGCTGGAGCCAGGCGCAGGAGAACCGGATCGGCGGTGGCGGATTCTTCGGGTCCAACGAGCGCCCGACACTGATGTTTAACGGCTATGGCGACGAGGTCGCCGGTCTCTATAAAGACATGGACCTGAAGGCGAATTTCTGAACATGAACCTGCCTGCCCTGCCGCGCCGGTATCATGCGGCGTCGATCTGGCTTCTTTATGCTGCCGGGCTGGCGCCCGCCGCCTGGGGCTTTTATCTCGGCGCGACAGGACAGCTGGTCGGCAACCCGGTCAAGATCTTCGAACACCTGCTCGGCGAATGGGCGTTGCGGTTCCTGACCCTGACGCTGTTGATCTCGCCGATCCGGGACATTTTCGGGATCAACTGGATCCGTTACCGGCGGGCGCTCGGACTTCTTGCCTTCTGGTATGTGCTGATGCACTTCCTGGCCTACATGGTTCTCGACAAGCGTCTTGCCTTGGATGTCATCGTTGAAGACATCACCAAGCGCTGGTTCATTACCATCGGGATGGCGGCCTTCGTGGCACTCATTCCACTGGCGCTCACCTCCAACCGGCGGTCGATCCGGAGGCTCGGGCCGAAATGGAGCAAGATGCATCGCCTGATCTACCCGATTGCCGCTGCGGGCGCCCTGCACTACTGCCTGTCAGTCAAGGTGATTGGGCCGGAACAGATGCTATATGCCGCGCTGGTGGTGATCCTGATCGGCTGGCGCCTGGTTCGCCGTTACTACATGGAACGGACGCGCGGCACACGGACCGGGCCTGCCTCTGACGGTCAGGCCAGTCGGGCAAAGCCCCGCAGCTGACGCCCTTCCTTGCCTCAAGGCCCCGAACCAGGCTTTGCTGCCGGATTCATCGCAGCCGGTCCACGCAACAAAAAAGGCCGGGAACGCGAAGCTCCCGGCCTTGAAATTTCGTAGTTCAGCCAATCGAAGCCGCTTACGCGGCTTCTTCTTCGGCAGCAGCCTCAGCGGCGACGCGCGCGCGGTCCTTGGCGCCCTTGGCATCCACATCGCGATCAACGAACTCGACGACGGCCATCGGCGCGTTGTCGCCGGTGCGGAAACCGGCCTTCATGATCCGAATGTAGCCGCCGTTGCGGGTGGCGTACCGCGTGGCGATCGTGTCGAACAGCTTACGAACAGCTTCGTTGTCGCGGATCTGAGAGATCGCCTGCCGGCGGGCATGCAGATCGCCGCGCTTGCCGAGCGTGACGAGCTTTTCGACGATCGGACGGATTTCCTTGGCTTTCGGCAAGGTGGTCACGATTTGCTCATGCTCGATAAGCGAAGCCGCCATGTTGGCGAACATCGCCTTGCGGTGGCTTGAGGTGCGGTTCAGCTTGCGGCCTGAATTTCCGTGGCGCATGGCCTGTCTCCTTCACATGCAGGCACATGCCTGCCGTTTGAATAGTTTAATACTGGTCTTCGTAACGCTTGGCCAGATCTTCGATTTTTTCCGGCGGCCAGGACGGAACTTCCATACCCAGATGCAGGCCCATGGAAGCGAGAACTTCCTTGATCTCGTTGAGCGACTTGCGTCCGAAGTTCGGTGTCCGGAGCATTTCAGCTTCGGTCTTCTGAATGAGGTCACCGATATAGACGATGTTGTCGTTCTTGAGGCAGTTGGCCGAGCGGACCGAAAGCTCCAACTCGTCGACCTTCTTGAGAAGCGACGGATTGAAGGCCAGTTCGGCAACGGTTTCCTCGTGGACTTCCTTCTGCGGCTCGTCGAAGTTGACGAAAACGCCGAGCTGGTCCTGAAGGATGCGTGCGGCATAGGCAACGGCGTCTTCGCCGCTGACCGAACCGTCTGTCTCAAGCGTCAGGGTCAGCTTGTCGTAGTCAAGAACCTGGCCCTCACGGGTGTTTTCCACCTTGTAGGAGCACTTCTTGACAGGCGAATAAAGGCTGTCCACCGGAATCAGGCCGATCGGTGCATCTTCCGCGCGGTTGCGATCTGCAGCGACGTAGCCCTTGCCGTTGTTGACGGTGAACTCCATACGGATTTCAGCGCCGTCATCGAGCGTGCAGAGCACGTGCTCGGGGTTGAGGATCTCGATGTCGCCAACGGTCTGAATATCGCCTGCAGTGACGATACCGGGACCCTGCTTGCGCACGACCTTACGCTTGGCTTCGTCACCTTCCATACGGATGGCGATTTCCTTGATGTTGAGGATGATGTCGGTCACATCCTCACGCACACCCGGGATCGACGAGAATTCGTGCAGAACTCCATCGATCTGAACCGCCGTGACGGCAGCGCCGCGCAGCGAAGAAAGCAGAACCCGGCGCAGCGCGTTGCCGAGCGTCAAGCCAAAACCGCGCTCAAGCGGCTCAGCAACCACCGAGGCTTTGGTGCGGCTCTGGGTCGAAAACTCGACCTTGTTTGGCTTGATCAATTCCTGCCAGTTTTTCTGAATCATATCTGTTGCCTTCCTGTTGCCGCACAATCCAATCGTTACGGCGAAGTGAGAAGAGGATCGAACGGGCCTGAGGCGAAGCCACGGCCCGTCACAAAAATTGGCGTAGAACTAGACGCGGCGCTTCTTGCGCGGGCGGCAGCCATTGTGCGGAATTGGTGTCACATCACGGATCGAAGTAATGGTGAAACCGGCAGCCTGGAGAGCGCGGAGTGCCGATTCACGGCCCGATCCTGGACCGCAGACTTCCACTTCCAGCGACTTCATCCCGTGATCCTGCGCCTTTTTGGCCGCATCCTCAGCGGCCATCTGCGCGGCAAACGGGGTCGATTTACGCGAGCCCTTGAAACCCTTCGAACCAGCCGAAGACCACGAGATGGCATTTCCCTGCGCATCGGTGATGGTGATCATCGTGTTGTTGAAGGTCGAGTTGACGTGGGCCACGCCCGACGAAATATTCTTGCGTTCACGCCTTTTGACGCGTGCGGCTTCCTTGGCCATATTCTTTCCTTTCGAGATATCAGCACCGCCGTAACACCAGCGGCTCCACCGGGAACAACCTGACCGACCACCTGCCCTCTGACGAAACGAACCTCAGTCCGTTTCTTGGAGTGCCGTGCCAGTCAGGCGAAACCCAAATTACTTTTTCTTGCCGGCAATCGCCTTGGCGGGTCCCTTGCGGGTGCGGGCATTGGTGTGTGTCCGCTGACCGCGAACCGGCAAACCGCGACGGTGACGCAGGCCACGATAGCAACCCAGATCCATCAGACGCTTGACGTTCATGGAATTTTCGCGGCGCAGATCGCCTTCCACCTGGTAGTCACGGTCAATGGCTTCACGAATCTGCAGCACTTCCGAATCGGAGAGCTGGTTGACGCGGCGGTCATGCGGGATGCCGACCTTGTCGACGATATCGGCGGCGAACTTGTTGCCGATGCCGTGGATGTAAGTCAGCGCGATAATCACACGCTTGTTTGTCGGAATGTTTACGCCTGCTATGCGGGCCATGTGCATCTCCATGTGGGCCGGGACAGATCTGAATCTGGCCGGCGGGTTATTGTTGACCCGCGTCCGGTGGAGGCCGGCCCTTGCGGGGTAGTCATTTGATCGGCCGAAGCGCCTGAGGCAAAACTGCCGCATTCTCATGCTTGGTCCCGGCACGCTTATAAGCGACCAGAGCCGAATCCCGTTCTTTTCAGGGAAACCGCACCGATCGCCTGCATGTCGCGAATTGCGCGGGTCTTAGCGGAAGCGCAAGGGTTTCGTCAACCTCTGCGCTTCCGATATTTCAAGCAATGAAGACAAATTGCCTTTCATCGACCGGGATTGGCCCGGGCGACAGTGTCCGGCGTTCAAAGAGAATCGAGTACCTGCTCGATTTCCTCGGTGACGGCATCGATGGTGTTCATTCCATCGACCGTCCGCAACGCGCCCTTGGCGTAATAATAGCCGGTCAGCGGTGCGGTCTTCTTGTAATACTCGCGAAGCCGTTCATCAAAGACTTCCGCATTGTCGTCCTTGCGCACGGGCTGACCCGCGGCTGCGGCTTCTTCGGCGCGCTTGATGATGCGGCCCACGAGGGCCTTGTCGTCAACAACGAGTTCGATCACGCAATCGAGCTTCATGTCCTTGCCGGCGAGCATCGCTTCGACCGCATCGGCCTGGACCAGTGTCCGCGGATAGCCGTCCAGGATGAAGCCCCGGGCACAATCAGGCTGATCTATGCGCTCGGACACAATGGCATTGACGATGTCGTCGGAGACCAGTTCCCCGGCGTCCATGACAGCCTTCGCGCGCTTGCCGACTTCCGTGCCGGCCGCAACGGCCGAGCGCAGCATGTCGCCGGTGGAAAGTTGAGGCACACCGTGCTTTTCGACCAGGCGCTGGGCCTGTGTCCCCTTACCCGCACCCGGCGGTCCCAAAAGAATAAGCTTCATCGTCCCCTCTTCCCTCCCCGAAGTTTGGACTTCTTGATCAGCCCCTCATACTGCTGGGCAATCAGATGTCCCTGCACCTGCGCGACCGTGTCGAGCGTCACGGAGACGACGATCAGAAGCGATGTTCCACCCAAATAGAACGGAACGCCGGTCTGCGCGATTAGAAATTCGGGTAATAGACAGACGAAAACCAGATACATCGCACCGATGACGGTGATGCGGGTCAAGACGAAATCGATGTATTCGGCGGTGCGCTCGCCCGGACGGATCCCGGGAATGAACCCGCCATGCTTCTTGAGGTTGTCCGCGGTGTCCTTCGGATTGAACACGATCGCGGTGTAGAAGAAGGCAAAGAACGCGATCATCGCGGCGTACAGCGCCATATAGGCCGGCTGACCGTGCCCGAGCGATGCGAGAAGCGTCGTCGCCCAGCCGGGAAGATTGCCGGTATTGGCAAAGCCTGCGATCGTCGCCGGCAACAGAAGCAGCGACGAGGCGAAGATCGGCGGAATCACGCCCGCGGTGTTGAGCTTGAGCGGCAGGTGCGAGGTATCGCCCTGGAACATGCGCGAGCCGACCTGGCGCTTCGGGTACTGGATCAGGAGCTGTCGCTGCGCGCGCTCGATGAACACGATGAATGCGATGACAGCGATGGCAACGACGATCACCGCGATGATCAGTCCGGTCGAGAGCGCGCCGGTGCGGCCCAGTTCGAGTGTTCCGGCAACAGCACCCGGAAGGGCTGCAACGATGCCAGCGAAAATGATGAGCGAGATGCCGTTGCCGATACCGCGTGCGGTGATCTGTTCACCGAGCCACATCAGGAACATGGTGCCGCCAACCAGCGTGATGACGGTGGCGATGCGGAAGAACCAGCCCGGATCCGTGACGATGCCATTGCCCGATTCGAGACCGACCGCGATGCCGTAGGCCTGCACGGTGCCGAGAAGCACGGTGCCGTATCGGGTATACTGGTTGATGATCTTGCGGCCCTGCTCGCCCTCTTTCTTGAGCTGCTCAAGCGTGGGAACGACCGACGTCATCAACTGGATAATGATCGATGCGGAAATGTAGGGCATGATGCCGAGCGCGAAAATCGCCATGCGCTCAACGGCACCGCCCGCAAACATGTTGAACAGACCGAGAATGCCGCCTGCCTGCCCCTGGAAGGCCTGCGCGAATGCGTCAGGATTGATGCCGGGCAGCGGAATGTAGGTTCCCAGGCGATACACAAGAAGCGCGCCAAGTGTGAACCAGATCCGTTTCTTGAGGTCTTCCGCCTTGGCGAAAGCCGAAAAATTCAGATTGGAAGCGAGTTGTTCGGCTGCAGATGCCATTGCGTTCTCCGCGTGGCCATCCGGCGCCCGATGAACCCGATCATCTCCGGAGGGCCTGAGTTGGTTTCACCGGACGATGCGGCCCGACCGTTGGAACAGTCTTCGGCCCTTGCCCCGGCCGACGCGGCCTAGCGCGCCGTCCGATCCCATATGGGATGAAAACCGCCCGATGTGAAGCACCGGGCGGTCACTAATTCGTCAGTCCTGGGATGCGGCCGGTGCTGCTTCGAGCACCTTGACCGAGCCGCCGGCCTTTTCCACCTTCTCGATGGCTGCGCGCGAACCGCCTGCAACCTCAAGCGTGAGCTTGGCCTTGACGTCGCCGTCTGCAAGAACGCGAACGCCGTCCTTGATGCGGCGGATCACACCGGCAGCCTTCAGGGCTGCAGCATCGATGGTCGACTTGCTGTCAAGCTTGCCGGCATCGACCGCGGTCTGGATCCGGCCGACCGAAACGATGTTGAAGTCGGTCGAAAAGATATTCTTGAAGCCGCGCTTCGGAAGACGCCGATAGATCGGCATCTGGCCGCCCTCGAAGCCGTTGATCGCCACGCCTGAACGGGACTTCTGTCCCTTGACGCCGCGACCGCCGGTCTTGCCGGAGCCCGAACCGATACCACGACCAACACGCTTGCGGTTCTTGACTGCGCCTTCGTTGTCGGCGATTTCATTGAGTTTCATGATCAATCACTCCCACTCACTGCTCGTCGACGACGCGAACGAGGTGGCTGACCGAACGGATCATGCCACGAACGGACGGTGTGTCCTCGAGGGTCCGCCGGCGATGCATCTTGTTGAGGCCCAGGCCGATCAGCGTCTGGCGCTGAACGTTGGGACGGCGAATCGGGCTGCCGATCTGTTCGACGGTGATCGTCTTGCCCTTCTTGGTGTCAGCCATCTTGTTGGCTCCCTAGTTCAAATAAGGCGAAGGCCCGATTACTCTTCGCCGCCGGCGGCAGGACCGCGGCGAGCCTGGAGCGTGGAATACTTGATGCTGCGCTGAGCCGCGATGTCCTTGGGGTGCATCTGGTTCTTGAGCGCATCGAAGGTGGCGCGGATCATGTTGTACGGGTTCGACGTACCGGTCGACTTTGCCACAACATCATGCATGCCCAACGTTTCGAAGACGGCGCGCATCGGACCACCGGCGATGATGCCGGTACCGGGCTTGGCGGCGCGCAGAAGCACCTTGCCGGCTCCGTGACGGCCGTGAACATCGTGGTGAAGGGTCCGGCCCGAACGCAGCGGAACGAAAATCAGATCGCGCGTGGCGGACTCGGTCGCCTTGCGGATTGCCTCAGGCACTTCGCGCGCCTTGCCGTGACCGAAGCCAACGCGGCCCTTCTGGTCTCCCACAACCACGAGGGCTGCGAAACCGAAGCGCCGACCGCCCTTGACGACCTTGGCTACGCGGTTGATGTGAACAAGCTTGTCGACGAATTCGCTGTCGCGCTCGTCTTCCCTGCCGCGGTTGTCGCGGCGACCTTCCTTGGCCATTGTCCTTTTCCTTATTCTTTTCCGGAATCAATCGGCTGTTGTTGACTTAGAAGTCGAGACCGCCTTCGCGGGCTGCTTCGGCGAGGGCCTTGATGCGGCCATGATAGATGAAGGCGCCGCGGTCGAAGACCACTTCCTTGACGCCTGCTTCCGATGCGCGCTCGGCAATCAGCTTGCCGACAGCGGCCGCTGCGGACACATCCGCACCGGTCTTGAGTTCACCGCGAAGACCGGTGTCCAGCGTCGATGCAGCGGCAAGCGTACGGCCTGCGGCGTCATCAATGACCTGGGCATAGATGTTCTTCGACGAGCGATGAACCGACAGGCGCGGACGGCCATTGGCCACCGCCTTGATCTGGCGGCGGATACGGTCGGCCCGACGCGTAAGGGATTGTTTCCTGCTAGCCATTTCGCGTCTTCCTTACTTCTTCTTGCCTTCTTTGCGGACAATCCGCTCTTCAGCATATTTGACGCCCTTGCCCTTGTAGGGCTCGGGGCCGCGATAGCCGCGGATCTCGGAAGCCACCTGGCCAAGCACCTGCTTGTCGATACCGGTGATGACGACTTCCGTCGGCTTCGGGCACGCAATGCTGACGCCTTCCGGCGGCTGATAGACGACATCATGGCTGAAGCCAAGAGCCAGCTGAAGGTTGCGACCCTGCATCGCCGCACGATAACCAACACCGTTGATTTCGAGCTTGCGCTCGTAACCGTCCTTCACACCGGTGAAGATGTTGGAGATCATCGTGCGCGACATGCCCCACTTGGAGCGGGCGTCCTTTGAATTGTCCACGGGCGAGACGACGACCGCGTTGTCCTCGAGCTTGAGAGAGACTTCATCGTTTGCGACGAAGCTCAACTCACCCTTGGGACCCTTGGCGACCACTTTCTGGCCGTCAATCGTCGCGGTGACACCGGCAGGAACCGGAACGGGCTTTTTACCGATACGAGACATTGTTCAACCTGTCTGTTCGAGTTGGAGGTTCCGCACGATCAGAAGATCGAGCAGAGAACCTCACCACCAACATTCTGCTCGCGCGCGGAGTGATCGGCCAAAACGCCCTTCGGAGTCGAAAGGATCGTGATGCCGAGACCGTTTGCGACCTGCGGAATGGACTTAACGGAGACGTAAACACGCCGGCCTGGCTTGGATACGCGAGCAATCTCGCGGATCACGGGAGCGCCCTCATGATACTTGAGCTCGATGCTCAATTCGGACTTGCCGTTGTCGAAGGACACCTCGGAGTAACCGCGGATGTAGCCTTCAGACTGCAGGACGTCGAGAACACGGGCGCGAAGCTTCGAAGCCGGTGTGGACACCGACGACTTGCGGCGAGCGACACCGTTGCGAATACGGGTGAGCATATCACCCAATGGATCTGTCATTGCCATCTTGCGCGCTCCTTACCAGCTCGACTTAACCAGGCCCGGCACCTTGGCCAGCGACCCGAGCTCTCGCAGAGCAATACGCGACATGCCCAGCTTACGGTAGTAAGCGCGCGGACGGCCGGTGACTTCGCAACGATTGCGAATGCGAACCTTGGCGCCGTTGCGCGGCATTTCGGCCAGCTTGAGCGTTGCACGGAAGCGTTCCTCGATCGGAAGCTCCTGATTCTGAATGATAGCCTTGAGAGCTGCGCGCTTGGGAGCGTCGCGAGCAACCAGCTTGCGGCGGCGCTTGTTCTTTTCGATTGCGCTGACTTTCGCCATGATCAGTTATCCTTTTTACGAATGCCGTTACGATTACTGACGGAAGGGGAAATTGAACTCTTTGAGGAGAGCCCGTGCTTCGTCGTCCGTCGGTGCCGTCGTACAAACGATGATGTCCATGCCCCAGATTTGATCAACCTTGTCGTAGTTGATCTCCGGAAACACGATGTGCTCCTTGATGCCCATGGCAAAGTTGCCACGGCCGTCAAAGCTTTTCGGGTTCAGGCCGCGAAAGTCACGAACGCGCGGCAGCGCGATGGTGATGAGACGGTCCATGAACTCATACATGCGGGCGCCGCGAAGTGTCACCTTGGCGCCGATCGGCATTTGCTCGCGCAGCTTGAAGCCGGCGATCGAGTTGCGCGCGCGGGTAATGACAGCCTTCTGGCCGGCGATTGCCGCCAGATCCTCGGCCGCCGTGGCGGGCTTCTTGGAATCGGCCGTGGCTTCGCCAACGCCCATGTTGATTACGATCTTGTCGACGCGCGGGATCTGCATCTCGTTCGCATAAGCAAACTGCTCCTGCATAGCCTTGCGGACGCGCCCAACATATTCTGTCTTGAGCCGCGGCTCGTACTTCGCATCAGCCATCGATCACTTCTCCAGAACGCTTTGCCACGCGCACCTTCTTGTCGCCCTCGACGCGGAAGCCGACGCGTGTCGGCTTGCCATCCTTGGGGTCTGCAACCGCGAGGTTGGAAAGGTGAAGCGAGGCTTCCTTGTTGATGATGCCGGCTTCCTGGGTCTGGGTCTGGCGCTGGTGGCGCTTAACCATATTCAGACCCCGGACCACGGCCCGGTCTTCCTTCGGCATCACAGCCAGGACTTCGCCGGTACGGCCCTTGTCCTTGCCGGCCAGAACGACGACCTTGTCGCCTTTGCGGATCTTTTGCATCGGTTCGTTCCTTACAGCACTTCTGGAGCCAGCGAGATGATCTTCATGTGGCTCTTGCCGCGCAATTCACGCGGAACCGGTCCGAAGATACGGGTGCCGATCGGCTCTTTCTTGTTGTCGATCAGAACGGCGGCATTCCGGTCAAACCGGATCACGCTGCCATCGGCGCGACGGATGTCCTTGGCAGTGCGCACGACAACCGCCTTCATCACATCACCCTTCTTGACGCGGCCGCGCGGGATCGCTTCCTTGATCGAGACGACAATGACGTCGCCGATGGAAGCATATTTCCGCTTCGAACCGCCCAGAACCTTGATGCACATGACACGACGGGCGCCGGAATTATCGGCAACGTCGAGGTTTGTTTGCATCTGAATCATATCAGGCCGCCTTCTTGTTGTTACCGGCACGGTTGGACGCGAAGGCCCCTATGCCAGCTTATGAGTCAATTCTTGTCTTGCGCGGGAAGGATGTTGCCAAGGTGGTTTCCCCGAAAGGACCTTCCATGCGCTGAAAGCAGAAGAACGCCCTTTTGCGGGGCGTTCTGCGCCAATGGCCTGCTTCATACAGGATTCTCGGCAAGGTGCAATAGGCCCTCGCCTCAAACCACGTCAATTAAGCCTGGGCAATCGAAACGACGGTCCAGCGCTTGTCCTTGGAGATCGGAGCGCATTCCTGAATGGAAACCTCGTCGCCGACCTTGTGGGTGTTGTTCTCGTCGTGCGCCTTGTAGTTCTTGGTGCGGCGAACGATCTTGCGCATCACCGGGTGTGCGAACCGACGCTCCACGCGGACGACCACGGTCTTCTCGTTCTTGTCACTGACTACAGTGCCCTGCAGAATGCGTTTTGGCATTGTTCTTGGTCCTTAGGCCTTGGCTTCTGCCGCCTTCTGGCGGGCAATTGTCTTGATGCGGGCGACATCGCGGCGGATTTCCCGGACCCGCGAGGTCTTTTCCAGCTGGCCGGTAGCACCCTGGAAGCGCAGGTTGAACTGCTCCTTCTTCAGCTTGGCGAGCTCGTCATTGAGTTGATCAACGCTCATGGCGCGAACATCTGCGGCTTTCATGATCGCTCTCCTTAGTCTGCGATGCGCTGGACGAAGCGGGTCTTGACCGAAAGCTTGGCCGCGCCGAGACGCAGGGCTTCACGGGCGAGCTCTTCGCTGACGCCGTCGATTTCGAACATGATCCGGCCGGGCTTGACCTTTGCTGCCCAGTAATCAACCGAACCCTTGCCCTTACCCATGCGGACTTCCGTCGGCTTGGACGTCACCGGAACATCCGGGAAGATGCGGATCCACACGCGCCCTGCACGCTTCATGTGACGGGTGATGGCACGGCGGGCAGCCTCGATCTGACGTGCGTTGACGCGATCGGGCTCCTGCGCCTTCAAACCGTAGGCACCGAAATTCAAGTCAGAGCCGCCCTTGGCGACACCCTTGATGCGGCCCTTGAACTGCTTGCGGTACTTAGTACGCTTTGGCTGCAACATTTTCTAATTCTCCGAATTGTCTGCCTGGCGCGTGATCAGGCGTTTTCGCGCCGGCGATTGCCGCCAGAAGCGTCGCCCTCGGTGGCCCGGCGCTCAGATGCCATTGGATCATGCTCGAGGATTTCGCCCTTGAAGATCCAGACCTTGACGCCGCAGATGCCGTAAGCCGTCTTTGCTTCGGCAGTTCCGTAGTCGATGTCGGCGCGCAGGGTATGAAGCGGAACTCGGCCTTCGCGGTACCATTCGGTGCGCGCGATTTCCGCGCCGCCGAGACGGCCGCCGCAGGTGATCTTGATGCCTTCGGCGCCGAGACGCATGGCGGACTGAACCGAACGCTTCATGGCGCGACGAAACGCGATGCGGCGCTCGAGCTGCTGCGCGATCGACTGTGCGACGAGGGTCGCGTCCACTTCGGGCTTGCGCACTTCAACAATGTTGAGGTGCGTTTCCGACTGCGTCATCTCGGAAAGCTTGCGGCGAAGCTTCTCGATGTCCGCGCCCTTCTTGCCGATGATCAGGCCAGGCCGTGCGGCATGAATGGTCACGCGGCACTTCTTGTGCGGACGCTCGATGACGATCTTGGAAACGCCGGCCTGCTTGAGTTCGTTCTGCAGGTACTTGCGGATCTTCAGATCTTCGTGAAGCAGCTTGCCGTATTCGGCGTTGTCGGCGAACCAGCGGCTGTCCCAGGTACGGTTGATGCCGAGGCGGAAACCGATTGGATTGATTTTCTGACCCATTATGCGGCCTCCTCTTGGGCTTCCACTTCGCGCACGACGATGGTGAGATGCGCGAACGGCTTCTCGATGCGCGAGGCGCGGCCGCGGCCGCGGGCGTGGAAGCGCTTCATGACAATGGACTTGCCGACATAGGCCTCGGCGACCACCAGCGAATCGACGTCCAGATCGTGATTGTTTTCCGCGTTGGCGATTGCCGATTCAAGCGTCTTTCTGACGGTCGAGGCGATGCGCTTGCGGGAAAACTCAAGCTCGGCCAGCGCGCGGTCAACCTTCTTGCCACGGATGAGCGCGGCAACCAGGTTGAGCTTCTGCGGGCTGATGCGAAGCGTGCGGGCGACTGCCTGCGCCTCGTTGCCCTTGAGCCGGCGTTCGGTTTTTGCCTTGCCCATTGTTACTTCCTCTTCGCTTTCTTGTCGGCGCCGTGGCCATAGTAGGTCCGCGTCGGGGAGTATTCGCCAAACTTCTGGCCGACCATCTCTTCCGAGACGCTGACCGGAATGTGCTTGCTTCCGTTGTAGACGCCGAATGTCAGGCCGACGAACTGCGGCATGATGGTGGAGCGGCGGCTCCAGATCTTGATCACTTCATTGCGGCCGCCTTCGCGCACCTTCTCAGCCTTCTTGAGAAGATAGCCGTCAACAAACGGACCTTTCCAAACTGAACGAGCCATTGGAGACTTCCTCTCTTACTTCTTGCGCTGATGGCGCGAACGCATGATGAACTTGTCGGTCGACTTGTTCGAACGCGTGCGCTTGCCCTTGGTCGGCTTGCCCCAGGGGCTCACCGGATGACGGCCACCCGAGGTTCGGCCTTCACCACCGCCATGCGGGTGGTCGACCGGGTTCATGGCGACGCCGCGAACGTGGGGGCGCTTGCCCTTCCAGCGTGATCGGCCCGCCTTGCCGTCGTTGATGTTGACATGGTCGGAGTTCGACACCGCACCGACGGTTGCAAGGCAGGAGCCCTGAACCAGACGCTGTTCACCGGAGTTGAGACGCAGGATGGCCATGCCCTGATCACGACCGACCAGCTGAGCGTATCCACCGGCCGAACGGGCGACCTGGCCGCCCTTCGCGGGCTTCATCTCGATGTTGTGCACGATCGTGCCGACCGGCATGTACTGAAGCGGCATGCAATTGCCCGGCTTCACGTCCACTGCCTTGTCCGACGAAATCACCTTGTCGCCTGCAGTCAGGCGCTGCGGAGCGAGAATGTAGGACTTCTCTCCATCCGCATACGTGATCAGCGCAATGAACGCGGTCCGGTTCGGATCGTATTCCATCCGTTCCACGGTCGCTTCAACGTCGAACTTCCGACGCTTGAAATCAACCATGCGGTAGGTGCGCTTGTGACCGCCGCCAATCGACTGTGCAGTGACCCGGCCGGCATTGTTGCGGCCGCCCTTGCCGGTCAAGCCCTGGGTCAGCGATTTGACCGGCTTGCCGCGATGAAGACCCGAACGATCAACGATGACCAGCTGGCGCTGGCTCGGGGTCGTCGGATTGTAACTTTTCAGTGCCATTTTCCTGTTCCCTTTTGAGGGCTTGTTCCCGCGCGGCCCTTACAGACCGGTTGAGACGTCGATCGACTGGCCTTCGGCAAGCGTCACATACGCCTTCTTGACATCAGACTGACGGCCGGAGATCCCGCGGAAGCGCTTGGTCTTGCCCTTGCGCAGAAGCGTGTTGACCGCCTTGACCTTGACACCGAACAGCGCTTCGACCGCAGCCTTGATCTCAGGCTTGGTGGCGCGCCGGGCGACGTTGAAGACAACCTGGTTCTGATCGGAGACCAGCGTCGACTTTTCGGTGATCGCCGGCGAGACGATCACATCATAGTGGCGAAGATCCGTCATTTGAAGCGCTCCTCCAGAGCAGCGACAGCGTCCTTGGACAAGACGAGCTTGCCGCGGCGCAGGATGTCGTAAACGTTGATGCCCTGAACCGGCAGCACATCCACATTCGGAATGTTCTTGGCGGCGAGGCGGAAGTTCTGATCCAGCTCGGCGCCGCCGATAAACAGCGCGTTGGTCAGGCCCATCTTGCCCAGCGAACCGGTCAGCGCCTTGGTCTTGGCTTCACCTGCGGTCAGGCTGTCGACGATGATGATGTCGGAGGCCTTGGCCTTGGCGGACAGTGCGTGGCGCAGGGCCAGAGCACGGACCTTCTTGGGCAGTTCATGCGCATGGCTGCGAACGTTCGGGCCATGAGCCTGGCCACCGCCACGGAACTGCGGCGCACGCGCCGAGTGGTGACGGGCGCGACCGGTGCCCTTCTGCTTGTACATCTTTGCGCCGGTGCGCGAGATTTCCGAGCGGCCAAGCGCCTTGTGGGTGCCCTGCTGCTTCTTGGCGAGCTGCCAGCGCACGATGCGCTGGATCAGGTCCTGGCGCGGGTCGAGACCGAAGATGGTATCGGAAAGAGAGATCTTTCCGGCATCCTTGCCCTCTAGAGTGGTGACGGTGAGATCCATTATTCGGCTCCCTCATTCGATACGGTGGCTGCCTCGCGAAGCGCTGCAGGAAGAGGCGCATCAGCCGGGATGCCGGACTTGACGGCGTCGCGAACGACAATCCAGGACCCCTTGGAGCCCGGAACCGCACCCTTGATCAGGATCAGGCCACGGTCGGCGTCGGTCGAGACAATCTCGAGATTCTGCGTAGTCACGCGGGTCTGGCCCATGTGTCCGGCCATCTTCTTGCCCTTCCAGACCTTGCCCGGATCCTGGTTGGAACCGGTCGAGCCGTGCGAACGGTGCGAGACCGAAACGCCGTGGGTGGCGCGAAGGCCGCCGAAGCCATGACGCTTCATGGCGCCCGCGAAACCCTTACCCTGGGTAACGCCGGAAACGTCCACGAGCTGGCCGGCAACGAAATGGCTTGCTGCAATCTCTGCGCCGACATCAATGAGATTGTCGGAGCTGACGCGGAACTCGACCACTTTGGCCTTGGGTTCGACATTGGCGATGGCGAAATTGCCGCGCATTGCCTTTGACGTGTTCTTGACCTTGGCGACGCCGGCGCCGAGCTGGACGGCAGTGTAGCCGTTCTTCTCTTCCGTACGCTGGGCCACCACCTGGCAGTTCTCCAACCGCAGGACGGTCACGGGGACATGTTCTCCGGCGTCGTTGTAGACCCGGGTCATTCCCACTTTTTGTGCAATCACACCTGAACGCATCGGTTCATTCCTCTTGAGATGAGCCTGTCGGGGGCCAGCCCCTTCATGCCTCGTTCCCTTTGCCTAAGACGGCTCGGCGCCTTAAAGCTTGATTTCCACATCAACGCCCGCGGCGAGATCCAGCTTCATAAGCGCATCTACGGTCTGCGGGGTCGGATCAACAATATCGAGCAGCCGCTTGTGGGTGCGCATCTCGAACTGTTCGCGGCTCTTCTTGTCGATGTGCGGCGACCGGTTGACCGTGAATTTCTCGATCCGGGTCGGCAGCGGGACCGGGCCGCGGACGCTGGCGCCGGTCCGTTTCGCCGTCGACACGATTTCACGTGTGGAGGCGTCAAGGATCCGGTGATCAAACGCCTTGAGGCGGATGCGGATGTTCTGGCCGTTCATTCGACTTGTCCTTGCTAGTGTGAGGACCGCGCGACCCTGTCAAACAGGACCGCGCGACCTGCCCCCGTTTGTTACTCGATGATCTGTGCGACGATGCCGGCGCCGACGGTGCGGCCGCCTTCGCGGATGGCGAAGCGCAGCTTCTCTTCCATCGCGATCGGAACGATCAGCGTCACGTCTGCCGAGATGTTGTCGCCCGGCATCACCATTTC
>JAVJOR010000003.1:0-30436 GCA_040216675.1 Hoeflea sp. | reverse complement strand
CCAGGCCGCTCGCCCGACCCAGTCGGCCAAAGTGGATCGGTCGAGCCGGATGCCCTGCCGGGCGTATATCTGGGCCTGCCGGTAAAGCGGCAGGTGATCGGCATACTTGGATACCAGCACCTGGGCGATCAGTGCCTCGGTCGGAATGCCGCCCTCAATGATCCGCGCCGGCGCCGGCGGCTGCACGATCGCGCTCTCGCACGAACGGCAGCCATAACGCGGCCGCCGGGTGACCACGACGCGGAAGGTGGTCGGCACCACATCGAGGCGCTCGGCGACATCCTCGCCGACCTGGTGGAGGGCGCCGCCGCAGCAGGGGCAAGCATTGCTCTCGACGTCAACGATCTGTTCGATCCGCTCGAGATGCGCGGGCAGCGAACCGCGGTTGGTCTTGCGCACAGGATCACTGCGAGGCCGTCCGGCCTTCGCTTCGCTGGCGGCCTCGGCTTCCGCGAGCGCCGTCTCGGCATCCTCAAGGCCCAGCTGCAACTGATCCTGATCGAGCTGCTCGGAACGGCGGCCGAACCGATGACGCCGAAAAGCCTCGATGATCGCCCTCAGGCGTTCGGCTTCCGCGTCGGCACTCTCGAGCTTGCGGGCCTGTTCGAGGACGAGCGCGCGTAACGCGTCAACATCGTCCGGCAGGTCCGCTTCCATGAGCATGGGAGCAGTGAATCAGTCTGGGAACGCCCCGTCAACAGGCAATCTGCGGGGCCTGCGGGCGGCGCCCGCCATGCACCCGGCGCCAATCCAGACCCTCCAGAAGCGCGCCGAGTTGCGCTGAGGTCACACGCATCACGCCGTCCTGGATGCCCGGCCACCGGAAGCCGCCGGACTCCAGCTTCTTGGCCATCAGGCACAGGCCAGTGCCGTCCCACCAGACCAGCTTGATCCGGTCAGCACGCTTTGCCCGGAACACGTAGATCACGCCTGAATATGGGTCGCCGCCATACTCGGCGCCGACCAGCGCGGCCAGGGCGTCAGGTCCCTTGCGAAAATCCACCGGACGCGTCGCCACCATCACGCGCGCGCCAGCGCCAGGTCCGATCATCGCGTTGCCTTGAGTGCTTCAATCACCGCTGCGATCACAGCCGCATCGGCCCCGCGTCCGATCTTCACCGCCACGCCGTCAATCTCCAGCTCGACAGCACTGACTGTGGGACGCCGACGGCGACGGCCGCGCCTGGCGACAGGGGCTGGATCACCCGAAGGGAGCGGTTCGATCACCGCCGGCACGAACGCAGGCGTCGCTGGAAGCGTCAGCCCTTGGTCCTCCAGCTTCTTGCGCAGATCCCGGCGCCAAGCGAATAGTTGCGACGGAGCAAGCCCATGACGGCGCGCCACCGCGCAGGCCGTCTCCTGACCCGAATAGCTCTCCGCGACGATCGACGCCTTTACCTCAGGCGACCACTCCCGACGCTGGCCCGCACCTGTGAAAACCTCAAAACGCCGAACCACGCTGGTGCCAGCATCATCACATGTCATCATCATAGCATCAGCATCCTCCAGCCTGATCGGGCTAGCGAAAATCGACGCCACGCTTCACTCCCGCAAGGTGGCAGGGAAACACCGGTTACGGTGAGGCGATGCTCGATGCCGTTCTGCTCGCAGACACGGCCGAAGATATGGCCGATCCATCCCAGTGTGCCGCCCTGGTCACGCTGCACGAACTGCACGCCGTTGTCGGTCAGGATGGTGTGGATCCTGTAGGGAACCGTCTTGATCAGCACGCGCAGGAAGGCTGCCGCGGCGAGCTTGGTCGCCCGTCGATAGATGCGGGCGAACACCAGCTTCGAGGTGCGGTCCACCGCGACATAGAGGAATCCTTTGCCGCCTTCGTAGCGCAGTTCGGCGATATCGATGTGGAAATAGCCGATCTCGTACTTCTTGAACTTCTTCGGCTTCTCGCGATCCGCCTTCGGCAATCGGCTGATCCCGTGCCGCTGCAGGCAGCGGTGAAGCGACGAGCGCGTCAGGTTCGGGATCACGTCCTTCAACGCGATGAAGACGTCATCGAGCGGCAGCCGGGCCTGCACCCTGAGCGCCACGATCGCGGCTTCTTCCATCGGCGACAGCACGGTGCTGCGCCGTTCCTTCGGCCCCACCGGCATGTCCTCGACCGACGGCCGGCTGCGCCACTTGATCACCGTCTTCTCGTTGATCCCGTACCGCTTCGCGAGCTGCGCGACCGGAGCTTGCGATCGCTGTAGCTCCGCTCGAACGGCGTGCGTGGTCTTGGCGCTGCCGTGTAGAAGCTGGCCCATAATCCCTCCCGCTGTGACGATGACAAGCTTACACCATCACATGCTGGGACTAAACACCTAGTCGTGACAACTGCCCAGCCCGAGATGAAGCGGGAATGTTATGGATGGCTCCCCTTCTGGGAGGGGCGGCAGCCGTACACAAATAGATCCACAGCTTGCCTCA
Organism: Hoeflea sp.; assembly: GCA_040216675.1. Lineage (GTDB taxonomy): Bacteria > Pseudomonadota > Alphaproteobacteria > Rhizobiales > Rhizobiaceae > Hoeflea. Next base: position 28,009 of record JAVJOR010000003.1, on the reverse strand, counting down.
TTCGGGCTGAAGAGGTTTCATTGTGACTGGTCACTCCCACTCCAAGAGCGGCCCGACGAAAAGGTGACAAAATGACGCTGGATATAAACTGCTCCGCAGCAAAATTCGCGTCTGACACCCTGATTTCTCCCCTCTCCTCGGCTTTGCGCAAAACCTCTGCCACCAATCTCGTCGTGCGTCCTACGCCGAATTCGTAAAGGTTTCGCGCTAAAGCGGGAAAACGTGCAGCCTCAGCCATTACAACGCGTTCCAACGCGACATGAATGTCGGTAAGCATCCAGGATAGCAGTTCATCGGACAGCTCTTCAAGCTCGGGCCGAACGTCGCCATGTTCGGGAACGTGCTGTTCGAGGAAGGAGAGCCGATCCTCGATTTCCCTGAGTATTACCGCCTCGAAAAGCAGCTTTTTGCTCCCGTAACGGGCGTACAAAGTGCGCTTGGAGATGCCTGCTTTTGCAGCAATCCGTTCCGCCGTTGAACGACCGAATCCGTCGGCAAAGAAGACATCGCGGGCGACACGGAGAATTTTCCTCGAAAGTGCTTGCGAGGCTTGTCGAGTAGGCCTCCCTGTTCGTCCGGAAGCTTGTTCTTTGGTTTTTTGGGTCGACGTCATGCCTCATCTTGGCCATACCTTGTCCGCGCTGCAAGCGTAGAGCGCTTTGCATTGTATAGCCCGCCCCCGCGAGATTGCCCGGGCTTATGCAAGACCCACGAGGCCCGCTGAACTTTGCCTGCCTGAAAGGATCGCTGCCGTTCGCAGGGAATGGACGCAGTGTGATCTCATCTAGGCGAGTTGGTTACGATACGCTTCGCGTAAGGCCTTTTTGTCGATCTTTCCCGTTGCAGTGAGCGGTACTGTCGCGAACAGGATGTCGTCCGGCAGCCACCAACGAACAACCTTCGTCTCCAGATGCGCGCGAATTGCGTCGGCTGTGACGGCTTGACCTTCATGCGTTTCAATCACGAGAAGGGGTCGCTCTTCCCATTTTGGATGATATACGCCAACGACCGCGGCGACCCGGACGCCGGGGTACCCAACCGCCGCATTCTCGATATCAATCGAGCTGATCCATTCGCCCCCGGACTTGATCACGTCTTTCGCGCGGTCGGTCAGCCGGAGAAAGCCGAAGCGATCGATCGTACCTATGTCCCCGGTGTCGAACCAGCCATCGCTCCCGGCGCCCTCAAAATCGGGGAAATAGCGATCGACGACCCACGGTCCGCGGACCTGGAGCGCACCCGCCTGCTCACCGTCCCAGGGGAGCGGCGTGCCATCGCCGTCGATAATGCGCAGTTCGATGCCAAATTGCATGCGACCCTGCTTCGTCAGCAGGAGATCGTTCGCGAAATCCTCGCCTTCGGCCATCAGGAGCGGGGAGGGCGTCGAAATCACGCCGAGAGGATTGGTTTCGGTCATGCCCCAGAGCTGGAGCACAGTGACACCATATTTGGCGCGGAATGTCTCGGCCATCGCCCGCGGGACGGCCGAGCCGCCAATCACGAGGCGCTTGAGATTGCCGACCCCCGTCCCCGTGGTGTCGAGATGAGCGAGGTACATGGTCCAGATCGTGGGCACACCGCCCGAAAAGGTGACGCCCTCTTCGTTGATCAGATCGGCGAGACTGGCACCGTCCATCCTGTCGCAAGGAAGCACTAGCTTGCAGCCGTTAATCGCTGCCGTGAACGGAAGTCCCCATGCCGTCGCATGATACATGGACGAGCAGGGCATGATGACATCAAAAGCGCTGAACCCGAAGGCACTGCTCAGACCGGCCGCCATCCCGTGGAGAACGATTGATCGGTGGCTGTATAGGACGCCCTTGGGGTCGCCCGTCGTCCCCGAAGTGTAGCAAAGAAATGCGGCTGCCTTTTCATCGAAGCTCGGCCAGGTGAGGGCCCCGTCCTGGCGTGCCAGCAACGCTTCATAGTTCAACGCGTCAGCAACATCTGGCGCGGTCGCTCCGCGATCCGCGAGAAGGACATAACGCTCGATACCTGGAAGGAGAGGGCGCAGCCGTGCGACGAGCTCGGCTAGATTGGGCTCGAAGAAGAGAATGCGGCTGCCTGCATGAGCGATAGTAAAGGCGATTTGCTCGTCGCTGAGACGCGGGTTGGCAGTGTGCAATACAGCGCCCATGCCCGGCGCCGCATAGAAGAGTTCGAGGTGGCGGTGCGTGTTCCAGGCGAGCGACGAGACGCGGTCGCCCGTTGCAATCCCGAGGACACCAAGGGCCTGCGCAGCCTGACGCGCACGCTGATCGCAGCGGTGCCAGTCATACCGCCAAACCGGCTCATCGACAGCCTTCGAGACGATCTCCCTCTCGCCGTGCGCGCGCGCGGCATATTCCAATATTCCGCTGATCAGCAGCGGCGCGTCCTGCATCAATCCCCGTAACATGCTGCATCCTTCTTCGCCCCACTGCGGCGTCGCGTGCAAGGTTCCGCCCCTCGGGTATGATTGCCGCGCGGGCTGTCAATAACCGTCATCATTTTGGTCCAGCGGCAAACTCCACGTGCCGCGTTTCCATTCGGCCAGCAATTCTCAATGATCATATTGCAGCGGCACGGCCTAGGTTCGATCGGCCCCGACATGTTTTCGGCCGCGTTTCAAATTAGTCACTCGCCGCTTTCAGCAACAGTGACAGGAACCGCCAATCGGACCAATCGCCTTTTTCCCCCGCCGCCAAAGCCGCCAGATCGAGTTTCGCCTGCCTAACGATTGTAAGCCGAAGCGACGGAATGATATAGAGGCGTTGATCGCCCGCGCCGGCGGCGACGACCATATCCGCCGGGAGTTCGTTGGCATGACTGGTGATATCGGTGGACCGGGTAACAATATCGACAGCCGGCGTGCTACGGGGCAACCACCAGGTGAGACCGTAGGCCGGATTGGCCTGGCTACCCTTGAACAGCTCGGCGAACGCCAGTTCATCGACAAGCGGCTTGCCGTCGAGCTTCCCACCGCCGCGGACGAACTCGCCGATCTTCGCCCACTCGGACGCTGCCAGCACGAGGCCCTGCGGCATGAGCGGTGCGCCATCGGGGCCGCTGCGCCAACTGCCTATGGTAACCCCAAGCGGAGTGAGAATGCGCCGCTCCACATAATGGCGAGCGTTGCCGTCTTGGCCCTTGGCAACGAGCTTGCGCCGCATGATCTCTCCAAAGATTTGCATCGGGGCGGGACCATATTGGAATTTGCTGCCCGGCGCCGCCGTGAGCGGTGCCTTCACCGAGTCCAGATACCCTTGGGCCCTGCCGACGGTCGATGCCTGGCCGCCCGTCATCGACAGCAATTGCCGAAGCGTGATCTGTTCCTTTTTGGGGTCGCCCCTCCATTCAGCGAGTGTCTCCGATGCCCGCTCGTCGAGGGTTAGAAGTCCATCCTGTGCGCCCGCCGCCGCCATCAGCCCGACAAGGCTCTTGGTGCCCGACCAGAGTTCCTGCGGCGTCGCGATGTCTGCCGATCGGCAGCGCACTTTGCCATCTTCAAGTATCAGCAGCGCAACGCCGGAATTAGCCTCAGAATAGGCGATCGCTTCGGCACAGCCGGGAAGAGGGGCGGGTTCGCCTGCCGCGGCTGGCTGTGCCGCAACCGCGGCCGCGAAAAAGAGGATGGTGCGCTTCAAGATCCGACTCCGATTTTCCGATGCTTGTCATTCTCCATATTATCGATAATAAATTCATTCGCAATCATCGATTGCTCGTGTGCGCTGCCCGATTAGGATGGCGCCGCGAGCAGGGAAAGCCGAACGGAGAGACATGGCCGCGACGAAGACCGACGACGACAGCGCGCCGACGCAGGACCGCGTGATCGCGCGCCTTTTGACCGACGACATCGTCGAATGGCGGATTCCGCCCGGATCGTGGCTGCGCGAGCGCGAAATCGCCGCGCGCTTCGGAGTGAGCCATGCGCCGGTGCGCGAGGCGTTCCGGCATCTCGCGCGGATCGGGCTTGTCAAGGTCGTGCCGTGGCGCGGCACCTATGTGATCGATATCGACGAGCATGCTGCGAACGAGGTCTATGAACTGTGGAAATCGCTGTTCGGCGTCGTTTGTCGCCTTGCGGCCGCCGAAATGACCGACCGCGACGGGCGCGAACTGATGCACCGGCTTGTCGAATATAAGGATGTCACCCAGCGCACCGACAATACGTTCGAGCATATCAAGGTCTCGAACCGCATCGGTCGCTTTATCGCCAAACGCAGCAATGCGCCGCTCGCGCTCGAGCTCCTCGATCGGGTCGCGCTGCTCGCGCGCTGGCAGCACAATGTCTATACTGACAGCTATATCGAGACGCATGGCAACGAGGCGGCGAAGCGATCGGCCATCCTCTACGACGCGCTTTGCCGCCATATCGTCGCGCGCGATGGCGATGCCGCCGATGCGGTGGCGCGCGATCTGATCGGGGTTACTCAGAATAGTTTTGGGCGCGCACTCGAGGAATATAAGGCCCGCCACGCAAAGCCTAAGCCCAGCCGCCGCCGCGCAAAAGTGACATGAGCCGTCTCCCGACCGACCGCCGCACCTTGCTTAAGGCGGGCCTCGCGGCGCCGATCGCATTGCAGGTTGACTCCGCTGCCGCTGTATCCCTGGATTTGACCATGTTCGGCCCCGGACGCCTCTTCGCCGACGTCCAAAGCTATGCCGAGGCCGGCAACAAGCAGTCGGGCGGCGCGGGCGATCGCTGGACCGCCGACTGGACAGCGAAGCGGCTGTTCAGTGCCGGATTCGAAGTGGATCGCCAGACGTTTGACGTGCCTTGGTTCGAGGCGTCGCATTGCGAACTTACGCTCGGCGACCACACGATACCGCTCGTCGCACAGCCGCTCGCCGTCGAAACCGGCGAGGCCGGTCTCGCTGCGCCGCTGCGCCTCGCAGAAATCCCTGAACGCCTCGACGGCGCGATCGCCGTCGTGCGCCTGCCTTTCCGCCGCTGGTCGAGCCTCGTAGATCGTGCAGTGCGCGAGCCGCTCGCCGATGCGCTTGCGCGCGGTGCGAACGGGGTCATTCTCATTACGACTGGGCCGACGGGCGAGGCCTTGCTCCTCAATGTCCCGGCCGGTCATCCTGTATCGGACAAGCCACTTGCCTTGCTCGCGCCGCGACTCGCCGCCCCGGTGATTGAAGCCGCGCGCCACGGTGCCGCGGCGAAATTAGCGCTTCGCGGGCGCGGTGGGATTCGGGCAGCGCAGAATATAATCGGGCGACGCGTTCGCTCCGGTCGCCCTTGGCTCGTCGTCTCTACGCCGCGTTCAGGCTGGACCGATTGCGCCGGCGAGCGGGGGCCGGGTATCGCGATGTGGCTCGCGCTTGCCGACTGGATGCCCCGAGCGTTTCCGCAACACAGCCTGCTCTTCCTGTGCAACAGCGGGCATGAATATGAGAATCTCGGTGCGAGCCATATCGCCGACAAGGTGGGTCCAGCCCCCGGCGAGACCGCTTTCTGGTTTCATCTCGGCGCCAATGCGGCAGCACGTGACTATCAGGAAATGCCGGGGCGCTTGCTGCCGCTGCCAAGCGCCGATCCCTATCGTTTTCTCATGACATCGCCCGAATTCGTGACGTGTGCGCGCGAGATATTCAAAGGCCAGCCGGGGTTGGAAATGGCCTATCCTTCGGCGGAAGGCACAGCGGGCGAACTCTCGGAAGTGATAAAGGCCGGCTACGTGCGTCATGCCGGCATCTTTGGCGCACACCGTCATCACCACGCTGTGACCGACGATTTATCGACGGTCACACCTGACCCCCTTGCCGCTACGGCGCGGGGCGTCCGCGACCTGCTGAGCGCCGTCGTCTCTTAGACCAGCGAACCACCTGCAAAGACATTGCGCTTTCCGGCTTGACTTGCCGACGGTTTTGCACAAAATTATCGATAATAATTGCGATAACAAGATGGGGAGAGTGACCATGGGACGCAGAGCGAACCTTCTTTTCTGCACGGCCGCGATTTGGGTAGCCGTCGCTCCGCCTGCTTTCGCTCAAGACGCACCGTCCGAAGCTCTTCCGGACGCGGCTGAAGCGGATGATGACGGCGCCATAGTCGTAACGGCGCGCCGCCGCGAAGAGCGGCTGGCCGATGTGCCGACCGCGGCGTCGGTCATCGATATCACGTCGCTCACCGATCGCGGCGGCGCCACGGGCAGCGGCGAACTCCTCGCCGATCAGCCAAGCGTTCGCTTCAACAATCTGAACTCGTCCGTCACGTCGGAGATCTCGATCCGCGCTTCGTCGACCGCGCGTGCCACCAATGGCGACCCGAGCGTCGGGCTCTATCGCAACGGTGCCTATATCGCCGGCGGTCCGGTGGGCGGTCGCAACTTCACGCGGCTCGACCTGCTCGACATCGGCCGCGTCGAGGTTCTGCGCGGGACGCAGGGCGCGCTGTACGGCCGCAACGCGGTCGGCGGCGCGATCAATATCATCTCGGCCGAGCCCGAATTCGATCTCTCGGGCTGGGCGAGCGCGCGCTATGGCTTCGAGAACAACAGCTTCCAGACGCAGGGCGTGATCAATGTCCCGCTCGCCGATGGCCTGGCGATCCGCATCAGCGGCGATCTCGTCGAGCAGGACAAGGGCTTCTTCTACAATCCCGACAACGACGTCTATTTCGACCAGCAGAAGGGCCACGGACTGCGCGGCCAGATCCGGCTGAAGCGCGGGCCGGTCGACGCGATCATCACGGCCGAGACCCAGCGGCTGACCACGCCGACGATCCATTACCAGATATCCATTCCCGCGGGCACGCCAGGCTTTCCCGGCGGTTATACGCAGGATCGCTTTCGCTACCCCTGGAACACCGCGCCGCGCGCCAGCCAGGACGTGGACGGCCTTCAGGCGCTCGTCCGCGTGGATCTGGGCGGTGCCGACCTGACGTCGACAACCTCCTTTCGCAAGCGCACGTCCGAATATGATCTCGACAATGACGCGATCAGCCCCGCCGAGCTGGCGCGTGCGCGCGCCGCGGGGCAGATCGGCGCTCTCACGCCGCTCGATGCCAGCACCGCGTCCTACGTCGTCGACACGACCGACAATTTTTCGCAGGATATTCATGTCAGCGGGGCGAGCGATCGCTTCACATGGCTGGTCGGCGCCGAAATGCTGTTGCTCGACAGCGATTTCTCGGTGGCGACGACGCGCACGCCGACGCTCGCCAATCCGTCGCCGGGCAATATCGCGCCCGCGCGGCTGCATTTCGAAAGCTATGCGGCCTATGGCTCGCTCGGTTTCGACATCACCGACAGCCTCAACCTGACCGGCGAACTGCGCTATACCCGCGACAGCCGGAGCATCTCGGCGCGGCTTTACGATTTGGGGACTGGCCTGCCCACCGGCGGGCCATCGCGGATCATCGACGACAGCATCAACGCCGACAATCTCTCCTACAATGCGACCCTCTCGTACAAGCTCACGTCGAACATCCTCGCCTATGGCAAGGTCGGCAGCAGCTATCGGGCCGGCGGGTTCAACACGCGCCTCTCCGATCCGCGCGCGCCGAGTCCTGTGCAGGTGCTGTTCGGCAACGAAAACAGCACGTCTTACGAAGTCGGCATCAAGGGCAGTCCGATCCGCCGCGGCTATTTCGCAATCGCGGGCTATTACACCGAGCTTGAAGACCTGATCGCGCAGGTCGACGATGGCTGCGCGCTCACCAATCCGGCGTGCCCGATCGCCGCGGTCGCCTATCTAACCAACGCAGGCGATGCGAAAAGCTGGGGTATCGAGGCCGAATATAGCCAGGGCTTCGATCTCGGCGAAGGCAATGGCCGCCTCGCCTTGAGTGGCTCGCGGCAAGAGGGCAAGGTCAAGAGCGGCCGCTATGACGGGCTGGACCTTGCGCAGGTTCCCGACTGGCTCGCCTCGGCCAACCTCAATCTGCGCTACCCGGTCACCAAGGATGTCGCGCTGACCAGCAATGTCCTGATCAGTGGTCAATGGGGCGGCAAACAGGAGCTGACAGCGACCTCGGTCGACCTCGATGATTATGTCCTCGTCAATCTTCGGGTCGGCGTCGACTTCGGCAAGATCAGCGTCAGCGCGTTCGCGAACAACGTCTTCGACAAGGTTTATTTCGTCGCGCAGGCGCCGACGATCAACCGGTACAGCCAGCCTCGCGTCGTCGGCGTCGAAGGACGCATTTCTTTCTAGGTCGCGCTCCCGTCCGCGGCCTCCAGCCGCTGGTCGGGAAGGGTAGGAGGGCGCAATGCGGCATTTGGTGATGGCAGCACTGTTCGGTGCCGCGATGCTGACCGGATCGGTGTCTGTCGCGGCGGCGGAGACGGCCCCCGCGGCGACAATCGCGCAGGGGCGCCTTGCGGGCGCGCGCACGGGGGACGTCGAGCGCTTCCTTGATATTCCTTTCGCCGCCGCACCGGTCGGCGCTCTTCGCTGGCGGGCGCCGCAGGCACCGCCGCGCTGGCGGGGCGTCCGCGATGCCGCAAAACTCGGCCCGGCTTGTCCGCAGACGGTGCGCCCCGCACTTGTCGCGGGCGGGGTAGCCGAGCATCAGTCTGAGGATTGCCTCCAGCTGAACATCTGGCGCCCGGCGGGGGCGCGAAAGCTGCCAGTGATGGTCTGGATCCATGGCGGCGCCCATGTGGTCGGTTCGGGCACCTTCCCGGTTTTCGACGGCACCGCCTTCGCGCGGCAAGGTGTGGTTTTGGTGACGATCAACTATCGGTTGGGCGCGCTCGGTTATTTCGCCCATCCCGCGCTCAGCGCGGCCAAGCCGCGCGGCGAGGCGCTCGCCAATTACGGCCTGATGGACCAATTGGCCGCCCTGCGGTGGGTGAAGAAAAATATCGCCGCATTTGGTGGCGATCCGCGCCAGATCACCTTGTTCGGCGAATCCGCCGGGGCGATCGGAGTGACGACGATCCTTGCCCAGCCCGAAGCCAAAGGCCTGTTCGCCAAGGCGATCGTTCAGTCGGGCGTTGGTCTCCTCGATCCGCGCCCGCTTGGCGAGCAAGAAGCGCTAGGCGCGGCGTTGGCAGCGCGCGCAGGTGCGCCGCCTTCAGCATCGCTCGACGCGCTTCGCGCGCTGCCCGCCGCCGCGCTCGTTGCCGCTGGCGAGGTCCGGACGCCGGGCGCGATGACCGGCCCCATCCTCGACGGCGACCTGGTACGCGAAGCGCCTTGGCGCGTCTTTGCGCGTAGCGAGCCGATCGACGTTCCGCTCCTCGTCGGCGCGAACAGCAACGAGGCGAGCGTCATCCTTGCCATGGGCGTGCCGCCATCCGCCGCGCTCGCCTATCTAGGGCGCGACCAGGCGGCGGGCCGGGCCGCCTATGGCATGGGGCTGGCCGATGATGAACTGGCGCGCCAGGTGTTGGGCGACGCCTGGTTCGTCGCCCCGGCGCGCTGGCTCGCGGCCCGGACGGCGGGAGGGGCGCCTTCGTATCTCTATCATTTCGACTATGTCGCAGCGGCGCGGCGCGACCGCGCCAAGGGCGCCGCGCACGGGTCTGAAATCCCCTATCTGTTCGGGACGCTCGACTATTTCGCGTCGGTCGCCGGCGCCGTCGGTGACGAGGATCGCCGCTTCGGCGAAGGCATCGCCGCCTGCTGGGTTGGCTTCGCCAAGACGGGCGTTCCTGGCTGCGCACTCGTTCGCGACTGGCCGCGTTACGATGCGGCAAGCGACCGTCTCGCAAAATTTGCGCCCGAGTCTGGCGTCGTCGCCGGCTTTCGCAAGGCGCAGCTCGACCATCTGCTCAATGTTCACTTCGGGAACGGCCAGCCCAGGCCCTAGCCCGTCCGGCCGCGCTAGGCCCTCCGTTTCGACGATGTGCAACGAAGCTGGGAGAGAGAAAATGGCTGGAAGAACGAAATGGATGTGGCTTGCCGCTGGTGCGGCGATGGCTGGGGCTGCGGCCTTTGCGGCGCAGGGCGGGTTCGGGGGCAACGGCGGCGGCGAGGCGCGTCCCATGGTGCAGCTTCCGCCTGCGGCGCCCGCTGCTAAAGCGTCGACGTCGGCGGCATCGGCGCCCGCGGCCGCCAGCCTTTCGGCCACCGTCGGCGGTTATACCTATGACTGGACCGCGTTACAGTCGGCAATCGACGCTGATACCGAGGTCGATAACGGCTATTTCATCGTCGGGAATGCTTCGGATCCCGACTATCTCTTCGCTTACGAGAAGGGCAGCTTTGGTATCGATCGGGTGACCCCGCTTGCGTCGGCCTCCAAATGGTTCGCCGGCGCGCTGGGGATGCGCATGGTGCAGGCTGGCATCGCGACGCTCGACGATCCGATGCGGCCGCCGCTTGCCTTCTGGACCACGATCGGAACGAAGAAGGATGTCCAACTCAAGCATGCGCTGTCGATGACGTCGGGCTTCAATGCGAGCCCGCTCGTTGGCGGCTGTCAGCTGCTTCCGGCCATGACGCTCTACAATTGCGCGAAGAGCATCCACGATTTGCGCTATGATATTTTGCGCCCGGGCAACGCGCCCGGCGCGCAATATAGCTATGGACCGCACGGCCTTCAGGTCGCCGCTGCCTATCTGGAGGCAAAGGATATAAGCATCGCGCCCGGCACGTCACCGGCACGCCAGCGCAATTTTCACGAACTGTTCGCGCAGCATGTGACGACCCCGCTCGGGATGACGAGCACGACCTGGTATGACCCTGCGGGAAGCGCTCCCACCAACCCGTGGGTCGCGGGCGGCGCCTATTCGACGCCGCGCGACTATGCGAAACTTCTGCGTGCCTTCCTTGGCGGCAGCTTTATTACCGATATGACAAGCTTCACCCAGCAACGTACCGCAGGCTTGCCGCGCGTTTTCGTGCCGGCGAGCGCGGGCAATTGGGAATATGCGCTCGGCTCCTTTGTCGAATGCGACACGCCTTCGGCCTGCGCGACGTCCAAGATCAATTCCTCACCGGGTGCCTATGGTTGGACCGGCTGGATCGATCGCGAGACCGGCTATTACGCTTTGATCGCCACCGAAATATCGAGCGGAGGCGACCGGAAAGGCGTCGAGCTCGAACAGGTCATGCAGGATCTGATCGAGGATGCGATCGCGAATCGCACCCCGGCGCCCTGACCTGACCCAGCAGTCTAGTCACGCAGCACAGGAGAACTTGATCTCCATGCGCTGCGTGGCTGGCCTGTCGGACTAGGCAAAGTCGACGGCTCAAAGGCGAGCGGCCAAACCCGCGTGTGACCGGCAGGGAGCCGATTTGACTGAATGGCCGATGCGCGGCCGTCCGGTCGTGGGTTCGGCCTAGGGACACGTCGCCAAAAAGCGTGTCGCTGCCGCCACTGCCTCGGCTCCGAAAGCTGCTGGGCATGCATCTGGCCGCGCAGATTGGCTCGCCTCGGGCGGTTATCAGGCGACGTAGGCCCCTCTACCACTCGCCACCAAGGTTCCGTCTGCGGCTAGGATCCGGGTAGCCGCGACGCTTATCTGCCGCCCTAATTTCACCGGGCTGCCGATCGCGCGAAGCGGCCCCAGCTTGGCCGGTCGGTGAAAATCCACATGGAGGTCCGCCGTCGCCCGCGCAGCACCCCCCATCGCGATGATCGTATAGAGGCCGGTCAGATCGATCAAAGCCGATACGATGCCACCATGCGCCGCGCCGACCGTCGGATTTGAGATGATTTCGTCTCGCCAAGGCATGGAGATCACCAACTCGTTGGCGCCGACCTCAGCGATGCTGAGCCCGAGCCAGCGGTGAAAAGGGGCCAGCGCCAATAGGTCACGTAATTCCTCAAGCCCCGGGACGGCGGGGGCATTCATGATTTCATTTCCGCTTCATGGATGCCGAGCAAAAACTCTAGGATCGATTGCCCGAAAGCGTCGTTCTCGTCCCCCACCACCATATGAGTCGCATTCGCAATGTCGCTATACGCCATATGAGGGACAAGGCCCTGGAAATGCTTGACGGCTTCCAGCGAGACGAGATCGCTTGACCCGCCGCGGATCAGATGCACCGGCAAGGTCAAGCAGGCAGCGGCCGCGCTGAGCTCGGTGCGGCCATGGTCGCTGGAAACGCCGCCGCCCTGCTGCGTCACTCTTTCGATGAAGGCGGGGTCCCAGTGCCAATAGAAGCGTTCATCGTCCTTGCGGCGCAGATAGTGTGCTAGCCCGGCCGAAGCCTTCCGGCTGGGGCGATGGGGCAGATAGTCGGCAATGACCTGTGCGGCCTCTTCCACCGACGCAAAACCATCGCGCGCATGCGCCGCCATGAAACCGACCACGCGGGCGACGCCGCTCGGTTCCATCTGAGGTGTGACGTCGACCAGCGTCAGCGATCCGAAACTTCCCGGTGCGCATTTTCCCTCGGCGATGATCCCGGCCAGGCCACCAAGAGACGCGCCAATCAGCGCCGGTTTGCTCGCCGTCGCCGCAGCGATCTCGACGAGATCGGCCGCAAAATCGGAGATATCATAGGCTCCGTCGCTGGCCCATGCACTCTCGCCGTGCCCGCGCATATCGACTGCGATGGTCCGGAAACCATGGCTCGCGAGCCGGTGGGCTACCGCCCTCCATGCCCTTCGGGTCTGTCCGCCGCCGTGCGCGAGGATTACCGGTAATCCGAGTTCCGGGCCATCAACCGACGCTGCGATTTCATGGCCCGCTTTCCCGGCAAGCGTGATCGACTGATCAATCATTCCACGATCATACTATATCATATCTTACAGTAAAGGGTTTTCAGAATATGATGTTGGCTCTACAGTCCATGACGATGGTTGAACCTCGCAATACAAGCGGCATCTCTCCCGCGAAAAGTCTTCTGACGGCCTCAGACGAGTTTGTCTTTCTCATCGAGGAAGTGCCCCGCAAACTGCGTCGGAAGTTTGATGCCTCAACGGCGCGCTTCGGATTGACGCGAACCCAGTGGCGCGCGCTCGTCTATATCTATCGGACCCCGGGCATGACCCAAACCGACCTCTCCAAATGCCTCGAACTGGAGCGTGCCAGCGTTGGCCATGTTGTCGACCAGCTGGAAAGAATGGTGCTCGCGGAACGGCGCGCTGCCAAGGGCGACCGGCGCGTCTGGGAACTTCATCTTTTGCCCCGAGCGATCGAAATCCTGCCTCAGCTGCGCGCCGAAGCCGACATGATCTACGCGCGACTGCTCCATATGATTTCCCCAACTGAGATACGCGCGATGCGCTCATTGCTGACGAAAATGTCCGGCAATCTCGAAAGCGGATCGGAAGACATGCCTCCTCGATAGGAGCCGTGGAAGATTTGAAATGGCCGACGCCATTCATCGTCAGCAAGCCGATATCCCCAACTGGCACCGCTCGCGTCTGAGGCGGCGCGCCGCGGCCGTTCTGCCCCCGCTGCATCAGGTTGCCAGCACTGACGGCTAACTAATTGCGAATATCGCGGCACGGAGCCCTACCTGCCTCCCGCCGTGTTGCAGAATAGTCCGATCGAGCCGGCAATCGTTCGGCGGTGAGCGCCCTCCCGCGAGGCGGGCCGCTCTTGGCTTCGCGTGCCAGCGCCAATTGACCGACGAGCTATTTCGTGCAACGAGTTGTCTACCAAGAAACGAACCTCTGCGTGGAGACCGACATGGCTCAACCCGAGCGCTTCATGTGAGGGCGGATTGCCGGTGCTGTCCGCCGTCAGCACCAATGGCACAGATTTGAGGTTGTGATTTAAGGAGGATTTGGGCTTCGTCGTAGTGACTAAGGAACGAGGATGAAGCCCAATCCTCCTTGAAAAAATCGGCGCCGAAGGCCCCTGCTGAGCGGCTGGTGAAGGACATACGGCGTGCGACGCGCCGGCACTTCTCTGCAGAGGACAAAATCAGGATCGTGCTGGAAGGCCTGCGCGGCGAGGACAGCATCGCCGAGCTGTGCTGCAAGGATGTCATCGCCCAGAGCTTGTATTACACGTGGTCGAAGGAGTTCATGGAGGCGGGCAAGCGGCGCTTGGCGGGCGACACCGCCCGTGCCGCGACCACCGGCGAGGTGCACGACCTGCGCCGCGAAGCCCGTGCCCTTAAGGAATGCGTGGCCAATCTGACGCTGGAAAACCGGTTGCTCAAAAAAAGCATGATCGCGGATAGGGCCGACGACGAATGAGGTAACCCGCATCCGAGAAGCTGGAGATCATTCGGATCGTCGAGCAGTCGCACCTGCCGGCCAAGCGCACGCTGGAGCAGTTGGGCATCCCGCGCCGGACCTTCTAACGCTGGTACGACCGCTACCTCGAGCGCGGGCCGGAGGCGCTGGAGGATCGGCCATCGGCCCCGAGGCGGGTGTGGAACCGCATCTGCGATGATATCCAGCAGCAGATCATCGACATGGCGTTGGATACAACCGACCTGTCACCCCGCGAGCTCGCGGTGCGCTTCACCGACGAGAAGCGCTACTTCGTGTCGGAAGCCACGGTTTACCGTATGTTGAAAGCCCATGACCTGATCGCCAGTCCGGCCTTCATCGTGATCAAGGCCGCCGACGGGTTCCACACCAAGACGACGCGGTCGAACGAGATGTGGCAGACCGACTTCACCTACTTCAAGATCATCGGCTGGGGCTTGGTGTACCTGTCGACCGTGCTCGACGACTTCTCCCGTTATGTCATCCTTTGGAAGCTGTGTACCACCATGCGGGCCGGGGATGTCACCGACACGCTGGAGCTGTCCCTCGAAGCTTCCGGATGCGCGTCGGCCAGGATGATCCACAAGCCGAAGCTGCCAATGGGCCCGGCCAGCATATTGCCCGCGCCCCTTAATTCGTCAGGGAAATGGGCGGCGAGGAATTGCCGCATTTCGGTGCGAAATGCGTCTTCGCTCGTCTAGACATCAGGTTCTAGCTGAGTTGGCACTGAAACCTCCGTTCAAAACTGAATTTGCGACGCCGCACGCGCACGACAGGGCTGCGCTCTGTCTGGTCAGTATTGCTGCTCGGGAACGTGCAAAATCAAACCTTCCACTCCTTCCACCATGGGTATCTGGCAGGCGAGGCGACTGTATTCGTTGGCACCTTCGGCAAATTGCAGAAGCTCTGCCTCCGCTGCCCCTTCGACCAGGCGACCAACCCTGTCGATCCAGGCCGGATCGACATGGACATGGCAGGTCGCACAGGCGCAGACACCGCCGCAATCGCCGTCGATGCCCGGTACATCATTGAAGAGCGCCGCCTCGCGTGCGGTTTCGCCCTCGGCAATTTCGACTTCCCGCCGCGTTCCATCGCTGGATACGAACGTCACTTTGACCATCATACACTCCGTATTTCTGCTTCAGCAAATCAGCGCGCGTGCAGCCGCACCGGCAGATTGGTGATCCCGCGCACAAGGTTTGAGAAAAGGCGCTCGGGCTCGCCGGTCACTTCGACCTTGGCGAACCGCTTGTGAATTTCTTCCCAGATGATCCGCAACTGCAGTTCTGCCAGCCTGTTACCCATGCATCGATGGATGCCATAACCGAATGACAGGTGATGGCGCGGATTCTTGCGGTCGATGATGAACCGGTCAGCCCGGTCGATGACCGTTTCGTCGCGGTTGCCCGACAGGTACCACATCACGACCTTGTCGCCCTTCTTGATCTGCTTGCCGCCAATCTCCCAGTCCTGCAGCGCAGTGCGGCGCATGTGAGTCAGCGGCGTCTGCCAGCGGATGATTTCCGGCACCATGCTGGCGATCAACGAAGGGTCGTCATTCAGTTTGCGATATTCATCGGGGTTCTGATTGAGCGCCAGCACACCGCCGCTTATCGAATTGCGCGTGGTGTCGTTGCCGCCCACGATCAGCAGCAGCAGGTTACCCAGAAATTCGAGGAAGGGCATATCCCGTGTCGCCGGGGAATGCGCCATTATGGAAATCAGATCGTTCTTCGGTTCTTCGTTGATGCGCTGCTCCCACAGTCCTTTGAAATACATCGCGCACTCGATGAGTTCTTCACGCCTCGCTTCGTACGATTCGACGATGCCGGTTTCAGGGGCGGCCGTTGTGACGTCGGACCAGCGCGTGAGCTTGCGGCGTTCCTCCCACGGGAAATCGAATAGGGTAGCAAGGGTCATCGTGGTCAATTCAACTGAGACCTTGTCAACCCAATCAAATTCCTCGCCTATCGGCAGATCATCGAGAATCTGACACGCTCGTTCGCGGATTGTCGGTTCGAGCAACAGCAAGTTGGACGGCGCTACAGCGGGGGTGACGGCCTTGCGTTGCTGGTCGTGCTTTGGAGGATCCATAGCGATGAACATTTCAAGTTCGAGCGCGCCTTCCACCGAATGCATGTCCTGAATGGCGATACCGCCGAGCTTTGCCTCCGACGAAAAGACTTTGTGGTTGGTGTCGACAGCCATGATATCGTCGAACTTGGTGATCGACCAGTAAGGCCCAACATAGCTTTCGCGGCAATAGTGGACCGGCTCCTCTTTGCGCAGCCGGTCGAAATACAGGCCGATCGTGTCCTGCTGAAAAAGACTCGGCCGTGCGACATCAATTTCGTCGATCGGAATGGCTGCAACTTTTCCGGCAGTATCCAGCTCCATCGTGTCGATGCTCATGTCTCGTCCTCCATCCCAGGCAAGCAGACTCACCTTGCTATCAAACAGGTAGATGTTTCGCAGGGTGTGGTCAATAAAGCTTATAAGGATTGTTGCGACATTTGACCGCACTGCAAACTTCATAGACTGATGCTGGACATGCCATCCGATAAACTCTTATAAGGTTTTATCAGAGGAGCGATTCCCAGTGATGCAACCGAAGGTCGATGATTCGAGGAAGGCCAAGCGTGCGCTCACGCTTGCGCAGGACATCGTACGCGATATCGAAGCCGGGGCGCATGTTGCGGGCGACAGGTTGGCGCGCGAGGACGAAATGCTTGCGCGATACGATGTCGCCCGAGCGACCTTGCGCGAAGCGCTTCGCTTCCTTGAACTCCAAGGCGTTATCCATCTTCAACTAGGTCGCGGTGGCGGGCCGGTGGTCGCTCGCCCGCAGACTGGCGATTTCGCAAACAGCCTCTCGCTGATCCTGCATTTCATGGAGGCGGACTTGAGGGGCTTGCTCGAATTGCGCGAAGCGATTGCGGCGGATGTTGCAGCCTATGCCGCCCAGCGCGCGACCACGGGTGATCTGAGCGCACTTGCCGATTGCCTCAAAGAGCTGGAGCGAAACGAAGCGAGCAGCCAGTTCGAGGAACTGAATCGCCGTTTTCACGATATGCTCGGCTGGGCCAGCGGCAATCCGCTTTTCGGCCTTCTGACTTCCGCGTTGCATATGCTTACCCGCGAATTCTCGCTCTCGCTGGGGTATTCGGCGCAAGAGCGTGCGGTCCAGTTGCGTTTCTTGCGCCGCGTCCTTGAAGCTGTGCGCAAGGGCGATGCCGAAGGAGCGCGGCAGGCTATGGCGCGTCTCGTGGCGGGCTCCGCCTCCTATCTCGCACAGAGAAGCCCTGAGCTTGTGTCCCAGAAGGTCAGGTGGGGACAGACGTAAAAAACGGGCGCCGGTGGGTGGCGCTGGATGGAGAGGGTATTACGATGGCACTCAAGAGCCGCATATGCGAAATTCTCGGGATCGAATACCCGATCCTTCTGGCCGGAATGGGCGGGGCGAGTGTCCCCGCGCTCGCGGCCGCAGTATCGAATGCCGGGGGACTTGGCGTTCTTGGCGCTGCGGCCTGCTCGCCAGACCAGTTGCGCAGCTGGATCCGCCAGACCCGCGAACTGACCGATAAGCCATTTGGGGTCGACACCCTTCTGCCTGCCTCCGTCAGGCGCGGTTCGGCACCGCAGAGCGGCGCCTCGCTCGAAAACCCGATGGCACTGCTTGGCGAATATCAGCAGTTCACCCGCGATTTCATGGAACGCGAGGATCTGCCCGAAGTGGATGCCGCAATGGCCATGCGCGCGGCTGGCGCGCCGGAAATGGGCAAGGGCGGTCCGCAGCTGTTCACGCGGGAGTTTTTCGAGGCGCAGATGGAAGTGGTAATCGAGGAAAAGGTGCCAGTCTATGCCGCCGGCCTCGGCAATCCCGGACCGTGGATGGACCGCCTTCATTCCAATGGCACCAGGGTCATGGCGGTGATCGGCAAGGTCAAGCACGCCCAGCAGGTGGTCGATTCCGGCATCGACATGATTGTGGCGCAGGGCCACGATGGCGGCGGGCACAACTCCCCGATCGGAACCTTCTCGCTGATTCCGCAGGTAGTCGACGCGGTGGGCGATCGGGTTCCCGTGATCGGAGCAGGTGGAATCTCCGATGGCCGCGGAGTCGCCGCAGCGATGATGCTGGGCGCTCTGGGCGCGTGGGTCGGAACGGCGTTCCTGGCAACCGAAGAGGCAGGGATTGAACGGTTCCAAAAGGAAGCAATAACCGACGGCGGCGATGCAGATACCGTCGTTAGCCGTTCGTTGACCGGCAAGCCTGCGCGCATGATCCGCAACAAATGGGCCGATGCTTGGGTTGCGGCGGGCAAGGAGCCGCTTCCGATGCCTTACCAGTCGATGATTTCAGGGCCGGTCATGGCTTCGGGCATAAAGGCTCAGCGCAAGGATATCATGCCCGGCTTCGCGGGGCAGGGAATTGGATTGATCCATTCGATCCGTCCAGCGGCAGAGGTCATGCGCGATCTTGTCGAAGGGGCCGAAAGGGCGCTGGCCGATGCCAGATTCTATTCCTGAATTGCGGCAAGACGGGTACGCTGTATGAACGCTTCGCAGACCTTATCCTTTGCCGACAAGGCCGCCATAACCGGTGTGGGCGAAACCGCATTCGTCAAGGGCACCGAACGGACCGCGGTGGACATGATGCTGGAAGCCTCGCGCCGCGCAATCTCAGATGCCGGGCTGAAACCTTGCGACATCGACGGCATGGTGCCGCCGCCGATCTATACGACCTCGGAGGAAATGGCCGCCAATCTCGGCATTGATGTGCTGCGCTATGCGGCCACCGTTCACATGGGCGGCGCCAGCCCGACGACGGCGCTGCAGAACGCGGCAATGGCGATCGCCAGCGGGCTTTGCGATCACGTGCTGGTGACGCTCGGTTGGAACGGCTATTCCGCCCTCAGGCCCAAGCCGGGTGCCCCGCCCACTCGGGCGATGAACATGAACACGCTGACCAATACCATCCAGGGCTATTACATCCCCTATGGTGTGTTCCTGCCGGTGCAGATGTATGCTTGGCTGGCGACCCGTCACTCGAAGCTTTACGGCGTGGGCGCGGATGCGATGGCAGCGGTAGCGCTAGCCTGCCGGCGTCACGCGCAGTTGAATCCGCGCGCCTTTACCTATGGGCGCGAACTCGACGCGGAAACCTATCATTCGGCGCGCTGGATATCCGAGCCCTTCCGCCTTTACGATTGCTGCCTTGAAACCGATGGCGCCTGCGCGGTAGTCATATCGCGAATGGATCGGGCCAGGGATATGCCGCATGTGCCCGTCAGCATCGCCGGTGCCGCGGAAGGCCACCCCTATCCCGCCGACGACATCCCCTCGCGGCCCGATCCCTTCAAGATTGGCCTCAGCTATGCTGCCCCGCGCGCTTTCGACATGGCGGGCGTCAAGCGCGAGGACATGGATTTCCTGCAGATTTACGACTGCTTTACCTATGTCGTTCTGCTGCAACTGGAAGCGATGGGCTATTGCGAACCGGGTGCACAGTTCGAATTCGTCGCCAATGGCCAGATTGAGCTGGGTGGCCGCTATCCGATCAACACCCATGGCGGCTTGCTCAGTGAGGCGCATGTCTGGGGACTCAACCACGTGGTCGAGGCAGTGCGCCAGCTTCGTCACGACTGCGGCGAGCGCCAGGTGCTGGGAGCCCAAACTGGTCTTGTGACCGGCTGGGGTGACCTTGGCGATGGAAGCATTGCCATTCTCAGGAGGTTTGCATGAGCAGCGAGAGCGATCTGCCTCCCAAAATGCGGCCCTCCGCGCAGGTTGCGCCGCCCAAACCGCGACCTCGCCCGCAAGACCCGGTTGAGCAGGAATTCTGGAAGCGGTGCCAAGACGGCAATCTCTATTTCCAGCGCTGCGGCGGCTGCGGCTGCTTCCGCCACCTACCGCGCTATATGTGCGCAAAGTGCGGCTCGCCGGAATTCTCCTGGGAACGCAGCAGTGGCAAGGGCACGCTGTTTTCCTGGACCGTTACCCACCAGGCCCTCCACCCGGCTTTTGCCGACGAAATTCCCTTCGTGGCGGCGGTGGTGGAATTGGAAGAGGGCGTACGCATGGCCACGCGCCTGATTGGTTGCGATCACGAGCGCCTAGCGCTCGACCTTCCGGTGGAAGTGGAATTCGAATTGATCGGTGAGGACTTCCGCCTTCCTGTTTTCCGCCTGCGTGAAAGTTAGAAGCGTCATGGATCTTGATTACGGGCCCGAATACGATGTCTTCCGCAAGCAAGTGCGGGCTTTCATCGAAGCGCACCGCCATCTCGCGCCGCCTTCTGCTGACCGGGCGGCCCGACCTTCGTCCAAGGCAGTCGAATGGCAGAAGCTGTTGATCGAGCATGGGTATACCGCGCGAACGATCCCGCAGGAGTATGGAGGCTATGGAGCGGAGCCGGACATTCTCCAATCGCGCATCATCGCAGAGGAATTTGCGCGGGCCAGGGTGCCGGGCGGGCTTTCTAATCAGGGAATCTCGATGTTCGTGCCGACCCTGCTTGAACTCGGCACCGAGGAACAGAAACGGCGCTGGATCGAACCCACGTTGAAAGGCGATATCGTATGGTGCCAGGGCTATTCCGAACCCGGTGCCGGGTCGGACCTAGCCAACCTCAAGACCAGCGCGCACATCGAAAACGGCGAATTTGTTATCAATGGCCAGAAGATCTGGACCAGCACCGCCAAGCAGGCCGACATGATCTTTTGCCTGGTCAGGACCGAACCTGACGCACCCAAACATGGCGGCATTTCCTACCTGATCTTTTCGATGGACACGCAGGGCATCGAGGTTCGCCCCTTGAAGACGATGACCGGTCACGCCGAGTTCAACGAGACGTTCTTCACCGATGTGCGCGTCCCCATGCACCAGATCGTCGGCCAGCGGGGCCAGGGCTGGTTCGTCGCGAACGCAACCCTAGGCCATGAGCGCGGAATGCTGGGCGATCCCGACGCGCTCGAAAACCGGCTGCAGGCGCTGATCGCACTGATGCAGGAAGAGCGTTTGGGCCAGGGTCGCGCGATCGACAATCCGGTACTGCGCGACCGGCTAGTGGCACTTCAGGCCGAAGTAGCGGCGATGAAATACAATGGGATGCGCATCCTTTCGAACAGCCTTAGGGGAGAGCCGGGCGGCATGGCGAAGCTGATCGTCAAGTTGCAAAGCTGTGAACTCGCTCACCAGATATCCGCGCTGGCAATCGACGCCATGGGCGAACTGGGCATACTCTATCACCACAGCCCGCGTGAGCGGGACGGCGGGGCGTGGCAATGGAACTATATGTTCCAACTCGGTCTCATCATCGGCGGCGGGACCGCTCAGATCCAGAAGAACATCATCGCCGAACGCGGCCTTGAAATGCCACGTGAGCCGAACCCCGCGGACATGGCGCGACAGAAGCAGGGAGCAGACTGATGGACTTTGGACTTTCGCAGGACCAGCAGATGTTGCGCGACGCCGTTTCGCGGTGCCTCGCCGATACCAGCCCGCTCAGTCACGTCCGCGAATGTGCGGAGCGGGACAATCCGTTGAGCGACCAGGTGTTGCGCGCCCTCCACGATCTGGGCGTTGCCGGAATGCTCGTCCCCGAAGAGCATGGCGGGCTCGGCATGACCTTGCTCGACGCGGCGGTGGTGGCGGAACAGCTTGGCTATGCGGTCGCACCGGTGCCGTTTCTCGCCAGTCAGGTTCTCGCACCGATCGCCTTGCGCGAAGCTGGCAACGAGGAGCAAAAGGCCCACTGGCTGCCAAAGATAGCGAGCGGCGAGGCGCGTGTCGGTGTCGCGATTTCCGAGACGATCGAGGTGCGCGACGGCGCGGGAGTTTCCTCTGCCGGCGGGAAGCTCAACGGCACCGCCCTGTTCGCGCTCGATTTCGAAGGAGCTGATGCCTACGTCGTCGCCGATTCCGGTGGCAGGCTGCACCTTGTCGGTGCCAAGGCGTCCGGGCTGGAAGCTATCGCGTTGACGACCATCGATCGCACCCGTAGCGTCGGGGAATTGCGGTTTGACGGGGACGAAGCGGAACCACTGGCTGACGATGGCGGAGCTACAGTGGCCCGGCTGCGCGATGCGGGCCGCGTGATCCTCGCCGCAGACAGCCTTGGCGCAGGTCAGGCCATGATCGAAAGGGCTGTCGATTATGCTGGTCAGCGCGAACAGTTCGGCCGCCTGATCGGTAGTTTCCAGGCCGTAAAGCATATGTGCGCCGAGATGGCCGCGCGGCATGAACCGTGCCGTTCGCTCGTCTGGTACGCCGCCCACGCCTTCGACGCGGTGCCGAATGAGGCATCACTGCTTGCCTGCCATGCCAAATCGCACACGGCCGAGGTCTATCGATTTGTCGCACGCACTTCCACCGAAGTGCACGGCGGAATGGGATTCACCGACCTGCTTGGCCTGCATTACTGGTTCAAACGGATCGGATTCGACCGGCAGGTTCTGGGTGGGCCAGAAGCGGTCCGGGCGGAGGCTGCGGCACTTCAGGGCTGGACCAAAGCTGCGTGATGTTTCTTCCAAGGGAAGTGCGCCAAAGCCGCCACCCCGTTCGGAGAGGGGAACTAATGTGATCGACTGGAATCTCGGCGACATTCTCGACGCTATCGAGCCCGTCATGCCAAAGGATGCGCCGGCCCTGATACACGGCGACCGGATCATCACCTGGCCCGAAATGTCGGGACGTTCGAACAATGTTGCCCGCGCGCTCCGGCAGCGCGGAGCCGGCAATGGGGCCAAGGTTGCCTTTTATATGCGCAACCGACCCGAATATGGCGAGTTGATGGCAGCCTGCTTCAAGGGGCGCCTGATCCATGTGAACATCAATTACCGCTATGTCGCCGAGGAGGTCTTCTATATCTTCGACGATTCCGATAGCGAAGTGATCGTCTACAGCTCGGAATTCCGCGACTGTATCGTCGAGCTCAAGGATCGGCTCGAGAAGGTTCACACCTTTGTGGAAATTGGCGAGGCTTCGCAAATCGCGCCTTTTGCGATCCCTTACGAAACACTCGCGCAAGAAGGCGACGGATCGGCGCTCGGCATAGTGCGCTCTCCCGAAGATCAGCTCTTCATCTATACCGGCGGCACGACGGGCATGCCCAAGGGCGTGATGTGGCATCACGACCAAATGCGCAAAGCACAGCTCGAGGCCCAGAAGCTGCTCGCCCCCGTTCCTCAGACACTCGAAGAACACGTCGCGTTGATCACAAGTCAAGGGCCCGGCAACCGCACCCTGCCATCCTGCCCGATGATGCACGGGACCGGCTTCATCACCGCGATCGGCACACTTATGTCGGGCGGCGCCATCGTTACACTCGCAGACTCGTCCTTCGATGCGACGGAGTTGTGGGAAACAGTTGATAAGCATAATGTGCAAAGCATCGCAATTGTGGGCGATGCCTTTGCCAAGCCAATGCTGCAGGCGCTGGACCGGAATCCCGGCCGCTGGGATACCAGCAGCCTCGTCACCATCGTTTCATCCGGCGTGATGTGGAGCAAGGAAGTCAAGGCTGGGCTGTGCAAGCATATCCCCCAGGTGGTGCTGATGGACAGCTTCGGCGCTTCCGAAGGGCTCGGCTTCGGCCGCTCCATCACAACCGCGCAAGGGGGCACCAACACCGCGAAATTTGCGATTGGCGAATTCTGTCATGTCTTTGATGAAAACGACCAGAAAGTGACGCCGGGAAGCGGCGTACCGGGATTTATCGCCCTCATGGGTGCGATCCCAGCGGGTTATTACAAGGATCCCGAGAAATCCGCCAAGACCTTCCGCACAATCGATGGGGTCCGCTATTCGATTCCGGGCGACTGGTGCACGGTCGAGGCCGATGGCAGCCTGACCTTGCTGGGCCGTGGCAGCGTTTGCATCAACACTGCTGGCGAGAAAGTTTACCCCGAGGAAGTCGAGGAGATTCTCAAGACCCATCCCGCGATTGGTGACGCGCTGGTCGTGGACGTGCCAAACGAAAAATGGGGTCAGGCCGTCACCGCCGTCGTCCACCTCAGCGGCGACGTTGCGTTCGACGAGCAAGCCGTCAAGGATCATGTGCGGGGGCAGTTGGCAGGCTACAAAACACCGAAGGCCATATATCCAACGAAGATCCCCCTGCGCGCATCGAACGGCAAGGCCGACTATGCAACGGCGAAGGCAATTGCCGAGAGCCTGACTGCCGCTTCATGACGAATCAGACTTCGCCCGATTATGACGCTGTGATCATCGGTGCTGGCTTCAGCGGGATCTACTTGCTCCACAAGTTGCGGGACGCCGGGTTCAACGTGCTGCTGGTCGATGCTGCGACCGATCCGGGCGGCATCTGGCACTGGAATTGCTATCCCGGCGCACGCGTGGATTCGCAGATTCCGCTCTATGAATTCTCGATCCCCGAAGTGTGGCGGACATGGACTTGGAGTGAGCGCTTTCCCGGCTGGGAAGAACTCAGGGCCTATTTCCGCCATGTCTGCGATACGCTGAACCTTTGGCCGCTGATGCGGATGGGATCGAGGGTCGAAAGCGCCGATTTTGATGCAGGGCGGGGACTATGGAATCTACAGCTTGAGGGCGGGCAATCCGTATCGACACGCTTCTTGCTCCCAGCCCTCGGTTTTGCGTCGAAGCCGTATATCCCCGACATTCCGGGCATTGAGGATTTCGAGGGCGAATGGTGCCACACGGCGCGCTGGTCGCAGGAGGGTATTGATCTCGATGGGCGCAAAGTTGCCCTGATCGGAACCGGAGCGAGCGGTGTGCAGGTCGCCCAAGAAGCAGCCAAGCGGGCTGAAGCGCTGATCCTGTTCCAAAGAACCCCGATCCTGGCCCTGCCGATGCGGCAGGAGCGGCTGACGCGGGAGGATCAGGAACGCGAAAAGCACAGCTATCCTGCCCTTTTCGAACAGCGCAGGCAGACGAGCGGAGGATTTGAAAGCCAGTCACTTGAAGTCTCGGCGCTCGAAGTCGACGAGATTGAGCGCAATGCCCACTTCGAAGATTTATGGCAGCGAGGCGGATTGAGGTTCTGGTACCACAACTTCGCCGACTTGCTTACCAATCGCGCAGCCAATCGCCACGCCTACGATTTCTGGCGCGACAAGGTTCGCGCGCGGATCGCCGATCCCGATCTGGCCGAGAAACTCGCCCCATCCGAACCGCCGCATCCGTTCGGCACGAAGCGACCTTCGCTGGAACAGGGATATTACGAGATTTTCGCGCAGGACAATGTTGCGCTGGTTGATCTGAAGGCAAACCCGATCACCCGTGTCGGGCCGCACGCAATCACAACCGCAGACGGCGAGGTCGAATGCGATCTCATCGTTTTCGCCACCGGCTTCGACGCGGGGCGGGGCGGGTTGATCGACATGAACATCACCGGCAGGGGCGGCCTGTTACTGTCGCAAGCTTGGGACAACGGGCTGCGCGCCTATCTGGGAATGGCGGTATCGGGTTTCCCCAACATGCTGTTCGCTTACGGACCCCTGAGCCCCTCGGGTTTTTCCAACGGCCCGACAAGCGCGGAAATGCAGGGCGACTGGATCTGCGATTTCATGGTCTGGCTGCGAAACAACGGTTACGATCTTTTCGACGCCGATCCGCAAGCAGAGGCGGACTGGACCGAAATGGTCGCTCAGGTTGGCGCTATGACGCTCTTTCCCGAAGCGGACTCCTGGTACATGGGCGCAAACATCCCGGGTAAGAAGCGCCAACTCATCAATTTTCCAAGCGTGTCGACCTATGCTGCGATTTGCGGCGATGTGGCACGCGATGCCTACCGCGGCTTTGCCGCCAGCACACCAGCGAACAAGGACAGCGCAACCTGATGAATGAGATGTTCAGAATAAGTGACTTTCCAGTGGACATTGATCCTGTTTGGGCTGGCGACGGCTCACATCTGCCCGAATGGTTCGTGTCGGCGCTCAAGGTGCCCCGCGAAGAAGGTTATGTGGAAATAGATGGGGCCAAGGCGCACTATTTCCGCTGGGGTGACCCCAGCAAGCCCAAGGTATTGATGACCCATGGCTTTCTGGCACATGCGCGCTGCTTTGCCTTCATTGCACCGTTTCTGGCAGAAGATTATGACGTGGTGGCGTTTGATCTGGCCGGCATGGGCGACAGCGACATGCGTGGTCGCGCCGACCTCTTGGCGAGAGGGGGCGAGTTTCGCGAGATTGCCGAGGCGCTGAATATGTTTGCGGATGGCCAAAAGCCGACAATCATCGCGCACAGCTTCGGGTCGGGCGCAGCCCTGACAGCCGTGACCCAGTGGCCCGAGGCCTTTGCCGGAGTGGTGGTTTGCGATCTCATGATCATGCGGCCCGCTCTCCTGGAAGAGTACTGGAACCTCAGGCGGTCAAGCCCTGGTTCCGGCGATCCGGACAAGCCCAGCAAGCGTTATCCTTGCTATGAAACGGCACGTAAGCGGTACATCCTTTCCCCGCCCCAGCCGGTCGGCGAGCCATTCCTTCTGGACTACATGGCCTATCATTCCCTGCGACAGGATGGAGACGAGTGGACGTGGAAGTTTTCAACCGAGGTCTTTCGGAGGAGCAACAAGCCCAACGAATGGCTCACCATGGGCGAGCGTCTGGTGCAGGCACCGGGCCGGAAGGCCATCGTGCACGGCGGTATGAGCCAACTCTTCACCCCGGAATCGGCCGAATACGTCCGCGAGCTGGGTGGAGGTGACATTCCGATCATCGCGGTGCCTGAAGCCCGTCACCATCTGATGCTCGATCAGCCTTTGGCCTTTGTAACCGCACTCCGCAGCATTCTTGCCCTTTGGGATACGCACACTGCACCGCCACTTGCAGCCTGATCCTGGTTGTCCTTCGCCCCGGGTTCCCGCAGGTGCGGTGCTTGCCAGACCTTGCCTGCCGGGAAAGGGAGCTGCCACTCAGCGTTCGCCGGCCATGCCGTTGCGGCGTTCAAGCCATCGTTCGCGCCGCACCAGATAGAACGGGAAGGCGAAACAGTGCCAAGCAGCGAAAGCATGTAACCGGTGTTTTCAGGCCACGGTGGACCATGGCATGAGTTGGGCGAGATTGTTGGCGGGATGACCGTTGGCAAGTTTCACGAGGGTCTGGGTCATCCACCCGTGCGGGTTGACGCCGCTGATCTTGCAGTTTTCGATGAGCGTGGCGATCACCGCCCAGTTGTCGCCGCCTTCGTCGGAACCGGCAAACAGGGCATCTTTGCGATTCAATGCGAGGGGGCGGATCGAGCGTTCGACGGTATTGGAGTCGAGCTCGATGCGGCCGTCGTCGATGAACCGGGACAGTCCATCCCAGCGGGTGAGCGCATAGCGGATCGCCTCGCCGAGCTTGCTCTTGGCGCTGACTTGGCGGCCAGGGGCGGCAAGATATTGATGAAGATCACCGACGATGACGCGGCTGCGTTCGGTCCGAGCGGCACAGCGTTGCTCGGCGGGTGAACCGCGCACCTCGTCCTCGACACCATAGAGCAAGGCAATGCGGCGCAGCACTTCGGTGGCGACCGGCGACGTGTCGGCCAGTTCGTAGAACTTGCGGCGGACGTGCGCCCAGCAGAAAGCGAGCCGGATCTGCTGGCGCCGCCGGGCGAGCGCGGCGTAGCCGCCATAGCCATCGACCTGCAGGATGCCCGCGAAATCACCAAGGTGCGTGTGAGGGCGTTTTGCCTTGCGATCTGGCGCATAGACATAGGCAACGATCGGCGGATCGCAGCCGCCCCATGGTCGATCATCGCGAGCATAGGCCCAGAGCTGTCCTGTCTTGGTCGGCCCGCGCCCGGATCGAGGACCGGGGCGGTTATCTCGTCGGCGAACAACCGCTCGGATCGTCGTAGCTCGTCGAGAATGTGGTCACGCAAGGGGCGCAGATACCAGGCCGCTCGCCCGACCCAGTCGGCCAAAGTGGATCGGTCGAGCCGGATGCCCTGCCGGGCGTATATCTGGGCCTGCCGGTAAAG
>JAVJOR010000001.1:0-2769 GCA_040216675.1 Hoeflea sp. | reverse complement strand
ACTGGTGGCCGAAGCCAGATGAAATGGGTGTACCCAAGTATGAGCTGGGGACGACAATCGCTCAGCCGCCCGACCTCAGCAATATTCTGACCGGGTTGCTTTTTCTTTTAATGCTGGTCCTGATAACCTGGAACGAAATGTACGTAACGCAACGTTCCGCCAAAGCCCGCCAACCTGAAAGTACCGATCCTTCATGACTCTTCACGACACCTACGACCCCACCAACATCTTCGCTAAAATCCTGCGCGGGGAAATGCCTGCCGTGAAAGTCTACGAGGATGATGTCGCCCTCGCCTTCATGGATGTCTTCCCGCAGGCCGAAGGCCACACGCTGGTCATCCCGAAAGATGTCACCGCCCGCAACCTGCTCGACATGCCGCCGGAAAAACTCGGCGCCTACATGCTGACGGTCCAGAAAGTGGCCAAGGCCGTCGAAGCCGCTTTGAAGCCCGATGGCCTCGTCGTCACCCAGTTCAACGGCGCCCCCGCCGGGCAGACCGTTTACCACCTCCACTTCCACATCATCCCCCGCACCGAAGGCGAGGCCCTCGGCCGCCACGGTGGCGGCGGCATGGCAGACATGGGCGAACTGGAAAAACTGGCCGCCAGTATCCGCGCAGAACTCTAGGGCATCCGCCCGTCCTACAGGATCGGGATGCCCGCCGCTTCAAACAGCGCCGCCCGCCGGCGCAGGCTTTCCGCCGACCAGGTCTCGTCATAATCGTAATAGATGTCGACCGCCCGGGTGCCCTCGGGCAGGCGCACCCAAGACTGCTTGTCGGCCGTGAAGATATGCACGTCCGGCGGGCAGAGGTCCGGATTGTCGAGCGTCCCGACACGGATGAAATCTATCCGCTCCCGCAGGCCCGACATGTGGTAATGGCTCCACACCGCGACGCGGCAGGCCGGGCAGCGCGCGATGATCTGCCCCCGACCGCTGGGCGTGTCGACGGTCAGGTTTTCAACTTCGCCATGGGTCAGCTCCACCCGGTCTGACTCGATCAGTGCATTCAGCGCAAAGGCGGTCCCGGTCTGCCTCTGGCAATAGCGGCAATGGCAGCAATGCACCACCATCGGTTTTGACACCAAGCGGTAGCGGACATGGCCGCACGCGCAGCCGCCTTCGAGTGATTCAAGTCTATCAGTCATCGCCTGCCTTTTCGTGTTCGCACGCTACCCACAATGGTGCGGTCATCCGCGCGTGATGACAATGGACGGCTTGAGGTCGTCGAGAAAGGCCAGGACTTCTCCGCCCTCCGACGCGCCAACGCCGAGTTCCCCTGCAACCTGGATCACAAGCTCGATGAACCGCGCCCAGTCCGCCTCATCAATCCCCATGCCCACATGCGCCAGCGCCATGTCCCGCCCGGTATAATACATCTGGCCGCCTGTCTCCCGCACGAGGTAGTCGATCAGCAATTGCAAAGCCCGGGCGTCCCTGTCGTCGCCGCTATGGGCCCAGAAGCGGCCCAGCAAGGCGTCAGCCTTTGCCCGGTCAACGAGCTGTGTCGCGAATAGTCCGATGGCGTCATATCCGCCAAGGCGGTCGTACAGTGATACCGTCATTTTCCATGTCCGTTTCCTTGCCGCCCAGGTACGTGCCGCCGGTTCGGTGAAGCCTGCTGGCGCCCTGATTTGGGTTGCCAAATGGGTCGCATTCTCACACCCTCGTGGAAATTCGGAAGAAATCGAAAGCGGTTTTGCAAAAATGCACGATGGGGGAATGCCGGATGCAATGGGATGACGCGCGCATGTTCCTCGCCCTGGCCCGGGAAGGCTCGTTCAGCGGCGCAGCCAAGCGGCTGGGCGTCCAGCACTCCACGGTCTCGCGGCGCATCCATGCCTTGGAAAAGGACCTGGCCACGCCGCTGGTCGAGCGCAGCGCGTCCGGCTACGTCCTCACCGAAGCGGGCGAAAACCTCAGGACGTCAGCCACGCGGATCGAACGGGAACTGCTGGCCTTCGAGGCCGCCAGCGCAGGCCAAAGTGACGCTCCGTCGGGAGAGCTGCGCGTCACTGCCATCGCCAACATGGCGTCGACTGTGCTGATGCCGCTGTTTGCCGGGTTCAGCACCGCCTATCCGAACATCGACCTTCGCATCGAAGTGACAAATGATTCCGTCCGCCTCGCCGAGCGCGATGCCGACGTGGCCCTGCGGCAGACGAATGCGCCGGGCGAGACGCTGATCGGCACGCGGCTGACCACGGTCGCCTCGGCGGTCTATGCCTCCGCCGAGTACGCCGCGGCCCAAAGGGGCGGCGACATCCCGGAAAAATGGATCGGCGTCGACTGCTGCGAATACCACAGGACGTGGACCCGCCAGGCGCGGCCCGAGGCCGATCACTCCTTCTGCGTCGACGACACCTCGCTGACAATCGCCGCCATCCGGGGCGGGCTCGGCGTCGGCTACCTGCCCTGCTTCATGGGCGACAGTGCCCCAGACCTCGTCAGGTTCCGCGAACCGGAACAGCAGCATGATCTCGGCCTGTGGCTGCTCTACCACCGCGACCTGCGCAGTACCCGGCGGGTGACACTCTTCCGCCAATACATGCAGCGCAAAATCACCGGCATCAGCGCCCTCTTCGAAGGCACAGGCCCACGCTAGCGCCTAGAGCCCCAGCTTCGCTTTCAGGATCTCGTTCACCGCTTTCGGGTTGGCCTTGCCGCCCGAGGCTTTCATCACCTGCCCGACGAACCAGCCGAGCGTCTGCGGCTTCTCTTTCAC
Source organism: Hoeflea sp. (assembly GCA_040216675.1). GTDB lineage: Bacteria > Pseudomonadota > Alphaproteobacteria > Rhizobiales > Rhizobiaceae > Hoeflea. Next base: position 43 of record JAVJOR010000001.1, on the reverse strand, counting down.
CTTCTCGACCTGTTCCGGATTGGCCGCGATGATCTCGTCGACA